>CAVPTB010000001.1:0-49493 GCA_963708575.1 uncultured Acidobacteriaceae bacterium
TTCGGTTTCCTACTAGCGAACACTTTTTTGTGGCTTTCCACATAACCTTTCCCCGGGGGAATCGTTTAATCAACAGAACCGTTCTTGCCGGATGACATTTGTCACTGGCGGCTGATGACGATCCCCACTGGTCAGGCCAAGCCGCTCCGGCGACCATTGAATTGGGACTTGCTTCTGTTGTTGAGGGCGGAACGATCAGCTATGCTTTACACCAATCCAGTTCAAGGGAATCGCGCCGCCGTTTTCTCTCAAGGAGTTCGTTCATGACCCTGACCCGGTTTGTCAGCAAGAATGCGTTCCGCAACAAGCGCAGAAGCATTTTGACGGTTCTCAGTATCTCGTTTTCGCTGCTCCTCCTGACGTTGATGATGACGCTTTGGAGAAGCTTCTATATGAATGACGGGAGCGCGGAATCCAATGAAAGGCTCATTACGCGCCATAAGGTGTCGCTGACTTTCGCATTGCCCATTTATTATCGAGACAAAATTCGCTCCATTCCCGGCGTCGTCGGGGTGGTACCCGTCTCCTGGTTCGGCGGCCTCTACATCGACGATAAGCCGGAGCATTTCTTCGCCCAGTTCGGTACCGATCCGGAAGAGTTCTTTAAGGTGTACCGCGACATCACCATGTCGTCGAAAGAATTGGAAGATTGGCAGCATGATCGGCAAGGCGCCATCGTTGACGACACTCTTGCCAAGAAATTCGGTTGAAAACTGGGTGACCGAATTGTTCTTAAAGGCACGATTTATTCCGTTAATCTGGAACTGAATATCCGGGGAATATTCAGTTCGAAGCCAGACGACCAGGCCGTCTACTTCAACAGCAAGTATGTCGAAAATCAATTGCGTTTTTCAAGGGCACGGCTGGCACCTTCGGAATTCTTGCTGACTCGCCGCAGAACGTGACAAAAATTGCGGCCACTGTCGATGACACTTTTCATAACTCGCCGCAGCCGACGAAAACAGAAACCGAGAAAGCCTTCGGGCTGGAATTCGTCGCTATGCTTGGGAACTAAAGGCCTTCATTTTGAGTATCTGTTCGGCTGTGGTGTTCGCCACGCTACTGGTTTCCGCGAACACCATGGCGATGTCTATTCGCGAGCGTACCCGGGAAGTGGCGGTCCTAAAAACCCTGGGCTTTACTCGCCACGCCATTCTCGGATTATTTGTAGGCGAGGCCGTCGCGCTTTCGCTGGTCGGTGGCATCTTCGGTGCGATCGGCGGCTATGGACTGGTCTACGCCTTCTCGCATTCGCCTGCGGCGGGTGGGTTCTTCCCCATTATTGTGAGCCCAGGAATCATGATTGTGTCCATGATTGTCGCGGGCGTTGTCGGCTTCTTGAGTTCGATCATTCCCTCCTATCATGCTTCGCAAATCAACATAGTCGAGGGACTAAGGCACATCGGGTAATTCTTAATTATGACTTTGAGCAGCTTTGTCGTCAGAAACGCCTTTCGCAACAAGCGCCGTAGCGCGCTGACGGTCGCGAGTATTGGCTTTTCTCTGCTGCTGCTTACCTTGATGATGACGATCTGGCGAACCTTTTACATCGATCAGGGCGCGCCCGACTCGGCGAAACGCATCATCACGCGGCATCGAGTCTCGCTAGCATTTTTCTTGCCTGGTTATTATCGGGACAAAATTCGCAGTATGCCAGGGGTCGTGGCCATCGTGCCGATGACCTGGTTTGGTGGAGTCTATAAAGACGACAAGCCGCAGAATTTCTTCGCTCAAATGGCGACGGATCCAGAAGAGTACCTCAAGGTGGCCTCCGACAAAATCCTGCCGCCGGAGCAAGCTCAGGCCTGGATTCATGATCGGGCGGGTGCAATGGTCGACGAAACTCTGGCTAGAAAGTATGGCTGGAAACTCGGAGACCGCATCACACTCAAAGGTTCAATTTTCCCGATCAACCTCGAACTGACGATTCGTGGCATCTATCATCGCGATCCGCCCCAGAATACTTTGTATTTCAATTACAAGTATCTGGAAGAGGGTGTGGACTGGTTCAAAGGGCGAGCTGGATTTTATGACACCCGAGTGGCATCCGCCGAAGACGTACCCAGGATCACGGCCGCGATTGACGACATGTTTCATAGTTCTCCAGCTCCGACGAAAAGCGAGACGGAACATGCATTCCAACTCTCGTTTGTGGCAACTCTTGGAAACGTGAAGGCCTTCATTCTCAGCATCTGCGGAGCCGTCGTGTTTGCAATCTTGCTGGTTTCTGCGAATACGATGGCAATGTCGATTCGCAGCCGGACCCGTGAGGTAGCGATGCTGAAGACCTTAGGATTTACTGCAAAGACAGTGCTGTCGTTGTTCGTCGGAGAAGCAGTAGCGCTGTCGCTTGCCGGAGGGCTATTGGGAATCATGGCTGCGCTGGGGGCCGTGCAACTCCTTATCCATTCACCTGCCGCGATCGGCATGCCCAGCGGTTTGTCGGTCACGATTCCGACGATGATCGCCGCCCTTCTAGTTGCCGCCTCGGTAGGTTTTATCAGCGCGTGCTTGCCGGCCTACAACGCCTCTCGCATGAATATTGTGGAGGGATTGCGTCACATCGGTTAGATCAGGAATAAATATGGCGATACCATTCAAGTACAACCTTCGGAACTTGAAGCTGCGTAAGGGCCTGACGCTCATGACGTCGCTGGGCATCGCCCTGACCGTAACCACCGCGATTTTTCTGATGGCGTTGCTCGCGGGACTCGACCGCGCCTTCGTCACCAGCGGCGATCCCCTGAACGTATTGGTGCTGCGAAAAGGCTCCCAGGCTGAACTATCGGGTGGCTTCGACGCATCTCTGTACCCTACCCTCAGGAATCTGCCAGGAATCGCGAAAGACAGTCACGGCGAACCGATGACTTCGGGTGAATGGGTGGTAGTGATCGTGCTGCCACGCAAAGACGGCACCGGCGAAGTGAACGTCACGGTGCGCGGCATGATGCCTGACGGTCTGGAATTGCGTCCAAAGGTGAAGCTCGCAGCGGGGCGCTGGTTCACTCCTGGGCAACGCGAGGTCGTGGTTAGCCAATCCATCCAGAAACGTTTTGCACATGCCAATATTGGCGACACGATGCAATTCGGCAAAGGCCCCTGGACGGTGGTTGGCGTGTTCGACGCCGGAGGATCGGCCTACGAGTCGGAGGTCTGGGGAGATGTGAATCAGATGGCATCCGACTTCGATCGCCAGGGTGGGTTCTCTTCGGCATATCTACGAGCTACCGATCCCGTAAGTGCCGACGCACTGAAAAACCGCGTGAGCGACGATCAGCGTCTCAAGCTCGAAGGCGTGCTGGAAACCGAATACTACGCCAAGCAAACGAGCTCCGGCGCACCCATCAAATACATCGGATGGGTCGTGGCAATCATCATGGCGATCGGTTCGAGTTTCGCCGCTATGAACACGATGTACGCTGCCGTCGCTTACCGTTCTCGCGAAATTGCGACTTTACGGGTGATCGGATTTTCACGTCCCAGCATCTTGACATCGTTCGTCTTCGAGTCCGTTGTTTTGTCGCTGCTCGGGGCCGCGGTGGGAATTATCCTGATGCTACCTTTCAACGGAATGACAACCGGCACGTCGAACGCTGTGACGTTCAGCGAGGTTGTCTTCAGTTTGCGCATGACTCCGTTCGTTGTGGGTATCGCGATTGTGTTTGCCGTGGTGATGGGTTTGTTCGGAGGAATCGCTCCCGCATGGCATGCAGCGCGAAAAGACATCTTGACCGCACTACGCGACTAAGACTGAGCCACGAGTAGGAACAGCATCAGGCCAATCGCCTGTTTTCTTAGGGATTTAGTAACTATGCCGATTGATTCGAAACACGAAGAACTACAGGGCTTGCGGATTGACCGCTCCGCTCCCAGCGCGGAGGCATCACCTTGGGCCAAACGCATCATTGTGGGCGGAATCGCCGCGGTCTTGTTGCTTGGCGTCACCGCGTTAGCGTACCGACTCCTCTCGCCCGCCGAGCAGGAGGTCCAAGTTACGCGAGCTGCTGCTGAAAGCACTGACGTCGGCGGCATCGTTCTCTCTGCCAGCGGATACATCGTCGCCCATCACAAGATCAATGTGAACTCCAAAGTCACCGGTCGTGTGGCCTGGATCGGCGTCGAAAAGGGTGACAAGGTCAAAGAGGGACAGGTTCTGGTTCGCCTCGAAGACGAGGAATTCCGGGCTCAGTACGATCAGGCGCGGGGAGCCACGGAAAATGCCAAGGCATATCTACTAGAGCTTCAAAATGGTTCGCGACCCGAAGAAATTGACCAGGCGCAGCACAATCTTGATGAAGCTCGCGCCACTCTGGTCAATGACAAACTCACTCTTGATCGGAACCGCGAACTAGCCTCTCAAGGAGTCGTGGCGCAACAGGTGCTCGACGATGCAACCGCAAAATTCGATTCCGACCAACAGCGTGTGAATTCTCTGGAGAAGGCCTTCCGCATGTACAAGATCGGCCCGCGCCAGGAAGAAATCGCACGCGCCAAAGGCGCGCTCTTGCAGGCCGAAGGTCAGGAAGCCTACGCCAAGTCCTTGCTGGATGCCACTCTCATCAAGGCGCCAGTGAGCGGAACGATTCTCGAGCGCACCGCGGAAAAGGGCGAGCTCATCACTTCTGGATTTGCCAGCGGCGCTGAGGGCGGACCGCAAGGTTCGGTCGTAGCTCTAGCCGATCTCAACGACATTCAGGTGGAACTCGATATCGCGCAGGATGATTTCGCCAAACTCAGCCCGAATCAAAAAGGAATCGTCACAGTCGACGCATTTCCTGATCGCAAATACAACGGGGAAATTGCCCAGATGTCGCCCGAGGCCAACCGTCAAAAAGCGACGGTGCAGGTGAAGGTACAGATTCTCAATCCGGATTCCTACCTTCGTCCGGAGATGAACTCCACGGTTAAGTTTCTTGCGACCGAGAAAAAAGATAACAACTCACAACCGTCTGGTGTGTTCGTTCCGACTACCGCAGTCCGCGATCGCGACGGCAAGAAAGTTGTTTATCTTGCATTCAATGGAAAGGCCCTGATGCGCGAGGTGCAGGTCGTCTCGCAACGGAGTGGCGGGTTACTAGTGCAGGGATTGGTAGGAGGCGAGAACGTAATAACATCCGCTCCGGAGAATTTGAAAGATGGGGACAAAATCAAGATTAAGGGATAATCATGAGCACTGCTACTCTCACGAATACCGCTACCCAAACTAAAGTCGTTCAGGTGCGCAATGTTAGCAAGATTTTCAAGCGCGATGCGTTTGAAGTCAAAGCTCTCGACGACGTTTCGATTGAAATTGCTCAAGGCGAGTTCCTGGCTCTGATGGGGCCCTCCGGTTCGGGCAAAACCACTTTGCTAAATATGATTGCGGCGATCGACCGTCCCACCAACGGTGAGCTTCTGGTCCTGGGAAAGAACATTTTCAGTTTCAACGATTCGCAATCCGCCCATTGGCGCAACGAGCACATCGGGTATGTCTTCCAGACGTTCAATCTGATTCCCGTACTCACCGCGTTCGAGAATGTGGAATTGCCGCTGCTGCTCACAAAACTTAACGCTCAGCAGCGCCGCGACCACGTGATGACCGCGCTCAAACTCGTTGGACTCGAAGAACGCGTCAACCACCTGCCGAAGCAACTCTCCGGCGGACAGGAACAGCGTGTGGCGATCGCTCGCGCCATTGTCAGCGATCCGACGCTCATCCTTGCGGACGAACCGACTGGCGACCTTGATAGTCACTCCGCAACGGAGATTCTTGAAATTCTGAAACGCTTAAATGAGAACTTCCAGAAGACCATCGTGATGGTGACACACGATCCCCATGCGGCGTCCTACGCGCATGTGACGCGTCATTTGGAGAAGGGGATGTTGCTGCCGGCGTAAGGATCGCAGATGATCTTTACTTCAGACGCACGCCGCCCACAACTTCTTGCATATCGACCCCATTGCTGCTGTCCATCCAAGCGGCGATGAAGAGGTTGTCATTCATCCAGGTGTTGCCGGTGTAGTCACCCATCCAGCGATAGCTCTCTCCATCTGCATCGGGATCGGAGAAAGCCTGCGTCAGCTGCCAGTTCTTGGAGAAAGTCTTGCCGCCATCCGTAGAGAATGCAGCGAAAGCCTGATAGTCGTGATTCGCCGGGTCGTTGCGCCGGTCGAGCCAGCTCACGCCCACCACGCCTTTGGAATTAACGGAAACGGCGGGAAAGAACTGGTCGTGAGTATCGCTTTTCGGAGCCAGCGGCACGGGCTGGGACCAGGTTTTACCGCCGTCGGACGAGCGAATGACTTGCACGCGCAGGTAGGTTCCAGTCCAGGTGTACATCGCGATATAGATATTTCCCGAGTACGGTGCGTTGCCGTTATCCACGGCGATCATCGGATAGTTGTAAACCCGTTCACCATATTTTGTGTTGGGCAATTGCCAATAATGGGGCATTCCAACTACAGCGATCCGCTTCGCCTGAGACCAAGTGCTACCCCCGTCGCCAGACTTGGAGAACATGACGTGGACCGTTGGGCACAAGCCTCCCCCTTGAACCCTCTTTCCTTTGCAGTACCCCCAACTCGCATAAAGCACCCCTACTCTTCCGACAGCTATGCGTGCAAACGTATCTTCTTCGGGGAACACTTGTACGGGATCAACTGGCACTTGGACCCACTCCTTGCCGCCATCGCTCGAATGTGAGACGAACACCTGACTCTTGCCATTTTCGGAATGGAACGGTCCAATCCCGGAAACGTAGACATTGTTCAACCAGCGACTACTTGGATTGTCGTCCACCGCCATCGAAGCATCGAACGGGCTTGGCTTCCCCCTATTGCCAAGGGCCAGGACCGGCTCGCTCCATTGATTTCCATCCCGGGAACTTTGCACAGCTACAAAACCGTTTCCCATTCCCTCGTTGTCAAAGTAAAGGCCAGCGACATAGCTTTTCCCTCTGTGGTCATAACCCACGGATGGCTCATCGAGAGGGACATATACGAATTGCTTGGTATAGATGAAGGGCATGCACAATACCCGTTGCCATTTGGAACCTCCATCGGTGGAAAGATGGAACCCCACGGCGCCGGGCGAGCAGTTGGCGTCGAAGCTGCCGAGAAGCAGCTCTTTATGGTTCGCTGGGTTGGCAACGATTGGAGAATCCGTCACTACGTTTCCCCCTTCCGAGGCCTGCGTCGGCGCAAGCACGCAGGGAGGACCGGAGCAGGTTAAAGCGTCAGGTTTTACTGAACCTGGCGGTTGGGCTACCTCGACCGGAGTCCTTTGAGACGCAAGATACCCGCCGCCCACGACAACGACGAAAAAAGCTACTAGCAGTGCCCTCATAAATTTCCCATCGTCCCCTATTGCATACACCCGCTGGACTGGCTGCTGCACAATCCAAAAACATCTACCTCGGTCTGCGTCCCCATGTATACCTGGCCCTTGAACACAGTTGGAGTCGAGAATGTTATCCAATGCCCGATGTGGTTATTTGCTGAGGTGGTTCCGCTGTTGTAAAGCTGTGTGAGATTCGACGAAGTAGGCACTGCAGCGAATGCATGTAAAGCTGCCGGGCCTGGCGAGCCGTTGCAATCGGTCGGATTTCGCGAGTTCTGGTGCTCAATTGCCCAGACAATTCCGGTGGTAGATGCAGCGCCGTCGGAGGACCCTGAAGGAGTCGGGGAATAGCTGCAAAAAAGAACGGCCTGCTGGCCAACGGGATCGAACGAGCTGGCAAATGCCGATGGAACCGGTCCTGAACTCCCAGTTGTCCGCAGTTGGTAGCCGTTCAGCGTCTTGGGAGCGACGGTCTTCGTCTCGGTAGTTGGCGCATAGTACAGCATGTAATTAGTCGCACCTCCGCTCATGTACTTCCAGTAAGCGGGACTGGCCCAATACCCCTGCCCAGGATCATTCGACGGTATGGGCGGCGAAGTGATGCACTGAATGTTGTTGAAGTTGTTTGTGCAATTCGAACTCTGGTTCAATCCTCCCAGATTTGTGCGATCGGCAACATAAATGTTCGATTGCTTGTCGGCGTTGACCACCAGGTTTTTGCTATTGTAGAAAACGTCTGGGATGAGCAAAACACCTCCGGAGCCGAAATCCTCATCGTTGGCGCAAAGGCCGCCCCCACTCGGCGGCGGGTAGTTGAACACGTCGAACGGCGAGTAGTAGTCGGCAATGGTAGGAGTTACCAATGGAGAGTTCGGCGGGGTCAGCTTCAAAACGGTATCCCCTGTATCCGTGCTGACAAAGCCCCCGGACGGCGCCACCAGATCAAAGGTGCCGTTGGCAGTGGTCAGGTAGATGTAGCTACCGTCGGAAGCCGGCGCCGCGCCAGACATCCAGATGCCTCCGCCCGTCCCATTCGGTGTCGTGTTGAATATGGCGGTTTGCGTGAGGGAGTTGCCGCCGAGCTGGTAACCGAACAGCCAGCCGTTGTTAAACTCCCCCTCACCCTGTACCGGGCCGGACGAGAATGCTATGTACACCTTGCCGTTCAGAAGCAGTAGTCCGGAACGTTGAATATGATTTACATCAAAGACATCGGTGCTTCCGCCGTGAGTTTGACCACACAGGCCGGAGGGCGCCTGACCTGAGACCGAACCGCTAATCACCGTCGAAGCCTTGATGTTTCCCGATGTAATATCGACCGCGAAAAGAAAATAGTAAGCTAGCGGAGCTGTTGGAATTGCCGCCGCTGCCACAACATACAGGGTATTGCTAGAGCTGTCGATCACCGGGGTCCCAGTGATGCCGACGTAATGTCCCAGTACCGAGGTGCCGCCATTTTCACACCAATGGAAATTGGACGGCGGGTTTGCGCAATCAATGTACGTACCACCGCCAAGCTGGCCGGCCAAATTTACGCTCCAGATTGGGGTCTGCGAACTTGATGCGGCGTTGAAGGCGTAGAGCATGTCCTTCTCGGTTGCGATGAAAACCAGGCTGCAGGGATTCGCACAATTGCCAACGCTTTGATGGAGGGTAAAAGCAAGTGGTTGCGCGTAAACGAACCCTTGCACGGGCCACTGCCACAGCAAGCCGAATCCCGTCTGTGTGACGTTGCCTGCGTTCAAAGTGTATTCGCTTTGCTGCCATCCGGTCCGGTTATTGTCGTTGTGCCAGGTCCAGACGTTTTGGGCGAGTGAAAGGCTTTGGCAAGTAAGGGCTAGGCAGAAGACAAGGACGCTGCGAAACGAGGGAGACAACATTGGTAAACCTCCGTAAAATCCCGGAGAATTCGAACGAGAGGCCTACTGACGGGCATGAATGTACTCTCGAAGGAGGGTCGCGTCAAGGGCTCTCTGTGATTGGCAAGAAATCGCGAGATCACTCACGAGCAGAAATATAAATTTAGTGGACGACATCAGAGGAGATCGCCCCACCCTCGAATGCCTGCATCCGGGGTGGGGAACAAAATCCTACGCGGTTCTGGTCATGTAGCTCTCAGCCGGAACCATAGCTGGCGCTTCCGACACCCACGCCCATGCCCTGCGGCCATTCTCGCGAAGAACGCTCTTGGCTTCACCGTAGTCCACCAGGCGATTCAGAACCGTGGTGACTGACGCCAAGGGATCTTTGTGCCGGGCCAAGATGGCCGGCAGACGTTGCTGAATCTGTTCGCAGACTTCGCGTACACTGAGCGGCCGCTGCGCCTCCATCAGCACCATTCGACAGGCCTTGGTGAACCCTGGCTGACGACCGCCGGTTTTGCGATCGACCAGTTCGAGCAAATCTTCGCCAAGGATTTCATCGCCGAACAAGTTGGCCAACCCGGCGATAGTCTGCTTCAGCGTACCAATACGTTTCATGATGTCGGCCCTTTGCCGCATCAATTGCCGCAGTTCTTCGTGCGCAGTCTTCACTACCTCGACCACGTGCGGATCTCGAACTTGCGGAAATACTGCATCGCTCACCCCGTTCCCATTCTGCCCGACCTGCATAACTGCCTCCAAGGCACCCAGTACGCGCGTTAAATTATGGCGCGCACCCATCCTGACATTTGGATACGCAAACTCAATTCGATTCGTTCCATCCTTGTTTCTTAGCGGGTTCTATCGAATCGCCGGCGTCCCTGAATCCTTGGACTACACAACGACTCTGTTCTTGGTTAGTTAGACGCAGAAACTCCCGAAAAGTTAAGAGGTTTATTCTGAAAAAGTAACTAATCGGACAGGTTGGGGGACCAACCGGCAAAATCGAGGGATTAACCGCGCTGTTAGAGTCCGCAACGAACCGGACCCCGAATTCGACGGTTCTCAAAGAGTCGCGCCGCCGAAGACTATTCTCCGCAGCCATCCGGTTGACTGACGGCTCCGACATGCGCTTCGTGATCGATATACTGCCGACCTGCGGTAAGCGCCTTGCGGTTGATCTCAAGCATAGCGACTTTCTTCACCTTGTCTTCTATGACTTGCAGAGCTATGCTCGAGGTCAAGCACTCCGTGTCTTCGAGCAAAGCTCCCATCATAACGATATTGGCCGCCTTCGCCGACCCCAGTTTGTCGGCTATTTCCGAGGCTGGAATACAGATCACTCGAGCCGCCGGTATGGCAAAATCTGCAGGCAGAGCCGCGCCGTTATATAGGATGATGCCTCCTGGTGCCGTCTGTGATGCGAATTTCCGTAACGAGAGCTCATTCATGGCAATTAACGCGTCCGGTCGCGAAACCAGCGGCGATCCCACCCGCTCTTTCGACAACGACACATGGCAATGCGCGCTGCCCGACCTCATCTCAGGGCCGTAGGAAGGCAGCCAGCTGACTTCGAGTCCTTCCCTCATGCCCATTTCAGTCAGCAACTGGCCCAACAATAAAATTCCCTGCCCGCCAAATCCAGCCACCTTAATAGTGAAATCTTTAAAGTGATGATGATGCGCGGACGGAGGAGCGACCTCACTCGATTTGGTTTTCGGAACGATGTCCAGAACTTCAGGAACCGTGCGTTGTGGAGGCTCGTTGCCCACCGGTAGCTCCGCCTTCCGGTCTCGGAAGGAATTCAACGGGAATGTAGGAATCATTTTTTCGGCGATCCACTTTCGCGCCTCGGTGGGATCCTTGCCCCAAATGGTTGGACACGGAGATAGAATTTCCACAAAAGTGAATCCCGCACCCTCTCGCTGCAGTTCCAGCGCTTTGCGCACTGCTCGCCGCGCCTTCATGATGTTCTTGTTGTCCGAGAGTGCGACACGCTCGATGTAGACCGGCGCTTCTAAAGTCGCCAGCATCTCCGCCATGTGCAAGGGATACCCCTCGTTCCCGGAGCGTCGTCCAAAGGGAGAAGTGGTGCTCTTCTCGCCAATCAGTGTCGTGGGAGCCATTTGGCCGCCCGTCATTCCGTAGATTCCATTGTTGACGAAGAAGACCGAAATCTTTTCGCCGCGGTTTGCCGCATGCACAATCTCAGCCGTCCCAATTGCTGCTAGATCACCGTCTCCCTGATACGAGATCACGGTACTGTCCGGACATGCGCGCTTCAGCGCGGTCGCCGCAGCGGGAGCCCGCCCATGTGCTACTTGTACATTGCCTACGTCGAAGTAGTAGTAAGCAAAGACCGAGCAGCCCACCGGGCTGACGAAGATGGTCTTCTCTTGAACTCCCAGGTCTTCGAGAGCCTCGGCAATCAGCTTATGCACGATGCCGTGCCCGCAGCCAGGACAGTAATGCGTCTGATGTTTGAGTTCGGATTTTCGCTCGTATTCGTCGTAGAACAACGGCGACTTCGAGTGCACGACTTCGTATCCATTCTTGATAACTTCTGGATCAATCTGAATCGTTTCTTTTTCGCCAGCCATCGTCGTTGTCCTTTTCCCCGGTTACACTAGCGCCGCGACCCGATTAACCACCTGCGCGTGCAGCTCTTCCACTGACGGCACGTTGCCGCCGACCCGACCGTAGAACTCTACCGGCACCCTACCGTTCAATGTGAGTCTCACGTCTTCCACCATCTGTCCATTGCTCAACTCGACGACCAGTACCTTTTGCACTCGGGACGCAGCCTCAGTCAGTGCGGACGATGGATAAGGCCAAAGTGAGATCGGACGGAACAACCCAGCCCGCACGCCCTCTTTTCGCAGAGCATCTACAGTTGATCGTAGGACGCGGGACACGATGCCAAACCCAACCAGCAAAATCTCTGCATCGTCGGTGCGGTAAACCTCGTACCGTGTCTCAGCTTGCTGCGCGCGAATGTATTTGGCCTCCAGCTTTCGTTGGTGTTCCTCAAGATCGTCAGGTTCGAGGAAAATAGAGCTGATCAGGTTCTTTCGGGTCTCATGCGTACCCTTTACCGCCCAAGGCTTGTCGGGAATTTCGGGGTCCTTATAATCCAGTTCGAGCGGCTCCATCATTTGCCCCACAAAGCCATCGGTCAGAATCACTGCCGGGTTGCGGTATTTGTCCGCCAGATCGAACGCTAGCGCGGTAAGACTTGCCATTTCCTGCACCGACTCCGGTGCCAGCACGATATTCCGATAGTTTCCGTGGCCGCCACCTTTCACCATGGCGAAGTAATCGCTTTGTTCGGGGGCGATATTCCCTAGACCAGGGCCGCCCCGCACCACGTCCACCACCACACAGGGCAGTTCCGCTCCGGCCAAGTAAGACATGCCTTCCTGCATTAGGCTGAGGCCGGGGCCAGAGGATGCGGTCATGACGCGGACCCCGGCCGCAGCTGCGCCGTACACCATGTTGATGGCGGCGACTTCGCTTTCTGCCTGCAGAAATGTTCCGCCAACCTGCGGAATGTAGAGGGCGGCCGCTTCGGCGATCTCGCTGGCGGGGGTAATGGGATATCCGTAGTATGCTTTGCATCCGGCCAGGATCGCCCCTTTAATTACCGCGACGTTGCCTTTACAGAGCTGCCGCATGATCGCCTCCCGGGATCTTTGGAACCACTTTGAGCGGGGGCGTCAGGCGATACACAGTGATCGCTCCAGGTTCAGGACAGCAATAGAAGCAGATTCCACAGCCGGTGCATCCTTGTCCCGTGTAGCTTGCGGCATGGACGCCGTACGAACTCAACTCCGGCATCAGTTCCATGCACTTGGGGGGACAGGACTCTACGCATAGCCCGCATCCCTTGCACTCGTCCACGTTCACCGTCACGTTACCGCGTGCTTGCCCCGCCATATCTCACCTCGTCGTGACAGCATCGGCAACCGGCCGCTGCAGCCACTTAGTCTTCTCGCAATACTCGTAAAGCTCTTCGCGGAACTTAGGGTGAGCGATATCGATCAAGGCCTTCGCCCGCTCCCGAATACTCTTGCCGTGCAAATAGGCGACGCCGTATTCGGTCACGACGTAGCGCACCAGACCACGCGAAGTCACTACTCCCGCGCCTGGACTCAACATCGGTGTGATCCGCGAAATCGCGCCACTTTTCGCTGTTGAAGAGATAGCGATAATCGGCTTCCCTCCTTTGGATCGGGACGCTCCACGAAGAAAGTCCACCTGCCCGCCTATCCCACTGTAAAACTGGTTACCGATCGAGTCAGAACAGACTTGCCCCGTCATATCGACCTGCAGAGCGGAGTTGATAGCGACCATCTTGTCGTTCCGCGCAATAAGTCCCGGGTCGTTCACGTAAGCGGTAGGATGGAATTCGAAAATTGGATTGTTATCCACGTAGTCGAACATCTGCTTCGTGCCAAGACAGAATCCCACGATAATCTTGCGGGGCTTGAAGTTCTTTTGCGCGCCCGTAATCACACCCGCGTCGATCAGGGGAATGACTCCGTCTGAAACCAGTTCGCTGTGAACTGCCAGATCTTTGCGATCCATCAGAAAAGGCAATACAGCGTCCGGAATGCCGCCGATTCCGGTCTGTAGCACAGAGCCATCTTCGATCAAGCCGGCTACGTTGCGCGCGATTGCCACCTGCAGTTCCGAAATCTCCGGCCTCTTCAAGGCACACAATGGACGTGACGACTCGACAATTGCGTCCAGCTCGTTGACATGGATAAAGCTATCGCCATAGGTGCGCGGCATTTGATCGTTGATTTGTGCCACCACATAACGCGCGCATTTGGCCGCCGTTAGCGAGGTGTCAACACCGACTCCAAAACTGCAGAACCCATGCGAGTCTGGTGGGGAAAGTTCCAGTAGAGCCACATCCAGAGGCATTTCCCCGTTTTCAAACAGACTCTCGATCTCGCTCAGGTAAATCGGCGTGTAATCCGCACGGCCTTCATTGATGGCCTGGCGAACATTCGCCCCGATGAACACCGCGTTGTGACGGAAATGTCCGGCCATCTCTGGAGCTACGTACGGTGCGCAACCCAGCGTCATCATGTGGACGATCTCGACGTCCTGCACGACGGGTGCTCGCCTGATCAGCGCTTCCACGAGCGTCTCTGGCTCGGCGCAACCTGGCTGGATATAGACCCTCATGCCCGACTGCACGCAGCGTAGCGCTTCGTCCGGTGTTCGGAGCTTCTTGCGGTATTCGATCTGCCAAGACATTGCGTATCCTTTTTTCTAAACGACCTTGCTCAACGTCGTCGTTTCGGTTGCTCGCTCATACCCAACGGCGGCGTAAAAAATTGCTTTGTCAAAAAATTGCTCAAGCAACTGCAACATCTCCAGTTCGCCGAACACCTCGACCGGCCGGTCTAGTGGAGACTCTTTGCGCAGGAACTCCCACAAATTCTCTTTAGTGAGCGTGATAACCATAACGACCTGACTGAGCGGCACATGTTGCTGGGCCCGCCGACCGCCAATCTCAAGATACCGCTTTTCGATATCGAATTCGGTCTTTCCTAGCAGCCAATCGCCGAGATGGCGATAGATTTCGTAAACTCGCTCCCGAAGCTCTTCGGGGGGAACATTCCGGAAGTCTTTGGTGTGCTCGGACTCTTGAACTTTGGTGAGAAGGCAGCTGGCAAGCGCTTGGGAGTGAGCCTCAATTAGGCGTACGAGTCGGTAGAGCAGCATCATGACCGATCTCCTGGATTTCCTCTGTAGCCAGTGTCAGCTAGACACCTTTTTCCAGCCGTGACCCTTACCACAACGGATTGTGATTCGGATCACAGCCGCAACCTATAGAAAATAAGGAGGTATGCTAATAGTGCAGTAATTAACAATTTGTTCGTGGACGGGCCAGACTCCGCTGCGTAGGCCCGAGACTAATCCGCTGGGTTCGCCGATGGGTCGCTCAATTTCACCAATTTGCCGACGGGGTACTCTTCCGGAGTAATCGGGATTTGCGAGTCGGCACTATTGATCGTAATCATTTTCCCGCTCTTGACTCCACGCAAAACCAGACTTTGATCGTCTACCGCAACGACCTGGTATTTCTCGTCGAAAATCTCGGTCTCGCTCATGACCCTTTGATGCATTCCAACACATTTCCGACCATCTTTGCACGGGGCAAACCTGGGAGGGAAGATCGCACCTATGGGCGATTACCGTCGAATCGCATTGACCGGTTTGCTGACCAATGAGAAACTACTGCAACTCTCCCCTACCGGGCCGTTCCAGGAGGATTCCATGAGTTCGCGTGGGCTGATTGTGTCTGCTGTCCTAGGTTTATTTTCCCTCTCACCCGGTGCGTTTGCGCAAAAGGGCACAAGTGTTTCTGGAACCCCGGCATCGCCACTGGACTCCTCCGGTCAGCCAGCGATGGTGGTCACCAAAGCGTCCGTCCTAATGCTGACCGTGCATACCGACAAGGGAAAACCTTTTGATTCGCAAGCTTTGGTTCAAGTCACCCGCAAAGCGGATAACATCATGCTAGCCCAAGTCACCGGAGATAAGGGTCTGGTGACATTCGTTGACTTGGGAGCCGGAGTCTACGACGTCGCCGTGAGCGCTCTGGGGTATCTCACAGTTCACGCTCAATTCGTTTCAAGTGGACGTCCAACGGCAAGCCAGATGTCGGTCATCCTCAAAGCAGATCCTTCAGCCATCGATCTGAACGTCGTCAAGACAAAGGAAATCTCCCCGAAAGTCCGCAAGGACTTGCTGCGCGGCTCCGCAGCGCTGAAGTCTGCGAAATTCGATGAAGCGCAGAAATATCTCGGCGCCGCTCACAAGACAGACCCTTCGAACGCCGACGTGAATTTTCTGCTCGGGTACCTGTATTTCGAGAAGCACGACGCGGCTCACGCCCAAGATTATTTAATCGAAGCGGCCAAAGCGGCACCCCACAATGTGCAAGCCCTCACGTTATTGGGCCGAGTCGATCTGCAACTCGACAACTACATCGCAGCGCGTTCTCCGCTGGAACAGGCCGTCGCCATTGATACCAGTTCCTGGATGGCTCACTATCTTCTGTCCAACGTTTATTTACAACTGAAGGAATACGACAAGGCTAAGGATCAGGCCCAGTTTGCTGTTGAGCGTGGCGGTGATCAGGCCAATGCGGCTCAACTCTCCCTGGGGCAAGCTCTCGCTAATCTGAAGCGTTATCCTGAGGCCATCGCTGCACTGCAAACATTCTTGCGCATCACTCCCTCAGATCCGAATGTTCCCCAGGTTCAACAGCTTCTGGCAGAGATCGAGAAGCGAAATTCCGAGATGCCAACCGGGGACCAGTCGTTGTCCTCCGTAGTTGTACGTGAGCCTCTAGTGGCCGCTACTCAGCCTGACGTTACAATAAAGGACTGGGGTCCAGCCGCGATCGACGCTGCTAAACCCCAAGTCGCCGCCGACGTTTCCTGTCCTGCGGACGATGTGATTGCAAAGGCGGGCGAACGTGTCAAAGACCTAGTCGACGATCTGGCCAAGTTTGATGCAATCGAAGATGTCTATCACGAAGACGTCGACCAGATGGGCATCCCCAAGAAAAGTGTGACCCTGCGTTTCGATTACGTTGCTTCGATCGCTGAGCCTACGCCCGGAAGATTCCTAGTCGACGAATATCGCAGCGGCCGCTCCGGCACCGAAGATTTTCCCGATCAGATCGCGACTCGCGGTCTACCAACGCTGGCCTTCATCTTCCATCCCGACTTGCGCGATGACTTCGACATGACCTGCGAAGGTCTGGGAACATGGGACGAAAAGGCGACGTGGCTGGTTCACTTCCAGCAGCGCGACGACAAGCCGCATCGCATCGAGGACTACGTCATCAACGGGAAAGTTTATCCAGTCAGCATGAAGGGGCGCGCCTGGATCTCGGCCGACACCTATCAGATCGTGCGGCTGGAATCCGAACTGGTCAGTCCTATCCCGGAAATCCAATTGCGCAGCCAGCATCAGACGGTCGACTACGCTCCGGTGAAATTTTCAAAGAGCAAAACTGAGCTTTGGTTACCGAAAAATGCTGAGATTTACTTCGACTTCCGCAAGCACCGCTATTTCCGGCGCCACAGCTTCGATCACTTCATGTTGTTCTCGGTCGACATGGAGGAGAAAAGGAAAGAACCGAAACAAGCAGAGAAGGGACCCGAATCCCGAACGCCCCGGTCAAAAAAGCACAAGGTTCATGCCTGATCGCCAACCGAGAATTGCGGCAGAGTTCGGCCGCTACTCTGCCGCGATTCTGTAAGATTGCTCTAGCTATGTCCCGATCTAAAGATTTCGACAGGATCACGCGCCTGGTGGGCCGCGCCATCGCCGAGTTTGACATGATCAATGCCGGCGACCGCATTGCCGTCGGGCTCTCGGGCGGCAAGGACAGCACCACTCTTCTTCATGCCCTGATGGAACTGCAGCGGCACTCTCCGGTGCGCTTCGAACTCCAGGCATTCACCATCGAGCAAGGCAAATTCATGGGATCGCTCGACGGGCTTCGCGATCACCTTGCTGAACTCGGCGTGCCCTGGCAGTTGATTGAAGACGCTCCGTCCATCAACCTGGTTCGAGACTCAATCCCTCACGGCTGCGATCTGTGCAGCCGCTATCGCCGCCGTGCCGTCTACGAACTGGTGCAGAAGATGGATTGCAACCTGATCGCCTTTGGCCACACCGCCGACGACTTCGCCGAAGCCATGCTTCGTAACATGCTCTATACCGGTGCGGTAAAACCTTTGCCGCCTACCGCTGTTTCTACTGGAGGCGAGTTTCGCATCGTTCGGCCCTTGATGTACGTACCGGAGCGACTCATCAAAGACTATGCAGGCGAGGCCGCTTTGCCGATCACGCCTTGTGCTTGCTCTCTCAAGGAAGGAGCGAGAACCAAGGTGAGATCGTTCTTACAATCTCTTTCGGTTGAGAATCCTCACATATACTCAAACCTCATTTCCGCTGGCGTAAAGGTCTGGCGTTCGGGGAGACCCGGCGGGATTGACCCCGCCGCGGAAGAGTTAGAAATTCCTTCTACGCTTATCCAGATCCCTTCATGACCGCCGTTTAAATTCTCGCGGGAGTAATCCGCCGAAAAGAAGTCCGCCCTTCTCGAAGCTCCCCTTTCATCACGATGCAAAACTTTGCACTCACCGCATGTCTGTTGTTGACGAAGCGTTAACTATGATGCATAGTTGATTCCCCTTTATCTTGCGATCCTTTGCGGATCGTTCTGTGAGGCTCCCGAAACCTGGATCGAGGAATGCGAGTACGTGGGGCTGTTTTCAATCAGAAATTTTTCAGAGTTTCAGGAGGGCCCATGAGAGTGTTGTGTGCGGGAAGGGTCATGGCATTTCTGTTGGTGACCTGCCCGTGTCTAGGGATGTTCTGCGCTCCGGCTCAAGGCCAGGAGACCAGCCAACGGTCAACCACGGAGTCGCAGGCTAAGAGTGCCGCCCCGGCGGAAGATCGTGTGGTTTTGAAGGTTGGAAACGTTCAGGTGACTGAGGCCGAATTCGAGTCCAGGATTAACGACATCGAACCGAACGGCGAAAACGAGGGCGAAAAGGCGGCTTCCTCCGATAAAGATCGTCGAAAACTGGCGGATGACTACGCTTCGGTGCTCATGCTTTCGCAGCTCGCCGTTGCTGATCACCTGGATTCGAGTGCTGAGGTCAGCCGCAAGTTAGCCGTCGCCCGCCTGCAGGTGCTGTCCGACGCTGAGTTCAACAGTTTGATGAACCAAGCCAAGCCCAGCTTCGAGGAAATCAACCGGTACTACTCCGCTCACCTCTCCGACTACGATCAGGTACAAATTCGCAGACTTTTTATTTGGAAGCAGCGCAACAACCGCAAAGATGCACCAATCCTAAGTTCTCAGGCTGCCCGAGCCATCGCCGACCGTATTCGTCAGGAATATAGCGCTGGAGCCGGCCCCCAGAAAGTAGCAGATGATCTCCGCAGGTCCGGCGATGGCATGTTCGATCCCGAGCCACTTACTTTCCCCCGGGGAGAGCTCTCGCCTCAACTGGAAAAGGTCGCCTTCGCACTCAAAGAGGGCGAGTGGTCTGAGATTCAAGACACTCCGGCATCCTTTCTTCTTATTCAGCTCGTTAAGCGGGATCGGAAGCAACTAGGAGAGGTGTCAGCGGCCATCACGAGCGAGCTACAAGGACAGAAGTTGGAAGAAATGTTGAACAGTTTGAAGAAGAAGACCGGTATTTGGATGGACGAGAAATACTTTGGAACTGCGGTGGCTCCTGTCCCAAGTGGTGCGATGCCTGGTTCCGGATCACCGCCGGCCGATCGAAATTCAGCAAGCAACAACCCAGGAGAAAACAAATGAAGGGGAACAAGAGCTACATCAACAGAACGATCTGCTATTTTGCGCTTGCTATGGCGTTATTGGCGGCGTGCGTATTTCAACCCTCGCTGGCCAAAGCCCAAACGACTTCCATGGGTGTTGACTGCTCACAGATCAACGTCCCGACGCTAATGTCGCAGGAGAACATGCGCGCCGGCCGCATCCTGATTGAATGCGGAATCATGCAAGGGGGAGGGACGACGGCGGAGAATGGTGTGGTTCACAAGCCAGCCGCTCCTCCCAACATCCGCGTAAGTAATTCATCCGGTTGTAACTCCTCCGGCGACTTGTGTGGAAGCGAGAGCATGGTGGCGGCCAGCACCGCGGATAAAGGCCAGACCGTGGTGGCTAATTACAACGCTAACGGGTCTTTTAACGGCGACAATTATGGCGCCCAGTCCTACTCGACCGATGGCGGAAAGACCTTTACGGAAATTTTCCCCTTCGAAGACAACTCTCATGGCACCAACTTCGGCGATCCGATCGTGGTTTTCAACTCCAAATTGAAGAAGTTCTTCGCCGGCGACTTGGTGACCGGCTGCGGTGGTCAGGGAGTCGGCTTGTGGAGTTCCAAGGACGGAAAAACCTGGAAGGTTGGAGCCTGCGCTCACAACGGCGGAGCCGATGACCGCGAGTCAATGTGGGCGGACAACGAACCGACGAGCGGTACCTACGGTCGCATGTATGTCTCGTACAATGATTACACCACTACCTGTGGTGCGGGCGGATGTCCTTTCGTTACCTACTCGGACGACGGAACTACTTGGAACACCCCGGTGCAACTGAGCAACTCCACATTCCTTCGCGATGTTCAGATCACAGGCTCACCGCGCGGCGCCAAGCCGGTTGGAAAAAACAGCACCGTATTCGTCGCCACCATGGATGAAGGCGGGGGAGGGAGCGCTAGCCGTCAGAATATTATGTTCAGCTCCACCAACGGCGGCAAAACTTGGAAACAGGTGACGATGGGACCGCGGTTCAATCCCGTTGGTGATCAAGCCTGCGGATATTTCTATCAGGTCAATCCCATCATCCGGCACATGGGCTGGGGCGAACCGGCGGTCGGTCCGAGCGGCGTCGTCCACTACGCCTACGCAGGAGCGGGGACGAACGGCGATCACGGCGACATCTTCTACCAACGTTCGACCGACAATGGCAAGACCTGGTCGAAGGCTATCAAACTCAACACAGACAAGGATGCTCCTAATAAGACGCAGTGGATGCCTTCGCTGTCCGCTACCTCGGATGGCACCGTCACCGCTTCCTGGTACGATCGTCGCAAGGCCACTAGCGCGTGCAACAACGTTGGAGATAAGGGATGTAACTACGAGCGCGTGGGCCGTCAATCGAAGGACAACGGCAAGACGTGGGGGGCTGAGATTACAATCAGCAGTGTAATAATCACCCAGCCAGCCCAGGACGACGGTAACGTTGTGTCCTGCTATGCCGGTGACTACGACTACAACACCGCCTTGAACGCGGCTGACTCGTCCGGAAGTGGCTTCGGGTACGTTACCTGGACCGACGGCCGGAAGAAGGTTGGCGGCGTGCCGCTGCAGAACGTGGACTTTGCCAAGCTACCGGAAGCAAAGTAGAAGTAGCAGTCAAGTGAATCTATCAACAGAGGGCGGCTATCTGGCCGCCCTTTTTTTTGGGGTAAGTCTCGACGGAGAACTGCCACTGACTGTGGATTTAAGTTCAGCCGTCGCAAGCTCGGCAGAGTGGGGATCCAGTAGCATCCCGTGAACTTCGCTGTTCGTGCCCGCTTAACGTGAAATGTCCTGAAATGTCCCTTCATAGCCGTTGCCGCCGCTAAGGGATTCTGCCAGAATGCTTGGCAGCCGATTGGCGGTTCCCCACCGCCCAAAGAGCAAATCCCAGCGTAAGCAATTGACAATCGAGGAGATTCCCATGAAGTCGTTCACGACTTCTGCGCCCAAAGCTTGCAAAACGGCGCAGCGGAGAAAAACTGTACTTGGCACCCTATTGGCACTGACCCTAGTCTCCCTGACCCTCCCGTCCGCCCACGGACAGGCTTATAAGGTCGCCCAACTCACATATCCCAATTCGACCTATACCAACGCGTTCGGGCTGAACGCCAAGGGATCGACCGTGGTGGGTGCCTACGGCCTTAGCACGGGCGCGGTCGAGGGATTTGTGTGGTCCGGCGGCAAGTTCACGAAGATTGCCTTTCCCAAGAACAAAAACTTCACCCGCGTGTTCGGCGTCACGGATTCGGGAACCGTTGCCGGGGATTTCGTCGGGGCAGATGGCACCTTTCACGGGTTTACCTACACAGGCGGGAAGTACAGCCAGTTCGATGTACAAAAAGGCAAGGCCGCGACATCGATTTTCGCCATGAATAACAACGGCGACTTTGCCGGCGCGACCGGGAACAGCACGGGAAGCCTGGGATTCGTAGACATAGCTGGCAAGATCACGAAGTTCACGGTTAGCGGAGCCGCCAACGTCTATACCTACGGGATCAATATCACGGACTCGACCGTAGGGGTTTGGTACGACTCCAACAATCTGGCGCACGGATTCTCGCGTGGTCCAAAAGGCAAGATCACGGTCATCAACTATCCCGGAGCGAACCAGACGGCCTGCAGCGGGATCACCGATGCCGGCGAGATCGCTGGCACCTACTATGACGTCTACGGCAACGCTTACGGGTTCCTTTACAACAAAGGCGTATTCAAGACTGTAGACCTGCCGATTATTTTCCAGATTAACAATGCGGGAATGTTAGCCGGAACCTCGTACAACTTTGCCAGCGGCGAGACCTTTGGATATGTCGCTACACCCACGACATTCAATCCCACAACCGTCACGGTGGCCAATTCGCAGGTCACGCAACTTTACGATATCAACAACGCCGGAACCATCGTCGGCGCTTATGTGGACGAAGGCGGCACTCAGCACGGGTTCTCGCTGGCGGGAAATGTGGTGAACAACATCGATGACCCAAATGGAGCCGGAAGCACGTTCTGTACCGGGATCAACAAGGCCGGACAAATCGTGGGACACTACACGAACTCCCAAGGCGCAGTGCAGGCGTATTTGTACTCGGGCGGAACGTTTACTGACATCAATCCTCCGAATGCCAGCAGCTCACAGGCCCAGGGGATCAACGACAGTGGCGAGATTGCGGGGTGGTACAGCGACGCCGCCGGCAACTATCACGGTTATATCTACGATGGCAAGAACTTCACGACGCTCGACGTTCCCGGGGCCCAGGACAGCTACGCTTGGGGAATCAATAACGCGGGCACGGTGACCGTGGAATGGGTGGATACGCTTGGCTACGGTGAATCGTCGCTCTACAGCGGCGGCAATTACACAACCATCGACCCGTCAGCGGCGTCGGTGAACACCTTGGTCCACGCGATCAATAATAAAGGCGCAATCGTTTATGCATGGGAGGACACAGCGGGAAATGTGCATGCCGCCGTGCTCTCCGGAGGAACTTACGTCCTGTTTGACGATGCGAAGGGTACGAATTCGCGGGCCGCAGGCATTAACGATAGCGGCGAGATCGTGGGCAACTTTGTTCCCAATGGTGGGTCCAGCTTCCAAGGTTACAGCGCAGCAAAACCTTGAGGGGCGTTTGAGAACATAAAAACCCCGGCAGATATTCTCTGCCGGGGCAGCGTGGCGAGTGACTCACCTCACTCGACAACCTATGACAGGAAGAACTCCTTGGTGACGGCGGCCCAGTCTTTGTCGGGGATCTGGCTGGCCACGTTATCGACTGCGACTCCGCCATCCTGCGCCATGGCACCGGCCGGCATCATTCCAGAGAAGGTTGGCATCTGCCGCTGCAAACGGCCCGCAGACTCCTCGGTCCACCAGCGGGCAAGTGCTCCACCCAACAGGTTGCGGAAGTTCGTCTTGGCATCGGGGGATTGCACCGTTACCATCCAGCCTTCGCCGTACGGGTCCTTACGCGCCAGTTCCGGATTCGTTGCGATCGCTTCGTTGATGTCAGAGACGCTTCCTTCGATCGGCGAAACCATGTCTACCGCTATACCATCGCGATGCAGCGTGCACAGCTTCTGTCCCTGACGAATCCATTGTCCGCGTTTCGGCAGCGTGATGTTCTCGACTTTGCCCGCCAGCTTCGTGGCGAAATCGTCCATACCTACGCGGACCAGTGTCGGACTCTCGCTGAGGGCCCACGTGTGGCCGGGATGATAGCGGAGATTTTCGGGAACATGGAATCCGCCAACCAGGCTGGGCGCGATCCGCGCCGGCGCTTCGCGCTTGGTGGCTTGCATTACGGGCTGAACCACGATTGATTTCTTGCTATGGAAATGGTCGATGAGTAAGAACGTTACGAATGTGAAGAGAACCAGAATAACTGTCATAAGTCACCTCGCCGGAGGGCCTATTTTTCTTTCTTCTTATTGGCCACTCGCCGCTATTGCTTAAGGCACGCACCGTGCCAATGTAGAGCTGCGTGCGAAGATCTAAGTTTCTCGAACTGATGTCATTGAAAGGACTGGGCTAGAAGAGTCTTTTGTCGCAACGCATCTGGATTGTGCGATGAGGATTGCAACTGAGCATTGAGGTAGATCGCAACAGGCCAGACACCGGTTTTCAAAGGCTTACACGTTTGCCCATTGGAAATCGTTGATTGCTCGGCGTTTAGCAGTTTGACTTCGACTGTTCAAGATCGCAACAGGCAATGATGCAAACGACAGCAACGCCCAGTGCCGAAAGCTTGCTGGTCAGGGAATATCCGACCAGTGCAGGACTCATCCAAATTGAAAAGCAGAAACGGTCGCACCCATCACCCGATCGCTAAAGATTTTACGGCCGGTGTCGCCTCGGCCAGCGCCTGCGGCGACCATCAACGGAATGAGGTGCTCTTCCCGGGGATGTGCCTCGCGCGCTGCCGGCGCGTTAGCCCACCCCACTAACTTCCTCTCCCGCGAATCGGGATCGATAACGGCATCTGTCAACCACTGGTCAAACTGGTCGGATGCTTCCACCACCCCTCCGGGACGAAATCCGCGCAGATTGTGAAAACTCATGCCACTTCCCACAATCAGAACATCTTCCTTTCTTAGCGGTGCCAGCGCCCTTCCCGCCGCGATATGCTCCGTGGGATCCAGTCCGGCTTTCAGTGAGATCTGGACTATCGGTACATCTGCATCGGGAAAGATTAGCTTGAACGGAATAAATACCCCATGATCCCATCCGCGATCCGGGTTCGTCGCAGCGTGTATTTCTGCTGCCCTTAACAGCTCTTGCACCCGCAGCGCCAGCTCGGGTGCGCCCTGCGCAGCATACTTCAACTGATAAGTATGCGGCGGAAACCCAGAATAGTCATAAATGAGCGACGGATTAATTCCACTGCCGATGGTGAACTCCGGCTCCTCCCAGTGCCCGGAAATCACCAGCACCGCCTTGGGCCGTCGTCCTACCGACGCGCCAAGGTTCTTCAAGAAATCGGCCATCCTGACCCAGGTATCCGGAGGGCCCATGGTCCAGTCCATGAAGAAGCAGGGCCCACCGCCATGTGGGATGAACAGTGTGGGGAGCAGAGCCTGATTCCTCGGCGCTACTCCATCCGAATTGAGATCGTTCGCCATTCTCACCGATGATAAAGCCTCTCGAAAAACTCAATGTCCCAAGTTGCGTCGCCCGTCGAGACTGAACGGACCCGAGCCCATTTGAGTAATGATCAACGCTGCGCCCAGGATCGATACGTTCTTCATGAACATCGCCATTTGCATCTGCGCCACCATGGGATCTTTGATGCCCCAGAAGGCATGCAGCGACAGTGTCGCGGGCACTAGAAACAGAACCAGCAGCCACGCTCCGACTTTGGCGCGATATCCAAACGCGATGCTGAGCCCGCCAAGCAACGCAATGATTCCAGACAAGGGTACGACTAGTGGCGCCAAAGGCACACCTTGGCTGGCGGCAAAATCAATCACCGGCCGCGTAAAGTGACGCGGACCAGACATGATGAAGATCAGTGCCAACAGAATCCGACCGGCCAATACCATGGTCCCGCTGAGCGTGCTTTCCTGTGCGCCTGTGGAGTATCTGATTTTCGAACCTGCTGCAATCGATGAACTTGCCATGACTCCCTCCTCAATGGTGTTTCTATGGTTTTTAGCGGATAAAACCGCACACCCAAGAGATGAGTCGCCCCTTGCATGGTTACTTTAAATAACTAATTGCTTTTGTACACTAGGAACTCTAAAGTAACTAAAGGAGAGAAATTGGTCATGGCACGATATCGTCAGGCTCCCGCGCCACCTTGCCCGATTCATGGACTGCTGGAGACGCTCACCAAGCCATGGACTCTGCACGTACTCTGGGCACTCTCTACCAACGGCCCGGCGCGCTTCGGAGCCTTGAAGCGTCAAATTGAAGGGATCTCTTCGCGCGTGCTCACCGAACGGCTGCGTGGCCTTGAAGAAAAGGGTTTTATCTTCCGCGACTATCAGCCCACTATTCCACCTGCGGTCACCTACGGAATTACAAAGCGGATGAAGGATATTGAGAAGGTTCTAGGGGACTTGCAAAGCCTGGCGCTTCAATGGCAGCAAGAGGAAGTCACACCCACCCCAAACCCCGCGAAGGGCAGGCGCAAAGCGCTGACTGGCGCGACGTGATCCTTTCTTCGGTCTTGACAAAAGCAGAATACCTGCATAACCTTCGGCCAACTGCTTTGAAAGGAAGAGCGTTCCCAGGTGCCACACATGAAGAACGTTTACGAAGTTTTGCGCCAGAAAGAGCTGGAACTCGCCCGACTGGAGAAGGAAGTGGAGGCGTTGAGAGTTGCAGCGCCATTGCTATCCGACGACAAGGAATCCGTGAGCGAGGTTTCCGGCAACAAACCAACTTTGGCCAGCAGCAACACCATTCAACAACCCATCCGCGTGGCTCAACCGGCCGCCAATACCTCTCCGCAACCCGCTCGGGCAGTTGGGTGGGACGATACCGCGAAACGCTGGCCGTAGAACGACAAAACTATGAGGACGACGGCGGCACTCCTCGGGGTGTCGCGGGGCTGTTTTGTGTTCTAGCCCCGCCTTGTTCCTGACATCCTTACCTGAAGTTTTGCGGGATGCTGCCTAGAAGCTGTCTCCTTCCGGGACCTGTGAAGCCGCTGCTTGGCTACAAGTGGCGTTGCCGGTCAATCCAAGAACTGTCGGCGAGCCAAAGAATGTGTACTTCACTTTGCTTCCGGGTCCGGAGGCAGTCTTGGCCGGTTTCAGCGTCTGTGGAGAAGGCTTAAACAAGGCTGGATGTTTCAGCACCGCTGACGTCCAGCTCCCCGCCTTCAGATAGGCCGTACCGGTCACCTGAACTTGGTCGGGGCCGTTTGCCACTAAGGTGAGTACGTCAGCCGTGCTAGTCAATTTCACGGTCATCGTGGAAGGAGATGTTGTCTGAAACTGATTGTTGCCGAAGGTAACGGTCATCGCGCCTGCCGGAAGACTATAGGTGGCCGAGTTTGAAGTATGTTTCTTGGGTGATAGCGATTCACTGGCTTTTACGGTGAGTTTTCCACCTTGACCGTCGGCGCCGAGAGGATCCTGTCCTGACAAAATCGGACCCAAGGTCCCCTTGACGACAATCGTAAGCGTTTTGCTTGCGGGTTGGCCGAACGGCTTAGACTCTGCGGATTGCGCCAGCAACTGCGATCCGGCGAGTGAGACCGCAACGAACATAAGCGTGGATATGCAAATTGTTTTGAAACGCATGGGGTACTCCTCGTGTGAGAACGGTCGGTATTCTGAGCCCGACAGTTCGAGTCAAATCACTGTAAATGACAAATCGAAACTTCG
Organism: uncultured Acidobacteriaceae bacterium; assembly: GCA_963708575.1. Taxonomy (GTDB): domain Bacteria; phylum Acidobacteriota; class Terriglobia; order Terriglobales; family Acidobacteriaceae; genus DASVWZ01. The sequence goes on from CAVPTB010000001.1 coordinate 27,388, forward strand.
CATAGATTAAGTTAGCGCCGGACAACGAAAAAGCCTGGGCGACTCCTCATTCCCACGCGAGTGCCAGCAGGCAGGTCTGGGGACAGGCGCCCAGGGCGGCAACGAACCCGTCTAATCTGGGGATTATTTGGCCGGGTCTATTCGGACGAACGACGACGACGGCGGAAAGCCTGCAGGATGACGGTGCTGCTGATGGCAAATGTCCCGACTGCTAGCAGCGCCATGACCTCAGCGACCCGAGCTTTCAGATGTAAGGCGTCAGCGAAGAGAGCGACCAGCGCGAAGACACTCCCCAAGACATTGAGCCACATCGGCGCCTGAACGGGGTTGCCTTGGTCGCGGTTGAAAGCGCGTAGTTGAAGCAGCACGGCGGCCAGCCCGATTGCGGCGACCACGACGACGGCCACGGGGCTGAAGAATGCGCCGCGATTGGTGAACAGCACAACTAAAGCCAGCATCAGGCATAGCAGCCCGGAGGCAATGACCGTCCAGCGGCGGCGTTGGGCAGCAGAATCGACCAAGTGGCGTCCTCGGTAGCACTTTATTGTATTCAGAGTAGAGGCTAGACGCGAGTGGGAATTCTGGAACCTGCCGCACGATTGGTCAAGGTCCAGTGGGGCTGCTTGGCGCGTGCTAGTCGGCTGCCGCGGGTATCCACTCCGCGTCGCGAGTCCCGCCGTGGTTGATGGCGTAAAGAACCAGTTCGACGCGACTGGATATTCCAACTTTCTCGAAGATCCGAAACAAATATTTCTTGACCGTGTGCTCACTTAATTGAAGTTCGCGAGCGACACCGCGGTTGCTGAGACCATCGGCAACCAGCGCGACCACTTGCTCTTCGCGAGGTGTGAGCAGGTTCAGGCCCAGCGCATTCACGACCCGCAACGAAGGCACCCGGCTAATCTCGTCGACCAGATACTGAACATCGTCTCCACTGACCCAGATTTCTCCCCGGTTCACACTTTCAATACACTTGCATAACAACCGAAATGGATGCTTGGCGAAGCAGAACAGGCCTCGTGCGCCCGCGCGAAATGCATTGATGACCGAATCTCGATCCGGAGTCTCGAGAAGCAGGACTTGCTTGATTCGAGGATGAACCCGGTGAACGCGGTGGACGATGACCAAGTCGTGACCGCTGCGACTGACGTCCCCACAGGTCAACAGCGCAACATCGATCGGGGTTCCGGTAACGCTGGCCAAGATACTGTCCACATCCATCTCACAGCACTGCACCTTGAATTCCGGGTGCCGACGGAAAGCGTTGGCCAGAAGCTGGCTGTGCAGATGGTTGGAATCGGCGATTAATACGCGGGTCGGTCCGGCAGCAGCGGCGCAATTCGATGGCATGGTCCCTCGGGGGAAGTTTCATTTGCTCACAAGCATGCAACGTCGGTAACGATTCCTGCTGTGACGGTTCTCGCGCCGCACAGAAGAATGCTGTGGAAAACGCCGAGTCAGGTAACGAAACCCTGCGGCGTCCCACTTTGGAATGAACATTCCATCGCGCCCCAAACTCATACATATCCAACTGCTGACGCCGCGTTCAGATGATGTCGCTCCCGGCACACAGGAAACGAAGGTAGACAGGAGGAGCACGTACCAACGTCGTGAGGAAAGTTCGTTTTGTGCTGAATCAGCTTGGGATTCTGCACCTTCGGTGAGGCCCAAGCGCGACAGTCTCAGTGCCTACTTTCGTGGATGCCACTTCCCGAGCCTTGTTAGTCGCGACAGGTCCCAGTAGCTTCTGGAGCAGAGGCCGAGTTCGTTATGGGGAGGACAGGTTCAGGGCGGGAACGGAGAATGGCAATCAGATCTGCGGTGATCTTCTCGGTTTTAGCCCTTGCGTCCTCTCTATCGCAGTATGTAACGGTGGCGGCCACGGCCCAGAGTCAAGGATCGACCATTGCGGTCGACACGGCTGGCGTGGCTTCCTCTCAGCCCGGAAAAGCGGACGGCGCCTGGTTTCCAGCTCGGAGTCCAGTCCTGACGGGGGAACGCAGTCCGCTTTACCGGCTCAACAAGAGCGACGTAGTCGAGCTGCAATTTACTTTCTCTCCTGAACTCAACGAAACCATTGCGATTCGCCCCGACGGCTTTCTTTCTCTCCGAGAAGCTCCCGCGATTCATGCGGAGGGAACCACTATTCCCGAACTGGAGAATTCCATCCGTTCGGCGTATGCAGGAGTCTTGCACGAACCCGAAGTCACGGTTTTCCTTCGCGAATTTGACAAACCTTATTTCATCGCTTCCGGAGAAGTTTCGCGACCGGGGAAATATGATTTGCGCAGTGACACGACCATCACTGAGGCGTTGGCCATCGCGGGAGGACTTACTCCGCTAGCAAAACACTCGCAGGTTGTACTGTTTCGTCGAACTTCAGAGGATCAGGTCGAAACTCACCTGCTGAATGTGAAGTGGATGCTGAGAACAAAAGACCTGCGCGAGGACCTACATCTGCAGCCGGGAGACATGCTGTATGCTCCCAAAAATCTGATTTCAAAGATCAAACCCTTCATGCCCGTCTCCGGATTGAGCATGTACCTGAACCCAACGCAGTTTTGAGAACTTCGTCGAGCACACACATGGCCGAAGAAATGAAGCTAGTGGCGGGGTGGTCGAAGGAAGTTTCCCCCTCATTGCGGGATCTCTTTGCTGTCATCTTTCGCCAGCGGCGATTGCTTGTCGCATCGTTCATCCTAACCTTTCTGTGCGTTTTTCTGTACGGCCTCGCCGAGCCGCAATACAAATCGGAAATGAAAGTTCTGGTCCGGCGAGGCCGAGTCGACCCGGCCATTGCACCTACCCCCAGCCAAGCTGAACTTGTACATGCGGAGGTAAGTGAGGAAGACCTGAATTCCGAGGTGGAACTTTTGCGCGATGACGAAATATTGCGCACTGTGGCGAGGAATCTTCGACTCAATGGACGCCGAATGTGGCTTCATCCCTGGGACAACGAGGAAGAGAGAACGGCCCGCGCCGCAAAGCGTCTGCAAAAACAACTTCGAGTTGAGCCAGTGCGAAAAACCTCCTTAGTCGACGTTACCTACGTGGATTCAGATAAAGATCAACCGAGAAATATACTTCGTGCCATCACGGCTGCGTATCTGGAACGGCACACGCAGGTGCGCCGTCCCTCAGGTGAGGCCACCTTCTTTGAACACCAAGTTTTGGAGGCGAGACAGGCCCTGGAACAGGCGCAACTTCGGGCTGTTAAATTCTCTAAGGAAAATGGTGTGGTCTCTGCGGACTACGAACGCGACGCTCGACTTCGACAGTTGAGCGACGTCGAAGCGGACGAACAGCAATCTCGGGTGGCCGTCGCCGCTGCTTTGGAGCGAATCAGGGCGCTCCAGTCCCAGATTGAGCAGCTTCCGGAACGAAGCGTCACGCTGGTGAAGGAATCTGACAATCCGGAACTGATGCAGAAAATGAAGTCGCAGCTTCTCGACCTGGAACTAAGCCGTACAGAGTTGCTGGCTAAATACGAACCGACTTACCGATCCGTGCGGGACATCGACGAACGGATCGCGGAAACAAAGTCGGAGATCGACAAGGAAGAGCACTCGCCGATTCGTGAGCAGGCCAGCGATCGAGACGCGAATCACGAATGGGTGAAGTCGGAGCTACTAAGAGACGACATCGAATTGAAGGGCCTTCGAGCTCACACTGCCGCGGAGGGCGAACTGATCCAACGGTATCGCGCATCGGCAAGGCTGCTAGGCGAACGAGCGATCCAACAGCAGCAACTCTTGGACGATATGAAGGAAGCAGAGCAAAAGTACCTTCTTTATGTAAACAAGCGGGAAGAAGCCCGGATCGGAGACGCGTTGGATCAGGGCGGGATTCTGAATGTGGCGATCGCGGAACAACCGACCACCCCGGCCCTCCCACAGTGGTCCGCTTTAAGCTTTGCTGCGTTCGGGCTCCTGATCGGCGGGGTGGTCAGCTTCGGTTCGGCTTTCGCTAATGATTATTTGAGCTCGGCCTTTCGAACTCCGGATGAAGTGGTGGCATATCTGGGAACCCCAGTGTTGGCGTGTCTTCCGAGCCATGGAACACGGCGGTTAGGAGAGTCTCGATGAGTGCCTCCCACCCTCTGTCCGCAGCCACGCTATGGAGGAACCTTGGTCATAGACTTCGTGCCAGTGATCCCAGATCAATAGTGAAGGGGGATCCGGTCGCGACAGACCGCTCCTCACGGTGTAAGGTGCCTCAAGAGCTGAGAGTTTTATCGTTTGCAGAAGAGCAGGCGGCACGCGAGCAAGTTCGTGGACTAGTCCGGCGCGTGTTCCTCTCCGGCTTTCCGGTTCCAGCGCGGCAGATTGCATTTATGCCAATTGATGCAACGACGGACGTCAGCGAGGTGTGTAGCCTAATTGCCAGAACTCTGTCGACCGAAGTCGTGTCGGACATTTGTCTGTTGGAGGCTCCCAGGCGGTTCGCAGTGCCGCACCAAGTCGCCGATCGTTCAGGAACAGTCGCCGGCTTCCGCCAGATGGGGAAACAACTCGCTTCCAACTTATGGTGCCTGCCTGGAAATATCGTTTGGGGAGATGAAAGTCGAGTCTCACTGGCGCCCGATGTTTCACAAGCACTTGAGAGCCTGCGGAGTGAATTTGAATACTGTGTCGTTCAAGTTCCTGCCATGTCGATCGCTACCGCAACACCACTCGGGCAACTCTCCGATGGAATTGTGCTGGTGGTGCAGGCCAATGTGACACGACGAATCGTTGCTCGGAAGGCGAAGGAACTACTGGGTTCAGCGAATGTCCCGGTTATTGGAACGATCTTGTGTGACCGCTCTTACCCGATTCCGGAGTCGATCTATCGCAGAATCTAAGCAGCCGTGGAAGCTTTGAAACTAACCATCTCAAAGTTAAGAAGTACGTGGAATCGCTTGTGCAAAAACCCCAAAACATCAACTGTGATTCGGTTAGCGAAGCTCTGCCCACCCTGGCCACGGTGAGGGCAGCAGAGACTGCATACAAGGCAGAGTGGTACGCGCTTCAGACTCGACCGCAATACGAAAAAAAAGTGAGCAGTGTGTTGCGAATGAAGGGGGTCGAAACATTTCTACCGATGCTGCGCGAGATTCATCGCTGGAGTGATCGCGAGAAAACCATTCATACCGCTCTGTTTTCCGGTTACACATTCACGCAAATTGCTCTAACTCCAGAGAACAAAAAAACCGTGCTACTTACGGAAGGCGTCATCGGTTTCGTTAACAGCGGTGGAGCAACCGTGCCAGTCCCATCGAAACAGATCGAGGATCTCCGGCAACTATTATCCGCGAAAGTACGATGCGCTCTGGCGCCATTTCTCAACACGGGTCAACGGGTACGCGTGCGCGGCGGTAGCTTGGACGGAATTGAGGGCATCGTTGCCCAATCCGACTCGAAGCATTTGACGATTTCGGTCGAACTCATAAACCGCTCCATCACGGTTGAAATTCAAGGTTACGAACTCGAATTGATCTGAAGTGTCTCATCCGGCGATCATCAACGAACCTTTAAGAGGTGTCCGGAAGAAAACCTACTCTGGCCAGATGCTCAGTGTTCCTATCCCAGAGTCTCTGCGCAGTCCAATCTCTTCAGTCCGCGTTGCAGGGCCTCGCAGCCACCAAAGAGCTGGCACGGCCGGGCCGAACAGTGCATTGCGCTACGCGGAGGCCATATTGCCACAACCTCGGGTGATGGGAAGCCCATTGGAACTTGTGACGGCCATCGCTGAAGACTTTCTCCTGATCTTGGGGGGGACTCTCACCGCACAGTTGCTGGTTGACGCAGGATCGCGGCTTGCCGCCCAGTCCATCAAACTCGACTTCTCATGGGCTTCAACCTTTCGAGTGGCGCTACTGCAGGGTATTTTGTTCACACTGTTGGGTTACTCTGAGGGCCTGTACCAACCCGGAACTGCTCGAGCGACTAGCAAAGAATGCAACATCGTTGCGAAATGTGTCGTTTGGTCTACGCTATTGGGTCTGCTGGCTCACACGATGTCTGCGACCGCTTTGGCGCTAGTTACCCTATCTAATTCACTGTTCGTACTTGCCCAGAGAGGATGGCGACGCGCTACTCAATCGAGGATTTCGAGTGAAAGGGCAACCAAGAACGTCTTGATAGTGGGCAGCGGCGTCATGGCCCAGAGAATCGCCCGCTATCTACAAACATCCACAACAGAAAGAAGAACAGTGCTGGGATTTCTGGACGATTGCTTGCCTGTTGGAGGGGAAATCCGAGGGAAAATTTGCGACCTTCCACAATTGGCAAAAACCGAGTTTATCGATGAGGTCATCGTGGTTGGAGTTTCTGAAGCGGACGCTCTCAGGGCCATCCGGGCGGCACAGCGCAGTGAACTCGATATCAAAATGGTACCTGATCTTTTCGGTCTAATCCCAACCTCCACAATGCTCCAGAAGTTTGGCGACACACCGGTCGTCACCCTACGAGAAGATCGTGTCTTGCGGCTGAATGCAGTGATCAAACGATTCGTGGATGTGACATTGTCCACAGTCGTGCTAGCCCTTATTGCCCCGTTACTGGCAGTGATTGCACTCGCGATTCGCTTAGATTCTTCCGGCCCTTTGATCTACAGCGCCCAACGGGTTGGGTTCAAAGGCCGTCGCTTCCGCTGCCTTAAGTTCCGCACGATGAGCGTTAATGCCGACGCCGTAAAAGATAACCTCCGAGCCCTGAACGAACGGGTTGGAGCATCGTTCAAAATCGAAAACGATCCTAGGATTACTCGCGTCGGACGCGTGCTACGCCGTTACAGTCTTGACGAGTTGCCCCAACTTTGGAACGTGCTGCGAGGAGAGATGAGCCTGGTTGGGCCGCGGCCTCACCCACTCGATGACTTCGAGCGTTATCGAGTTGATGATCTCAAACGTCTTGAAGTAATTCCGGGATTAACAGGACTCTGGCAAGTGACCGCACGCAAGGATCCGTCGTTCGAGCGGAACGTGCAGCTTGATCGCGAATACATAGACAACTGGAGCCTGGGAGGCGATTTAAAAATACTCTTCAAAACCATCTCAGTGGTTTTACAAGGAAGTGGGACTTAGCTTGTCCACCATCTCAATCTTCCCTTCTACGAAGGTTCGTCCACTGGCTTCAATTTTGCAATTGCTCGCACGCCCACTACACGCATTGATCGCCGTACCTTCAATCTTGTTCGTCGCGGTTCTTGGATTAATGTTGTTTCATCCTCCGGACTTTCATTTTCACTCTCTGGATCGCATCGGACTTGCGCTATTGGGGTTCATAGTCTTTCTACGTGTCTGCACGAAGCGATCGAGCATTCCGTTCTGGGGGCCGATCACTTTACCTTTGACTGCGCTCACCCTACTTTCGTTTGCGGGTGCGGTGACGAATTCTGACGCGGAAACGTGGAGCCTGTTCGCCGCGAAATGGTTTGTTCCGCTAATGCTATTTCATCTCTCCGCAATCGTTTTCGATGACGCCCGTTCCCTGCGGCATTTCGAAACGTTCTCACTGATCGTGCTCGGTTATCTCTCTTTCATTGCCGTCTGCTTTCTCATCGGGCAGAAGAGTTTGATTTTTCCGCGTTACATCCTGGATGAAGGACTGGGGTATCACCCCGATCGAGCTCGTGGTCCTTTCCTGCAAGCGGTTGCTAACGGTGTCGCTCTGAATCTGTTCGGATTGGTCGCGCTCGACTCTTTTCGGAGGAAAAGTCGACGGATGCTCGGAGTGCTGTTGATCATGCTTCCGTTGGCAATTCTCGCCACGAAGACCCGGGCAGTCTGGCTTGCCTTCTGCGGCTCCCTATTGGTTCTGGCACTCTCATCTTCCAGCGGGCGTGTGCGGAGGCTGTGCTGGGGCCTGATGTTCGGCGGACTTCTCACCCTTGCAACGGTTCTGATGTGCTCCGACGATGGCCTGAGTGGTCTGTGCGACCGGCTGGGTGAGCGCAGTCCAGTGGATTTCAGAATAGCGGTCTATGAAGCCGGCGGAGAGATGTTTCTCCAGAAGCCATTGTTAGGATGGGATGCCGCGGGCATGCAGGCTGAACTGTCACGACGCGTGAGCGATTTTCATCAGCAGGAATTCTACTTTCATAACTCCTATCTGGAGATCCTGATCCGGCACGGGCTGCTTGGGCTCGGCCTATATTTATGGCTAATTTTCGGTCTATTTCGGACCGGAAGAAGGCCCTCAGCGAAATCTTTGCCAGCACAAGGATTTCTTGATGAGGGGTTTCGCTCGCTGTGGCCGCTTTTACTCGTCATCTATTCGGTGAACGGATTCTTCGTGGTCATGAACTACCAGTTTGTAAACGGTTTTCTGTTCACGATAGCGGGAATGCTGGCCGGACAAAATCTGCGCAGCACAGAGTGTATTGGCGAGGTGACCTGAAATGGCAATGCAAGCCATATCCGTCATCTCGACAGAACCTCCCTCCGAAGGTAGGGTCACCCCCGCGCCTATCTCTCAGGAAACATTGCGCGGGAGCCTTTACTTGGCGGGAAGGTATGGGCTCGGGGTCGTGGTCAGTGCAGGGAACATGCTCGTAATGACTTGGTGGCTCGGACCTCATGCTTACGGGTTGTTCGTTACCGCGATCGGACTGGTTGCAGTGTTGGCAGCGATTTCGCGCGCAGGGGTGGACACATTTCTCGTTCGCTCTGAAACCGACCCAGACCTCGGCATGTATGCGACGGCCAACGCAATTGTTCTGGCGGTATCGGCAGTCCTCGCAGCGCTTGGAGGGACCCTGACACCCCTTCTGGTTCGATGGTACGGGAACACGGAGTTTGTGTTTCCTTACGTCGTTCTGCTCGTGACGATTCCGATCAGCGGACTCACCGGCGTGCCAATGGCCAAATTGGAGCGTGAATTAGATTTTCGCAAAATCGCAGCGATCGAGTTGCTCGGGCAGAGCTTCGGCCTGACGGTGGCGATTGCGATGGCATTAGCAGGAACTGGAGTGTGGGCGCCCGTGGCGGGACAAATAGCATGGCAGTCCTTCGCTCTCGTGGCAACTGTACTGGCGTCACGTTTAAGACTGACCTTTCAGTGTCACTCGGAACACGTGCGTCCCATGGTCTCGTTTGGGTTCGGAATAACGATGTCGCTTCGCACCTGGCAATTACGCACGTTGGTAAATCCCCTGTTGGTGGGAAGGTTTGCGGGCGCGGACGCGGTTGCATTCGTCGCGCTCGCAATCCGGATCGCCGAAGCACTAGGAACCCTCCGCTTGGCCGCAGGGAGAATGGCTATCGCCGCTCTCGCGCGGTTACAGGAAGAACGAGATCGCTTTCGCTCAGTATTGGAGAAGGCACTGTTCCTGCAGATAGCCACACTAGGCCCCCTGCTATGTGGTTTTGCGTTTGCGGGACCGATACTCCTGAAGCATGTCTTGGGAATCAAATGGGCTCCCAGCCTTGCGGTCTATCCATTCATCGCGGCGGGAGTGCTGATCAACTCGGTGTACAACTTGCAGGCCTCAGCACTCTTTGTGCTCGAACAGCATTGGACCGTGATGCGCTCCTATGTGTTTCACATTCTGCTCTTGGGTGGCGGGACCTGGGTCCTGTTTCCTCGCTGTGGCATCGCCGGCTACGGATGGGCGGAGTTGCTCGCCTGTTGTGCCTATTACGCCATACATAGGCGATTGAGAAGAACTCTCAAGATCTCTTACCGAAAGATTGCGTTATTGAGCTGCGGCTTCGGAATAACGCTTTTCCTGCCGCGAATTGCGGTGTTGCTGTATACCGTCGCTATCACATAGTTGAGTTTCCTAAACCCATTTCGCCGATTGCGATCTCATCGTCCGGGCGGCCGCTCGTGAGAATCGCTTATCTCTCGAACCGATTTCCTTCCCTGGTCGAACCTTATGTGCTCGCTGAATTGCAGGAATTTCGGCGGCGCAACGTAGAAGTTGTTTCTTGCAGTGTGCTGCGGCCGAACGGTGAGACGGAGGCCAACTCGATTTCAACCTTCGACGTGGTCTACATTCAACCCCTTCGCTTTTGGCGAGCCTTGCGAGCTACATGGTCGTTGCTCACACATTTTTCTAAATGGCGCGCCCACGTAAGGAGCGTCTTGGTCAGAGAGGACGTTCCTTGGACTCGCCGACTGCGCGTTATATCCCACACCTGGCTTGGGATGTATTTGGCGGCGATGCTTCGAGGACGGGAAGTCGACCACATCCATGTCCATCACGGATACTTTGCTTCCTGGATGGCAATGACGGCGGCCCAGATCCTAGATACAAGTTATAGTTTGACCCTGCACGGCTCGGACTTGCTGGTGCACGACAACTATCTCGATCTGAAGCTTTTGCATTGCAAGTTTTGCGTAACAGTTTCTGAATTTAATCGTCGATTTATTCGGGCTCACTATCCGGGGATCCCAGACCAGAAGATTCTGGTTCAACGCATGGGTGTGGAATGCGAAACGGCTGGATCTGCCAGGAAAGCCGCGCTCCGGCCGATATTCAATCTACTCGCGGTCGGGCGCCTTCATGCCGTGAAGGATCACGCATTTCTGATTCATGCTTGCCAGCGACTGAAAGAACGAGGGATCAACCTCTCCTGCTCCATCGCAGGTGAGGGACCTGAGCGAACCCCTCTCCAAGAGATGATCAAGGAATTGGGGCTTCGTTCTGAAGTCCGATTGCTTGGCCAGTCATCGCGAGAACAATTAAGCGATCTATATAACCAAGCGGACCTGGTCGTCCTCACCAGCAAGAGTGAGGGAATTCCTTTAGTTCTCATGGAAGCGATGGCGCACGGGAAGCCTGTACTGGCGCCGGCAATTACTGGCATTCCCGAACTCGTGATCGACGGAGAAAACGGATTCTTGTATCCACAAGGATCACTCGACGCCTTTGTAGAAAAAGTCGAAACAATTCGGGATACATATTCCACGCTGGATGGCCTACGTGAGGCCGCTCGCCAACAGGTCATTCAAAACTTCAATCGAAAGAAGAACGTAGCCGAGTTTTGCGACGTATTTCTCCATCGACTCGGCTACCACCCGGAGCTCAGTCGTGAGGATTCTCTACTGCAACAAATACAACTTTCCATTTAGCGGAACCGAAGTCTACCTCCTTGAACTGATGAGAATGATGCGGGAACACGGTCAGGAGACCGCTCTGTTCTCGATGGCTCATTCTCAGGGCCTCCCTAGCAAGTACGACGAGCACATGGCTCCAATCGTGGATTTCAAGGACAGCCGAGCAGGTTGGATGAAACAGGCGAAACTCGCGGGACACGCGATCTACTCAACGAAAGCAAGAGCGAAGATTCGGGAGATGGCCCACGCATTTCGTCCGGACGTGGCACATGTGCGGAACATTTATCACCATCTCTCCCCTTCGATCTTATGGGAATTGAAGGCACAACGTATTCCGATCATTTATCACCTGAACGATTTTAAGCTGCTCTGCCCCACCTACAACCTGGTGTCGCACGGACAGCCCTGTGAAGCTTGCTCCGGCGGAAAGTTCAGAAATGTAATTGCCAGAGGATGTTACGAAGGAAGACGAGGCTCAGCTGTGGTGCTTGCGGCGGAAGCTTATTTCCACCGCTGGATGCACACTTACGACAAGTGCATCGACAAATTCATCGCCCCCAGTAATTTCGTGAAACAAAAACTCGTTGAAAACGGTTTCGATGGTCGAAAGATAGCAGTCATTCCTCACTTCCAACAATTACCGGAGTGCATTGCTTCCGCCCACCAGGAGCGATGCTGCGATCTTGTATTTTGGAAGGCTCTCAAAGGAAAAAGGTGTCGCCGATCTCATCCGGGCAGTTTCGATGATTCCCAACATAAAGCTGGAAATCGCCGGAGACGGACCTCAACGGGAACAACTCCAGAACCTCGCCGGTGAGTCGGGCACTGCTAACGTTCGCTTCCTCGGACATATTTCCGGAGCAGCTTTGGAGGATGCCATCTCCTCCTGCCTCTTCACCGTACTGCCTTCCGTAGCCTATGAAACTCTAGGCAAGAGCATCCTGGAATCGTATGCGTGGGCACGGCCCGTGATAGCGAGCGACCGCGGCTCCCGGCGCGAATTCGTGACTCATGGCAACACCGGATTGCTATACGAGCCCGGAAATGTAAATGCTCTGGCGGAAGCGATCTTGTATCTGATCGATCATCCAAAACTCGCTGCCGAGATGGGGGCGAAAGGAAGAAGCTTTGTAAAAACGAACCACTCTCCGGAAGCACACTACGAATCCATGAAAGCTTTGTACGAGGAGATGGTTTGTGCGCGGAAGTCGAAGAGTCGGGAAAACCGGATTGGACAGTGCCGTCCTCGTGTTGCATTCATCGGGGGTCGGGGAGTGGGATCAAAATATAGCGGAATTGAAAGTTACTATGAACAAGTAGGATCGCGGCTGACGCAACTCGGATGCGACCTCACCGTTTATTGCCGCAATTATTTCACTCCAGACCTGACGATTTATGAAGGAATGCGCGTGGTGAGATTTCCCGCGTTGCGGCTCAAACATCTAGAGACCGTTTTGCACACATTATTATGCACTGGACACGCGATATTTAGCGACTTCGACATAGTGCACTATCACGCTCAGGGTCCAGCGCTGTTTTCGTATCTTCCTAGATTGGTGGGAAAGAAAACAGTGGTCACAGTGCAAGGGTTGGATTGGCAACGCAAAAAATGGGGGCCTTTCGCTGCGACAGTGCTGCGACTTGGAGAGTGGGCGTCGGCCCGGTTACCCGATCGCACCGTGGTGGTTTCCAAAGTTCTTCGTGAGCGTTATCGAGATCTTTACGGGGTCGACGCTATGTATGTGCCCAACGGTACCATCATTCGCGGCCGGAATCGGCCCGCAAATATTCTGCAATGGGGCCTCCAGCCAGAAAATTACATTCTTTATCTGGGACGATTTTCTCCGGAAAAGAACTGCCATCTGCTGATTGAAGCTTACGAAAGAATCAAGACGTCAACCAAGTTAGTGCTAGCCGGGGGCTCGAGCCACACGGACAAATATGCAGCGGAACTGAGAAAGAACAAAAACGACAATGTCGTTTTCTTGGACTGGGTTTCGGGAGATGCGCTGAATGAACTGCTCTCAAATGCAGGTTTGTTCGTTTTGCCTTCCGACTTGGAGGGCCTATCTTTGGCGTTGTTGGATGCAATGGGTGCCGGAGTGTGCGTCCTCACCAGCGATATTCCGGAAAATCGCGAGGTGGTGGATGGTGTTGGCTATACATTCAAAGCAGGAGACGTGGCAGACCTGGCTCGCATGCTAACCCTGCTCTGCGCCGACCGTGAAACCCGTAGACGGTCTGGTGAGAGCGCCCGGGAGCGAGTTCGTGAGCGTTATTTGTGGCCCGGTGTCGCTCGAGAAATGGCTGACATTTACCACGACTTGATTGGCCAGAGTCGCCCCCCAAGTGCTGCAGGTGCGCCGGAAGTGCCCTACAAGACCCAGGCCGCGTGATCTCTTACCCGGGCAGGCGAGACTCTGGCTGCGGATCTGTTGTTTTTGCATCTTTGTCGGCGCTTCCCAAATCTAAGCTTTTATTAGATAATAACTATTATCATCTACTAAATGATCTCCTCAACCGACTTTCGGGCGCTCTGTCACGAACACCAACTGGCGGCCACCCACCAGCGCCAGGTGATCTACGAGGCAGTCATGTCCTTGCCCGGACATCCCAGTCCTGAGGATATCTACGATCTGGCAAGACGTAAGGTGCCGTCGATTTCACTAGCGACGGTCTACAAGAACATTCGGACTTTTTTGGATAGCGGAATGCTACGCGAGGTAAGTTTGCACCACGGTTCGTTGCGCGTGGAGGCGAACCACCATGCTCATCATCACCTGGTGTGTGTGAGGTGCAAATCTATTCTTGATCTCGATGAACAAAGTTTGGAGCCGCTGCGGTTCCGCCAAAAATTGCCGCGAGGTTTCCAAGTACAGCGAATATCCGTGGACGTGCTTGGAGTGTGCGCGGCGTGCTCCGCAAAAAGAGCCTCAGCAAAAACCTGAAATCAACATCGACTTTTTAGGAGAAAACACATGTTAGGAATTGGCGAGAAATTTCCATCGTTTTCGGTAACTGCAACAGTCAGCATAGACAAGGATCCGAAGACGGCATTCAAAACAATTACCGATCTGGACTATGCCGGAAAATGGAAGGTGTACTTTTTTTGGCCGAAGGACTTCACTTTCGTCTGCCCGACTGAGATTGCTGGCTTCGGCAAGCTCAATAAGCAATTTCAAGAACGTGACGCGCAGATCCTGGGCGGAAGCACGGATTCTGAGTGGGTGCACCACGCCTGGCGTACCCATCATGAGGATCTGAAGAACCTGCCATTCCCGATGTTGGCCGATGTGAAGCGAGATCTTTGCGAGCAACTCGGCATCATCGATCCGCAGGGTGGAGTGGCGCAACGGGCCACGTTTGTCGTAGATCCCGAGGGAATTATCCGGTTCGTCTATGTGACCGACGGCGCTGTTGGACGAAGTCCTGAGGAGGTTTTGCGCGTACTTGATGCTCTGCAGACCGACGAGCTCTGCCCCTGCAACTGGAAGAAGGGCGAAGCCACACTGCAAATCGCGTAATGTTTCAACTCGATCCGCGGATTGGGCCGGCGTAACGTCAGGCCCAATTCATGGGTTCCCAAAAGAATTGAGGATGCAATGCAACTAAATGAATTGATGGAAACGCTCCCGTCATGGGCGCGGGACCTCAAGTTAAATTTTTCGACCCTGGTACAGCAGCCTGAACTGAACGAGCAGCAAATCTGGGGAACCGTAGTCGCCAGCGCTGTGGCATCACGAAATCTAGAATTCACACAGGCTGTGCTGGTCGAAGCTGCTGGACATCTTTCGCCGCAGGCTTTGGAGGCGGCCAAAGGTGCTGCGGCAATCATGGGAATGAATAACATCTACTATCGGTTCGGGCATCTGACTGCGAATGAGAAGTATCGTACGATGCCAGCGCGATTGAGGATGAATATCATCCGGTCGCACGGAATTGACCCGGTCGATTTCGAACTCTGGTCGGTAGCTGTCTCTGCTATCAACGGTTGTGCGGCTTGCGTTGACTCACATGAGAAAGTTCTCCGAGAAAAAGGACTTAGCGAGGAAGGCGTACTCGCGGCCATTCGATTGGCGGCAGTTATCCATGGCTTGGCCGTTGCTTTCGACACCGCGAAAGTCGAAGCTGCTCAACCCGTGAGCGCGTAGCTCTATATAAACAGACTATTAATAAATACTGACAGGCGAGGTTTATTCCTCGCCTGCTGCTTTTTCAGGGTTTGTCCATTCCGGTTCGAGAATGACGGTTGACTCGAGCTTCAGGGGAGACAATCCTGCTTGCTTCAGCTTGGTATTGAGAGCCGGGATCTCCTTTTTCCGAATCTCGTCCAGACTGGAGAGTTGCCCATTCAGCGCCGTCTCCACGTCGGCAAACACCTTCACAGCCTGAGTAGTCGGCGGCATATCGGCACTATCGACGATGCCCAAGAGCTGACTTAATCCGGCATTCAGCCGCGCTAAGCCTCTTCCTTGGGGTGTGCTGAGGAAGGCCGCTCCGTAACCTCCACCGCTTCCCTGAATGTCGCCGAGCTTCGCATCGAGTTCCGCCAATTCTGAGGCGAACTGTTGAGTGCTGTTTTTCTGGAAAGCTTCCAGCTGATCGCGAAGGCTGCGTACCTGCTGGATGCCCTCGTAATCACGATGCAGTGCATCAACGATCTTCACTTCCAGATCGAACTGTTGGCGTAATCCCGCAGCCGTAGTTTTTACTCGTGGGTCCATTTTGATTTCGAGCGGCTGAGTAATGGTCTTTCCCCCCACCGTAAGCTTTACGGTAAAACGACCAGGCAACACGGCAGGACCGAGTGGATACCGCGGCGTGTCGTGGGGAATTGCGGAGATAGGAAACTCATGTTCGAGAACATCAGGTGCGGGGTAATGCAAGTCCCACACAAAGCGATGCATGCCGGGTTGGGCTGAAAGTGCGTGGGACGTTCGAATCCAATAGCTGGGGATGTTAAGTTCGTTGGGATCCACGGCCTCAAGCTTGTCATCACTGGAAAATCGCCGGACCAACTTGCCAGCTTCATCGGTAATTTCCAGAAGGACGGGAGTTGGGCTTACAGATTGCAGGTAATAGTCAAGCATCGCTCCGTCGGGCGGATTCTGGCCAGCCGGAACTTCGGGTGGGAGAGGCGTATCCGTATTGTTGTTTCGTCGCAGTCGATAGGTGAGTTGCGGAGCAAAGAGATACGCGGCGGATTGAACGACTTTCTCGTTGAGCTGTCGAAGCGGCGTGATGTTGTCGAGGATCCAGAAGGAACGGCCGTGCGTACCGACCACCAGATCGTCCTTATGAACAACCAGGTCGCGGATTGAGGAGGCAGGTAGATTGAGTCGCAGCGACTGCCAATGGTCGCCATCGTCGAACGACACATAGACACTGCGTTCTGTTCCTGCAAACAAAAGTCCCTTGCGTTCCGGATCTTCGCGGACCGTATTGACGGGTTCGTTGTCAGGCAAACCTTTCACAATCTTCTGCCAGGATTTTCCGCCATCATGCGTACGATAGACATAAGGATGCAGGTCGTCGAGCCGAAAGCGATTTACTGCAGCGTACACCGAGGAGGTGTCAAAGTGCGAGGCATCCATCTGAGCTAACTTGCTCCAAGCTGTCAGCTCTGGTGGCGTAACGTCTTGCCAGGTTTTTCCTCCATCCCGTGTCACCTGAATCAGCCCATCATCGGTTCCGATCCAAATCAGATTTCCATCCTTCGGCGACGGCGCGATTGAGTAGATCACTCCGCGATGTTTACCTTTCCCCGGATCGGATTCCACGAAAACTCCTAGTGTTTGAGGAACACCTGGATCTTCGCGCGTGAGATCCGGACTGATAATTTGCCAACTGTTACCACCATCGCGTGTTTTGAAAAGAACGTTTGATCCGAGATAGAGCGTATGGGGGTCGACCGGCGAGAAGATGAGGGGAGCGGTACGGTTGAAGCGGTATTGTCCCGTGCGCAGTACGACGGGCGAAATGTCCTGCGTTTGACCAGTGGCTCGATTAAACCTGGTGACCTTGCCGCCGTAAATCATGTTGGGATCGAGTGGATCGGGAGCGACGTAGCCATACTCTTCCACTCCGACGGGATACCAATCGCGGAAAGTGATTTCGCCACTATCACTCCGGCTAGCGGTCCCGATGCTGCCGCTCTCCTGCTGGCCACCGTAAACCCAATATGGGAACTGATTGTCGGTGATTACGTGAAAAAACTGAGCCGTCGGCTGGTTATACCAGGAGCTCCAAGTCTCTCCTCCATTCACACTGATCGTGGCTCCTTGATCGACTGCCAACGCGATGATCTGCGGATTGTCGGGATTGATCCAGATCGTGTGATAGTCATCGCCTCCAGGAGCGCCTTTGATGGCTGTGAAGGAATGGCCGCCGTCGGTCGAGCGGTAGGTAGAGACGTTGGCGACGTAAACCACTTCCTCGTTCTTCGGGTCAACGCGCACACACGCGAAGTCGTCTCCACGACCCCAAAGCCGGTCATCGGGATTCACTCGAGTCCAACTGTCTCCGGCATCTTCCGAGCGATAGAGTCCGCCCGCCTTGGGGGAGTCCACCAACGCATACATGCGGCGCGGATCGCCGGGAGCGATCGTGAATCCTATCCTGCCAAGATGATCGGCCCACCCCGGCAGGCCCTTGGTAAGTTGCTGCCATGTCGAACCTCCATCCGTCGACTTGTATAAGCCGCTGCCGGGTCCGCTGTAAGAATTGCCGGCAGTCCACGGTGGACGACGAGACGCCCACATATCGGCGTAAACAGTTTGTGGATTGGTGGGATCGAAAGCGAGATCGATAGCACCGGTGTTATCGTCCTTGCCCAAAACCTTTTGCCATGTCGAACCGCCGTCTACGGACCGAAAGACGCCTCGCTCTTCATTCGGCCCATACGGATGACCGACTACAGCTGCGAAAACACGATTCGGATCATGTGGATCGACGATGATTGATCCGATCTGCTGGCCATCCCTTAAGCCAAGATGAGTCCAAGTACGTCCGCCGTCCAATGACTTATAGATTCCGTCTCCGGTTGAGAGGTCAGGCCGTCGGAGACCCTCACCACTACCAACATAAATAACATCCGGATTCGAGGGGGCTAGGGCCAAGGCGCCAATCGAACCGGTCGGTTGATCGTCGAATATAGGGTTCCATGTGCGGCCATAGTCCGTTGTCTTCCACACGCCACCGTTATTTGGAGCCATAAAGAAGACATTCGGTTGACCCGGGATACCACTGATAGCGACGGTGCGCCCTCCGCGAAAGGGCCCTATGGAGCGCCACCGCATTTCCTGAAAATACTTCGGGTCAATTTGCTGGGCGTTCGCCAAAGACGCGCACCCAATAAGAACGAGCAGAAGGACCGAGATCCATCGATAAGAGTGGCTCAAGACTTTCCTCCGAGGAACAATAAGCATAAATCACAAACAAAAAAGCCGCCCAGCCGCGTTCAGTTTGACCAGCCAAAAGATTAGGAGAAGTTAGACCCTATACAACAAATGTTGATCGTGGGTACAATCCTGAGCAATGAAGACGCGTTCCCTGCGCGTTTCCTGTACGCCGAAACACAACTAGGAACATGAAGAACCGTGGGGGTTTTTCATGGTTGCTCCCTGCGATCAAGACCGGAGATCAGTTTGCGCTCTGCATTGAATGATTTGCCGGCAAATAAATAATCCTGAGAGGAATGCATGAGAAGTTTGCGAACACTTGCAATTGGATGCCTGATCTTTCTGGCCTGGATGACTACTGCGCAGGCTCAGAAATGGACACCCCTGAAAAACCAACCCACCTTTATGCCGGATGGTGCCGGACCCGCGCTGCTGTTGACGGACGGCTCGGTGATGGTTCATGACGCCGGCGGTGCAAGCTGGTGGAAACTTATTCCGGATAATACTGGTAGCTATGTCAACGGAACCTGGAAGCAACTCGCTTCCCTTCCGTCGGGATATGCTCCTCTGTATTACGCCTCGGCCGTCCTTCCTGATGGACGGGTAATGGTCGAAGGCGGCGAATACAACAATGGGCAGGATGCTTGGACTACATTAGGTGCGATTTATGACCCGGCCAGCAACAAGTGGACCAAAATCACCCCGCCTAGCGGCTGGACTACGATCGGCGATTCGCAAAGTGTGATTTTGAAGAACGGGACCTTCGTGCTTGCGAATTGCTGCGAGGGATCACCTTACGCCGTTGGTTATCTGAATCCTAGCAAACTCACCTGGACCCTAAACGGAACGGGAAAAGCAGATCGCTATGACGAAGAAGGCTGGGTGTTGTTGAAAGATGGCACGATCATGACCACCGACGCCATCGATTCGCCAAACTCAGAGCGGTATTTCCCTACCCAGAAGAAGTGGAAGAGTGAAGGTAAAGTGCCGGTGCAACTGGAAGATCAAAATAGCCAGGAAATCGGACCGATGGTATTGCGTCCCGATGGTACGGTGTTCGCTACCGGCGCGCAGGACCAAGTCACGCACACCGGACATACGGCCATCTACAAGACTGCCGCGAAGAGCGGGCAAAAGGGTACGTGGACAAAGGGGCCTGATTTCCCGGGCGGAAACGATTGCGAGGATGCACCGGCCGCACTGGAAATCAATGGGAAGGTTCTCGTTATGACCAGCCCTGGAGTTTTCAGCCCACCAAGCACTTTCTACGAATGGGATGGCAAGAAGCTGAGCAAGATTGCCGGGCCACCCAATGCAAACAACGACCCGTCTTACGTCGGAAGCTTTCTTGAACTTCCTTCGGGCCAACTCCTCTTCATGGATTTCTCCAGTGACATGGAGGTCTTCACTGCAAGCGGATCTTACGACAGTTCATGGGCCCCGACGATTTCAACGTTCCCGAGTTCTGTGACCCGGGGAAGCACGTATCCAATCTCTGGAACGCAATTCAACGGCTTGTCCCAGGGCGCGATGTATGGAGACGATGCTCAAATGGCGAGCAATTATCCGCTCGTACGCATTACCAATGACAGCACAGGGCACGTTTTCTATGCAAAGACTCACGGCCACAGCACAATGGGCGTAGCCACCGGCAACGCGAGTGTGTCGACCAACTTCGACGTACCATCTGGCGCTGAAACCGGATCCAGCCCCCTGGAAGTCGTGGCGAATGGGATCCCGTCTACACCAGTTGTCGTAACGGTCCAATAACAGAGTTAGCTGATATTTACCTTGCCGCTCGCGAGAGTAATCGCGGGCGGCTTTTTTGTTTTCGAATTTTCTTAGATCGAGAAACCCGCAACAAAGGCCTTCGTCAACCTCTGGCTTTGGCGTAAACGATTTTGTTGGGGAAATTATCAGGGCTGCTGTCACCTTGGCGATGCTATGATGCCGCACAGTGCATCGCGGAAGACAAATCTAGATCTCGCGAGAAATCTATTCATGGCAATCGTAAGCCCCCCATCCTACAGCCAGACTGCGAACACCGACTCAGAATCGAGATACGGGATCGCTTGACCATGGTGACGACCCTGTTCTTCATGTGGGGTTTCCTCACTTGCCTGAATGACATCCTAGTTCCTCATCTCAAGAGCATCTTCGATCTCACGTACACGAAGGTCATGCTCATTCAGTCGCATACTTCGGCGCCTATTTTATCTTCTCAATCCCGTCCGCTAAAGTGATTGATTGGATCGGATACAAACGCTCGATGGTGGTTGGCTTGCTCACAATGGGCCTGGGAGCGTTTCTATGCGTACCTGCGGCGAGTGTTCCTTCCTATCCTTTATTCTTGGGCGCTCTCATCGTCTTGGCGGCGGGCATTACTTGCCTGCAGGTGGCGGCAAATCCCTATGTCGCTGTGTTGGGGAAGCCCGAAACCGCATCGAGTCGACTCAACTTAACCCAAGCTTTCAATTCGCTCGGTACCTTCCTGGCACCGTTCTTCGGTGGCCTTTTTATTCTGACGGTGGCCCGAGATATCAACGACGTGCGGGCCATGGGACCCGAAGCTCTCCAGGCGTATCGCTTGCATGAAGCGGCAACCGTGAAAATACCCTATGTCGGCCTGGGTATCGCCTTGGTAGTTCTCGCGATAGCTATCGGAAGTTTCAAGCTGCCGAAGATCGAACACGCTCAGCATCCTGTAGGAGAGAAGGTAAATGATTCGATCTGGAGGCATTCGAACCTGGTGCTTGGAGCGATCGGGATTTTTGTTTATGTCGGTGCTGAGGTTGCCATCGGAAGCTTCCTAGTCAACTACTTTAGCCAAAAGGAGATCGGAGATCTCACCGAGAAGGTGGCAGCGAGTTTCGTAGCGTTCTACTGGGGCGGAGCGATGCTAGGGAGGTTCATCGGATCTAATCTTCTGGGCGGCGCGAGGCAGTGTATATGGGCCTGGTAACAGTTGCCAGCATCGCGCTAATTGCGTTGTCGTCTCCGATTCAAGCCCACCTGTCGTCAACGTACCAACCGGGCGCGCCGAATCTCACGTGGCTTGCGTGGCTGGTCGTTGCAGGGCGTCCGCTGTTCATGCTGGTAGCGGTTGCCTCAGCCACTATCGCTTTGGTGGCGGCGCTGCGCGGGGGTAAGACCGCCGCAAACACCGGAACATTGCTCGGTATTTGCGCAAAATGCACGACTCTGCTCGTAGCGATATCGATACCGCTGGGAGCGGACAAGTGGCGATGTGGAGCATTATTTTGGTTGGTTTCTTCAACTCGATTATGTTTCCCAGCATTTTCACTCTTGGTATTGCTGGGCTTGAGGTCCCACTGACCGGCGACGGCTCGGGTGTCTTGATCATGGCGATCGTCGGTGGGGCCATTATTCCGCTCCTCCAAGGCATGATTGCGGACCGTATTGGCATACACCATGCCTTCATTTTGCCCGTCCTCTGTTACCTGTACATCGTTTATTACGCTTTCCGTGGATCGAAGCCCAATCTAGCCCTGGCTTAATTGGGGGCTCGTGCCTAGATTGCAGCCCTATGCTCACCGTCGCCCGGTGCGTTGAAGGTGTCGGCATCGTACTTCTACCTTCAAATTCGATTAGGCAAAACTTTGCACACAATCTCGTCGCCATTGCGTAAAAACCAGAGAGT
>CAVPTB010000002.1:0-11563 GCA_963708575.1 uncultured Acidobacteriaceae bacterium
CTTCAGAGACTTCTCGTTGGATGCTGTTGACTGGGCGGCTTTTGTTTCCAACGATTATGATTGGCCACCAGGATCGGACCCACTGCGACATAAATAACAAAAACCCTGCTCACCGGTAACTTAGTCCAATCGTGCCATCCATCCCTTTACGCAAAACGCATGGTCGGCCGTTGGATCGGTTTGCTGCCGGAGCAACATCCGTAACTCCATCGACTCCGACCTCGCGCCACACCCTTGGCGAAATTGCTGCCATCGGACGTCGAAGTGAAGAAGATCCGATCGTTACCAAGATCTTTGCGATACACGTACGTACGATCTTCCACGACAATCGCTGCTGCCGCGGCGTCTGTAGACGCCTCTCCATCTACTTCTTGCCAGCCTCTATCGAAATTGTCACCGTCGGCCTGTCGAATTGACGTAGATTAGATTCTACCAAGTCCTTTGACGAACAGATACATGCGCGCTCCGAAGACGACCGCAGAGGGCGCGGCATCGGTACGGCCATCACCGCCCACTTCTTGCCAGCCGCGATCAAAATCTTAGCCGTGAGCCGTCGAATTAACGTAGATTCGATTATTCCCGATTCCTTTGACGAATACATACATTCGGTCTCTGAAGACGACTGCGGTCGGCGCGGCATCAGTTCGGCCACCACCGCCCACCACCTGCCAGCCTTGGTCGAAGTGGCCGTCCTCGGTAGAGTTCGCACATATACTTTGTTATCCGCTGATGTCGTTTGGCAAATGAGGAACAACCTGTTCAGAAATACGGCTGCAGCAAGTGCACAGTCGCTGTGACCCTGACCTCCAACTTCCGCCCAAACAGTCCAATTGTGGGTATCTGCCGTTGACGTCACGAACATCCTCCTGTCCAATAGGGGCACCACCACATAGAGCAACCCCTTGAAGACTGCCGCCGCCGGTGGAACTGAGGTTTCAAAGTCGCCCAGTTGGTGCCAAGCACTCCATTTGGGACTTTTAAGGCCCTGCCAGGGAGTTCGAATTCCGCGGTGTTTGGCAACCAAAGAAAATCAAGCTCAGCAACTATCCCGCGTTCGTAATCTCGATGGACGTTGAACTGAGCCTCACTCGGCGTGTAGTCGGGTGTAGGTCCAACACTATCAGGAACATTTGCATAATAGTACGAAGTAAGGGACCCCATAAATGTTCTACGGCGTGAATCTCTTTGTACCCCTGTCTACGACCGGGAACGGGATGGGGATCTGGATCTCGAACCTCGATTTCTTGAGTCTCTACGGTGCCGAGGCGGTCGTGCGCTGCACAATCGCATCCGCCATGAAAGCCAATAAATCAGTCAGTCCATTGAGTTCGTCAATGTGTTCTTCATTGTCAAAGTAATTGACGTCCTGCGCCAAGATCACGTCAATGCGGGCATCGCCACAGCCAATGAGACCGCCAATATAGAAAGGATCACGCTGCTCAGGTTGCAACAGAAGTCCAATAGCAGTGCTCGAGGCGACCCCGGCGGAATTGAGCGCTAGCGATGCGGAAATCTCATCGCCCTGTCGAGTCAGTCGCTTGTAGTCGTATAGTGACTGAACAGCCGCGTATGCGTTTGAAAGAGACTCCTCGTTCTTCAGAGCATCGAGGTTTTGAATTATTTGCTGCGTTTGCTGATAGATCAGATAACCAATATGTGCCAAACCCTCGTTAACTGACTCCTGTAAATCGTCGATTCGCTGGCTCAATTGTTGGAGAGTATCGTCCGGAAACAAGAGATTCAATAACGTCTGAGCGTAACCAAACAGCGGACCCACTGCTTGAACGAGCTTGTATGCATCGCTGTTTTGGATTAACTGGACGAAATTCGCTACATCTGACAAATCAGGCGGCATATCAGTTGGCATCGGATCAAATGGCGTCATATCTGTCCAAACATCCTTTCGAAAGGAATCAGCCGATTGCGAAATCCAGTCTCGTATTGGCCGCGACATTTAACTCGAATGGCTCGGGGTATAGGAAAAGTTTCCCGTCCACGTGGAGAGGCATCCCTTATTACATCCTCGGGGCGATTCAGTTGTCTCAACGTCGAATTGAACTTGAACGACGGCACAGAAACCGGACGTTAGCCTCTCAGTCTCATCCGGGGCACCTATTGCGCCCCAGATTTCGTTTGGGGCATACAAGGCCATCCGCAGTTTTACCGGGGGAATTCTGGCTAAATAAAATGGGCGGGAACTAGTCGAAGAATTCTTGCCAGGTGCCCCCTACTTGGGGATCGGAAGAGGTAGTTGCCCGGGCGTGTCAGCACGTGGCTCCACTTGAGAGAATACCTCGAGGAAATTGTTGGCTTCAGCATCTCGGCCTGTTAGCCAACGCAAATCAAACAGCTTCTCAACGCTCGCCAGTATCGACGTATGGTCGTAGGTAGTGTGATCGATGACGTTGCGACCCACCCACGGCGATATGATGAGCGCAGGTACTCGAACGCCCAAGTGATTAAACTGGTAGTTGTACGTTTGATCAACCGCACCATCGTTGGGTGAGCTAGCCCACTGCCGCCTTTCATCAGCGACGTGGTCATAAAAACCACCGTGTTCATCGAAGACCACGATGAACACGCTCTGGTTCCATACCGGCGAATTCCTGATCGATTCATATACCTGCTTTACGAGTGCCTCCCCATCGCGTACATCAGAGGGGGGGTGCATGTCGTTTTCGAGTACGGTGTTGCAGATTGGTCCTTGTGGCCCGTAATCCGGTTCAATAAAGATGTACGAGGCATCAAAGTTTGGATCCTGCAAATCCTGTTGAAGAGAATCCAGGGGGACCAGATCGAACACCACTGTGTCGTTCCCAGGAGGATTGGGGCTTATCCCGCTGACTTGCGGACAGTTAGTGGCTTGATAGATCTTGTGATTTAAGCCTCTGCCAGCCAGTCGATAATAGATTGTTCCATTGCGAAAGTTGAACGGACCTGTTGTAGTTTTTAAGCCAAGTAGGCGCCAGGTTGAAGGTGAATCGACTTGGGCCTCGTCCGATGGCGAAGCGGCATGGACAAAGAACCGGTTCGGCCAGGTGGGACCGGGATGTGACGCGAACCAATAGTCGCAAATGACGAATTCCCTTGCCAGCGCGTTAAGCACCGGCAAATTCGCCGGATCGAAGCACCGCATCGGCGTATCAGCCGGCTCATTTGGTACGCGAGACACAAAGTTAGAGACGAATCCGCTGTTGTTAAGGTGAGGGTAAACGCCGCCCGGCAACACTCCATTCGGAGGTACATTAGCCCTGCCGCACATCTGTTCCATCACGTCGCGAAACTCGTGCTCCACATCCACAGAAGGCGGAGGAAAACGGGGCATTCGGAGTGGTGTGGATGACGGTTCCGTTGTCCGGGTGGGTGTTTGTTCCATCTTGATGGATCAAGCCTTCCACTTCGGTTGTTTGATCGGTTGCAGAATCCGCTCCAACGATGCCCGAGTAGCCAAAGATGTGATCGAACGAGCGGTTTTCGAGCATCAATACAAAAACGTGACGGATCTGACGCTTCGCTAAAAAAGGATAAGTCCTGTGGATTATCAGCCGCAGCGACAACGGTGTACTCCCTCGGCGAATCCCGAGGGCTTGGACAAGTTCGTTGACAGTGTTGAACGCCGGATCAAATGCAGTTAGAACGGCTCGGTAGCTGAGGAAGTTCACGAAGACCTCCAAGCCTGGTCAGCACAACGGCGACACCGGCGATGCGCACGAGCGTCGATTGGAGCCCAAGCACAAGTTTTCACTGAAGTGAGACCAGGATCGGTATGAGACCGGAACCCTTGTCCAATGCCCGGAGTGCCTTGCCGATGACCGCGCCGAACGCTCTTGCAGGATCACTTCCCTTCATGGCGTGAGCGGGGGTGGGAGAAGTAACTAGCAGATCCCCCACATCAATGGGCTCATAGCTGGCGTCGACCTTGCAAAAGACCCTGCCGTTCAATGCGAGGGGCATTCTGCCAGGACTTGCATGCGATTGCCTCCCCAGAATGACGCCCGGCTTGTAATCGCCAGCCCCCGAGATGACGCCGGCCACCTTACGGTCGTAGGCACTGTTGCTCTCCCTCAAGGTGCACTCATAATCAAGTACCATCACACTGCCCGGCTCGGCAGAATCACCGGCCGCGAGGTCAAAATCTTCGGCACAGTCGGCGCGGGTCAAAAGGATATCTCTGGCTTCGATCGTTCCGGCATTACCATTCAACCGGATGGTTATATTGCCCTCGCCATCGGTCACGTTGACCAGGCCACCCCCATTATTGTCCGGAGCCACTTCGTTGGCAATCAACTCAACGTGAGGGTTGCCGCCGATCGGATGATACAGGCGAATGATGCCGCCGGTGCCCGCTCCACTCAACAGCTCAACATCATGCATATTACCCGCGGGAGGATCCAATCGTATCGAACCGTCGCCACCGTGCAGCAGGACCCTGTTGCCATTCGCGGCATTGGTTAGAGTCAAGGCGCCATCAAAGCCGTTGCCGCCGACCGTAGCATTTCCGCCTGCACCGTTGAGCCAGATCGTTTGCTGGCCGTTATCACTTTTAAGCCGGAGTTCATCAGCCATATGGTTCCTTTCTAATCGTTGAGGGCGCCACGCTCATCTTCGGTCCTTAGCGGTATTGGTCATTGATCTTGGTTACCACGTAACGTCTCGTGTGTTGCAGACTGTTTTGTAGCCGTAGGGCCGGAAGCCGTCAACGGACAAAACAGGACATGCCGCCTGTGTCCGCTCTTGGCCGTATAATTTCTTTGCGCGGTGGGGGTCGGACATGTCACGGGGCGGAATTTACCCGCGAGAACCATCGAAAGACGGTCCCCCCAACGGACAAGCCGATCACCGATTAGAGTCGTGGAAGGAAATATCGTCATACCTTAGGCGAAGCGAACGAACTGTACGCAGATGGGAGGCGACCGAAGAACTTCCGGTGCATCGCCATCGTCATGAAAAACGCGGTTCGGTCTACGCATACGCCAGCGAATTGGACGCCTGGTGGCAATCCAGATCGCGCCCCGAGCCACTTGATTTCAACAGCGCTGGAGAACCTCTGTCGAATGTCGTGGCTGAAGTCAGACCTTATGAGGAAAGCGACGAATCAACTCCCCTCCGTTCAGGCCCAAATCCATGGGGGCAGTCTCTCCGGCTTCGCCTGACTACCCTTCTTTTCCGGACGCGTCCACGGCGAGGTTATCGCGGGGAAGCGTTCCAGCCAGCGAACGTTCGGGTGCGAACCAAGTCGGGGGTCTGGCCCAGGTTTGCGGTTGTGGCGGGATTCGTACTCCTGACAGGCGGGGTATTGCTGCACTACGGCGGATGGCAACCTCGCCTTTCACCTGCGCCTAGGTCTGGTTCTCTGGTTCGGCCCGGAACCGGCGACGGCAACCAATCAGCCGGATCCGGATCACTATCGCCTATGGCGATTCCGCTGACAAGCGATCCTGGCGACGAGATACAGCCTGGCTTTTCACCCGACGGAAACCAGCTGGCGTATGCGTATAACGAGGGAAACGCGGGCCACTATCACATTTTGGTGAAGGCGATCGGCTCCGAGCAGGCGGTTCGACTTACGTCCGCGTCGTATGACGACATGAGTCCCGCCTGGTCCCCTGACGGCGAGAGCATCGCGTTCATTCGCCTCAGTTCCGGCACCGAGGCATGGGTGATGATTATTCCCTCTTCAGGCGGACACGAGCGAAAACTCGCCCCGATCGCAGTGAATCTCCTCCACAGGAATACCACCCGGGTGTCGTGGGCGCCCGATGGGAACTGGATTGCCACCACCGATGTCAATTTCTCGGCGCTGTGCCGGCTGATCCTGATCTCAGTGAGGACTGGGCTAAAGAACAACCTGAACTATGAGCCCTCCAAATTTGATACAGATGGTGAGCCATCCTTCTCTCCTGATGGACGTTACCTGGCCTTTACACGGTACATCAGCCCGGTGGTGGCGGATATCTTTGTGCTTGAACTTCCGCACCAAGAGGGCGAAAGGGTTGAAGCGCGGCAACTGACTCACTGGAACCGCTGGTCCGGAAACCCGGTCTGGTCTGCAAACGGGCAGGAAATCCTGTTTATCAGAAAGGATGCGGGCACCGGATCTAGGATCTGGAGGGTCGCGGCGTTTCTCAATACAGATGCCCGGCTCGTCGAGGGCGTTGGAGAGGGCAGCAGGTCCATTGCGTTTTCTGCGACGAGCAATCGCCTTGTCTATTCCAGCGGTGCTCCCGACCCGAACATCTGGCGCATCAGCCTCGACTCGACATCTTCCGGCCCGACACCGAATCACAGCGCCGCACCAACCCGGGTCATAGCTTCAACGCGTGACGACAGCCAACCGCAGCTTTCGCCAGATGGCCGGTTGATCGCTTTCCGGTCGGACCGGTCGGGCGATCCCGAGATTTGGCTTGCAAACAGCGATGGCTCGGGCGAACGCCAGTTGACCCGGCTGCATGCAGCAATCAGTGCGGGGGCACATTGGTCGCCAAACAGCAAGGAGATTGTCTTTCATTCCCGCCCGGCTGGAAACGCCAATCTGTACATCGTGAATGTTGAAACCGGAGCTTACCGCCAACTTACCACCGGGCTCACCGAGAACTACATGCCTAGCTGGTCGCATGATGGCGAATGGATCTACTTCGGTTCCGAAAGGGAAGGCGGAGAACAGATCTGGAGAATGCCGGCAAGCGGAGGACCAGCCACGAGGCTGACGAAGAATGACGGGGCCATTGCGCTTGAGTCGCCGGACGGCAGACAGATTTTCTATACAAAGACCACCGAGCCGGGCCTCTGGATGCTTTCTCTAGAGAGCGGAGAGGAATCGAAGGTAGTGTCAAATACGGTTGGGTTTGAGTGCTTCACCATGGGGAAACGCGGAGTTTATTTTGAACGCAACGGCGAGGGCTCAGGATTCGTGGTCAGCTTTATAAGCTTTTCCGATCATGTTGTTCGCGATGTCGCAACCATTAACGCCCCTGTCGACGACGGCCTCACCGTCTCCCCTGACGAACGTTCTATCGTGTATTCGCAGATCGATCACTCGGGAAGCGATCTGTTTCTCGTTGAGAATTTCAAGTGAACTCAGTTGGTGCGAACAGGGCGACTACTCATCCAGGATGGTTCAGTTTTACCGAGGATGGCGGTCTCTGAAGCTACACCTTACAAAACGCTATCAGCAACTGATTTTTCGGCTGATCAGTTCCTAATAGTTCCTCTCTCGATTGTTGCTCGAGAATCAGCCAATGCCTACGAACGTGCTGACATTGATTGGCTGTAAAGCCGCCTAACCTAAACCGTGGGTCCCAAGATGCGCTGGCCCCACGACGGGCGCTACGTTGTGCCGTCTTCCTTTTGATACGATCCGGAGTTGAAGATCTGCCTGAAAAAACGGTGCGATCCTCTAGTTGGGTAATTCCATCAAAACGACATCTGCATTGTCCCGCAGGCGATCGAATACGATTTGCTTGCCGTCCGGTGAAACATCAAAATCCTCTACACGATAGCCTGGCTGAAGATCGGTGAGCTTGCGCTGTTCTCCGGTGCGCAAATCGACACGGAAGAAGTTTTGCCTGCGGAAATCACCCTCCAGAGCAATCAGAGCATTCTCCCCGGGAAGGAAGCGATAGGATGTTCCTCTGGTGTAAACGACGGAAATGGCTGGAAAAGCCACGGGCGATTTTTCGGGCGTCACGGCTCTTACGGTAAACTGTCCCCCGCCCTGTTGCTCCGAGTACACAATGAACTTTCCGTCAGGCGACCACTCTGGATTGTAGGAAAGAGTGTCCAGTAGTTGAACTGGCTCACCGCCGTCCAGCGGGATCTTGAACACATGTGTTCCATCGCCGCGGTCCGCCGCCGCTGCGATCCACTTTCCATCTGGTGACCACGAGAGCTCACCTCGGACGTCAAGCGATGGGGCCAGAGTAGCCACGTTGTCGCCATTGGAACTCATAACATTAAGGCGCGCATGTCCCCCTCTCCTATATGGAAAACAAATTCGTCCACCGTCTGGAGCTACCGCGGGCGGAGCCACCAAGCCCCCGTCAGTACCCTTCCATAGTTCGCGGGCAGACCCGTTCTCTAGGCGCCATAAGCCATCTCCACCGCCACGGCCGGAGAGGAAGAGCAGATAGCCATCTCCGAACCGAGGTCCGAGAGCGCTCGGATTTGGAATCAACATTCGAGCTGCAGACGATTCCGGCTGTATCTGGTTGGATATCGGAATTGTCCACAGGCTTGCACTGGGCCGTGCAACACTGGCGACGATTCGGACTGGGCTTGACTTGCTGACAGAGACTGACAGGTACTGGTCTGCGATACCGGAGCTCACTCGATGTGGGATACGATGTTCCACGTCAATCGAATACAACCATTGCCCCGACCCGTCTTCGGCTGTAGCGGAATACAGCAAGGTTCGGGAATCGAGCCAGCTAAGATATGCAACGCGGGCGTTTTGATGAGTTATTCGCTCCGGTGTCGGGGCCTGACTCGTGCTTGCTATGGGAATTCGCCAGATGTCCATTTCCTCGGTCGACGGAGTGCCGCCGACGAAATAGATGTAGTGGCCATCGGGTGACCATGTGAGGTAGTGGCAATGCACGCCGGGCTCCGCTGCAAAAATGCGTTTGGGATTACTTGCGTTGCGGTCCGCTATGAAGATCGGGTCGCCTGCATCGGGTGTACGATAGACCATTCGGCTTCCATCCGGTGACCACGCAGGTTCCAGACCTTCCTCGAGGAAGGGACGAAAGGTTCCTCCGATCGCTGGTCCGATCCAAGTTCTCTCCCTGGTCGGTCTCTCATGCATGGACTCGACTACCCAAACCTGCGAACCATCTCCCGAGAATCCTGTCCGCCGGACGGTACTGTTGTTGAAGATGAATCGAGGAACGCTGCCCTTTGTGAGATTGGCGAATTCGCCGCTGCCGACCTGTGTGAGCCACACGTCGGGCTCCCCTGAACGGTCCGAGGAGAATATTGCGAATTTCCCGTCAAGGGAGATGGCTGCATCCAGTTCGTCGCCTTCAAAATCGGTCAGTCGCTCCACCCTGGCACCGACGAGCGGATTGTGCCAGAAATAGTCCCGCTCCCATAGTCTCCATGCCGTACAGACTGCCGCGAGCGCAATCAAAGCAACCAAGGCACCTACTGCGCCGCGAACACGTCGCAATCCGCGGGTGAGCAGAATGTTGTTGGTCGAGCTAGGAGGAAGGACGGCTAGCCCGGACGTCAGTTCAGACGGGACTGCCATGACAGGATCGGCTGTGAAATGGGACGGCGTTTCCTGAAATTTAACATCAGCTATAAATCTGTATCCTTGCTTGGGGAGAGTTTCGATATACCGGGGCGATGCGACGGAATCGCCGAGAGCTTCCCGAATCCTGCTTACGCAATTATTCAAGCCACGATCAAAGTCGACGTAGGTATCGTGGGGCCACAACCTAAGATGCAGGTCCTCGCGGCTGACGAGCTGGCCCGCGCGCCGCACAAGAATCACGAGCAACTGAGCCGACTGTCCCGAAAGCCGAACTTTCGACCCCGCCTTGAAGAGCTCGGCCGTTTGAGTATCTAGTTCAAAGGGACCCAAACTTACCCTAGCCACGGTTTGTGCCTCGTGCGCCACGGTTGGCCCGCCTTGTTGGACAAGGCTAACACGAGCAATTGACACCCGGCCATATTTCCTTCCGGGAGTCGCCGATCCGGTAGGTTCTACTAATCATTACATTTATGATGCCTAGCATTTTGTGACCTTTTTTAGACATGGCCATGATTGCGCTTTTCCGGCGGCATGCGCATGGTTCTCTGTGCGGATCCCTTCCGCCCAGAGAGGTCGCCAATGAAAATGTTATTTACACGCAAGAGCCTTCTTGTGTGGTTGCTCCTACTAGCGCCGGCCGCAGGAATTTGCCAGAATGTCGTCTCCCAACGGATGTCGGATGCCGTTTCGGACTGGCACACAATTATGTTGAATACAACGGCGGCTGAGATCCCATTCAACAGGGCGCGCCTCGCAGCCATAACCCAATTGGCCGTATTCGAGGCGGTTAATGCCTGCACACACCAGTACCAGCCATATCTGGACGCGATAACCGCCCAAGACGGCGCCTCGGCCGAGGCTGCCGCGATCGCCGCTGCCCATGACGTGCTCAAGTTTTACTTTCCTGCAGCTGCAGTCTCTCTTGATGCGGCCAGCGCTGCCTCACTGGCTCAAATTCCAAACGGCGCGGCCAAGGATAAAGGTGTGGCCGTCGGTAACGCCTCCGCTTCGGCGATGATTGCTTTACGCACCAATGACGGCTCTTC
Organism: uncultured Acidobacteriaceae bacterium; assembly: GCA_963708575.1. Taxonomy (GTDB): domain Bacteria; phylum Acidobacteriota; class Terriglobia; order Terriglobales; family Acidobacteriaceae; genus DASVWZ01. Next base: position 10,300 of record CAVPTB010000002.1, read on the forward strand.
ACCGCCTGAGATATTTCTACCGTCATCGACGGACCCCGGCGTCTGGCAACCGACCCCGCCCGGCTTCGGTCCCGGCATCCTTCGGCACTGGCCTAACGTTTTGACCTTCGGGATCAAAAGCAGCAAACAATTCCGCTCGGACCCGCCACCAGCGCTCACCAGCAACAAATACACGAGGTCCTATAAAGAGGTGTCGGAGGTAGGCGATGTCAACAGCACTGCGCGCCCTCAGGACCGCTCGGACGTTGCGCAGTTTTATGGCAATGCGAGCGCAGTTGATGTGTGGAACTCCGTAGTGCAGCAGATAGTCCAGGCCCAAGGCACGCCGCTCACTGCAAAAGCTCGCGCTCTTGCACTTGTCAATATGGCCGTCAGCGACGGTTTGGTTTCATCCATGGAGTCAAAGTATTTTTATGTTCGTTGGCGCCCCGTGACGGCTATTCGTGCCGGAGACACGGACGACAATCCCAGAACCGATCCAAATCCCAGCTTTACGCCATTGATCACCACTCCCTCATTTCCCAGCTACCCCTCGGCCCATGCCTCCGCGAGTTATAGCGCCCGAACGGTTGTCGAGAAAGTTTTCGGCTGCGGAAGAAATTCCATCACGTTGTCCTTTCCGGGGACTCCGGGCATCGTGCTGCACTACACGAAGCTGGAAGAGATCACCGACGACATAGACGATGCGCGTGTTTATGGCGGAATTCACTTCCGCTACGATCAGGAAGCAGGCGCTCGCCAGGGTGTAAGTGTGGGTTCCTACGTGTTCAAACATAATCTGTTCCGCTTAACTGGCTCCGAGAGCCCTGAAGACCTAGGTGGCACCTGCGCCGAGTGAACCAAGCGTGCGGCCGTTCAGACGCGCTACACGCTGCCGCCACAATGCGAAGCGCAAACTTCGAATTGTGGCGGCAACCTTTGGATCGCTTGGACAAAGCCAGAATCGAACAAGTGGAAGCCTCAATGCTGCAATCAGGAGAGTTGAACGGACTGGCTCTTACGGCTCGATAGATAGCCTCGCCCCATTCCACATCGCAATCAACCACCGGCCCGAAGTCATTCAATTCGTGGGCAAAGCCCAGTCGGATAATTTGCCCAGCACGACCAAACGGTGGCGTTGCTGCTCGATGCGGGTTCCTTCACGAATTCTATCGGATCGTCAATACCGGCATTCTTACCGGAGGCAAGACCGAATCTGGTTCAGTCCAGGGGATAGTTGGAACTGTTGGAAGTTATTTCGGCAGTTGCTGATAGCGTTTTGTAA
>CAVPTB010000003.1:0-1198481 GCA_963708575.1 uncultured Acidobacteriaceae bacterium
GGCGTGTCAGAACTTCTGTGTAAGGGCGTGACCTCGACCCTGAACCGTATGGGCGGTTCGGAGAGGACACGTAATGACGGAGACTGCGACGGTGGGACGTCGAGGGCGCGGCGAGAAGGAGCCTTCGCCTGATCAGCAGCTGGCGGAGGAGCTCGTCGAACGAGCCCGGTCCCAGGGGCTGGAGCTACTCGGCGACGGCGGCCTGCTGCAACAGATGACCAAGGCGGTGCTCGAGCGTGGGCTGGCCGAGGAACTGACCGATCACCTCGGCTATGAGCCCTACGATCCGGCCGGGAACGGCTCGGGAAACAGCCGCAACGGCACCAGCGCGAAGCGGGTGCTGACCGAGGGCGGCGCCATCGACCTGGACGTCCCGCGGGATCGGGCGGGCACGTTTGAGCCGCAGTTGGTGCGCAAGGGTCAGCGCCGCCTCGGCGGCATCGACAAGATCGTGATCGGGCTCTATGCGCACGGGATGACGGTCCGCGACATCCGCGATCATCTCGCCGAGATCTACGACGTCGATGTCTCCCCGGACCTGATCTCCAAGATCACCGATTCGGTGCTCGAGGAGGTCAAGGAGTGGCAGCAGCGCGCCTTGGAGCCGGTCTATCCGGTCGTCTTCCTGGACGCGATTATCTGCAAGGTCCGCGACAACGGGACGGTCATCAACAAGGCGGCGCATCTGGCCGTCGGAGTCGACGTCGACGGCAAGAAGGAAGTCCTCGGCATCTGGGTCGAGACCACCGAAGGCGCCAAGTTCTGGCTGCGTGTCATGAACGAACTCAAAGCCCGTGGCGTCCAGGACGTGCTCATCGTCGTCTGCGACGGACTCAAAGGACTCCCAGCCGCTATCGAGGCAGTCTGGCCCAAAGCGACCGTGCAGACCTGCATCGTGCACTTGACCAGGGCCAGCCTGCGCTGGGTGAACTACAAGGACCGCAAGGCCGTCGCCGCCCAGCTCAGGCTGATCTACAAGGCTCCGACTGAGCAAGCCGCCCGGGAAGCCCTCGACGCCTGGTGCGACTCCGACGTCGGCCGCCAGTACCCGGCGATCCGACGGCAATGGGAAGCCGTCTGGGAGCAGGTCATCCCGTTCTTCGCCTTCCCGCCTGACGTCCGCCGGGTCATCTACAGCACGAACATGATCGAGAGCATCAACTACCGGCTCCGCAAAATCACCAAGACCCGCGGGCACTTTCCCACCGACGACGCCTTAGTCAAACTGCTCTACCTCGGATGCAAAGACCTCGACGTCACCCGCACCAAACTGACCGCCGGCCGCGGCACCGGCTTCGCCGCCTGGCACACCGCGCTCAACCAGTTCGACCTGATGTTCCCCGGCCGTATTCACCTGACCTGAAAGACCTGACACCATGAACACCAGTCACGCGCTTACACAGGAACCCTGACAGGCCCGCGCCCGGCGGCGCAACGGCCGAATGAGCGCACCGGTGAGCAGTGGGTCGCCCGCAAAGTTGCCGCCAACGGTGTGGTCTGCGTCGGCTGGCAGCAGGTCTCGGTCGGCAAGCACCACCGCGGCGAACGCTGCGACGTGCTGGCCACCGAAACAGTGCTGCAGTTCTGGATCGGCAGCGAACTCCTCAAAACAGTCCCCCGCGACAGCACAGGAACCATCCGTAAGAAGCGAGCACAGGGCACCGCGCCCCGGCACTAACTACACAACGAGAGTGTCAAGCATCAACCGAACTAGCAGTGTCAAGGAACAACCGAAGGTTGACAGGCCCACCCGTATACATCCAGCGTCAGGAAAGCCCGACAACCACGCCTTCGGCGTCGAGGTGCATCGAATCGGCGGCCGGCACGCGCGGCAGCCCGGGCATCGTGAGGATGTCGCCGCAGATCGCTACGACGAAGCCGGCCCCCGCTGACAGGCGGATCTCTCGGACGGGCAGCACGTGGCCCGTCGGCGCGCCGAGCACCGAGGGATCGGCGGTGAAGCTGTAGGGCGTCTTCGCCATGCAGACCGGCAGGTGGCCGAAGCCGGCGGCCTCGAGCTCGGCGAGGCGGCGGGTAGCGGCCGGGGAGAGCGCCACGTCGGCGGCGCGGTAAATCCGCTGCGCGACCGTGCGGATCTTGTCGGTCAGCGGCATTTCGTCGGGGTAGAGCAGCGTGAGGTCAGCCTTCGCCGCGGCGATCTGCGCGAGGACGAGCTGCGCGAGGTCGGCCGCACCGGCGGCGCCGTCGGCAAAGTGTGTGCAGACCGCGAGATCGACGCCGACTCCGGCCAGCGCTCGACGCACCTCCTCGATCTCCTCGTCGGTATCGGCGGTGAACCGGTTCAGGGCGACGACGACCGGAAGGCCGAAGTTCTGCATGTTCTCGACGTGCCGCAGCAGGTTGGCGGCACCGGTCGCGACGGCGGCGGGGTCGGGGCGGTTGAGGTCGGCGACCGCTATTCCGGTCTGCATCTTGAGTGCGCGGACGGTCGCAACAACGACGGCGCATGCGGGACGGAGCTCGCCGATCCGGGCGGCGATGTCGACGAACTTCTCTCCGCCGAGGTCGGCGCCGAAGCCTGCCTCTGTGACGACGACGTCGGCGAGCCTCAGCGCCAGCCGGGTCCCGATGAGCGAACTGCAGCCGTGTGCGATGTTCGCGAACGGACCGCCGTGTACGAGGGCGGGCGTGCCCGCGAGCGACTGGACGAGGTTCGGGCGGATGGCGTCGCGTAGGAGTACAGCCATCGCGCCGTCGGCCCTGACGTCGCGGGCGGTGACGAAGGACCCGTCAGCGCGTGCGCCGATCACCATGCGTCCAAGGCGCTCCTGCAGATCGGCGAGGTCGCGGGCAAGGCAGAGCACCGCCATCACCTCGGAAGCGACGGTGATGTCAAAGCCGTCCTCGCGGACGCGGCCGTTGCCGGCCCCGAGGCCGACGACGGTACTGCGCAGCGCCCGGTCGTTGAGGTCGACCACACGCCGCCAGGTGACCACGTCGAGACCTGCGGCGTTGCCCCAGTGCGTCTGGTTGTCGATCATCGCCGCGAGCAGGTTGTGGGCAGCCGTGATCGCATGGAAATCGCCCGTGAAGTGAAGGTTGATGTCTTCCATCGGTGCGACCTGCGACCATCCGCCGCCGGTGGCGCCGCCCTTCATTCCAAAGCACGGTCCCAGACTCGGCTCTCGCAGGCAGATCATCGCCCGCTCCCCCGCGGCCGCGAGCGCGTCGGCGAGCCCAATGGTGGTGGTCGTCTTACCCTCGCCTGCGGGCGTCGGGCTGATACCCGTGACCAGCACCAGCGCGCCGCCGGCATCGCCGCCGATCTGCAGCGGGTCGACCTTCGCTTTGGAACGGCCGTACGGCTCGAGGGCCTCCTCGGGGATCCCGGCCGCCGCCGCGATCTCTGCGATTGGGCGGAGCGCGACGCTGCGCGAGATGGCCGCGTCAGCGAGTGGTTCGACCCTCGCCGGCCCGTCAGTGTGGCCCGTGTCCAGCGCGCCCCCCGGTCGACCACCTTCCGCAATAGTCAACAGACGATCCGACTGTCAGAGGTGTAGTTCGACACAGTTGCAGGTCCTCTAATCGTCTTGCAATCTCACAGGGCACGGTACCCGGGCCCGCGCCGACCGAATGCCGGTTCGCCGAGATCCGGTGCCGCTGGAGGTCGCAGATATCTACGAGTTCAGGGACGGGGATTTGGCCTCGACGATCTGGGCCAACCGGTCAAGCGTCTTTTCCATCCCGGTGCGAAGATCGGTACGACGATCCTTGAGGCCGTACAGGGTGTCGATGATGAACCAGCCGACGATCGTAAGTTCCTTTGTGACGGTGTAGGACTCGGTTACCCGGGTGCCGGCGTCTTCTGGTTCAAAGCGGTAGCGCCATGCAACCGTTCCGGCGAAGGCTTCCGTGCGCGCGAACGCGAATTCACGACCGGGATCGGCTGTGACAACAACCGGCTTGTTTGGCCAATTCGGGCCTCGTCCGGCATGGTTTATTGCCTTGAATCGGGCGCCGACTGCGGGACCGGTGGCACCCTTGATCCACGTGCACGAAACGATCTCGGGCGACATCTCAGGCTGACGGGTGACATCAGAAACGATGTCGTACAGATCGTTCGGGGACGCTTTGATGTAGCGGCTGACGCTATCGGTGGTGAGTTCTTGTCGCATGACGGCCTCAGGCGGGGTGTGTGACGACGCTGGAAAAGACATCGTGCATTTGGGTGACGGTCATGTCCGGCTGCCCCTGGAGACCGACCTCCGCGACCGCCGGCATGATGCGAGTTTGAACGAAAGCCATGAACTGCTCTTCGGAGTTCCAAATATCGAGCATTCGCAAGGTGCCGCCTTCAAATGAAGCGACGTGGAAGGTCATCCCCGCTGGAACGTCAACGTCCCAGCCGACAATCCCGCGGATTTTGTCGTATTGCGCCGGGGTGACTGCGTCCCACCGCTGGGTGATTACTGCGGACATGTGGTGCCTCCTTGAGTTGGCGGTGCTGGTCAATTCGTATCGATGTGTAAGGCAGTACCGAACGCGTCCGGATCAGACCGGCGGCGTTTTTCGACGCACTCGCGGCGCATCACGCGTTTTGGCGCGCCGCTCGATGTCAGTGAGGAACATGTCGACCACCCCGCCGGCAAGACGAACCCAGCGGCTGCCGCCAGGATCATTCGCTACCTGCTGGTGGGCCAATCCAGTAGTAATCGCAGTGAATACATCGATGTCGGCCTGGGCCTGCACGCCGGCTCGTCCGATCAAGTGGCTACCGAACTGGTAGAACTCGAGCGAGACAGCGAACGATTCGGGAGACGGCTCAAAACCCGGGATCGTCCGTTGCAATAGCAATTGGTGACGGACTACGTCGTCGCTGGAGAACTGCACACACTCAGCAACGAACTGGGCCAACGCCCGACGCGGATCGCTCGGATACTCGTGCCGAACGTAATCGAGGAACTGTCGCCACCCGTCGGCGAACATCGCGTCGTACAAACCGAGCTTCGAATCGAAGTAGACGTATAAGGACGGCTGGCGCAGGCCTACCGCGTCGGCGAGGTCGCGTAAGGAAATCGCTGCCAGCCCGTCGCGTCGTGCGAGCGACCAAGCCGCATCAAGAATCACCGCCAACTTCGCCCCGTGCCGCTGTTGGCGACGGTCAGGTGCTGGTGCTGTCACCGGATCGCCCCCTCAGACAGTTCTGCTATCGCGTATAGGAAAACTATCGGTGATCGGGAAGGCGACTGTCAAGTGCCCAGCTGAACTTTCAGGCCGACATGCCACGGTGAAGACTCACTCGAGGTCCTACCGACGGCGCGCAAGGCTGCCCGGAAGCCGGGAGCATTTCCGGCTGCGGCTACCCGAAAGGGATCCGTCAGCTTCCGCACCTGCTGAACGGATCGGGTTTCAGCCTCGTGGCGAGGCCGCGGCGGGCGCTGACATCGCTGTGGTCCCCGTCCGGGTCACCCCTTCCCCGACCTGCCCGCCGCGTCGCTGGCGGGGAAGACAGTCATCGACACGTGCAACTACAGCGCCGAGCGTGACGGACCCATCCCTGACCTCGACGGCAAGTCGCTGACCTCGAGCGAGCTATTGGCGCGGTACATCCAGGACGCGAGCCTCGCAAGAGCGTTCAACAACATCTTCTTCAAGCCCTGCTGTCGCTCGGCCGCCCGGCGGGTGCAGCAGACCGAATGCCGTTGGTTACAGCGTCATCCGTCGAGGCCCCGCCTCGACGAGAGACGGGGCCCCGAGTGCAAAGAGGATTCGCTAGGCGACGCCGACGTACTTGCTGTGCGGTCCAGGGACCCGCAGCCAACCCTGGCCGAAGCTGTAGAAGTTGCTGATTGCGCTAATCCACGCACCCCACATGGGAATCTCCTTTTGGCCCTCGCTCTCACGCTGAGAGCGTCTGCAACCACCTTCTTCCGCCGGTCGGAGAAGTCCCAGACTGCTGCGCAGTAGTGCCTGAGTCAGTTGCAGCAGGACGATTCCGAGTACCGCATCAGGAAGGTGCATCAACTCGAGGACTGCCGGCTCGTCGAACTCCTGCACCTGCACTGCCCGCATCTCGCTCCGCTTCATCGCTGGAGCGCTCAAGATCTAACTTGAAGTCGGGTTGAGGTCAACGGCACAGTGGACGAGTTCTCAGTGCGGGCGAGATGAGTGTTCCGACCGTTACAAGTCCGGTGAGTATCGGCAGCAGCCCCAGCGCCATGGGCAGCGACGTGAGCGACGCGAGATGACCGATCAGCGGCGGACCACAGACGAATCCCGCCCAGCCGCAGGCCGACACCGTCGCGACTCCGGTCCCTGGATGCAGGCCGGGGATACGCCCGGCGGCACTGAAGATCGCCGGGACGATCGAGGCCAGACCGACACCGAGGAAGGCGAAGCCGATGATCGCCGCGGCCGGCCGACCGATGACGAGAGCGCCGGCAAAACCGACCGTGGCCAGGGTTGCCAGGAAGGGAAGGAGACGCGAAGGCTGAAAGTGCTCGTGCAGTCTGTTTCCGAAGAGCCGCACGGTGACCATGGCAAGGGCGAAGGATGCGTACCCGAGCCCGGGCACTACGCCCGTGGTGCCAAGCGGCCCCGACAGGTACACCGACGCCCAGTCAGCGCAGGCGCCCTCGCAGAGCATTCCAGCAAAAGCGATAGCGCCGAGCAGCACCATTCCGCCCGACCAGCGCGACACCGACGGCACATCCACCGGCGCGGGGGCGTGCGACTGCTCGACGCGAAGGCTGGGCTCAACGGCATCGGGCAGCATCCGCGAAGCCAGCAGACCGCCGATGAGCAGCGCGATCGCGCCAAGTATGAGCAGCTGAGGCGCCAGACTCACGCCTTGGCTGACCGCGAGCGCGCCGATCCCGGCTCCGATGAACGCCCCGATGCTCCAGGTGCCGTGGAAGCCGGACATCAACGGGCGCCGACTGACCTTTTCCACGGCAATCGCCTGCGTATTCATAGCCACGTCGAGGATCCCTTGGAACCCACCCCAGAGAAACAGCGAGGCGAAAAGCGCCCAGAGGCTGCCGGTCAGGCCTACCAGTGGTCCGGCGGCGCAATACCCGACCAGGGAGATCTGCACGACTCGCCTGCTGCCGATTTTGGGGAGCAGGTAAGACGAAGAGAGCATGGCGACGATGGATCCGATGGGCGCACCCAGGAGTGCGATTCCCAGCGTGCCATCGGTGAGCCCGAGGTGTCTCATGACGTGCGGGATGTGTGCGGTCCAAGAGGCGAACAGCAATCCGTGCGCCAGAAAGACGGCCGTAACAGCGACCCGCGGCCACTGATTATGGACCGCGCCTGCCCCGGGACGGGTGGCGAGCGTCGCGTTAGACACGACGGACCTCTACGCCGGCGGCCTCCAGCTTGGCGACCTGCTCGACCGCCACTGACTCGTCGGTGACGACAATGTCGAAGATCGCGATATCACCCACGACTGCCAGCGCCGACCGTCCGAACTTGGTGCCGTCCACAGCCAGGATCCGGCGTTGCGCGGAGGCGAACAGGGCTTGCTTCACGGCTGCATCGCCCAGGTCATGCGTCGTTACCTGCCCGTCCGCCGTGACTCCGCAGCAGCTCAGCACGGCCGTATCGAACCGGACGGCTTGGATACCGGCCAACGCGAGCGGACCCACCATCGCCAGCTCGTGGGGGCGCACTTCTCCGCCCGACATCATCAGCCGCACCGACGCCGAGCCTGCCAGGGCCATCGTCGAATGCAACGACAGCGGCATGACGGTCAGGCGCCGATCGACGAGGGCCCTGGAGACCTCGAGCAGGGTTGTTCCGCTGTCCAGGCTCACCGCTTCACCGTCCACGATCAGGCTGGCGACCTCGACGGCGATGCGCCTCTTCGCGGCAAGGTCGTCGAGCTCGCGCATGGCGAAGGGGAGCTCATCACCCCGCATCATGAGATTGACCGCTCCGCCACGTACGCGCCGGGCGATACCACGCTCCACCAGCACGTCGAGGTCGCGCCTGATGGTCATCTCCGCCGTACCGAGATTCACGGCGGCGGTGGCGATGTCGACCCGACCCTGCAACCGCAGGATCTCTACCAGCTGACTTAGTCGGCTCGACGTGCCCATTGGTCCAAGCGTACATGTCTGATGTTCATACGCACATACACCATGTGCTAATGCGAGCTCGCTAACGGGCTCCTGTTAGGAATTACCGCTGCCCTCAAGGGCATCGGAGGCCGCTTCCTCTTCAGAATCGGGACCGAAGCCGACGCCGATCGACTCTTCATCGCTGCGTCGCTGCTCGTGGATGAGTTGGTAATGCACTCTTCTGTCGGCCTCGGTCATCTCCCCCATTGGGAGTGCACGCGGATAGAGGCGCCGCTCCAATACCGGATTGAGCTCGGCGGCATAAATGCTGAGCTTGGCGAGGAGCAACATGAACGCGACTATCCCGATAACAGACCCGAAAGTCCCATAGGTGTTCGACGCGTTCTTCAGTTGGTGCGTCAGAAGTCCGGTCCCGACAGTGATCAACGCGGTGAAGGCAACGGAGCCCGCGAGGGAACCAGGCACCAGACTCCGAGGTCGAACAGACTTCGGTGTCAAGATCGCGAATGACGCCCAGTACAGGATGGCATTTACGACGAGTAACCCGACGAGGGCAGGGATCCGAACGGCATAGCTTTCACCTGCTCGCGTGACGTAGGTGGCGACCAGGGCGTTGATCAGGAACGCACCACCGATCGTGGCAAGTCCGGCCAGGCTTCGGCCAAGACGCGGAAGAAAGCCTGTCCGCGCGAACTGCGGCACGGCCCACACGGTGGCCATCGCCTGCTGCGCGGTCTGAGTAACTCCCTGCGCTCCGTAGATCAGACCTGCGAGGCCGATGACGAGTCCGAGGGTGCTGCCGTGCAAGTGGGAGCTGTTGGCCGGATTGAAGCTGTCGCCAACGACTGGGAACTTGTGCAGCGTGGATACGACGTCACCGCCCAGCGATTTCTCGCCGACAAACCCCAGAATTGTCACCACAGCCAGCAGCAGCGGGAAGATCGCCGTGAAGCCGTACCAAGCCAGGCTCACCACCAGGAGATTGGCGTTGTCGTCGCTGAACTTCTTGATCACGCCATAGGTCACGCCCGGAACGCGATGGCGACCTTGCCAGTGGTCACAGGCGCGCACCAGTCGCCGAAGAAAGCCCATCTCGGACCTCTTCCCTCAAGTTGGTAGCCCATTCGGAAGTCGCCCGAAGACGCCCGCCCCAAAGCCTGATGATGTGAGCTGCAAGTGAGCCGGCTGACGCTTTCCTGTGGATGCTGCTCCCAGGCGATCGACGCCCCATCAGCGAACTAGCCTCAGATCGAGGGCCTTCGGGTCGCGTCAGCAGGTGGTCGGAGACAGACATGAGCGTCACACTGAGCAAGGGCGGAAACGTTTCGTTGTCCAAGGAGGCACCGGGTCTGACCGCGGTGACCATAGGACTTGGCTGGGATGTCCGGACGACCTCCGGAGCGGACTACGACCTGGACGCAAGCGCGCTGCTGGTCGGAGCGAACGGCAAGGTCCTCTCGGACGAGAACTTCGTTTTCTTCAACAACCTTCACAGTCCGGACGGCTCCGTCGAGCATCTCGGAGACAATTTGACGGGCGGCGGGGACGGCGACGACGAGCAGATCAACGTCAACCTCGCTGCCGTCCCGGCCACCGTCGACAAGATCGTCTTCCCGGTGTCGATCTACGAGGCGGAGACCCGCAATCAAAGCTTCGGCCAGGTGCGCAACGCGTTCATTCGAGTCGTGAATCAGCAGGGTGGTATGGAGTTGGCCCGCTACGACCTGACCGAAGACGCCTCGACCGAGACCGCCATGCTTTTCGGCGAGCTCTACCGAAGCGGCAGCGACTGGAAATTCCGTGCCATCGGTCAGGGCTACGCGAGTGGCCTCAAGGGGATCGCCCTCGACTTCGGGGTGCATGTCTAGACCTCGTTGACGATGCGTGAAGATGGCGGCATGACTGACGAGACCTCCAACGATGACGACTTCCGGGGGGTCGTGGTCGAGTACGGGCCGCACCCGCAACAGACAGCCGAAGTGACGTTTCCGGACGCCAGTTCGGCTGCGCCGCTTCTGTTGCTCTTCCACGGCGGATTCTGGCGTGAACGCTGGGATCGGGACCACCTGCGCGGTCCGGCGAATGTGCTGGCCGGCCTGGGCTACATCGTCGCCAACATCGAGTATCGCCGCGTGGGTGGTGACGGCGGCTGGCCCAACACGCTGCTTGATGCTGCTGCCGCCACGGACACGCTGCCCGGGCTCATCAACGATGTCCGGCCCGGCAGCGTCGACCTTGATTCAGTCGTGACCGTCGGGCATTCGGCCGGAGGGCACCTTGCGGTCTGGACCGCCGTTCGCTCGCTGATTCCCGAGGGCTCACCGGGCTGGGTGTCTGCGCCGCCGCGGCTTGCCGGCGCCATCGCTCTTGCCGGAGCGGTCGATCTCACGGAGGCGGACCGGCTGGGTGAAGGAAATGGCGCCGTCGGCGAGTTCCTCCTCGGAAGCCCGACCGAGGTGCCCGAGCGCTATGCCGCCGCAGATCCCGCGCTGATCGGCAAGGCGCCGGTGCCGGTCGTCCTGATCCACGGCGAGAAAGACGACGTTTTGCATGTTGAAATGTCGCGTGAGTACGCGTCACGGTTCGACGCGGAAATGGTGGAGATCCCCGGTGGCAGCCACATGGATGTCATCGATCCCACCTCTACCTCATGGCCCGAGCTCTTGAACGCCCTGAAGGGGATTCTGGGAGGCGGTCGCTGACGCCGCGGACGACCTCTACGCCGGCCTGGTCGACCCCGGGCTGCAATTCGGCGAGACGTCGCACCCAATAGTTCGCGCGAAAGCTAGCGATTAGCAATGCTGATGAATTCGATTAGCGATTTTAGTTTATACGCGCGAACTCTGTGTCGATACGCTCGTCATGACTCACCCCGGGGGACCTCAGCAGCCGTATGGACCGCCGCCAGGCCAGGCTCCGTACGGGCCGCCGCCGGGCCAAACTCCTTATGGACCACCACCAAGCAAGAAACGTAAGGTCCCGGTTTGGCTTTGGGTGATTGGCGGCATTGTCGTGATCGCGATAATCGGGAGCGCGATCGGCGCGGCGGCCAGCAAGAAAAAGACTGGCACCACCGCCTCCGCGCCTAGGTCGGCAGCGACCGACTCTCCAGCCCAGGCTCCCACCGGTGCACCCTCAGCCGTTCACGTGACGAAGCCTCCGGCAGCAGTGGCCACGACTCCGCCATTCACCCCTAAAACGCTGTTGAGTATCAGCGGGAGTGGCACCCAGAGCACGCAGAAATTCACCACGGGTACTAACGATTGGGACCTGGCCTATTCCTACGACTGTTCAGGCTTCGTCGGCGGATCCGGCAATTTCATCGTCGATATCTATAACGGTGATGGCACCCCCAGTTTCGAGAATCAAGGCGCCAACGAGCTGGGGGCGGGAGCTCTGAAGGTGCAGCACTACCACTCAGGCGGCACCTTCTATCTACAGATCAGCTCCGAATGCTCCTGGACCGTGAAGGCTCTCACCGCGCAATAGCAACGTCGTCGTCAACGCCCCTCCCGAACGGCGCTAACGCGTCACGTGGTGATGCAGATAGACGACTCTCAAGCTGAAGGTACGGGTCTTGACCAGCTCTAGATCCACAAGGCGCTCACCGCCGGGGAAAGTAAGGAATGCCGCCGCCAATCAGCACCGGGTAACAAAGCGTATTTTCGCAAGGCCATGGAACTTCAGCCGAGGGACACCATCGCCGGCTGGGTCATCACTGAACGGCTGAGCGCGGGCGCAATGGGCGTCGCCTATCTGGCGCAGCATCCGCGGCTCCCGCGCCTGGATGTCGTCAAGGTCATCAGTCCTTACCTTGCCTCTGACGACGACTACCGCGCCCGCTTCCTTCGCGAAGCCGATGTCGTGGCGCGGCTGGAGCATCCACACGTCGTCACGATCCACGATCGCGGCGACGACAACGGGCTGCTCTACATCGCGATGCAATACGTGCCCCAGGGGGATTTGCGACGTCTGCTGAACCAGGACGGACACCTTCCCCTGGCTACCGCGTTGACGATCGGGGAGCAGCTCGCCGGCGCACTCGATGCGGCTCACGAGCTCGGCATCGTGCACCGGGATGTGAAGCCAGAGAACGTCCTGATGATGCGGTCGAGTCTCGACGATCCCTTTGCGGTACTCGCCGATTTCGGCATCGCGCATTCGCAATCCGCGACCGCTCTCACCGCTGCTGGCAGTGTGCTGGCAACGCCCGGCTACGCGGCCCCCGAGCAGGTCGACGGCAGCGAGCTGACCGGAGCCTGCGACCAGTACGCGCTCGCCTGCCTGGTCTTCGAGATGCTCACCGGGCGCGTCCCCTTCCCCCGTGACACGGCTGCCGCGTCCCTCATCGCCCACGTCACCGAGCCGCCGCCCGAGCTGTCAGCAGTGGCCCCGCAGTATCCCGCCGCCCTTAGCCCGGTACTGCGCCGCGGCTTGGCGAAACGACCTGAGGACCGCTTCCCCACCTGCCGCTCGTTCATGGCTGCGGCGCTGGCCGCTGGCCAAGTCAGGACGTCGGCAGACCCGAACCAAACGGTGGTGACACCCCCCGCCGCGCAGGTGGATCAGCCAACCCGCGGCCGAGATCGGCCTAGTTCGCGACGGGTCCTAGCCGCAGCAGCGGCTCTGGTCGTGGCGGTCGCCGTCGGCGTGCCGCTCATCGTGACCAATTCAGGCGGGTCGAAGGCCGGTCAGGAGAGCGTCGTCCCCGCGACGGCTACCGCCATCATCCAGCCGTCCGCGAAGCGCGGCGGCACACTCCAGCTGGCATACCAGGCGCCGTGCAACCTCGATCCTGCGACTGTCTCGAGCAGTGAATGCGCGTCGCTGCAGGAGCTGGTCAACCGGCACCTGCTGACGTATGCCCCCCGGCCGGGCGAATCCGAGTTGATCCCGGACCTGGCGGAGGCCGTTCCCACCTCGGCAGATGAACGCACCTGGACCTACCACCTCAAGAACGGCCTTCGGTTCCAGGACGGGACTCCGATCACGACGGCGGATATCAAGTACGGCATCGAGCGGGATTTCGCGCCGGGCCTCAAAGGTGGAGTCGGCAGCTACGCCCTGACCCTGCTCGTTGGAGCAGCCGGCTACACCGGTCCGTACACCTCGAAGCAGGGGCTCGATTCGATCCAGACGCCGGACAGTCGAACGATCACGTTCCACTTGCAGCGGCCGTTCTCGGACTGGAACAACGTCATGGCTACGGCGCTCTCGACACCGGTCCCTGCCGCCACGGGTCCGGGCCTCACGTACGGACAGCATCTGGTCGCGACCGGGCCCTACAAGTTCGAATCAGCCCCCTCTTCCACCGAGACCGTTCTGGTCCGAAACCCTCAGTGGGATCAGAAGACCGACCCCGCCAGAGCTGCGCTGCCAGACCGCATAGACATCAAGGTCTCGGCTGACATCACCGCGACGCAGGTATCGCTTCTGAACGAGAAGACGGACTACGCGCCGCAGTCTCCGGTCACCGGATCGGTGCTCGCCCAGGCAGGCAACGACGCGTCGCTTCGCAAACGCCTGCAGTCCGTGACCGGCTACTCGACCTTCCTCCTTGCCCCCGTCACCACGGTGAAGCCGCTGGACAACCTGCACTGCCGGCTCGCCGTTGCCTGGGCCATCGATCGCGAGAGCTATCAGGTCCGTTCCACAGGTCGTGACGGTGGTCCCAAGACCACTCGGATCCTGCCGCCCCCCTACGCCGAGGGAAAGGTGGCGAACCCCTTCCCGGATGCGGGCTCCGACGCGGCGCTGAAGAGCGCCCGGACCGAGCTCGCGAAGTGTGGCCATCCCAAGGGATTCACCACCAAGCTCGGGTACCTCGCCGGGAGCAGCAACGGAGCCCAAGCGCTGGCCGAAAGCCTCGCCAAGGTCGGGATCATCGTCACCCCCGCCGTCCTGCTCGACATCGGTGTACCCGCGAAAGTGACGAGCGGCGGGTATGGACTTCTGGTGACGAACTGGGGCCCTGACTGGGACTCTCCCTACTCCTTCCTCGATCCGCTCGTCGACAGCCGGGCAATCACCGCGACCGGCAACACCAATCTTGGCCTGGTGCGAAACCCGATTGTTGACACCGACATCGACGCTGCGCTGGAGGCTTCCAACCCGGCGGCGCGGGAAGCGAACTGGCAGGACCTGGAGTCCTACTTGCTGACCCAGGCCTACCTGGTCCCGCTCACTGTCGGACGGGCAGAGATCCTTCGCAGCAGCCGGCTCACCAACGTCTATGTGAGTGAGTCGCTCACGCAATACAACGTGGCTTCGCTCGGGGTCGTGCCCTAGCCGCAATCAGTCGTCCTCCGCGATCCGAGCCTCCTCTTCCGGTGCCGGCTGGCGCGGCGGCACCAGACCCGGCTGCGCCGGATGCTGCTTGGGTAGCTCGGCTGCCGACTGCCGTTGCTGAGGCAACCCAAGGGGAGCGCGGAATGCCGGCTTCTTGTCGGTCGGGTTCTCGTCGGCAGGCGGGATCGCCTCGGCTTCCTCTTCGTCCTCGTGACGACGTCGCCAGACCAGGAGGTACCAGGCCAGGACAGCGATCGGAATCAGCAGGAGAAGAAGCCACCACCAGTCAGCGCCCGATTCGGCACCGGGATGGTGCGCTGCGGTGACGGGCGCGGCAACCGGAGTCAGGATCCGGATGCCAACGGCCATGGTGGCAGGATTGCCGTTCCAGGCGATTCCGGTAGCCAGGATGGTGTGGTCGCCGGCCTTGAGCCCAGCCGGTAGCCGGAACTCGGTCGCACCGCTACGGTCGACGGCGATCGGGAAGCCGGCGAGGAACATCGGCTTCGAATGGCCCCAGATGCTGGCCTTGGTGCCTGACTTGAAGCCTCGCAGGACAACGGCGAGGTGACCGCCTTCGTCGACGGTGAGGAATTCACCGGGCTTGAGGACGACCCTCTTACCGTTGACGATCGCGGAGATTTCCATCGTCAAGCCACCCGAGGTGAGGACGACTCCGCCCTGACCAAGGGTGAGCCGAGAGCTCGTCCGAACGCCGTTGACCATTACGCCACCGGCACCAGGAGTCAACTCCAGGGCCCCACCGGAAGCGCCCGCGGTAGACCTCTGCTGGCCGGAGGCAGGACTCTTCGACTGAGCCGGGGATGGTGCGGCATTCGGTGCGAGCAGTGCCGATCCACCGAGGACGTTCACTCCTGAGCCGAAGACGCTGTCCTGCCCATCGGCCGCGCTGGACTTCGGGGTCGCGGTCGGCTCGGTGCTCGGCGTTGCGCTCGGTCCGGTGCTCGGCGTTGCGCTCGGAGTCGTGGTGGGCGTCGGCGTCGGTGTGGGCGTCGGAGTCGGAGTCGGTGTGGGCGTCGGTGTGGGCGTCGGCGTCGGCGTCGGAGTCGGTGTAGGCGTCGGCGTCGGCGTCGGCGTCGGCGGGACCGGCATCGGCAGGGCCTGTCCGGTGACCTCTGCAGATGCGTCGAGCGAGCCGGGGACGCTGACCGTGACCGTGACGGTGGACGAAGCGCCGCCGTCGAGGCCGGTCACCGTGACGTGAGATCCGTCCTGCGTGAACGTGGCGCCGCCGGTGGCGACGAAGGCGTACGTGCCGGTCGGGTCGTAATTGCTGATGTCGAACGTGAAGCCGTCCGCCGTGCGGACCGGCACCGAGAGCGTCGGCACCGTCCCGGTCCCGAAAGACGTACCCGTGGTGTTCGCCGAAGTGGCTGCGTAGCCGTCCCGGTTAGCCGTTATGGTCACCGTCGACGAAGCACCGGCGTCGAGACCGGTCACGGTGATGTCGGCACCGGCGATCGACACCGTTCCTGCCGAAGCGACGACCGAGTAGCTCGAGTCGGGAGAGAAATTGGTGATGGTCAGGCTGAAGCCGCCATCCGCTGACACCGGGGTGGAGAGCGTCGGCGAGACCGCCGCCATCAGAGAGGTGCCCGAGTCCGTCGCCGAAGCGTCGGTGTAGCCGTCACGGGTGACCGTCACGGTGATGTCGGAGCTCTGTCCGGCGTCCAGACCCGAGACGGTGATCTGGCCGTCGGTCGCGGTGACTGTCGCGCCGTTGGTCGCGCTAAACGTGTACAGCGCGCCGGGCACGAAGTTGGTGATCTGGAAGGTGAATCCGTCCAGCGTCTGCGTTGACGGAACGAAGGTCGGGGCGACTCCGGCCAGCAGCGCCGTGCCCGGCACGTCCACCGAGGTGGTGGTGGAGCCGTCGAGCGCTGCCGAGACGGTGACGGTGGACTCCGCCCCCGCGTCCAGACCGGTGACCGTCACCGTTCCGCCGTCACGTATGACGACCCCGCCGTTCGTGGCCGACAGGTCGTACGTCGTGCCGGCGTCGTAGTTGGTGATGTCGAAGGTGAACCCGTCAGCGGTACTGACCGGCGCGGAGACCGTCGGCACGGTGCCGGCATTGAGGGCGTGCCCTGTTTGCGTCACTGATGCGTCGGTGTAGCCATCTCGCGAGACGGTGACGGTGACGTCAGCGGACGCTCCAGCTGCCAGGCCGGAGACCGTGACATTCGGGCCGTCAACGGCGACAGTGCCATCGGAGGAGACGGCTGAATACACCCCGTCAGGCAGATAGTTCGTGATGGTCAGGCTGTAGCCACCATCTGCAGCCACCGGCGCCGAGAGCGTCGGCACCGTTCCGGTCAGAAGGGCGCTGCCCTCCACCGCCGCGGATGCGATCGAGACATCGATGTCATTGGCTGTGACTGTCACCGTGGAGGCGTCACCGGCGGCGAGGCCGGAGATGACCACGTGTCCCCCGGTGGTCGTGACGGTGGCGCCGTTAGTCGCGTCAAACGTGTAGACCAATCCGGCGGAGTAGTTCGAGATGTCGAAGCTGAAACCGTCGGCGGTACTGGTGACGTTGGTGAAGGTCGGAGTGATTCCCATCCCGAGCGCCGCCGAGCTCTTGGTGGCGGACTGGGTCGTGTAGCCATCCCTGGCCACCGTGACGGCGATGTCCGATTCCTGCCCAGCCGTCAGACCTGACACGGTCACCTGGGAGCCGTTCTGCACCACCGTGCCGTTGGTGGCGTCGAACGTGTAGTCGGCGCCGGGCAGGTAGTTGCTGATCTGGAAGGTGAACCCGGCAGGCGTCCGGGTGGCGGCCGAGAAGGTCGGCGCGACACCGGTCAGCAGGGCCGAACCGGGCACGTCCACTGACGCCGTCGTAAACCCAACAACTGCAGCAGAAACCTTCACTGTCGAAGCCCCACCGGGAGCCAGCCCGGACACCGTCACGGCAGAACCGGTCCGGCTGACGACGCCGCCATTGGTGGGAGTGAACGTGTAGTCGGTCCCCGCGGAGTAGTTGGTGATGTCGAACGTGAAGCCGTCGATGGTGCTGATCGGAGCGGACACCGTTGGCACCGTTCCGGCGCCCAGAGCGACGCCGGATTCTGTGGCAGCGGCACTGGTGTAACCGCTGCGCAGGATGGTGACGACGACATCTGAAGTCTGACCGGCCGCCAGACCGGAGACGGTCACCTGCGACCCGTTCTGGGTCACGCTTGCGCCGTTCGTCGAGTCGAACGTGTAGACCGCCCCAGGCACGTAGTTACTGATCTGAAAGGCGAATCCATCAGCCGCGCGCGTCAGGCCGGAGAAGGTCGGCGCGACACCGGTCAGCAGTGCCGTGCCAGGGACAGCGACCGAAGTCGTCGTAAACCCGGCAACCGCAGCCGAAACGGTCGCGGTCGAGCCGGTCCCAGGAGCCAGCCCGGACACCGTCACGGCGGAGCCGTTCCGCGTAACGGTGGCGCCGTTGGTCCCGGACAGGCTGTAGGTCGTTCCTGCCGAGTAGTTGGTGATGGTGAACGTGTACCCGTCGCTGGTGCTGATCGGGGCCGATACGCTCGGCACCGTCCCCGCACCCAAAGGGGTCACCGGGCCCGAAGCGGCGCTGACCGGACCTGTTCCGTTGGCGTTCACGGCGTAGACCTTGAACGTGTACGGCGTCCCGTTGGTCAGGCCCGTCACCGTCGCGGTCGTGGCGGTCGACGTGCCATCAGCGAACTGCGTGTACGCGCCGCCGCTGGAGTACCAGATCGTGTAGTCGGTGATCGCGCTGCCACCGGTGCTGCCGGGCGTCCAGCTGAGCGAGACCTGACTGTCGCCGGAGACACCGGTGACGCCGGTGACGGCACCCGGGTACAGCGACGGCGTGACTGCGACGCGCGGGTCAGACCGCACGCTCAGGCCCGCCAGATTGCCCGCCTGGAGCGAGACGTAATAGGTGGTGCCGTTGGTCAGACCTGTGATGGTGCAGGTCAGCGTCCCGGTGGTGGAACAAGTGCTCACCTGGCTACCGGCACTTGCCGCGGTGAATGCGGTTGCCGTGTAGCTGGTGATCGGTGAACCGTTGGCGTTAGGCGCCTGCCAGGTGACGACGGCGCTGGCGTTGGTGCCGTTGGCGGTGATCGCCAACGGGGCGTCCGGGTAGGTGTACGGGGTGCTCGTGAGCGTCGTCGAGGTGGCTCCCACACCTGCCGCGCTGACGGCCCGCAGAGCCACCGTGTAGCTGGTGCCGTTGGTCAGACCGGAGAGCGTCAACGGGCTCGTCGTGGAAGCAGCGTTCTGCCAGCTGCCGCCGTTGAGCTGGTACTGGTAGCCGGTGATCGGCTTGTCGCCCGCACTGCCCGCCGTGAAGGCCAGGGTCAGCAAAGCGTTTCCGGCGGTCAAGGAGCTGAGGGTCGGCGCGGCCGGCCTGGTCAGCGGCGTGACTGACACGCGCGGCGAGGACGCAGCACCCGATCCGGTGGCGTTGCTCGCCACCACGGAGACGTAGTACGCCGAGTTGTTGGTGAGACCGGTGATCGAGCAGGCGGTCTGCGCCGTGGTGCAGCTCGCGATCGGCGTGGTTGCACTCAGGGACGCGTACGCGCTGGCGACGTAGGAGGTGATCGCCGCACCGCCGTTAGAGCCCGGCGCGGTCCACGACACGTCGGCTGAAGACGTGTTGGAGACGGCAGCGACTGCGGTGGGAGTGCCCGGCAGGCCGGCAGGTGTCGCCGAAGCCGGGATCGAGCCGGCGCCTGCTCCGATCGCGTTGTCGGCCCGGATCTGGACGTTGTACGGCGTGCCGTTTGTGAGCCCCAGGATGGTGAACGGGCTGCTCAGAGTTCCGGCGTCGATCCAGCTGCCGCCATTGAGCCGGTACTCGATCGCGGTGATGGGTGAACCACCATTGCTGGCCACCGTGAAGGCGGCAGTGATCGACTGGTCGGACGCGGTGAGCGCGACCGTCGGTGCGCTCGGGACCGCGCTCGGGCCGACGGTGGTCACCAGCGACGCGACGCTGGACCCGGCTGAGTTCAACGCTCGAACGACGATGGGGTACGTCGTGCCGTTGGCGATCTGCGTCGTGCCGTTGCTGGAGATGGTGGTGATGCTGAGCTGGCCACCGATGGAAGTCGCGGTCGCCCAGGTGGTCCCGCCATCGGTGCTGTACTGCCACGACGTGATTGGCGCTCCGCCATCGGAAGCGTCGGCGACCGACACGTTGAGGGCCTTGTCCAGGCGCGACACGGCGGTGATGGTCGGCTGTCCGGGAGCTGTCGCGGGAGTACCCGTGACGCTGGCGGAAGCGGTGCCTGGGCCATTCCCGTTGACTGCCCTGACGCTGACGTCGTAGCCGGTGCCGTTGGTCAGACCTGTGACGATGAAGGAGCTGCTCAACGTCCCGGTGTCGACCCAGTCGCCGCCGTTCAGCTGGTATTCGTAGCCGGTGATGGCCGCACCACCGTTGGAGGACGGGGTGAAGTTGACCTGCAGGGAGGAAGGTCCTGAGCTCACGGTGGTGATGGTCGGAGCGGATGGGGTGGTGCTCGCGATTCCGGTAGCCACAGCGGATGCCTGGCCCGGCCCGACGGCGTTGACGGCGCGCAGCTCGACGAAGTAGGTCGTGCCGTTCTCGAGGGCGGTGGTGCCGTCGTTGGACAGCGCGGAGATGACCACCGGGCTGGCAGTGGTGCCGCTGTCCTGACGGGCGTGCCAGGTGGCGCCCGAGTCGGTCGAGTATTCGTAACGAAGGATCGCGGAGCCGCCATCATCCGTCGGAGGGGTGAAGTCGGCAGACAGCTGGGCATTCGAACCGGCGACGGTCGAACCAACGATGGTGGGTGCGCCGGGCACGGTGGCGGGGGTCGCCGAACGCGCCGCCGATCCGGCTCCGGGACCGACCAGGTTGACCGCCCGCACGCTCACCGAATACGGCGTGCCGTTCGTCAGACCCGTGACGACGATGGGGCTCGCCAGCGACGAAGCGTCGACCCAAGGGCCGTTGTTCGTGAGCTGGTACTGGTAGCCGGTGACGGTGGTGCCGCCCGAAGTTCCGGGCGTGACGTTGATGGAAAGCGAGCGGTCGCCGGCGATGACCGAGCTGACGGTCGGCGCGCCCGGGACGTCAGGCGTGGTGATGGTCGACGCCTGCGACGGGGTGCCGTTGCCACTGACCGAGTCGGCGCGTAGCGCGATCGAGTACACGGTGCCGTTGGACAGGCCGGTGATGGTGAAAGGGCTGGTCGTGGTGCCTGCAGAGACCCAGGCGCCGCCGTTGAGCTGGTAGTCGTAACCGGTCGGGGTGGCGCCACCGAGGTAGCCGGGGGTGAAGGCCACTGTCGCCTGGCCGACGCCGGTCGTGACCGACGTGATGGTCGGAGCTCCGGGCGGGGCCTGCGGCGTGCCGTTCACAGCGACGGAAGCGGCGCCGACACCAATCGCGCTGACGGCGCGAATCTGAACCGAGTACTGCGTGCCGTTCGTCAGACCGTTGATCAGGAAAGGTGAGCTGGTCGTCCCGGCGGAGACCCATGGACCGGTGCCGTTCAGCTGGTACTGGTAATTCAGGATCGGGCTGCCGGAAGCAGTCGCGGGGAACGCCACCTGCAGGGCGCCGTCACGGGCGGTGAGCGAGGAGATTGTCGGCGCCGAGGGCGGACCGCTCGGGCTCACCGAAGCGGACGTCGCGGACGGAGAACCGGTGCCGAACGAGTTCACGGCGGCGATCTGGAAGACGTACGCGGTGCCGTCAGCCAGACCGGTCACGATCGCAGAGGTGTCGGTGCTCGTGCCGTCGTCGAAGGTCGTCCAACTGGTCGGGTTGGAGGCGAGCGCGTACTGGACGATGTAGTCGCTGATGTCGGCACCGCCCACGTTCGCGGGGGGTGTCCAGCTCAGGGCGACGGCCGAGTCCTGCGCCACTCCGGCGACATTCGTGGGAGCACCGGGAGGGCCCGTCGTGTACGAGATCGTGACGAAACCGTTGGCGTTGTTGTCCGAGTAGTACTGGTAGGCCGAGCTGAGCCCGTCGAATCCGGCGGTCGAGTTCTCACCCGGGTATCCGCCGTAGCCGTACCACTCGTTGGACGTGCCCGAGCCGAACTGCACCTGGCCCTGCGCACCGCCGACGACACCACCACCACCCCCACCGGAGCCACCGCCGTCACAGCCGGGAGCGGGCGCGTTGTTGCAGACCGTTGCGACCGTGATGCCGTCCTGGCCGGCCGTCGAGGCTGTGTCGGTCCGAGGCGAGAAGGTGGAGTAGGAGAGACGTCCGAGGGTGGGGGCGTACTGACCGCTACCACCGCTGCCGCCCGAGCCGCCCGCCACGATCGTCGAGCTGCCGACCTGCAGGACTGATGCCGCGCCGCCACCGGCGCCGTAGCCCGAGGAACCCTGCGGACCGGCCACGCCGCCGTTGCCACCGTTGTAGCCCAGCGGGTTCAATCCACCCACCGCCGCCCCCACGGTGTAGGAAGCCGGGCTGTTGCTGCCCGCCCCGCCCTTACCGCTGCTCCCGCCCTGGCCAACGCCGACCGTCAACACCTGGCCCGGCGTCACGGTGACCGTTCCGGAGACCACACCCTGGTAGCCACCGACCGGCGGCAGGCCAGCCGAATCCGGACCTCCACGGCCTCCCTCGGCGCCCTGAACCGTGACATTCAATTGCGTGATCCCGGCAGGGACGGTGAAGCTGGCAGCCGCGCCCGTGTACGAGAACGTCTGCGAGACGGTGCTCGGGCCGGCCGCCGTCGCAGTCGTGGCCCCGAGGGAAACTACAGCCAACGCCAACACAACTGTTAGACAATAAGAAATCAGTCTTTGGGCAGCCTGACGGTGTGTTCGCACGTTCCCCACTCACGTTCCGAATGGGGCCGTTCGGGTCCCCAGCTAAGGCTGAGAGCGTTCAGATGCTGCTCGGAGCCATAGAGGCATTCGGCCATCTGGCGGGCAGCTTTAGCCCGTGAGAATGTGATGAACCCTTCCGGGTTACGGCAAGGTCCAGCTGGCGAAGCCCGAAGTCTGCCATCTGGTCCCATTCATACGGACGGCCATCGCCTCGTATCCATCGAGCTCGGCGAGCCAGTCGAATCCCGCCTCACCCATGGCGAAAGCTGCCGTCGCGTATGCGTCTACGAAGGTCAAGCTCCGGCCGACGACCGTGACGCTGGCGAGTCCTTCGGCCGGTAGCCCGGAGTGCGGATCGACGATGTGGGCGCCCCGTTCGGCGCTTCCTGACGTGGCCACGGCCACGTCCCGGGCCTGGACGACGGTGAGCAGCTTGCCGGGCTGGAGCGGGTCGCTGATGCCAACCCGCCACGGCTTTCCTGGCGCTGCCCCTCCTGCCAGTTGCATGTCACCGCCACCGTTGATGGCGTGATCGCGCGCTCCGCAGCTGGACACCAATGTGCTGGCCCGCTCGATGGCCCACCCCTTCACCAGGCCTGACGGATCCAGGTGTCCTCCGGGCGAGCTCGTGAAGAATCCGCCGCTCTCGCGCGACACCTGATCGCACAGGCCGAAGACCTCTTGGACCTCTGCCGAACACTCATCGAGCGTGAGCAGACCGCGTCCCAAAGCGCTGACGATGCTGTCCTCGCGATAGGTGCTGTAGGTCTGATCGACCTCGTGGAGCAAAGCCACGGCCGCAGCTATGGCCGCTGTCCAGTCGCCTGGTCCACGCACGTCGAAGGAGAAGACGGTGCCCATGCAGTGCTCGACGTGGACCGTCTTCCCGGGTAGCGCCCCCGGCCTATTTGAGCTGGTCAAGGGCACTTTGCAGAGACTGGATGTACCCGTCGCTGGTGTACGTCGCACCCGACACCATGTCGATCTGCGCGCTGTTCGCGGCGACCGCTTCCTGCTGCAGCTGCGGTATGGCGAAGCTGTTGATCTCCTGGTCGCGCGGGTCGTTCTGCGGATATTCGATGGCGACGGCAGCGCTGATCTTCCCGTTGACCATGGTGACCTTCACCTGGACAGGTCCGTAGCGGGTGTCGGCTTCACTGCCGGTCGCGGTCCGGGTTCCGGTGGTGCTTCCGGTGCTTCCTGAACTGCCGGTCTGCTGCCGGTGCTGCCGGTGCTGCCGGTGCTTCCGGTGTCGGGCGAGCTCGCCGTCGGTGGCTTGGTGACGGGTGTCGTGGACTGGGTCTTGAAGCCCAGGAGCAGCACGAGACCGGCGACGGTGCCCACCACGGCAAGGATGACGCGACGCATGATTTCGGGGATTCTCCAGAGCCTTTAGAACGTGAACGATTCGACGTGGATGTGACGGCGCGCAACACCTAGCGAAAGCAGCGCCTCACTGACGCTTCGCTGCATCTCCTCGGGCCCGCAGAGGTAGACATCGTGCTCGCGGATCTCCGGAATACGACTCAGGGATGCAGCAGACAGCGGGTCATAGCCGAGCTGAGCGCGTGAGCCGACGATGATGGCCAGCAACGCCTGCCGGCGGGCGGCAATCGCCTCCAACTCCTGGCGGAAAAGGACCTTCTGCGGGTCGCTCTCGCGGTAGATCAGCGCCAGGTCGCCGGGCCAGGCATAGATGGTCTCGAAGAGGGTCCGAAGTGGGGTGATGCCGACCCCCGCGCCGATCAGGAGCACCTTGCGCTGAGTGCGACGGCGGGCGGTGAAGGTCCCGTACGGGCCCTCGGCATAGACCCGCGTACCTGGCCGGATCTGACTCAGAGCCTGGCTGTGGCTGCCCAGATTCTTGGCGGTGATCCGCATGACGTTCGGGCCAACCGGCGCCGACAACGAATACGGATTCGAGGCCCACCAGAGCTCCCGGCTCAGGAAGCGCCAGCGGAAGAACTGGCCCGGTTGGGCCGCCAGCTCGTCCAGGTGCTGTCCCGTGACGACCAGCGAAACAGCATCCGGCGACTCCATGGTCACGGCCGCAACTCGCATCCGATGGCGCCTGGCCTGGCGCAGCGGAACCACGACGCGATACCAGATCAGAGCGGCCGCGACCGCGAGGTAGAACGCGGCCCAGACCACGCGGGCGGGCTTGTTATTCATGAAGTCTTCGCCGACTGCGAACTGGTGACTGAACGCCAGCGCCATAGCCAGATACGTATAAAAGTGCAGGTAGTACCAGGTTTCGTAGCGCAACCGACGACGGGCGGCCCGCGCTGAGCTGATACCGACACCCACCAGCAGCAGGCCGGCCACGGTCGCGGCGAGCACATCTGGATAGCTGTCCAGGAGCGTCCACTCCTGGTGGATGACGTTCGTATGCGCGCCGACCGCGTAGCCCCAGGTGATGAGCAACGCATGCGCCACTACCAGGCAGACCGTGTATCTGCCGCCCATCGCGTGCCACCGAGCGAGCCGGTCAGCCCCCAGCCCATGCTCCAGAGCGGGGATACGGGCCATGAGGGCAACGAGCACGACCATCGAGTAGCCGGCGAGCAGCCCGAGAATGCGCCCTGCGCCGGTCAGCCAGCCCTGGAGTCCCGAGACCGATGGGGTGTCAAAGAACCACAGGCCCACAGCGGCGACGGCGCCCAGAACGATGGCGACCAGGACAAGCTGCGGGCTGGCCCTCGGAGGCAGCGGGCGCGTAGTCGCCTCAGCGGTCTGGGACGCTTGGGCAGCGGGGGCTACGGGGCTCGCCGACCGCCGCGAGTACGCAAGCCCTGAATCCACCCTTCGAGTCTCGGCTCTCAGCCTGTTCTCATCTTGAACGTTTCCTATGCGAATCCTCTGAGCCCGTTCCGGCTCACCAACCCGGCCGAAGTGGGCGCGCGCCCTCCGAAGCCCAGGCGCGATACCGTGCGCCACCATGCCGCCAGATACACCGCCGCTTGTGGTCCAGATCGACGCAGGCGTCGCGACGGTGACGATCGACCATCCGCCCAACCAGCTGGTCGACGGCGCCTTCATCGGCGCACTGATCACGTTGCTGGAGACCGTTGAGCCCGATCCCGACGTCAGGGTTCTACTGTTTCGCAGTGCTGACCCGGACTTCTTCCTTATGCACGGCGATGTCGAGCTGATCCTCACCATTCCGGCCGGTCCCCACGTCCCGCAGACGGAGCCGAACATTGCTGCCGCAACCATGCAGCGACTCTCCGCCGGGCGGCTGGTGACCATCGGGCTGCTGGACGGAGCAGCGCGGGGCGGTGGCTGCGAATTCCTGTCGGCACTCGATCTGAGGCTCGGTTCGGAGCGTTCGGTGATCGGCCAGCCGGAGGTGCCGATGGGCATCCTGCCCGGCTCTGGTGGGACGGTGCGCTGGCCTCGACTGGTCGGTCGGGGACGGGCCCTGGACATCATGCTGACCGGCCGGGACGTCGGCGCCGCCGAAGCACTGGCGATCGGCTGGCTCGACCGGCTTGTCCCCGCAGCAGACCTGGAGGCCGACGGTCTGCGGCTGGCCCGACGGATCGCGGCGATGCCGGCCGCATCGGTCGCAGCGGTGAAGCGCGTCGTCGACCATGCGCTCAGAGGAGCTGACGATTCGCTGGCCGTCGAAAGCGATGCTCTGGCCGAGCTCTTCGCCGCTGGGTCGCACCAGGCTCCGATGACCGCGTTCCTCGAGGCCGGCGGTCAGACGCGTGACGCTGAGCTGCACCGCATGGAATCCCTCGTCAGGGCGATGCTCCCTGACGCCTCGCCTTGACGTACCCGTTCTCCGTGAACCACCGGATCGAGTCGGCGATCGCCTCCGAAACAGGCCGGGGCGAATAGCCGAGTTCATCGCGCGCCCGACGGTCGCTGAACATCATGTTCGTCGTCGACATCCGGGCCGATTCGAGCGCCACGCTCGGCTCGCGGCGCAGGATCCTGCCCTCGACGAGCTGGGAGAGTGCCCCGACTCCGAGCGCAACCCCGCGCGGAACCTGACGAGTCGGCGCCTTGCGATTGGAGCCGGCTGCCAGGCCTGCCAGGAATTCGCCCATCGGGAGGTTCTCCCCGCCGACGATGTAGCTGCGGCCGACCCTTCCGCGCTCCAGCGCGAGCAGATGACCCGCCGCGAGATCATCGACGTGGACGACGTTGAACGTGGTGTCGACGAAAGCAGGCATGCGGCCGTTGAGGAATTCGACGACGACCTTTCCGGTCGGTGTCGGACGCGTATCTCCGGGTCCAATTGGAAACGTCGGGAGTACCAGCGAGACCGGAGTCCCTTGCGCCGCGGCGCGTAGAACCTCATGTTCGGCGACGTACTTGGTGCGTTTGTAGAGCCCGAAGAGGTGGGCCACATCGGCATAGCAGGTCTCGTCAGCCGGCTGACCGTGTGCCGCCCCCTCCAGCCCGATCACCCCTACGGTGCTGGTGTAGATCACCCGCTCGCAGTCGCTGGAGCGGGCCGCCTCCAAGACGTTCATCGTGCCCCCGACATTGACGTCGTAGAAGTCGCGGGGACGGCGTGACCAGAAGCGATACATCGCCGCCAGGTGGAAGACGAATCGGGCGTCCTTGACGGACGCTTGGACCTCCGCAGCATCACGGACGTCGACGGTTCTGCGTTCGACGTCCAGCCCCTCCAGATTCCGCTCGTCGCCGCCGGGCTCAACGAGTGCCACCACTTCAGCCTGGCGGGCGAGCAACGCCCGGACCACCGCCGAACCGATGAAGCCGGCCGCTCCCGTGACCACCACGCGATCGCCCGGCGCGATGTTCAGCCCGGTCACGAGAGCACCTCAGCCGGTGTCTCGTACGGCGAGTCCGGCCGGGCTTTCCCACTCCTTCGCAGCCCGCCCGCAGCCATCGTCCGGCCGAATTCGACGAGGAGTCCCGACCCGTGATGAGCGTCGTTGAGGACGTCATCGAGCGCGCTGACGAAGTAGTCGACTTCCGCCTGGCTGCAGATCAACGGAGGCAGCAGCTTGATGATGTTCACGTTGTCCGCGGCGACCTGAGTGATGATCCGATGGCGGTGATAGAGCGGCACGACGACCATCTGGGAGAAGATCGCCGTCCTCAGATGCTCGAGCGTGTTGAACCGGCGGCGAAGCGCCTTTGATTGCGGCGCTCCGAATTCAAGCCCGATCATCAGCCCCTTGCCGCGAACGTCGTGGAACATCTCGTAGCGCTCGACCAGCGGCGCCAGGGCGGTCTCGAACGCCAATCCCGTGAGCCGTGCACGTTCGACGATGTCTTCGTCGTCGAAGGTTGCCAGGGTGGCAAGGCCCGCCACCATCGCCAGTTGATTACGGCCGAAGGTGCTCGAGTGCTTCATCGCCTTTTCCAGCGAGCTGAAGACTGTCCGGAAGACCCGATCCGTCGTCAGCATCGCGCCAACCGGGACGAAGCCGCCGGAAAGCGCTTTGGAGACTGTGATGATGTCGGGCTGCAGGCCCCAATGCTCGTAGCAGAAGAACTTCCCGGTCCGCCCGAGACCGGTCTGGACCTCGTCCATCACGAGCAGCGTCCTGTACTTACGGCAGAGCGCCTGAGCCTCTTTCCAGTACTCGGCCGTCGCCTCGTAGACGCCCTTGCCCTGGATGGGCTCGACGATGAACGCCGCCACGTCACCCATGCGAAGCTCCCGACGCAAGGCCTGGATGTCACCGAAGGGGACGGCCTCGCAGCCCGGCAACAGGGGGCCGAAGCCCTCCCGGAAGTCGGCTCCGCCGTTGAGGGAGAGCGCACCCGTACTCAAACCGTGGAACGCATGGTCGGCGAAGAGAATCCGTGAGCGCCGAGTGGCCTGCCGGGCGAATTTGATCGCCGATTCCACAGCTTCAGCGCCGGAATTGCAGAAGAAGACCCGCTCGATGTCCCCGCCGGCCCGGGCCACCAATTGTTCGGCAAGCAGCCCCGGCAGCAGGGCGCAATCCATCTGCACCATGTTCGCCAGATCGAGGTCGATCGCCTGGTGCAACGCCGCCTTGAGCGCCGGATGGCTGCGCCCGAGCGCGTACACCCCGAAGCCGGACAGGAAGTCCAGGTACCGGTCGCCCTCTGCGTCGAAGAGATAGCAGCCCTCTCCGCGCACGTAGAACCGATCGAAGCCGATCGTCTTGAGCACCCGCGCGAGCTGGTGATTCAGATGCTTCTCATGCAGCGCGTAGTTCTCGCCGTGACGTTCTCGCAATAGCTCCGCGACATCGAGAGGCATCCGGCTCCTTCACACTTGCAGAGGCGACGCCTCCACCGTATTGCTCCCGGGCATCCGGCAGCTATCAAGCTGGATACCCGTTGCGCCGATGCATAACGGCATGTGGGCACGAGCGGTCGGCGTCGGTGCGCTGTTAGTCGGACTAGCCGCGTGCGGGTCCGCTGCCGCCGCCCCGGCTGCAGCTCCGACGATCCCGCCGGGTGCCGACGCCCAGGTGACCCTGCAGGTCGAGATCGCCCAGCAATTGAGCCATCAGGGCCTCACCGTCTCCAACATCCAGTGCCCGAGCACTGTGACACCGGTAGTCGCTACGACCGCGACCTGCACCGGGGTCATCGCCGGTCAGTCGCTGAACCTCTCGGTCACCTTCGAGGACGAGAATCAGATCACGGTGACCGTCGTCCCTTAACCGGTACGTCTCATCCTCGGGGGATGATGATCTCGGGCCCACTCGGTGCCAACGTGACCGTTTGAACTGGTTCTGGCACCCAGTCTGGATCGCCTTCGTCATCATCCCGGCCGTCCTGCTCTGGACATTTTGCCTGGTCGACGTCTTCGTCCGGAGCGATCTGACCGGGCTGAAGAAGACCACGTGGGTCGTCCTGGGGTCCTACTCTTCCCATGGCTCGGCGCCTTGCTCTATCTGATCGTCCGCCCGGAGAGCGCGGCGAGCCTCCCCCTCGTCCGGCGCCGGCCCAATAGCTCGCGCGAGTAGCGGTGGGTCTCGATGGCTGACCAACTACCCCTTGGGCAGGTGCCTGACGACGGTGACCGGGCAGGGCGCGTAGCGGGCGCAGTGCTCGCTGACCGATCCCAGCAGCAGTTCGGCGAAGCCTCCGTGACCGCGACTTCCGACCACCAGCAGGTCTGCGTTGGCCGCCGCCGCTACGAGCGCGTAGCCGGGCGAACCTTCCACGATGGTCGAGCTGACCGGCACCGAAGGCGAGTCGCCCAGCACCTCGGCGACTGTCTTCTCCAGGGCGGTCTTCGAGTCCTTGAGCGGGTCGTAGTCGTCGGGGAGCGGCACCGCGACGCCGAGCGAGATCGGCCACTCCCAGGCGGCGACAGCATGCACCCGCCCGCCGCTGAGGACGGCGTAATCAGCGGCCCAGAGCAGGGCGTCCTTCGAGGCGGCTGATCCGTCGACCCCCACCAGAATCACGGGCGGCTTCTTGCTTTCAGGTGCTGTGGTGGACACGAAATGCTCCTCGTCGTTGAGCGGCTTATTCGGCTCTCTGTTCAGCTGTTAACCCATTCGTGAGCCGGAGTCTGCCCGGACCGCGAGTGGATCACATAAGTAACTCCCAGCAGCAGGATGACGGCGAGTCCCAGAGCGGCCCGTAAATCCAGGAAGCGGACCAGGAGACCGCCGACGAGGGCGCCGGAAAACATCGTGAGCACCGACGTGACGCGTCGCAAAGGATGCGGATTGACGCCGCCCGCAAGCATCGAATCCGCCGCCAGACCGGTGATGGTGAGGGTGAGAACCGTCGTGGTGGCATCGGGGACAGCCAGCTTGCGGGCGGTCGCGTTCTGGACTCCCATTCCGGCGGCGAGAAGCACGATCAACGCGTATCGGGGCGCGTCTGAGAGCGGCCGGCTGGCGATTGCCGCGACTACAAGGGCGGCTGCGACGAAGGAGGTCGTCAGGGCCATTCCCGCCGCCAGATGTCGACCGCGGTGGCCACCCAGTCGAACGCCCAACCGCCCTCCGATGACGGCACCAGCCATGAAGGCCGCGATGGCAACCAGCGACGCGGCGATCGAGAGTTGCTTGTCGCCGGAGAGTGCGAAACCCAGGAAGACGACATTGCCGGTCATGTTCGCTACGAAGACCCTGCCGAGCACCAGATAGCTGACAGCGTCGACGATTCCGGTGACGGCTGTGAGCAGGAACAACGTGCGCAGAACCAGCTGGGCCTGGCGGCCTAGGCCAGCCGGCGGGGTCGGATCGAGGGTGGCCATGTGGGTGCCTCTCAGGCCGAGATACGGGGGTCGTGCAAGCAGTCTCGCGGGCCTGAACTAGAAAGACACCTGACAGCTGCAGCGGACACCCACAGCCGGGAGACCACCATGATGCGGTTCAACCACATGGAGCTCACGTTCCCCATCGGATCCCTGACTGGAGAGGTCCGAAAGGAGATCGACGAGTTCTACGGCAGCGTCTTCGGCTGGACCGGTCAGGACACAGGGATCGTGAATCAGTCGGCGCACCTGCTGCAGGTGGATCCGCACACGAATTCGTTCCTATTGCTGGCGGAGTACAAGAATCCGCTTTCTTCTCCTGGCTATGACCATCTCGGACTGCTGCAGGAAACCCGCGCCGAGGTGGACGAGCTGCTGGACAAGTGCCGGGAATACCAGAAGCACGATGACCGCGTCCGGATCAAGGAGTATGACGACCTGGTCAGCCCGAACCTCACCGTCCACGCCTTCTACGTGAAATATCTACTCCCCATCTGGTTCGACGTTCAGAGCATGGAACGCGCGCCAGGAACCGTCACGCCGGGATGGAGCTACGCCTGATGAAGTTCGCCATGTTCTACGAGATTCCGGTGCCCCGCCCCTGGGACGACGAATCCGAGCACCGGGCCTACAAGGCCGTCATCGACGAGGCCGTCTTCGGTGAGGAGATGGGCTTCGACTCCTTCTGGACCGTCGAGCACCACTTCCTCGAGGAGTACTCGCACTGCTCGAATCCCGAGGTTCTGTATGGGGCCATCGCGGCTCGTACGTCCAAGATGCGCCTGGGCTACGGCGTCCGCCTGACCCCCAAGCCCTACAACCATCCGGTGCGTTCCGCCGAGTCGGCCGCCGTGCTCGACCTGATCTCCGACGGACGTGTGGAGTTCGGCACCGGCCGCTCCTCGACCCGCGCGGAGCTCGAGGGCTTCGGGATCTCACCGCACGAGACCCGGGAGATGTGGCAGGAGGCCGTCGGCCACATCGTCGGCTGCTGGACCAACGACGAGTACGAGTTCAGCGGCAAGCACTGGTCGATGCCCAAGCGGCGGGTGCTGCCCAAGCCGCTGCAGAAGCCGCATCCCCCGATCTGGGGAGCGACCGGGAGCCTGGAGACTCATCAACTGGTCGGTCAGCTCGGCCTCGGGCTGCTCTCCTTCGCCGTCGGTACGCCACCTTCTGAGCTGAAGAAGCGCATCGATGTCTACCGGGCCGGCATCGCCGAATGCACCAAGCCGCTGGGCGCGTTCATCAACAACCAGGCCGCCAGCTTCACCATGGTGAACGTCGCGCCGACCACGCAGGAATCCGTGGACATCGCCCGCGAATCCTTCGAGTGGTATCCCAAGCACGGTGCCCGGATCATCGCCTCGGTCGCGCAATGGCTCGAGGAGCAGGAAGCCGCGCTCGGCTCCTTCGAATACCTGGAGAAGAGCGCGCGCAACGTCGAAGCGGGCCTGGTCGACCTGCTGACAATGGACTACCTGATGGAGACGAACGCGTGCGTCGCGGGCGATCCGGATCAGGCCATCGAGATGTTCAAGGCCTACGAGGCGACCGGCTGCGACGTCGTCTTCTGCCTGATGAACCCGTACAACATCCCGCACGAGTCAGTCATGCAAACCATCGAGCTGATGGGCAAGCACGTCATTCCGGCATTCTCATAACAGGAGCTTCTAAAGCTCAGCGTGAGGTGCCGGCTTCGCCAGCTGGCCGGGGCGGGCGGTGAGGTCCTGCACACCGTCCACCCGGATCGGCGTCCCGTTCACCAGAACGTGGCGGACGCCGGTGGGGGCATCTGCCGTCAGTCGCTCTGACCCGGTCGGGAAGTCAGCGACCCGGCGGACCGGACCGGGGCCGATCGTCTCAGGATCGAACACCACTACATCCGCCCAGGCACCTTCGACCAGGCGGCCGCGGTCGCGCAGACCAAACAGGTCGGCCTGTCGAGAGGTCAGCCGCTGGACTGCATCCTCAAGGCTCGTCAGCTTGCGATCACGGACCCAATTGCCGAGGTAGTCGGTGGCCTGCGGAGCGTCGCAGAGCTGGCTCACGTGGGCTCCGGCATCGGACAGCCCCAGCGTGCAGCCGTCCTCCGTCAGCACGGTGAAGAGCTCGTCGACGTCGTCATTGGCGAGGACGCACCCAACCCGCAGGCTCAGATCGGCCTCATCCAGCGCCGTGTCCAGCAGCACGTCGAAGGGGGCCTCACCACGCTCCTCGGCGACCTGGCGGAGGCGACGGCCGTCGAGCTCCGGATGGGCCGCAGATTCAGTGAAGAAATACGTATCCCAGCGCGGCTTGGCGAAGGGCTGACCGGTCTCCCAGGCCTTCAGGGTGGTCGCGCGCCACGCGGTGTCGGCGTAAGCCTCACGCCGTTCTGGAATTCCGGTAGCCATGAGCTCGGCGAACTGCGGATTCACATTGAGGGTGAACGGCTCAGCCAGCGACATCGAGAACTGCAGGGGCCTCGGCGAGACCTGCGGCCACACCTGCGATCCGGCCTCCCAGCCGCGCCGGTTCAGCTCGATCATCGCCTTGTGCGTGCCGGTCGGCGTAGTCAGCAGCGCCGTATACGTGAACGGCACACCAATCTTCGGCTGCAGGTCATACAGCGCCTGAACGCCCAAATTCTCCCCGGGCGTGAAGGCGGCGACGCCCCTTCCGGACTCCCCGAGAGTGGTCAGCAGCGCCTCGATCTCAGCGCGCTCGGCGAAGCGGCTGGGCACCGGCTTGCCGTCGGCTCCGCGGTGGGTCGGAGCGAAACTGGTGGCGAATCCGGCCGCGCCCGCCTCCATTGCCTCGGCTACGACGGCCTGCATCTCTTCGACCTCGGCCGGGGTCGCGGCGCGCTCGTACGCGTCGTCACCCATGACGAAGAGCCGAAGCGCGGTGTGGCCGATGTACGCCGCGAAGTTGAGTCCGATGCCGTGCTTCTCCACGGACGCCAGGTACTCGGGGAAGGTCGAGAAGTCCCACGGGACGCCCGCCTCGAGCGTCGCCACATCCATGTCTTCGACGTTTTCCAGCGTCCGCGCGATGAGGCTGTGGTGCTCCGGGCGGGTGGGGGCAATGGAGAAGCCGCAGTTGCCCGCGACGATCGTCGTGACGCCGTGGAAGCAGGACGGGGTGAGCGCGCCGTCCCAGAAGACCTGCGCGTCGTAATGCGTGTGGATGTCGATGAAACCGGGAGAGACGACGTAGCCGTCAGCCTCCAGATAGCGATCACCGGTCAGGCCCTGGCCGATGGCGGTGACGCGTCCACCGTCGATCGCCACATCAGCCCGATAGCCCTTCGTGCCGGTGCCGTCGATGACCGTTCCGCCGCGGATGACGAGCTCAGGCATTAGGCGTCCAATCCGTAGAGGGAGGCGCAATTGCGCCAGATGATGTCGTCGCGTACCTCGGCGTCCAGGTGTGAAGTCTGCTCCGCGAGCACCCGCTGCGACTCGGGAAAGGTCGAGTCCGAGTGCGGGTGGTCACTCGCCCAGAGCAAGCGCTGCGAATTCATCAGGTGAGTGGTCTGAAAGGCCACCCAGTCGTCCTGGAACGTCACGTACACATGCTCGCGGAAGTACTCGCTCGGCTTGCGCTGCAGATCGCCGGATCCGAGCCAATTGCGATGGCGCTCGATCGCATGATCGGCGCGATACATCCAGTGCGGCACCCAGCCGGCATCCGCTTCGGTGCACACCACTTTCAGCTCCGGCACGCGGTCGAAGACCCCTCCGAAGATCATCGTCCCGATCACGTCCTGGCAGCCGCGGATGATCCCCAGGAAGCTGTTCATCTTCGGCCCGCGGAACTGGGCCTCTCCGAGATTGCCACTGCCGGTGAGGATGTGGAACGAGAGCGGCAGGTTCAGCTCGCCCGCCGCCCGCCAGAACGGATCCCAGCTGGGGCTGTCGTAATCACCGGGACCATCAGGATCATTTACGCAGCCGGCGAACCCGGGCAGCATCACTCCCCGAAGGCCCAGGTCAGCGATGCGCTCCAGATCGGAAATGCCCTCTTCAACGCTGCGCAGCGCCGTCTGACCCAGCCCGATCAGCCGGTCGGGGGCCACCGACACGAACTGGCTCAGCCACTGGTTGTAGGCGTCGAAGCAGGCCTTTTTGTAATCGACGTCCGGATGGTTGCAGATCATCATTCCGACCGACGGGTAGAGCACCTCAGCACTCACACCATCGCGATCCTGCTCGTCGAGGCGCGCCAGCGGATCCCAGCCACCCGGATGCAACTCGTCCCAGCCGACATAGATCGACGGGCTTATCTGGTCCCAGGAACGGCCGGCGGCCGCGACCATTCCGTACGGGATCACCGTGCGCCCGTTGTCGACGGACATCGCCGCACCCATGACGTCATGCGTGACCGACACCGGAGCCCTATCCCGGTACGCCGGATCGATGAACGGCAGGTAGCAATTACCGGGCTCAGTGACGTGGGAATCCGCCGAGATCGCCTTCAGAGCTGTCGAGCTCTTGGCCGGTACTGACGTCGCCGTAAGAGTCATCTCACTCCTTCGTGATGTCGGGACACTAACCCGCTACCCCATTTGGAGCTTCAGGGGGTCTTTGCGCTAGCCGAAATACTCGGGGTGACCAGCACCGCTCCCCGGCAGGCGAGCAGTGTCTTCTTGCTGGTCAGCGTTTTTGCTCTCGCCACCTCACTGATTCCGGGAGCCGTCGGCTACCACTCGGACGCCACGCTCGTCGTTTCGCTACTGGCGATGCTCGCCGGCGTGCTCGCACGCACCTCTTGGGCCCAAAGGCTGACCGGCTACCGTTCGCTGATCTGGGCTGTGGTCGGCCTGGGTCTGGTGGCGGCGAGCAACGGCATCGGAGTCGTCCCGCCGATCCCGTTGGGGATCTACTTCGTCGTCATCTTCATGTGGATAGGACAGTGGTTCCCACCTGGAGTCGCGCTGCGCTTCGCCCCGCTGGGCGTGGCCGCCTACCTGCTCCCTTTTGCCTTCGGGGCGCCGCATTCATCCGGCGCGGTCCCGTCTGTGCTGCTGGTCATTCCGATCTCAGTCCTGGCCGGCGAAGCGCTGGCACGCCAGACGGCCGCGGCACGCCGCGCACAACGCGATCAGGCCGAGGCCCTGGCCACCCTCGCGCGGGCGAGCCATACCGACGACCTGACCGGCCTCGGCAACCGGCGGCTCGGCAACCAGCTCTTTGATGGTCTTCAGCCAGGCGACGTCGTGGCGATCCTGGACCTCGACGACTTCAAACAAGTGAACGATGTCTACGGTCACGCGCGCGGAGATCAGGTGCTGCAACAGCTAGGAGCTTTCCTGCTGGCCGAGGTGCGCGAGGCCGACACCGTCGCCCGGATGGGCGGCGAGGAATTCATGCTCGTCGTTCGTCCGCCGGATGCTGTCAACGCCGAACGGATCGTCGGCAGGCTGCTCGAGCAGTGGAGGGTGACGACGCCACTCTCGACCCTGAGCGCGGGCATCGCGACGCATGCGGCCCGCCAGAGCCCTTCGTCGACCTACTCCAAGGCTGACGCAGCGCTCTACGAAGCCAAGAACGCCGGACGCGACCGCCTGGTGGTCAGTGCCGCCTGAAGGTGATGAGCAGGATCACCAGGACAACCACGCCGACGCCGACGGCAAACAACCCGAAGGGATTGAAGCCCCGATCGGGCGAGGTGCTCGCGACGGCGAACACGACGGACGACACCCCGCTCTTTTTACACGCCCGGGCTGGGGTGCGGGGGCTGGGGAATCAACATTGAGACACTCGCCCCGCCGCTGGGCAGATTTTTCGCTTGTGCTGTACCGCCGTGGGCCTCGGCGATCTCGCGGACGACCGCCAACCCAAGACCTGCCCCACGCTGGCCATGGCTGTGGCTGCGCGATGGATCGGCGCGCCTGAAACGGTCGAAGGCATAGGGCAGGAAGTCGATCGGGAAGCCGGGGCCGGTGTCTTCGACGCTGATCACCAGACCGTCACCCTGACGCGCATAAGCAGCCGAAAGCCGAACCGAAGCCCCGTTGACGCGGTGCGAACCGCTCGGCGCGTATTCGACGGCGTTGGAGAGCAGATTGTCGACCGCCCGCCGGATCGCCGCCGAGTCGAGCACCGCTTCCAGCTCGGGCGCGACGTCGGTGCGCAGGTTCACGCCCGCGGAATCGGCTGCCGCCCGGGCGGAGCGCGCCGAGGCTGTGAGGATGACAGCCAGATCGGTCGGCTGGGGCCGCACGAGCGGCCCGCTCGTATCTGCCCGGGCCAGGAAGAGCAGATCTTCGGCGAGCTGTGAGAGCCGGTCCACTTCGAGAGCGGCGTGCTCGACGGCGTCGACGAGCTCCTCGTGGCTACGGCCCGGCCGGCTTGCAAGCTCCAATTCGGTACGGAGCACGGCCAGCGGAGTGCGCAGCTCGTGTCCGGCGTCGGCGACCAGATCCTGCTGGCGGGACAGGCTGGCCCCGAGTCTCTCCAGCAGCTCGTTGAGCGTTACCGCGAGCCTGGCCAGCTCGTCCCCGGTATTGGGAACGGCCAGCCGCTCGCCTCCGGTGCCGGCATGGCCCGCAGCCTCACGGCGCATCCGTTCCACCGGCCGCAGGGCAGCTCCGGCGAGCACCCAGGCTCCGGCCGCGACCAGCAGCACCAGCAGGGGGCCCGCGACCAGCAACGCATTCTGCAGGTCGTGCAGCGCCTCGTCGGTCGAGCGCCGTGACGCGCCGGCAAGCGCGACCCAGACACCGTCCTTGCGGCCCACCCCGAGGGCGGCCACGCGATAGGGCTGCTTCCCGACGTCAACGGTGGTGCGGATGAGCGCGCCGTCGGTGACTTTCCGCAGGTCGGTCGGCAGCCTCAGCTTGGGCGCCGGAGCACCGGTCGCGGTGCGTACCACCCCGTCCGGCTGGATGACGACGGCGAACGTCTCAGCGGTGTCCTCCGCGACACCGCGCGTACCGATATCGACCAGCGGGTCCGGCAGGCGTACCGGGGCCAGGCCATCGAGCGCACCGGCGATCGTCTGGGCGCGGGCGGAAAGCGTGTTGTCGAGGTTGGAGGCCAGGCCGTCGCGAAGGACGTGCAGGAAGACCAGCGAGCCGCCGACCGCCACCACGGCGGCGGTCAGCGTGAAGGCGACGAAGAGTCTTGTGCGCAAGCCCCTGGGAATCAGCCGCCTCACGAAGCGGATCATCCCCGAAACTCCCGGGATTGCTGGGAGGCGGTCAGGAGAGCGGAGCGGTGGAGGCTCGCAGCCGGTAGCCGGTTCCGCGCACGGTCTCCAGATCCTCGCGTCCAAAGGGCCGGTCGATCTTCCTACGCAGGTAGGCGACGTACTGGTCGACGACATTGCTGACCGGATCGAACGCGAAATCCCACACGTGCTCGAGGA
This sequence comes from uncultured Acidobacteriaceae bacterium, assembly GCA_963708575.1. GTDB lineage: Bacteria > Acidobacteriota > Terriglobia > Terriglobales > Acidobacteriaceae > DASVWZ01. The sequence continues at coordinate 37,702 of CAVPTB010000003.1, forward strand.
TGCGCGTGCGGGTCAGCACCTGGCCGGGGTGTCGCATCAGGAGCTCGAGAAGCGCGAACTCTTTCGCCGTCAGCTCGATCTCTTCTCCGGCCCGCGTGACCGTGTGCATGGCGGGGTCCAGCTTGAGGTCGCCGACCACGAGGGCGGTGGGGCGCTCTCCGACGCCTCGGCGCAGGAGGGCCCGCAGCCGGGCAGCCAGTTCCGCGAAGGCGAACGGTTTGACCATGTAGTCGTCTGCGCCGGCATCCAGACCCCTGACCCGATCGCCGACCCCATCGCGGGCGGTAAGCATCAGGACCGGCGACCAGCGCTGGCGTGAGCGCAGCTCGCGGCACACCTCGTAGCCGTCGATGAGTGGCAGCATCGCGTCCAGGACGATGGCGTCGTAGCCGACCTGCGTTCCCCTGAAGAGGGCATCCTGGCCGTCGCCTGAAACGTCGACGGCGTAGCCCTCCTCTTCCAGGCCACGCTTCAGCAGGGCTGCCATTCGGGTCTCGTCTTCTACCACTAGGACTCGCACACATGAAGCTTCAACCTTCAACATGTGAAGTTTGTGTGACCCCGCTCAACGTTAGCCGCGTGTTATGGCGAAGGTGCCCGTCCCCCGAACACACAGCACGCCCTCGGAATCGACGATGGCTACGTCAGCAACCCCGAGGCGACCGCCGATGCGTAGCACCTCGCCCGTGCAGACGTAGTCCGCGCCGATGGAGAGCGGGCGCAGATAATCGATGTGCATGGACACCGTCGGCGAGGACAGGATCGTCGGGTCGGCAGCCCGCAGCGCCATCGCACAGACGTCGTCCACCAGGGTGCCGACAAGGCCGCCGTGCACCTTGCCCATCGAATTGGACATGAAGGGCTCAGGGCGCCATGTGGCGACGCTGCCGGTCGTCGTGAGCGTCACCTCGTAGCCGAGCAGCTTGGCCCGCTCGGCGTGGCGGGATTGGCCCCAGTCGCGGGTGGCCGTCATGAAGCGAGCTCCGGAATCAGGTCGGCGAGCACCTGCAGCGTGTGCTGCGCGGAGGCATCGCGGTCGTCGTCCAGCCCCAGGACCGAGGCTGCAAGGTCAGTGGCACCGGCATCCGCGTAGGCGTGCAGCCGCGCAGCCACCGTCTTCTCGTCGCCGATGATCGCGATGTCAGCAAGATCAGGGTGCCCACCCTCGGCGCGAATGCGCTGGTAGGCCGGGATGGCGTTGTAGCCCGCGAACACCTTCGCCGCGCGTTCCCTTGCCGCGTCCACATCCCGAACGACGGCGACCGGAATGCCGGAAACGACTCGCGGCGCCGGGCGTCCCGCGTTAGCGGCCGCGCCGGCGATGGTCGGAACGACGTGCTCGGCGATGGCCTGCTCGTTCGCCCAGTAGGTGATCGTCCCGTCAGCCAGGGTGCCCGCCATCCGGAGCATCCGCGGCGCCAGAGCGGCCACGAGCACCGGCATGTCACTGGCACCCGGAACCTCGAGCATCGCGCCGATCTGAAAGAACTCGCCCTGGTGATCGACCCTCCCGGTGCCGTGAAAGGCCGCTTTCAGCACCTCGACGTACTCCCCGGTGTGGCGGGCGGGCTTGGTGTACGCGAGACCGTGCATCCCTTCGATCACGACAGGATGCGACGGCCCGATCCCGAGCACGGTCCGGCCCTTCGTCGCGGCCTGCGCCGACAGTGCCGCCTGCGCCATCGTGATCGGGTGACGCGGATACGTCGGCATCACCGCCGTACCGAGCTCGATGCGCTCGGTCACCTGCCCGGCCAGAGCGACGGCGATGAGCCCATCGAGGCTCCAGGGGATGTGCGGCAGCCAGCCGGTCGCGAAACCGAGCTGCTCGGCCTCCCGCGCGTTGGCCAGCAGCGCGTCGACGTCGGTACGTAGGCCGCTCGCGTCACCGATAAAGATTCCGAGGCGCATCTCCGGACCCTAACGCGGGAGGCCCCTCACTCTTGGTCTCACCCTGTCCGGCAGCCGTTTCTGCTCATGCCTTGCCGCCGCCTGCCGTCTCGCAAGTCTCCGGCCGAGCGGATCGGCGGCGCGGGCCGCCAGCGGGCCGACAATGGCCAACAGCAGGACGTAGCAAGCCGCTAATGCCCCGAGCTTGGCCGGCTGCCCGGCAGAAACGGCCAGCCCTGCAATGACGATCGAGAACTCACCATGCGCGATGAGGGTGGCTCCCGTCCGCAGGCGACCCGGCACGCTGATCCCCCGCCGCCTGGCCGCCCACCAGCCGGTAGCGACCTTGCCCACCACCGACACGACAGCCAGCCCCGACGCGACGAGCAGCGCCGGCGGCAGGCTGTGCGGATCGGTCTGGAGTCCGAAGAAGACGAAGAACACCGCAGCGAAGAGATCGCGTAACGGCGCCAGCAGCTTGCGGGCGGCCTCGGCGACCGGACCGGTGAGTGCGATGCCCACCAGGAAGGCGCCGACCGCCGCTGACACCTGCAGCTTCTCGGCCAGACCGGCGACCAGCAGGGTGATGCCCAGGACCCGAAGCAGGAGCACCTCGTTGTCCGGCGCGGCGACCACCCGGCTGACGACGTGGCTGTAGCGCGTGGCCACCAGGAGCACGCCGGCGACCGTGACGACGGCGATCGCAACCGTAAGGCTTCCGGTCGCGAAGCTGACTCCGGCCAGGACCGCCGTCAGGACCGGCAGGTAGAAGGCCATCGCCAGGTCTTCCAGCACCAGCAGCGAGAGGATCACCGGGGTCTCGCGGTTGCCCGTCCGGCCCAGATCGGCCAGCACCTTGGAGATGATCCCTGACGACGAGACGGCTGTGACCCCGGCCAGCACCAGCGCACCGGTGAAGCCCCAGCCGAGCAGAAATCCTGCGACGAACCCAGGTGCGGCGCCGAGAACGAGGTCGACCACGCCGGCGGACGCGTTTGTCTTGAGGTTGGAGACGAGCTCGTCCGCCGAGTACTCGAGGCCGAGCGTGAGCAGCAGCAGAAGGACCCCGATCTGGGCTCCGGTGCTGATGAATTCCGAGCTGGCCGACAGTGGAAGCAGCCCGCCCTGCCCGAAGGCGAGACCGGCCAGCAGGTAGAGCGGGATCGGTGAGACGCCGAGGCGCCCGGCGAACCGAGCCAGGATGCTGAGCCCTAGAAGGACCGCTCCGATCTCGGAGAGAAGGGCATAGACGTGTGGGTGCCCTGGGTTCATCAGCCGGCCTAACCCGACGGAGATTCGAGGATGCGTGCTACTCCCGCAAGCGCGTCGTCACTTCCGACCACCACCACCAGATCTCCGCCGGTGAAGACGAAATCCGGCCGCGGGCTGGCGATCACGTGGCCCTCACGGACGACAGCCACGATCGAGGCGCCGGTACGCGTGCGGGCTTGGGTGTCTCCCAGCGGCCGGCCGTCGTAACGCGAACCGACCGGCACCACCATCTGCTGCGTCTCCAGGCCGGCGAGATCGCGCTGCATGTCGGCCAGGCGTTCGACGATCCGGGGAGCGCCCAGTAGCTCGGCGAGCGCGTCCCCTTCCCTATCGGTGAGGGAGAGCACTTCGCGCCCGGCATCGGGATCGACGGTGTCGTAAACCACCAGCTCGCGGCGGCCATTGCGGAAGGAGATGACCGCCACCCGGCGGCCCTCCTCCGTCTCGAACTCATAGCGCAGGCCGATGCCGGGCAACGCTGTCTTGTCTATTTGCAGGCCCGAGAGCTCCGACTCTCTCGTCATACGACTCATAGTCCCGCTCCTACGTCCTGCCGCTCTTCTGCTTCCAAGGCACGTCGATCTTCGCGCTTGTCCTTCCAGAGGAAGAACATGGGTAAAAGGATGAAGCCCGTCACCATAAGGGCCATCGCCAGGCCGATACGCATCCATTCGAAATCGCTACTCATAGGTCGTCTTCTCCGGTCACCGAAAAATGGCTCGCCGCTAAACCGGGCAGGCAAAAGCGCGGTAGCTGGCGCGAGAAAAGAAAGGGAAGGTTCTAGACGACGAGAGGTGGAGCGCGCGCCGGCCTGGGGCCGTGGAAGCGCGTGACACGACGCCGCTGCGGGCGTCGCAGACCGAGCAGCCAGCCACTCAGCAGCAGCAGTAGCGCAGAAACCCCGAGGCCCGCGACCGGAGCTGACGTGTGCAGGCTGAACGCCGGCCCGGAGAGCCCGCGGGTGAGCAGCTCGGAGTCGGTGTGATGTCCGGTGCTGTGAAGTTGCGCCGTGTGAATGGCGGTCGAAAGCGAATCGGTGCTGAATGCTCCGGCGGACGCAGAATGCGGCGAACCGCCGAAGGCCAGGACACAGAACGCCGCTAATACGGCCAGCCACATCTGCCGCGCACGGGGCACGCGGCTGGTGGTCACACCCCTATTCTAGGGGAGACCAGATGGTCGGCCGGCAGGATCGTCGCCTGGGACTCCGGAACCATCGTCTGCTCGGTGTGCACCAGCTTCACCCCACCGCCCGCAGCCAATGCGTAATACGACATCTCCGTCAGCGGCGGGCTGTAGGCGTGGACGCTCACGGCCGGCTCGGGATACGGGTTGTAGACGTCGTGGATATGGCGGGCACCGAAGCTGCGCGTGCTGCCGGCGGCGACGTCGTACTCGCGTCCGGACGCCATGTACTCCCGGATTCGCCCGGAGACGGCCGTGAAGGCTCCGGCGGATCCTCCGTGGTCGTGCAGCGTGGTCGACTGCTTCTGTAGCCACGTGATCAGCCAGATGTCGACGTCCTCATCCGCATGCACCCGCATCGACCAATGATCGTCGGTGCCGTAGCGCAGCAGCGGGGTCCAGAGCTCTGCTCGTGCTGCGTAATCGCGGGTGATCTCACGAAGGGCCGCGGGGCCCAATCCTGCTCGGCGGGAAGCTACAACTGGCACTGCGCTCAGCCGGTTTCTTTTAGAAGCAGAGATTTGAAGCCGTGGACGGCATAGGTGAACGGGTCGGCTTTGGCGATGGCGCGGAGCCACCAGGGGAACGCCTGCACGGGGTAGATCGATCCGCTGGGGAAAAAGAGCAGCGTATTCAGGATCCCAAAAATGGCGCGGGGGACCAGGGGATCTTCGATTCGTACCATCAACAAAAACATCATGGTGTTGAAGGCGACGGAGGTCAGCACAATCATGATCAGCAGGCCGAGCATGGTGGCGGGATTAAAGACCGTTCCCACGCCGGCCAAAAGGGATCCGATGATGGTGATGACGACGCCGGTCAGGACGGCTTTGATGGCGCCGGCACCGTTCAGTCCGAAGACCAGCTCGGCTTTTTTGATGGGCGTGACCAGGTAGCCTTCGTGCACACCTCGGGCTTTGTCGTCGATGTAGAGCATGCCTCCGCCGATCATGACTGAGACAAACATCGCCAGAGTGATGGAGCCGGGCAGCAGATACTTCATGTATTCGATATAGGGATAGAGTTCGACGATCTGCAGCACGGTTTGTTGCAGCAGGCGGGGCTCAATGGTTGGCTGGTTCAGCGCGTTGGTGATGCTGGTGAGTTCGTCTTCGAGGGTGGAACTCATGAAGTTGTCGCTGTTGTCGACGATCAGCGCGATCTTGGGAGCATTCTGCTCGTAAACGCGGCGGGAATATTGCGGGGGAATGATGACGGCACCCTGAATCTTGCCGTTGCGGACGTCTTCCATCGCGGTCTTTTCGTCGTGGTAATAAATGGGCTCGAAGGTGCGCATGTTGGCGCGGACGGAGTCGAAGGCCTCGCGAATTTTGAGGGCTTGGGTGCCGCCATCTTCATCGACCAGACCCATCTTGGCGTCGCGAATCTTGCCACCGAAGGCGTTGCCCAACACGATGAGCTGCACGAGGGGGAAGATCATGGAAGCCATCATCAGCGCCGGGGAGCGGAAGAACTTGCGCATTTCGCGCTCGATAATCGCCAACATTCGATTCATGGCTGCAATCCTGGTCTGGGTGGCATGACGAATCCGTGAGCTTTGACGAGTTCGTCGCGTAACTGCCGCCCGGTGTAGTGGACGAAAACGTCGTCCAGGGTTGTGTTTTGTACGGAGAGCGATTTGACGGCGACTCCGGCCTTTACCGCAGCTTCCACCAGTTCAGTCGTGGTCTTCGAGCCGTCGCCAGTCAGCACACGGTACATGCCTGCGCCTTCGTGCTGGACGGAAGTGACATCGCTCAAGTTTTGCAGGCGATGCTCCCAATCGGCAGGCGCACGTTCGAACTGAGCTTCGATGACGTTCGATCCGGGCACGCTGGCTTTGAGTGCCATAGGAGTGTCCAGGGCAACGAGCTTTCCGTGATCGACGATGGCGATGCGGTCGCACAGGCGATCGGCCTCGTCCATGTAGTGGGTGGTGATCAGAATCGTGAGTGCGCGGTTGCTCTTGATGTTGGTCAGCATTTCCCAGACAGCGACACGGGAGACGGGATCGAGTCCGGTGGTGGGCTCGTCAAGAAAAAAGATGCGAGGACTGTGGACCAGGCCCCGCGCGATTTCGAGACGGCGGCGCATGCCTCCGGAGAGCGTTTTGGTCTGGGCATGACGCCACTTGGTCAGGTCAACGAGCTCGAGCAATTCATCGATGGCCTCTTTGCGTTTCTTGGCGGGCACGTCGTAGAGCTTGGCGTAGATGTTGAGATTTTCTTCGATGGTGAGATCGAGATCGCTGGTCAGGGCTTGGGGGATCACGCCCATGGTGCGGCGAACGGCATCGGGTTCTTTGGCAACGTCGTGGCCTGCGATGAGGGCTCTGCCCCCGGTGATGGGAATGAGCGTCGTCATCATGCGAATGAGCGTGGACTTCCCTGCTCCGTTGGGACCGAGGAGGCCGAAGATTTCGCCTTCCTTCACGTTGAACGTGACGTCGTCCACAGCGGTGAAGTCGCCGTACTTCTTGACGATGTGATCGACTTCGATGGCGGTGGGCACGTTGGGATCTTCGAACTTGGTGAGTTCATTCATCGCGCCGTTCGGTTTGGAGGCCGCCATCATTGCTTCTCCGCTGAGGTGCCGTCGGTTGCGACGCCCTTGAGTTGCTCGGGTGAGACCAACACTTCGGCCGTCATGCCGGGAACGTAAGCGCCTTTCGGATTGTCGAGGCGAACCTTGAGAACGATGGTCTTGATGTCGCGCTTGCGACGGTTCACGTCGCGCTGCGTGGCGAAATCCGCTTCGGCCGACTTGAAGAACACTTTGCCTTGAACGACGGTTCCTCCGGGAAGACGGACCCGAAGCGTGTCGCCGAGGCCGATGTGGTCAGAGTCGGTTTCGGGGATGGCGGCGCGCACCCAGGTGTCGCCGAGATCGACGATGGTCACGATCGCTTGACCGGCGTTGAGTACTTCTCCTTCGCGGGCGGCGCGGACGGAAACCGTTCCGGTGACGGGCGCATAAATTTTGGTGTAGCCGAGACGAACTTCGGCCTGCTTCAGCAGGCTTTCAGCGTTGGAGAGTTGAGCGCGGGTTGACTCGACCGTCTGATGAGCGGCGTGAGCCGTATTGGTGTTGGCGATAGCTGTATTCAGATCAGCCTGGGCCGCGCTGACTTGCTGCTGCAAGGATTGGACGACGGCTTTCTGGGCTGCGAGATTGGTTTCGGCCTGGACGCGATCCTGATCGGAGGCGACGCCTTCTTTCGCCAGCTCGATCATGCGGCGGCTGTCACTCTCAGTGCGTTCGAGGGTGGCTTCAGCCTGAAGCAACTGCGCGCGAACGGAAGCAAGCCGGGCTTGGGCATTGGCGACGCTGCTAGTGGTCGAGCCTTGCATGGCTTGCAGCGTGGATTGGGTTTCCGCGACCTTGAATCTCTGGCTGTCGATGGTGGCGGCGGCGGCGCGTTCCTCGGCTTCGAGTTCAGAGGGATCGATGACCGCGATCAGGTCGCCTTGCTTCACCTGCGTGCCTTCGTCCACCAGCAGCTTTTGCAGGCGGCCTTCAATTTGCGGGCTGACGATGACCTGGTTCGAATCGACTGTGCCGATGAGAACGAGGTCGCGATTGCTGGGCGTGGAAAAGAAGTAGTATCCCGACGCGATGGCGAGAATAATTCCGATAAGAATTATGAATTTGTTGCGAACACTCATTTAGGCGCTCCTTGCGGCGGATAGGAATGACTTTGTGTCACGTCGTTGTTGAGCGTATCGACCTGCGGTCTGGCAGTCTCGGGCGAATCGGCCGGTGACGGCTGGGCACCGGCGGATTGGGGATCGTGGGCGAGTACATGCAAAATGTCGAAAAATTCCTGGCTCGGGCTCATCGCTGCACACCATGCTTTCTGGAGCCGGGCGATTGCAGAAGGACGGCAGAGACGAAATCGAGCACCGCGGCCCTTCGCTCCACGATCTTCTGGGGAGAGAGCGGGTCGATGCCACTGACCGTTTTCATCAGAGGAGCGCTGATGAAATAAAAGACCACCAGCGCCACCATGGACGGGATGAACTGTTGCGGATCGATGGCGCGAAACTCGCCGGTAGCGATCCCTTCGCGAATGACTCCACCTAGTTTGACGTATAGGGGCTGAAAATATTGTTTGGCGATGCGCTGTAAATGGGGCGAGCCATGGCCGGAGCGCATCATCTCCATTTGAATGAGATTACGATTTTCGCCGTGGCCGGCAATGAAGTCGAAATACGTGCCGACATAGTTGAGAACTTTGCGGGTGGGAGGAAGGTCCCTGTCGAGAGCTTCGAGGAGATGGCTGCTCATCTGCTGGAAGGCATAGTCGAGGGCGGCGCCATACAAGGTCTCTTTGTCTTTGTAGTAGTAGTAAAGCAGCGCTTTGTTGACGCGAGCGGTCTTGGCGATGGCGTCGGTGCGGGCTCCGGCGATGCCTTCCTGAGCGAACTCGCGGATAGCGGCTTGCAGGATGGCGGCGCGGGATTGTTCGGGGCGACCGCGGGAGCCGAGGCGGGGTTTGAGTTTGGCCGGCATATTAATTAACTGGTTAGTTAGATTGTATGGTAAGAGAGAGGACTGACGCAAGCCCTGTTTGCAACCGCCCCACATGGAATCAAACAACAGTTAAAGTCCTTTACTTTCAATGCCTTTAGTGAGCTGGCGGACGGATCGGCTAACAGCGAATCTCACTGTGCGTCCAAAGGACATGCTTCGACCCGCGGCCTTGCTGCTTCTACTGTCTTCCCTGTTAGCGGCACAACAGACACCCTCACTGCCTTCGCCCACGGGGCCACATCTCGTCGGCAATTCGGCTTTTGCTGCGGATGGCGAAACCGTGATGGTCTGGTACCCGGCGCAGCAAGCCGGAACCGCTGCGCCCTACGCACCGAAGAGTCTGCTGGCCCGCATTGAGAAAGAGGGCTACTACGAGCAATCGGCCAGCACCATCGAAACATGGGCCAACGTCAACACTCACGCGTATGCGGACGCAAAACCAATTGCGGATCGCGCGCCTTTGCTCATCTTTCTGCCGGGGCGGGAGTGTACGGCTTTCAGTACACAGCTCTGGCCGAGGAATTCGCCAGCCACGGATATGTGGTAGCGGTAGTGGATTATTTTTCTCTGCAGGCGCCCAAGCGCAGCTATGGCGATGACGACTTTGCTGCCATGGAAAACGACATGGCGCGGGCGGCAATAGCGACCCTGAAGGCGCTGAGTTCAAGTGCGCAATGGTCCAGCCGGATTCGTCTGGATCATGTTGGAGTCGCCGGGCATTCGATTGGTGGGGCGGCGGCGATCGCTGCCGCGCGTCTGGACCGGAGGTTTGTGGCTTCGGCTGACCTGGATGGCGCTCCTTTCGGAGAGTCGGTTCGCGGCGCGGCGTCGCCTGTGCTGGTTCTTCGCAGTAAGCCTATGTACTCCGATGCTGAACTTACCAAGCGTGGACGCTCTCGCGAACAGTGGGACAAGATGGGGCAAGAGGCGCGGAAAGTATGGACCGATTTCGAAGCGAAAAGCGGCGCTACGAAAGTGGAAGTCTGGTCGGTGCAGGGGACGGGACATTTCAGTTTCAGCGACGCTCCGTTCGTTATGCCAGACGCGATCACGCGCTTCGGAGGAAACACGACAACGGCTGAACGCGCGCAACAAGTGATCGCGGGCTGTCTGACGGAGTTTTTCGATGAGTATGTGGGATTGACTCATTCAGCGGGAAAAAGCACTCCCGGGAAATGTTCGGCTTTCCCGGAGATCGTGCCGGGGATTCCTCCGGAGGTACCTCATCGTTAGGTGTGGGGGAAGGCAAAAGCTATTACGACAAGGACACAGAAGCACGAGGCAAGATCAAGACTTTCACCACAAAGGACACTAAGGGAACACGAAGGAAGATCAAGGCCCCCCCCAGGGAACAGAGGGCGCGGAGGAATGCAGGTTAGGCTAGGCGAAGGGATTTTCAATTCGTATGCCGGCGATCAATTGTTGGGCATTCATATCTTCCGAAAGAATTCGCGTGGCTCCGGCTTTGGCGGCGGAGGCGACGATCAAGGCGTCCCAAAAACTGATGCGAGCTTCGTCCTCCAGGCGGAAGGCTACGGAGATCTCGGCTGAAGTTGTCTCGGTGGACCAGATGGAATAACTGTTGACCACGAGGCGGGCCACGTCTTTCGGCAGGGGCGCGGCGAATTTCCGAGTTACGTTCACATAGAACTCTTGCAACACTTGCGGGCTGAGAACGCCGGTGCGCTCGGTCCACAAAGTTCGCAGGACGGTTTTCGCGGCTTCATGCTTTGTCTTAGCGTCGGCGTCGTGAGCATAGATCAGGACGTTGGTGTCGACGAAGGTTCTATCGCTCATGCCATTGGTCGCGAGAGGCGGAAATCAGACCTCCGAGGTGAAAGCCTTGATCGAGCAGAGCCATGGCTTGGCGCTCAGCCCGTTCATAGGCCTCTTCCTCGCCTACCAAGAGCTCAATCTGCTGCGCCAGGAGGCCGGTAATGGAGGTCTCGCGCCTTGCGGCCAGGATCTTGGCTTTGCGGATCGTTTCTTTTGTCAGGCTAATCGTTATATTTTGCTTATACATACTGATATATCACGTATATTACGTGTAACACGTTTTATGCGTGTTCGTCAAGTGCAGGTAAGGTCAAAGGCTTTCACCACCAAGGACACTAAGGGGCACGAAGGACAATCAAAAGCGTTACCACAGGGACACGGAGGAGCACGGGGTGGATCGGATGGCCTTTGCCGCCGAGAACGCTAAGGAGCACGAAGGAGGATCAAGGGTTTGTCGTCGAGGGTTAGTCGGCGACACGCAGGATCAGGGTCCTGCCTTTCGGTTCGAGTTCGCTGACTTTCGGAAGTGCGGCGTCGATTTTTTCGCGGGAACCGGCGTGAGTCAGGATTCTTACCTGATGTTGGGTGGAGTTTCCTTTGGCCCATACGGCGGCGGCGCGGGCAACTTCGACTCCGTTGCGTTCGAGGACAGTGGTGATTGGCCCGATGGCGCTGGGATCGCCTACTTCGAAACGGAGATAGTGCTTGCTGGCGTAGTCGCGTTTGCTGGCCCCGATGTTGTTTTCCTGGACGGGACGGAATCCGCCTTGATGGCAGGCGATGTCGACCACGTCGGAGAGAACCGCGCTGGCACTGGGCAGCGGGCCTGCACCTTTACCGCAGAAGAGCATCTCGCCGACGGCGTCGCCGCGCAAGAGTACGGCATTGTTCTCGTTGCGGACGGAAGCGAGTTGATGAGCTTGCGGGAGAAGCACTGGCGCAGCACGAAGCGCGACCGAGTTATCGGATAGTTCGGCGGTGGCGATGTGCTTGATGACGTATCCGAGATCGGCAGCGGCCTGGACGTCATCGGCGGTGATTCCGGAGATACCTTCGACCTGCACCATGTCGTTGGCGACCTGGGCGTCGAAGGCAAGCTCGGCAAGGATTTTAAGTTTCTGCGCGGCGTCGTGGCCTTCCACGTCGAGTGTGGGGTCGGCCTCGGCAAAACCCTTGGCTTGGGCCTCACGCAAGGCAGCATCGAAACCGAGCTGGTCGTCCGTCATGCGGGTGAGAATGTAGTTGCAAGTGCCGTTTAAAATCCCGCTGAGGCTCTGGATGTTATTTCCCACCAGGCCATTGCGCAGGGCGCGAATGATGGGAATGCCGCCGCAAACGCTGGCTTCAAATCCCAAGCGCAGGTTGGCGGTCTCGGCAGTTTTCATCAAGGCGAAACCGTCGAGCGCGAGCAAGGCTTTGTTGGCGGTGACCACGTGTTTGCCACCGGCCAAAGATTCCTGAATGAAGCTACGGGCAGGCTCGATTCCGCCGACGAGTTCGACGACCAGGTCGCAACCATTCTGCAGGACTTTGGACGGATTGGTAGTGAGCAGAGCGGGATCGACTCCGGGACGCTCCTTGGCGAGATCGCGAACCAAAATCCGGGTAATGCTCAGGTCGACACCAGAACGCTGACGAATCAGGGAGACATTCCGGCTAACAAGCTCAACCAAGCCGCGTCCCACGTTGCCGCAGCCGAGCAATCCGATTTTTAGTTTGCGTACCGCCATCAATCACGTCCTTCAGAATTTCAGGGCCCACTCTAAACGCAAAGAGCGCGTTGAGAGTGGGGCATCCAAACCAGGTTAAGTCGCCCCTCCTGCAATGGAAGGCACCAAGAGGACTTCGTCGCCGTCCTGAAAGGCGTACTCGTTGCCTCCCAGGAATCGAATGTCTTCTTCATTCACGTAGACGTTGAGAAAGCGCCGGACCTGTCCGGCGTCGTCGCGCAGATGCGGCTTGAGTTCCGGGAACTGGGTATCGAGCACGGAAAACAGGTCAGCCAGATTGGCCGGCGAACATTCGACTTTGCCGGTGCCTCCGGTATGGCGGCGCAGGGCTGTCGGAATTTGAATTGTGACTGTCATTTACGCCTCCACCGTTTCCGGAATTTCGCTTTCGCGACGATCCAAAGTGTTTGCCAGGAATGCTTCGAAATCAGCCAAGCGCGGCCGGATGGGCTCGGCCGACTGGTATTTGCCTTCGAGAACGTCGGTGGTTTTCAGGCCGTTGCCAGTGATGCAGAGGACTGTGGTCTCCTGGGGAGAGATCCGGCCTTGTTCGTAAAGCTTGCGGGCGCAGCCCACGGTAACGCCGCCGGCAGTCTCGGTAAAGATGCCTTCGGTTACGGCGAGGAGCTGGATGGACTCGACCACTTCGGGGTCGGAAACATCCTCGGACCAGCCGCCGCTGTTGCGAATCGTCTTGATGGCGTAGTGGCCGTCCGCGGGATTTCCGATGGCGAGCGAACGGGCGATGGTGGAGGGCTTTTGCGGCTCGATCTCGGCACGCGCCATTTTTAACGGCGGTGGAAATCGGCGAACATCCGGTGGCTTGAGCACCGAAAATCTTTACCTGCTTCGGTTCGACCAGGCCGAGGTGGATGAGTTCGTCGAAGGCTTTCTTGATCTTGGTGATGAGCGACCCGCCGGCCATGGGAACTACGACGTTGTCGGGCAAGCGCCAACCGAGTTGCTCGGCGATTTCGTAGCCGACGGTCTTCGATCCCTCGGCGTAGTAAGGCCGGAGGTTGACGTTGACGAATCCCCAATTGCGCTCGTCAGCGATCTGCGAGCAGAGGCGATTCACCTGATCGTAGCTACCGGCAATGCGGACGAGATTCGCGCCAAAAACCTGAGTGCCTAAAATCTTGGCGGGCTCAAGATCGGCGGGAATGAAGATCCAGGCCTTGAATCCATTGCGGGCAGCCTGCGCGGCAACAGAGTTGGCAAGGTTTCCGGTAGAAGAGCACGCGACGGTGTCGAAGCCGAAGGCGCGGGCCTGCGACAATGCGACTGCGACCACGCGATCTTTAAAACTCAGGGTGGGCATGCAGACGGCGTCGTTCTTCACGTAGAGATTGGTTGAGCCGATGGACTTGGCTAACTGCGGAGCGCACAGGAGTGGCGTGAACCCGGCGGGAACGCTGGGCTGGTAGTTCTCCGGTAATGGCAGCAGCTCGGAGTATCGCCACATATTGGGGGCGCGTGAGGCGATGTGTTCACGAGTGAACGTGGCACGCACCGCGTCATAGTCGTAGAGAACTTCAAGGGGGGAGAAACAATCGTCACAAATCGACCGGGGCTGATTGCCCCAGTTCTTGCCACATTCCCGGCAACGCAATTCGTAATGAGCCATCTTGCTACTCGCTTTCTAATTCGAGCGAATAGCCGGGGACGAGCCGGAAAGAGTCCCCCAAAACAACAAAGGCCTCTTTTTCCGGGAATAGGGGGAAAAGAGGCATCGGAATGCAAAAATAAAGCTCGCATCCGAATCTCATGTACCCTGTTTCCAGGAGAGAGTTGGCACCTGCAACCGGAATGTATGATCCCGGATCGGTTGCCGTGGCGTCATAGGGCTCGTCCCTCAGCCACTCTGCATGAAATTCAGGTTTGCTCCGAAGAGCAAACTTGTTCACATGATAGTAGCGAGGGGGTGGGAAGGTGTCAAGAAGGAATGCTCCGGCGAAGGCTAGGAACCGTAAGTGCAGACAACTCAGCAGGATAGGGGAGAGCGGCGGGCGACAGCTGCATGTCGGCCGCATCTTTGTGATTTCATCTCTCGGGGGTCTTCGCAGCTCAGGGCGGTTTCAAACAAGTACCCCAAAAGAGCTGCCCAAGGATATTGCGGTTACTTGGTGTTGAGCATGATGGCGACTTTGCCCTTGTCCCAGATAGGGATGGCTAGGTCGGGGGCGCCGTCGTGGTTGAAGTCGCCGGAGGCAATCGACATCCCACCCGTAAAGTCGATGGTTTCATTGAACGGATGCGCGGGGCCGAATCCTCCCTTGCCATCGCCATAGAAGAGATACGAATCGTCTGTGTTTGGCACACAAGCAACGTCCAGTTTGTTATCTAGGTTAAAGTCTGCCACTACGCAAGCCTCCGGCGCATAGCAATTGTTGCATTCGGGAAAATGGAAGTTTGGTTTTCCGAATGTGCCATCGCCATTGTTCAAGAGCACGACCATGGCCTGAGACGAATCGGCAAGTACTAAGTCCTGTTTGCCGTTATTTCGCAGATCTGCGACTTCAACATCAGATATCCCGCCCCCGCCGGCGTCGTAGTTTATCGGGGTATTGAACTTCCCGCTGCCATCGTTCAACAATATGGAAACATATCCGCTGATGTTAGTCACCGCCAGATCGGGGTGTTTATCTCCATTTAGATCGGCAGCCGCCACTGCCCAAGGCGTTCGTCCCAGCTTGTACTTCACAGGTTTCTGTTTGAGTTTGCCAGTTCCCGTACCCATGAAAACCGTCACATAACCGCCATTGGCGGCTATCGCCAGATCTACATTGCCGTCCCCATTGAAGTCTGCGGTTGCTACCCCGGTAGGTTCAACTCCGGCTTTGTAGGATGCCGATTGTTTAAACTTTCCCGTCCCGTCCCCCAAAAAGATAGCAACGGTGCCCTCCCCGCTGCCAGTGTACTCAACCACCGCTAAGTCCTGATTGCCATCGCCATTGAAGTCAGCGACCGCTAAAGCAAGCGGACTTTGGACTGGAAAGTGGATAGGTTTTTGAAAAGTTCCGTCGCCATTCCCCAAGAGGATTCTGACATCATTTCCAGCAAAACCGGCAATCGCAATATCAAGGTTGCCACTTGGGGTAAAGCTATCGACAACTATGCCATATAGCAGATCGCGGGAGTTCACAGCGTAGTAAGCCGGCCGCCGGAACTGTCCAGCAGAGGCCAAGGTTGATGCAAAGATTACAGCCAAAACCGTTCTCAACACCGAATTCACGCGTGCCATTTCGATCATTCTAACTATTTCGCGTTGATCATGACGGCGACCTTGCCTTTGTCCCAGATGGGAATCGCCAAGTCGGGGGCTTCATCGTGGTTGAAGTCGCCCACAGCAATCGACATCCCTCCATGGAAATCTATAGTCTCATTGAAGGGATGCGCCGGGCCGAATCCTCCCTTGCCATCGCCATAAAAGAAATAAGAATCATCTATGTTTGCCACGCAAGCAACATCAAGTTTGCCATCTAAATTAAAGTCCGCTACCAAGCAAGCCTCTGGCCCTACACAATTCTTGCACTTGGGGAAATGAAACTGGGGTTTGCCAAAGGTGCCGTCTCCATTGTTCAAGAGCACGACCATGGCCTGAGAAGTGTCGGCGAGCACTAGGTCCTGCTTGCCGTTGTCACGCAGATCTGCAACTTTGACGTCAGAAGTCGCCCCCCCTCCTGCATCGTAATTTACTGGAGTAGCGAACTTCCCGCTGCCATCGTTCAACAATATGGAAACATATCCGCTGATGTTAGTCACCGCCAGATCGGGGTGTTTATCTCCATTTAGATCGGCAGCCGCCACTGCCCAAGGCGTTCGTCCCAGCTTGTACTTCACAGGTTTCTGTTTGAGTTTGCCAGTTCCCGTACCCATGAAAACCGTCACATAGCCGCCATTGGCGGCGATCGCCAAATCTACGTTGCCGTCCCCATTGAAGTCTGCGGTTGCTACCCCTGTAGGCTCTACTCCGGCGTTGTAGGAAGCCGATTGCTTGAATTTTCCCGTCCCATCCCCCAAGAAGATGGCGATGTTGCCTTGACCGCTGCCGGTGTACTCAACCACTGCTAAATCCTGATTGCCGTCGCCGTTAAAGTCAGCGACCGCTAAAGCAAGCGGACTTTGGACTGGAAAGTGTATAGGTTTTTGAAAAGTTCCGTCGCCATTCCCCAAGAGGATTCTGACATCATTTCCAGCAAAACCGGCAATCGCAATATCAAGGTTGCCACTTGGGGTAAAGCTATCGACAACTATGCCATATAGCAGATCGCGGGAGTTCACAGCGTAGTAAGCCGGCCGCCGGAACTGTCCGGCAGAGGCCAAACTGGAAGCAAAAACTACAGCCAAAACCACCATTAAGACCGAATTCACGCGTGCCATACTGATCACCCCAAAATACTGACGATAGTCTCCGGCCACTGCGGACGGCTGTCAAGGTGAAAGATTTTGCAAGACCTTAAAGGCTTCTTACTTAGACAGGAACCAAGACTGTAATTCCAATTTCGTAACAAGACTCATTTTCACGTAGGCATCATGATCCATTTTGATAGCTTGGCCTCAGTCGCAAGCTGAATTAGCGACTCTCCGTTTGCCGCCAAACTGTTCACTCTAAAAATTGGAGACAATGATGATTGTTAACTCTGGTCGTTGCAAAGAATATTGCCGATTCTTCAAAGTTCTCGCCCTCAGCCTCCTCGTCGCGCTCGCCGCTACGTCCCAAGCTCAATTAAGAACCCTAGGGCAGCCAGGGATCGGCACCGGCTCTGCTCTTACAACCACCCCGATGTGGCTTGACGCAACTTTGTTTCCTGGGAACGACATGTGTGCAAAGATTGCGACAGCATGCGGCTCAACAAGCACAATTCCCTTCGGAACAACCATCGACGCGCGAGGTTTCAGCGGAAATCAAGTTTGTCAAATTGCGAACGTCACCAAGATGCTCAACGATTGTGGAACCAACGGCGGTAAGCTCTTGCTTGGAATGGTTAACGTCTACGCCGATGGGCCGGGTGTGAACGGGAATTACGCCGACGGACACGGTTCTGGCATCGGAACTCCGGCCTTCATCATTCCCAATAACTTTTGGGGAATTGAAGGAGTGAGTCGAGGTGCTGGCAGTGCCGGAATAGGTACATGGCTGTCCATCTGCACTGGTGGTCAAACTCCTGTCGGTACTGCCACAGGAAGTTTGCCTCCCGGACCTGGCTCGCCGTCATGCTCCGCATCCTTTCCGGTGCGGTCATTTGTCGTCAATTCTGCCGCGGTATCTGGCAACACGATGACAATCAACGTTTCCCCCGGCGCAAATTTCGGAACGAACCTTTACACGGGCGAACTAGTCATGATCAAGAACAATACGATAGCGCCTGCGGAAAATGGCACGTATCGAGTTCAGAACACAAGTGGGCCGCTGATCCAGGTGACCGTCCCCCTCGGTACCCCATCCTGCACCCCAGTTATCGGCAACTGCGGGGCGATGTACGCTGGTACGCCGATTCTGGGATTTGCCCCACGGGGGTCGAATGCCTATAACACGACCACCTGCGATGAGAATTCGAACCCCTGCTCCTCCTTCGGAATGCACATCAAAAATCTGGGCTTCAACTGCCAAGGCGCGGGGACCCAGCCGAGCGGCGACATTGAAGGATGTATGGGATGGCAAAACCTCTACGCGCAAGAGGAATCGGGAGCAGATACGTTTGAGATTACAAACTATAACTTTGTAGGATTCGACTCGCACGGCAATTTGGCGCAAAACTTCGGCCCTATCACTAACGCCGAGATCCTAACGGGAAACGGAAACTCGAACTGCGACTTCGGCACCACTGGCGCTTATATTGACGGAATTGCGATGCGCGGGTTTGACGGCTGGACAATCAATACGCCCACCGAGACCAACGTTCCTAGCTCGATAAATTGCGGCCACACCCCGCGTGCCGCGCTGATGCTGGACGCCGAAAATACCGAAACCAGCCAGGGACATTGCGAGAATTTTTCCGACTGCGTGCTGGTGGGAGCGAACAATCCTCACGCTTCGGGAATACACGTTACTGGAATCTCTGAGGCGAAACCGGCTAACCCTGGCTACGACGTGGAAATCAGCGCCAATAATCCCGGACTCTCGGATTTTGTTTTGGAGAATATCCAGACCTACCGTACGGTCAGCACACCTGCGGTAAGAGACGACATCAATAACATCACGTTACACAACCAATTCGTGGCACTCTATTCGTGGGCCAACAACGCGGGGAATGGAGCGATGAATCTGGTGACGACGGACAACGAAATCCGCAATCAGTTCGGGAGTGGAATTCAAACCGCCAACGTGAAAACCGGTGTCACGACAAACACCGACCTGGCGGGACAGTGCACTCTTGGGTCTACCAGCTGCGGCGGTGGCGGGGGAGCCAACCAATACAATTTCAGTACAACCTATTCCACACCCCCGATCTGTACCTGCTCGGATACTTCAACCTCTCCGGTGCTGTGCGGGTTAAGCGTAACCACAACAGGAATCACCTTTAGCGGAACCAGCGCCCACAAGATGGACTATGTCTGCGTGGTTAGACAATAACCTCTTTAATGGTCCTTGCCATCGCTCAGTCCGCCGCCCATGCGGCGGCCCGGACGCCCTTAGTATCCGTTCCGCCACGCAAATGGTAAACAAGCCAAATATTCCCTGCAAACTGACTGCGGTCTTGAAATCTTCTAGTCCCGCCTATCAGCCTTTATATATCACGCGGAAGTGACATTGCTTTCCCATGAGAACACGTACGGGTCACAAATCGTGCCTAAGCCCCCGTGAAAGTCACCGGGTGTATTGGTTCTTCTTTTTGTCCTGGTGGCGTTCGAGGCCCAAGGCGATTAACTTCTCGATCAGCGCGGGATACGACAGGCCGGTGGCGGCCCAGAGTTTGGGATACATGCTGATGGCGGTGAAGCCTGGCATGGTGTTGATCTCGTTCAGGTAGATTTTGCGGGTCTTTGGATCCATCAGGAAATCGACACGAGCGAGGCCGGAGCAGTCAACCGCTTTGAAGGCTCCTATCGCCAGCTGCCGAACTTGTTTGGTTTCGGACTTGGTCAGCTTGGCGGGGATCACCAACTGCGAACCTTCGTCGAGATACTTGGCGTCGTAGTCGTAGAACTCTTTGCTGGGAACGATTTCACCGGGAACCGAAGCGGCGGGACGGTCGTTGCCGAGAACGGAACATTCGATCTCGCGGGCTTTTTGTTTGTTGCCGCCGACGCCTTGCTCGATGACGATCTTGCGATCGAACTTGGCCGCTTCGGCGATGGCGGGACCGAGTTCCTTGCGATCGTGGGCTTTGGAAATGCCGACCGACGAGCCGAGGTTGGCAGGCTTCACGAATACCGGATACTTCACCTTGCTCTCGATCAGTTTCTGCGTCTTCCTGGGCTCGGACTCCCAGTCGCTGCGGAGTATGGTGGCATGCTTCACGATAGGCAAGCCGGCGGCGCGGAAGAGGGACTTCATGACGTCTTTGTCCATGCCGGCGGCTGAGCCGAGCACGCCTGCCCCGACATAAGGAAGATCAGCGAGTTCGAGCAGTCCCTGAATAGTACCGTCTTCGCCGAAGGTACCGTGCAGGACGGGGAAGACGATATCGACGTTGATGGCGCGATCGGCGGCGCGGCGAGTCAGGCTCTGCGAAGTTGCGTCGGTTTGGAATGGGGCGAGTCCGGCGGAATGAGGTTGCGGCGGAACCACGACGGCCTGGCCATTGGCGAGCAAGGCGGCGCCGGGAGTGGTGTCGGGATCGCCAGCGCGAAGATGGCGCTCTTCCTGATGCGCGAATTCACCTTTCAGCAGGCGCTGGGCATCGGCGGCGGTGACCCATTGGCCCTGCTTGGTGATGCCGATAGGCACGACTTCGTATTTGTTCTTGTCGATGGCGTTGAAGACCGAGGCGGCGGAAAGGAGGGAGACTTCGTGCTCTCCGCTACGGCCGCCGAAAAGGATCCCGACTCGAAGCTTGTTCATGGTTGGCAGAACTATTGTTGCACAGGGGTCAGGGCTCGCGCAGGTGGGCGGTTTGATACAGGTGCGGTGCCACGTTTGAAGAAGCTAGCCGGAAATCCCCACCCTAGCGCAAAGTGTGCGCTGGAGTGGGGTACCCGGGTGCTCAGTCACCGCTAACTGAGCAATGGCTACTGTACGTTGAGCGTGATGTTGGTGGTGTGAACGTCGGAGCCGGCAGTCGCTGTGACCATGACTGTGGCGGTTCCGCGGGTTGCCGCATTCATGCTGCCTCCGCCGCAACCTACCGCGAAGAATGTCACGCATAGCAGTACCAGCAAGCCAGCGCCGTACGTCAGCAGTCGCTTCCCGCGCTTCCGTCTCTTGTCAGAGCCGATCACGACTGTTCCGAGGAGACCTAATCCAGACATGGCCATCCAGGTCCCAAAGATCGAGCGATATTGGGTTCCGCCCGAGGGTGCAGCGGTCGCGAGAGTCATGGTGGTGTTGGCGGCCCCGCCACTGGGCGTGACTGTGGACGGATTGAAGCTGCAACTGATTCCGGTCGGAGCCGAGCAGGTGAAGGTTACCGCGCTCGAGAAACCGTTTTCCGGAGTCACGCTTAGCTGGAACGTGGCGGCCGCACCCGCGGTTACGGTTGCGCTTTGCGGTGAGGCTGCAAAGGTGAAATCGCCTCCGCCGTTGCCGCCACTCTGACCAGCTTCCAACGTCGCGAACAGACCATGACTTTCACCGGCGATGCCGGCAGTGAAGTACATGGTGCTGGGGTCTCCGGTACCACCCGCGCCGAAGACCATTGCCCAGAGACCCGAGTTGACGATCACTTTTCCGTTCGGATCCTTCAATTGACCGAGAAATTTTCCGGTCGTGTCGAAGGCGTTGATGGTGCCGTCGTCAAAATTGCCAACGAGGACGTCGCCGCCGAATGCTCCGAAGCCGGCGGGGGCCATCACGACTCCCCATGGCGAGTTGAGTGTGCCATTCGAGGCGAAGCGCTTCACGAAGTTTCCGTTGAGATCGAAGATACTGACGAAGCCATTGCCGGCGCCGGCCACGGGATCGTGCTTGGCGGAATCCTGCAGGGCGTAGGTGACGTAGATTTGATTGCCGATAGGCTGAACGCCAAAGGCGGCGAAGCCCGCGGGCAACGTGGGATCGGTGAACGATCCCTGAAGAGTGGTGAGGGCAAACTTATCGTCGAACACTTCTACCTGGCCGGTACGAAAGTTTGTGGCCAGGAGAAAATTACTGTTGTTGCTGGTGATCATGGCCAGACCTTTGTACACCGCGCCCGCGCCAACCTTCGAGCGATCGACGGCGAGAATCGCGCTGGTGCCGGTGCCATTCCAGCCGGAGATGGTTCCATCTTCGGTGTCGAAGATGAACAGGCTCGGGCCGGAGCCGACGACGAAACCGGGCGTACCGTTAATCACGGTGCCGGTGGGCGTTGCGGTTGCATTGCTTCCCTGCGGAGGCGGAATGGTTATGGTCGGCTGCTGGCTGTTGCCTTGGGCATCGTACAGCGTGGAGAAGCCGCTGTTGTTATCCGCGATCCAGAAGGGCTGACCGGGGAAGAACGAGATGCCCCACGGATTCACCAATTTTGGATCGGTATGGGTCGCCATGCCGGAGACGTCAGAGACGAGGTTGGTTTGTTGGTAGGAATTGGTCTGCGCGACCGCATGGTTCGCCGTGATGGCTGCAATCGCGCTCAGGATCAAAATGGCAAATTTGGTTTTCACTGCTTCGCTCCTTTGAATTAGCACTGAAGTCAGGTTAAGGAGCGTGAAACTTTACATTGTCAGGATGGAGTAAAGAGGTCGTCAAAGTCTTTTCAATGCGCGCATGAAAAAAGCCGCCCACGGCGATGGGCGGCCCAGTTCGATCAAGAAGCACCCTCAGTTTTCGACCAGAATCGGGATCAATCCAATTGGAACTTTGCCGCCAGAGATGGTGTGAGTGTTTCCATAAAGGTCGCGATACTGAGTGGCCCAACCGGGCGCCGAGCGCAGCACCGTGTTGCAAACGCCGCCGGTGTTGTCGCAGCTTTGAGAAACGTCCCACGCGGCCTCGGCCTTGTATCCAGCAGAGCCGGTGAAGTTGCAGGTCCAGACACCCACCGGGGAAACCAGCGCGGCACAGGGAGCGGTGGGAGTGATTCCGGTGAGCCAATTGGTGAGATACATGTAGGCATAGCCCGCCGGAGTGAGGCTGGTGTTCCAGAAGTTGCCGGTACTCGAGAGGCCGCCGCTGACGAAGTCCCAGCCATACCAACTGAATCCCGCCATGCTGTTGCACGGAGTAGGTTGGCAAGCAGTGTTGCTGGCTTGAACGAGATAGTAGATGCCGGTGAAGGCGCGCTCCTGTGTATCGGCGGTTTGAGGAGCGGTTGGATAAGCGATCCAGGTGTTGGGGTCGAAGGTGCATCCGGTCGGCTTGCAGTTGGCTCCCCAACTTCCTTCGGTGTCGTAAATTTGCTTGGTTGTGTAGGCAGAGACGACGCTTTGAACATTGGCAACGAGCGATGCGACACAGACCGCGCCGGATGCGGGGTCGGGATTGGTCGACTCCGTGCCCTGAGCGGGGATCGCGACGTACCCGTGAAAGCCGATGATGTCGGCATACTGGGGAATGATGTTGGTTGAGCCTCCGAGTTTTTGACCCAATAACGTGTTGAGATAGTTTGCGATTTTCGACGGGCTGGCGATGCAGTCAACCGCCGGGGGCACTGGCTGCGCAGAGGTTGGCGGCGGGCTGATGATGAGCACGCCGGAATCGATCGCCTTCGCCGTGATATTCGCGTCTTCGGTGAGTCTTGCCAACGCGGCCTGAGTGCAATTGTGTGAGGCATTGCATTCGGTCGAAACATTGGGCTCGTTCCACACTTCGATGTACTTGATCAACCCCGTACCGAAGGTGGTGACCACGTGGTTCATCAACGTGGAGATGAAGGTTTTCCAAATCGTATCCGTGCCCGTTCCGTCGGTGTTCACGTCGGTGGGCAGATCACAGCCGCTGGGCTGAGAGGCGAACGCGCACGATGTATCGCCACTCGTTCCGGTGTAGGCGGTAAAACATTCGGGGGTGTAATACGCCGTGAACATCACGACCTGACCGTTGTTCTTGGCCAAGGTCAGCCACTTGTCCAAATTCGTCCAGGTGTACTGCCCGCTGGTGCAGTTGTACACGTCTGCCCACTTGATCGAACTGCCGAGCGTCCGATAAGTGCCGAATGTAATTCCTGTCACCGTGGAAGGCCATGGATCAGAACTGTTGTTGGCATTGATGTCCATCGCGAAGAAACTATTCGTAACGGATGGCGGCTTAATGACGAGATCCTGGCTGAAAGCTGGTACAGCAAGGATTGCGCCTAAGATGAGCCCGACGACAACTGCACGGGTCCCGTTTTTCATGGTGATTCTCCTTAGATTTTGAGTTGACGATCGTGGGACGAAATCAGTGGGTGCGGAATGCTAGCTCGACCCGGAGTGTGCAAAAAGAATCGGAAGGGACCATCCGCGAAAAACGGACAGAGTTGATTTCAAAGGGGGAGTTCGGGTGAGGTTCAGATGTGTTTCTGGATTCGAGAAACGGAGAATCCAAGGACGAGATTAATAAGCGAAATCCGGAACGATTTCGCGGGCGACAGCAATCCTGGCTTAGAGAATCTTTTTTCCGAAAGCCGACAAGGTCAGTTCGACGGCTAGATCGGCAGTCTGATTGTGCTCGTCGATGACGGGGTTGACCTCGACGATTTCGAGGCTCAACATGCGGCCGTGGTCGGAAATGATCTCCATGGCCAAGTGCGCTTCGCGATAAGTGGCGCCGCCCCAGACTGGGGTACCGACACCGGGGGCGTCTTCGGGATCGATCCAGTCCATGTCGAGCGAGACGTGATAGCCGGCAGTCCCGCGTCCAGCCATGCGCAGGGCTTCCTCCATGACGGAGCGCATGCCACGCTCGTCAATGTCGCGCATGGTGAAGACTTCGACCCCGGCTTTGCGGATGTTTTCCTTTTCGTGGGAATCGACGTCGCGAATACCGACGAGGACACAATTTTCGGCTTCAATCTTGGGCGAGAATCCGCCGATATTGGCCAACTCTGCAGGACCGAGTCCGACGATCGCGGCCAGAGGCATGCCATGCACGTTGCCGCTGGGAGAAGTTTCCGGTGTGTTGATGTCGCTGTGCGCGTCAATCCAGATGAGACCGATTTTCTGATCCTTCTTACGGTAGAAGTCGGCAACGCCGGTAACGGTGCCGACGGCGATGGAGTGATCTCCACCGAGAACGAGTGGCACCTGGCCGGACTCAAGCGTTTTGGCCACCAGTTCCGCCTGCTTGGTGCAGGTGGCAGTAATTTCTTTGAGATATTTTGCGTTGGGGTCGCCTTCTTTTTTCAGTTCAGCCATGGCGACGGGGACGTTGCCTCCATCTTCGACGATGTGGCCGAGGGCTTCGAGGCGCGCCTCGAGGCCAGCAACACGAACGGCGGAGGGCCCCATGTCAACTCCTCGACGAGATTGGCCGAGATCGAGGGGAACACCGATCACACGAATTTTGCGAGGAACAATGTTGGAATGAGATCGAGTAGGCATAGGGTTATTTTAGAGGGCGTTCACCGCCGAGAGCGCAGAGGTCGCCGAGACAATCATTTATAAAGGCTTTCGCTGAACTTCGTCTCAGGACTCTTTTCCATTCCTCGTTCTTATCCGCCGTTCCAGAGCGTTCACCGCCGAGAGCGCAGAGGTCGCCGCGACAAATAACCCAGAAGGTGCTTCTCAGTTCCGCATCAAGGTCGAGTCGGGGAATTCGTTCACTATTCCTTTCAGACCGTCTTTCAAGATGCGCACGTGAGAGTTGAGTAACAGTCCGACCCGTTTACCCGACAGCTTAAGGTACGAAAGCAACTGCGCATCGTGAATCGGCGCAAGGTGCTCGATCGCTTTGACCTCCACGATGACCGAATCATCGACCAGCAAATCCAGCCGATACCCGCAATCCAGTTTCACTTGCTTGTAAGTTATCGGCAATGGCAGTTGTTGTTCCACCTTGAAGCCAAGCTCACGCAATTCATACGCCAGGCAGACCTCGTATGCTGATTCGAGGAGGCCCGGCCCAAGAGCCTTATGCACCTCGGCTGCCGCGCCAATGATGCCTCGGGTGATCGAGTCGAGCCTGTTCTTTTCTTCCATCCTCGGCGCCCTCTGCGCTCTCGGCGGTGAACGCCACTACGGATACAGCCGGTTCAGCGTTCTGGGGAACGGAATGGTTTCTCGGACATGCTCCAAGCCGCAGATCCAGGCCACGGCGCGCTCAATGCCCATGCCGAAACCGGCGTGGGGAACGCCGCCAAATTTTCGCAGGTCGAGATACCAGTTGAAGGCTTCTTCGGGCAAGCCATGTTCGTGAATGCGCTGGAGGAGCAGGTCGTAGGACGCCATACGCTGCGATCCTCCGATAATTTCTCCGTAGCCTTCGGGGGCCAGAACATCGACACAGAGCGCAAGGTCCGGGACGTTTCGGATCGGGCTCCATGTAAAACGCTTTGACCTTGGCGGGATAGCGATGCACCATCACCGGCTTGTCGAATTGCGAGGAGATGTAAGTTTCGTCGGGCGAGCCGAGGTCTCCGCCCCATTCAAAATTGTTTTCGAGCGCACCTTTGGCGTGGGCGTCTTGCAGCATCTTGACGGCCTCGTCGTAGGTGATGCGAGGGAACGGGGCCTCGATCTTTTCCAGCTTCGCAACATCGCGGCCGATAGTCTGCAGGTCGGGACGGCGCTTTTCGAGGCAGCGCTTGACGATGAAGCTGATGAAGTTCTCGGCGAGTTCCATGATGTCGTCGAGTTCGCCGTACGCGACCTCGGGTTCGACCATCCAGAATTCGGTGAGGTGACGGCGGGTCTTGGACTTTTCCGCGCGAAACGTGGGTCCGAAAGAATAGACCTTGCCCAGTGCCATAGCGGTTGCTTCGATATAGAGCTGGCCGGATTGAGTGAGGAAAGCCTGTTCCTCGAAGTAATCGACGGGGAATAGCGTCGTGGTGCCTTCGCAAGCGGCAGGCGTGAGGATCGGCGGATCGGTGAGGGTGAAGCCGCGTTCGTCGAAGAAGTCGCGAGCGGCTTTGATGATTTCGGCGCGGACACGCAGGATCGCAGCTTGCCGCAGGGAGCGCACCCAGAGGTGGCGATGCTCCATGAGGAATTCGGTGCCGTGCTCTTTAGGAGTAATTGGGTAAGGCGTCGATTCCGGGACCCGTTGCACAATCTGGACATTCGATACGTCGAGCTCGAAGCCCCCGGGGGCGCGTTTGTCAGCCCGAACCTTGCCTTCGACTATGACGCTCGATTCCTGGGTGAGGGTCTTGATGGCGTCGAAGACTTCGGGAGCGACGGCATTCTTGGGAACGACTCCCTGAATCACTCCGGAGCCATCGCGAAATTGGGGGAAGAGCAATTTGCCACTCTCCCGCAGGTTGTACAGCCAGCCTCGGATAGTAACGGTCTGGCCATCATGTTTACCGATATCAACGATCGTGGTGACAGGAGACATAAGAATTTATAATTTTGTGATTCGATTGAGTAATTTGTAATCGGCAATTGAGCAATTGGAAAGCGCGCAGTTCAATTACAAATACAGATCGAAAGTCACAGATCTTCCAATTTACCCAATCCAACAATTACGCAATCGCCCAAATTTTAAGCTGCATCCAGCTTGTCGAAGGTTTCTTTCATCTTCTCGACCGGATTTACCTTTTCGTCTTCTTCAATCTCAAGCAGCAATGGCGGGGTATGCGGCGAGGAACGCAGCAATTCCATGGATTGCTTCCAGTCGATGGTTCCTGCTCCGGGCCATAAGTGCGAATCGCGATCTTTAGAATTATCGTGGACATGCGTCGAGCGAATGTAGTCCTTCAGGGTCTCAAAGGCCTGGGGAATATCGCTCATGATGTGGGCGTGGCCAAGATCGAAGCATACGCCGACATCGTCGAAGTGGGCCGCCCGTATAAATTCGACGAGGCGCTCGGGCGTGCTCATTTCGTTGGGAATGTTCTCCACCAGGACGCGCACCCCGAGAGGCTTGGCGAAGGCGCGAAGATGTTCGACGGAGGTCATGGCGGCTTCGAACTTGCGTTCATCGAAGGACTCGTCGGGAACGCCGAGATGTTGAATCAGGAAGCGGAATGGAATTTGTTCAGCAATTTCAAGAGCGCGCTTGATCTCGTCCATGGCCTCGATGCGGCCGGCGCGATCGGTGGAAGCAACGTTGATGGGTGGCGCGCCGGCGCGTCCCCACTCGAAGTCAGCGTAGAGCGGAGCGTGCACGGAACTGAGGGGAACCCCGCTGCCGCGAAACCAGTCGGCAAGCTCGCGAACATGCTGCTTGCGGTTCGCGTAGTCCACGTGTTGGCGGGCAGCAAAAATTTCGATGGCCTGGGCTCCGCCGCGCACCAGTCCATCGAGCAGGCCGGGATGCAGGCGTTCTTTGACATAAATAAAGGTGGAGATCGCCTTTAACATTCTCAGTACCCTACTGCCTTTCCGTTATTCCTGATATCGCTGGCCCCCAAACGCTCGCCGGTCTTTTCATCGATGGCGATGCACTCGCCGTCGCTCCAGTAGGCTTCCCAATTTTCTCCTTCACCGTCGCCGAGTTTGACCTGGTATCCCATTCTCTCGAGCAATTTCACCGTGTCGGGGGAAAACCGCTGCTCCACGTTCAGCTCATCCGGCAACCACTGCTGGTGAAATCGCAGAGCATTCACCGCCTCCTGGATGTTCAGGCCGTAATCAATGACTCCTACTAGTATATTGGCAACCGTGGTAATGATCATGGGGCCGCCCGGAGACCCGAGGACCAGAAACAGTTTCCCATCTTTCAGGACAAGGGTGGGAGTCATGGCAGAGAGCGGCCGCTTGGCTGGCCCAATCGAGTTGGCGGGACCCTGGATGAGGCCGTAGATATTAGGGACGCCTTGCTTGGTGGCGAAATCGTCCATCTCGTCGTTTAGCAAGAAGCCCAGACCTTCGGCGGTGACGCGCGAGCCGAAGCCGTCGTTCAAGGTCGTCGTAACGGCGACTGCATTTCCGCCGGAATCTACGACGGAGTAGTGCGTGGTGTGTTGCGGCTCCAGCAGCGCGGTTGGCTGGGGATGTTCGGCGGCGTATTGCTCGAGTTCCGTGAAGATCTCGGGGCGCTTCAGAAGCGTACTGGGCGTGGCGTGCTGCAACTCGATCGATTCGCGCCAGGCTGCGCCATATCTTTTGTCGATCAACTGAGCGACGGGAATTTTAGCGAAGTCGGGATCTCCGAGGAATTCGGCGCGATCGAAGAATGCGCGACGAAAGGCTTCGGCAGTGAAATGCACCGAGTCCGCGGAACGGTCGCCGGTTTTGGTGAGGTCGTAGCCCTCGAGAATATTCAAGATCTCGATGAGCGCGACTCCGCCCGAGGAGGGCGGCGGAGCGCTGATAACTTCGTATCCGCGATAGGTGCCGCGGACAGGCTCGCGCTCTTTAACCTCGTAGCCGGCCAGGTCTTCGGTGGTAATCAAGCCTCCGCCTTTGTGCATGGCAGCAGCGAGCTGGCGGGCCATGGCCCCGTGGTAGAAGTCGTCGGGATCCTTAGAGATTTTCTCCAGAGTGCGCGCCAGGTCAGGCTGACGAAAGATCTCACCCGGCGCATAGTACTGACCATTGCGTTGGAAGATACGGCGCGACTCGGGAAATGTGGCGAGATCTTTGTCTTTGAAATCCTTGGCATCGGACCACGCCAGCGGGTAGCCATTTTTCGCGAGTTGGATGGCAGGGGCCATCACTCGTGCCAATCCGAGTTTCCCATATTTCTTTTCCGCAAAGACCATGCCGGCGACGGAACCGGGCACAGCGATGGCTTTGTATCCGACAACGCTGGCGTTGCTGATCACGTTGCCTTGAGCGTCAAGATACATATTCGCAGTGGCGGCTGCGGGCGCCTTTTCGCGGTAATCGACGAAATGGATTTTGCCGTCGGCCATGCGAATGAGCATGAATCCGCCGCCGCCCAGATTTCCAGCCTGCGGATACACCACGGCCAACGCGAAACCGGTGGCGACGGCTGCGTCAATGGCGTTACCGCCGGCTTTCATGACTTCCACGCCAGCCCGTGACGCAAGTTCGTGCACACTCACGACCATGGCGTGTTGCGCATGAACCGGTTCCACCCCGCCCACGGCAGGCATGGCCATGAGCAGGAAAGCCGTAAACGCCGCGATGATCGAGGTGAAATTCGTTTTCATGAAGCAGTTGATGCGCGGAGAGTGTGAGCAGCGCAGGATCTCCGATGGATGATTTTCTGGTCAGGTTCGGAGCAAGCTCTGAACGGACTTCTGAGGCTAGCGTAGCAAATGAGGGAGAGTCAAATCAGAGATATCAGAAGATCGCAAATGGCTGGACTTATCGTTTAGGACCCGGCTGCTTTTTGGGCTTCTTTTTCTTTTGTTTTTTGGCCGGAGATTTCGCTACTACCATTTCATAGGATTGCCGGATCAGGTTCTGTAGTTCCGCCGAGGGGAGCACGTCCAGGCGATCCATCATGACCCACTTGTAGCGTCCGACGTAGGGTGCGGGGTGGATATCTTCGTACTCGCAGAGTTCGGCAAACGTTTCGGGCGTGCATTTGAAACAGAGGCGCTGCGGGACGGAGTCGAGACCGAGCATGGTGAAGATCTTCTTATTCACTTTGAAACAAAGGTCATCGCCCCATTGCAGATTTTCGGTTGCTCCGGGAAGAGAAAGACAGTATTTGCGAACCCAATCAGTGTTCATGGCAGAAACAGGAATCCGATTTACCTCTCAGGGAATCATAGGATCGTAAGGAGATTGAAATGCAAACCAGGCAACTTGGCAACTCTGATTTGAAAATCACGCCCGTCGGCTACGGTGCGTGGGCCATCGGCGGATCGGGATGGCAGTTCGGCTGGGGATCGCAGGATGATGGCGAGGCGGTGGCAGCGATTCATCGTTCGCTGGAATTGGGGGTGAACTGGATCGATACGGCGGCGGTCTACGGGCTGGGACATTCAGAAGAGGTGGTGGCGCGTGCTCTGAAGGAATGGTCCGGGCCCCAGCCTTATGTGTTCACCAAGTGCGTGCTGCGCTGGGACGATAAAGGAAACGTCATCAAAGTTCATAAGCGGGAATCGATCCGGCGCGAAATTGAAGAGAGCTTGCGGCGATTGCAGCGGGACGTGATCGATTTGTATCAGATTCACTGGCCACCCGATCCGGATTCTCCGGATTTGGAAGAGG
This sequence comes from uncultured Acidobacteriaceae bacterium, assembly GCA_963708575.1. Classification (GTDB taxonomy): domain Bacteria; phylum Acidobacteriota; class Terriglobia; order Terriglobales; family Acidobacteriaceae; genus DASVWZ01. Next base: position 68,385 of record CAVPTB010000003.1, read on the forward strand.
CGTGGGGGACGATGGCGGATTTGAAACAAGAGGGCAAAGTGCGCTGGATTGGGGTTTCGAATTTCGATGTTGCGCAGATGAAGCGGGCACAGAAGATTGCGCCGATTACTTCGCTGCAGCCGCCGTATTCGCTGGTTCATCGCGAAGTAGAAGAGGACATTCTGCCTTACTGCCTGCGCGCGGGAATTGGCGTGATCGTTTATTCGCCGATGGCTTCCGGGCTTTTGACTGGCGCGATGACTCGCGAGCGTGTAGCGAAACTTCCGAAGGACGATTGGCGGAGCGGGGCCGAGGACTTCAAAGAACCGAAACTTTCACGCAATCTTGAGTTGGTGGAACGTTTGCGGGAAATCGCGAAGCGCCATGGGCGCGGAATTGGAGAAGTGGCGATTGCCTGGACGTTGCGAAATCCGGCGGTAACGGGGGCGATCGTTGGCGCGCGGAACGCTCGTCAGGCGGAAGGCGTGATGAAAGCCGGAGACTTGAAATTGAGCGACAAAGAAGTGAATGAGATTGAGGAGTTCTTTGAGGAGACGGCAGCGTAGCGATGTGAGATACCTCGTTGGCTGACGCAATGCTAGAGAAGATCGATGGCGCGGCTTTGCAGCCGCGCCTTTTTTTACCTCACTTGTTATTTACCGACCTCTGCGAGCGGCTTGAGCATGGTGGCCTTACTGTAAGCGACATGAAAACCAAGACGCTGGGCGTTGCGCTGCGATGTGGTGCCGCCTTGGGTGACGATGACGGCGAACTCGCATCCGGCATCGGCTGCGGCTCTCATTCGGGCTCGGAGTAGTGCGGTTTGGAATCCCTGGCGGCGAAACTGGGGGAGGGTTCCTGCTCCGAACAGGGCGACGATTTTGTGGTCGGGAATGATGAGACCGGCGCCGCAGGCTACTGCCGTTCCCTCCACTTCGGCGACGAACAGCAGCACTCCTTCGAATTGAAACATGGGCGTCAGCATAGGAAGGAAATCTTCGGGCGCGCCGCCGTCGGGGAAGAAGCTCTGACGCAGGATTTTGGAGAAGGCCCCGGCCTCGTCGATGCATCCGGGGCGAAGGTTGGCGGGAAGTTCGACTTGAAGGGTCTCGTCATTCCTCTGCAGTGGGCGGAAGAGCACGTTGTTTAGCTCTGCCATCGTGTACCGGCGCTCTTTGAGCATTTCGATTAGGGGCGGGTCGGTGAGCGGGCAAACATCGATCTGCGAGGGGGCTCCATGGGCGGAGTAGAAGGTTTCCATCCGGTCGAGGTCTGTAGGGGTCAGCGATCCGTCGAAACCGGCACCCACGGTGCGTCCGATCATAGAGTTGAGTCCGGCAAAGATCATGTGGCCTCCGCAGAATGGTTCGACGGCGGCGCCGATCCCGGGGCGAAGGGTCTTGTACAAATTTGCGTACTGCACTTGCGGCATCTCTTCCGCGGCTTCAAAACGGCGCGCGAGTGCCTTGTCCACGAAATTCATTGGGAATCATCCTTTTCTGGTTGAAAGAGTTTTGTGGGCACACCTCGGGCTTGCCTTCGAGGGTGCGAACCAGAACGCGGGCTAGCGGACGGCAGTCATAGGCAGAGCGCTACGGTATCTTCATTCCGGGGCAAAGTCAAAAGATTTGAAAAACGGGGGCAGAGCTTTTACCACCAAGGACACCAAGGTACACGAAGGGGCAGAAGCTTTTACCACAGGGGGCACGGGGGATCACAGAGGTCACACCTGGTCTCTGGCTTCTCCTAGCGTGACCTGGACTTGCATTTTCTTCTTGGCTCGGTAGATGTCGACTCTCACGGTGTCTCCGGCGCGGTGCTTGTTCATGATCTGCGCGAGATCCTGCTGGCTTTCGATTTTCTGTTCGTCGATGCCGACGATGAGATCTCCGCCAACCATGATGGGGATGTTGCCGAGGAAAGCGCGTTCGTTGCCGCCGCGCAGTCCGGCTTTGTCCGCGGCGCCTCCGGGCACGGCTTGGACGATGAGCAGACCATAATCGGCAGCCAGACCCAACTGGTCCGCGAGATCCGGATCGATGGGAATCGTGCGCACGGAAAGGGCGGGGCGGCGTACCCGGCCAATCGTCAGGAGGTCGTTGATGACAGCTTTGGCGGTGTTGATGGGTATGGCAAATCCGATGCCGGCGCTCTGGCCGACATTCGACGCGATCATGGTGTTGATGCCGATGACGTCGCCGTGCCAGTTCAGCAGCGGCCCTCCGGAATTTCCGGGATTGATGGCAGCATCGGTCTGAATGGCTTCATCGATCATCATGCCGTCGGGCTCTTGCACCTGGCGGATCGAGCTAACGATGCCGCGAGTCAGCGTTCCAGCGAGGCCGAAGGGATTTCCGATGGCGTAAACTTTCTGCCCTACTTGAAGATTCGTCGAGTCGCCAAGAACCATGGGTTGCAGGTCGGGAGCCTTGATCTGGATAACTGCGAGATCATGCGATCGGTCGGTACCGACAATATTGGCACGATATTTCTTGCGATTGTGCAGCGTGACTTCGATCTGCCGGGCCTCGGCGATGACGTGATAGTTGGTGAGAATGTGGCCATCTTTGTCGATGAGAAAGCCGGAGCCTTGACCTTCTTCGGGAACCAGCCCGTAGAAGAAATCGAAGGTGACTGCCTTCGACGTGATGTTCACGACCGAGCCAATATTCTTTCGGTAGACGCTGATGTTGTTTTGTTCTTCGGCGTCGAGGGCATCGGTGGTAGCGGCCTGGCTGATTTCGAGCTGCGCCGGATGGCTGACCCAGGTGCCCGGCCAAGTCCGGCCAGCCCGGTAGGTAGTGAAGTAGAAAAACGCGCCCGCCAGAACGATGGCAAGAATGATGGGTCGCAGCAGTCTCATGATTAAGGAAACCTTCCGCTTATAAAGGGCTACTTAGATTGTAGTGAAATCCGGGCCGGGTGAAAATCGGCGGGGTTTTCAGTCGGCCGGCGTGGCAGGGGCGCGGAAAACCCTAAGCGGCTCTCTTCAAGGCTTCAAAAATCTTCTTAACCTGGTCCCGGGTCTCGTCCAGCGAGCCAGAGTTGTCGATTACGTAATCGGCGGCCTTGATCTTTTCTTCGTCGGGGAGTTGGGCGGCCATGCGACGAGTGACTTCGCGGCGAGCGGTCTCTTCGTCCACGTGAACGCGCGCGGCCCAGCGTGGGATGCGCTGCTCGGGACGGCAGGTGACCACGATCAGACGATCAAAGCGCTGGCCCACTCCTGCTTCCAGCATCAACGCAGCTTCCACGATGGCAACGGCTTTGGGATCGTCTCTGCCGGTTTCTTCCATCCATTCTTCCTGGCGACGGATTACCGCGGGGTGGACGATGCGATTGAGTTCTTCGATGCGCGAAGGCTTGTTGGCTTTCGCATCGCCAAAAGCGGCTTCGGCGAGGCGACCACGATTCACGGTTGCATCGGGGTTCAGGATCTCGCGGCCAAAACGCTTTACAACTTCTTGGTAAACAGGTTCGCCGGGCTGCATCAGTTGATGGGCGATGGAATCGGCCTGGATGAGATGGGCTCCGAGAGCCACGAACATTTCTCCGGCGACGGATTTTCCCGCGGCGATGCCACCGGTTAGGCCGACTTTCAGCAAGAGGGCTCCTGGTAACGAGGGTTCACCGACGAGGACGCCGAGGAGGGGATGAAAATAAAAGCGGGGAACTTCCTCGCGCCAAAAGCGGGCACCAGGGACAAGCGTTGGATATGCCGGTTGTTTTCTTTATTCATTAGATTTTGGATAGCTCCGGGATTTGGCTTCCTCTTCGCAGCTTGGCCGCCCGAACTGTATTGGACATCAGCATGGCGATGGTGAGCGGGCCGACGCCACCCGGAACCGGAGTTATCGCGCCAGCGACTTGCGCTACTTCGGGATGAACGTCTCCGACAAGTGTTGATCCCTTCGTCCGAAAGGTTTCTTCGCGCTTGGCGTTGCCGGCAAAGAGGCGTTCGAACTCAGCGCGGTCGGTGACCTTGTTCATTCCGACGTCGATCACGGTCGCGCCGGGTTTCACGAAATCGCGGGTGATCATGCCGGCGCGGCCGATCGCGGCAACCAAAATGTCAGCGCGGCGACAGACGCCGGGCAGGTCGCGAGTCTTCGAATGGCAAACCGTGACGGTCGCGTTGGCATTGATGAGCAACATGGCTACGGGCTTGCCGACGATGTCGCTGCGTCCCACGACCACAGCTTCCTGCCCTGCAACTGGGATGTGGCTGCGTTTCAGAATTTCCATGACCCCGGCGGGCGTGCACGGAACGAGACCGGGGCGCTGGGTAGAGAGAAATCCTACGTTCATGGGATGGAAGCCGTCGACGTCCTTGGCGGGATCGACTGCGATCAGAACTGTCTTGGAGTCGACCTGCGGGGGCAGCGGGAGTTGTACCAGGATGCCGTCAATTTCATCGCGGCGGTTCAGGTCGGCGATCAATTCCAACAACTCCTCGGTGGTAGCGCTTTCCGACGGCGTGTGTTGCTCGCTGTAGATGCCGACCTCTTCGCAGGCTTTGACCTTGCCGCGCACATAGACTTCCGAGGCGGGATTATGGCCAACCAGAACGACCGCGAGGCCAGGCCGCATGCCGGCGGCACTTAAGGCCTTTACCTCGGTGGCGACTTCGGCGCGGATTTCACTGGCGATTTTTGTGCCGTCGAGAACAACTGCTGCCATGGATCCTCTTTCTGTTGTGGATATAAAAATTGTAAATGAAAGAAGGCTTGCTTAGAGGCGTCACTCCGCAAAACCGGATAAGACTTACCGCCCAGGGGGGATGGGAAACTCCGGACCACCCACATTCCTGACGTTGGCTACGGCGAAATCTCGGACGCGGTCAAGAGCGGATTGTAGTTCGGCGTGCGAGTGTTCTTTTTGTGCGTCGTCGGCATCGGCGGGGACCGTGATTCTTCGACTCACTCGCAACAAGGCTTTGGAAAAAGGCTTAGGGAGCAACGAACGATCCCATGTGTTGAGAACCCATGCCTTTTCGATTGCGATATGGAATGCAACCATGGGAGCGCCGGTGGCGCGGGCGAGCACAACCGGTCCGGGCTTGGCGACGTAGCGGGGTCCGCGAGGACCATCGATGGTGAAGGCAACCGTCGCACCTTGCTCCACTTCCCGCCGCATGGCGAGCAATGCGCGAACGGCGCCTTTGCTGCTCGATCCTCGAACCTTCACAAAGCCGAACTTGCGGATAATGCGTCCGGTGTACTCACCGTCGAAGCTGTCGCTGCTCATGACGCGGATTTGCAGGTTCCTCCAAATATAGGTCGCGGGGAAGATGCAGTCGTGCCAGAAAGAAAGAATCATGGGCCGGACATTCATCGATTCGGGCGCGCCGTCTTCGAACGAGACGGCAACGCGTAGGGTAGGACCGATGAGGCGGATGGCGAGAAATCCCGCCCAAGTGATCGCCCACAACTGCGCTTGCTGCCAAGGTGTGAACTTGGGCAGAGATTCGGCGGCTTCCGATGAAACCGGCTCGGTTGCAGAGGTGCTCACAGCGGTATTGTACCGTCCACGTCTCTATATCTTTAGGACAACAACCCCAACCGCTACTCTGGAATCCAAGTGCGGATGTCCAGCCACTCGATCCAGGAAGAAGTTGTCGAAACCAAGCGCATGACCGCGCCGCAGATTTTTCATGCGGCAGTGGAGAATGCTCGTGAAGAGGTGAAGCGATCGGCCAGCACGCTGGCGTTTTCAGGGGTGGCGGGAGGCGTGACGCTGGGAATCACCGGATTGAGTGTGGCGTCGGTACGCGCGCTGATTGGAAACGGCGGTTGGCAAGAACTGGTTTCTTATCTTATTTACCCGGTCGGGTTCATCGCGGTGATTATTGGCCGGGCACAACTATTCACCGAGAACACCCTCTATCCCGTTGTTCTGATTCTCGATGAGCGACGGTATTTCCTGGTGACATTGCGGCTGTGGGCGGTCGTGTTTGCCTCGAATATTCTGGGTGCGTTCCTATTCGCTCTGTTGATTGTGAGGTCGGGGGCGCTGCGGCCGGAGGTTTTGGAGCAGTTGGTGCATCTGGGAATTGAAGCCTCGTCGGGTACGGCGGGGCACATATTCTGGAGCGGTGTGATTGGCGGCTGGCTGATTGCGCTGGTGGCATGGGTGGTGACGGCGAGCCACTGGACGATCGGGCAGTTAGTGATGGTTTGGCTGCTGACGTTCGTGGTGGGAGTCGGTAAATTTGCTCATTGTATTGTGACAAGCGGCGAGATTCTGTCAGCGGTATGGGCAGGGATGCTTCCGGTTTCCACGTATTTGCATTGGCTACTACCGGCGACGGCGGGAAACATCATCGGAGGGGTGGTGATTGTCAGCTTGTTGAATTATGGACAGGTGCGAGCGGAGTAGCGGCACCGAGACCGCCTTGCATCCTTCTTGTGATCCAGCTATGCTTGCGCCGCTCGGGGCGAGCCATCTTTAAATTTCACCCCGGCCTGGAGGATTCTCTATGGGCCGTCGATGTTTTCTGCTGACAAATCTCACAATCATGTTGCTGTTTGCGGTGGGTAATGCCGCGGCGACGGATCGCGCCGCGGATGAAAAGGCGATTCGCGCGCTGGACGCCGCCTGGGTTCAGGCAGCGCAGGCCAAGGACGCGGACAAAGCCACCGCCGTCTACGCGGACGACGCCTCCATGCTTCCCGCAGGTGCACCGATCGCAACTGGCAAGGCGCAGATTCATGCGGCGTGGGCTCATTTCATGTCGCTGCCGGGCTATGGGATTGACTTTCAGCCGACGAAGATTGTTGTGTCGAAGGCTGGGGATATGGCTTACGACATGGGCACAACGAAATTCACGATGAATGACGATAAAGGCCAGCCCATGACGTCTGTGGGAAAGTATGTGGTGACCTGGCAGAAGCAAGGCGGGCAGTGGAAAGTGGTGGCGGATATTTTCAACGATGATAAGTAGGGATTGGCGTGGGTTGAAACCGCTGCGCCGCCCAGGAGGGGTTGAAATGGCGTGGAGGGCGGCGGCCGGAAAGCGATTACCACAAGGGCAGTGAGGGACCGCTAAGCGGGTGGAGAGGCGTTATCTCCACCCAGGGTAGTGGTATCGCTTTCGGGGTTCAACGCATCTAAGCGGCATGAGTACTTCTAAAAGTTTGGCGCTCGCGGCTGGACTGGGTGCGCTGGCGGGACTTCGGACCTTCACACCGCCGGCAGTAATAAGTCAGGCCGCTCACCGCAATTTAATTCCAGTCCGACGTTCTCCCTTTAGGTTCTTACGATCTCCCATCAGCGCCAACAGCTTCGCTGCGTTGGCTGCTGGTGAACTGGTCGGCGATAAGTTGCCGTTCATGCCGAGCCGGCTGGAAGTCGGGGGGTTGGCAGGGCGGGCAGCATCTGGCGCGTTGTGCGGAGCCGCGATGGTTGCGGCAACCCGGGAGCGCGACAGCAAGCTCACTGGCAACCGGTGCAGTTTTAGGTGCGGTGGGGGCGATTGCAGGGGCTTTTGCCGGGTATCACCTGAGGCGGGAACTGGGTAAGCGCCTCGATATCCCCGATCCTGCGGTCGCTATTGTCGAAGACATGATAGCTGTCGGCGGCTCGATCGCACTGGTACGGCGCGGAGTCAGTATGCGGGCCGTGGTTAGCAGGGGGCGCTGGTAAGGTTTAGAACGCTTGCCACGCGGCTACATTTCGTTCACGTGGGTACACTTGCTGGGTCCGCAACATCGATTCCACTTTAGGTTGTAAGATTTTCTTACGGTTCGCTGACGTTCCGCGAGCCCTCAGCGTTCAGGAGAATTGTTTTTTGCCACTCTCGCAGGATCCTCTCTGGTACAAAGACGCGGTCATCTATCAGGTGCACGTGCGCGGGTTCTGCGATACCAGCGGCGATGGCATCGGAGATTTTCGCGGGCTGGCGCTGAAACTCGATTACCTGCAGGACCTGGGGATTAACACCATCTGGCTGATGCCATTCTTCCCTTCTCCTTTGCGGGATGACGGGTACGATATCGCGGATTACCGCAATGTCCACAAGAACTACGGCACTCTCGATGACTTCAAGGAGTTTCTGAATGCGGCCCACGACCGGGGCATTCGCGTCATCATCGAGATGGTGCTGAACCACACCTCGGACCAGCATCCGTGGTTTCAGGAGTCGCGCAGTTCCCGCGACAATCCGAAGCGAGATTGGTATGTGTGGAGCGATACTGACACAAGATATGCGGGCACGCGAATCATCTTCCTAGATACGGAGCTTTCGAACTGGGCGTGGGACCCGGTTTCGAAGCAGTACTACTGGCACCGTTTCTTCAGTCACCAGCCCGATTTGAATTACGACAATCCCGCGGTTCGTGAAGAGATGTGGGACATCATGCGGTTCTGGCTGGAAATGGGAGTGGACGGTTTCCGGCTGGACGCAGTTCCCTATCTGGTGGAGCGCGAGGGCACGAACTGCGAAAATCTGCCTGAGACTCACGCCATCATCAAAGACTTACGGGCGCGGCTGGACAAAGAATTTCCGGGAAGACTGCTGTTGGCCGAGGCGAACCAGTGGCCTACTGATTTGCGTCCGTATTTTGGAAACTCCGATGAGTTTCACATGGCCTTCCACTTTCCGCTCATGCCGCGGATGTTTATGGGTTTGAAGTTGGAAGACCGCAAGCCGATTACCGAGATTTTGCAGCAGACGCCGGCGATTCCAGAGAACTGCCAATGGAGTCTGTTCCTCCGCAACCATGACGAATTGACGCTCGAGATGGTCACTGACATGGAGCGCGATTACATGTACGACGAGTACGCGAACGACCGGAGCATGCGGATCAATCTGGGGATCCGGCGGCGACTCGCTCCGCTACTCGACAACGACAGGCGAAAGATCGAACTGATGAACGGAATGCTGATGTCGCTGCCAGGCACTCCTATCATTTACTACGGCGACGAAATCGGGATGGGAGACAACGTCAATCTGGGCGACCGCAATGGGGTGCGCACGCCCATGCAATGGGATGGCGGGTGGAACGGCGGATTTTCGCCGGCCGATCCGGAAAAGCTGTATTCGCCGCTTATGCTGAATCCGGTTTACGGCTTTCAAGCGGTGAATGTGTCTTCCCAGAAACGGTTTGAACACTCTCTTCTTTCGTGGATGAAGCGCATCATAAAGATCCGGAAATCGACTCCGGTGTTTGGAAGAGGTTCGATTGAGTTTCTCTACCCTGCCAATCACCGGGTGCTGGCGTACGTCCGGCAATATGGGAAGGAAGCGATTCTGGTGGTGAACAACCTGTCGAGTGCGGCGCAGGCGGTGGAACTGGATCTGCAGCGCTACAAGGGCAACATTCTGGTGGAGATGTTCGGGCGCAACATTTTTCCCCGTATCGGCGATATACCTTACCTTCTAACCATGGGGCCATACCAGTTTTATTGGTTTCGGCTGCGAAAGATCTGAAATGCTGCAAACCCTGATGGCATCGACGCCATCATTCAGCGGGGAGGATTTGCTTGCCGGAAGAAACCATTCTTTCTGACGGCTTTCTTCGTGAACTGATGAATGTGGGTGAAGTCGACATAGTAGTCGGCGTCCCGACATTCAATCACGCGGCCACCATCGGCCAGGTGGTGCAGACCGTGCGTGCCGGCCTGCTGCAGTATTTTCCGCGAAAGCGCGCGGTGATCATCAATGCCGACGGGGGATCGACCGACGCTACCCCTGACCTGGTGCGGGCGGCTTCCATCAACGACGCACAACATGCGCCCGGCGTCAGCACATTGCGCACACTTCATTCCATCAGCACGCGGCACGACGGGGGACCGTCGAGCGGCAAGGCGCTTTACTCGATTCTGGCCGCGGCGGATTTGCTGCAGGCTTCGAGTTGCGCGATCGTGGCTCCGGATTCGACCAGCATCGAACCGGATTGGATCTCTCGTTTATTGCGGCCGGTTCTGCAGGAAAGCGTGGATCTTGTCCTACCGATGTACCGGCGTCACAAGTTCGATGGGTTGCTGGTTCGCAACCTGGTTTACCCGGTGTGTCGTGCGGTGTATGGACAGCAGGTGCGAGAGCCGTATCCCTCGGATTTTGCATTCTCGGGGCGGTTGGGATCACATTTTTTCGCACAGGACGTTTGGGAGCAGGAATTTGGCTGCACCGGGGTGGAACTGCTGCTGACGATCTGCGGAATGTCAGAAAAGTTCAAGCTGGTGCAAACTTTTCTGGGTACGAAGTTGCGCGTGGATCATGCTCCCGCGGACCTAGTGCCGGCAATGCGGCAGACCGTGAGCCCGCTGTTTTCGTCGCTGGAGAGGAATGGATCGAGTTGGACGAGTACTTCCGAAACGGTGCCCGTGCCCATGATCGGCGGAGAGCCCGAGGTCACGCTGGAGCCTTTACGGGTCAATCGCGAACGTCTGCACGAAATGTTCACGCATGGCGTATCGGAACTGGGTCCGATTTTGAAGGCGATTCTGTCGAGCGGGACTCTGAGCGAGCTGCAGCGGGTGGCGACGCTGCCAGAGGGAGAGGGCTGTTATAGCAACGACTTATGGGTGCGAACGGTTTATGAGTTCGCGGCATCCTACCGGCGGGCGGTCATCAGTCGTGATCACATCATCCAAGCACTAGCCCCTCTATACAGAGGCAAGACTTACACCTTTCTTTTGCAGAATGAAAATGCCACGGGAGGCGAAATCGAGGCAAACGTAGAAGATCTGTGCCAGAGCTTCGAAAAATCGAAACCGTACCTGCTGGAGTTGTGGGACGGCGGGAAGTGAGGGCCGTATGTGGGAGAAATTTGTAACCGAACTGACACAAGCGACGCAGGAAATCGTGCGCAGCATCGCGCATTTTCTGCCGCGCCTGATGGTGATGCTGATCATCGTTTTGCTGGGGTGGGTGGTGGCGTATGCCATCAAGGCTTTCCTGCGCAGCATCCTGCGGCTGGCAAAGTTTGACCGGCTCTCCGAGGATGCGGGCGCTACCCAATTCTTGCGCCGGGCGGCGCTTCCCTCGTCGACCGAACTGGTCAGCCGGTTCGTGTTCTGGGTGGCGTGGCTGGGATTCATTCTGGTCGGAATCAATGTTCTGGGCATTATGGCCCTGCAAGAACACATCTCCAGTTTCTTCGGATTTCTGCCACGGCTATTTGCTTCGCTGTTCGTATTGTTTTTTGGATTGCTGGCCGCGACTTTTTTCTCGCGGGCGGCATTACTGGCTTCGGTGAATGCGGGGTTGCCTTCGCCGGGACTGATCGCTTCCACTATCAGGACCGTGATCATTGTGTTTGCGGTATCGATGGCGCTGGAAGAATTGGGCATGGGCGAGCGCACGGTTCTGGTGGCATTTACCATCATCTTCGGAGCGTTAATGCTAGGCTTGGCCATCGCGTTTGGTTTGGGCGGGCGCGACTTGGCCCGACATTTTCTGGAAAGAAGGTTTTCCCATCAACACCGGGAGGAGCGAGAAGACGAACTCTCTCCTTTGTGAAACCACGCTTGAGAAGGAACTGTTCCTCATCCCGAAATAGCGCCCGCGGAGCCAGCGAAACCGCGATGGCGGCGGCGTTTTTACTTCTGCTTTTGGCGCAGGTGAATTTGTGCATCGCAGAGCCCGAGGCTCCGCTGGTGCTGACCGCTGACGCCGTGGTTCAGAAGCTCATGGTGGCGAATGCGCGGCGGGCGCAAGCGTTGCGTTCCTACCGGGGATTGCGGCATTACCACTTGGAGTATCGCGGCATCCTGGGAAGCCATCCAGCCGACATGGATGTCGAGGCCACCTACATCGCACCGGATAAGAAAACGTTTCGCGTCATCTCCCACACCGGTTCGAACCTTCTGTACAACCGGGTACTGGTAAACCTGCTCAGCAGCGAGCAGGAAGCGCAGCAGGAAAAGGTGCGCAAGGAACTGGAGATTTCGCCGGCCAACTACAACTTCAAGCTGGACGGCTACCAGCAGACATCGGACTGCAATTGTTACGTGCTCGAACTCGCTCCGAAGAACAAGAATAAATATGTTTATCGCGGCAAGATCTGGGTCGACTCGCAAGACTTTGCCGTAGTGCGAATGCAGGGAGAACCGGCGCAACGGCCGTCGTTCTGGGTATCGCACACAGTGGTCGAATTTAACTGGCAGAAGAACGGGTTGTTCTGGCTGCCGATCCACAATGAATCAGTTACGGACGTGCGCCTGGGTGGGACGGCGAAGCTTACGATCGATTACAGCAACTACCAGGTGACGGCGATGAATCCGGGAACGAAGGATCCGGAGAATGAGGAACGGCAGGGTGTTCCCGAGCCGGGGAGCATGAGCGCGGACCCGCACTAGTTTTTGAAGAAGGTTCTGGCCACTCTTCGAAAATCGCGAAGGGCGCGGCCGCGTCGGTTTGAGCCCTCACTATGGACGTTTGTCCCTATTGACTCCTCCGCTTTTTTCCATATAGTTCATAGGCCGACTTTGGGCACCCCTCCGGGCATCTCCGTTGTGGGGACGACAGTCGGGAATTTTTCTGTGGGGTCAATCGCATGAAACAAATCGGGACTGGTCTTCTCTTGGGAATGCTTTTTTGCTGCGCTTCGATTGCCGCTGAAGCGCCGAAACTGACCTTCAAATATACGACGGTGCAGGTGAAGAACTCGCAAGACACTCGCGTCTACGCGGTGAACAACTCGGGAACCATGGTTGGGCAATACATCGATTCGGGTGGCATCGCTCACGGCATGAAACTGGCGAGTGGCAAACTGACGACGATTGACGATCCCAACGGCTCTAACACCTTCTGCATCGGCATCAATTCAAAGGGTGCCATCGTCGGCTATTACTACACCGCCAGCAACGTACAAACGGGATTTCTTTTCAAAGGTGGGAAATTTACCGATATTGCGCCAAGCGGAGCCATCGGCACGACGGCCCAAGGGATCAACGACAGTGGAACGGTCGTGGGGCAATATGAGGATTCGAGCGGAGTGGGGCATGGTTTTACCTGGAATGGAAAGAAGTACAAGAGCTTCGATGCGCCCAAGGCCACTCTTACTTCCGGATATGGAATCAACAACTCCGGACTGATTACGGTGCAATGGGTCGATTCCGTGGGGAATTACGAATCGTCGCTCTACGACGGGAAGAAATTCACCAAGATCAATGTGCCGGGCGCGGTCAGCAGTTATGCGCACGATATCGATACCGCAGGCGACGTCGTGTATTCCTGGACCGATTCTAACGGCTTGTTTCATGGAGCTCTGCGGACGGGCGGGAAAGTCTACAAGTTCGACGATCCCAAAGGAACCAACGGAACCTATGGAGACGGGATCAACGACAAGAAGCTAGTCGTTGGAGTGATTCATAACAATGGCGGGAATACCGCGCTGGGGTTCAAGGCAACGTATAAATAGGGCCGAGCACAAGAGCGGAACCGGGCTTTGCCACCACGGTGCTGACCTTTTTCATTGCCGGTCTCCTTTTTATCTGTGCTTCGAGCACGTCGATAACTTGGGAGCGTACGCCGCATCCCATCCGGAGACCGGCCTTCTCATCCCACCTGATTACGTTAGTTGTAGAGCGGAAAACCCGTACAGGCTAAGCGAAATAAGATCAGCGCACTTTGGCACCGCAGTGTGGGCATTGCTCTTTCCGAGGTCTAAATCGACTCAGAAAATGATCACACACTGGACAGCGGTAAATGGCCAAGGTTAATACGAATGCTGCGGAAAAGATGCCAGCGCCCACGAGCTCGATCATGCTCGCTGTCACATCCGAGATAGGCTCGCGGGGTAACGTGCCAAGTATTGCCCCGAGAAAGAACCAAGCTATACCTAACCTGAAAAGATAGTTGCAAATGCGGTATCGCCATCTCACCGCCTTAACGACATCTTCATCATTCACCTTGCATCTCCACGCCCGCGACAGAATTTTACATTTAGGTTCAGATCAAGTTTCGGATAGGCGTCGCAGCATCGGATTACCCTCATCGACGCTCGGGCAGGGTTTTGAGTGTAATCGCCTGTTCACGGAGGTGGGCTGTCCAGTGGCACTCAAGGGTTCAGTTTCAACAGTCACCCGAGCTGTAGTAGTCGTTCCCGCCGCTGGCATAGTGCCGTAAAGATTTACAGATGAATCAGAATCAAATAGGAGGAATAGGCACCATCTTGACCATGCGTGAAGTCATGAAGTACCCTTTGATTCCACTTTTTCCTGGTTGGTGTCAGTTTATATACAACCCCAGGTTTAGGATTGCTGTTGCCGCTTGTTCCGCCGTATAGCAGTCGTCCCATATAGGTTTCCCACGCTGTAAAACACCACTCCAGCCGAAGGAGTTGCCCGTCCTTGCCGTCAAAGATGTAAATCGGATTCAGCTTCCAGCTTCCATCCTTGTGTGGGTGTAGCAGGAAGACGATGCCACACCCGTTCTCGCAATCGGTCCAATCGCCACCTTCGCTGGCGGTGCTATATAGATTTCCCAATGAATCGAAGGTCACTCCCGCTATGGGCTCCTTGCCGTCGTTTCCACCTCGAAAACTGTGCAGCACTTTCTCACTCCAAGTGCCCCCCGAGGAAGTCAGTTCAAAAACAGTACCGACGCCAAAGACGCCACCTTCCCAAGTGGTCCCGTATAGGTTGGCATCGGTTCCGAAAGCAACGCCAGCAAAGGGGTGAGAACCATCAGCACCGTTGAACGTATGCAGAGTCTCTATGCTCCATGTGCCCCCGTCAGCTGACAGCTCAAAAACGGTACCGAAATTGGATTGCCCTCCCCGGAGTGTGGTTCCATACAAATTGCCGGAGTGGTCGAGAATGAGAGTTCCGTGTGGATTCCCACCATCGGCGTATCCCTGAAAGCTGTAGAGTGTGATTTCGTTCCAAGGACCCGATTGTGTTGGCAAAGTCGTATACTGTTCCGTCGGAATACGCTCCACCGATTGCTGTAGTTCCGTAAAGATTGCCCTCATTATCCAGAACAAGTGCGCCGGATGGCTCGGACCCATCGGCATTTCCAGCAAAAATGTGAATGATCATGTATGAGTACCCGCTGCTTGTTCGCTTAACTCGAACGCAACGCCGTGACACCCTTGACACGAGGCACTTGCAGTTACGCCGTAGAGGTTGCCCGCTGTGTCGGAAGCCAGCCCCGACAGCGGCACCTCAGCCGGTTTTCCTTCGAAGGAATGAAGTACTGTTTCTAGGGTTGCCCGAACGCCGTCGATGTGAAGATGACGAGGGCAATTGAAAATGCGAACAGTCTGCGCTGGATCATAGCGAGCCCCAGATTCTGCGGAAAGGTAAGCCGCAGTCTTCGGCCACGCCAAGCCATTGTACATCAATCGGAAAACGTGATTCTCCCCGGTTGATTGTTGAAACATCCCGATTACACTCATCGCCACGCCGAGCAATGACCGTGAGTGCGTTTACAGCACGTAAATCCGGAGCATCCACCAGATCAGGAATATCGCGACGATGGCTCCGGCGATGTGAACGATCCAGTCGCCAGTGGTTTTCGGCCTGCCAAAATTGAACATCACGTCATGGTAGCAGCCACCCGTGCCGGAGCAAATCTCCAGCTATCGAGGCCCGAGTGCCCCAGGTTCGCGCGTTCTCTTCGGGACGACAATCCGGGTCACAGCCGAGCGGCCGTGGTGTCCGAATACGGAAGTCACAGTCTTCCGCAGCAATTCTCCTCCTTATCCGTGACAACCAATACAGACTTCCCTTGCCGTCGGCGCGAGAATGTCTCTGGGTAGAGCTGGGAAAAAGTGTCCTCGGGTGGGGAAGCCCTGGCCGATCATCCCGCGTCCCCGCTAAGTGATTGATAAGTAAATATTTTAGCTTTAACTCCTTATTACTCAAAGATCTGGGAGCCCGAGTGGCGCTAAATCTTTGATAACAAAAGATCGAGAGAAATCTAGGGGGAGGGGTACCCCGGGCACCTGGGCTGAAGGCGAGAAGGGCGAGCGTTTGTGAAGCTGAAGCTGGCGGACAGATCCTGATGCTCAACGCCCGACCAAACGCCTCAACGGCCGGGTTACCATCGGAGTGGGATATCGGAACATCATTGCTCGTAGCTAGCGCATCTTAGGAATATAATGTGATCACTTCCAAGGAAGTGAGTCCCTTTCCGAGAAGACGAATCCGAATGTCCTTAAAATTGAAGGCTCTGATCTTAGTTCCCTCTGCCGCTGTGCTGTTATTCATGGTTGTCGGAGGACTGGACGGCGTTCGCGCGTCCAGCAACGATGGTGCTTACCGGCAACTCCAGGTTTATAGCGAAGTGCTTTCGCGGGTGCGGAGCGAGTATGTCGAAGACCCCAACATTCCCGCAGTCACGGATGGCGCTTTGCACGGGCTGCTCGAGTCGCTCGACGCAAACTCCAGCTACCTAACGGCAGCCGAATATAAAGACTACAAGGCGCACAAGGACAGCGGCACGGCTGACATCGGAGCAGCAGTTTCGAAGCGCTTCGGCTACGCGTCGGTCATCTCGGTCATTCCGGGAGGTCCTGCCGATAAAGCCGGCTTGCAGGACACCGACATCATTGAGGCGATCGAAGGCAAGAGCACGCACGAGATGTCACTGGCGGAAGTTCATAACCTGCTCTCCGGCCAGCCGGGCTCGAATGTCACGGTGGCTGTGGTGCGGGCGCGGCGAGCCCAGCCGGACAAAATCGTCATTACCCGAACCGTGGTTGCAATTCCTCCGGCCAGCGACAAGATGCTGGAAGACGGGATCGCCGAAATTCACGTGGATGCTCTGACCAAGGGCATGACTCAGGAGATTGCGGCAAAGATCAAGAGCGCTCAGAAAGACGGCGCCAAGAAGCTGATTCTCGATCTGCGGAACGTCGCGGAAGGAGAAGAGTCAGAGGGGATCGCAACGGCGAATCTTTTCCTGAATCACGGGACGATTACCTACTTGCAAGGACAGAAGTATCCGCGGGAAGCTTTCAACGCGGAGGCATCCAAGGACATCACGACGTTGCCTTTGGTTGTCCTGGTGAATCGGGGAACGGCGGGACCGGCCGAGATCGTGGCGGCCGCCATTCTGGAGAACGCTCGCGGGGACGTTGTGGGCGACAAGACGTTTGGCGACGGGTCGGTGCAGAAGGTTTTGGATTTGCCGGATGGCGGGGCGCTGATTCTCTCAGTTGCCAAGTACTATTCGCCGAGCGGCAAGGCCATCCAGGACGCAGCGGTCACGCCAAATGTGCTGGTAGCTGACGCGCCGGATGACGGTGGAGTGCCAGATGAAGATGAAAGCGCGGCGCCCGCGGACCAGCAAAAGAAGGCGCAACCACCCCAACAGGATGATCAGTTGCAAAAGGCCATTCAGGTTCTGAAAAGCCACAACGGTTAAAATCCAAAAATAGGACTTCGCAACGCGCCCGAAAAAAGGGCGCGTTTTTCTTTGCCTGCGTGTATGCTGGGGCATCCCTGTAGATGAAACTAGGTACTTCCGGAGTTTGGTTATGGTAGGCCAACAACGGGAGACGCGGCCGTTGCATCAATTGTGAGGCATGGCAGAGCAATTCATTATCGGGAGCAGTCACTTCCATCCGAGAGTGATTCGGGTGCTGCGTAGCGAGCCACCGTGTTCGACGCGACGAGATGATCTGATTTGGAAATGCGTCGGCGCGTTGACCGCGGGGACCATCAGTGCGGCGGGTTGGTTCATCGTGGTGGCTGCGACTATGCGGGTGCTGCGCTAGAATTTCCTGCCGGTTCGTTTGGCGGGGCGTGGGCGTGGGGATCTGTTCGCTCTCCGAGCCAGGACGACAATTTCTGAATACTATCCCAAATATTTATTTGTCGTAATGCAGCAGTGAGAAGACGTCCTGCCCTTTCAGCTTGTCCCTGCCATTTAGAAAATCCAGCTCGACCACGAATCCCAACCCGACAATTTCAGCTCCGAGTGAACTCGCCAAGTGGGTGGTGGCTTCGGCGGTGCCTCCGGTAGCGAGGAGATCGTCGACGATCACTACGCGTTGACCCTTCTGGATTGCGTCCTTGTGAATCTCAAGAGTGTTGGTGCCATACTCGAGCGCGTAGTCATATTTGGCGGTGGCGGCGGGAAGTTTGCCGGGCTTGCGGACGGGAATGAATCCGGCGTTCAGGCGATAGGCGAGAGCAGGGCCGAAGATGAAGCCGCGGGCTTCCATGCCGAGAACCAGGTCGATGTCGTGCTCAATGTAGTGTTCCGCGAGCGCATCGATCAGCATGGAGAATCCCTGCTTGTCTTTCAAGAGCGTGGTGATGTCGTAGAAGAGAATGCCGGGCTTGGGAAAGTCGGGGACTTCGCGGATCAGTTTTTTCAGCGGCTCACAATTGACATTCACGGGAGATGCGTTCGGCATTACCAGGCTCCTTCGATACGAAACGTTGTATGACCGGAAACGGGCTCGGTCTCGATCTCTTCTACATTGTCCACTCGGGCGGCGCGAGGACCTTGCTGTAATTTGGCGCGCAGAGCGGAAAGCTGTTCACGAGTGCCAATGGCCAGCACTTCGACACTGCTATCGGCGTTATTGCGGACCCACCCGGCAATGCCGAGGATGTGCGCTTCACGCTCGACGAACCAGCGGAAGCCGACGCCCTGGACGCGTCCGCGAACGATGAAGCGGCGGGCCAGAATCGGAGATTGAACTTTACTGGAAGCCACAGTTATGTAATTGGCAATTTGTGATTTGTAATTTGAAACCAAACACACCCAGCCGACAGCCTCTCAGGCGGCCGACTTCAATTACCAATTACAAATTACCCAATCCCACATTGCCAAAGCCTTCTATGCTCGAGACAGATACGTGCCTTCGGCGGTGTCTACTTTGATTTTTTCGCCTTCGTTGATGAAGGGCGGCACCTGCACGACCAGGCCGGTATCGGTCTTGGCTGGCTTGGTGACGCTGGACGCGGTGGCGCTCTTGAGCCCCGGTTCGGTCTCGACTACGGTCAGAATCACGGTCTGGGGCAGTTCGATGCCCACGGCCTTGCCATCAAAGAACTCGACTTTGATTTGCAGGTTGGGTATCAGATAATCCACCGCGTCTCCGAGAGTATCTCGTGTGAGGTGAGTCTGCTCGAAGTTGGTCGTGTCCATGAAGTAGTAGCTGTCGCCGTCGGCGTACAGGAATTCCATATCCTGTTCATCGACCTGAATCTTTTCGATGGGATCGGGCGAGCGGAAACGGTGCTCGAACATGGCGCCGGTGCGCAGGTTGCGCAGTTTGGCCTGGATGAAGGCGCGCAGGTTGCCCGGCGTACGGTGCTCGACACTGAACACGGAATGGAGATCATTGTTGTGCTTGATGATCATGCCGGGACGAAGCTGGGTCGCGGGTATAGACATTGCGGAATCAATCTCCTTTAAATTGCGGGTAGCCGGCGGAAACAGGCGGACTCTTGGTCCCGCCGCACACAAGGCTCAAACAGCTTATTTTACAGGAGTTGAAAAGATGTGGGAAGGAGGGTCGGACGTTCCTTGGGTACGGGCAAAGGGCTCTCACCACCAAGGGCACTAAGGTTGACTAAGGAAATTCGTGGAAGGAATATCCTGGTCGCTAAGGGCGCTTCGACAAGCTTTAGTCACAAAAGACACTAAGGTTCAGCAAGGCAGCTAGAATAGGGGAAGACGAATCAAAGATTGAATTCTAATTTCAATGAGGTGTCTTTATGCGTGAAGGAAAATATGAAGCTTCGCAACGTGGCGGAGTAGGAACAGCGGTTACGTTTTTGTTGATCGGACTGGGTGCGGGCGCTTTGGTCGGGCTGATGTTCGCTCCCAAGGCCGGGAAGCAGATGCGGAAGGAAATGCGCAAGCGGTATGACGATGCGCGCGAGAATCTGGGCGACTGGGCGGATGACGCCAAGGACGTAGCCGACGAAGTTCTCGAGCGCGGCGCGGAATTAGCGGACGAATTGCGGGAGCGCGTGGCTCCCTTGGCGAAGAATCTGCGGCGGCGCTAGGTTATCCGAAAAGCGAAGAGAAAAAGCCTTTGACCTTGCCGAAAAAGCCGCGATGAGCTGGCTTGGGGTCGATCTGCACTGTCGGGAGTGCTGAGTTTTGCGAAGACACGTGCAGCGGGCGAAGGGGTAGATTCTCAGCTTCCTGCACGGGCGCCGGCTGGGCTGGCGGAGGATCGTCGCCGCGAAATACGAATGGCGCTTCTACTTCAACGTGAACGTCATTTGGTTTCGATGGCGGAAGGGGCGCCATTTCTTTTGCGCCGGCAGTTATCGGCAGTTGCGAAGGTGTGCCGTCCATTGCGGCCGGTTGTGAGGCTGGGCTGGAACTTCCGAGATTCATCGACTGCGGCGCCGTGGTCGCAAGTGGTTCCGCGGGCACGGCTGCTCTCAAGATGGGAACCGGTGCTGGGGGGCATCCGCACGCGGCGGGAACGGCTGAGTCCACATCTCTCAGTCGGCCGGAATGGAATAGTACCTGCTGGTTGGGCTTCACCTGATAAGTGCCGTCCCCTAACAATTCAGAAACAATGGCAGATGCCGTGTTCCCCGGCAGCGCGCGTACGCAAGTGTTGCCGCGCGTGTCCACGCTCACCGCGTAGTGAAATTCTCCGGGACCGGGAAGCTGGATGCGGAAGTCGGGCGTGAGGATGGAGTCGGCGGCGGCATCGAGATAGTAGTGAGTCTCTAATGCTCCAGTGCTCATACCCAGCATGAGCGCGTGGCCGTTCTGCGAGGAAGTCAACGAGACGGTGGTACCGGGGCAGACCCGCACTTCACCACCGCGGCCGAGACGCATGATGGCAGTATCGGCGCCGGCTGTCACGGACGATCCGGGAAGAACTTTCGCTCCCGACAGGGAAATGTCTCTGAGCTCAGACGAGTTCATGGGAACAGCCAATGGCTGTGCTCCGGCCGTCAGGGCTGGAGCTGTGGGCGGCTTGGCATGGACCTGCGCAGTAGCGCGCAAACGAATCATCAACCGATTGCCGGCCGCGTCCCAACCGTAGTCGAGCGGGCTCGTCAAATCCAATACGATGCGCGCGGTGGGCGGAGCATTCTGGTATTGATTGATCCGGACTCGCTTGATCTGTTCGTTGCTGAAAGCGCTGGACTTCGCGCTGGATGAGAGAACGGAGTTGGGCAGGTCGATCACAAGACGCGAGGGATGCTCGAGTTTCTGGAAGGCGGGAACTACGGGACGACTGGCGAGGACCTCGATTGCGGGACCGTCGGGCGCCTGAATAACCTGCACGGAACGGACGGTAGCTACGTCCGTACTGGCGAGCAGTTGTGGCGGAGATTGAGCCAGGGCGTCAAGCAAGAGCGGCGATAGCAGCGCGAGCGCTGCCGTGAAGACGCGGGTGCGCAAACCAAACATGCTTCTGGGAGTTATCTCTATGGGAACGATATCACTCGTCGGGATGGAGAGAGAAGTACTACAGAGAATCTGAAATTCCCCCAGGAGCCCGAGCGGACAGGAATGTCCGCGGCTACCATGTTTAAGGTTCGGAGAGGAACTCGTATTCGTCGATGACGGCAGCAACTGCGACTTTTCCGTCGGGAGCGGCTTGATCGACGCGAACGACTTTGCCTTTGCAGCGGACACGGATGCTTTCCGTCAAGGTGATCTCGGGAGGGAGCGTCAAGGTGAACTCGATGGAGGCGCCAGCCTCGATGGACTGATCCACGTAGAAGCAAATGCCACGCGCGCTCACATCCCGCGTCTGGGCAGTCTTTTCGTGGGAGCCATTGTCCGTGTAGTTAACAGAAACCGGCAGCCGCAACGCGAAACGACGGGTTGCGCGCTTTTCCTGCTGGGCTTCAGGCATACGTCCTCCGGAAGCCTGTAGCATCGCCTGTCGCGTGAAGCCTGTCAAGGAGGTACTTGGGCTGGTGGCCTGGGCGCAGCGGAATCGTTGGAGGCGTCTTCCGCGCCTTTTCTTCGGTTTCAGCTTTTGAGATACCCTGTTTCCAGGCGTTCCTATGGTGTTTGTGCTCGATAACTACGACTCTTTTACCTATAACCTGGTTCAATATATGGGCGAACTGGGAGCCGAGGTGGTGGTTCGCCGCAACGACGAGGTCACGATCGCGGAGGTTGAAGAACTAGGACCAGAGCGGATCGTGGTGTCGCCGGGTCCATGTACGCCGCGCGAGGCCGGGATCAGCGTGGAATTGATCCGGCACTTTGCGGGGAAGGTTCCAGTGCTGGGAGTTTGCCTGGGACATCAGGCGATTGGCGAAGCGTTTGGGGGACGGGTAATTCGCGCAGCTCACTTGATGCACGGTAAGACCAGCGAAGTGCAGCACGATGGCAAAACGGTTTTTGCGAAGCTTCCAAGCCCGATGAAGGCTACCCGGTATCACTCGTTGATCGTGCAGGAAGAAGGATTGCCGGCTGAATTGGAAGTAAGCGCCTGGACGACCGAGCGGGATGGATCGCGAACGATCATGGGATTGCGTCACAAAAAATTCCCGGTCGAGGGAGTGCAGTTCCATCCGGAGAGCGTGCTGACCGAGCAAGGGAAAAAGTTAGTGGGGAATTTCCTGGGGATGTAAGGGTCCTACTACGGAAGGCAAGATCTCACCGCAAAGCTCGCAGAGAGAATCCGCTAAGAACACCAAGGCTCCGCTATTTTTTGGCTCCGAACATGATGCGATGGCCGTCTGCGGTAACCAGGCCGAATTCCCTCATGCCCCACGGTTCGTTTCGAATTGCTTTGCAGATCTTGACGCCGGAGGCCACAACCGAGTCGTAAAACGTATCGATCTCGTCGATTTGCAGATAGGCGAAGTAGGAGTGGTCTCCCAGTTCGCGAGGAGGGATGGCGTCGGGGCACTGCCCGGCCATGATGGTGCATTCGCCCGAGGTGTAGAAGAGCCAGCCAGGGTCAGGGATGGTATGGACGGTAAAACCTAAAATGTCCCGGTAGAATGCGGCGGAGACTTTCAAATCCGGGACGGCGATCACGAAGCGAGTTGCGGAGATGTTGGGCATAAGAAATCCAAGGAAGCAGTTGCGGACATTGCCGGGAAGGAATTGCAACCATCAACCGGCTTCTCTTGCGGCTTCTACAGCTTTCAGAACGGCTTTCGCTTTGTTCACACACTCTTGAAATTCGCTGATTGGATTGGAATCGGCCACGATTCCAGCGCCAGCTTGCAGGTAGGCGCGCTTCCCTTTCATCAGCATGGTTCGGATGGCGATGCAGGAGTCGAGATTGCCGGCAAAGTCGGCGTAGAGGACGGAGCCTCCGTAGATGGCGCGGCGGGTGGGTTCGAGATCTTCGATGATCTGCATGGCACGAACTTTGGGTGCGCCGGTGAGGGTGCCGGCGGGAAAACACGCAGCGAAGGCGTCGAGCACGTCGAGTTCGGCACGAAGTTTGGACTCGAGAGCAGAGACGATGTGCATGACGTGCGAGTAGCGTTCGACGTACATCAAGTTTTGAACCTTGACGGAGCCATATTCACTGACGCGGCCGAGATCGTTGCGGCCGAGGTCAACCAGCATGACGTGCTCGGCTCGTTCTTTTTCATCAGACAGCATGGATTTTTCGAGTTGCTGATCTTCGGCTTCGCTGGCTCCGCGCCGGTGGGTTCCTGCGATGGGGCGATACTCCAGTTTCCTTCCTGTAGCCCGAACCAGCATTTCTGGAGAAGATCCGAGAACGTGCGTGTCGCCCATGCGCAGGAAGTACATGTAGGGCGAGGGATTCACGGTGCGCAAGGAGCGATAGATGTCAAAGGCATCGACCTGCGGAGTGAAATCGAAGCGCTGAGATAGGACGACCTGGAAGATGTCTCCGGCGGCAATGTATTCTTTGCAGCGCTCGACGGATTTCGTGAAGCGCTGGCGGCTGGTTCCGGAAGAGATGGGCAGTTTCCCGGGATGCGATGCGTTTCGCTTCCATTGCTTGGGGCGCAGGCCGGAAGCCAGCTTCTTTTCGATGGTCTCGATGTCAGCGACGGCGCGGTCATAGGCTCGGCGGGGTGACTCGAAGGAGACATCGGCTGTCGCGATGATGTGGATCTGGTGGCGGACGTGATCGAAGGCGAGCAGGCGGTCGAAGAACATCAGGACGGCGTCGGGAAGCTGGAGATCGTCTTTGGCATGATTACCGATCTTCTCTAACGTGCGAACGATGTCGTAGGAGCAATATCCCACGGCGCCGGCGGTGAAGGGCGGAAGACCGTCAATATGGGCGGGGCTATGCTGGCGCAGCAATTCTTTCAGAACGTCGAGCAGGCTGGCTTCCCGGGTTTCGCGCTTCCTGCCACGTTGAATCACGACGCGATTATTGGACGCCTGAACCTGCATGTAAGGCCTGGCGCCGAGGAACGTGTAGCGTCCAACTTGCTCTCCGCGTTCGACGGATTCGAGGAGAAAGGCGTAGGGCTCATCGCCGGCAACGGCCAAGAAGGCCGAGACCGGGGTGAGTAGGTCGGCCATCACGGACTTCACGACCGGAATCAGGGTGTGCTGGCGGGAGAGATGCAGAAACTGCTTGTAATCAGGACGCGTCATCTTAGGAGGTCTTGGGGGAAATTATAGGGGAAGCGATGGGCCCCCACTGGAAACAGGGGAATTTTGGCCTCAGGGAGCATGGAGGTTAACGGGGGATTCTTGGGGCCGCCCGTTGGGGCACGGACTTTTGACCGGGCTTCTTATTACCTTCGTAAGGGGTAGAAGAATTGACGGGAGGGGCGGGGCAGAAGAAGATGACACTTTGGCCAGCAAAGGTGCCGCTGGAGGCCTATGCGTATCACTTTCTGGGGAGTACGGGGATCGACGCCGGCTCCTCAGCCAGAAAACATGCGCTATGGAGGGAATACCTCCTGCGTCGAGGTGCGCCTTGGCGACCAAGTCTTCATTTTTGACTGTGGGACGGGGCTGCGCGTTCTGGGGCAGGCCTTGCGGCGAGAGTTCCAGGAACAGCCGGTTTCCGCACACATCTTTGTTTCACACTTCCACTGGGACCACATCCAAGGTCTGCCGTTTTTCGGGCCGCTGTACGACAACCGCAAGAGCGAATTTCAATTTCACTGTTCGAATCGAACCCGCAGTCTGAAGCGCGCACTGGAAGAGCAAATGGCTTCGCCCTATTTTCCGGTGGGCTTGACGGAGATGCAGGCCAAACAAAATTTCTACGACCTGGAGCAAGGACGAGTTGATCTGGGCGGGGCCAAGCTGCAGACGATGTGGCTGAATCATCCGCAGGGATGCATGGGGTTCCGTCTGGAAACGCCGGAAGGCGTTGTCGTGTATGCGACCGATAATGAGCCAGGCGATCCGACATTCGATAAGAACGTCCGAACTCTGGCGGCGGGCGCGGATGTGTTGATCTACGACGCGCAGTATCTGCCCGAGGAATATGAAGCGCGGCGGCGAGGCTGGGGACACAGTCACTGGCGCGAAGCAGTGAACATTGTGATGGAGAGCGGGGCGAAGGAACTGATTCTGTTCCACCACGACCCGGAACATGACGATGAATGCATCGACAAAGTGGTGAAGGAAGCGCGCAATTACTATCCCAAGGTGCGTGCGGCCGCTGAAGGGATGCAAGTGGAAACCTCCATTCGCCGAGCGGCGAAAGCGAAGTAACCACCGATTGTCACCTGTGGACAATCTTTTTGATTTGATTCCTGCATTACAATGAAAAACAGGGTCCGGAATCCTGCGGCTTACATGTCGAAAGGGGCTCCTGAGTGACGCAGATCGCAACGCTGTGGCCACACGTTTCGGTGATTTCGATCATCGACATCGTTTTGGTAGCGGCGATCATCTACGAGTTCTTCGCCTTGATCAAAGGCACGCGCGCGTCGCTCATGCTAATTGGCGCGGTGGCGCTGGCTCTCGCGTTCTACCTGTCGCGCCTGGGTGACTTTGCCACTCTGAATTGGCTCATCAGCACACTCTTGCCATACACGGTTTTTGCGTTGATTGTGGTTTTCGCACCCGAACTGCGCCAGGCTTTGGCGCGGATGGGACGGCGGGTGACGCTGAGCCGGTCAAGCGCTTCGGGGGCGGATGCGTATGACGACATCGTTCTCGCGGCCAATCTGTTTTGCCAGAACCAGACGGGCGCTCTGATCGTGATCGAACGCGAGATTGGATTGCGCACCTACATTGAAAGCGGAGTGCCGCTGGACGCTCATCTTTCATACGATTTGCTGGCGACAGTGTTTCGACCAAGCGCTCCGTTGCATGATGGAGCGGTGATTGTGCAGAACGACCGGATTGCCGCAGCAGCATGTTTTCTTCCCTTGTCGATGAATCCGGTGCTCTCGACGCAGTTGGGAACCCGGCACCGGGCCGGAATCGGCATCACGGAAGAAACCGATGCCATTGCGGTGATTGTCTCGGAAGAGACGGGCAGCATCAGTCTGGCGGTGGGCGGCGCGATCGAGCGTGACCTGACGGTAGAGCAGTTACGTGACCGGTTGGGGACGCTGATGCGGCGGTATGTGGCGTCTTCGACGCTGCCTACGCCGATCAGCAATGGGGAAGGCACGCTGAGCGATCTGGACGATGAGCCACAACGGTCTTCACTATCCCGTCAGACGGACGAGCGCGTCAACCGAGAGATGGAAAACTAACCATGCTCAACTTCCTGCGCCGGTTTTTTCTCCACAATATCTGGCTCAAGCTCATGTCGCTGGGGCTGGCGGTGATTTTGTGGTTTCTGGTGGCGCGCGACCCGGTGGCGGTAGTCGCTGTCGATGTTCCGATCGAATTCAGCGGCATACCGGATAATCTCGAAATCAGTTCAGAAGTCGTTCCCCGGTCGCAGATCAGGCTACGCGGCCCCGAGCATGTGATTCGAGGGATGCAAGCGGCGGACGTTTACGCGCAGGTGGATTTGAGTGGTATTCGGCCGGGCGAGAGAGTTTTCAATCTAACCTCAAACCAGATCCACAAGCCAGCCGAGCTGGAGATTGTGCAGGTCCTGCCCAGCCAATTTCACATCGCGTTCGATCAGCGCGTGACCCGACAAGTCCCGATTCAGCCCAGGGTCGTGGGTACATTTGCCGACGGGTACCAGGTCGGACAGATTTCAGTGGACCCGGCCACGGTTACGATCAGCGGGCCCAAGAAGCATGTGGATGCGGTGGAGGCTGCGATCACCGATCCAATCGACATTAGCGGGGTGATGAGCAAGGTAAGTTTTTCACGTCATCCTTACGTTTCCGACGCACTCATTCAAGTGGCAACTCCGGATCCGGTACGAATCACGGTTATGATGAACAAAGGGTCAGGCACGAATCATGGCGATGGCACCTCAAACTAAGATGGCGACCACCAAACGACAATTGTTTGGCACGGACGGGATTCGAGGCGTAGCGGGCGAGTTTCCGTTAACGCAAGAGAGCACGTTCTTAATTGGAAGAGCTCTGGGACACGATTTGATTCGGACGAATGCGCGGGCGCGGGTAGTGATTGGGCAGGACACGCGAGAATCGAGCGCATGGATCGCGGACCGGGTGGCTCTGGGATTGGCCTCCTGCGGCTGCGAGGTACATAGCGCGGGGGTGATTACGACTCCCGGGGTCGCTTTTCTAGCACGGTCGCGCGGATATGCCGCCGGGGTGGTAATTTCCGCTTCGCACAATCCGTGGACCGACAACGGAATCAAAGTGTTTTCAGCGGACGGCTACAAGCTGCCCGATGCGCGAGAACTGGCGATCGAGAAGGAAATATTCGATCTGCTGCAGCATCCTGCGAATCATCCGGTGCCGCAGAAGAACCCAGCGCCGAGTTTGCCGGGAGAAGCGGTATTGCGGCAGTCCTATATTGAGTGGCTGGCCGAGAATGTGAAGACCGACTTGAGCCAACTGCGGGTTCTGGTGGATTGTGCTCATGGCGCGGCCACCGCAGAGGCCCCAGAACTGTTCCGTGAGTGCGGACTGGCGGCGACGTTTATGCATTCGGCTCCGGATGGTAAGAACATCAATGAGACGTGCGGAGCGCTGCATCCTGAAGTACTGGCGCGGACGATCAGCGAAAATCCGGGAAAGTACGATTTGGGGATTACGTTTGATGGGGACGCGGACCGCGCGCTGTTCAGTGATGCCGAGGGACGAGTGGTGAACGGAGATGCAGTCCTGCTGATGGCGGCACGCGACATGCAAGGGCGAGGAATACTGGCAGGGTCGACGGTGGTGGCGACCACCATGTCGAACATGGGGCTTGAGATTGCGTTCCGGCACTCCGGGATTCGGATGCTGCGCGCCAACGTGGGCGACAAGTATGTCCTAGAGGAGATGCAGAAGACCGGCGCAGTGCTGGGCGGAGAGCAATCGGGACACATCATTTTTCGCGATGGAGATGCCACCACCGGCGACGGATTGTTAACGGCCTTGCGGGTGATGGAAGTCATGGCGCGTAGCGGTGAATCGCTGGGGACGCTGGTCGGCGATTTGAAAGTGCTTCCCCAGCGGATCATCAACGTCGCGGTTCGTGAGAAAAAGCCGTTCGCAGAGGTTAGCGAGATCCAAAAGGCGATTGATGCGGCGGAACGCGAACTGAATGGCAATGGGCGGGTGGTGGTGCGATATTCGGGAACCGAGGCGTTGGCCCGGGTGATGGTTGAAGCGGAGTCTGAGGAGAAAATGCGACGGCTCGCCGAGAATATTGCCGGAACCATCAAGAACGCGCTGGGCGCGTAAGGAATTTGTGAATTTTCTGAGCAGCTTCGCCGCGGTCTGGAATTTACTGCTGCTGTTTGCAGTGGCCGTCGTTTTGGTTTGGTTCTTGTATTGGTTCGGACTTCGCAGGATGATCCGGATGAGGAAGATTGCCGGAGCTCGGGACCGCAGGCTGTTGCGCGAGGCGGCAGAGCGGCATGGGAATGGGTGAGGGGCGTTTAGCTTGGTCTTTCACCTTCCGTGGTACCCCAAGGCACCCTAATTCGCTTCGTTATCAAGGTTGCCGTTCCCAAGGCGGCGAAAAGCTCAACCACTAAGGGGTCCGAGGGTTGCGCTAAGGACGCTATAGGGGTTCGCGAAAAGTTTTATTCCAGGTCGCGCCAGTTCTGGCCTACCCCGATTTCAACTAACAACGGCACCTTCAGGGGATGAACGTTTTCCATCTGATCACGAACCAGCGATTTCATCGCGTCAATTTCTGATTCAGGGACTTCGAAAACGAGTTCGTCGTGAACCTGGAGCGTCATGACGGATTTGAGGTGTTGTTCGCGAAGGGCTTTGTCGATGCGGATCATGGCGATCTTGATCAGGTCGGCAGCGGTGCCTTGCAGCGGGGTGTTAACGGCAGTGCGTTCGGCGAAACCGCGGAGGTTCGAGTTCTTGCTATTGATGTCGGGAATGGGGCGGATGCGGCCAAAGAGGGTTTTTACTTTTTGATCGCGACGTGCTTCTTCGAGCGTCTGATCGATGAATTTTCGGACGCCGGCATATTTTTCAAAATAAGCGCTGATGAATTGTTTGGCCTCTCCGGGCTGAATGCCCAGATTCTGGGAAAGGCCGAACGCCGAGAGTCCGTAGACAATTCCAAAGTTTACGACTTTGGCCTGGCGGCGATGATCGGGAGTTACCATCAGCGGCGGCACACCGAACACTTGTGAGGCGGTCAGGGTGTGAATGTCATCGCCCCGGCGGTAGGCTTCGACGAGCAGGGGGTCTTCGGAGAAGTGCGCCAGCAGGCGCAACTCAATCTGCGAGTAATCGGCAGCGAGCAGGACGTGGCCAGGATCAGCGGTAAAGGCGGCGCGAATTTCGCGGCCGAGTTCGGTGCGAATCGGAATATTTTGCAGATTGGGATTGGTGGAAGACAGGCGTCCGGTGGCGGTTCCAGTCTGGCCGAACGTGGTGTGCAGGCGCCCACTGTGCGGGTTCAGAAGAGCAGGTAACGCGTCCACGTAAGTGGACTTCAGTTTTGTGAGCTGGCGATATTCGAGGACCATTCGCGGAGCCAGATGTTCTTCCGCGAGACTTTCGAGCACGTCGACGGCGGTGGATATGGTTTTTCCCTTGCCGTACTTGACGGGCTTGGGGAGGTTCAAGCGATTGAAGAGGACATCGCCCAGTTGTTTGGGAGAGCCGATGTTGAACTCGATGCCACAACATTCGTAAATCTCTTTGGCTTTGGCTGCGATCTCGCCCTCGAGGCGGGAGGACATCTCAGCCAGAGTCTGACGATCAATTCGCACACCGGATTGCTCCATGCGGGTGAGCACTGGGACGAGCGGCAGATCGATCTCTTCATAGACCTTGAGAAGTCCGGCTTGCTCGACGCTGTGGCGAAGCGCGGCTGCGAGGCGGCCAGTGATGTCGGCGGATTCGGCCAAGGACCCACTTAGCTTTAGATTGAAGTGACGGAGGGCGACATCCGGCAAAGCGTGTGAGGAGTAGGTGGGATCGAGCAAGTACGAATACAGCATGGGATCGTGCTCGACGCGGGAAAGCAGAATCTCGTGTTGTTTGAGCGCGTGGGCTGCGGCCTTCCAGCCATGGACTGATTTGGGTAGTGCGGGGTTCGAGAGCACGGCTCGCAAGGCGTCAGAGATTTCACCGGTGTTCGTGACCGCGGAGGTGACGGCAACGCCCGCTTCGGCTGAAATGGCGATGGCCATCGCCCTTTGAACAGCAGGTTCCTGCGGGGACAGCGGTAGCATTCCGGTTTGAGGTTCGGCGTCGGCTTCTACATCTTCAATCTCTGCTTCCACGAGCGTGGTGTCAACGGCGACGGCCAGCGGAACGTTCAGGGCGCCTGCCTGGTCAGCAAGTTTCTGAAGATCAGCGGGCGAAGCGGCTTCCGAGTACTGGGTCTCGCTGACTTCAGTGACCGGGAGGAGCTCTTTCAAGAGCGAAGTGAATTCGAGTTCGGTGAACAAGGCGCGAAGGGTTTCGACGTCGGGAGCGCCGGCCTTCATGGCGTCCACATCGAGTTCAACCGGCACGTTGCTGTCGATGGTTGCGAGCTGCTTGCTGAGCAGTACGATGTCGCGGTTGTTCAACAGCGACTCACGATAGGTTTTCTTTTCTACTTCTTCGGCATGGTCCAATGCGGCTTCGACGGTGCCAAAACGCTTGATCAGCTCGACTGAACCCTTATCGCCGATACCGGGCGCTCCGGGAATGTTGTCGATGGTATCTCCGCGAAGCGCCATGACGTCGACCACTCGTTCGGGAGGAACTCCCAAAATCTCTTCGACTTTTTGCGGATCGCAGATCAGGTTGTCTTTGGGTGGATTTAGAACCTGCACGCGATCATTGACCAGCTGCAACATATCTTTGTCGCTGGAGACGACGTAGACGGAGTGTCCCCGATCCACAGCTTTTCTTGCGAGAGTACCGATCACGTCGTCGGCTTCAAATCCCGCGAGTTCGAGTATCGGGATGCGATAGGCCTCGAGGGCACGACGGATGTAGGGCACCTGCTGAACCAGGTCGGCGGGCATTTCGGAGCGAGTGGCCTTGTATCCGTGATAGTCGATTTCCTGGAAGGTCTGGGTTTTTAGATCGAACTTGCGGACCTTGGTGATGGCTCCGGCCTGCTGGTCACGAAAGGTGGGGGCAGCGACGTCAAATACGGCGGCCAAGTAATGCGGGGAGAAGTCGTCACGAAGCTTCCGCAACATGTTGACGAAGACATAGGTGGCGGCGGTGGGAAGGCCAGTCTTGGTAGACATTCCGCGCTGGCGAGCCATGGCATGGTACGCACGGAAAATGAACGACATGGTGTCGATCAGGAAAATGCGGTCGGACTCGCTCTGCACCCTCTTCGGTTTGGGAACGGGCGTGGGTTTGGGCGTGACGGCCATGGGCTCGTCAACAGCGACACTCGAGGATTTTCGTTTGGCGGGCAACGATCTAGTTTAGCAGTGGAAAGGCCCAGCGGGGCGGAGTGGGCTATTCGAAGCTGACAGTGAAATCGGCGTCGACCACGGCGGCAGTACGAGCGTCGTTGCTGAAGATCAAGTGGTACTCCTGCGCTTCGTCATGGGTGGGCGGCAGAGCGTACCTGACATCTGCACGAGGGGCGGGATCTGCGCCGAAGGTGGCGCCGCCTTCCTTGTGAAGCACGTAGTCACTGTATTCCTGGCGGTTCATTAGCAAAAATCCAACCTGGCCGGGCCGGGAGGTGGAGCTGCCATCTTGGAGAAAGGCACGAAACTTGCCGTGCAATTGCGGATTCATCTGGTGAGAAGGAACCACAAAGGCGAAGTTGCTGGTCCGTTTCAGCGTGAACCGCTGGTGCAAGAAATGCTGGGCAGCGGGCGTGGGGGTGATGTCGACGTGATCAGACGCTGAAACCTCTTGGGCTTCCTGGGCCTGCTGTTGTTCGGGGGTTTCGACAGGTTTTTCTTTATGAGCTTTGGCTTCGGCTTCTTTCATCCAGATGGAGAGCGGTCCGACGATGCGCGTGTAGAGGGAAGTATCTTCGGGAGTCGCGGAGAGGGGCTGAGATTTGTCTTCTTCCTTGGTTTCAGGTGGAGCGGATTGGGCAGGAGCGTGCGAAGCCGGCTGCTGTGCCTGTGACTGCGTAGGTTTCGGAGGATGATGGCGCGGGGTTCTAAGTTCGAAATAACCAAATGTGAGTAGAAGCGAAGTTGAGACGACCAGAGCGAGGGACCGCCAAATCATTCGCGACCTCTTAAAGTGGCGTACCTTCTAATTTTTCGCCAACATGGCGACACTCTCAAGTAACCGAGGTCACATCACTTTTTTGAATTGCCGTACTCGGTGGTGTAGTGCAACTGGATCTCGCCGCAAGTGCCCTGTTCCGGAGAGTAGACGATGCAACTATCAAAGGGTCGGGAATAGACGTGCAGGCTGACCGCCCGCTGCTCGAAGTGACGAGGGTTGTAGACGCGATGGACTGGGTCGTTGGGATCCACGGCGCAAGGATGGTCGGGGTTCATTTCCACGGTGTCTGCCACTTCCAGCTTGCAGGTGCCGGATTCGAGGTTCTGCGCGATGAGATGGAAGTTTTCGACCATCAACTTGCCGATAGGAACTGCCATCCAGCAATTCTGGTCCTGGTGATTATGGACGGAACTGGCCTGACCGACTTCCCAACAGATGGCGATGAGTTCGTAGAAGGGCGTCTTGTCGATGAGGTTGCGGGTGTAGTGCTGGCGGTCCCAAGTCAGGTATGGGGTCAGGGTGTCCGGGGATACCGGAGTGGTTTGGAGGTAGCGGATGACCTGGCTGGTGGTCTCGAAGGCCTGCTCGGGAAACCTGCGGAGACCGGCGACGAAATCGTCGATGGATACGGGATGGGTTGCTGCCTGGGCCGTCATTCCTCACCTCACAAAACCTTCCAGTATAGCGGAGGTTGGGAATTTGACGGGAGGGCCTTCGCTTTTTCTAAAGTTAGGGCGAGGCCCGGGGGCCGCAGCGCTACGTTGGATACGGCGCTACTTTATTACTCGTAATTATTCGTAGGCTAGGGCGTCTATCGGGTCTTTTTGAGCGGCTTTGTAGGCCGGGTAGAGGGCTCCGAGGATGGCACCAATGATGGCGATGAGAGTGGCCCGCAGGATCCATCCACCGGAGACGACGACCGGTAGGGTCGGTAAGCGGCTGTGAATTCCGACCCGCGCAAGCAGACTGATGACGACGCCAGCGATGACACCGCCGATGGCGAGCAAAACGGTTTCCCGAAGGACGACATTGACGATGTAGAGCTTGGAGGCGCCCAAGGATTTCAGGATGCCGATCTCGCGGGTGCGTTCCATCACAGCCGTGTACATAGCCTGAAAGATCACGATAAAGCCGATGATGATGGAGATCCCGACGACGAAATCGATGAACTTGGATAGGCCGGGATAATTGGAGGTCGTCATCATTGACAGGTAATAGGCCATAGAGGAAGCGACGTAACGCTCCATGCCGGGGACTTTCTTGATCTCATTGACAATCTCATCAGCGTTGGCGGGGTTGTCAGCCTTGATATAAAACACTGAAGCTTTGTTTTGCGCGCCGTTCAAATCCTGAAGAGTGGAGATCGGCAGGAATTTGCGGGCGCCTCTGCCCGGTTCGACGATTCCGGCGATGCGAAAGCTGTTGTTCAGGATTTCGATGGTGTCGCCAACTTTGACTTTCTTGGATTTAGCGAAGAAATCGTCAACCAAGGCGTCGTTGGGACCTTGAAAAGGCCCGCCATCAATGTACCGGAAAGGGCCACCTAGGGCCTGGTAGCTCTGAAGATCGATTCCCGCGATCATTTCCAAAGTGCCGCTGGTGGAGATCAGGGTAACGACAGGAGCGACTACGGCGACGTGCGGGAGTTTGGCAAGAATGTCACCGATCTTGATCGACATGGGCGAACCGGTAAGGCCGACGATGTACGACGATCCCGGAGGCATGACGATGACATCCGCTCCGATTCCCGCCTGGCGGCTGCGGCTGTCATTCAGCATGCCGAGGCACAGACCGACGATCAAGAGAATCAAGGTAACTTCAAGCGCGATGGCGATGACGCTGATAAGCGAGCGGACCGGCCGGTAAGTCAGATTGGCAAAAACCATCTTGTTCATGAGTTGAACTTTCCGCTGTTTAACAAGCTTTGATTCTACCGGATGGCGCCGCCTGATGGCGCGGGAGCGGGCGATGCCTGGGGCTGGTCGAGGTGAACGATTGAGGCTCCGGGGGGCTGCTCCAGAGCGAACTTGTCATCGGTGAGAGGCAGGTTGAGATCCAGCTTCACGATGGTGAGGGTGATGTCGTATTCCTCCTGAGGGCGAGAAATATCGATTTGCCAGGGGAAGTTCACCCCGTTGGCGTCCTTGTAATTTTGATACATGGCGTTGGTGGCGACATTTCCTTTGTCGTCGTAGAGCAGCTGACGATGAGGCAGAAGATCGTTGCGGCTGAAAACAACTTTGCGGGACAAGCGCCAACCCTGGTCGGTTTTGGCGATGACGTCGATGATGTAGTCAGCGCGGCTGACCGCACGGCTTTTGGGGTCGGAAGGAATTTCAGTGTCGTTCTCGAGGACGGCGATCTCCTTCTCCGGATCGATGCGGCGCAACAGCAAAGCATCGTAAAGGTGCTGGGGACGAAGGTTTTCCAGGGGCTGCGCGGGGTTGTAGCTGGGGATGTCATTGCGTCCGACGACGAAACGGTTCTTCGGCGGGATCCAGAGCTTGAACTCGCTACCGTCGCTGACCATGTCAAAAGCCTTGTTACGCACGATTGGCATGAGACCAATCATGCGCAGCATGGCGGGCTTGCGGGCCAGGACGTAGCCACGAATCTGCTCGTAGTCAGTTACCTTGCCCTTCTTCACTCCGCCGACCGTGGTGTCGATGTCAACAGTGGCTTGGAGGCTCTGGACGCGCTGGGCCTGAGTATTGATGTAGTCGATAAGCTGCTGTTGAGTTGCAGTCTTGAACTGAGTGATGTCGAAGGGTTGTTCCACCTTCCGGGAGCGGAAAAGGCATCCGCTCAAGGGGAAGACGGCGAGACACATCAAAATGAGGCGGTATCGGGTAACCCACGACATCAGATTCTTAGATCCAAGCGGTTCGGGATTTTGATGAGTATAAAGGAAAATGGGATGCGGTATCTGCGGCTGAGCTGGATTAGTGGTGGAGTGGAAGGCTATTTGCCGGTGGTTAGTTTGCGATAGGCAGCGACGTTGCGATTGTGCTCTTCGAGAGTGTGGGCAAAGCGGTGATGGCCATTGCCGTTGCTGACGAAGTAGAGGTAGTCCGTGACAGCGGGATGCATGGCGGCTTCAAGGGAACTCTTGCCAGGGTTGGCGATGGGCCCGGGAGGCAGGCCGGGGTGGGTGTAGGTATTGTAGGCGGAATCGAACTTCATGTCTTCGTGATGCAAGGCCCCGGTGTAAGCGTTCTGTAAAAGCTCCGCATAGATGACGCTGGGATCGGCCTGGAGAGGGATACGCTGATTCAGCCGGTTGTAGTAAACGCTGGCAACTTCGGGACGTTCTTCAGGGGCTCCGGTCTCCTTTTCGATGATTGAGGCCATAGCGACTGTCTCGGGGATATTGGTGATGAGACCAATCTCCCTGGCTGTCTGGCGGAACTGATGGACCATGGCGGCGGCCATCTCTTCCATGGTCTGAGTTCGAGTGAATTCATAGGTATTGGGAAAGAGGTAGCCTTCGAGAGAGGTGGCCTGGGGAGCGAGATCGGATATGAGAGTGACGTCAGTGGTCGCGACCTTTAGGAAATCTTCTTTCGAACCCAGACCGGCTTGGGCAATCGCGTCAGCGATGTCGAACAGATTGAATCCTTCGGGGATAATGACGGTGTGGACGTAGATGTCACCGCGAACGAGGCGGCTGTGAATATCCAGAGCGGTGGCAGGCTTATCGAAAAGATATTCTCCGGCTTTCAGGGAGCGGCGGCGATGAAGATAGTGCCATAAGATAAAAGCGTCGGCGCTGCGGATGAGGCCGGCAGATTTCAGTTCGGTGGCGATGCGCCGGGTGGAGTATCCGGGATGCAGCAGAACGAAGGTCTGAGTGGCGGGGGTCACGGGCGAAAGAAGAGCCCAGGCCAGCCATCCGCCAGTGGCGAGGATGACAAGCAATAGAAGTGTGACAAAAGTACGCACCGTGTGGATAGTTTAGACGAAGAAGGGGCATTGCTCGTTCACACCAAAGTTACCTATTGGCGTCAGTCGTCGGTCTTCGGCGGGTGGTCGTCGGCTGTCGGTCATGGTTGAAGGGTGAAAGGAATGGGGTCATTTATGAAAGGAATCCAAGTAAAAATTGTGGGCGGTCCAGAGGCGATGGAACTTGTGGATTTGCCAGTTCCGCAACCTAAGCCGAATGAAGCGGTGGTGAAGTTGGCGGCGTCGGGAGTGAACTTCATCGATGTTTATCAACGGGAAGGCCGGTACAAGTTGCCGCTGCCATTCGTCCCAGGGCAAGAAGGAGCGGGAACGGTAACAGCGATAGGGGCGGAAGTGTCCGGCGTGAAGACCGGGGACCGGGTGGCGTGGGCGTCGGTATTGGGATCTTATGCGGAGTATGCGGCGGTTGCGGCGGACCGGCTGGTGGCAATTCCGGAGGGAGTGACCGAGCAGCAGGCTGCGGCAGTGATGCTGCAGGGCATGACCGCGCACTACTTGTGCTACGACACGTTTCCCGTGAAACGAGGACAAACGGTTCTGGTTCACGCTGCGGCGGGCGGAGCGGGGTCGCTCTTGGTACAGATGGTGCACAACATTGGGGCTCGGGTGATTGGCACGGTATCGACGGAAGAAAAGGCCAAGATCGCGCGCGAAGCGGGAGCCGACGAAATTATTTTTTATACCAAGGTTGATTTTGAAGAAGAGACGAAGCGGCTTACCGGCGGGAAAGGCGTCGATGTGGTTTTTGACAGCGTAGGCAAAACGACTTTCGAAAAGGGTCTGAACGTGTTGCGACCGCGGGGATACATGGTTTTGTTTGGGGGATCGAGTGGGGCGGTGCCTCCGTTTGATTTGATTCAGTTGTCGCAGAAGGGATCGTTGTATGTGACGCGACCCACTCTGGTGCAGTACATTGCCACGCGAGAGGAGCTGGAGAGGCGGTCGGGGGACGTGTTCAAGATGATTCGCGAAGGCAAGCTGAAGGTGAGGATCGCGCATACGTATCCGTTGGCGGAGGCACGCCGGGCGCATGAGGACCTGGAAGGGCGGAAGACTACGGGAAAGTTGCTGCTGATCCCGTAAGATCAGATTAAGCGAAGCTCGGAAAAATCTTGCCTGTATCTGGTGGCATCCAGCGTCATCAGTCGATCCGCGGAGATGGAGGCGTGTGCCGCAATGATGAAATCAGCCGGCAAACGTTTGGGGACTCTCACTTTGGAGCTACGTCGTCGGTCAGCATAATTTGCGAATGCTTTGGCGGCTCTCAGCCAGACTAATTGCCCGAGATCAAAATCGACCACGATGTTGGTATCGAGCAGGAATTGATCGACAAAGCTGACGGTAACCTTTGGGTGCGCCAACAGTTCCGCATAGACTGGAGCGGAGATGACAAGTCCACCTTCCGCATAGGCTGAGTCCAACTGTCCTTCGATCTGGGAGGCGGTGGGTTCACCGGACCAGAGCGCCGAAAGAACACTTGTATCAAGCGCAGTTCTCACGAATTCGGCTCTTCGTCGCGAAGGTCACGCACCCACGCGTTGATCTCTTCAGGACCTTCGGGGAAGGTCCTGAGGACTCCTTTATATTTCTCGAACATTTTGGGAGCGGAACGAGCTGGACGAATCACAGTCTTGTCATCTTCGATCACGAACTCCACTCGATCACCCGGAGAAAGGCCGAGGCGATGGCGGATTTCCTGAGGCACGGTGACCTGTCCTTTGGCGCTGATAGAACTGGAGTACTTCATTCTTTACCATTATGACATAAAGTAAAGAACTGCGGTAAACCTATCTAAACTACAATATTTTGTTATGCTTACGGGAATACCTTATCGCGTATGTCGGAGTCTTTGTGAATTCTGCCAGGCGCGGGTCGTTGATGGGATCTCCGGCGGTTATCTCTAAAGGAATGACTCCGGCCCAAGTGGGAAATGAGTAGTCCTCTTCGTCGTCGATGGGATCGCCCTGACGAACTTTGGCGGAGAATTCGTCAATCGGCAGACGCAGGACGGAAGTCGCTTTCAATTCTTTTTCGTTGGGCTGGCGCGACTCGACCCAGCGTCCCGGCAGGATGTGCTCGGAGAGCAGGCGCAGGGCCTCTAACTTTTCTGCGGGGTCATCGACCAAAACCGCATTCCCCAAGATCACGACCGAGCGGTAGTTCATCGAGTGATTGAAGATGGAGCGGGCGAGAACCAATCCATCGAGAATGGTGACGGTCACGCAAACCGGGAGACCGCGATCGAGGTGGCGCAGCATGCGGCTGGCAGCGGATCCGTGAATGTATAAGTTGTCGCCGACGCGTCCGTAGCCAGTGGGAATGACGAATGGCTGGCCATCGGACACGAAACCGACGTGGCAGATGAAACCTTCGTCGAGGATTTGGTAAGCGGCGGCGCGATCGTAGATGGCTCGTTGAGGCTCGCGGACGACACGGGTGCGAGCAGTTGGTGCGTTGGATTCGGGCATCGCGGAGTGGGCTCCCAGGCAATCGCCAAGAATGTTGAGAGTTTAGCAGGAAGTGGGAAAAGCTTGACACAGAGGACACCGGGTCAAACCTTTCACCACCAAGGACACTAAGGAGCACTAAGGAAGCTTTGGCCGGAACTTAGTTTGCTAGAGAGAGCGATAGCGAGCTTGCTGATAGCGACGGCTGAAGAGTATGGCGCTTATTGCCAAGGCGACGGGAGTGAAGACACTGGCTTCGGGACCCACGGTGCCTCCGGTCAGCCAGCGGGCTCCGGCAAAGGTGGAATTAAGCAGGTTGTGATAGGGCAAGATACCGCTATCCGGGACACCGTAGAAGAAGGTTTGTCCCCAATCCCAGCCAGCGTGGAATCCGATGGCAAACCAAAGATCGCCAGTGCGGCGGATGAACAAGCAGAACAATAAACCGAAGAGGACAACGGACAACAGTCCGAAGATGGTTTCGCCGTTGTTGCCCAGATGAGCGAGGCCGAACAAGGCCGAGAGCGCAAAAGCTGCGGGCCAGTAGCCGATGCCGCTGGCTAAGGTGAACTGGGTGTATCCGCGAAAAGAGAACTCCTCGGCGAGTCCGACGATCAGGAAGGTGACGGCCCAGGCGGCGGTCGCTGCGATTATGGTGGCTCCGTGAATAGCTAACCCGGTAACGCGGAAGCCGTGGAATGCGAAGATCGCGAGCAGTGTGCCGGAGATGGAGAGGAATCCCCAGACAGTTCCCTTCCAGAAATCCTTGCCTAAAGCGCCGGACCACGGGAGACCGTACTGGGAAAACTTGCGGTGTTCGATCCTCGACATGATGAGCGCGGGGATGACGGCGAGGAAAAAGATGGTTGCTTCCGAGATGCCCAGACCTAGCGGCGTGAGTTGGGAGGCAGCGAGCTGACCCCGATTTGCCAGGTGCGCGACCGCCGCAGCCATCAGCGACAGAGCCGCAATGGCAAACATGAAAGCAAAATAGAGGAGCAGGCGCCATCCCGCGCGCAGGCCGTTGGGACCGGTGAAGATGGTGTATTTGGGTGAAGGCGGCGCGGGCTCAGGAGCCTGTGCTGCAGGATTCGGGATTTCAGTCATGTCGATTCGGGATACGGATCGCTGTCATTTTAAGTTTCCGAGACGTCAGGACGTGCGGAAGAATTTCCTGCGAGGCTGCAGGTGCGAATTGTGAGACATGGGATTCTTGGACGAGGTGGCCTAGCGCGCTTTCGCGTCCGGCCACCACGCTCAGAATGAAGGTGCAAAACACGAGAATTTACCAGTTGAATTTCATGGCGAACTGGAATTGACGCGGATCGTAGGCGGCGGTCGCTTGCCCGGCATTGGTAAAGAGCGGGCTCACAGCCGCGACGTTGTAGCGATTAGCGATGTTGAACGTGTCGGCGATCAAGTCCATGTTAAAGCGCTCATTGAAATTAATACGCCGCGCGACACGCATGTCGTTGAACACGGTCCACGGTGTGGTAGCGGCGTTGCGACCGAGCGTGCCGTCGAGTTGCAGGAGCGTCGGATTTGTTCCAGTGAGTGTGAAAGGCAAAAGGCAAACTTCCTGAAAGACTCCGGTTGGAGAGTACTTCGAACTGACGCCGGGGCCGCAGGCAGGATTAACAGTTGTGTTGGGGCGGCTGGTAAGCGAGGACAACTGCAAATTGTCACCATTGCCGGTGATGATGTTGAAAGGCCGTCCGGAACCGAACTCGATGAGCGGGGCGAGAGTCCAGTTGCTGAGAAGCTTGCTTTTGAAGGCGCTGCCGCCGACTCTGCCCGACTGATAAACACCGCTAAAAACGAAACGGTGGCGCTGATCAAAGGTGGAGTTGGATCGATCGAGGCCGGGGTAATAGCTGTCCTGCGGAGTTAGGGTCGACTCGAGATCGGTGGAATCGTCGATGGAGTGAGAGTAGGTGTACGACGCAAGGAACTCGTAGTGGCTGCCGTAACGCTTACGCAGGTTAGTGGTGAAACCGTGATAGATGGAGCTGCCGTTCGAGTAATTGGCGTCCATGTCTCCGAAGGGGACACAGCCGGTAAGGCCGGTGGCGGGATTACAGCCAGGGTTGAGTCCTTCTGCCTGCAGAACGGAGTTAGCTAGCTGGACGCAAGGGGCACCGCCGCTGGCAAGGTAGGCCTCCGCCACGGAAGGATTTAAACCCGAGGGGCGGAAGAAATTGACGAGTGCCGCAGGAAGATAGGGTCCAGCTGGACCGACTCCGCAGCCACTCACCAAGAGCGGGCTATCAGACGGCGAATTCTGACCAGCTGCAATCGCGGCGTTCAGATTTCGTACCAAGAGATCGCCTCGGATAGTGTTGGCGTTGATGGGGCGGTTGAGATGGCGTCCGCCGTTGAAGTTGTAGGCGAGGTTGAGTGAGAAGCCGTCACCGAGGTCGCGTTCAACGCTGAAGTTGACCTGCTGTGAGTAGGCATAGACGAAGTTCTTGGCTTGCGGATATCCGAAGGGCTGAAAGGCCAGAGGGAATCCGGCGTTAATGTAATTCTGGTTGAGAAACAGGGATTGCGGGAAATTCAGCGATTGGAATTGTTGCTGGTTGGGCAGGTATCCGAGCGACGGAATCAGGCCGGCCGGACCGGGAGCACATGCCGGGGTGTTCACTAGTCCCTGGAAAATCGGGATGGCGTTCAGATTGGCCGGGTTTCCTGGGCCGCCACCGCATGCGGAGGTTCCGGGGAAGGCCAACTGACCGCTGGTGGATCCGTCCGAAGCATCGCCGAGGAAATACAAGCCGAGAAGCGGGTGGTCATAGAAGATGCCGTACGAGGCACGAATGACGGTTTTGCCATCGCCCTTGGGATCCCAGGCAACGCCAATTCTGGGCTGAATGTTGTTGGTGTCGGTTTGAATGCCCTTCTGCAATCCAAGGAAGTTGTAGCCCTGAAGAGCGATGCCGGTGGGCGGGGTGAACTTGGGTGGGAATTCGACGTCGTAGCGCACGCCGAGATTCAGTGTCAGATTAGGGGTGGCGCGCCAAGAGTCCTGCCAAAACAGGCCGAGTGGTTTGTTAGAAAAAGAGTCGCTGGGACTTCCAAGACCTTGAATAAAATCTCCCGGGATGCCAGCGCCGTACGCCTGGACGGGATTCAGTGCGGGGAAGACGGGAAGACCGGGGATGGGCTGAACAAAGCCGAGATTGGCGCCGCTTACGCTGCCAAAATCATAAACACCACCGTAGTTCACGGTGAAGATCGCTTTAATCGGAAGATAATTAAAATCCACGCCGAACTTGGTATCGTGACGGCCGATGGTCCAAGAGAAGTTGTCGGTGAACTGGTAACGCTGTTCGGTGCGTTGAATATACGAGTACGGTTCGCGACCGAAGTAAGCAAAACCGGGAATGTTGACGGCTGGATCGGCGCCGCCGGGAATTTGTGTGTTGTAGAAGTACGACAGTCCCCGGCGAGCATACTGGAAACGGAGTTCGTTGACTTTGTTGTTTCCGAGACTCCAGGTATCCTGCACGACTCCGGCGACGTCGCGGTAAGTTTGCTGAGAGGTACGGGAATAGGCGTTCTGACCGAAAGGCTGATCCTGACCGCTGACTTCAATTCCGGTAACGGTGCTCGGACTCACGTTGGCCCGGAGTGTCAGACGATTGCTGCTGCTCACGTTGTGGTCGAGCCGAAGCGACCAAAGGCTGGTGCCCTCGAATACCGGGAAGTTTCCTTCTTGCGACGCCAAAGTTTGATAAGAAGCCGGGATGAAACATGGACCGGGGGGCGGACATGTAGTGGGGAATCCGGAGAAGTTCGAAAGCAGTCCGCCGGTCAAAGCTTGGGTCAAACCAGTTGGCCATAGCCCGTGCACGGCTTGTCCTGAAGATGCACCAGCGAGGACTACATACTGTCCAACTTCGCCAGCAAAGGCTGGGCTCGCTTGCTCAGCCGCAAGGACGGAGGGATTCGTTAGAAAGCCAATTTGATCCTGCGTGAACTGCATGGTACCGAAGGGTAAACCGATCTGAGTGGTATCAAACGGAGTCAGACCGAAGTTGCCCTGGCCGATGCTGGAGAATCCGGTTTCGTGGCGGCGGGTTACTTCATAGGAAAAGTAATAGTAAGTCTTGTCTTTCTTGATGGGACCGCCGAATGCGACTCCGGCCTGCACGCGAGTGTAGGCAGGGTTTGAAACGGTGCTGAAGGGATTCACGGCCTGGAAGTTGCGGTTGCGAAGGTATCCGAAGACATCGCCGTGAAAGTCGTTCGATCCGGATCGAGTGATGATATTCACAACACCGCCTGCCGCGCGTCCGTACTCTGCGGCGTAGCTGTTGGTGATGATCTGGAATTCCTGGACCGCCTCCTGAGAGACTGTGGAGCGCACACCGTTGACGGAATTGTCGGTGGCGTCGGCGCCGTCGACGTTGACCAGGTTGGAGCGCGCACGCTGGCCGCTCATGTTCAATCCGGAAGTGGGGGCTGCGCCGGTGTTGGGGGCATTGTCGCGGACCACTTGGGAATCGGTAAGAGTGAAGTTGATGTAGTT
The DNA here is from genome assembly GCA_963708575.1 of uncultured Acidobacteriaceae bacterium. GTDB lineage: Bacteria > Acidobacteriota > Terriglobia > Terriglobales > Acidobacteriaceae > DASVWZ01. The sequence goes on from CAVPTB010000003.1 coordinate 111,840, forward strand.
GCGGCCGTTGATGGGCAGGTTGTCGATGCGGCGCTGGCCGATAGTGTCCGTCGTCGAACTGCGCGTGGTTTCGACCAACTCAGCCTGGGAACTCACTTCGACGACTTCTTTCCCGGTCGCAACGCTGAGAGCGACGGGCAATTCCGCCATTTGACCGACGGTAATGTTGACCCCGGTAGCTTCGACTTTGGTAAAGCCGGCGGCTTCCACGGTGACGGAGTAGGTGCCGGGGGGCAATAGGTGGGCGCTGTATCCGCCCTGGTTATCGCCAATTCCCGTGCGTTCCAAGCCCTTTGCGACGTCGCGGACGGTGACCGTCGCCGTGTTCACGAGACCGCCTTTGGGATCTTTCACGGTGATGTGCAGATCGCCAGTTGCGGCACCTTGTGCGAAGGCGAAGGTGGAAAGAAGGAGACACAGGAACGCCAGCGAGACGAGCTTGCGCGTAGTCATAAAATTCTCCCTAGGATGCCCGATGAGCTTTTGTGAGCAGACTACAACCGCCAGTCCGAGTTGGCCGGCACGCTCCGAAGAAGACATATATTGAGCCGAGATAGTCGGCTGGAGTTTTAAATCATCGATAGAGAGAAAGCAAGAGCGTTTCTTGAGGAGAACCGGGCTAGTAAGAGCAGTGCAAATTTATGGATTTTGCTTGGCGGCAAGGGCGAGGGGCGCTCCCGGCAAGGAAACGGGACGGTCGAACATAATCTTCATTTGAGTGTACTTGGGGAGGACAACATCGCGGCCATGACGGGTCAGCAGAAAGATTCCGGAGGCGCAGGTGGATACGATTTTTCCAGTTCCGGCGGTGGAAGCATCGGTGGCTGTAGAGACAATGGCTTCGATGATCAACTGAATGCCGTCGTCGGCTTCCTTGGCGATTCCGGCGGTGACGCCGATGTTGAGAAGCATCCAGGCTTTGCCGGGATGATCTCCATGCATTCTGCCTTCGGGATCGATGACGGTATGGGAACGCTGGCTGATTTCGGCGCCGCTAACGGAGGCCTGAATGTCGCTGGTGGGCTCGCCGGGGAGGGTGAGGTTGGTGAACGTGAGATAAATTGATCCGGAGCGGCTTAACATGCGCGGCGCCTGGCTTTTTAGAACCTTGCCGTCGAGTACCGCACCTTCGGGGATCACAATTTTCGAATTGAGGCGGACAGGCTCGACGAAGCGGGCCTGGAAAGAGTCTCCGGGCCGATTTTTGGAGGCGCTCACATCCTTCAGCAAAATTACTTTTGCCTCGGTTCCCGCAGCAAGCGTGACGGGTTCGGCAGGAATCGAGCTTGGTTTGGAATTCGCATCAGATGCTTCGCTGGCTTCGAGGGTGAGGATGGGGCCAAGCTCGCGACGAGGTTTCGCGGCAGCGGGCGCCTGGGATTCATGGGAGTTTGAGTTCTTCTTGGCTTTCGGCGAGACCTCGACTTCTTTATTGATGGACACAAGAGAAACCTGAAGTGGCGTCTCGTGGCCGCCGGGGTTCACAACCGTTGCGGATTTAAACAGCGGATATTTTTCGTGGCGCGGAGTAAATGCCTTAATCACCCAAGGCCAGTGATCATTGGGGACGCGACGGCGGCGGCCGAGTTGATCAACGGTGAGGCGCACGACAGAGTCGGCTGGAAAAAGCTGAAGATCTCCAGAGTAAACGTCCTGGATAAGCTTGCCTTCGATCTGGTCTCCGGGTTTGAGCTTGGAGGTCTTCAGCGAATCTTGCAGTCGGACCTTTACGTAGAGAGGGGGTGATTGACTGGCAAGAGGTGCTGACGCCTGATTGGGACCGGTCAAATTCAAAACCGACTGAGCACGGCAAGGTACATCGGCCGCCAAAAATGCGGCGGCTCCACAGACACTTAGAATAGCGACTTTGAGCATACGAAGTAGGTAACGGATACAAAAATCTACCCGTCTCAGGGAACTACTACAACAGAAAAGTAGGCAAGTAACACAAAATTAACAACCCAAACAACCCGGAGCAGTCTTACAAGTTTCGCGCACGCTAAGAAGCTGCCGAAATCGGGGTAAGGCGAGTCCCGCCCGCTGGCGTATGGCGGCGATGATCCGGAGAAGAAGTATCCGACAAGCGTGTATTTTTGCGAGAAGCGACGCAAGGTTCCCGGCGATTCTCAATGATCTGCGCCAAGCGTAGCAACCCGTAACACGAACTATCCATTGCGGGTGACGCCAACTTCTTCGTATTGAAGGGTCTTGACGGCCCAGGCCATGCGCGGAGTGTTGTGGGCGATACCAAAGCGGCCTCGCGCGTCGAGAAGGATGATGCCACCGTGCCCGTTGAGCCGGGCTTCGAGATAGTTGATGGCTTCGGCCGCGATCCACTCGGGAAGGCTGCCGGAAGCGACGCGATCGGCCGCCCACTTGGCGAGAACTAATTTCATGATCGGCTCACCCCATCCGGTGGTGGAGGCGGCAGCGCTTTTGTTATCGGCATAGCAGCCACAACCGATCAAAGAGGAGTCTCCGAGACGTCCGGGAGCTTTGTTGAGCGTCCCGCCGGTGGAGGTGGCGGCCGCGATGTTGCCATCGCGATCGAGAGCGACGGCTCCAACCGTGTCATGAGAAATAGCTGGGGCGAAGAGGTTTGGGGCCTCTTCGGTGGCGTGGGCCTGGTACTCGCGGAGACGTTCAATTTCACGCGGGATGATGAGATCTTGGTTGTTACAAAGTTCGATACCGTGCTCGGCGGCAAAACGTTCGGCGCCTTCAGCAACAAAGTAAACGTGCGGACTTTCGCTGAGGATTTTACGAGCAGCGCGAACCGGGTTGCGGAGACGCTCGACACAACCCACGCCCCCTGCGCGCAGAGTGGAACCTTCCATGATGAGGGCATCGAGTTGAACTTTGCCATCACGGTTGAGAAAACTTCCACGTCCGGCGTCGAAGGTTTCGTCATCCTCCATTATGACGACGGCTTCTTCTACCGCGTCGACGGAGGATCCGCCGCGATGGAGGACATTCCATCCGGCAGCGAGGGCGTTGTGAACGCCGTGGAGGTGAGCATCGACCATGTCATCGGGCATGGCCCAAGCACCACCGTGAACTACCAGAACTGGATCGATCGGCAAGAGATCCTCTCCCCAGAGTGACTGGATAGTCTAGCATTCTGGCGTGGGAGGAATTGGAGCGCACGTGGACGGCGGCGTTTGAGAAACTGACCGCCGATTCCTTCTCTCTCGTTCTCGGCCTCGAAACAACAGTCCTAACGAAGTGGGGCCGGCGGGAGGTCGGGGCTACCTCTTGATTAGTCAGAACGAGGGAACGAAGTCAGTACTTTATGCGGCTTGGCTGGCGGTAGGCGGGCGATCGACCAAGGCGGTGCGGGTGTAAGTGTAACGCATGCGGTGAATGACGGTGATGGTGGAGAGGATGGCGATGATCCACAGGACGGGCGCCATGCGATTAAACAAGGCACCGAGAATTACGAGCACGAGGCGTTCGGGACGTTCCATGAACCCGACGCGGCATGAGCCGATGAGGGACTCGGCACGGGCGCGAGTGTAGCTGACCATGATGGCGCTAATCATGACGAAAGCGGTTAGCACTACGTAGAAGAAACGGTCGCCGCGCGCGTAAAAGACAAGCAGTCCAAAGAACTGGGAAGCGTCGCTGTAGCGATCGATGACCGAATCGAAGAAGCCTCCGAAACGGGTCACCTGATTACTGGCGCGAGCGACGGCGCCGTCGACCAGGTCAAAGAACCCAGAACCGATGATGACCAACCCGGCGAGACGAAACATGCGCGCCTGATTGTCGGCATTGGCGTAGCCAAAGAGACAGGCGGCAACGGTATTCACAACGAGCCCGAGGAAAGTAAGGAAGTTTGGATTGATGCGGGCCAGCGCGAGGGCGCGAACGATGGCGTCAAGCAAGACGCCGCAGGCACGGCCGAAGGCGCTGGTCCAGGTCACGAAGCTTCGGCCTCGTCGTGAATGGTGGAGAGGCTAAGGATTTCGAGTTCCTTGTTGCCGTTCGGGGTCACGACCGTGATCTCGTCCCCAACTTTCTTATTGAGGAGCGCTCGACCGATGGGGGAAGTGGTGGAGATTTTTCCAGCGACGGCGTCGGATTCTTCGCTGGTAACCAACTTGTATTCGATCTCTTCGGCTTTACCGCTGTCGTAAACCTTAACCCTGGAGCCCAAGCCAACCCGGTCTTTGGGGATGTTATTCATGTTGACCATAGAGAGGTCAGCGATGCGGCGGCCGAGCTGACGCAAGCGAGCTTTGACGAATTCCTGGCGCTGCTTGGCCATGTGGTATTCGGCATTTTCGCTGAGATCTCCGAGTGCGGCAGCTTTCTTGATTTCCTTGGGCAGATCGTGGACGAGCTCGTGTTCGAGAGCGTCGATTTCGTCTTGCAGCTTGCGCTTGATTTGATCGGTCATGCTAATGAGGGATTATACCCTTGCGAACACAAACCTTTCGCGGCCACGGGGGTTGTTTGCGGGCTGAAGGCCGGGATCAACCGAGATCGAATCTAGGCTTCAAACTCAGAAGCATCGGGGAATCGAAGGTTGCACTTGGCCAAGGCTTTGGTCAAGAGATCCTCGATTTCAGCGTCTTCGCAGCTCCGAGCCATCGCAAGCTCACTGACCAGAAGGTAGCGAGCGCGTTCGAGCATTTTCTTTTCCCGAAATGAGAGCGGTTTCGCCTGATGAAGGACGATCAGACCCTTCAGGACGGAGGCTACCTCGAGCAGGGAGCCGGTGCGCATGCGATCGGAGTTTTCCCGAAAACGGTCCTTCCAGTCGGAAGTACTTCCAATCTCGCCGTCCTCGAGGAAGGCAATGATCTTGAGGATCTCGCCATTCTTGACCACGCGGCGAAGGCCAACGGCGTTCACGTTGTGGAACGGAATCATGACCTTGAGACTGCTGGACTTGATCTTCAAGAGATAGAACTTCTCAACGGTCTGACCAATGGTCCGGCTGCTGATTTGTTCAATGGTTCCGACCCCGTGGTTGGGATAAACGACGTTGTCACCAATGTGGAAACTGCTGTCGGCGTTCAGCATGAGGGACCACCTGACGAGGGCTGGATAGATAACAACTTTCGCAGAAAACAGTTTAGCCCAGTTAGTTGGGGAAGGCAATTTGGAATTGGGTTGCGGGACTCGGCTCCGGCGAGCGGAAACGCCCTCAAGTCTATATTATTCATATTGTTAGAACTGATGATCATCCAGCATCTCCGAGCCAAGTACCGTAAGGCTTCAGCGATTCAACGTGATCGAACACTATCTTGATGGCCGCGGTTATGGGGATGGCCAAGACGAGGCCCATAGCACCCCACAGCCCTCCCCAAATGAGAAGGGCGATGGTCACGGCGAGGGGATTGAGTTCGAGGCGATGGCCGAGGAACTTGGGATAAAGGAGGTTGAGAGCAACTATATGGAGACAAAACACAGTGACGATGATGATGAGTAGGTCCTGAGAGCTGAGGTGGCCAAGACCGACGAAAACTGGAGGAAGGACGGCAAGGATAATTCCCATATAGGGAACAAGGCTTAGGAAGCCGCTGGCAAATCCGGCAAAATAGAAAAAAGGAATGTGGAGGTAGCCGAAGACAGCGGTCCCAACTCCGCCCATGAAAAGTCCGATAAGGAGATTGCCGACCATGAAACTGCGAATCATGGCCGAGATCATGCCCAAGGTGGCGTAAGCGGCACTCCGATTCGGAAGCGGGAACAGCATCACCGTGGCAGAACGAGCGTGCTCCTGGTAGGTGAGCATAAAGAACACCAGGAAGGGGACGAAGGAGACGGCGAGGACGGTTTCGGTTACGGAACCGAAGCCATGAGAAAGAATATCGGTCCAGTCGGTCGTAGCGTGAACATTGACGACTCCCTTTTCGTGTTGCGGAGTCAAGACCTCGAAGTCTTGCGCTTGGCGACGAAAGCGCGCGAGTTCATCTCTGATACGACCGGTGTATTTGGGAAGGTCGTGAGCTAAGTTCGCAGCCTGGTTGTACGAGTAGTAGAAGATGGCTGCCACGGCAGCCACGAGCAAGAGTATGGCAATGAATGATCCCACAGACCTGGGCAGGCGGATGTAGGACAAGGCGTCGACGATGGGCGCGAGGATGAAAGCGAGAAGGATTGAAACCATGATTACTACGAGGACGGACTCCCCGAAATAACAGAGTCCAAAGGCGCAGCTAATTCCTAGAAGGTTAAGTGCCCAATGCTTGCGGACGCGGAGCGAGGGTAAACCTCCTTCGCCAGCGCGTGGGTGGTCGTGAGGACTCGAGTTGGATGTCGGCTTGTGACAAGGTTCCGGGTTCATGCCGGATGAATGGTGAGCCTATAATTGCGACCGTGCAAACCGACGGAAATCCAAGTTCAGCCGCCGAGCGCCATCCACGCGTGCTGGGCTTAGATGTAGGTTCCAGACGTATCGGGTTGGCTGTGTCGGATCCGTTGGGGATAACAGCTCAGGGATTGGAGACGCTGCAGCGAAAAAACAAGCGGCTCGACTTTGAAGGACTAAGGAAAGTAATTCGGGAATTCGAAGTTTCCGCACTGGTGGTGGGATTGCCATTACGAATGAGCGGAGCGGAAGGGATTCAGGCAGAGAAGATGCAGCTGTTTGCCGAAGAGTTGAGGCGAGAATTTAAGATCCCGGTGCATTTGTGGGACGAGCGGCTCAGTTCGGCACAGGCCAACCGGCTCTTGCGGGAGACGGAGATGTCCATCCAACGCCGTGGGCAAGTGGTCGATCAGATGGCCGCAGTTCTCATTTTGCAGAGCTGGATGGAAGCTCGCGGACAAGGCCACACCGAAGAATAGGGCGGTGGCGACCGGCGCCGGCGTAAGGCCTGTGATGGTTCCTTAAGTAACTTAGGCCAACGGAGTTGCGCATTGACCCATCAAAACCTGGGTAGTAGCATCGAGGGATCGCGTAAAAGCTTGAGCTGGCATCGTAAGTTATAGATAACGATGAAGATTGTGGGATCTCATCTTTCGATTGCGGGGGTGCTGGGACTGATCCTCGGTGGCTGTGCTTGCCAGACGGCACGGCGGCAGGCGACATTTCTGCCTGCACAGGCTACTCCGCCGACGATTGCCCCGAGTGTGCGGCCCGAGGTATCGCCAGAGCCTGAGGCGGCCAAGGAAACCCAGCCTGTCCAATCGGCACCGGAACGGTTGCCCGATCCTGCAGCCCAGCTAATTTTGGAAGTCGAGAAAGAGTACGCTGCCGGGCAGGAAAACTACAAAGCGGGACATCTGGAAGCGGCGAAACAGAACTTTGACAACGCGTTCAACATACTGCTGAGCAGCCAATTGGATATTCGTTCAGATGAGCGGTTGCAGCAGGAATTTGACCGCGTTCTGGACGGCATCAATGGCTTGGAACTGCAAGCGTTGCAGGAGGGCGACGGTTTCACGGAAGAGAAATCAGAGCCGGCGCCGATCGACGAAGCTAATGATGTGACGTACCCGGTGGATCCGAATGTGAAGGCAAAGGCGGAGGCCGAGGTGAAGGCGACCCACTCCGACTTGCCGCTCATGATGACGGATCCCGTAGCCAGCTACATCAGTTATTTCTCGAACCGTGGACGCGGAACGCTGGAACACGCTTTGGCGCGTAGCGGGCAATATCAAGAGATGATTCAACGCGTCCTGCGGGAAGAAGGAGTGCCGCAGGAGTTGATTTACCTAGCGCAGGCGGAATCTGGATTTCATCCGCTGGCCCTGTCGCACGCGGGAGCCCGAGGAATTTGGCAATTTATGGCCAGTCGGGCCAAGGGGTATGGCCTGGAGCGAGACTGGTGGATCGACGATAGACAAGACCCGGAGAAGGCAACGCGCGCGGCCGCGAGACACCTACGGGATTTGTACAACGAGTTTGGCGATTGGTACCTGGCGATGGCAGCCTACAACTCCGGACCAGGGACTATACAGAGCGCGGTGAAGCGGACCGGGTACGCGGATTTCTGGGAACTCTACAAGCGCAATGTGCTCCCCAAGGAAACGCGCAATTACGTTCCCATCATTCTGGCCGTTACGATTATGGCCAAGAATCCCCAGCAATACGGCCTGGAAGACGTGGTCCTAGAGAAGCCGGTCCCGTACGACACGGTGAAGATTGATTATCCGGTCGATTTGCGGCTGGTCGCGGAGTGCGTGGATGCATCCGCGAGTGACTTACAAGATCTCAATCCGAGCCTTTTAAGGCTGACGACGCCGAAGGACCACGAATTTGATCTCCATTTGCCTGCCGGGACGAAGGACCATTATTTGAGTACGATCGCGGCGATTCCCCCGGATATGCGGGTGTGGTGGAGGTATCACAAGGTGGTTCCGGGCGACTCGCTAAACGCTCTCGCTCGGTCGTATCACACCACAAGACAGGCGATCTCAGAGGCTAATAATCTCGAGATTGACACTGACCTAACAGCGGACAGCAAGCTAATTATCCCAGTGGCGCCGGGGAAGCGTCCGGCGGGCGAAGATGTCGCGTCGTATTCGAAAAGGGCGACGGTCTACAAGGTCCGCAAGGGCGATACAGTAGCCAGGGTGGCCGACAACTTCGGCGTTCCAGCAACGATGGTTCGCCGATGGAACCATTTGAAGGGTGACAGCCTGAACGGGCGTCGCGTTCTATACGTTCACTTGCCCACCACACCGAGCGTGAGCGAACACACCTACGTTGCATCTAAGTCGAGGAATGCCAACCATTTACACGCCGAAGAGACGAAACCTGTGGTACGACACAAAGTTCAGCGCGGTGAAACTCTTTATTCGATTGCCAGCTCCTACAACACTACAGTGGCGGCATTGAAGGAGACGAACCGGAACGTTGCGGTACTTCGACCGGGCATGATCCTGGTCATTGGCATGCCTACCCGATAGTCTGACTTTCTGCTTCTTCCTCTGAACTACAATTTCTGTCTTGATTTGAGAGCTGCGACCTGCGGGCAAAAATTGTTTTGGAGGCGAAGATTCTGTTACTGCGAAGCGAAAAACTGCTGTGCTATAATCGCGGCCCGCTGAGTCGAGTGCATCAGACTTTCAGTAGTTCTTTTTTAATATTGGCGCGGATCGGGCTGCGCGGCACCGGCCCAAGGAACAGGCATAAAATTCAGGAGGAGCAATGACTTTTTACGAAACCCTCTATTTGCGAGACGACGAAATGGACGAGTTCGGAGACAGCGGGACCTACGGAGATCCGCTGGAAGAGGAGTACGAGGACGAAGAGGAAGAAGAGGAAGCAGAGCTTCCGGCCGGCGGCGACGCTGAAGAAGAGGAAGAAGAAGAGGAGCCACTTCCGGCTGCTCCGGTAAGCGCGGGAGGTGGAGGAGGTTCGACCCCGAAGCCGTCAGCGCCGAAACCAAAGAAAGTAGCCAAGAAAAAGGCGGCACCGAAGAAAAAGGCGACTCCAAAGAAGAAGGCAGCTAAGAAAGCGGCCAAGAAGGCGCCAAAGAAAGCGGCAAAAAAGGCTGCCTCGCGAAAATCCTCGAAGACTGCAACCAAGCGGAAGCCGGCGAAGAAGGCCGCAAAAAAGGCGAAGCGACGCCGCTAAGCGGCATGAGGACAGACATATTCAAAGCCGCAGCCCTATGGGCCGCGGCTTTTGTTTGATCGGTGAGTGATTGGCCGGCGAGGATGCCGGCATTACGAACTACTTGGGTGACTGAACGGCGCGCAGACACTTGCTGTAAAGCTCAAGCAAGTGCTCGGCATAGTCTTCAGGTTTGGCGGCTGCACCTCCGCCTTGAAACCCCACGCCGGTCGAAGTGGTTCGGCCGTAGCCGGTAGTCATGGCAACGAACTTCATGAGGTCAAGAGCAATGTCTTCATTCCGGCGCGAACCAGATGCAGTAGCGGCTGCTTCATTCATGAGTGCCTCCTTACAAGAAACAGGATTGAAACTCGATCATAGCAAAGAGTGCTGGTGAATGACGGGGCCGGAAAGCAAGATCAGGTTTCGATTCCGACGTAACAGACCCGTCCGATGAGGTAGTCGGACGCGCTCTTCCCTTCCTCCATCGCGATCACTTCGACGGGATAAGACTGGTTCTGAGGGCGCAGGATCAGATTGCGGTCGGCCACTTCGACGTACCGGACGGTGGAGGCTTCATCGCGATTCACGGCATACATGTTCGATTCGCCTTTTCGGTATGGCTTCAGGGAGTTGTAGTGGCGGTCAATCAGAGCAGTGGCTCCAGGTAAGAGCCGGGGATACATGCTCATGCCATCCCGGCTTTCGATTTTGACCGCGACAAAACGTTCCCACTTGCTGCGACCGCCCTCCATTTCTGGACGCAACTTGCGCAGAAAACTCGCCTTGAATTTAAGGATGTCGGTTACGTTCATGCTCATGATCAGAGGTTCGCTGGCTGCGGTCGCCCCGTCCACGCACAGGACGTTCTGAAACTCGTCTTCGCTAGGAGGGAGAATGCTGGCGCGCTTGTTGATCTCTTGTGGGTCGAGCAGGTCGAGAACGGACAGACGCTGCACGTGGAGGACTTTATCCATGCCCTCGAGGCTCAGACCGCGCTTGCGATTGAGAAAATTGGAAATGTGAGCCTGTTTGAAACCGGTCTGTTCGGCGAGCCGCAGACCGGTGAGTTCGCCATCTTCAATGCGATGCCACAAAGTCTTGCGGAGATTTTCCTGGAGTAGTTTGAATTTCATGACGGCGGCAGTGTACCACTGTACTATAGCGTTCCGCTATTGCCATGTAGAGCTATGCTTCTGGAAAGAATAGCTCGAACGTTTTCCACATCCGAAGGCGGCTGCGGGGTGGAGTGGCGGGTGGATTCGCGTGATGCGAATCACACATAATCCATAAATCTACTATTGACGCCATACTTCTTTAAGCTATAGGCTTGGACTCGATATATGCGGCACTTCATCCGCAGGCACGCAAGGAAACACATTCATGGAACTCAGTCTACAGGCGGGACGGGAGGAGGACGAATTTGTGGAATTTCGCCGGAAAGTGCGCTCCGCCGAACTTCTCTCGGCAAGTATCGAACGATTACTGCGAAATATTCGTTTTACAGGGAAAGTAAGTGTTGTAATCCAGAATGGCCGAATACTGAAGTCAGGATATGAGGAAGGGTATTTCCGCCAGGAGGAGGGGTAGGTTACACAGCGATCGTCAGGCAATCATCGATTGAAAATTAAATAAGCATCAGGCACTCCGTAAGAGAAACGGGCCCTGTGAACCGAGCGAATCGGCACAGGGCCTTTTGTTTTGGAGGAAAAATGGAACTCGACGAACTGGAAATCGTGGAAATGGAGTTGAAGTACTGCGAACTATGTGGGGGACTGTGGATGCGGGAGCAGGGCAGCGGAGCGTTGTACTGCGGGGCCTGTGAAAACCGAATGTCGATGATTCCCTACTGGAAAATGGCCGGAAGCGGGTCAGGGAGGAATGACGCGTGACATCCAATGGACAAGCCAATTGCGATCTCGAGAAACACGGGATAGAGATAGAACCTGAGGGAACGGCGGAGCAAAGTGGCATCAAGATCAACGTCATACGGATTCAGGCCAACTCCGAAGGTGGGGCTGGACTTGACCCAACGCTGTGGCTATATCGCGAACGGACGGTGGCGGTGCTACGGCGATATTTGCGAATCGCACTGGAGGTTGGCCGACTGCCGTCGTTGCTGGGGCGGGAGTTCTTTCGGAGCAAAGTCACGTCTTATCGCGCACATACGTTCGCGGATGCAGCAATTTTTGTTCTTGATGTGGAAAGAAGCCTGGAACTCCTGTCGGAATTCGACAGGTCTTTGATTGGAACGATTGCGTTGCAGGAATACACGTATGCGGAGGCGGCGCAAATTCTGGGATGCGGGCACCGGACGATACCTCGCGCGTATCCGGAGGCGTTGGACCGGGTGAGTGAGATTTTTCTGCAACGTGGAATATTGACTGCGCTCCCAAACGCTGAAACTGGGTGTCCAGAAAGTTGTCAAGGGGGGGGAATGGTGCAAATTGACGTAAGTGATTCAGAAGAAAGCGAATAAATATTTGCAAAGTTGGCATCCTACCCCTATGCAATTTGCTATTCTAAATGTAGATCAGGAAAACCTCCAAGGGGCGCGCAACACGGGGCGCCCCGTTTTCAAGCAGGCGACGAAATTGCAGTGGTTACCAACGAGTGCTAAGGCGAACGCCTAGAGAGGCTAAGAACAGCCTGCGATCACGTAAAATGAGATGGTGCAGGCCGGCATACGCAACCGATCGAAGGAAAGATCTGGGGTGGCGCCGCATGCGAGCTTCGCGGCGAGCTTCAATTTCAATCACAAGGTACAGAAATCTTCATGATCGATATGACGTGGGTGACCGACCGAATCGCGGTTGGCGGAGGAATCTGGACGGCGGAGAATATGGCGGAAGTCGTGGGTTTGGGCGTAACGCATATTGTGGACATGCAAATCGAGTTCGATGATACGCCCTTAGCGAAGGATCATGCGGTGAAGGTGCTATGGAACCCGACTGATGACGACTTCCAGGCCAAGCCAGCGGAGTTACTGCAAAGAGGCGTGGAGTTCGCGCTGGGGGCGTTGGAGGAAGCGGATACGAAGGTGTACATCCATTGCGCCGCGGGAGTACACCGTGCGCCGATGATGACGTTGGCGATTCTATGCGCAATGGGTTGGAAGTTGGATGAAAGCATGGGCGTGATTGCCACGAAGCGTCCGGTAGTGGATTTTGCGGATGTTTACGTAGACAGCGTGAGAGCTTATTTGCGGGAAGGGATTGGGGCCGAAATCCAAGGCTGATCCTGAAGTTTTATTCCAGTTTCGATTCTTAAATAGACATTCGCTGAACTTGCCGGAGCAGGCGGTCCATCCGCAGGGATGAGCTGTCGGGCGAATTCGTGTGTCCGGTTGAAGTTGACGGAGGAAAAACATGGCTACTGTGAGCCGCCGCATCTGGCGGCTTTTTCTATTGCTGGCGCTGGCGGTTGGCGCCGGAGCACAGACGCTTCCGACCACTACGGTCTCTGATACGGTGTATCGCGCGGATGGGCAGCCGGCGAGCGGGGTATTGCTGATTTCGTGGCCGGAGTTCATCACTTCCGATGGACATGCGGTAGCTGCTGGACGAACCAATACGACGCTGGGAGCGGGCGGGGCGTTGTCTGTTGCACTGGTTCCGAACGCGGGAGCGACGCCGGCGAACACCGTGTACACGGTTGTCTATCAATTGGACGACATTGTACGAACGGAATTCTGGATCGTGCCGACGACTTCTCCAGCTAACCTTGCGGTGGTTCGGACAGTGCTGGGAGCGGCGAATTCGGCTTCGCAGATGGCGACGCAGCAATTCGTGAATTCGGCATTGGCTGCGAAGGCGAATGACAACGACGTGGTGCACGTCACAGGCAATGAGACGATCAACGGAGTCAAACAGTTTGCTACAGCGCCAAGCCTTCCGGCGCCGGTCAATCCGAACGATGCGGTGAGCAAACAATACGTGGACGGTTTGCAGACGGTCGGTAGCGGCTCGTACGTAAGCAAAGCGGGAGACACCATGAGTGGACCCCTGACTCTGAGCGGGCCGCCCTCTGCAGCGAATCAAGCAGCAAACAAAGGCTACATCGACTCCGCAGTGAATGCAAAGGCGGATCTGACAGCTGGACTGGTTCCGGTGGGCGAGTTGGGAGCGGGGTCGGCGAACAACGGACTGTGCCTGCACGGGGATTCGACGTGGGGGGCGTGCGGGAGCAGCGCGAATGCGGTTTCTATCCAAGGAGTGTCGGTTGATCCGTCGACGCCTACTGACAACGAAGTCATCACTTATGTTGCCTCTCAGGGGAAGTATGTGCCGAAACCCGGAGGCAGCGGGTCTACGGGCATGCAGGCCATCAAGTACGCGACAGACTTTGCCTGGACGCAATCGCCGTCGACCGACCTGAGTATCCCGGGAGCCAAGACGGTGAGCTTCGCATCATGCGGAGCTGGGGTCGCGGCGGCGGAGCCTTACTACTACGTGTACATCTCAGGCACCGGGACACCTGAAGCTGTGGGGGTGACGGGCGGAACTTGCGCGGGTAACGGGCAGCCGGGAACATTGCAGTTCACGACCGCAAATTCGCATCCGGTGGGATACACCGTAACAAGTGCATCGGGAGGACTGCAAGAAGCTTTGATTGCGGCACGGATTATGCCGACGAACCCGAGTGGGCCGTCGCAAGCCGGGAAGGTGATCGTACCTCCGGCAGAAATTTCCGCGTATGCCAGGATATCGATTCGGAGTTCGGATATGACGGTGGATTTTTCAGGATCCATCGTGAATTGCTATATGCAAGACACATGCATTTTTGTTGGCGATCCAATGAACACAAATGCGTTTCTGGACGTCACCCTTGTGAGCCCGCGGGGACGTCCGATGGTAGTGGGCGGCCAAAGTCCTTTCATCGAGGACAACGCGCAGAAGACGAGAATTTTGAATTTGGCTACGAGAATTCCGCCGACGGGAGGAACCTTCGGCAACTTCGTTCAGGTAGATGGCGATCAGTCTTTTCTCCTGGATGGTCTGGATACGGCGCTGGCGACAGGATCGAATAATTATGGATTGCTGTGCAATGCGGCGGTTTGCAATCCGGCAATTTATGCACCGGGGCCTTTTGCGACGAATGCAGCGGTGGGCTGGCTGAAGAATCTGAATATTTCCTTGCAATGTGCGGGCAATGGGATCGATTGGGAGAGCGGGAACAGTTTACGGATTTCGGACAGCGTGGTGGAAGGGTTCGCACAATACGGCGTGAAGGGCGGGATCAAACGTGGCGGCTATAGTGGAATCGCCCTGGAGAACGTGTACGAAGAGGTCGGAAACTGTGCTAATCCGGCGGGAAACATTGGGCAAGCGGGGGTCATTGCGGAAGGGGCGACGGTAAAGATAGAGGGCCGCGTTGCCCCTTCGGGTGGGTTCCCACAATTTGCGAACACGGGGACATCGGATTACCGGTATTACGTAGTCGCAAAGAGTGCTACCTATGGTGCGTCAAACCCGTTGTTAGCGGGTCATGCGCTGACGAACGGCACGGGAACGATCAGTGTGAGCTGGCCAGACGTACCGGGAGCGAGCTCGTTCGATCTGTTGAGGACGATTTACAACGGCGCTGGCGCCCCACGCGAGCAGGCTCCGTACGGATCAGGCGCGTACGCCGTAGCGACAGGGCTGACCCGAGCCGCGGCATGCGCAAATGGAGCATGCACTTTCGCGGATACCCAAGCGGCTCTTCAGAATTACACGGTTGCGAACCCGAGCTACTTCCCGCTTATCGATTATTGGCCGGGGAATCTAGTGCTGTCGGCGAATGTGGACTCCGGCAGCGTTCTAGATGCGGCGGTGGCGTCGATGGACAGCGCTCCGAGCGATGTGGTGGCGGTGGAGGGTGTGGCGGGGCCGGCACTGATTTCGAATTACTGCGATCCACTTTATGAGTGGAGTCCGCTGTGGATGAACTGCTATTCAAGCAGAGCACCCAGCTCTTACTACGATCAGACAGCGCTGCTGTTGCCGGTGAAGCCCAACCAGGACGGCGGATTGCGAACGAACCTAAAAGGCAGACTGAATTTCCCGACTCTGGGATCGGCGCCGAGCCACATCATCACGCTCTCGGACTCAAACTTTCAGAAGACCATCGCAACCGCCAACAATCGTCCGTCTAATGATGTAAATGACGCTTTCATTGGATATGACCAGGGAGACGGCGACCCGACTCATGTGGGGATCAGCATGGGTGCGCCGGTTTCTCTCTCCAATTACATCGGGAACGTGGGAGATGGGAAGAATTGGCTGGAGCGGCTGACAGGTGGACTGAAGGAATTCAAGACGAATGTGCAGATGGACGGAGGAATCGTGGTTTCCGGCAATGCGCAGGCGGCGGAATTCACGGCGTCGGCAAACGGAAGCTGGGCGTTGCAAGGAGGTTTCGGAGCGCTGAGCCCAGTGGGTTCGGGAAAGTCGGCGATCGGATTTGGCGGCAATGGGAAGTTGCAGGTCTCCGAAAATGGAGGTGCGGTTGTCGAGGTGGCTAAGTTGGACGCGAGCGGGAATCTCTCGGAGAATGCAAACACAGCGACCCAACTGGTGCAGACTCCGACGCAATGCAACGGCAGCTTCGCGACCGGAATCCAAGCAAATGGGAACGCGGTGTGCAGCACCGCGGATGTAGTGCAACTCGCCGAAACATCGCAGCCCACGGGCATTCCGAATTACGGAATTTTCTGGTTCGACACCACGTGCCACTGTCCCAAGGTGATCAGCAACAACGGACAGCCCATCCAGTTGGGACTTCTCAACGTTTTCAATAGCGACGCAAATACGATGGAGGAGCGCAACGGAGGAACTCCGCAGGCGCTGCGGATCTATCAATCCACAGACTCGAACGAGCTGAACTACTCGCGATTGAGTTTCTGGTATGACTCTCAAAGTGCGCGATACGCCATTTCGTCGGACTACTTAGGGAATGGAAGCGCGTACGGAATCGAATTCAAGCTGGGCGGCACGATTCCGTGGTATATCGGGTCGAATTTCCACCTGCTCACAGGAAGCGACAATCTGCGGGACATCGGTGCGGATGCGCTGGGAAACGGAAACAATGGTCTCGGGATACGAAGTCTCTACTATGCGACGGCCCTGGATGGAGAGTTGACAGGCGGAAGTGCGAACGATTGGCCGAACGATGCGGGGACAGGAACGAGCTTGAACAAGTTGGCGAAGCTGACGGCGAGTGGGAGTGCGGTGAGCACCTCAGCGAGCGATACGGGCGGAGCCATTGGGGTGGTGATAGCGGGCGCTGGCACCACTTATAACGCAGAAGTGGTGAGCAGTGGGTTTGGCAGTTGCACATTTGATGGTCCGACTACGACGGGTGATTACGTACAAATGAGCGGGACGGTGGCGGGAGACTGTCACGATGCGGGGGCGGTTTATCCGACGAGCGGACAAGTGTTGGGTCGCGTGATGGTGACCAATGCGGCGGGAGGAACTTACAAAACATATTTCTTCGGGATGGGCGTGCAGGGAGCAAGTAGCAGCGCAAATAATGTGGGCAGCGTGTTTGGCCGGGTGGGATCGATTACGGCGCAGGCCGGAGACTACTCAGTCGGGCAGGTGACGGGCGCGGCACCGCTCGCTTCGCCGGCGCTAACGGGGACACCGACGGCTCCGACGCAGCCGGCTTCCGATAGTTCAGCCGCAATTGCGACGGACGCCTTCGTGAAGAGTCAGAATTTTGCTGGTCTTGGTTCGGCGAACAGCTTCAGCGGAAACAACTCGTTCGTCGCGGGAAGCATTGCCGTGCCAACGCCGAGTGGAAATGACAATAGTGCGAATGCGGCGAGCACGGCGTGGGTGGCGAGCTATGTAGGGTCGCACGCATCGGGCATTGGCCCGGTTCCGACTGGCTATCCTCTA
Source organism: uncultured Acidobacteriaceae bacterium (assembly GCA_963708575.1). GTDB lineage: Bacteria > Acidobacteriota > Terriglobia > Terriglobales > Acidobacteriaceae > DASVWZ01. Next base: position 129,243 of record CAVPTB010000003.1, read on the forward strand.
ACAGGAAACGGGACAGGGGCTGGCGTCAACAGCAGCCCTTCGGAGCTTGATGCGACGGCGTTCACGGGGGCGGATGCCTGCGCGAAGATGAAATCGGCGATGGATGTCGCGATCAGTGGAAACGGTGCTCCAGTTGTGAATGGGCGTGGGTTCATCAACGACAACATGGGGTGCGCGAACCCGCCCGTATCCACAAGCGATGCAGGACAGTTGCTGCTTCCGTCTGGAGTTATCCAAGCACAAAACACCTGGATGCTTGGACAGAAGATCACGCTTCAGGGCACAGGCCGGGGTGATCCGAGTGGAAACACTGACACGCTGGTGCAGTTGGAAAACGGTGGCACGGGTTTTGTCGCGGCTCCGGTACTGCAAATCGGGCCCGCATCTGGGTGCAGCGGAGATTCTTGCATCGTGAGTGGAACCCTCATCAAGAACCTCGCACTCGATGCGAACGGGTTGAATGGGACGATTGGCATCAAGGGAGACTGGGACCAGGAAGAGACAGGTTCGGAGTACGTGAAAGTTATCAACCCGACAGTTGCGGGATTTGCTTTCGGAAACGATTCTCTTACGAACCGCACGCAGAACGGAATCAATGTGCGGAACTTCGAAGTGCTTTTTCCAAATAATGCAGCTTGCGGCCCGTGGCCGAATGCGACAGGAGCGCCGCTGAGCTCGATTTCGCGAAATTCCTCAGGCGTGGTGACGGCGACTTTGAGTGCTCCTTTGTCGGCGGGCGGAGGTCCGTGGGAGCAATGGCCGGTCGTGGTGTCGGGGGTGACGGGCTCGGCTTCCAGTTTCAATGGAAGCTACACAGTTCTGGTCGGAACGACGCCGACCTCGACGACGTTCACGTATCAGCAAGCGTCTACAACGGCGGAAAGCGGGACAGTGACGGCGGCGAATGTGAAATTTTACCCGACCGGAGTTAGCGTTTGGACGGGAACCGGAACCGCGACGCGAGGACTGGAGGGCGGCACAGTGAACGGATCCAACTGCAGCAGCACCAGTTCCTTTGCGGCCTATCCGTTAGCTGCTTATGAAATCGATGGGACTGGGCACATCTTGCGGAATTCGCATGCTGAAGGGTTTCAGGATGGGGTGGTGATTGGCAGTCGAGCACCAACCTCGAACGTCACAATCGAGAATTTCACCGGCGAGGCAAACTTGAAGAATGGAGTCATCATTGGCAATACGAACGCTTCGGCGAGCCAGTTTTCAGTTACAGACATTGATGTGCGGCAATTGATCTGCCGGGGAGGCAGTGGATCGAATACAGGAAATCCGACGAACTGTCTGATCGACAACATCAACGGAAATACCCTCACCTTCGCCAATAACCCGGTCATCCTTCGCTACTGGCTGGACTCATACGGGGCGGCACATCTGGAAGGCGGGAATTGCGCCGATCTGACAAACGGCTGGTGCGAGAGCAACGGGGCACGATCACTGTACAAGAACGGCAGCGTGGTGTTCTCAGTGGATGCTAACGGGAACATCGTGAATGCAAGTTTGAGCGGGACACCAACCGCTCCTACGCCTTCGAACTCAGACAATTCGACAAAGGTCGCGACCACAGCCTATGTGCAGTCGCAGGGATACATTTCATCGGTTGGTCCATACTCATCGTTCTGGGCGCTGCCAGGAAGTGTCTCGACGACGACTCCGATTGCATGTTCGAGTTCGGCGAGCAAAGCGACGATCTGGGGAATTTCGCTGAACTATCCGCTGAAGACTTCCAATGTCGCCTACTATGTTCAAGCTGCGGACAATACAGGGAACACCTACGATTTGGGTTTGTACAGCAGCTCGGGAACGCTGATCGCGCACACGGGATCGTTGGCCGGCACACAGTTTGCGCCGACCCAGGGCTACAAGACGCAAGCGTGGACGACTCCGAACACGGTGATACAGCCGGGCAACTATTATCTGGCGCTTGCCTGTAGTGCGACTACGGGGACGGCAACATTTGGTTACACGTACACATGGGCCGCCGGGGCGAACACTTCAGAGAGCGTATCGACAGCAGGAAGCCTACCAACTTCCATCACGGTTCCGGGGTCAATGACGATGACAAACGCAACGACCTTGCAAGCGGCAATCTTCTAAAACCATGAAATCAAAATATTGCGGGGGGAAAGCGCAGCTATTGCTGCATGCGCTGACGTTGACGTGCGGGTTGGCGCAGGCGACTACGTACTATGTCGATCCAGCGGGGAGCAACGGGAACAACGGACTCTCGCCGCAAACCGCGTGGAGGACGTTGCTCAAGGTTGGGATTTCGACTTTCCAACCGGGCGACGTGGTGCTGTTCAAACGAGATGGAGTTTGGAATGAGTGGCTGACGCCACCTTCGAGTGGTGCGCCGGGGAATCCGATCAAGTTCGATGCTTATGGGAACGGGAGACCTCCGGAGTTTACGGGATACTACGCGACGACGGAGTCGCAGTGGAGTAATGCGGGAGGCAGCGTCTGGAAGATTGCGCTGAGTGGAAGCCAGCCGATTTCGCAGTTGAAGTTTGTGCGATTTGGAACTATGTGGGGCAACAGTCGAGGCGCGCAGAATCTGTTAGCGAACGATCGGGACTGGTATTACGACGCGGTGGCGCAGAATCTTTATGTGTGGTCGGCGGCGGGAAGTCCGATTATGCATTACGGATCGGTGACGCCAATTGTGTTGAGCGGACAGAGTCTGATCAATCTGAACGGCGTTAACTACCTCGAGATCCAACACATCAAGTTGGATTGGTATGACGGTTATGGAATCCAGGTGCAAGGCCTGAGTGATCACATTTGGCTGGCAAACATCATGGCCGACAGCCAGGTGCCGAATGGGCCGGTGCCGATTGGGTTCTATGTTCATCCGACGGGGACGCCTGGGGACATACATATCTACAACACGGATGCGCACCGGAATTACATCGGGTACCGATTCGATGGGACGCCGACCACGGTTGAATTGAAGAATTGCCGGGGGTTTGCAAACCGAGTTTATGGATTGCTCGATAACACAGCGGCGGTGAATTATTCGTACTGTCATTTTTATGCGAACAACATTGCGACGGGAGTTTCAACGGACATTGGGGGAACACCGGGTCCGGTGGATAGGGGGAACAACATCGCGGCAGATACTCCACCGAACATTCGCGGGTTCATGCAATATCCGGCGCGGGTGACTTTGACGTATGACGATCCGGGATTGTTGGATGGTTCGCACCAGTACATTGAGTCGCTGCTGCCGATGATCAAGGCAAAGGGAGCGCCTTTGAGTATCGCGGTGGTGACGGGATACGATCTGTCGCGGCAGCTGATATCGACGTTTCAGTCGTGGATCAATGATGGATGGGACCTGAACAGCCATTCGGTTTCGCACCAATATTTCACGTATCCCAATGCATTCACGCTGCAATACACGGGGACAGCAGCAAGCAGCGTCACGCTTTCGATTTCGAATAAGCAGTTTGTTATCAGTGCGCCGGGGGATCCGAATGCGCAGGTCAATTGGGACTTAAGCGGGTCGGCAAAGGATATGAACCCGAGCGGGTTGGATACGCTGGGCGGCCTCATTTACACACTGAACCAGAGGGGCGTCTTCGCGGTAACAGCGGATCCGAACATGAAGAGCGCGGTGAAGAGCGAGGACTTGGCGGATGTGTCTTCGGAGGACATCAAGAGCACGGCGCAGTTGCTGCTGATGGATAAGACGCGATTGATGACCGACGAGCTTGGCTGGTCCATGGCATGGATGAGCGCGAATTTGACCGGCCTACCAACCAACCGCGTGTATGTGTATCCGGGAAGCAAGGAAGATACGTCAACGGAGACGATCGCAGCAGCGGCGGGTTATGCGGGGGCCCGAGGATCGGGAACCATGCAACCGTCGCCCAACGCAGCGACCGTTCTGGCTAGCGGGGTTGATGTACAGAACATTTTGAGCCAGGGGAGTGTCCCGACTTTTCAAAATATTACGGACACGCAATTTGCAAACAAATTGAAAGCGATCGTATTTAAGTCGGCGGTGTGGGGAGTTCCGATCGGGATTTTCTTCCACATGAACGAACTGTCGGCGGGGCAGGTGTCCGTCATGATCGACACCCTGAGAAATTCAGGCGCCACATTGATGACGAACACGGAACTGGTGAGCTATTTGCTGGGGACCTCGCAAAACACGAGCACAACTTACTATGCGGATTCGGTGTCAGGGGCAGCGGTCGATGCGAGGCCGACGTCGTTTTCTCCAGGGGTGGATCAGGGAGCAACTCTGGCGGACGAATACAAAACCGATCTGATGGGGATCGACCAAAGCCAGTATGGATCGGGATGGGATGTCGGGGCATTTACCTTTGTTCCGGAACAGCTGGGGCATGCCTTGGGGCAGTAGCGCGGCTTTAGCAGGCACAATCTTTAGCGACACAGGGCACAGGGTTTCACAGGGCGGAATTCTCCAAGTTGAGGATTCACGGCAACCAGAATGAACAATGGCGAAGATGGTGGATGACTACAGTCTGGCTTGGCTTTGCGCGTTCGGTCGGGTACTCGATCGGGATCCACATACCGTCGAACTGGATATGTCGGACGGGTGTAGGGCCAGGCTCCGGAGGACAAAGGCACGGACAGTCCGGGATTTCCTAATCGGGGACTTGCTGCACATTCGTAATAAGACACGGGGGCTGATCGAATTCGTTCCCAACCGGGCGCAAGAGGAGTATTCACGATGTTGTACGGACCGGAATATTGTTCTCAAAGCCCGACAGCTGGGGATGACGACTTACATTGCCGCACGATTCTTTATCGATACCATTACGCGGCCAGGAACGTTGACGCTGCAGGTGGCACATGACATGGAGTCGGCGGAAGACATTTTTCGAATCGTGCATCGCTTCCGGGAGAACCTGCCCGGGGAGATGCGCCAGGGCGCGTTGCGGACATCGCGCGCCAACGTCCGGCAGATCGCGTTTCCGCAGCTAGACAGCGAATACCGCGTAGCGACTGCAGCGGACGAAGACGCGGGCCGGGGGACGACCGTCCACAATTTGCATTGTTCGGAGGTCGCCCGCTGGCCCGGGGATCCGCAGGAGACGCTGTCTTCGCTGCGAGCGGCGGTACCAAAAAACGGGCAGATCGTTTTGGAATCGACTCCGAAGGGAGCCGGAGGACTTTTTTACGAAGAGTGGCAACAGGCAGGAGAGACGGGTTATAAGAAGCACTTCTTTCCGTGGTGGTATGAAGACGCGTACCAACTGGAACCGGGGCTCCCGGAGTCTGACCCTTTAACGGAGGACGAGAAAGCACTCAAGGAGGAACACGGTCTTTCGCTCAGTCAGATTGCCTGGCGGCGGAGGATGCGCGCACAGCTGCGCGGTTTGGCGATCCAAGAGTATCCGGAAGATCCGACCTCATGTTTTCGAGCGTCCGGGGAATGCGTGTTCGACCTGGAGTCAATCGATCAAGCTCTCGCTACAGCAGGTAAGCCAGTACAGAGGGAGGACAACGACCGGTGGTGCGTTTGGTTTCCACCGGTGCGAGGAAAGTGTTATGTCATCGGCGTAGATCCAGCGGGAGGTAGTATTGGCGGCGATTATTCATGCGCCGAGGTCCTGGACCGTGAGTCGGGATTGCAGTGTGCAGAGTTGCATGGGCATTTCACCTTGCGAGAACTGGCGCAGCGACTGGTGAAGATCGGCAGCGAATATAACGAAGCCTTGCTCGCGGTGGAGCAGAACAATCACGGGCACGGCGTGCTTGCGCACCTGGAGCGGTTGGAGTACGGCAACCTTTACGGGCATGACGGGCGCGCGGGAGGCTGGGAGACAAACCGGCTGACAAGGCCAGCGATGATCGAAACGCTGTCGGCAATCCTGAGCGAGGCTCCGGGAGTTTTCCAGAGCAAACTCCTACTGAATGAGTTCCGAACGTTTGTGCGCCACGCGGATGGAAGTTCTTCGGCGCAGGCAGGGACCCACGATGACTGCGTCATGGCGATGGCGATCGCATTTGCAACCCGGGAAGCTGTGGCGGGGAAACAAATCCACAACGGGACACGGGCAAATGCGGCGGTTTAGAGGCCCATGATCGATGCAGGCGTGATGAGGATCACATCGGGATGTGGCGGAGCCAGTTATTTTGGACAGTTCGCTCGAACTTCAAAGGGCAGGTCCGCGATTGGCTCTGACGGCGGTGCAGCATGTGCGAAGGATGAGAGGGGGAGCGCAGGGACATTTGATGCGCTGCTCGGACGGGCATTTTTATGTCGTCAAGTTCAGGAATAATCCGCAGCACACAAGGGTTTTGGCGAACGAGCTGTTAGCGACGCGGCTAGCAGAAAAGAGCGGGCTGCCAGTGCCAGTTAGCGAAGTGGTCGAAGTGGGTGACTGGCTGGTGGAACACACGCATGAACTGAACATCCAACTGGCCGGGAATACAATCCCCTGCCAGCCCGGATTGCAATTCGGCGCGCGGTACGTGGTAAGCCCGTTGGAAGGCCAGGTTTTTGACTACATTCCCGTGGAAATGTTAGGGCGAGTGCGCAACCTGGAAACGTTTGCAGGAATGTTGGCGCTGGATAAATGGACGGGAAACGCGAATGGCAGGCAGGCGGCGTTCTGGAGAAAGTTGCGCGAGCGGAAGTACACGGCGACGTTCATCGATCAGGGATATTGCTTCAATGCCGGAGAGTGGTCGTTTCCAGATACACCAATGCGGGGAGTCTATCCGCGAAACGAGGTGTATGCCGACGTGCGAGGATGGGAGTCGTTTGAGCCCTGGCTTTCGCATATCGAGGAAATGGACGAGGAATATGTCTGGGCTGCGGCGGGCGACATTCCTCCGGAGTGGTACGGGAGCGATTGGGGCGCGCTGGAGCAATTGGTTCGAATGCTGCTGGATCGGCGAAAGATGGTACGGGAATTGATCACGGCATTTCGGACGTCGCCACGAAATCCGTTTCCGCGGTGGACCGAACATTGAGGCGCGAAGAACAATCCGTGAGGCGTGGTCGGGCAAGAGTGAATGGCTAATCTGCGAAAGCTCGAGTTCTTCTTGCTGCGCTACGTGCCGAGCGCGTTGCGCGGAGAGTACGTTAATTTCGGTCTGATTATGTTTGAACCAAGTGAAGACGGATCAGGATTCGCAGAGGTTCGGTTTGCGCGGAGTTGGGACAGAATTGAGCAGGCCGATGGCGACGCTGACGTCGACATGTTGGATGCCTACACGCGTGAGATCCGAGCCCAACTGGCAGATATTCACGATCGTGGGACGCTAATCCGGAGGATGGAAGAATCATTTTCAGGAGTGATTGAGATATCGACGCGCCGAAGCCATGAGAGTGCAACACCGGACATCGATATCGAAGAGATGGCTCAGATGTATCTCGAGGCGCCGAAGATCGTGAGACCTCGGGAACGGTCGGAGAGACAACGAATTCTTCAGGGCATGGATGAGGCATTTGAGCGGGCGGGCGTTCGAAACGCGATGATGAAGAACCTAGCGGTTTCGCCGTACACAAAGCCTGGCGACCCATTCAAGTTTGATTACGCGTATCGAACCGGCAACACCTTGAAGTTTTTTCACGCTATTCCGCTCAGAACGAACGTGGATCAGGCACTTTTGCTAGCGGCACGCTACCCAACGATTGCGACAGGGGTCGAGAGGGCCCTGGAAGGCAGATCTGCACTAACTGCGGTTGTGGACGATGGATTGAATCGAGGGCCAGAAGAGGTGCGATTTGCTCTCTCCTTACTGGAAGAGCAGCACATCCGTGTCGCGTCAGTGTCCGAGATGGCTGGACTGGCGGAGATCGCTCGGCAAGAAATATTCACCTCATAGCTCCGCTCGCTTGGGCGCGCGAAGCACGTTTAAAAAATCATGAACATATCAGAGAAGTTGCGCGGCGCATGGCGCCGGATGGCAGGAGTGTCTTCGGAGCACGCCACAGCCGAAGGCAAGAGGCGGACAGTTGCGCTTCCGTCGATTCTCAACACATACGGGCCGCGGGGGGACTCGATGCCCAAGCCGACACCGGTGAACCTGAGACGATTTTCGGAGACACCGGTGGCACGGCGTGCGATTAACTCCATCAAGGATCGGATCGCGGGAATGCGGTGGAGAGTTCAGGTGAGGCCGGGGCGTGCCGCAGATGACGTGGACACGATGACGAGAATTCAGGCACTGACGGAAACGCTGGAAGCGCCGAATCCGGATGATTCCTTTCGGTCGCTGGCGGAGCAAGTTCTGGAGGATGTCATCGTCGGCGGATTTGGTGCGATTGAAGTGGATGCAACGGGGGACCCGAAGCGACCACTGACGCTTTGGCCGGTGGACGGAGCCTCGATCCGGATGAAACCGGACTGGGATGGGTCGCCGGAATCTCCGCGATATGTGCAGGTCAGTGGGAATTCCAGCTCGTTGGGAAATGTAGAACTCAACGACGACGAACTCATTTATATACGTCTGAATCCCCGGACATTCACGCCGTTCGGACTGGGGCGGTTGGAAGTGGCATTCGAGGCGGTGAACGCTTTTCTGGGTGCACATCGTTATGCGAGCAAGCTGGCGTCGAATTCGGTGGTGGAGTACGCGTTGTGGCTACAGAATGTGACGCCGGAGCATCATGAGCGGCTGATCCGGTGGTGGCAGGACGAAATCGAAGGAACAGGAAGAGTGCCGATACTCTCGGTCGAGAATAAGCCGGAGGTCCTGCGATTTGGCGGCGGCACGGATGCGGATTTGCGGCTGCAATGGCAGGAGTTTCTGATGCGGGTAATTGCGGACGCCTTCGATCTTCCGCCGCAATATCTCGGAGTGGAAAGAGATGTGAACCGTTCCACAGCGGGCGAGATGGCAGATCAGGCCTTCCAGCAGGCGATCGTACCGACGGCGCGGTTGCTGGCGGAGCATCTGACGCACGATGCGATTGGAAAAAAGCTGGGATGGAACGATCTGGAATTCGTTTTCACCGACGTGGACTCGAGCGGTGACGAAATGGAGGAGGCGCAGATCCAGGCGATCCTGCTACAGAACGGCGTCCTGACCATAAACGAAGTCCGGCGCATGCGAGGGCTGCCGGAGTTGCAGACCAAGTAAATTGCAATTGCGGGCGACACAATCATTCGTATCCTATCCTGCTTCACAACTCGAAGAGATCATCTATGACAATTGAACTTGAATCGATGGCGGTGGAGATGCCGGAGGTAACGGGGCATCCGAATCGCGAACCCTTTCGCGGAGTACTGACATTGGTGGACGTTCCTTCGGACAGAGCCCCGGCAGGTGCGCACGGACATCGCGTAGTACTTACGCGCAGTGCGGCTGAAACCGCTTTGCCGTCGCTGTTGGGGATGGCATTGGACTTTGCGCCGAGTCTTGACCGACACGATGCCCGCCGAAAAGTGGGAGTCATTACTTCGGCGGACCTCAACGGGAAGAAGCTAGAGCTGAGCGGGTATTTGTACGCAAAGGATTTCCCGGAAATCGTGCGGGCGATCGCGGACAGCTCTTTACGGGCAGAAAGAGAACCGTGCGAAGAAGGTGGCTCTGACGCGGCATTAGGGATGTCGTACGAAATCGCCGATGCGCGAGTAGCCGACACTCGGGCAAGGGTGTGGACCTTGACGCGCGTGACTTTTACCGGGGCGGCGATCTTGCGTAGAGACAAAGCTGCATACCGGGATACCTGGATTGAGTTGAAGTGACCAGTGGAATTTGATGTCGCGGTCGGAATCTCCGCACCGCTAAAAGGAGAAGACATGAATGAAGAAATGACGCAGCAACTTGTGGCGACCGCGGAAAGGTTGGCGAGCGCCGCGGAGACACTGGATCGAGTCTTAGAAAAGCTGGACGCGCAACAGGCTTCCCTGAATGCAAAGGTCGACCAGATTGTGGCGGCAGTAGAAGAGCGCAGCTTCGACAATGTCCCAGAACCCGAGAAAGAATCGAAGCGGGCACTGGAAGCTCGGGTCTCTGAACTGGAGCAAGCCAATACCGACCTGAAGGCACAGGCGGCGCGTATGGCGCGAAAGACGTTGTCGCCGATGGTTTCGGCGCTGCTGGCCAAGAACGGGACGGAAACAGGAGAAAGGATGGAGTCTCCGGCGCTGGACAAGATTCTTCAGTCACTGAGCGTTGAGCAGCGAATCGCAGTGAAAGCGGAGATGGCACGAGCGGGGATGATCGAGTAAGAAGAATTCAATCGAGTCGGGCTAGCGAAGGCGTGACACCAGTCACGCTTTTTACTTTTGGCGAGAACACATTTTTTCGAAGGAGAAAACATGAATGCACATTTTATCGATCTGAACGCGGCCGCGGATTTTCTTGGGCCAGGCGCAGTTGAGGTCGATCGCTATCAAACCGAAATCTTTGACATCGTTCGACGCCGAGGAGCATTCGGCCAGAGAATCCGGCAGGTACCAGCGACCGGGCACCCGTCGCGGTTCTTTGAGCAGACTGCCATCAATGCACCGACCGCCGCACAAGGTTTCGTTGACCCACGAAACATTCAAGCGACAGTTGGAGCGCCGACCCGTGTGGAACGCAGCGTTCCGCTGAAGGCCCTGGTCTCGCAGATTAACTACAACCTGTTCGATCTGGAAGTTGGGGCTCAGCAGAGCCAGTTTGCATATTTGCAAGCCAAAGACCTGGCGGATTCCGTGGAAGGGCTGATGCGGACACACGACGTGTCTTTGTGGAACGGCAATGACACCTCGCTGAGCGCACCGACAACCCTGCAGTACTTCGGAGCCGTGGGTCAGATTGAGGCGGGCGGCAACACGGCAACGGTTCCGGTCAATGCAAGCATCGTTGACGGGATCAAGGGTGTAGTGGCCCAGATGGTGGCTAACTCTTCGTTCGAAGTTCGTCCGACGGCGATCTATGCCAACCCGGTGCTGCTTGACCTGATTGACCGGGAGATGAAGGCGGAGTTCAACGTCGTACTCTCAACTGCGGAAATTACGGGCGGGTTGCGGGTCAAGACGCTGTCCACTCAGGCCGGGGAACTGCCGCTTATCCCGGAATGGTCGCTGTCATATACGGGAGTTCCGGGCAGTGGGAACGCGGTTCTTCCCTGCTACGTCGTGACCGAAGACTTGATCGAGTACCACTGGCTGACCGATGCAACACCTCGCGTCTTCCAGTTGGGACTGCCGGGTTCGCTGGCGTCCCAAATGGTAGTGGTGAAGTTCGGAGCAGTGGTGGTGAAGGGCGCTGCATACGCGCACTACGAAGTGAAAGTGAACCGGTAAGAACAGCTCCGGTCGCCGTTGGCTATTAAGACAACGAACACCACCGACGACCGGTCACTGTTCTGGAAAACTCCTATGACCTATCTCTCTGCTTCGGAATATCAATCTTACGGGTTGGAAGCGACGACACCGGAGGCGGTTGTAGCGGCTGCTTCGGCGCTGATCGAATCCCACTGCCGCAGGCCAAGTCTGGCAGTACAACAGTACGAAGAGCGCATTCGCATGGCGCCCGAACGCAACAACATACGTCTCACTTATTTGCCTCTGGCAGTGGTGGCTCCAGCATCAACCCCGATCGTGTCGGCTCGTGGCCGGTATTGCGTGCCGCGACGAGGGGAATGGCCGTTCGACGATCTGCGTCTCGATGTTGCTTTGATGTTCGGGCTGCCTGACACATGGACGGATATCAGCGCCGCGAACATCGACTTTTTCACGAGCACCGGCGAATTGACGCTGCCGTTGAACGTTCTGGGACTATGGTTCAGCGAAATTGACGTCGTCTATACCGCTGGGGTTGCCGATATCCCTGATGCGGTGAAATTTGCCTGTGCGCAAATCGTCAGAAATATGCAGGCGACGCCAGCCCTAAACGTGAAGACGAAACACCTCGACCGCATGCATCTTCAATATTTCTCAGACACGTTGGTTGATCAATCGGTGATTTCCTTGCTGGCGCCTTATGTGGCGCAGAAGGTGGGCTGAAATGGGGACTCTCGGGAACATTTTAGGAAGTGGGTCAGCCCTAATGCGCGCGGCAGATGCGATGCTGCGCGCATTAGGTGGAGATTCGATCGCTCTGGTATTTCCGCTGGTAACCATGCCGAATGATCCCAGCGCACAGTTGGGACTGGCGGATCCCGGAGTAAAGCAGGTACTTATTTCTCCGGTGGTAGTCCGCGATCTGACTACGTCAGGCACAGGTCCGCGGCGAAAACTCGAATTCTTGATTTCAGGAAGCGCGGTGGCTGGTGAGTTGGCTTCGCTGAACGTTGCTTCGGCGGCCGACATGTTCGAAGGCGCACTGGGAATTCTGTACGACAACGACATGTTTCACATTGAAACCGTCGCCCCTGAGTATTTCGCGGGAGCCGCTTACCTGTTCCGCGTGCAAGCGGTGGAATAGTTCTCCGAGCGCTGTTAGCGCCGAACCGGAAAAGGTCATTCATTCTATGCAATACGCCAAAGACAGTTTCTATATGACGCTGTTAGAGCGCATGATGGCGCTTAATCCAGCGCAAACTATCACGCTGAACGGTACGACGAGGCCGGCAATAGTTGTGGCAGAAAATGAGCTGGTGGTACCCATCGATCCACTCTCAGATGCTTTCTATCTGGAATGGGGCGTGGCGCAGCCGTTGCTGCGCCAGACTGGCAGCCGAGCCTTACTGGAAATGGATTGCATGATCTCGTATCACACTCTCGGAACCGTTCAGAGCGGAGTAGATCGGGGCCGCACACTGGCAGCGCTGGATATGGAACTGCTGAGCATGTGCCAGCCAACGGCCGCTACCAAACGAGACTATAGCCAGAGTCCCAGCGTCGATCTGGGTACCAATATCTTCTGGAGCGAGCCTAGCTTTGGCAAAGTTACTGGGACAGAGGCACCAAGGGGCGAGGGTCTTCCCTATGGTAACGAGGGGGTACGGCTGGAGCGAAGTGTGACGCTGAAGTTGTACTTCTACCCGGAGGTCAATCTGTCATGAGCACGTCGCCAGTTCGTCCGGCCATGGTGCCGATATCGCGGAGGATACGCGGGTACTTCGCCCCGATCAATCGCACCGCCGGAACGCCTACGTTATTCGATCCAGGCCAGAGCGGACTTTTTCCTTTGAATCAGCCGCCGTTTCCCTGGATCGATCTAGGGTGGATCGATAACTTTATCCGGTCGAGCGGAACGCCAGTTGAAGCGCTATGCAGGGGCGGATCCGGAGGGGCGGTGACGCAAGTGAGAGGGGCGGTAAGCGCCCACGTGGAGTTTGATTTTCGCGAGTGGGGCAAACTACAAATGGCGCTGGCCGGCGGTTCCGAGCATATGAATGTTCTAGCGACGGAACCCAGCGCCAGCCCACAACCGTCAGGCGGGACGGCGCTGGCAGCGGTATCTATTCTTCCGGGATCGACCGCAAATGAACTGGTTGTCGGATCCGGCACTGTCGGGAGTTTTTCTGCGGGCGATATTGTGGCGGTGGATTTGGACTACCAACAACAGACGGGATATGTAGGTTCGGGAATTGCGGCGGCTTACATCAGTGATCCTGCAGACGTGAATCGCGATCCGAACTACCTGAGACGAATCACTTTTAACGTCGGGCGAGTGGCACAGACGTCGGCGGTCTCCCTTCTTCTGGCCCAGCCGTTGCTTGGAGGCGTGCCGACCACGGGAGCTAGCCTGCAAAAGGTGGTTGCCTTTGTCGACCGTGACGGGGGATCGTTCTTTCAGGAATGGTCGGCGCTTTTTGTGGCGGAGGAGGAATCGGGTGGCCGAGTCTGCTTCCATTACCCCCGGCTGAGCCCGATCGGTTCGATATCGAAAACGTCTTTAGGACAGAAGTCAAACACCGGTGGCTTTCAACGAGAACAAATCGTGGAGATCGCAAACCCGATCACGTCGTGGGCTCTCCACGCAGCTTTTCAGGCGATGGCGCATGTGGATGAAAACGACGGGCAGACAGCGGTTTGTTATCGCAGCTATTTTCCGGCGCGCATGGCTGGTATTTACTAGTGGCGCCTCCCGGCCAAAATCGGGCGTGACCATCGGGACACTCCTCTAGGCTGTTCCGTTAATGGGACAGTTCTAAAAATCATCCTCACTTTTCTTGCGATAAGCGATTCTCATAGAAATATGAAACTACAGATTGACAACTACGACGGCGCCGGGCTGCGCGATTACACCGGCAACATCGACGCTACCCGCACTCCTCAGGTAGTTCGGAAACTAAACCAAGTGTCCGAACTAAGAGTCAGCTTGCTGTCCAGTGGACCCGACTTTGTTGTGCCGGCGATGGGAGCGCGGGTCCTGATGGGAAAGCTCAACGGGCAGGATGTCTTTACGGGATTCTTGATGGAAGCCCCGATTTTTGAATATCTAGGATGGGGAGAACAAGGTCCCGCGTATCGCTACAACCTGGTAGCGAAGAGCGACGAAGCTTGGCTGGACGAAAAGCGGTTGCCAGACCTTTGCCCTTTTGTTAATCGGAGCGCGGGCGACGCGCTCCGATCAATAACGCGTGCTCTGATTGGCCAGGCTATCGACATGAGTGCCGTTCAGGATTTGGACACGCTATCGGGATACGCCACGCAGCCGGAGAAGACGTGGTCCCAGCATGCGGCGGAGATTGCGACACAGGCCCGTGCGAATTATCGGGTGCAGGGAGGCAGCCTAAGCTTCGCGCCGCTTGGACAAAACGTTTACCTGCTGGGCGAAGACGATCCCGCTTTTTCGCCACAGAATCTCAAGCTGTCTACGGCTAACAAGATCATCAACGACGTGACGATCATTGGGGATCTCGAGCCACAGGCCTATGTGAAAGATTATTTCGTAGGCGATAATCTGACCACCCGTTTCTATCTTTCCCAAAGTCCTTTTCAACGGCGCGTTGAGACGATTTTCGACGAAGAATATGCCGGATCGGTGCTCGACGATACGCTGTGGACCCTGACAGATCCGACTAGGGCTGTGTCTGTGAGCGGAGGTCAACTGCAAGTGGCAGGCGGGAGCGGACAGGACGGGGCAACAACGGTGAGCCTTTTGGAGGCAATCGAGCTTGCTGGAGCCTTAACCCTGCAACATGGCGACGTCAAATTCTCTGGTGCATCTTCTGGGATCATCGGCGGATTGTACAACCAAACAATCTCGGCAGCGCAATGTCTTGCAGGCTTCAGCATCGCGCCAAGCGGCAATCAATCCACGATCAAGGCCGTAGTGAACGGGAAAAGCGCTGGGCCAGCCGTAAACACGGTCAGCGGTCATCACTATGTTCTGACTACCCGGATCTACTCTTTGGAGATTTTCAGACAATCGCAAACCTTTCATTCGTCGGTACACCAAGCGGGAGGTGGCATCGGCGGGTCTCCAGTGGCCGCCGACGTACGCATTGTCATGGATGTGCACGAGATCGATCCGCTAAACCCTGCGACTGAAGTCGCTCCTTCCGTCGTCTTATGGGATGGCCTGATTTCTGGAGCTCCGGGCCACTGCACCTATGCGCCGATTAATTCGACGAATTTGCAATGCTCGGTAGCCTTTACAAGATTTCTGCAGGGAGTGGATGCCGAAGTACGAAGTGCTGTGCCTGGACAGGACTATCGCACTCGCCTGGTGGGGGCACTGAAGGATGGAGCAGAGTGCAATCTGACATCGAACGCCTCTCTCGAGTTCTTTTCACAATACGTACCTGCGGCAAACGAACTGATTCAAGTGCATTACCGGGATGGTGGTAGGGCAACGGCAAGGATTACAAGTCCGGTCAGCGTTGGCGAGCAAAGGCGCGGTCTCGACGACGGCGTCCACGGCACCACGCGTCGAGTACTGCTACCGGCAACGCGGACTACGGCGGATTGTGAGAATGCAGCCTTGGCGATTTTGGAGGACTCTACAAATTCCGTTTGGAGTGGAACGTACGAATCCTGGAGCGACTTCCTTCCGGGTGGGGCTAACGATATCTTCCCCGGTGACGCTCTTGCGGTGAATGCTCCTTCTCGCGGAGTAACCGTCAGCGCATTGGTGCAGGAGGTGGAAATCGATTACCGGGATTTGAACGGAGATCACAGTTATTACAAGATTTCCTTCAGCCAAGGGGCAGACCCATCGTTTGCATTTGATTTCGAAGCCACCAAGGCTTCAAGTTTTCCGGACGTTCCAGCATTCGCGAACTCAGCAGTTGGCAATAGCTATCTACCGAGCTTGACTGGCGCAGAGGCTACGCAGGTGACGTCCACAACAATCAGCGTAGATGCCGGAACAAATGCATTATCGGGCGGCGGATTCGAAGTTCGGTGGAGCGATGCAGGCTGGGGAACGGACAACGACCGGAACCTGGTCGGACGATTCGCCACGCGAACCTTCACGCTACCCAGGCTTTCCCGAGCACAGACTTACTATCTGCGGCAATACGATGCATCAGTGCCGCCCAGGTACTCACGATGCACTTCAGTGCTTCACGTGGATTTCCCGTTATGACCGAGAATAATGACAGCAAACGCGTCCCCAGGATGGGCGCCAAACAGACACTCGTTGTTCGCCAAACCGAGAACGATTTTCAACGCGAGGTTCTACGGGCTCTGGGGCGGCTTGAAACAAGTTCACAAGTCCCCAAAACGACGCCGGCAAGAGACGAACGCTTGAGCGGTTCCGGCTTCGACGCCAAGACCATTGTGGCGCTGGCTGCCATAGCCCTGTCGGTTGCTGGTTACGTGATCCAAGACGCGAGGAACTCTTCGCGGCAGGATGCACAGATCGAGACAGCACAGGTGCGACTCACGAACCTGGAACGGATCGCGAGCACGAATACTGAGGCTCGTATCCGCACCGAGGTTCAACTCGGAGAGTTGCGCGACGGGCAGACGGAGATCAAGCGAATGATCGAAGCTCACGACAACGGGAGCAAAAAGCTGCTCGCGCACAAACGCTAATTCGAGCGAATTCCGTAAGCCAGTCCGGACGAACCACACTCGCTTCCGCAGTGTGTCCCAAATGTTTTCTAAATCAAAACGTTACAGGAGGATCTGCATCATGAATTTCTTACCGAAGCTTCTGCAGGCGATCGGTTTTGTGCCGACCGTGGTTAGCGCGATCGAGAATTTGTTCCGGAACCGCTCCGGAGCGGACAAGAAAGATGCGGTGATGAATTTTTTGCAAACGGCCCTGTCATTGACGGATGCCGTTGTGGCGAAGGACGTGGTTGATGAAGCTAAGTTCAAAACCGGTCTGTCCAAAATGATTGAGGGTTGCGTGGACTGTCTTAACGCTTCCGTGTGGGCACCGAAAGCTCAGTAACTAGGAAGAAGCCGCCAGCCCAGAATGTGGCAACTGGCGGCTTTCGAGTCAATCCAAATCCCACTTATCCGACGTCTTCGCTCCAATTTTCCAAGGTCTTCTTGAGCACCGCCATAAACTGATCGGCTACAGCGCCATCAATAATGCGATGGTCGTAACCGAGAGTCAGGTGAACGACGGAACGGATGGCGATGGAATCGTTACCGTCCCTGTCGGTCACGACGAGCGGAGTCTTGGTAATGCCGCCGACGCCAAGGATCGCGGAGTTGGGCTGGTTGATGATCGGCAGCCCGAACACTGCGCCAAACTGGCCAGGATTGGTGATAGTGAAAGTCGAGCCTTCGACTTCTTCAGGCTTAAGCTTCTTGGAGCGAGCTCGCTCGCCAAGATCGGTGATCCCACGTTGCAGGCCGAGGAAGTTCAGTTCGTCGGCATTCTTCAGCACGGGAACGATTAATCCCCAGTCAAGCGCCACGGCGATTCCCACATTCACGTGCCGGTGGTAGCGGATGTTTTCACCTTCCATCGAGGCATTGATGATGGGGAATTGCTGCAAGGCAATGATGGTTCCACGAACAAAGAACGGCATGAAAGTAAGGCGGGCGCCGTTGCGCTGCTCAAAGCTGTTCTTGTTCTTGTTGCGGATGCCGACAATTTTGGTGATGTCCACTTCGAACATGCAATGGACGTGCGCGCTAGTGCGACGTGACTCGATCATGCGCTCGGCAATGATTTTGCGCATCTTGGTCATCGGCACGAGGTCGCCGGGATAGGCGGCCGGTGATGGAGCCGGAGCAGACGCGGCCGGGCGGGAAGCCGCGGGCGAACTGGCCGGAGCCGCGGCAGCAGGGGCCGGACGCTCGATGAACGCCATGATGTCCTGCTTGGTTATCCGGCCACCAAGCCCTGTACCAGAAACTTGAGCGAGATCGACGTTATTGTCGCGGGCGATCTTCCGCACTAGCGGAGAAGAACGTGCATGGTCGTCTTCATCGGAAGGCTCAGCAGCGGGAGTTGGAGGAGCAGGCGCCGCGGCGGCCTTGGGGGCAGCCGGTTCGGCCTTTGCGGGCGCAGCCGGTGCGGGTTGGGAAGCGGCCTTGGCTGGGGCCGCGGACGCCGAGGCGCCGTCGCCATCCCCAATCGTGCCAACGACCGTATTCACCTGGACGGTATTGCCTTCCGCGACTTTGATGTCTTGCAGCACGCCGGTGGCAGGCGCGGGGATCTCGGCGTCCACCTTATCGGTAGAGATTTCGAATAACGGCTCGTCACGTTGAACCTTATCGCCGGGCTTCTTCAGCCACTTGGTAATAGTTCCTTCAAAGATCGATTCCCCCATCTGGGGCATGACAATATCAGTCGGCATAATTCCCTTCTCCGCGCACCCCTTGGTTCGAAGGCCAGGGTAAACGCAATCCTTTATTATATCGAACGTTTCCGAACTTCACGGATCAGTGCATGTCCTGAGATTTCTCGCCGGGTTGCAGCGGACCGGTACCATAGGCGGTTTTCCAATAGTCCTGGACCTTGGGCGGCAGTTTTTGAACCCGCGACAGGAATGCGGTCACCTTCCAGATATCCTGGTCGCTCATAGCCTTATTCCATGCAGGCATTCCGGTGTAACGGATTCCAGTCCGCACCGCGTAATAGATATGCCATTCCGGATCATCGAGCGGGTCGAGAATTAACTGCGGAACCGGCGGGTAGAGCGACTTCTCGATCGGACTTGGCTTGTTGTCCAAAGTTCCGTGACACATCGAGCAATTCATGGTGTAGATCTTCATACCGTCGATCAAATTTTCGTCGGTGGGAGTGATGGGGTTGCTCACGCGGGGCGCGTGGCGGTCCATCGAGGCATCGAGCGCGCTCATGGCCAACCGCCGTTCCATCGGCGGGGGCACCGCGTCGGCATTGGTGGGAATAAGGCCAAAAGTCGCGACACCCAATCCCACAAGAACAATAATCAGCAGCGTGACTACAATTCCGAGAATAAAGTTACGCATTTCGCCTCTCTGTGTCACGGGCAAAACTGCCCGCGATTTTCGCTAATCCTGTGGTTCTTCAGTACGCCTTCAACCGGCGGGCCTCCCGGACCACGTCGCTGACTTGCGGCAGAAAATATTCTTCCTGCGGTGGAGAAAAAGGCACGGGAGAGTCCTGAGACGTGATGCGAACGATCGGGCCGTCGAGATCATCGAAAGCCTCTTCGTTGATGATCGCCGCGATCTCGCCGGCAATTCCGCCGGTACGGACATCCTCATGCAGGACGATAACCTTGTTGGTCTTGCGAACTGTCTGCGCGATGGTCTCACGGTCAAGCGGCGAGAGCGTGCGCAGGTCGATGACTTCAAGTTCGATGCCTTCCTTGGCGAGAATCTCAGCCGCCTCCAGCGCGACGTACACCATAGCCGCATAAGTAATGACGCTCAAGTCGCGGCCCTCGCGAGCCACGCGCGCTTTGCCCAGAGGCACGATGTAGTCTTCTTCAGGGACTTCTTCCTTAATTCGGCGATACAGATATTTGTGCTCAAAAAAGATGACAGGGTTGTTATCACGAATCGCGGCCTTGATCAGACCTTTAGCGTCGTAAGCACTGGCAGGGCAGACAACTTTCAGACCAGGCGCATGTACGAACCACATTTCAGGATTTTGCGAGTGGAATGGGCCGCCGTGAACGTTGCCGCCGCTGGGTCCCCGGACTACTAAAGGCGCCGGCGCACCCCAGCGGTAATGCGCTTTGGCCACCATGTTCACGATCTGGTTGAAGGCGCATCCGATAAAGTCCATGAACTGAAACTCGGCGACAGGGCGCATTCCGGTCAGCGAAGCGCCAAACGCCGCGCCCACGATGGCGGATTCGGCGATCGGCGTGTCGATGACGCGCTCGGGGCCGAAGCGGTCGATGAAGCCATCAGTAACTTTGAACGCGCCGCCGTAAATGCCGATGTCCTCTCCGATGCAGAAGACACTGGGGTCGCGTTCCATTTCTTCCCAGATTCCCTGACGGATGGCTTCGAGATAAGTAAGTTGCATATCTGGCTCTAGCTCTTGAAGTGAAGGGCGGCTTCCGTTTGTTTGATGGACCCGGATTTTGCCTTCTTCACTTTTGGCATTGCGTATTTCGGCTTCACTTCGTGGCAGCCGGGCTCGCACCAGGTGCCTCCGGCGGCGCTTTCGGGCGTGGGCATCGGGGAGTTCACAGCGAAATCGCGGTCGGCCTCCAGTTCGCGTTCCACGTCGGCGATCAATTTTTCGTTCTCTTGCCGGGTCAGCCACTTCTTTACGTTGACCAGGTAATTTTCGAAACGGGAAATCGGATCGCGCTTTCGCCAATATTCAAATAGCGGCTTGGGAACATATTCAGCAGCGTCGTGGATAGCATGACCCTTCATGCGCATCATCTTGGCTTCAATCAGCGTGGGTCCTTCTCCGCGACGGGCACGCTCACAGGCTTCGTGCGCGGCGTCGTAAATTTGGCAGGGATCGGTCCCGTCGATAATTACACCGGGTATTCCGTAGGCGATCGCGCGCTCGGCCAGGTCTTTCACCCGAAATTGCATGTCGGCGGGTGTGGAGTAACCCCAGAGATTGTTTTCCACGAAAAGAACAAGGCCGAGATTTTGTACGGCGGCGAAGTTGATACCTTCGTAGGTCACGCCGGTGGATTGGCCGCCGTCACCGATGTAGGTCATGACCGCGATGTTGCGGCCCTGCAAGCGTGCACCCAGCGCGACGCCCGCCAGCACCGGGATCAGATCGCCTAGCGTCGAGATTGGTGCCACAACGTTTTTATCTTTAATATCGCCGAAATGCGAAGATGCGTCGCGGCCCTTGGTCGGAGATCCGGCCTTGGCCATGTATTGCATCATGATGTCACGCGCGGAGAAGCCGCGAACGAGAAGCGATCCCTGATTGCGGATCATGGGACCAAGCCATTCGTCCTTTCGAAGCGCGTATGCAGAAGCGCAGGAGCAAGCTTCCTGACCGAGCCCAAAATAGACTCCACCCACCACTTTGCCCTGCTTGTAAAGATTTTCGAGAGCGGTCTCCATGCGGCGGTTCAGGAGCATCCAGCGATAAATCTCGATGTGCTGTTTCTTGTCGAGATACTTCGATTCGCGGATGGGTGGAACCGGAGCGCTGAGATCGCCTTCGATTTCGTAGCGAACGGAATCTCCGGTGCGGACCTGGCGCAGGGTAAAGCTAGGCTTTTCCAGGCGGTAGTCGGGAATGGAGTACGAGCGCAAGGAGGTACCGGCCGGGCGTGGTGATCGCCCTGAGCCGTTTGCAGGTTGAACCGAGGCCTTACGAGCCGTCTGCTTGATGACTTTCTTAGCCATGAGGAATGCGAAGAATGATCCTAGAAGATGCTAACTCGGATCGTGGAATTTGGCCAAACTGACCGGCCGAAAGTTCAGGCGAGAAAGATATCTTCTTCCAGATGCAGCTTTCGAAGCTCCTCGGGAGGCCGCATGGGGACGCCGACTGTGTTTCCCATGAGGTCGTCGAGCGTCTCCAACCACAGCATCTGGGTCGAGAACACCACGCCAAAGTTGCGGGAGATGGAGTGGGCAACATCCTGAAGCGGAGGTTGTTTGCCCAATTCCCTCTCCATCGAAGTAACTGGCTTCGAGCTGATGCCGCAAGGGACGATCAGATTGAAGAAGCTGAGGTCGGTGCTCACGTTGAGCGCAAATCCGTGAGAAGTGACTGCGCGGGAGATGTGAACACCCAGAGCGGCGATCTTAGCTTCCTGGTCTTCCGACTGACCTTCGGTCCAGACGCCGGTCAGGCCCTTGATGCGCTTGCTCGGGATACCGAAGTCGCCACAAGTTCGGATCAAGACGTCTTCTAAGCGCCGGACGTATTCAACGGCGCCAACCGTCTTGCGGTTCTCGTCATTCGAGGGCAGAGCACGCAGATCGAAGATCGGGTAGCCCACAAGCTGCCCAGTTCCGTGAAAAGTGACATCGCCTCCGCGATCAGACTCGAAGACTTCCACGCCCCGCTGTTTGAGCAGATCGGCCGAAGCAAGAATGTTGATGGCTTTGGCATTCCGGCCGAGCGTAATGACCGGGGTGTGTTCGAGCAGGAGCAAAACATCGCCGATGCGGCCCTCCTTGCGGAGATCGACGAGTTTCTGCTGCAGGCTCAGACCGGTGGCGTAGTCGATGGTACCGAGTTGGAGAACTGAGATCATTGACTCATCAGAAGAGCTTTAACCACCAAGGACACAAAGGCTCACCAAGGAAAAAATCGAGAGATTGGGCAATCGCAAAATTTTGTGATCGGAAAGACCGCACTACAAGACTCTCCAATTACTCAATCTCCCGATTACCCAATGCAAAATTCTTACGCGTTAATCGCCATGCCATAAACACTGTTCGAAGCATCCAGCATCGCTTCTGCAAGCGTCGGATGAGCATGGATCGTCCACATCAAATCTTCAGCTGTGGCTTCGAGTTCCATGGCAACGACGGCTTCGGATATCAGCTCGGTGGCCTGCGGTCCGATGATGTGTACACCCAGAATCTCGCCGTAATCAGCATCGGAAACAATCTTGATGAAGCCGTCATGTTGACCCACAATCGAAGCGCGCGAATTAGCGGTGAACGGAAATTTGCCGATCTTCACGTTGTAGCCTAGCTCTTCGGCTTTGGTTTGGGTCAAGCCGACGCTACCAATCTCCGGATGGCAATACGTCGCCCCCGGAATGTGCTCAGGATTGATGGGCTTGGCCTTCTTGCCGGCGATCGTGGTGACTGCCACAATGCCTTCCATGGCGCCAACGTGCGCCAGTTGCGGCGTTCCAAGCACAATGTCGCCGATGGCGTAAACACCGGGTTCGGAGGTCTGCATCCAGCTGTCGACTTTGACGAATCCGCGGTCGGGCTTGATCTTGGTGCGTTCCAGACCAATGTTTTCGGTGCGCGGCTTGCGGCCAATAGCGATCAGGATCTTCTCGGCATCGACCTTCTGTATCTTTCCGTCCACGCTGAAGGTCACGCTGACTCCGCTCTTGGTGTTCTCCACCTTCTCTACTTTGGCGCCAGTGTGGAAGTTGATCCCGCGCTTGCGATACACCCGTGCGAGTTCCTTGGAAACTTCTTCGTCCTCCACCGGAACGAGCCTCGGCAGCATTTCGAGGATCGTGATCTCTGACCCGAACGAGCGGAAGATCGAGGCAAATTCCACGCCCACTGCGCCCGCCCCTACGATGACCAGGGACTTGGGAATCTCCTTCAAGCTGAGGATTTCGATGTTGGTCAGCACCTTTGAATCTGCCGTGAGTCCAGGGATCATGCGGGCTTCGGAGCCGGTCGAGAGAATGACATGCTTCGCCTTCAGCTGGGTGGTCTTACCGTCTGCGGCTTTGACTTCGACGGTGTGAATGCCGCTCTGCGCCGGGCCGGTCAACTGACCATAACCTTTAACCGTCTCGACCTTGTTCTTGCGCATCAGGAAGTCGAGGCCTTTGGTGTGCTTGGTCACGATCTTCGATTTGCGGTCCTGAATGGCCGCCCAATTCAGCTTGGCGGAGTCGACGCCGTCGATGCCGAACTCTTTGGCCTCTTTCAGGTGGTCCCAGAGCTCCGCATTGAAGAGGAGCGCTTTCGTGGGAATACAACCGACATGCAAGCAAGTTCCGCCTAATACATTGTCCTTCTCGATAAGAGCGGTTTTCAGGCCAAGCTGGCCGGCGCGGATTGCGGCCGTATATCCGGCAGGACCGCTGCCGATAATCGCAACGTCATAAATGGTGTCAGGCAAAGTAAGTGCTCCCTAGAATGAATAAAGATTGAAGCCCAAACTATTGATTCTACGACAGGGGTCGGGGATTCGGGAACCGGCATGGCCGACTCGGCGTATCATTGGATGAAGCGCCTCCAGGCGCCTGTTTACGGGAGGTGACCCCTTATGCTTCTCGCTACGGTTCTGTTCCTGCCCATTTTCGGCTTCGGGTTTCTGTTCTATTTTCTGCCGACGATCATCGCCTTTGCTCGGAACAAGCGGGACACGACTTCGATCCTGCTGCTGAACTTCTTCCTGGGATGGACCGCGATTGGATGGATTATCGCGTTAGTCTGGGCCGTGAAGCAGGACGTTCCTGCTGTGGCTCGATAGTCTAAGATCGAAAACGGACAGCCAAGGCGGCTGTCGCTACCCGCGATTACGCCAGCAACTTGGCGGCGTCTTTGGCGTGATAGGTCAGGATGATGCTGGCCCCTGCCCTGCGGATTGAGACCAGCGACTCCATCATGACGCGATCGCGGTCGATCCAGTTGTTTCGCGCGGCGGCCTCGATCATCGCGTACTCGCCTGAGACCTGATAGGCGGCCAGCGGTAAGTCGAAGCGGTCACGGGCGGCAGCGATGACATCCAGATACGGCATGGCTGGCTTCACCATGATCATGTCCGCGCCTTCTTCGATGTCGAGTTCGATTTCGCGCATGGCCTCGCGCAAATTTGCCCCATCCATCTGATAAGAACGGCGGTCGCCGAACTGGGGAGTGGAATCGGCAGCCTCGCGGAACGGGCCATAGAAGCCGGAAGCAAACTTTGCCGCGTACGAAAGAATCGGGGTATTGATCAGGCCAGATTTGTCGAGCGCAGTGCGAATGGCGGCCACACGACCGTCCATCATGTCCGAGGGCGCGATAATGTCGACCCCGGCGCGCGCCAGTGAAACCGATGTGCGCGCCAGCAAATCGAGGCTGGCGTCGTTGTCGATCTCAAAATCCGTTGCAGCCGCGGGTGGCGAGGCAACCGCCGCGCCTAGGGACTGCGCCTTGGTAGCCCGCACGATCCCGCAGTGACCGTGCGACATATATTCACAGAGGCACACATCGCCCATGACCAGAAGATCGGGGATCTCCCGCTTGATTGCGCGTGTGGCCGTCTGAACGATGCCATCATCGGCCCAGGCTCCGGTCGCAACCTCATCTTTTTTGTCCGGCAATCCAAATAAGATGATCGAAGGAATACCGAGAGAATGGACCTCCCGAGCTTCTTTGACCGCCTCATCGACTGAGAGATTGAACACTCCGGGCATCGATCCCACGGCCTTGCGAACACCTTCCCCCGGACAAACAAACATGGGATAGACGAACGAGCCGGGAGTGAGCTGCGTCTCGCGGACGAGAGAGCGAATCTGCTCATTTCGGCGAAGACGGCGAAGACGGGTGATGGGGAAAGCCATAGGCGTTTCGGGGGGGCAAAATGCCCTCCCACAGCCCGATTCTAGCAGAGCAGGACTGACCTCATTCTGTGATCCCGCTCACAGCTTCTCAATTCGAATCGAGCCGTCTCCGGTGCGGACGGTGAGCAGGTTCCCGCCCCCATTCATCTTCCCGTGAATGTTCTTCTCACCGAGCGTTCCCTCGACGGCGACCGGGATGTCCACGGTGACGTGGCCGTCGTTGCTATGGAGATCGACATCGGCCGCGAAATTCTCCGGGACTTGAAGTGTAACGCCGCCATCGCCAGTGTGCAGGTCCCAGCCAGAAGCCATGGTGGAACCGGTTTGCGCCTGCGCCTCGACACGACCGTCGCCAGTGCTGATCCGCAGGACGTCGAACCGTCCGTCGGCGCGGATGCGTCCGTCTCCGGAGCGAGCCTGCAGATTGCCGTCGACCCCACTAATGTCCTGGTGGCCATCGCCGGTATCGAGATCCATGTCTCCCTTGAAATGGCTAAGTTCGATACTGCCGTCGCCAGTGTGCACCTTCAGCCGGCCTTCGCGTGGCATGTGAATGTTAACGTCCACGCGGGAGGAGGGGCCAATTTGTACGGAAAAAATATGGCGCGGATACCGCAATTCAAGCGACACGCTGTCGCCTGTCTGATGCTCGATGATCTCGATTCCCTTATCACCGATCTTGTAGCGGTTGGTGGTGACGCGAGCCTCAATTGTTTTCTGGTCCCAAGTATCCACGTGGATGTTGGCGTCGGAGGTCTCGACCCGAAGTTCCGGCTTACCTGAAATTGTGTAGGTCTTGGACCAGTCGTCGGCGCGCAGATTCGGCGCGACTGCAAGAACCAGTCCTAGAACTGGCAATCCCCATCTGTACATAGACCCCTCCTGAATGCGCGAGAAGAAGCAACGCTAGCTCTCTGCGGCATGCGCGCGAGACGTAGCTCACGCTGCGCGTCTGACCTTAGATACGCAGGGCTTCGGCGTGGGAGTTCCGGGAAACTGACTAACGGACTTCGGCGCTGGCTATGACCATTTCTTTCAGTTCTCGGCCCAGCATGGCGCGGGGGAAGAGCATGGCGTTGAATTCGGCACCGACCAAAATAACCAATGAAATCATATACATCCAGACCAGCAATGCGATCCCGACACCAAGGGAGCCGTAGATCATGCTGTAGTCGGCGTAGTGCTGAAGGTACCAGCCAAATCCTACGGTTGAGAGAAACCAGAGACCGGTCGCCAAGATCGCGCCCGGCAAGACGCTATGCCAAGGCTGAGTGCGCGGCACGGCGTTGTGATAGATCAGCGCGATAACGGCGATGCTGGTCAGGGTCGCGATCAACCAGCGAATCATGGTCCACATGATCAGAATGTAGGGACCGAACTCATGGCCCATCTCGAAGAGAATTCTGGTTTCGATACGGTTGCCGAAAGCGACTAGCGTGGTGGCAAAGCACAGTGGAATTCCGGCAAGGATGACCAGGGAAAACGCGACCATCCGTTCTTTGACGAGTCCCCAGATTTTGGGGAGCTGATAGGCGTTGCGGAAGCCTTCCATCCACGAAATCATGACGCCGGAGCCGGTCCAAAGAGTAATAAGTGAGGCTGAGATCAGCAGGCCGACAGGGCGTTTGAGCGTTCCCGCGCGAAGATACTCAAGAGCGGTCCCTGCACCCGCCGGCAGAATGCGGCTAATCGCATACGATACTTCGCGCAAAGCCCCAACCGTTCGCCGGGAGGTGGCGAGCACCGAGCCGACTACTAACAAAGCGGGGAAAAACGTCAGGATCGACGAATAAGCGGACGCCTTAGCAACGGCAAAGGCGTCATGTTGGAACGATCGCCAGAAGGCCAACCGCAACAGCTTAAGGAAGCGCAGGATCAACGGTTTCAGGGTAGTGCGCTCGGGGACGGCGCGCAACCGCGAAACGTGCTCGCGACTCAGATTCGGTAAGTGCTGGGGGTTAGCGCTCATCGTGTTTTGGTTAGTGGCTTCGGCCCTCCTGGCCCGATAAACTCTTGGCTGAATACGCAGGAAATCCGCACAAGATAAAAGGGGCGATTTCCCGCCCCTCCCTGAACCACTATTTTACCGCGTAGACCGGGGTTTCGGGGTCACTTTCGGGGTCCATTCGTACCGTATTTCCTGGGTTGAGAACCCTTACCTCACCTATGCCCGAGAGCTTCCTTGTGCAAAAAACAAGGGGCGGCTGTGCGCCGCCCCTTATGTTCCTATTCCCGCGATTACTCTGCGGTCAGTTCTTCGGTTTCGCCTTCGTGACGCATCAACTCCAGCGCGCGCTCAGCTTCCTCGTACGCCTGCGAGACTTCCTCTTGTACCTTGGCAGCGGCCTCTTCCATCTCTGGCGAGAGGCGGACGTTGCGGTAGTACTCCATGCCAGTTCCGGCAGGGATGAGGCGTCCCACGATGACGTTCTCTTTCAAGCCGCGCAGGTGATCGACGTTGCCCTGAATTGAGGCTTCCGTCAACACGCGCGTGGTCTCCTGGAACGACGCCGCGGAGATGAACGAGTCGGTCGAGAGCGAAGCCTTGGTGATGCCGAGCAGTAGCGGCCGGCCAGTCGCGGGACGTCCACCCTGCGCGATCACGCGCTCGTTCTCTTCCGAGAAGCGGAACTTATCGACCTGTTGTTCGAGCAGGAAGCTGGTGTCGCCGACGTCTTCCACCTTGCGCCAACGCATCATCTGACGAACGATGACTTCGATGTGCTTGTCGCTGATGTTGACGCCCTGCAACCGGTAGACTTCCTGGATTTCGTTCACCAGGTAAGACTGCAGTTCCTTTTCTCCGAGGACGGCGAGGATGTCGTGCGGGTTGAGCGGCCCGTCCATGAGCGGTTCGCCCGCCTTGACGCGCTCGCCTTCCTGCACGTTGATGTGAACGCCGCGCGGTACCGAGTACTCTTTCTCCGTACCGTTGTCGGCAACCACATACATCTTGCGCTGACCCTTCGAGACTTCACCGAACTTGACCGTGCCGTCGATTTCGCTGATGACAGCAGTCTCATGCGGCTTGCGAGCTTCGAACAGTTCGACCACACGCGGCAGACCACCAGTGATGTCTTTCGTCTTGGTAGTTTCGCGTGGGATCTTCGCCAGCACGTCGCCCGGATGCGCGGTATCGCCGTCCTGCACCATGAGGTGAGCGCGTGAGGGCATGAGGTAGCGTTTGCTGGCCTTGCCCTTGATCACGATCGCCGGCTGACGTTTCTCGTCGGGCGAATCCGCCACAACGTGACGCGAGAGGCCGGTGACTTCGTCCACTTCTTCGTGCAGCGTGACACCTTCCTGCAGGTCCTTGAACTGGATGGTTCCACCGATTTCGGTCAAGACCGAGAAGGTGTACGGATCCCACTCGACCATGACCTGACCGAGCGTGACCGGATCGCCTTCGTTGACCTTTACCTTGGCGCCGTAAACCACCGCATAACGCTCGCGCTCGCGGCCCTTTTCATCGACCACCGCGATAGAGCCCTGACGGTTCATGACCACCAGATCGCCGGACTTTGCCTTAACGGTCTGAAGGTTGATGAAGCGAACCGTGCCGTTGTTCTTGGCATCGAGTCGCGACTGCTCGGAGACTCGCGATGCCGTACCACCGATGTGGAAGGTACGCATAGTGAGCTGGGTTCCGGGCTCGCCGATGGACTGTGCCGCGATGACTCCCGTCGCTTCGCCCAGTTCGACGAGGCGTCCGGAGGCCAGGTTACGGCCGTAGCACATGACGCAGACTCCACGTTTCGATTCGCAGGTCAGCACCGAGCGAATTTTCACCCGCTCGATACCGGCAGCCTGGATGGCTCCCGCGAGATCTTCCGTGATCTCCTGATTGATGTCGACGATGACGTTGCTGTCGTAGTCCTTGATCTTCTCGAGCGACACACGGCCGACGATACGGTCGCGCAACGGCTCGATAATCTCACCGGCTTCTACGATACCTGCCACGTAAATGCCGTCGACAGTTCCGCAATCGTACTCACTGATGATGACGTCCTGCGCAACATCGACCAGCCGGCGAGTGAGGTAGCCCGAATCCGCAGTCTTAAGAGCGGTATCGGCCAATCCCTTACGAGCGCCGTGCGTCGAGATGAAGTACTGCAACACCGTCAGTCCTTCACGGAAGTTCGCCGTGATGGGCGTTTCGATGATTTCACCCGACGGCTTAGCCATCAATCCACGCATACCGGAGAGCTGGCGGATCTGCTGTTTCGATCCTCGAGCGCCCGAGTCGGCCATGACGTAAATCGGATTGATGATGCCTTCCTTGTCGCGCTGCTGCATCTGCCCGAACATCTCGTCGGCAACTTTTTCAGTAATGGCCGACCAGATTTCGATGACCTTGTTGTAACGTTCGCCGTTGGTGATGGCGCCGTCCAGGTACTGCTGTTGTACGGCAACCACTTGCTTCTCGGCGTCCTTCACTAAAGTCTTCTTGTTGTCCGGGATGACCATGTCGTCGATACCGATCGACAGGCCAGCCTTGGTCGCAAATTTGAAGCCCAGGTTCTTGACCAGGTCGAGCATCTTGACCGTGACTTCAAGTCCGAACTTCAAGTAGCAGAAGCTGACCAGAGCGCCAATTCCCTTTTTCTTGAGCAAGCCGTTGATGTACGGCATGCCCTCGGGGAGCTGGTCGTTCAGGATGACGCGTCCCACCGTCGTGTTGAGGAACGCGCGATCGTAGTTGACCGGTTCGGTGTGCGTGATGTCCTGATCGTCGTAAGCTGCGGTCAAGTCGATCACATCGCCCGTGTAGCGCAAACGAATGGGCGAGAGTGTTTCGACTTCTCCGGCTTCCACCGCAAGCAGGACTTCCTCGATGTTGGCGAAGGCGCGGCCTTCTCCCTTAGCTCCGGGGCGCCCTTTCGTCAGGTAGTACAGTCCGAGAACCATGTCCTGGGTAGGCACCGTGATCGGGTGACCTGACGCCGGCGAAAGAATGTTGTGCGATGACAACATCAACACGCTGGCTTCGACCTGAGCTTCCGGAGACAGCGGAATGTGTACCGCCATCTGATCGCCGTCGAAGTCGGCGTTGAACGCCGTGCAAACCAGCGGGTGGATTTTGATGGCCTTGCCTTCCACCAGCACCGGCTCGAACGCCTGAATGCCGAGGCGGTGAAGGGTTGGGGCGCGGTTCAAGAGCACCGGATGGTCTTTGATGACCTCTTCCAGGATGTCCCAAACAATCGGTTCCTGCTGCTCAACCATCTCTTTGGCTTGCTTGATGGTAGTGCAGTGACCCGTCTGCTCCAGGCGGTGGTAGATGAAGGGCTTGAACAGTTCCAAAGCCATCTTCTTCGGCAAACCGCACTGGTGCAACTTGAGTTCTGGACCGACCACAATGACCGAACGGCCGGAGTAGTCGACGCGCTTGCCGAGCAGGTTCTGGCGGAACCGGCCCTGCTTGCCTTTCAGCGTATCCGACAGAGACTTCAGCGGACGGTTGTTCGCGCCACGCAGCACCCGACCACGGCGTCCGTTGTCGAAGAGAGCGTCAACGGCTTCCTGCAACATACGTTTTTCGTTGCGCACGATAACTTCGGGCGCATGCAGGTCCATGAGCTTCTTCAACCGGTTGTTGCGGTTGATGACGCGGCGATAGAGATCGTTCAGATCAGAGGTCGCGAAACGGCCGCCATCCAAGGGAACGAGGGGACGCAGCTCCGGTGGAATAACCGGAATTACGTCGAGAATCATCCAGTGCGGCTTGTTTCCGCTCTTGCGGAAGGCCTCAACGACCTTCAACCGCTTGGCATACTTGAGACGCTTCTGGAGCGAGTTCTCGTGCTTCATCTTCTCGCGCAGTTCAGTGGACAGGCCTTCGATATCCACGCGCTTGAGAAGTTCCTTGATCGCTTCCGCGCCCATCATGGCTTTGAAGCCCGCGGGACGGAACTGCTGATCAAGTTCGCGATACTTTGCTTCGTCTTTAATGACTTCGCGCTCTTTTACAGGCGCGTCACCGGGCTCGACCACCACGTAAGCCTCGAAGTACAGCACGGACTCGAGGTCACGCAGCGAGATGTCGAGCAGGTGGCCGATGCGGCTTGGCAGTCCTTTGAAGAACCACACATGCGAACAGGGCGACGCCAGCTCGATGTGGCCGAGACGCTCGCGGCGAACTTTGGAAAGCGTCACTTCCACACCGCATTTGTCACAGATGACGCCACGGTGCTTCATGCGCTTGTATTTGCCGCAGAGACATTCCCAATCCGTCACGGGGCCGAAGATGCGCGCGCAGAAAAGGCCGTCGCGCTCTGGCTTGAAGGTGCGGTAGTTAATGGTCTCTGGTTTCGTGACTTCGCCGTGCGACCAGCTCCGGATTTTCTCCGGGGAGGCTAAGCTGATGCGAATGGCATCGAAATCGGCGATCGGGTTTGCCAGGTCAAATGGGCTCGAACGGAACATGTTCCTCCACTTCTTACGGCAGTTCGCTGCCGCGGGCGGCTCTCAATGCGTCTTTGGTCGTCGGCCATCGGTCGACCACCGCAATCCATGGGCCCCAGCCTTGAGAAGCTCAACTGAGGTCCGGTTATCCCAAGAAAAACTGCAAATTCCATTCGTCCGTCCTGGTCGCGAACGACCAACGACCGAGGACGGACGACAGAGTTCTTAATCTGCTGCGGCTGCAACCGGCTTCTTCTCTCCGGCCTTGATCAATTCCACATCCAGGCAGAGCGACTGCAATTCGCGAATCAGCACGTTGAATGATTCGGGAACGCCCGGCTCCATGGCGGCTTCACCCTTAACGATGGCCTCGTAAATCTTGGTACGGCCGTAGACGTCGTCGGACTTCGCCGTCAGCAACTCCTGCAAAATGAAGGCTGCGCCGTAAGCTTCCAGAGCCCAGACTTCCATTTCTCCGAAACGCTGGCCTCCGAACTGCGCCTTGCCACCCAGCGGCTGCTGAGTGATCAGCGAGTACGGACCGATGGAGCGAGCGTGAATCTTGTCGTCCACCAAGTGCGACAGCTTCAACATGTAGATGTAACCGACCGTGACCGGCTGTTCGAACTTGTCGCCAGTCATGCCGTCGAAGAGATAAGTCTTGCCAGACTCCGGTAAACCGGCGGTCTTCAGCAAAGCTTTGATCTCGTACTCGCGGGAGCCGTCGAACACTGGAGAGCCGGTGAAAACTCCGCCTCCCAAGGTCGGCGCTATCGCCATCAACTCGTCATCACTCATTTCGGTGATGGTCTCTTCCAGAGTCGTGCCCTTGAACAGCACCTTGAGTTCGCGACGAATCGCGTCCTCACGCGTGTTCTCGGCCAGCATCTGGGTGATTTTCTCGCCCAGTTTGTGACCGGCCCATCCCAGGTGGGTTTCGAGAATCTGTCCCACGTTCATACGGGAAGGAACGCCCAACGGGTTCAGCACGATTTCCACCGGCGTACCGTCTGCGAGGTAAGGCATGTCCTCGTCAGGCAGGATGCGGGCGATGACGCCCTTGTTCCCGTGACGTCCGGCCATCTTGTCACCGACACTCAGCTTGCGCTTCATGGCGATGTAGACCTTGACCAGCTTGATCACGCCCGGCGGCAACTCGTCGCCCTTGGTTAACTTATCTTTTCGTTCGTTGACGATCTTCTTGAGAACGTCGATCTGGCGAGATGTCATTTCTTCGATCTCGTCGATCTGCTCGTTCACTCGCGGATCCTTGTCGGCGTACTTGATACGCTTCAAGTTCCTGGTCGAGATGCGCTCAATGGTGTCACGATCGAGAACAGCGTCCTTGGTGATCAAACGCTTGTTGGTGCGTTCGTCGTGCAAGTCGGCCTGCACTAGCTTGCCGCCCAGGATGTTCTCCAAGCGCTTCAGGCGTTCGTCGGTCAGAATTCGGATTTCGTCCGAAAGGTTCTTCTCGAGTTTGCCGATCTGCGCACCTTCGATCGACTTCGCGCGCTCGTCTTTTTCCTGACCCTTGCGCGAGAAGATCTTCACATCGACAATCACACCCTCAATGCCCGGGGGACAGTAGAGTGAAGCGTCGCGGACGTCTCCGGCCTTTTCACCGAAGATGGCGCGCAGCAACTTCTCTTCCGGCGTGAGCTGGGTTTCACCTTTCGGCGTAACCTTGCCCACCAGAATGTCGCCCTGCTTGATGGTGGCGCCGATACGAATGACACCAGCCTCATCCAGATTGCGAAGCATCGTCTCGCTGACATTTGGAATGTCGCGAGTGACTTCTTCCGGACCGAGTTTCGTGTCACGCGATTCGAGTTCGAACTCCTCAATGTGAACCGAGGTGTAGTAGTCCTCTTTCACCAGCTTTTCGGAGACCAGAATCGCGTCCTCGAAGTTGTAACCGCGCCACGGCATGAAGGCCACCAGCACATTACGCCCTAAAGCCAACTCGCCCTTATCGGTGCAAGGACCGTCAGCAATGACCTGTCCCTTCACCACGCGCTGCCCCTTCTCGACCACCGGCTTCTGGTTGATGCAGGTGTTCTGGTTGGAGCGCTTGAACTTGGTGAGCTGGTAAATGTCGCTGCCCACCTCGCGGGAGAGCTGCATCGGATGATGCTCGCCTTCCACGCGAACGATAATGCGTTCCGAATCAACCGAGTCGATGATGCCGTTACGCTTGGCCAGAATCACTGCGCCGGAATCGCGTGCCGTGACGCCTTCCATGCCGGTTCCGACGATCGGGGCTTCCGCGCGAAGCAGAGGCACCGACTGGCGTTGCATGTTGGCTCCCATCAGGGCGCGGTTCGCGTCGTCGTGCTCCAGGAACGGAACCAACGATGCCGCAACCGAAACCAGCTGCTTGGGACTGACGTCGATGTAATCGACTTCTTCCTGGCTGACGAGAACGAAGTTGCCCGCCTTGCGGGCATTCACCAGGTCTCCCTGTATGCGGCCCTTCTCGTCGAGTTCCACGTTGGCCTGCGCGATGACGTGACGATCTTCTTCCCATGCAGACAAGTAGAAGGAGAACGGCTCGACATCTGCCGGCTTCTTGCGGCGCTCTTTCAGTTCGGCGTTGATCTTCTCGATCTCGCTCTTTTCGACGTGATCGCCGACCTTGAAGTCGGTATCTCCGGCGTTGACGATGCTGACGTAATCGATGACCCGTCCGCCCCTGACGCGGCGGTAAGGCGATTCGATGAAGCCGTAATCGTTAATGCGCGCATAGCAACTCAACGACGAGATCAGGCCGATGTTCGGACCTTCAGGTGTTTCAATCGGGCAGATACGTCCGTAGTGCGTCGGGTGAACGTCGCGGACTTCGAATCCGGCGCGTTCACGCGACAAACCACCCGGCCCAAGGGCCGACAGGCGGCGCTTGTGGGTAATTTCCGACAGCGGGTTGGTCTGATCCATGAACTGCGACAGCTGCGACGATCCGAAAAACTCGCGGATCGCAGCCATCACCGGTTTGGCGTTGACCAAATCGTGCGGCATTGCCGTCGACATTTCCTGGTACACGCTCATCTTTTCCTTGATGGCGCGTTCCATACGGACCAAGCCGATACGGAACTGGTTCTCGAGCAACTCGCCGACCGCTCGTACGCGGCGGTTTCCAAGGTGATCGATGTCATCCACCACGCCGATGTTCTTGCGCAGCTTCAGCAGGTACCGGATCGTGCCGTAGAAGTCATCCGGCTCGAGCGTGCGATTGTCCAGACTTGTCGCGTCTGCCTTTTCGAATAGCTTGATGTTGAACTTCAGGCGGCCCACGCGAGAAAAGTCATACTTGCGCGGATCGAAGAACATGCCGTGGAACAGTGCAGTCGCCGTATCGAGCGTCGGTGGATCGCCCGGACGCAGCTTGCGGTAAATTTCGATCAGAGCTTCCTGTGGCGTCTTCACCGAATCACGCTTCAGGGTTGCGCTGATCACCGTGCCTACGTCGTCGCGCTCGGGGAAGAACAGGTTGAGTTCCACCACAGCCGAGTCGAGAATCTTCGACAGCTTGTCGGCAGTCAGCTCGGAGTTCGCTTCGAGCAGGACTTCGCCGGTGGTGGTGTCCACCACATCGGCCGCTACCCATGCGCCTTCGAGGTCAGAGATGTCGACTTCGATCTCGCTGATCTTCGCCTTCTGAATTTCTTTCATGACTGCGGCGTTGATCTTGCGGCCGGAATGCGCCACTTCGTCGCCTGACTTGTTCTTGATGCTGTGTGCCAGCTTCATGCCAAGCAGGTTGGTGTGCTTCTCGGTACTCGGATCGATCGTCCAGTAAAGCTTCTTGTCGCGGACCGCCAGGCGATCCACGGTGTAGAAGGTGCGCAGAATGTCTTCGCCGGAACGCAGGCCCAGGGCGCGCAGGAAAATCGTGCCCAGGAACTTGCGCTTGCGGTCGATACGGACATAGAGGACGTTTTTCTGATCGTATTCAAACTCGACCCACGATCCGCGGTAAGGAATGATCTTGCCGAGGAAATAGGTACGGTTGTTCGCGGTCTCGAAGAACACGCCCGGCGAACGATGCAACTGGCTGACGATCACGCGTTCGGTACCGTTAATGATGAAAGTACCGTTGTCAGTCATCAGCGGCACATCGCCGAAGAAGACTTCCTGTTCCTTAATGTCGCGAATGGAACGGTTACCGGTCTCCGCGTCCTTGTCGAAAATGGTCAGGCGCATCGTGACCTTGAGCGGAGCGGAATACGTCATACCGCGCTCTTCGCACTCGGCCACGTCGTACTTCAGTTGCAGTCCAACCGGGTCGCCGCACTTGTTGCAGAAATCAGGCGTATTCGCGTTGTACGTGCCGCACTTCTGGCAAAGCACTTCGCCGGGGTGGAAAGGATCGGTGATGACCGTCGACCCGCAATTTTTACAAGTGGTCCGGAGGTGGTGCAGGCCTTTCAAGTGGCCGCACTTGCACTCCCAGTTTCCGATTGCGTAGTCGACGAACTCAAGCTGCGAGACGTTGCGGAAATCGCTGATCGGAAATACAGACTGAAAAACCGCCTGCAACCCGCCGTCATCGCGCTCGCTGGGCAAACGATCCATCTGCAGGAAGCGATCGTAAGAACGCTTCTGCACTTCGATCAGATTCGGGATCTGGATCGTTGCTGGAATCTTGGAAAAATCAAAGCGTTTGCGGAATAGGTTTCTTTTAGACATTCAGATACTCCCAATCTTCATTCGCAGCCATGAGCTGCGTGAAACCGCGGAAAGATAGGCGCGCGTCGGGCCGCGCCGCGGCACTAAATCGTATTAATACCCAGCAGACACGTACGCGCCTGCAGGGACGTGACTCCCCGTAGGCGCCAATTGCGGCACTTAGCCTCTATTAAAATTTGTCGTTTCCGCGCCAGTAGTTTAAGGCCTGTTCCCGTTCCGCCCTGCCCGCGGAACAGTCTGCCAACCCGTGTCCACAACCACACTCCGCTTCCCTGGTTCAATCAGTGGGTGGTTGAGGTCACCTGTATGAAGTAAGAAGCGGCGTTATTAGTTAGATGATAACACCGCCCCAAAAGCTTCACCAGATAAATCCAATGCTACCGTCCAGTTAGCGACGTCGGCCATCCGATAGCTTTGCCGGATCCCCAGAATCTCGAGATTCCGCAAAGCCTACCTGGGACAGCGTCGGCGAGCTCATGCCCGCCGGTATCGCTACTTAACTTCGACGGTCGCGCCAGCTTCGGTGAACTTCTTCCTGATGGTCTCGGCTTCGTCCTTGGAGACGCCCTCTTTAATGCTCTTGGGAGCGCCATCGACCAAGTCCTTGGCTTCTTTCAAGCCGAGGCTGGTGACTTCGCGGACCGCCTTGATTACATTGATCTTATTGGCGCCCACGTCCTTGAGGACCACGGTGAATTCGGTCTTCTCTTCGGCCGGAGCCGCCGCTGCCGCACCGCCGCCGCCCGCCATCATCACAGGAGCCGCTGCCGCCGCCGAGACGCCAAGCTTCTCTTCCAGCCGCTTCACCAGCTGCGCCGCATCAAGCAACGACAGCCCTACGATTTGATCTTCCAACTGCTGTAAATCCGCCATGTCCGTATCTCCGATTCGAGTTATGAATTTGCTGATTTCGCTATCCGCCGCCAAAGTTTCCAGTGCGACCAGGTCTTCCATCCACCGCGCCAGACACGCCGCAGACGGCAACCGCGCAACCCTTGACTGCTGACAACCAAATCCTTTTCGGACGGCTTGCCGTCCCGAAACCTGTGTAATTGAGAAATCAGGTAATTGTGTAATTGAAGAACGCTTCCCAATTACAAAATTGCAAAGTTACCCAATGACCCGATGCCTTAAACCCCTGCGGGCGCGTCGTTCGCAAACTTCTGCTTCTCGACGCCCTGATTGATCACAACCGCCAGGTCTTTTCCAACCGCATTCATGACCGTCACCAGGCGTTGTGCCGGCGCGCTGATCAGGAACAGCAGCTTGGAGTAGAGCTCTTCCTTCGAAGGCATGGTGGCCAGTGCCTGGATCTCGTTGATCGAGACCACGCGGCCTTCCACCACTCCCGACTTGAAGGTGAACTCCGGATTGTCCTTGGCATACTTGGAGAGCGCCTTGGCCAAGGCGACAGGGTCGCCTTCGGTATACGCAATCGAAGTCACGCCAGCCAGGTCCTTCAACGCCGACTCTACTTTGGTGCCTTTTGCGGCGCGCTCGGCGAGGGTGTTCTTCACCACCATGTACTTCGCGCCGGAAGACCGCACCGTCTTGCGCAGTTCATAGTCCTGCGCCACGGTCAGCTTGTTGTACGTCGTGACAATCAGACTGGAAACATTCTTGAGGTCGTGGCTCAGCTTCTCGACCTGTTCGGTTTTCTTTGCTCTGGTGACTGCCATGATCTCAATCCCCTTCTCTTGGTGTGGCGCGTGCATTCTTGCACGCGCAGCGCGGACAGGAATGTCCGCGCCACATAAACCTTATGCCTTGGCCGCAGCTTCAACCGCAGACGTATCGATCGAAATTCCAGGGCCCATCGTCGAACTGAGATAGCAGCCCTTGATGTATTTGCCTTTGGCCACGGACGGCTTCGCTTTGATCACGCTCGAAATCAGCATCTGGGCGTTGTCCACCAACTTGTCGGGGGTGAACGAAATCTTGCCCACGGGGACGTGAACCAGCGCAGTCTTATCGGTGCGGAATTCCACTTTGCCGGCCTTCACTTCCTGCACAGCCTTGGCGACATCAAAAGTCACGGTGCCGGTCTTCGGATTAGGCATCAGGCCTTTCGGACCCAGCACTTTTCCCAGACGGCCCACCGACTTCATGACGTCGGGCGTAGCGATCAGCGCGTCGAAATCGGTCCAGTTCTCTTTATTAATCTTCTCGACCATTTCTTCGCCGCCTACGAAATCGGCGCCGGCAGCTTCCGCTTCGCGGATCTTCTCGCCGCTCGCGATGACCAGGACCTTCTTGGACTTGCCGAGGCCATGCGGCAGAACCACTGTGCCGCGAACCATTTGATCGGCGTGCTTGGGATCGACTCCGAGACGCATGGTGATTTCGACGGTTTCGTCGAACTTGGCAAACTTAACTTTTTGCAGGAGGGTTACCGCATCCTGCAAAGCATAAGACCGCGGCTCGATTGCCTGCCGCGCCTTGGTGATGTTCTTTCCTGACTTCTTCATTGACTCCTCGTCTCCCACCGCCCGGCTTTGTTCTGCAGGGCCGTAGTATTTGTGACTGAGACGTAGCAGAACTACGTCTCTGCAGATAATTTATCCAACGACTTCAATACCCATGGAACGGGCAGTCCCGCGAATGCTGCGGATCGCGCTCTCTACTGACGCGGCATTCAAGTCCGGCATCTTCTGCTTCGCGATGTCTTCGACCTGTTTCAGCGTAACCTTGCCAACCTTGTCCTTGTTAGGAGCGCCCGCACCCTTGGCAATGCCCGCAGCGCGCTTCAGAAGAATCGCTGCCGGAGGTGTCTTCGTGATGAACGTGAATGAACGGTCGTTATAGACCGTGATCACTACCGGAATGATGAGCCCTTCCAGTTCCTTGGCGCTGGTGCGCGCGTTGAACTGTTTGCAGAACTCCATGATGTTGATCTGGGCCTGACCAAGCGCCGGACCAACCGGAGGCGCCGGAGTCGCCTTGCCTGCCGCGATCTGAAGTTTGACTGAACCTGTAACCTTTTTTGCCATGATTTCTCTTCACTCTTCCGTCTCAATCGAGGGTCTAGGATTTTCGGCCCAGCAACTTTGAGACTGTCTTTAAAACTCAAAATCTGAAACTTGAAGTGCCCTTACGCCACTTTTTCCACCTGATTGAACTCAAGTTCAACCGGGGTCGAACGGCCGAAGATCGTGACCATTACCTTCAAAGTCTCCCGATCTTCGTTGACTTCGTCCACAATTCCCTGGAAGGTTGCGAACGGCCCTTCGGTGATGCGGACGGTTTCATTCTTCTCGAACTTGACCTTGAGCTTGGGCTTGTCTTTCGACTCGCCTACGCGATACACGATGTGCTGCACTTCCTCTTCGGAGAGCGGCGTCGGCTGTTGGCCCGTGCCAACGAATCCCGTAACCCGCGGCGTGGATTTCACCACGTGCCACACGTGATCGTTCATGTCCATCTCAACCAAGACATAGCCGGGATAGAACATGCGCTCGCTGGTGTACTTCTTGCCGCCGCGGACTTCGGTGACCGACTCGGTCGGGATCAGCACTTTACCGATCTTGTCCTGGAGGCCGAAGGCCTGCACCCGCGACTCCAGCGACTCTTTCACTTTGCGCTCAAATCCGGAATAGGAGTGGATGATGTACCACTTCATATTCGGATTGCGGGGAGCTTCGGCCGGAGTAGTGCCCTCAGCGGACGGCGTTTCCGCCCCCGCTGTCACGGTCCCGTTTTTTTCTTCTTCCTGCATAGCCTTCAAGTTGCTATTCCTTCCAAAGCCTAGCGGTGCGTCAGGTACTTGAACAGGTAGTTAATCCCGGTGCCGATGGTGTTGTCGACGGCCCAGAAATAAACCCCGAACAGGAAGACCGTGATAATGACTACGGTCGTTGTCGCCTGAACTTCCTTGAACGACGGCGCCGTGACCTTGCGCATTTCGGTGCGCACGTCATTGTAGAAAGTCTTGATCCGCTCCGGCCATGACTTCAGCCGTTCTCCGAAATCGCCGGCCGCTGCTAATGAATTCGACATCTTCTTTGTCTCGACTCCCATCACCACACCCAGTCTTCCTTCGGTCTCTCGGCCTCAAACTCTGGCAGGGGCGGAGGGATTCGAACCCCCAAGTTCGGTTTTGGAGACCGACAGTTTAACCGTTGAGCTTACGCCCCTGTAAATTCCGTTTCGAGCTTCGCGTTTCAGATTTCAAGCGATTCTCGCCACTCGAAATCCGAAACTTGAAACCTGAAACTTTATTTCACTTCTTTATGCGGCGTATGCTTCCGGCACCGACCGCAGAACTTCTTCAGTTCAATACGATCCGGCGTCGTCTTACGGTTCTTGGTCTTCGAATAGTTCCGCTCTTTGCAATCACCGCACTGCAACGTAATAATCTCTCGGGGCATTTTAAAACCGCTCCTAACTCTAAGCCTTTAGCTCAATCTCTGTCCGGCATGTGTTTTGGCCAAGACCAATGGCCAAAAAGCCAAACTACTGAACAATTTCCGCGATCGTGCCTGCGCCGACGGTGTGCCCGCCTTCGCGAATCGCGAAGCGCAAGCCCTTCTCCATCGCCACCGGCGTGATCAGCTCAATCACCAGGCTGACGTTGTCTCCCGGCATCACCATCTCCGTGCCCGCCGGCAACTCCGCCACTCCCGTCACGTCCGTGGTGCGCAAGTAAAACTGCGGACGGTATCCCTTGAAGAATGGCGTGTGTCGTCCGCCTTCCTCCTTCGTCAGGATGTAGACCTCAGCCTTGAACTTGGTGTGCGGCGTAATCGATCCCGTCTTCGCCAGCACCATGCCGCGCTCCACATCTTCTTTCGCAATGCCGCGCAGCAACAGACCAGCGTTGTCGCCCGCCATGCCTTCGTCCAACTGCTTCTTGAACATTTCGACGCCCGTCACAACCGTCTTGCGGGTGTCGCGGAAGCCGACGATCTCCACTTCCTCGCCCACCTTCACCTTGCCACGCTCAATTCGGCCCGTCACCACCGTGCCGCGGCCCGAGATCGAGAAAATATCTTCGATCGGCATCAGGAACGGCTTATCCAGATCGCGCGCCGGCTGCGGAACACTCTTATCCACCGCATCCATCAACGCATCAATCTGCTTTTCCCACTTCTCTTCCCCGTTCAACGCGCCCAGCGCCGACAAACGCACCACCGGCACATCGTCGCCCGGGAACTGGTAGGTCTTCAACAGCTCGCGCACTTCCAGTTCAACCAGATCCAGCAACTCCGGATCATCGACCGCATCGCACTTGTTCAAAGCCACCACGATGTACGGCACGCCCACCTGGCGAGCCAGGAGCACGTGTTCGCGCGTCTGCGGCATCGGACCGTCGGTCGCTGCCACCACCAGAATCGCGCCATCCATCTGCGCCGCGCCCGTGATCATGTTCTTGATGTAGTCGGCGTGGCCCGGGCAATCGACGTGCGCATAATGCCGGTTCGCCGTCTCGTACTCCACGTGTGCCGTAGCAATCGTGATTCCGCGCGCCTTTTCTTCCGGGGCGTTATCGATCGAATCAAACGACCGGAACGTGATCTTCGGATTGTGCTTCGACAACACCTTGGTGATCGCCGCCGTCAACGTCGTCTTGCCATGATCAATGTGACCAATCGTCCCTACGTTGCAGTGCGGCTTATTACGCTCAAATTTTTCCTTCGCCATTTATGTCCTCTATAACGCCGACCCTCAGCCGGCTGTTTCTGAATCATCTCCGCAGAGCCGGCGAGACGCCGGCGCTACAGCTCAGTAATACTGATAAAGCTTGTGAAACTTCGTCCGCGTCTTCGCGTCGACTTCTTCGATGAGCGACAGATAAAATTCCCTGATCTGAGCCTGGTCCGAAAGGCTGAGTGCTCGATATAAGTTGCTCGCCTTTTCCTTGGCCACCGTCTCATCGACCTGATCGAGAACGCTCTGCGTCAGCACCGAATCAAAATCCCGGATACGAATACCGCGACTAGCCAGACGCTTCAAGAACTTCTCAACTTTTTCTGGACTGAGTACGCGAACGATCGCGCCTTTCAGTTCTTGATATTCCTGTTCCTTCTCAATCTTGATCGTCGCTTGCTCAAAACCGGTCATAAACCTAATTTCATGGAGCGGGAGACGGGAATCGAACCCGCGACCAACAGCTTGGAAGGCTGTGACTCTACCACTGAGTTACTCCCGCTCAGCTCCAAACCTCTGTAGGGACGCAGCAAGCTACGTCGCAGTAAAACTTCTTGTTGCCGAAAGTTCTGGAGCCGATGACCAGGATTGAACTGGTGACCTCTCCCTTACCAAGGGAGTGCTCTACCAACTGAGCTACATCGGCCGAAAAAACCACTGTTGGCTATCAGCTCTTAGCTTCCAACTCCCGACACTTACTCCGGGTCGCCATGCGATTCGCCCGTGCGAATGGTGTCGTGACGCCGTATCCAAGTCTTAATGGCGAACATCGCCAAAACCGCCAAGGTCATCCAGCGAACCCGCTGGTCACTGATGGTCGTCCAGGAAAGAACTCCCAAGGCGACGTACGCAGCGAAGGCGAATAACAACCGGGTCACATCATCACTCTGAATACTGGTGCACAGGGGAGGATTCGAACCTCCGTACCTCGCTAGGAGGAACAGATTTACAGTCTGTCGGCTTTAACCACTCACCCACCTGTGCAAACTACTACCACTTAACAAAGATCCGGCGACGTACCGGGTTGCGCAGGCGAAACACTTCGAGGGCGGACAGAAATTGCTGACAGAAAAACAAGGCGCGCACAAAACTACCTTCGCACGCTAACACCACATTTGAAACAATCCTTAAATGGAGTGCTGTTGGAAACCTATTAAGCCGCCGCGCCGCGCAAGCCCTGCGATCCGGAACCGATCCTTCTTCAATGCTGGAGCTGGCGAAGGGATTTGAACCCCCGACCCTCTGATTACAAATCAGATGCTCTACCAACTGAGCTACGCCAGCAGAACGGGACAAAAGCACCCTAACGGGCGCATGTCTCCCTCAGATCCCTTCCGTATGTCCGGGACAATTTAAAAAGGTACCATAACGGTAATCCGGGTGCAACCGTCAGACTACTCAAAACAGTGGGACTGCTTAATTTTACCTCGGTCTCGAGACGCCGCGCGAGGTGGTGTTGACGACTTGGGGTGCGGCGGATGCTATGATTGCGGTCTCCAAAGCCCATCTGGCGTCCGCGGTCGACGCGAGAAGGCTACGACGCGATGCGCATTCGACGAAGCCTCCCCATTCTGTTCGGCGTCCTGCTCGTAGTAGGTGCCGTGGCCTTAGTCGTGGTGTTGCGCAAGCACGCTCCTCCTGAACCGGCCCGCCTCCTGCCTGGCGCCGACGGATTTGTTTATATCGATCTCAAGTGGATGCGTCGCGCTAACCTTTTAGGACAGCTTCCCGCCGTGCCTCACGATCCCGAGTACCAGCAGTTCGTGGAGGCGACCGGCATCGACGCCGAACGCGACTTGGAAGAAGCCGCCATCGCGATTCACTACCCCACAGGCTCCGATAAGGCCGGCCAAGAGTTGCGATTTTCTGAGGTCTTAATTGGCCATTTCCAGAATGAACACCTGACTGCGTATCTAAAGAAGATCGGCGGCTCCGTTGAGAATTACCGTTCTGACGAAATCTATAGCGTCCCGCTCCAGAATCGGACCCTGCGGGTGGCGATTTTATCGGTAGATACCGTGGCTGCTTCTAATCTGGCGGACCCGCTGGTAATTCGCGGGATGATCGATCGTTCCCGGAAAATGGCTTCGCCGTTCGGCGGGCCCGCATTGCTGCGGCAATACTATAAGGAGGTGCCTCTCGCCAGCCTGGCCTGGGCGATCGTGAGGGCAGATCCCACCGAAAGTGCGGCGGCGCAGCCATTTCAATGGTCTTTCCTGTTCTCTCGACCAGCCGTGGTGGTGGGTTCGGTGCGTTATCTTGGATCCGTTCACCTGAAAGCTGAGTCGTTCACCCTGAGTGAAGATGATGCTGCTCAAGTCACGCAAAAGGTAGGCACCTTCCTCAATGTGTTCCGCACGGCTCAGGATACGGTTGGTTCTTCTGGAACCGATCCGGATGTGAAAGCACTGTTCGACAGTCTCAAAATCGAACAACACAACAGTCGCGCCGAGCTTACAGCGGTTGCACCCATCGGATTCTTTCGCAAGGTCTTTTCCGAAGCTCCTACCGCAACACCGGAACAGGCTCCGCCAGCCACTCCAGCGCCGCCGGTAAAGCCCGCGACGAAGGGACGGAAACGCCCTTAACTGGCGGCCGGTCGAAAGTAATCACGAGGAACGTAACTTTTTGCGTTCTATGGAGTCGAATTGTTGCGTGTTCCGGATTCGGCGGGTCTTCGGCTGAATATCCTTATTCAAGCGCTGAGCAGGTAGAAT
Organism: uncultured Acidobacteriaceae bacterium; assembly: GCA_963708575.1. Taxonomy (GTDB): domain Bacteria; phylum Acidobacteriota; class Terriglobia; order Terriglobales; family Acidobacteriaceae; genus DASVWZ01. Next base: position 174,132 of record CAVPTB010000003.1, read on the forward strand.
ATTCCAAGATGACGAATCTCCCACTGCCAATTTTGTCCTTCACCGCCGGACTGGTTTCTTTCCTGTCCCCGTGCGTTCTGCCGCTTGTGCCCGGATATGTCTCGCTGATTTCGGGCGCAGGTGTCGAAGAGATCAAGTCTCAGGAAACGCGTCTGCTGCGCAAGATGATGTTGAACTCGGTCAGTTTCATTCTAGGTTTCAGCGTTGTGTTCATCACGCTGGGCGCAATCTCGACCGAGGTAGGGCAGCTTCTGGCGCGCTATAAATCAACTCTTGCGGAGATCGCGGGCGTCGTCATCATTTTGTTCGGGCTGCATCTCACCGGGATCTTTCGTATCAACGCGCTTTACGCCGACAAACGATTGCACGGCGTGAAAGGCGGCAGCACGATGGGAGGCGCATTTCTCATCGGATTCGCCTTCGCTTTCGGATGGACTCCCTGCGTCGGGCCGATTCTGGCGGTCATTCTGGGTTTTGCTGCCGAGCAGGACTCCGTCTATAAGGGCATCGCCCTGCTTGCAGTTTATTCGTTGGGATTAGCAGTTCCGTTTTTGTTGACCGCATTCCTGCTTGAACGATTCCTCAAATTTTATAGCCACTTCCGCGCGTTCATGCACACCATCGAGGTAGCCAGCGGGGCGCTATTGATCGTGCTGGGAATTCTTCTGGTGTTCGGGCGGTTTACAATTCTGTCGAACTACCTGTCGTTCCTAAGCCGATTTTCCTTGTAAACGGAGTTTCGCGTGAAACGTGATCCAGTCGTAATCATTGTTGTGGCCATGGTGGTCTCGCTGATGCTGGTATTCGGCTATAACCTGGCACGGCGCGCTCCCAGAACTACAACTGACGTCCAGCTCAAGAACGGCCAAGCGCCGGATTTTACCTTGCAATCGACGGACGGCAAGCCTGTGCACCTGTCCGATTATCGGGGCAAGGCGGTTGTTCTCAATTTCTGGGCGACCTGGTGCGCTCCTTGCAAGATCGAAATGCCGTGGTTCGTCGAACTGCAAAAACAGTATGGCGCCGACGGCCTGCAGTTTGTGGGCGTGGCCATGGACGATGCCAGTACCAGTGACATTGCTCAATTCGCCAAGGATATGGGAGTCAACTATCCCGTCCTGATCGGGAAAGAGTCGGTCGGCGACGCCTACGGCGGAGTGCAATTCCTGCCAGAAACTTTCTACATCGGACGCGACGGCAAGATGGTCGACAAAGCCTTCGGCCTCAAAGGCCGTGGAGAGATCGAAGACAACATCAAGAAGATTCTGGGCCAGCCCGGAGTCGCAAAAAAATAGTCGGCGGAGATTCCAAATGATATCTCGTCTGGCACAGGCAGCAATGCTGCTCATGGTTGTTGCGGGGCCCGCGATTGCCCAGGAAAGCATGGGCCGAAAGGCTCCGTCTGTGACTTTGCAGACCCCGCCTGTCGCCTCGGTGACCCGTGGAAAAGCCAATTCCGTGGAGTTGCAGTTCCGGGTCAGTGGTGGATTTCATATCAATTCCAACAAACCGACTGCCGAGTACCTGATCCCCACCTCTCTGAAGCTCGATACACCGACCGATCTGGTGGTCGGCAAGATCACCTATCCTCCCGGAGAAATCAGCAGCTTCGCCTTTGCGCCGGATGAAAAACTCAGTGTCTATACCGGTGATTTCGCAGTGACGGTGCAGGTTAGACCGCTCTCGAGTGTTCTGCCAGGCAAGTACGAGTTCCGGGGAACGCTGCGCTATCAGGCTTGCGATAACGCACAATGCTATCCGCCCAAAAACCTGCCGGTGCAGTTTGAGGTTAAGGTGGTAAAGGCACCGCCGGCACATCACGCGAACCCCGCGCAAAGCCCGCACGTCCACAGCTAGACTCGCCTCCGGTAAATTTGCGCTTTTGTCATTCTGAGCGAAGCGCAGAATCCTATCGAACCTGCGCCGTCGAAGACTTAGAGAGTCGGCGCAGAATCGCGACTGCTAAGCAGCAAAACAACGCTCTGAATCCGTCAGTGCGCTAGAATACAGTTCATGTCTCAAGCTGCTTCGGCCATCACGCGTCCGCCCGCGGAGGTGGTTCGCCAAAATCCTGTCTCACAAGCTGCCAACGGAATTTGCTACGCCATCAGTGGCGAAGTCACCGTGTCCGCGTCCGACCTGGAACGCATGGTCTCCGCCGTTCCGGACCACGCTGCCGCAGCCCTGCAACGGAAGGCCTATTACTTCGTGCCACTGACCGTGAATCAGGGCGATGAGACCGTGATCGCCGACCGCTACGACGTCGGACTGAGCGACAACGCGGTCTGCCACCGCAATCTCGACTTGGGTGACTCGCAATACGTCTTCATTTCCACCCGCCTGATGGATGACAAGTTTTCCGTTGCGTTCGAGTTCTACATCAACGTGGGACACGCCATCGTGGAACGGATCGGTGTATCGCAGGAATTCAGCGACCTGGTCTGGAAGCAGGTGGAAGGCAATACCCGGGGCGAGACTTCGCTCGACGCCTGGGAGTCGCGCAAAGCGGCCACCGCACCCGGAGCCGACACAGAAAAACACAAGACGGATTATTTCGCGGCCGCGTTCTCTGACGCGATCTCCATCTACTTGCTGTCATTGTTTATTGATGTCGATTACTACGATCTGCGGGAGCGCGACTACCCCCTCCTGGCCCCGCCCCAGATGGCCGAACGACTGAGGAAGGTGGCGGAACTGTTCCCGCCGAACCCCGGATACGAGTTCGCGGTCCTGTACAAGCGCCGAAGCTAGACACTGACTCGCCCACGCCGAACCGATCCCGCCCCCTGGCTAGTTCTAGAGTCACACGCATGTCTCTTTCAGATCATTGACTGGCGGTGAAAGTGGGTGTATCCATGTTTCGCCACTATGTCGAAGACCATTTTCTTTCTACTGTTCTTGCTGTCCGCCGCCATGAGTTCCGCCCGCGATAAGGGGGAAAATTGGATCGAGGTCAGCAGTCCGCACTTCCGCGTGATCAGCAACGGGAACGAGAAGCAATCGTTGCACGTTGCCGATCAGTTCGAGCGCATGCGCGCCGTATTTCATAAGCTGTTCCCGGACATGCAAGTAGACCCCGCATCTCCTATCGTTGTGATCGCGGTCAAGAACGAGAAAGACTTCCGTCTCCTTGAACCCGAGGCTTACCTGGCTAAAGGCTCGCTCGAACTGGCCGGCCTATTCCTACGGGCTCCAGACAAGAACTACGTCTTGCTGCGCCTGGATGCGGGCGGCGAACATCCCTACGAGACCGTTTATCACGAGTACACGCACTTGCTTACCAGTAAAGCCGAATGGCTGCCGCTTTGGCTTAATGAGGGATTGGCTGAGTTTTACGAGAACACCGACATCCGAGATAAGGAAGTCATTTTAGGCCAGCCAAATGCCGGCAACATTCTGCTATTGCGCGAAAATCGCCTTCTGCCGCTGTCGGTCCTTTTCGTCATCGACCACACCTCGCCCTATTATCACGAGGAAAGCAAAGGATCGATCTTTTACGCGGAATCGTGGGCGCTGACACATTATCTGATGGTCAAGGGCCGCGTCGAAAACCGCGATCCGCTGGGCGATTACGCGCGTTTCTTGACTCAGCAGATGGACAGCACGACGGCAGCGACGCGGGCTTTCGGAGACTTGAAGCAGCTTCAGTCCTCTTTGGAAAAATACGTCAATCAGATGAGTTTCAACGCCTTCAAAATGGCCGCTCTGACGGAAGTGGACGACGCGGCATTCAAGACTCAGATGCTGACGCTGCCGCAGGCCGATGCGACGCGCGCGGATTTTCTTGCCTACAACGATAGATCGAAAGACTCTAAAGCTCTTCTGGACGAGGTTCTCCATGACGATCCCAACAACACTCTCGCTCACGAAACGATGGGTTACCTCGAGTTCCGGCAAGGCCACTTGGAAGAAGCTCTGAAGTGGTATGAACAAGCGGTAAAGCTGGATTCGCAAAGCTATCTCGCCCACTACTACTTCGCCGTCATCGCCATGCGTCACAGTCAACTCGATACAGATGGTGACGCACGGGTGGAGAGCAGCTTGCGCACTGCGATCAAGCTGAATCCTTCGTTTGCGCCTTCCTACGATCAGCTCGCCGTGTTCTACGGAATGCGTCACAAAAACCTGGACGAGGCGCACCTGTTGAGTGCAAACGCAGTTCAACTCGATCCAACCAATTTGCAGTTCCGAATGAATGCCGCCAATGTGCTTCTGGTACAGGGGCGAGAGAAAGACTCGATCTCCGTTCTGCAAGCTGCCCTAAAGCTGGCAAAAACTCCCGAAGAAGTCGGCGCGGTTCAAAACGAAATGGAAATCGCCCAGCAATCGCAGTCCTCCAGGGAGAGAATCGCCGAAGAAAATCAGAAATTCAAAGAAGAGATGGCAGCCCAAGCGACATCGAGTTCCACAACCACAATGGGCGATTCGACCACTGAGGCGCCAGCTCTCAAGGAAACGCTCAAGGGTCCCCATCGCTTTGTCACCGGTACTATCAAAAATGTCCACTGTTCATCGCCTTCCAACATGGACCTTGACGTCGATGGAGGCGGCAAGACGCTCAGCCTATACACCCACAATTACTACAAACTCGTTTTCACTGCGCTGAACTTCATGCCAAAGGGCGATCTGCAGCCTTGTTCGGACCTCGAAGGGATGCACGCTAAAGTCGAATACATCGAAACTGCCGGTGCGGCGAAGGCTGGAGGATTGGTCTCAATCGAATTGCGAAAGTAGACGGCTTTGCGGATCAGTCGATTAACCTTCCGTAGGGTTTCGGCACTCTTCTGCGCATTCTTTCGGCCCCCATATCTTTGAGATCACAGATTTCGCCAAACTGGGTTTGTGATTTAATCATCACTTCATGTCCCTCACAGTCCGATCCTTCGCGAAGATCAATCTGGGCCTGAGTATCGGCCCTCTTCGCCCAGACGGATTTCACGAGCTGCGCACCATCTACCAGACCATCGCTCTGCACGACATCCTGCGCCTTGAGGTGAAGCGAGGCAGCGGTATCGAAATTCGCTGCAAAGACCCACGAGTTCCCACGGACCACTCGAATACCTGCTACAAAATCGCCGAGCGAACGCTGGCCGCGCTCAAGGCTCGCGGTCGCGTCATCATCGAAATCGAAAAACGGTTGCCGGTGCAGGGCGGACTCGGAGGAGCCTCGGGAAACGCAGTTGCAACTCTGATGGCTCTCGAAGTGCTCCTCAAAAAGCGGCTGTCTGGTGCGGACCGCCTGCGAATCGCCGCCGAAGTAGGCTCGGACTTGCCCTTATTTGTTATCGGGGGAACGGTCCTCGGTGTAAGCCATGGCGAAGAAGTTTACCCGCTGCCCGATTTGCCTGCGACTCCGTGTATTATCGCGACCCCTGAAATCGGCGTCTCGACACCCAAGGCCTTTGCTGATTGGGACGCCTCCCATCCTTCTGCCGAACTGGACTCTGACTTGGCCGATGAAGACGTCCGTTCCCGCGCAAGCCGCCTTCCCCACCCACCAAAATTGACGCCTTCCACTGCGTCCGATAGAATGTTGGAGTTCGGTCGCGTGCTTTCGGCGTGGCTGAGCGGTTCCAAAAACAAGCAGTTCTCCGGTGTCCCTGCAGGTGGCAGGGGCCGGGCCGAGACCCCGCTTCTCGACCTTGTCCGTACCGGGATCGAAAACGACTTTGAACGGGTCGTCTTTCCTAAGTATCCCGAATTACGCGAGGTGAAGCGTTTACTGGAGCGCGCCGGGGCTTTTTATGCGTCGCTTTCAGGATCAGGTTCGGCCACGTATGGCCTGTTGCGGACTTCGCAAGCGGCACAGAAAGCCGCCGAAAAGTTACGGAAATCAGGCATACCGGCGACGGCAACGCGCACCTTGACGCGGCAGCAGTATTGGAGAAAGTTTCTGGTTTCAAATTTCTAGTTTCAAGTAAACTGGAATCTCCAGCCGTTGTACTCAAGCCAGAACGTGTTACTGGGCCGTCGACTAATGGTAGGTCAAGTGCCTTTGGAGCACTTTGTCTAGGTTCGAATCCTAGCGGCCCAGCCAGAAAACCGCTCTTAGCTGTTCGCCTTGGCTCTTGGCTTGAAAAACCAGAGCGGGAAGGTCTGAAGCTAAGAGCTTAAGAGCAGAACTTATGGCCACTCTTGCGACAGCAACGGAAAAGAAGCCTCCTATGAGCCCCGAGGAAAAGCCGGAGCGCAAGCCTCAACGCGCGCGAGTTGACGAAAAGTTCAAGATTTTCTGTGGTACGGCAAACGTAGCCCTTGCCGACGAGATCTGCGCATTCCTGGGGATGACGCGCGGGCAGGCGCTGGTCACGCGCTTTAGTGACGGCGAAGCTTACGTGCAGGTCCAGGAAAATGTGCGCGGCGCGGACGCCTTCATCGTGCAGCCGACCTGCAATCCGGTCGACCAGCACCTGATGGAACTGCTGATGATGACCGACGCGTTGAAGCGGGCATCAGCCCGCCGCATTACCGCGGTGATTCCGTATTTTGGCTACGCTCGTCAGGATCGCAAGGATAAGCCGCGGGCGCCGATCTCCTCGAAACTGGTCGCGGATCTGCTGACGACCGCCGGCGTGAACCGGGCATTGATTGTCGATTTGCACGCGCCGCAGTTGCAGGGATTTTTTAACATTCCGGTGGATCACTTGTTTGCATCGCCGGTGTTGGTCGATCATTTCAAGAAGCTGAACCTGCCAAATCTGACGGTAGTTTCGCCGGACGCAGGCGGCGTGGAACGCGCGCGCTTCTTCGCCAAGAAAATGGACGCAGCGCTGGCCATCGTCGACAAACGCCGCGTCGAGATGAACGTCGCGGAAGTGATGAACGTGATCGGCGATGTGCACGGCCGGACATGTCTGGTCATCGACGATTTGATCGACACCGCAGGCACTCTGGTGAAAACGGCGGCTGCATTGATGCAGAATGGCGCATCAGAAGTTTATGCCTGTGCTTCGCATCCGGTGCTCTCGGGGCCGGCGGTCGGTAACATTGCCGCCTCGTGTCTTAAACAAGTGGTGGTGACCAATACCATTCCTTTAACTGAGACCGCCAGGAATGAACCCAAGATTAAGGTGCTCTCGATTGCCGGCCTCATTGGACGCGCAATCCAGGCCAACCATGAAGAGACTTCGGTCAGCAAATTGTTCTTGTAGATAGGAATCAAAAATTATGGCAACTGCAACGGAAAACAACATTTTGGAAGCTTTGCCGCGTGAAGCGGGAAACAAGAATGCCGCACGCCGCGTGCGCCAGGGCGGCAAAGTGCCGGGCATCGTTTACGGAGCCGGCAAGGAAGCCACGGCAGTAAGCCTGGATCCGCGGCAGATCTCTCGGATCTTGCAATCGCAATCCGGCTACAACACTATTTTCGATCTAACCTTCGAGGGCGGAGAGCGCACCAAGGCCATGATCGTCGACTGGCAATACGAGCCAATCAAGGGCTCGCTGCTGCACATCGACCTGAAACGCATCGCCATGGACAAGAAGCTGCAGGTCAGCGTCCCCATCGTGCTGAAGGGCGAACCTGTCGGCGTTAAGGCGGAAGGCGGAGTTCTTGAGCAGATGCTGCGCGAGGTGGAAATCGAGTGCCTACCCGGCGATATTCCCGCCTCCATTGAGACGGACGTTTCCGAACTGACGTTCGGCGTTGTCCTGCGCGTCGCCGATTTGCCGCACAGCGACAAGCTGAAGTTCATGACTGACGCCAATCAGCCGGTCGCACACGTCATCACGATTAAGGAAGAAGTCGTCGCCACTCCGGACGCTACTGCGGCCGATGCAGCGGCTACTCCGGCCGAGCCCGAAGTCATCAAGAAGGGCAAACAGGAGACCGACGAAGAGGCTGGCGCCGAGAAGAAGGACGAGAAGAAAGAGAAAAAATAGCGGACGCCATCGTCCGTGGGTTTGTGTAGGGACAGCCGCCATCGGCTGTCCGGTCGAGCGAAGCTCGACTTCGCGAGTACAAAGGAAATTGCGCTGGCGTGAAACTGATCGTGGGCCTCGGCAATCCGGGAATCGAATATCAGTTCACGCCGCACAACCTGGGGTTTCTGGCGGTCGACCGGCTCGCGCAGCAATATCTGGTCGAGGTCAGGAATCGCCAATGCCGGGCGCTCACCGCGCGAGCTGTGGTCGGTTCGGAGACGGTGTTGTTGGCTAAGCCTGAGACGTTCATGAATCTCAGCGGCTTGTCGGTGCGCGAACTGGTTACAAATCATGACATCAAGCCGGAAACGGACTTGATCGTGATTCAGGATGAGTTGGATTTTCCGCTGGGTACGATCCGCATTCATCAGCGGAGAAGTTCAGCGGGGCACAACGGCATCGAGTCGATCGTCGGGGCTCTGGGCACGCAGGATTTTTTGCGGATCCGCATGGGTGTTGCCCCAGAGCGTAAGGTCGCCGACGGCGTGGCCTACTTGCTGTCGCCGCTTCGCAAGGCGGAATTGAGGGTGGTGGACGAGATGCTCGACACCACCGCTGAAGCGGTAAAGACGATTTTGACCGAGGGTGCGGCGGCGGCGATGAACCGCTTCAACCGCAAACCCGATATCGAAAAAGAGAACGACAAAGAAGATTAGGTTCGACGAGAATTGGAGATAACGAATGAATCGTACTTATGAACTCATGTTCATCGTCCGCCCTGACATGGCGGAAGAGGACCAGGACAAACTGATTTCCACGCTGGAGACGGCGGTTACGACTTCTGGCGGACTGGTGAAGAACGTCGAGAAAATGGGCAAGCGGCGCCTCGCCTACGTGGTCCGCAAGTTTCACGATGGCCTTTACATCCTGCTCACCGTGGAAGGCAGCGGCGGATTGATCCACGAACTGGAGCGCCGTCTGCGCGTGACTGAACCGGTGATTAAATTCCTGACCGTGCGCATCGACGAAGAGCAGAAGCGTCTGGACAAGATCAAGGCGATTCGCGACGCCAAGCGCAAGGCAGCCGCGCCCGCGCCCGCACCGGCTCCTGCCAGCGCTGAGCCCACGGGCGAAACCCCGGCAGTCTCGGCCTAAGCACGCGGCAATATTTCAGGAACGGCAAACGATTAACGACGACACGCAGCACCAACAAGTTTAAGGAGCATCATGGCTGACGAAACGAGAGCAACAGCAGCACCCGCAGAAGGCGGAGCACCAGAGCGTCCGGAGCGCGAGCGGAGGCCACCCCGTCCCGCCGGAGGACCCGGTGGACGTGAAGGCGGCCCCGGAGGACGAAAGTTTTTCCGGCGCAAGAAGGTCTGCAAGTTCTGCGTCGAGAAGATTGAATCCATCAACTACAAAGACGTTCGTCTGCTCGGACAGTTCGTGGCAGAGAGCGGCAAGATCGTGCCGCGGCGTCTGACCGGCGTTTGTACGCCGCATCAAAGACGGCTGTCGCTCGCGATCAAGCAGGCCCGCAACATCGCTCTCTTGCCATTTGCCGGACGCGCTTCCTAAGTTTGGTAATGGCGCGGACGCGTCTTGCGTAAGGCATGGCTTCACCGACTTCGGAAGAACTCGCTGAGTTTGCTGGAAAGGGCATGGTTCCGGCCATGTCGCATGGTCGCCGAAGGTAAGGGGGCTTTAGCCCCGGCGAATTGATATTGAGAAAAGGGAGTCACCTCATGGAAGTTATTCTTAAAGAAGATGTAGTAAAGCTCGGCTCGCGCGGCGATGTGGTCAAGGTCGCTGAAGGATACGGTCGCAATTACCTGCTGCCGCGCAAGCTCGCCATCGAGGCCACCAAGGGGAACAAGTCTGTCATCGACCAGATGAAGGCCGCCTCGGTGCGCCGTTCCGCCAAAGAGAAGACGCAGGCGGAGGATCTCGCCAAGCAGTTCGACGGGCTCTCGGTCAGCTTCAAGCGCCGCTCCGGAGAGCACGACCAGCTATTCGGATCCGTGACCTCGAGCGACATTGCCGAGGCACTGGAGAAAAAAGGCTTCAACCTGGATCGCCGCAAGATCCAGCTCCACGAGGCGCTGCGCACTCTGGGCGAGTTCACGATTCCTATCAAGCTGCACAAGGACGTGACCACGCACCTGAAAGTTGTAGTAGAAAAAGAAGCGGCTGAGTAAGCCAACGTGTGAGGCGGGCGTCCGCGCCCGCCTCGGCACCCAGTTTCACTGGCCTGTCGATCATGCCGGTTTCCGGTAGGGTTTATGCCTACTGTTCCTTCCAATTCGTCACTCCCACTCTGCACGAACCCTTCCAAACTCCTATAATTCCTGCTCACGGTTAAGGTTCTCGCCCGTCCATCACTATGCAACCGGGAAGAACGGCAAAGGCGCCCGGGCAAGTCGAGGACAGAGTTGACGATATGCCGGCCGAAGCATGGGCAGTATCATTGGCAGTTGGCGAGTGTTCCCTAGGAGCTAAACGGCTCCCCAAGAACGGTGGCGAGACCCCGGAGATTGAGTCACAAGGCTCCATGGCTGGGCACAGTGTAGGCCGTATTGATGACACGATTCTGGTCCGCGAGGCGCAGCGTGGCAACCGCGCTGCCTTCGAGGAGCTTGTGCGGCACTACGACAATGCGGTGCTCAGGCTGGCGATGCATCTGACCGGCTCCGACACCGAGGCTCAGGATATTTACCAGGAGGCCTTCCTCAAGGCCTACAAGAGCATTGGGAACTTCCGCTTTGAATGTTCCTTCTACACCTGGATCTACCGGATCGTTACCAACCTTTGTCTCGACCACCTTCGCAAGAAGACGGTTCGCAAAGAAGATGCTCCCGTGGCCACTGACGCTTCCGGTGAGCAGTACGATGTTCTCGAGCAGGTTGCCGACGGACGAGCGGGAGCGAATCCGGAGCGCGATCTGATGCGGCGAGAGCTAGGCGGACGCATCGCCCGAGCCCTGGAGAAACTGACGCCGCGCGAGCGGATGGTTTTTGAACTGAAGCATTATCACGGATTGAAACTGCGTACCGTGGGCGAAGTTCTGAATACCACGGAAGAAACGGCAAAGAACACATTATTTCGCGCTACTCAGAAACTGCGTGGCGCTCTGGCGGATATGAGATGAAAGAACTTTCCCCGATAGGGGTGCAATCATGAAATGCGAATGGGTTAAAGAAAATATTCTGCTGCACGTTTACGGCGAACTGGCCGACGACGCGCGGTTTGAACTGGAACAGCATTTGGCGCGCTGCGCCGACTGTGCGGCCGAGCTGAAGGCTACGCGGAAGTTTCACGCCGTGGTCTCGGAATTGCCAGTGGAAGAACCGTCACCAAACCTCATTGCGGCGTCGCGTATGCGGCTGCAAGAGGCGCTCGAAACGACCGAGCAGGGCGGCTTCTGGCAACGTCTGACTTTCGATCCGGCAGCGTGGCTACGCGAGATCCGTTTCGCTCCGGCTTTGGCGGCAGCGATCTTCATCGTGGGCTTTGCCGGTGGAATCGGCGTGACTTACAAGTTTATTGACAATGGCGCAGGCAGCGGCACGATCGCATCTCTGACCTCCGGTCAGGCCGCCGTTGAATCTTCCATCACTGGCATCAGTTCAATTGCTCAGGACCCCGGCTCCAATCAAGTAACCATCAAATACAACACAACTTCTACCCAGCAGGCGCAGGGATCGCTGAACGATCAGAAGATCCAGCAGTTGCTGCTTTTCGCCGCTCGCAATAATTACAATTCCGGCGTTCGCATGGATTCAGTCGATCTGCTCACTCAAAAGCCGAACGATACTCACGTACGCGAGGCGCTGATTTATTCGTTGCGCTATGACTCCAATCCCGGAGTCCGCCTTAAGGCTCTCGACGCTCTCGGTCCTTACGTGAAAGATGACACTCAAGTGCGTAATTCGGTCCTGGAGGCCTTGGTGAACGATGCAAATCCAGGAGTGCGGACCACGGCTTTACATCTGATCGAGCCAGTGCGTGCCGATGGCAGCGTTCGGGGAGTGCTGCAAAAATTGGCTTCCAGTGATCAGAACCAGTACATCCGGTCGCAGGCACAAAACATGTTGTCAGAGCTTCCGGAATTCGATTGATGTCAAGGGGAGATGGGCTACGGCCTGTCTGGCCGATGTGGGTCGGCCGATATGAGGATGAGATTGGAACATAAATGTTGAAAACGATATCCAAATTCGTTGCTCTGTTTTTACTGGTGACGTCTGTCGCCTGGGGGCAACAAGGACGCGTTTACTCCGACAATGGCGCATGGACCCAGGAAATCACCGGCTCGCTCGGTGGCGTGAAGACGCTCCGAGTGAAGGTGGACATGGGCACAGTGCGGGTGATCGGTGGGGGACAGCAGGGGATCAGCTACACCATTCACACCCATTCATCTGCCTCGTCAGAAGAGAAGGCGCGCCGGGAATTCGACAATTACAAGATCAGCGCTTATGTGCGTGGAGATACCGCCTGGATCGTCGGAGATTGGGAAGGCGGCCGGACGCGCCGGTTTTCTGGGGATTTCATGGTGATGGTTCCCCGCGATATGGAAGAAGTCAAAGTCGAGACCGACGGCGGCAATGTCGAGACTGCAGGCGTCTCCGGCCGAGTCACCGCTGAGAGCGGCGGAGGCAATATCCGCCTCGATGACATCGGAGGCACGATCAGTGCCGATACCGGTGGCGGCAGCATTGACCTTGGCAGCGCGGCTTCCGATGTCAGCTTGCACACCGGCGGCGGCTCGATCCGGATGAAGTCCGTGAAGGGCAAGATTGAAGCGGAGAGCGGTGGTGGCAGTGTCACGGTGATTTTGGGCATGCAGGGAGCGGACCTGCAAACCGGGGGTGGCAGCATTCAGGTGGAGCGCTGCAATGGCAGGGTCAAGGCCTCGACCGGCGGCGGCAGCATTGATTTGGGAGACGTCGGCGGCCCGGCAGAAATTGAAACCGGTGGCGGCAGTATCCGGCTCTCGTCGGCCAAAGGATTTGTTCGCGCCGAAACCGGTGGAGGAACGATCGATCTGGGCACCGTCCCCGGGGCCCATGCTGAAACCGGCGGCGGCGGGATCACTGCCAAGTTTGGTCCGGCGGGCGCCGACCACCAGAACTCAGTTCTTGAAACTTCCGCTGGCGACATCACCGTCTATTTTCTGCCGAACGTCAATCTGAGCGTGCGCGCTTCGATTGAGGTTGCCAATGGTCACCGCATTCGCACCGACTTCCCCGAAATTCGCATTACCTCCGAGGGCGGCGATTGGGGACCGAAGACGATCAGCGCTGACGGTAATTTGAACGGTGGCGGTCCGGAGCTCAAAGTTCAGACCACGACGGGAGACATCAGCTTCCGCCGGGTGAGTCAGTAGAACGGGCAACCGTTTCGTATTCGCAACAGGGCACGAATCCAGCCTCGCCGCGCGAGGGAGTCAATAACGGGCTTTAGCCCCCGAGGGAATTTCCCTCGGAGAATTTACCAACTAAAGGGGGACACTATGCGAAATTCAATCCTGACTTCAACAGCTCTGGCAGTTCTTGTAGTCGCCTTCTCCGCGACGGATTGTCTTTCGGCGACATCCAAACAGGTCTTTCTCGGATTCTCCAGCGAAGATTGGGGCGCCGACAGTTCCTACTTGGGTGTCGATACTCGAGACGTCACTCCCGATCGCTTGTCGGCTCTGAACCTCAAGGAAGAACGCGGAGTCGAAGTCACGATGGTCGATCAGGATGCCCCCGCCGGCAAGTCGGGACTGAAAGAGCAGGACGTGATTCTCACTCTCAACGGCGAAAACGTCGAGAGCGTTGAGCAACTTCGCCGCATGATCCGCGAAACTCCTCCGGGCCGCGTGGTAAGCCTGGGTATTAGCCGCAGTGGTCAGCCGATGACGGTGAAAGTTCAACTGGCCGATCGCAAGCGCGCTTACGCGTACTCCTTCGGACCCGATCAAAAAGAATTCCACTTCACCATGCCCGCCATTCCTCCGATTCCTCCAATGCCGGATTTTGATGTGCCGGTCTCGATCGTCGTGGCGCATTCCTCCGCGCGCAGCGGGTTGATGGTCGAGAACATGACTCCGCAGTTGGGCGAGTTTTTCGGAACGAAGGGCGCTAATGGCGTTCTGGTGCGTTCGGTAGAAAAAGGCAGCCTTGCGGATAAAGCCGGTCTCCGCGCCGGTGATGTCATCATGAAGATCAATAACGAGCCCATTCACGACACGGGCGACTTCACTCACGCTCTGCGTTCCCGCAATGAACATACCGCTACCGTCGGTATTCTGCGCGACAAGAAAGAGCAGACGCTCACTCTAACCTTACCTGAGCGCAAACAGTCTGACCTTGATCGTGAGAGTCTGGAAATTCCCGAGATCAACGCCGAGACTCAGGAGGAGTTGTCCAATCTGGGGCAAGAACTAGCGGATCTCGGGCCACAAATGCGGGAAGCGTTTAACCAGGAAATGATAAAGGCCAGGCCTGAGATGGAACGCCAAAAGAAACAGCTGGCGAAGCAGAAAGTAACGCTGGAAAGACAGTTGCGAGACGCGCAACGCCAGATGCGGGATCGACAACGGGAAGTCGAACGCGAGCTCAGAGAAGAGCTGCACTTAGGCGACACCCGGATCTAACCGGATTCGAACCACACGAATCAGCCGCCGACAACCTGGCTCAATTTCAGTATGGAATCAGGAACTGGACACACCCGGTTCCGCCCAGCCTGCTTCGCGGCATAGAGTCCGGCATCGGCCGCTTGGATCAATTCGTCCCGGGTAATGCCGTGTTCAGGAAAGTTCGCCGTTCCCGCACTGATCGTGACCGCTCTGGGTACACCCGGAAACTGCCAGTCTTCGATCGTCTTTCGTAGCTTCTCCGCCACCGTCAAGGCGTGCTGTGGATTGGTTTGAGAAAGCAGTATGGCAAATTCCTCGCCGCCATACCGGCATACGACATCGATCTTTCTCAGCTGCTGGTGCAAAATTGAAGACACCTGGCGCAGAACCTCGTCCCCAAGCAGATGTCCGAACTCGTCATTCAATCGCTTGAACTGATCGATATCGATCATGATTACCGCCATGCCCGTATCGAATCGGCGCGCCCGCTCCATCTCTTCCTCAATCCGCATCTCGAAGTAGCGGCGATTGAAAATCCCGGTCAATCCATCCAGGTAAGCGAGTTGCTTGACTCGCTCCACATAGTGCGCGTTCTGGATCGCCGTCGCGCAAATATCGGCCACCGATTCCAACGGCTGGATGTCATAGGGCTGGAACGCCATCTTCTCTGAACTCTCCAGCACCAGTACTCCCAGAGTCTGACCGAAAGAAATAAGCGGGATGCACATGCGCGAACCAGCGCCAGTGTTCAGCCCCGGTGACTTCGTATGATCGATTTCGTTTTCGACTAGCGCTTTTCGTTCGCAGAACGCGCGTCCCCAAACCGCTTCACCGGCGGGAAATCGATCTTCGTCCCGCACCGCCGCCACCAGGCTGCCTTCGCTGGCGCGCAGCACAAGATCCTCTTCCTCTTTCAGCAGGACGGAAACGTGCGACAGCTGAAACGCTTGTCTCGCCTGGGAACAAACCCGTTCCAGCAATTGGGGAAGGTCGAGAACCGCCGTCAATTGCTGAGCGATTGCGTTAATCGCCTCCAGTTGCGATGCTCTCCGTCGCTCCAGCGAATAGAGCGTGGCGTTTTGCAAAGCCATGGACGCCTGCGTAGAGAACAACGTAAGCAGATCGATAGTCTCACTGTCGAAGTGATCGAGCTTATCGCTCTGGCAATCCAGCACGCCTACAACTTTGTCGCGAACCATCAGCGGCACGGCAAGTTCGGAACGCGTGCTTGCCGCCGATGTCACGTACCGCGGGTCCTTGGTTACATCAGGCGCGTAGATCGGGCGCTTCTTTTGGGCTGCCGCTCCCGTAAGTCCGGTCCCCACTGGCAGTCGAATATCATCGTTCCCCGGATCCCATCCAAACTGGCAGCGCGGATATAGCGACCCATCTTTATCGAGCAGCAGAATCGCCACATTCTGCAGATGGAAGTAGTCTCGCGCAATGGTCGAGATCTGCTGCAATACCTCGTCCAGTTCAAACGTGGAAAGGACCGCCTGACTGGCGTCATAAAGGATGGCAATTTTCTGCATGCGTGGTGTCAGCAGAATTCTAATGTTACGGGGCCCAGTTACCGAGATTCCTAAAGTAACCTCCAAGACCCGAACCCAGAGCCACGAAGCCGCCGGTCAGCGGCCGGGGTTGCCCGTTTTCCGCTTTCGAGCGATCGTTTTGACTAATCCAAAGGCCAGCAGGCAGAACCATAGGTCGACCAGCAGCCCCACATCGATATGAAAAGGGTGGTGATAAGCGCGCGCCGGAAGATAGCGCACCATCAGGAAGTAAGCTGCATTCCCAAGCACCACGGCCACCAGCGCCTGCAAGAAATTCACCGCCGTTTTCGACACCGCTTCTCTCCGTATTCCGCCGCAGTCAAACCAATGCTAGGCCGAGTCGAGAGGGGACTTCCCCTGTGATCCTCCGCTGCCCCGCTCCTGCTAACATCCCTTCAGATGCTTGAACTTGACACCTCCGTTCAGTACGTCAAGGGGATCGGCCCCCGTCTGGGCGAGATCCTGGCTGCCAAAGGTATCCACACCGTCGACGATCTACTCCACTATCTGCCTTTTCGCTACGAAGACCGCCTGAACCCCCGAGGCATTGCTGAACTGCGCGCCGGGAGAGATGGCTACCGTGATCGCTGAGGTCCGCACCTCTGGGCTCTTTCAAAACCCGCCGCATGCCCATTTTCCAAATGACTGCCGGGCAGGGCCGCGCCCGGCTGAAGTGCATCTGGTTCAACGCCACTTACTTGCGCGATCGCTTTCAGCCCGGCCAGGTCGTCGCTCTCTACGGCAAGGTCGAAGAGGATCGAAACGGCGAGCTGCAGCTCATGCAGCCTCAGTTCGAGATCGTCGGCGACCCTTCCGACGACGGCAACCCCGGCTCCGCAGAAAAGAAGATTGCCGACTCGCTCGAAATCGGCCGCATCGTCCCCATCTACGAATCCGCTGGCCAAGGCAAGCTCACCTCGCGCTGGTTTCGCCGCATCATTCATGCCGCTCTGGAAGATTTGACACCAGAGTTCCCCGAGCCGATTCCGGCAGCCGTTCGCAAGCGCCTGACTCTTATTCCTCCGCGCGAGGCGCTAAAAAAAGTCCATTGGCCCGATGTCGGGGAGGCCTTCGAGCAGCTGCAATCCATCGCGCACCCCTGCTCATCTCCGTCTCATCTTCGAAGAACTCTTTTTCATCGAGCTGGGATTGGAGTTGAAGCGCCGCGAGCAGAAAGCACAGACCGGCATTGCCTTTCGCCTCGACGATCGTGCCCGGGAAGCCATCAAGAAAATTCTCCCCTTCCATCCCACTTCCGCGCAAAAGCGCGCGCTTAAAGAAATCGCTTCAGACATGGAAAAGCCGTCTCCGATGAGACGCCTGCTGCAGGGTGATGTCGGATCCGGCAAGACGATCGTCGCCTTCGAAGCCGCCATCATCGCCATCGAAAATGGCTATCAAGTCGCGCTGATGGCACCGACCGAGATTCTCGCCCAGCAGCATTATTTTTCCGCTCGCCGCATTCTCGAAAACGCCGGCTATCGCATTGTTCTGCTCACCGGATCGATGGAAGAAGATCGCAAACGTCAAGCCCGCCGCCACATTGCCCAAGGCAATGCCCAGTTGGTCATCGGGACCCACGCCCTCATCGAGCAGAAAGTCGAATTCGCGAATCTGGGCCTGGTCATCGTCGACGAGCAACATCGCTTCGGAGTCCTGCAGCGATTCAAACTGATGAAGAAGTCTAACGACGCCAGCGCGAGGACGGATGCCCCTGTCCGTCCAGCCGAGCGAAGCGAAGCTGCCGAACCCGACGTCCTAGTCATGACCGCGACTCCGATCCCCCGAACTCTCGCGCTAACCCTTTACGGAGATCTCGACCTCAGCGTCATCGACGAACTTCCGCCCGGCCGCACGCCCATCCTCACCAAGCAAGTCCCCGACGACCGCGCCGCCGAAGTCTGGGCACTTCGTCCGCAAACAAATCAAAGCCGGCCACCAGGCCTATGTCGTCTACCCGGTCATCGAAGAAAACGAAGAAACCGAGTTGAAAGCCGCCATCAAGATGCACCGCGAACTTCGGGAGAGCGCTCTTCCCCGACGTCCACGTCGGGCTTCTCCACGGCCGCATGCGTCCCGACGAAAAAGAATCCGTCATGCGTGACTTCCAGGCTGGCAAAGTGGAGATTCTGGTTTCAACCACGGTCATCGAAGTCGGCGTCGACGTTCCCAACGCCACGGTCATGGTCATCGAACACGCCGAGCGCTTCGGACTCGCCCAGCTCCACCAGCTTCGCGGCCGCATCGGCCGCGGCGCCGCCAAATCCTATTGCGTGCTGATGACCGGAGGGAAAATTTCTGAGGACGGCGCCCGCCGCCTCGACGCCATGGTCAAGACCAACGACGGCTTCCAGATCGCCGAACTCGATCTCGAACTGCGCGGCCCCGGAGAATTTTTTGGCACCCGCCAAGCCGGCATGCCCAGCTTTCGCGTCGCCAACATCATCCGCGACCGCCAATTATTGGAAGTAGCCAAGCGCGAAGCCGCCGTCCGTCCTGGCCGGCCCCAACAGCGAAATCACCAAGCCAGAGATCGACCGAGCGCTACGCTACATGCGGACCAGATGGCAGAAAACCTATGGGTTGGTAGAAGTGGGTTAAGACGAACTCTTGTAGTTACACCAAACAACTTTACAAACCAGCAGTCCGCACCTGGGAACGAACACCCTGGTTTTTGCATCCGATGAAGAAAAGACAGATGAGGCTAGCTTCCTCGTGAGAACATGCGGCGAAACATACGTCGCCAAAGAGACTTCTTCCTCTGGGCAGCGTCGTGATTTTTGTACAGATTGAATGTCGCAGAAAACGACTGAACGCCATCCTGTTCGTTAATCTCAACTTTGTCGGCACCACCAATCAAGCCTTCAAACACTATATCGGCTTGCTTCGCCGTCTCTTCCTGTTCCCGCAGTTCATCGGGGGAAACACTAAGGCGCTCGAAGAGTGCCCAGCCCGGTGCTACTGCGTGCGCCCTATCCCAGAATTGCTGGTCCTCATCACTCAATACATCGCCCTTCCACAGGCGCACCCGGATACCAAACAGTCGAATAATGTCGCGCCGCTGATCATCGCTAATCCGTAATAGAAATTGATTGGTATTGGGCAATTCGTCTTCCCAGAAGATTCCGCCTAAGGGCAGCAATGAAATCCACCGATTGGCGTCAGCGCGATATGTTAATGAGTTCAGCACCGCGCATGTGGCTTCACTCAGCATTTCCGGAGACTCCCACGAATTATAAGGCCTGGGGTATCTGGCCGCTTGTGATACCCTGCCTCCCGAACGAGGTACGCCATGCGCAACCGCATTCGAGCCGTCCAGCTAGCGATCCTGATCTTTACCGTCGCGATCGCATCCGCCCAGCAGGCATACCAACTCCCTGCACCCAAAGAGGGCGATTACGTCTCCCACAACTTCCATTTCAAATCCGGCGAAACCCTGCCTGACCTGCGCATGCACTACGCCACCTTCGGAACTCCCGCGCGCGATGCCAGCGGCAAAGTCGCCAACGCGGTCATGCTTTTGCATGGAACCACCGGCTCTGGACGAAACTTTCTCAACCCGGTCTTCGCGGGCGTACTCTTTGGCCCGGGACAACTTCTCGACATCACGCGCTACTACGTCATCATGGTCGACAACATCGGCCACGGAAAATCCAGCAAGCCCAGCGATGGCATGCACGCGCATTTTCCGCAGTACGACTACGACGACATGGTCGCCGCGCAACATGACTTGCTCGAAAAAGGGCTGGGCGTCAATCATCTGCGCCTGATCCTCGGCACTTCGATGGGCTGCATGCATTCCTGGGTGTGGGGCGAAACTTATCCCGACTTCATGGATGCGCTGATGCCGCTGGCCTGTCAGCCGGTGCAGATCGCGGGACGCAATCGTATTTGGCGCAAGATGATCATTGACGGCATCCGTAACGACCCGGAGTGGAAGAACGGGGACTACACCACTCAGCCGCGAGCCGCGTCGGAGATCGTCGGAGACGTTTTCTACATCGCGAGCAGTGCGCCTTTGCTGATGCAGAAGCAGCATCCTACCCGGGATGCAGCCGATGCGGCCTACGCGAACTACATGAAGCGCTCCGCCGCAGACTTCGATGCCAACGACTTTCTCTATGCCGTGAACGCCTCGCGCAACTATGATCCTTCGTCGCAGCTGGAGAAGATTACCGTTCCCGTGATGTTCGTCAATTCCGCCGACGACTTCATCAATCCTCCCGAACTTGGCATCGCTGAACGCGAAATCAAGCGAGTGAAGAAAGGCCGCTTCGTGTTGCTACCTATCTCCGACCAAACCCACGGCCACGGCACCCATACGGTAGCATCGCTATGGCAGCAGTATTTGAAGGAATTGCTGGACGAGTCGCAGCATTGAGGCGCGCTGGTCTAGGTCTTCAACGAATGGCATAATCATTTTCGAGTGACCACCCAATCCAAATCCGATCTTTTCCGCGCGTTACCATCCGTCGATGAAGTTCTGCGTAGCCCTGGGCTCGCCGCCCTGATCGCATCCGACGGCCACACCACGGCAGCCGAAGCGGCTCGCGTCACACTCGCCAAATTGCGTACAGAAATCAGCAGCGGATCGCTCGATTCCAAGAGCATCGATATCGCCATCGCTGGCCTGCCCGGAGCCATCGAACGACAGATTCGCGAATCCCTCCGCTTCCACCTGCGTCCAGTCATCAACGCGACGGGAGTGATTCTCCACACCAATCTCGGCCGCGCACCCTTGTCTTCTACTGCGCTCGATCACATTCGCGAAGTCACGGGCACCTATTCCAATCTCGAATTCGACCTCGATACCGGAGAGCGCGGCAAGCGCGACATCCACGTCGACCGCCTCTTCCGCAAACTGCTCGACGAGGAGAACGCGGCAGCCAAGTCGCGGTCCGCTTCGATCTCCACCATCGTCGTCAACAATAACGCCGCCGCCGTTCTGCTCGCGCTCAACACCTTCGCCGATGGGGGAGAGGTCATCGTCTCCCGGGGGGAACTGGTCGAAATCGGCGGATCGTTTCGCATTCCCGACGTGATGGCCAAGTCCCACGCGATACTCAAAGAAGTCGGCACCACCAACCGCACCCGCATTCAGGATTACGAAAACGCGATCACGGACAAGACACGACTTCTCCTCCGCGTCCACCGCTCCAATTTCGAGATCACGGGATTCACCGAGCAGCCCGATCTCGCTGAACTATTGGCCCTGGCCCATCAACACAATATCCCTCTCATGGAGGATCTCGGCAGCGGCGCTCTTTTCGATCTGCGCTCGGTCGGCATCAGCGGCGAACCCAGTGTGCTCGACAGCCTGCGCCTGGGCGTCGACATCGTCAGTTACAGCGGCGACAAGCTTCTCGGAGGCCCGCAAGCCGGCATGCTTAGCGGCCGCGCCGACCTGGTCGCACGCATGCGGTCGAATTCCTTGTTCCGCGCTCTCCGGGTCGACAAATTAACCTACGCCGCCCTGGAAGCCATTCTTCTCGCATACGTAAAGCACGACCACGACTCCATCCCCGCACTGAAAATGATGAGAGCTACCAAAGCAGAAATCGCGCAACGCGCGGAGAAAGTAGCATCGGCCGCCAAGTCCAACAATCTGACCATCGAAATCATCGACAGTGAATCGGTCCTCGGCGGAGGCGCCGCGCCTTCCGCAACTCTACCCACCCGGCTGATTGCTCTCAGTCACAAGAGTCTCAGCGCCAATGCACTGGCCGAGCGCCTCAGACAATCCAACCCACCAATCGTTGCCCGAGTCGAAGACGCTCGCGTTCTGCTCGACTTAAGAACTGTCTTCCCCGAACAAGATGACCCCATCGCCTCGATACTTAGCGCGCTCGCCGAATAACGCATCTCTCTAAGTATGGCGACCCTTTACACCATCGGCCATTCCACTCGTTCACTCGACGAGCTGATTGTCGCGCTGCAAGCGCATTCTATTCGCAAGCTGGTCGATATTCGTTCCATTCCCATGTCGCGACGACTCCCCCATTTCAACCGTGAATCCCTGGAGCATTCCATTCGCGCCGCCAATATGCAGTATGTCTGGATGCCCGCCCTCGGAGGCCGCCGCAAGAAAATCCTCGACGACTCCCCCAACGTCGCCCTGCGCAATGACAGCTTCCGCAACTACGCTGACCACATGCTCACCAGCGAATTCCAGCAAGGGATAGCGGAGCTTCTCACGCTTGCTGAGCAGGGCCGCACCGCTTACATGTGTGCCGAGCGAGTCTACTTTCACTGTCATCGCATGCTGGTTTCCGACTATCTCGTCGCCCACGGTCACGAAGTCCTCCACATCGACGCCACTGGTTCCGTGCGCCCCCACAAGCTAATGTCCGAAGCCCGCATGATCGATGGCCAACTCATTTACCGTGGCGATCGCCTTTTCTAACCGTTACCGAAAGAAGTGCTCTTTGTTTTTTGTCATTCTTCGCAAAGCGAAGAATCCCTACTCCCGATCTGATTTACACTTTTCCCGACACCCCCAACAGAATCGGAGGCACGATGTCTTCACCTCAAACTCTGGAAAATCACGTCCGCCGCGATCCCGCCTTTCATTTCTTCCTGCTGCCGGTGTTCGCCATTTCCTGGGTCAGCAGTATTGTTGTCGTAGTGCGACACCCCAGCTTGTTTTCGGCTTGGGGCGTGGTCTTCGCCACGGCAATCCTCGGAATGCTCTTTAAAATTCGCCTCTACGCCCTCCGAGTCCAAGACCGCGTTATCCGCCTCGAGGAGCGCCTTCGCTTGTCGGAACTTCTGGCTGAGCCGAAACGGCCACAGATTGCGAAGCTTACCGAACGCCAACTCATCGCGCTGCGCTTCGCCTGCGACGCCGAACTCCCCGCACTAGCCGAACGTTGCTGGAGCGAAAACCTCGAGCCAGCCGCCATCAAGAAGTCCATTCAAATCTGGAGACCGGATTACTGGCGCGTCTGACGTCCTTACCGGATATTCTTAAATTCATGATCGTCGGAACCGGAATCGATATTGCCGAAGTGCCGCGCATTGCCGAGTCGATCGAACGATTTGGCGACCGCTTTCTGAATCGCATATTCACCGACGGAGAGCGCCGCTACTGCGACTCCAAGGCCAATAAACATGAACGCTATGCTGCGCGCTTCGCGGCCAAGGAAGCAGGCATGAAGGCCATTGGCACGGGATGGAACCACGGCGTTCGCTGGCGTGATGTGGAAGTGGTGCGAATGCCAGGCGGCAAGCCGACCATTCAATTTCACGGCAAGGCCGCTGAGTTCGCCACGAGGCTGGGAACCAGGAATGTGTCTTTATCCCTAACCCACACCAAAGATCACGCCATCGCGCAGGTGATTCTGGAAAGCTAAGCCTCCCAGCGAACTTGCGGAATCGCTTCTGTTAGACTGTCGAATTCCTAAGTCAACCACATTCATGTCATCGGCCAGCCAGACCCTTCCCGCGCTGTCTGTCTCACAGGACGAAAGCCAAGCCACTCTTTTCGCCGGAGTGGCCATCGCGAGTTTCTCCGCCTTGCTCCTCGAACTCGCGCTGACACGTCTGTTCTCCGTCGTGCTCTTTTATCACTTCGCATTTCTCGCCATCTCGATTGCGCTGCTCGGTCTCGGCTCCGGAGGGGTTTTCGCGCACCTGGGCCGCGCCTGGTTGTCGCAATTTGAAACCCGCAAGTTAATTGCTTCACTCTGCATCGCGAACGCAATCGTCATTCCGCTCGTTCTCGAAATAGTCCTGCATACTCCCGTTTCACTGGAATTGACCCGCGGAAATTTCCTTCGCCTCACGACCATCTATCTTGTCTCCGCGCTGCCGTTTTTTCTTACCGGACTTGAGTTCTCCATTGTCTTTGCCCGGGAGTCCGGCCATATCCCCTGGCTCTATGGCTCCGACCTTATTGGAGGAGCTTTGGCCTGCCTGGGCGTGGTTCCACTGCTAAATTTCCTCGGCGGCCCAAACACAGTCCTCTTCTCTGCTCTCATGGCAGCTTTAGCCGGAGCCACATGGGCGGGGAAAAACCTTCTACGAAAGATGGCTGCAGTGTTGCTGGTAATCCTCATTGCCCTGATTGCCTTGAATTATTCTGGCCGCTGGATCGACATCATTTACGCCAAGGGTAAGTTGCGCGATCACTCCTGGGTCGAGTTTGCCCGCTGGAATGCCATCTCGCGTATTGAAGTCGACCGACAGGGAGATGCGAAAGCCGTCGTGATCGACGCCGACGCTTCCACCTACATCATGAATGCCGATGTCAGCCGCTGGCATGACACGGAGTGGGAAAAAGATCTGATGTCCTCCCCGCCGGCGTTGGCCAACATCCTCCGGCCCCACGGCGACTACGCCATCATCGGTCCCGGCGGCGGAGTTGATGTCCTTCGTGCCGTAGCCAATGGCAGTCCCAATGTCACCGGCATCGAGATCAATCCCATCATTGCAAATACGGTCATGCGAGACCGTTACGCGGATTACTCCAATCACCTCTACGAGCGGCCCGAAGTCCACATTCAAGTCACCGATGGCCGGTCCTTCGTGCGCAATGCCAAGCAGAATTTTGACATCGTACAGATGACCCTGGTGGACACATGGGCCTCCACCGCCGCCGGAGCGTTTGCCCTCAGCGAAAACAGCCTGTACACAGTGGATGCCTTCCGTGAGTATTTCGAACACCTGAAGCCAGATGGGATTATTGCCATTACCCGGTGGGAATTTCGTCAGCCTCGCGAAGCCCTGCGCGTCGTTTCAGTCGCGATGGAGGCATTGCATGAACTCGGGGTTCCGAATGCCGCCGCCAACTTCATTGTCGTGTCGCAGGGGGCTCTCGACGAAGACGGCATCCCGGTCGTGGTTTTGGCCAAGAAAAGTGCGTTCACTGCTGGCGAAGAATCGAGAGTGCGAGAACACTTGCAACAATACCCCACGTTGAAAGCGCTGTATCTTCCAACCGCTCCTGGCTCCAATCCATTCTCAGCGCTGATCGCCAGCAACGATCCCTACGCCTTCGCGCGACAATATGCTTACAACGTCGCTCCGGTAAATGATAATGCTCCATTTTTCTTCTTCACCCTGAAATTCGATCAGATCCTGCATCACGAAGGCCTCATTAAGGGGATCGACTGGAAAGTAAATCTCGGGGTAGCTGTCCTCTTGATGGTGTTTCTGATCTCGCTTTTCGCTGTTTTGGGATTTCTCATCGTCCCACTCGCCTTTAGTGGCAGCCGCAGCCAGAGCCCGCTTCAGTTGCTGTACTTTGTGGTTGTCGGCCTTGGATACATTCTGGTGGAGATCGCTTTCATCCAACGATTCGTATTGTTCCTGGGACATCCCACCTATGCATTGACCGTCGTGGTGTTCCTGCTCTTGCTTTCGAGCGGAGCTGGCAGCATGGCATCTAGAAGGTGGCTTGCGGAGATTCGCGGAACCTGGATTCCGCTTGCGCTGATCGTACTGGTTCTCGCCCTCTACGTCTTTATTCTGCCGCAAGTTCTCGACGCTTTGGTCGGACTCTCTTTTGCCGTCAAACTCCTGATTAGCTTTGCATTGCTGGCCCCGCTGGGATTCGCCATGGGAATGCCATTCCCCTGCGGCCTGCGGGCACTAGCTCAACCCGGCAACCAGGTCGCTCATTGCCCCGTCGAGTGGGCTTGGGCCATGAATGCAGGTTCCAGCGTTCTGGGTTCGGTGCTGGCCATGGTGATTGCCATTCAGTACGGACTCAACGTCACACTGGCTTGTGGCGCTCTGGCCTACTTGTTCGCCATTCTCCTGTTTCGGAACTTGTATCAGGAAGCATCAACCCTCGCACGCACCCCATAATGGTCTGCTATTATTCAGGCATTGCTTAGGTTTCAGACCACGCGAGGAAACATTGCGATGATGTCCGCACGGAGAAGAAGTGCCTAGCCAGAAGCAGTTGAAGTGGTCTCAACTGAAAGTCGGGGTCACGGTCACAGTCGCCAGTATCACGTTGGCGATTCTGATCCTGCTCATGAGTGGCACCGGTGGACTCTTTACCCACAAAATTCTCCTGCTCTCCTACTTCGATAATGCTGGTGGCCTGCGCGAAGGCGCACCGGTGCGCCTGCAAGGCGTCGATATCGGTAACGTGGTGAAGATTCGCGTCGTCTCCGATGCGGCCCACAAACTGACGCCGGTAGAAGTCACCATGAAAGTCGGCACTGCTTACCATGCCAGCTTGCACAAGGATTCATTGACCAGTCTGGCCACGGCTGGCGTTCTGGGTGAAACCTATATCGATATTAATAGCGCTTTGGCAAAAGGGACGGAAGTTTCCGAAGGCGATGTTCTCGCTACCCAGGATACTCCGCAGATCGAAGACGTCGTCCGCGCCAGTCAGAGCACTCTGCAAAACTTGGATGCCCTGGAAAAACGCGTTGACCGAATTTTGGCATTCGTCGAAAGCGGGCAAGGATCGATCGGTAAAGTCATCTACGATCCAGGACTCTACAACCGTCTCAATACCACCGTCTCGCAGTTTCAGGCATTGGTGGGCGACGTTTCCAGCGGCAAGGGCAGTATTGGAAAGTTGCTGGTCGACGACACGCTTTACAACAACGCCAATAGCACAATTGCTAAACTGAACGGAATCATCGACGATCTCAACGCCGGCAAGGGAACAGCCGGGAAGTTCCTGAAAGATCCCACGCTCTACAACAACGCCAACGATACAATCGCCAACGTCAAGAAGCTCACTGACGATGTCAACGCCGGTAAGGGTGCTCTGGGCAAGCTCACGACCGACCAGGACTTTGCCAACAAGCTGCAAAATACCATGAACAAGCTCTCCGATCTCACCACGAAACTGGAAGCCGGTGAAGGAACCGCCGGAAAATTCCTGAAGGATCCTTCTTTATATGACAATTCCAACCAGTTGTTGACTGAGACCCGCGACCTGATCAAAGCCGTTCGCCAAGATCCAAAGAAGTATTTGACGATTCGCCTCAAGATCTTCTAGCCAAAGCACCATCCAATCGACATTCGCCAAGTTCGCGGCGGGACATTGTGTCGCAAAATCCTCTCCGGCGACGCCCGCCAATGTTCTCAACAACTTAGCAAGATTAGTTCGTTAACGAACTGTGCAACGGG
Source organism: uncultured Acidobacteriaceae bacterium (assembly GCA_963708575.1). Classification (GTDB taxonomy): domain Bacteria; phylum Acidobacteriota; class Terriglobia; order Terriglobales; family Acidobacteriaceae; genus DASVWZ01. Next base: position 201,267 of record CAVPTB010000003.1, read on the forward strand.
ACATTCTGTCCACGTCGCCCGCCCCCGGCGCCATCCGTAAGCTACACATTCGGCGTGACTTACATATAACCTCCAACGGGCCAGGGATTGCAATAGTAGTCAGTGAGATGGGTCCACAGGCCCGTCCTGAGAAAACACACATGGCCAAAATTGAAATATCAGAATCGTCGCGAGGCCGCATCGTCCGCCCGCGGAAACGCGAGAAACACAGCGCAGTTTGGGGTAGGACCATTGGGGCGCTCTTGCTGGCCTTTTGCGTGGCACGGGCTTCGGCGGCCGGGGCCCGCGTGGACAGCGCCGTGGCAAACGCGTTCAGCGGCACGCCTGCGAGGGGTAAGTTCTCTTCCGACCTTCAGAAATTCAGCAAACGCCAGCCAACTGCGATGACCACCGTCATTGTTCAGTACCGGAACATGCCGGAGGACAGCGCGCTCGACGACGTTCGCGGCCGCGGAGCTCAGATTCAACGCCGCTTGCATGGCATACGTGCAGTCACCATGCGGATTCCGGTCAGCGCCTTGCCGGCGCTGGAAAGCAATCCGGAAGTCCTCTACGTCACCCCGGATCGGCCGGTTCACATGAATACCGCAAACGAGGACTACGTTCCTGCGGTTGAAGCCGACGTTGCGGCCGCGTCTTATGCCTACGATGGAACTGGCGTCGGCGTTGCCGTTATCGACAGTGGCGTCGCTACTCATAACGATTTGCGCAAAGCAGGGGGCGCCAGCCGTATCGTTTATAGTCAGAGCTTCGTGCCTGGCGACTCAAGCACAACCGACAAGTATGGGCACGGTACCCACGTTGCGGGTTTGATCGCCGGCAATGGATCAAGTTCCGGCAGCGCCAACGGCTACTCCAATAAGTTCGCCGGAATCGCGCCCGGAGTCAGCATCATCAACTTGCGCGTCTTGGACGCGACTGGGTCAGGGACGGACACCCAGGTAATCGCAGCCATTCAGCAGGCCATCGCTCTCAAAAGCACTTATAACATCCGGGTTATCAATCTCTCTTTGGGACGGCCGGTATATGAGAGCTATTCACTCGATCCGCTTTGCCAAGCCGTGGAATCGGCGTGGAGAGCCGGTATCGTCGTAGTGGCCGCCGCCGGTAATTCGGGTCGCGACAACTCACTTCATACCCGCGGATTCGCTACCATTGGCGCTCCTGCCAACGATCCGGCTGTCATCACCGTGGGTGCAACTCGTACTATGGACACTGCAACTCGCCTGGATGACGCAATCGCCAGCTACAGTTCCAAGGGTCCCACCCTCATTGATCACTTTGTGAAGCCGGATCTGGTTGCTCCCGGCAACCGCGTCGTGTCCTTGCGCGTGCCAGGAAGCACTCTGGATAGTGAGTATCCGGGATTTGAAGTCGGCCCGAGCAATGGCGCCGCCCCTCAGTACTTTCGTCTGAGCGGAACCAGCATGGCCACGCCGATCGTCAGTGGCGCTTCGGCTCTTCTCATTCAACAGGATCCCACCTTGACGCCAGATCAGGTGAAAGCACGTTTGATGAAAACCGCTTGGAAGGGATTCTCTCAATACAGCTCGGCAATGGATACCTCCGGCAACACCTACTCCGACGAATATGACGTTTTCAGTTATGGAGCGGGATACTTGGATGTCTACGCCGCACTATCCAGCACCGACAAGTCCGCGGGTGTGGCGTTGTCCCCCACTGCGGTTTACGACTCGACTCACCATAGCGTGTATATCGTGAACACCAACTCCGTGGTCTGGGGCACCAGCGTTGTCTGGGGCACGTCGGTGGTTTGGGGCACATCAGTTGTTTGGGGAACCTCGGCGATGACGGCCAACTCTGTGGTCTGGGGCACGAGCGTCGTTTGGGGTACGAGTACGGATGCCGGCTTCAGTGTTGTGTGGGGCACCAGCCTGACCGGAACGCCGGTCGGCATGGTACCACTCGACACTGGCGATGATGGCGAAAACTAGGAGCCAAGGGAAAAATCATCGACGGAGAACATGACCATGACCAAGCCTCTACCATCAAAAGCCCGGCTGATGATCGCAACTGTAAGTGTGATCAGCCTGTGTACTCTGATGTTAGCCGTGCGGGAGCCGGTGACCCACTCCTGGAGCCGGTTCCTGATTCTGCTGGCGGCGGCGGTGCTTACCTCCCGCTTCAAGGTGAAGCTGCCCGGCACAACCACAACCATGTCGGCAAATCTGCCCGTGATCCTTCTCAGTATCCTGCAACTCGGACTGCTGGGCAGCCTGGTGGTTGCCCTGGCCGCTGGATTCACTCAATCGTTCTCTTCCAGCGGAAACAAACCGCAACTCGTACAGATCGTCTTCAATGCCTGCGCTTTGCTGAACGCGTCGGCACTCAGTTATTGGATCTTCCACTACCAACCTTTGCACAACACAGTGGCCGCGCACATGTTGCCGCTGGTGCTTGCTTCCCTTGCCTACTTCGTGGCTAACACCACTCCGATGGCCGGAATCATTGCCTTGGCCGAGGGTGGCAACGCCCTCGCCCTATGGCACAAACTATTCCTGTGGAGTTTCCCGAACTACGTACTCGGGGCAGGAGTGGCCGCGATCGTCTCGGTTTTCAGCGTGGCTGCCGGCTGGGCTCCACTTGCAGCCGTCGTCGCCGTCCTGTTCACCGTACATCAGTCCTACAAAGTGTACGTGAGCCGCTCGGAGCAGCCTCAACCCAAAGCTATGTCGATGGCCGCCGGACGGTAGCTGCCATCTTCCACTCAACTGGGCACGCCAGGCTTCATCATGGCGTGCCTTTTGTTTTGTGAACTGAAAGCTACTGGATTTCTTTGGGGCGGGAAGTGGACTCAGCCTGCTCGTGCGCGTGATAACTCGAGCGCACCATCGGTCCTGATTCCACGTGGCGGAATCCAAATCGCAGGGCCTGATCTTTCATGTAGCGAAATTCTTCTGGCGTATAAAATCGCGCAATCGGCAGATGATCTTTCGAAGGCCGCAGATACTGTCCCACTGTCAGGATATCTACACCGCGTGTGCCCAGATCGCGGAAGACTTCAATCAACTCTTCCATCGACTCGCCAAGTCCAACCATGACGCCTGACTTTGTCACCATCCCAGGAGAGATCTTCTTGGTGTTTTCGAGCAGATCCAGAGTCCGCTGATATCGCGCTCCCGATCGCACCGCACGATAGAGGCGTGGCACGGTTTCAGTATTGTGATTCAGCACATCCGGATTCGCGTCAACCACAATTCGCAGCGCTTCATCCAGTCCCTGAAAGTCGGGAATCAGCACCTCGATCCGGCAATCCGGCGTGAGTTCTCGTACCAGCCGGATCGTCTCCGCAAAAACCTGGGCTCCGCCGTTGTTGTCGTCATCGCGATTGACGCTGGTTATAACCGCATGCTTCAAACCCAGGGTCGCCACGGCCTCCGCCACACGCCGAGGCTCGTCCCAGTCGATCGCCTGCGGGCGGCCTTTCGGCACCGCGCAGAATCCGCACCGCCGGGTACAAATATCACCCAGCAGCATGAACGTAGCGGTTTTATGATTCCAGCATTCGCCGATATTCGGACACTGCGCCGATTCGCAAACCGTGTGTAGGTTTAGTCCTCGGGCCAATTTCTTCAGGTTGTGGAAATTTTCCCCGGCCGGAGCTTTCGCCCGCAGCCATTCCGGCTTAGGTTGCCGGACCGGAGGGCCAACGTCGATCTGAATCAGTTGAGAAACGGCTGCCATCTATGTCTCTGATTTTACATGGCAGGCGAGGATTCCAAAGTGCCACTGAAAAAACAAACGGGAGCCAGGTTCGGCTCCCTTGTCGTCACTAATTTCGAAAGACCTTCAGTTTCGAAAGACCTAGCTGGCCTTGCGAACCTGCTCCCGCTCGAGCTGAGCATTGTCATCTGCCAGCGATTTATCCCACTCGTTGACCTGCCGCTCCGCCTCGTCCTTTTGAATTCCGTAGCGCTCCTGAATCCGGCCCACCAATTGATCTTTCTTGCCAGCAATCGTGGTGAGATCGTCGTCGGTTAACTTGCCCCACTTCGTCTTCACCTTGCCGGATATCTGTTTCCATTGGCCTTCGATTCGATCCCAATTCATAGTGAGTTCTCCTTTATGAAAGTCCGCTACTTCCACCAGCCTAGGCCTGAAGCGTAAAACGGGAAATACAGCGATACCCTGAAGATCGGCCGGGCGAAAGCCCAGAGTCAGAGCTGGATTAGGTGAGTTTCAGAGTTCTATGACGGGTAAGAAAATAGGGATATTGCTTCTCTGAGCGGTTTTTGCGCCGCTTTACCGGGTTTAAGCTTCTTGAGTCCCGACGGAAATGCAGTCGTGCTTCCAGCTAGTTCTCCAGATAAGCCTCGATCCACTCTTTGATCTTGAGCCGCCGCTCATCCCCGCATCGAAGCGTAACCCGAGTGTTTTTTCCCCGGGATTTTCCAGGTCACGGTGCCGCGAACGTGCATGCGCGGCAAAGTGAGCAGCGAGAACGAAATCTCAACATTCTGTCCGGCAGTGATCTCCTGTGGGCTGCGCATCGACATCCCGCCGGAGCTGAGTTCGATGCTCGTCGCGGTCACCTTGCGCCCGTCGTTCATGGCCACGGTAATCTCTGTAATGATCGGAATCCGCACATACCGCCGCAACTCGTGCAGAACCAGCATCTGTGTCGCCCGCACCAGCTTCAGCACCAAGGGCCGCTCCAGCGGCTCGTTGAAGATCGCGTTGATTCCGTACTTCGAATATTTCAGCGCTTCCTGCGCCGTGCCACCGATCACGTAAAGGACTAGTCGGCTGTTTGACGGAGACGTCCGTGCTGACTCCATGACTGGCTGTGCCAAAGGTCCCACTTGACCACGCACGCCTCGAACTTCTCCTTCTGCAGGCGCTCGGTCGCGTCTCCGTTCAGGATCTTGGTATCAATGCCGAACTGCCGAAAACACTCCACTAAGAGGGTTTGCGCCGGATCTTTCAGATCGACCAATGCCACTCTCGCGGCGGCCTTCTTGCTAGTGGGGATAGGGGCAACAGCAACTGCCGAGGGTCTCTCCATAGATGTCTTGGCCCAACTTGCTATGAAACCCCATTCTGACGCGGCATCCGGCCCCTTGGCAAAGGCGAAAAAGGACACTATCGGGGTACAAAAGTCGGGTTCCAAGGATGAACCCATGGCCAGAAAAGGTCACCAGCTACAACTTCCTATTTTCAGTCGCAGTGGCGGGTAATGATCTCATTCCCGGGTACGGTGCGGGGAATCGAGTTACTCAAATCTTATTTGCGTTCACTGATCGCAATGCTATCATTGAAGTCATGGCGACACTGACCATTCGGCAACTCGACGAGAAAGTAAAATCCCGGCTTAGGATCCGGGCAGCTCATCACGGACGTTCCATGGAAGAGGAAGCCCGAGAGATTTTGCGCATCGCGCTCACCTTCTCTTCGCCGGTAAAGGGAAATCTCGCGACCTCTATCCGCCGGAGATTTGCGGGGGCTGGCGGCCTCGATCTTGAATTACCTCGCCGTGACCCAATGCGCGCGGTGCCCCGGTTCGGCGAATGACCATCCTCGATACAAACGTGCTCTCCGGACTCATGCGGCCGGCACCATCGACTCTGGTGCTGGCCTGGGTCGAAGAACAACCCGCAACCAAACTGTTCACCACGTCGATTACCGAAGCGGAAATATTCTTCGGCATTCAACTGCTCCCCAAGGGGAAGCGGCGTGAACTCCTTGTGGCAGCTGCCGAAGGGATGTTCACCGAGGACTTTGCAGACCGCATCTTCGGATTCGACAGCGATGCCGCGCGAGCTTTCTCTCGCATCGCCGTTCATCGCCGCTCGCTCGGCAAACCTATCAGCCAAGCCGATGCACAAATCGCCGCGATAGCTCAAGTTCGAGGAGCCAACCTCGCAACCCGTAATGCCGCGGACTTCAAAGACTGCGGCATTCATGTCGTTGACCCTTGGAAAGGGTCGTAAACTGCCCAAGCGACCGGCCATTGAGGCTCGCTTTCCCCCGCCCCCACTGCGGATTTTGCTTCCCTCCAACCCGAAACAGTGGTTTATTAGTTGGTCGTCTTACGGACGGAGCACACCGCCGTCTAATCCAGCACTAGCCCAATTCCCCATGGAGGATATCTCAGTGAAAACCATCACCCTTTCAGCAGCTTGCCTCGCCTTACTCTTGTTCGCTGGCACGGCCAACCTCGCATCCGGACAAAACGTTATGTTTAGCCAGAACGGCAGAACCGCGGCCGCCGTTCAAGCGCCAACCCATATCACTGCCGCGCCTCAGGAAGATCCTAGCCTGAAGGTCATCGCCGGCAACTTCAGCACTTATAAGTACGCCACTTATTTCAGCGTATGGGGTGAGACTGTCGCCCAGGGAGGCTCGAACTTTCCCTTTCAAACCTGGGCTGCCGTCGCCTTCACCCCAACCGCTGACGCGACGGTAACGAGAATTGAAACCTCCGCCGGAAGACAGGGCAGCGGATCCGCCGGATTCGAGTTGGGTCTGTGGAACGACGCCAAAGGCTTGCCTGGCAAGCCCCTCAAATCTTTCCACGTGGCGAAACTGCCGCCCTACGGACAATGCTGTACGGTATCCGTTGCCAACGACAAAGCCGGAATTCCCGTCAAGGCCGGCACTCAGTATTGGGTGGTTGTCAGCACAACCTCAAAGGATGTCGACATCTACGCATGGGCCTTCAACAGCACCGATATGAGAGCGCAAACCCAAGCCTATTGGTGCAAGGGGTCATCCACTTACTGCGGCCAAAACAGCGGCAAATGGATCCTGAACCCATACGTCCAATACGGATTCCAGGTCTTGGGCCAATAAACTCTACCGTCAGTTGGGAATGAATACCCGGGTCCCCATTTCTTGCGTCTGTTGTAAGAAATGGGGACCCTTTATTATCGCTAGCTTTTACCGGTGATTGACAATCCTGTGACAACTCCCTCGCCCGCGCCGGACTATACCTTCGAACTCAACATTTCGAAGACATCTGGTGTGCCAGGGGAGACTCGATGAAAAAGGGCAAACGCAAACTTGTTTGGCGAAGTCTTTCACTGACCATCGCAGTAATTTGTTCCATCTTGGCAGCTACCTTAGCGGCTCCGCGGGCAACCACAGCCCCAGCGTCCGTTCGGACCAACAACTCTCCGAACTCAGCAGACACTCTCGGCCGTGTGATCGTGGTCCCCAAGTTCGGGGGCGAGATCTTGGGATACGACATCGACCGCAACGGCAACGAAGGTCTCCTAAGTGAAGCGGTAGCTCTCTCAGGGGGAGCAAACCTGGTCGCAACCGAAACCTTCGATCAACGGACTGGCGCCATCCTTAAGGTCGTCGTAAAAGAAAAGAGAACTACGCAAGACGACTACGTCACGGCAGGAATCTTCGGCCACATCGGCCTTGACCTTTTCCAGCATGCTGGACAGAACCACTTTCTTACTGTCGATCCACTCAGTGGAGGCAAATTTTCTGGGAAATGGTCGCCTCCGATCAAGAAGGGCTATCAACTCTGGACAATAAGTGTCGGGCAGGATACGCCCGATGTCGCGGCATACCAATCATCCTTCGACACCGGCCTGACGTACGTGTTCAGTTCGAATGTCGCGAAGAACACCTTTGGGCGGCAAATCTCGCTTAAATCCATCATCAACGTCAACGAGTTCTTTCATCCCGCAATCGCGTTAGACACAAAGACGAATCAGGCGGTTCTCGCGGATTCCCAGGGATGTTCAGAAAACTGCATAAGTTCGATAGCGTTGGTGAACCTCGTCAGCGGCAAGATCGTTAAGTTCACGGCCGGCCTCGGCAATGGAACGGTCAACGGCCTCGCCGTCGATTCACGCAACGGCATCGCCTGCACGACTACGCTGAGTGATTCGGGAGTCGAATTCTACGATCTGCGCAAGCAAACCGGCTTCGAGGTGCAAATTCCCGACGGAGGAACACCGCTCGACGCCGGATTGGACGTCGAGTTCGACCCCATCCATCAGGTGTTCTTGGTCGCGCAATATAGCTCCACCGGGGACCCCCACAACCCTCAGCCCCGCATCTACGTCTTCGACGAGAGCGGTACCGTGATCAAAGCCATTTCCTCTTTAGAACGAATCCCCGTGAGTCCTTCATTGATCGCGCTGAACCCGCAAAAGAGGGTCGGAATGGTCCCGGTTATTGTCGAGCCCCAGCATCAGGCCCTGGAACTGCAGTCATTCAAGTACTAGGCAAACGCCGCACTCACTGCGACGTGTTCCAGGTAGCCTCGATCTTCGGAGGCCGCAACATGGTTTGCAGAACGACGCAATACTGCTCCGTCTTCTCCTGCAACGCCTTGAGCTGCTCCGGTGTGGCCTCAGGCGCGTCAAGGTCGAATTGCACACGAATTGCCTCAAAGCCCACCGGTACCTCTTTCGAGATTCCCAACGTTCCTTGCAGGTCCATATCACCGCTGACGGTTACGCCAACATGACGAGCGGGAACTCCCATAGCGGTCGCGACCAGTTGGCACGTAAGCTGCGCACAAGCGGCGAGTGCTCCGAGCAAAAGGTCGCCAGAACACGCTGCAGTGCCGCTTCCGCCAACTCCCGTGTGAGCTTCCGCCTGGTAGATCGCACGGCCAATGTCGACAGAACAACTGAGCGGCGTGCCCGTTTCGCCGCCTTTCGCGGTTAGCGTGATACGCGAACTTTTCGGATCGCGGCGATACTGCTCTTTCAAAGGCTTCTGTATCGATCTGATATCCATGATTTCTCCGAGTTTTATGACTTCGCTGATTTGAATTTGTCTGCCGCACGCTTGGCTAGATGCCGAACTTCTCCCGGTACGAACTGGGCGACGCTCCCGTGTGCCGCAGAAAAAGCGCACGGAAAAAAGCGACGTCCTGATAGCCTACCGCGCCGCTGACTTCCTGTATGGTGCGATGATCACTTTCGAGCAGGCGCTTCGCCGCGGCGATACGCAGTTTCTGCAAGTAGATCAGCGGGCTGTCTCCGGTCGCCTGCTTGAAACGGCGGACAAAATTGCGCAGGCTCATCCCGACTCGCCGCGCCGGGGCATCGAGCGGAAAGTCCCGGTAGAAATTCTCGTGCAGCCAATCCTGCGCGGTAGAAATGGCATCGTCGCTGTGTTCGGTTTTTAGGGGGACGACGGCGAAGCCAGCCTGCCAGGCGCGAGGCGTATCGATCAGGAGCGCCTTGGCGCTATGCATGGCGATCTCGTGCCCGCAGAATTTCTCCACCAGATACAGGCTCAGATCGAGCGCTGCGTGCACGCCTCCGCCGCAATACACTCCGTGGTCTTCGGTGATCATTAGTTCGGGCATCCACTTCACCTTGGGATACTTCACGCGGAACCGCTCCGCGAGTCCCCAATGCGTAGTGGCGCGTTTGCCGTCCAGCATTCCAGTCTCGGCAACCAGGCCGACGCCTGAACAAACACAGGCAATTTCGGCTCCGCGCTTGTGCCAGCGTTTAAGCCAGGGCACAACCGGAGCATTGCGCTCGACCACGTCATCGATGCCCAAACCGGTGGTGGGAATAAATATCAGGTCAGCCTTGCGGATGTCGTTGATTCCGGCGTTCGGCTTGATCTGAATGGCGCCATCGCAGTCGACGGCCTTTCCATCCACTGATGCTGTGGTTACGTGAAACGGCGGAGCCTGTTTCTCTCCCGCAAGAATGTTCCACAGCGAGCCGGCATGACGAAACACTTCCATTGGACCGACCGCGGTCGAAGAAAAGGTCTCTTTGAGAAACAGGACAGTGACTTCAATCATTGAGCTTGCCCTCTCTTCCTTAGGAATATCGACTGTGTCCTAATCGCCTATCTACAATGGCAAATCTGCCATCTTGTGTCAAGTCGATCCTGCGGCTACTTTGAATTCACCGAACGCAAGTTGTTTGAAAATCGCAAAAAGAACTGGGGATCCGGTCACATGGCAACAGCAAAAACACTTTCCAACAGGATCAACGGAGTAGCCGTGGATGATCTTTTTACAACGATTGACGCTGTCAAAAGCAGCCCGTCGATCGCGCAATTTAAATTTCGTATTCGCAATCAATGGGGCGATGCCGCACAAAACAGCTCGACAGTAGACAAGTTTTACGGCACCAGCCAGGAACTGTCGCACCCAAATCCGTTCGTCCTTAGGGCCGATGAACCGGCGGTTCTGCTCGGCGAGGACGAAGCCGCGAATCCAGTCGAGCATTTGTTGCACGCTCTGGCTTCTTGCTTGACCACGTCGATGATTTATCACGCGGCGGCGCGCGGCATTCAGATCGACGAAGTCGAGTCATCACTTGAGGGCGCTATTGACTTGCACGGGTTTCTCGATCTCGATCCCAAGGTTCGCAAGGGATACGAGGGAATCCGCGTCAATTTCAAAATCAAGGCGGACGTTCCTGACGAGCAGTTGCAGGAACTGATCGAGCTGGGGACCGGACACTCGCCCGTTTTCGATTCCCTGACCAACGGAGTTCCAGTTTCAGTCAGCACCGAACGAATGTAACCAAGTCAATTACTCACCCTGTAAGGAGAACACAATGAAACAAATCACCAACCTGCTTCACGTTAGCGCTGCGAGCATTCTGTATCTGGCATTGCTCGGCAGCTTGTTCACGGCCGCACCAGTTTTCGCCCAGGACTCAGACCAGATGGCGGAACACATGGCTCAACCTGTTCCCGCCCAACTGGTGCAGGACGTGCGCGCCGCCACCAAGCAATTTCGTGACGTCAACAACGCCGTCAAGGCCGGATACGGTCCCGCATTCGGATGCGTCACCGGACCGGATCACGGCGCCATGGGCATTCACTACGTCAACGGCGCTCTGGTCGGCGATGGCAAGATCGAGCTCAAGCATCCCGAAGCTCTGATCTACGAACCGGTCGGAAACAAACGCCAACTGGTGGGCGTCGAATACATCGTCGACGCGGCAACCTGGCTGGCGGCTCACAACAACGTTCCGCCGGTGCTTAAGAACCAGGACTTCCAGTTCGTCGCCGCGCCCAACCGTTTTAACTTGGCCGACTTCTTCGAACTGCACGTCTGGGCGTGGCGCGACAATCCCCAGGGAGCGTTTGTCGATTGGAACAATCAGGTGACCTGCGAACAACAGTAAGAAGTTCGAAAGTTGCAGGAAACCCTCAGTCCCGATACCCGTCCCGGCATCCCGCTTGGACGGGTTGTTTTATCAGGACCTTCGATCAACTGCCTGCTCGGCAAGGTTCTTACGCGACGCGTCGAGTCGCGTGTGCCACATGCGCTTTCTCACCGAACGAGTATTCCTATCCCGAGAAGCGAAGTAGTAAGCGCCCGCAGCAATGAGGCAGCCTATGGCGGCGACCCAAGGCCGGTTGAGCGACACTTCCAGTTCATAGCTTCTGGCATGCGCCCGAGAAGTGAAGGCTCCGCGCGCGCCGTGATCGCCGGGCACGGGCGACCAGAGATTGTTGGGACGGTTGGGATCCTCTGGCTCGCCGGTCTGCTGAGAATCGAATCCAGTTTGCCCGAGATACCAGTCCAGCAAATCGGGAGCAACCTTGTTTCCCACAATCGCGGCCACGGTTGGCGAACCCACATAGACTTCCCGGCGATGGTTGTGGGCGGCCCAGTAAACCGCCCGCGCACCGACTTCCGGCTCGAAGATGGGAGGAACCGGCTGCGCTTTATGCTTGAGACGGCTCTTCACCCATCCGAATTGCGGAGTATTCAATGCGGGCATCTGCACCATCGTGAGACGAACGTTGCTTTTATCATGGATGAGTTCGCACCGTAGGGAATCCGTGAATCCTGCGATTGCATGTTTGGCGGCGCAATAAGCGGACTGCAAGGGAATGCTGCGATAAGCGAGAGCCGATCCGACCTGAACGATGATACCGCGGTCTCGCGGTAACATGCGTTTCAAAGCGCAAAGGGTTCCATAAACCACACCCAGATAAGTCACTTCGGTGACGCGCTTGTACTCGATTGGCTCCATTTCTCTGACCGGCGAGAACACGGAGGCCATCGCATTATTCACCCAAATATCGATGGGGCCGAACTCGCGCTCAATTGCTTGGGCGGACCGTTCCATAGCGTCGGCGTCACTTACGTCCATGGGCAGGACTAAAGCTTTGCCCCCGCTGGCTTCGATCTCGCGCTGTGCCGCCCTGAGGCCATCGACTCCCCTCGCCAGCAGTCCCACACAGGCTCCATGGCTTCCGAAGTGACGAGCGATGGCGCGCCCTAATCCTGCCGATGCGCCAGTGACCACCACAACTTCATTTTTCAAGGATCATCTCCTGCCTTGCTTAGAGCGCCGGGCTTGAACTGGAGGTTGTTCCTGCTCGCTGGTTCTCGGCGAATTTCGATTGAGGATGAACTTTTTAGGCCTGTCGGACATCCTCAGAAAAAACGTCCCCACGTCCAGTCTGTCGTTGTTTTGCCAGTCCGCGTTTCACGGCTTCCACCCGGCAAGCCAGAATCGGCGTCCCGGGGAAAAAGTCCCAATCTCAGAATCTGCCGTCGTGGTGACAAACGGGAGATCCAGGAGTACCATCGCTCGGAACATCGGCATGGGGCCATCTGGAATCTCGATCTCGCGGCGCAAACTGAGCGCCGAAAACCAAGATTAGCTGTTAATTAAGACTCTCGAGAATTAAAGGAGCGGACTATGTCAGTCGAAGAAAATGTGGGATTGATGCGGCGTTGGTTTAACGAGGTTTGGAACGAAGGCCGAATCCAAACTGTTCATGATCTCCTCGCTCCCGATGCGGTCGGAATCGGCGAACTTGAGGATGGTGGCGAGCTTCGCGGACCGGCAGACTTCGTGCCATTCATCGAGCGTGTCCGTGGCGCGTTTCCAGATATGAATATCGTCGTCGATGATGCCTTCGGAGCCGGAGACAAGGTCGTGTTGCGCTGGACGGCTACCATGACCCATCGCGGAGAGTACCTGGGGATGCCCGCGACTGGCAAGACCGTGCGGATCACGGGCATGAGTATGGTTCGCATCGCCGGCAACCAAATCGTAGAAGGATGGGATAACTGGGACCAGGTGGCGATGCTTAAACAGCTCGGAGCTTTAGAGCAGCGCCTGCAGGCGGCGTAGCCGGAAAAGCACGAGTCACAGGGGCAGGTTTGAAGCCCTATTCACTCCAGCGGCGGAAGAGCAGGGCACCGTTGGTGCCCCCGAAGCCGAAGGAGTTCGACATGGCGTATTCGACTTCGGCTTTGCGGGCCTGGTTGGGAACGAAGTCCATGCCAGCGGTCTCCGGATCCTGATTTTCGAGATTGACCGTGGGCGGCAGAATCTGGTCGCGCAGGGCGAGCACGGTGATGCCAGCTTCGAGGCCGCCCGCGCCTCCGAGCAGATGCCCGGTCATGGACTTGGTGGAGCTGACGGGCAGGGTGCGCTGGAAGCAGTTGCGGATGGCGTGAGCCTCAAGCGTGTCGCCGATGGGCGTCGAAGTTCCGTGAGCGTTCACGTAGCCGACAACCTCGGGACCAACTCCGGCGTCGCGCAAGGCGTTGCGCATGACGCGGAATCCGCCTTCGTGTTCCGGGGCGGGCTGCGTCATGTGGTAGGCGTCGCCGCTCATGCCGTATCCGGCAATCTCGGCGAGAATTTTCGCGCCCCGGCTGCGCGCGTATTCGAGCTCCTCAAGAATAAGGATGCCGGCGCCTTCGCCGATCACAAAGCCGTCGCGATCCCTGTCCCAGGGACGGCTGGCTTTTTCCGGATCGTCGTTGCGGGTGGAAAGCGCGCGCATGGCGGCGAATCCGCCGACACCCATGGGAGTGATGGCGGCTTCGGATCCCCCGGCGATCATGACGTCGGCATCGTTGTGTTGAATAATGCGGAACGAGTCGCCGATGGAATGGGCGCTGGTGGTGCAAGCGGTGGCCGTGGCCTCGTTCGGTCCCTTGGCGCCGTAGCGCATGGAAACGTGTCCCGCCGCCAGGTTGATGATGGATGCGGGAATAAAGAAAGGAGAAATCTTGCGCGGGCCTCCCGCCATTAAGGCGGCATGCTCGCGTTCGATGACGTCGAACCCGCCGATGCCCGAGCCGATATGCACTCCGACGCGCTCACCATTTTCCGGAGTGATTTTCAGGGCGGACATCTGCATGGCTTCTTCCGCGGCGGCAATCGCCAGGTGGATGAAGCGGCCCATTTTCTTGACGTCTTTTTTCTCGATGAAATTAAGAGGGTCGAAATTCCGGACTTCAGCGGCAATCTGACAAGCGAACTGGGAGGCATCGAATCCGGTGATGCGCCCCACACCGCTCTGGCCTGCAAGCACGCCCTGCCACGTAGCTTCCGTGGTATTGCCCACTCCGCAGATCAGGCCGATCCCGGTAACAACGACCCGGCGTGGCAACTACTTTCCACCTTTCGAATGCGCGCCGATGTAGTCGACCGCATCCTTGACGGTGCGGATCTTTTCCGCGTCTTCGTCGGGAATTTCGATTTCAAAAGCTTCTTCGAAGGCCATGACCAATTCAACGGTATCGAGCGAATCGGCGCCGAGGTCATCCACGAATGAAGCGGTGGGAGTGACTTCCGCCTCGTCAACTCCAAGTTGCTCCACAATAATCTGCTTTACCTTATCGTCCACTGCTGCCATGAGTTCTCCTTGCTTCCTGATGATTCCAAAATTTGCTGCGAGACGCTGCAAGCAACGTCTGTAAAGCTGTTAGACGCGATTTTTTACCGGCGCGATTCGGCGTCCCTGCGGTTCTGACGGCGACTGATTACTTGCTGACCTTGGCGTGCTTGTCGATATAGTCGATGGCGTCCTGTACGCTGCGGATCTTTTCCGCGTCTTCATCGGAGATTTCCAGGCTATAAGCCTCTTCGAGCGCCATGACCAGTTCGACCTGGTCCAGCGAATCCGCGCCCAGGTCGTCGACGAATGAAGCGCTCGGCGTCACTTCGGCTTCATCCACCCCCAACTGCTCGCTGATAATCTGCTTTACCTTCTCCGTCACTTCTTTCAACTTGTCTGCAGCGGCCATTCCCGCACCTGCCTTTCGGACTTTACCGAGGAAACGTGTAGTGTACTGGCCAGCGTCAATCGCTGTAAAGGACGTCGAACGGAGTGGGAGTTGCCTCCCGGATTCACCTATTGAATCGTAATTGTTAACGGCGAAGATGGTCAATGTGGGAAGGTACGCGGGTATGATCGAAATGAGATTTCGTGAGGTGAGGACGCGACGATGAGGCATTTTGGCTGGATCGTTTTATTGGCGAGTCCGCTGCTCTGGGCGGGCGATTGTCCCAAGCAGGAGAGAAGCGCTGCGGCGCTGGTTCAGGTGGAACAAGGCTGGGCCCATGCGCTCGAGGCTCATGATGCCGACGCGGTGGGGTGCATTCTGGAGGATGAGTTCGAGGATTACAGCGCGAATGGAGCCGTCTATAAAAGAGCGGATGTGCTGGCGCACCTTCCGCAACGAAAGCCCGGTCACAACGAGCTGAGCGAATTGCAGCCGCACCTGCTGGGAAAAGACTATGGGTATGTGCGGGGACTGAACACGGTAAAGACGCCGGATGGAGCGGTTATGGCGCGGGTAAGGTTCACCGATATCTTCGAGTATCGGAAGGGACGCTGGATGGCAGTCGCAGGACACGAGACGCTGGTCCAGGAAAAGTAGGCTCCTGGGTGGTTCTTCCTTAGTGAGCCTTAGTGTTCTTGGTGGTGAAATTTTGCTATTCGCCTTGAAAGTCGACCCGGGGATGCCATTATGCGAGCGGTAGTCCAACGAGTGAGCCGATCCCAAGTGACCGTCAACGGCGAAGTCGCGGGCAAAATTGGCCGCGGAATGCTGGTGCTATTGGGCGTGGGAGTCGAAGATCAAGAATCCGACGCGGACTACCTCGCCGAGAAGATCGCGGGCCTGCGAATCTTCGAAGATGCCGGCGGGAAGATGAACCTGTCGATCGCGGACATCGGCGGCGCCGTGCTGGCGGTCTCGCAGTTCACGCTTTATGGCGACGCACGGAAGGGGAAAAGGCCGTCATTCGATGCGGCTGCGCGTCCGGAACGGGCGCGGGAGTTGTACGAGCACTTCGTCAAGGCGATCCGGAAGGCCGGCCTGCCTTGCGAGACCGGCCGCTTTCAGGAAGATATGCAGGTCGAGCTGGTGAACAATGGGCCGGTGACGATTCTGCTGGATTCAAGGAAGGGCTTCTAGGTTTCGGCCGCAACTTCCCGTGCCGTGAGGCAGCCGAGGTGCCGGTCCCTACGCGAGTCTACGCCGTGACCGGCTCCGGTTTTCCTTTTCCCGCCAACAACTGCCTCAGCACGTACTGCAGGATGCCTCCGTTGGCGTAGTACTGAGCTTCCTGCGGCGTGTCGATTCGCACCAGCGCGCTGAATTCTCTAGTTTTGCCGTTGGCCGTTGCCTTCACCGTCACTTGGCGGCCGGGTGCGAAGTGTTCCACGGTGTTGCGGACTCCGGCAATCTCCAGAACTTCTTCGCCGGTCAGGCCCAGCGATTGCGCATTCTGGCCGTCGACAAATTGCAGCGGGAGAATTCCCATCCCAACCAGGTTTGAGCGATGAATGCGCTCGTAGCTTTCGGCAATGACGGCGCGCACTCCCAACAAACGCGGCCCTTTCGCTGCCCAGTCGCGCGAGGAGCCTGAACCGTATTCTTTCCCAGCAAGAATAACCAGCGGCACGCCTTCAGTGATGTACTTCTCGGACGCTTCGAAAATGCTCATCTCGGCGCCATCGGGCAGGTGGCGAGTGAATCCGCCTTCGGTGTTGACCATCTTGTTCCGCAGACGGACATTGGCAAACGTTCCGCGCACCATCACTTCGTGATTGCCGCGGCGCGATCCATAAGAGTTGAAGTCGGCAGGCTTCACTCCATGCTCAATCAAGTACTTCCCCGCCGGTCCATCTTTCTTGATGGAACCCGCGGGCGAAATGTGGTCGGTGGTAACGCTGTCGCCGAGAACCGCCAGCACCCGAGCGTTGCGGATTTCTTCCACCGCGCTCGGCTCAACTTTCATGCCATCGAAATATGGCGCTTTGCGAATGTAGGTCGAGTTCGGGTCCCAGGCGTAAGTCTCGCCTTTCGGCACAGCCAGCGCGCGCCAGCGATCGTCTCCGCGATACACCTCACCATAACTTTGCCGGAACATCTCCGATGAAATTGACTTGCTCACCGCGTCGTCCACTTCGCTGCGCGTCGGCCAGATGTCGGCCAGGTAAACCGGCTGGCCATCTTTGCCCTTGCCAATCGGATCTTTGCGTAAGTCAAGATCGATTCGCCCCGCCAACGCAAACGCGACCACCAACGGTGGCGACATCAGGTAATTGGCGCGAACGTCGGGATTGATGCGGCCCTCGAAATTACGATTGCCAGAAAGCACCGACGCAACCACCAGATTCCCTTCGTCGATCGACTTTGAAACTTCTTCCGGCAGTGGGCCCGAGTTGCCGATGCAAGTGGTGCAGCCATACCCGACGATGTGGAATTTCAATTTCTCGAGATACGGCGTCAGTCCGGCACGCTCAAGGTAATCGCGCACCACCTTCGATCCCGGCGCCAGCGAGGTTTTCACCGTAGCGGGGACCTGCAGGCCCTTCTCAACCGCTTTCTTAGCGACCAGGCCTGCGGCAATCATTACGGAAGGATTTGAGGTATTGGTACAGCTGGTGATGGCTGCAATCACCACGCTCCCGTGACGCAGGTGCCCGTTCCCGGAGGTCGCCTCCGCAGGCTTGGCACTTCCCTTACCGGGCCTGATCAGTGAGGGCAGAGCCTGCTCAAACGACTGCCTTGCATTCGAGAGCACAACCCGGTCTTGCGGGCGCTTGGGGCCGGCAAGGCTCGGTTCCACCGTGCCTAGATCGAACGCGATCAGTTCGGAATATTCCGCCTCGGGCGTTCTCTCATCGTGGAACAACCCCTGTTCGCGCGCATACGCCTCGACCAGAGCGATCTGTTCTTCCGAGCGCCCGGTGAGACGCAGATAGGTCAGGGTCTCTTTATCGATGGGGAAAATGCCGCACGTTGCGCCATATTCCGGCGACATGTTGCCAATGGTGGCGCGATCGGCAAGAGGCAATTCCTGCAACCCTGGTCCGAAGTATTCGACAAATTTTCCGACGACGCCATGTTTCCGCAGCAATTCGGTAATGGTCAGGACGAGATCAGTTGCGGTGGCCCCTTCGCGCAGACGTCCGCTCAGTTTGACTCCGACGACCTGCGGGATCAGCATCGAAACCGGCTGTCCCAGCATAGCGGCCTCGGCTTCGATGCCGCCGACGCCCCATCCCAAGACGCCAAGGCCATTGATCATCGTGGTGTGCGAATCGGTTCCGACCAGCGTGTCCGGGTAGGCGACCTTCTTGCCGTTCGAGTCGTGCACAAAAACCACACGCGCCAGAAACTCCAGATTTACCTGATGAACGATTCCAGTGTCCGGGGGAACGATGGCGGTGTTGCGGAAAGCGGTCTGTCCCCAGCGCAGGAAGGCATAACGTTCCTTGTTTCGCGAGAACTCCAGTTCCGCGTTAAAGATGAAAGCATTGGGCGTCCCGAACTGATCGACCTGCACCGAGTGATCGATGACCAACTCCGCCGGTTGCAACGGATTGATCAGCGTGGGATCCCCGTTCAACTGCTTCATCGCATCGCGCATCGCTGCCAGGTCGACGACAGCCGGCACTCCGGTGAAATCCTGCATCAGCACCCGGCTTGGCGTGAAGGCAATTTCCTTGTCCGGCTTTGACTGACAACTCCATCCCGCGAACGCGCGAATGTCTGCCTGGGTTACGTTGCGGCCGTCTTCGGTCCGCAGCAGATTCTCCAGCAAAATGCGCAGCGAGAACGGGAGGTGCTTCGTCGAGATGCCCTGCTTGTCGAGCGCGTCAATGCGATAGATTTCGTAGTCATGACCGTTAACGCGGATCGAAGAACGACTGCCAAAGCTGTTCATAAGAAGAATGCCTTCCTGGATGTTCTATCGGGGCGGTGAGGACCAAGCCGGATCGGCGCCGCTCACCCAACCCAATAGTTTAGTCGCTCAGCGGCGGGTTGGGATAGTGGGAGAGGGCGGTGGAGGCCTGAACAGCGCAAACAAACTTGACCAAGGACACTAAGTAGTTCCGAAGGAGTTGCCCGACGATGTAGCGCCGACTCGGCGACAGCCCTTACGGCAGAGTGTATTCGAACTCGTAAGAATGTTTTCCGCTGTCGACCTTGATGTCCATCTTTCCCGTTAGTCCAACCAGTTGGCCGGTGCCGGAATCCGGCACCACGGTCACGCTCAGCTGTGGAACGCCGCGGTTCATGGTCGCACTGTGTTGAAGAAAGAAGGTACCGGTTCGCCCATGAAGTGTCCCGGTAACCCGCTCGATGGCGACGTATCCGGCCGAGCCCTTGACCTCGGTCATGCCAGTCAACATCTGGCCTTTGCTGGTGCCTTCGAGGTCGCCGTGAAATTGTTTGTCGATTGTCATGCGGCCCATGGTCGCATCCTCGAACTTGCCGTCGGGCGTCTGCGGAGTCACCTTCACTTCAAACGTTCCACTCGCGTGCATCACTGTCCCTTTCTGAACCGGATTCGTGTCGGATGGTTTTGCCTGCGCCTGTGCCGGAGAACAAGAGCCCAGGGAAACATAGACAGTGGCTAGCAGCAGGACACCGCAGAAAAATCGCATTGGCCTTCGTTCCTCCATGATGTCCCTTTATGTGTTAACACGTAGATCACGTTTCCGCAAAAACTACGGACGACACCTGTTACCCGCGAAATGCCTGAACCAGCAGCCACACATTCAGCACCGCGATTACGATGCCAGTAAACCAAGACAGAGCCTTCAGCCAGGGGGCATTCACAAACTCGCCCATCTTGCGCTTATCGCTGGTGAACATCACCAGCGGAAATACCGCAAAGCTTAATTGCATGCTCAGGACCACCTGGCTCAGAACCAGAAGGTTCGCTGTCCCTCGCGCACCCCACAGAGCGGTAACAATCACGGCTGGAATAATTGCGATGCTCCGCGTGATCAATCGCCGCAGCCAAGGTGGCAGGCTGAAGTTGAGGAAGCCCTCCATCACAACTTGTCCGGCAAGGGTTCCAGTCAGACTTGAGTTCTGGCCGGAGGCAAGCAGCGCCAGCGCAAAAATCGTGCTCGCACCAGTTATGCCAAGAAGTGGGGTCAGGAGTTTGTAGGCGTCGTTGATCTCTGCGATCTGGTGGAGGCCGTTGCGATAGAACGTGGCTGCCGCGACGATCAGAATGGCGGCGTTCACAAATAGCGCGATAGAGAGGGCAACCGTCGAGTCAATGGTGCAGAATCGGATCGCCTCTCGTTTCCCTTCGGGCGTGCGTTCGAAGTTGCGGGTTTGCACGATGGCAGAGTGCAGATAGAGATTATGCGGCATCACCGTCGCACCGAGGATTCCGATGGCGATATATAGCATTCCCGGATCGCGAATGATTTGCAGCGAAGGAACAAAGAGACCGGCCAACAACCCTGCCATCGCCGGCCGCGAGAACAGAATCTCCAGCGCAAAGCAAATACTGATGGTGGCGATCAGGGCAATCACCAGGGCTTCCAAAAAGCGGAATCCCTTCTGCTGCAGGAAAAGGATGAGCAGCACATCGAGCGCGGTGAAGCAGACACCCCAAATCAGCGGGATATGAAACAGGAGGTTTAGCGCAATGGCCGAGCCGATGACTTCGGCCAGATCGCATGCGGCAATCGCAACCTCTGCAAAAATCCAGAGCGCCAACGACACTGGACGGCTGAAGTGGTCGCGACAAGCTTGAGCGAGATCGCGCCCTGTCACTACTCCCAACTTGATGGCCAGAGTCTGCAGCAGGATTGCCATGAAGTTCGACAGCAAGATAACGGAGAGCAGGCTGTAGTTATATCGCGACCCGCCGGCGAGGTCGGTGGCCCAATTGCCGGGGTCCATGTAGCCGACAGCGATCAAAAAGCCCGGGCCCGCGAAAGCCATCAGCTTTCCCAGGAAAGGCGAAGATTTCGGGACGGGCAGAGTGCTGTGAATCTCTGGAAGGCTGGGGCGGGCAACATCCCAACGCCATCCCCCTTTTCCCGAATTCAGTACATTGGTCGACATGCCGGAGAAGTGTCGGCCGAAGGCAGAACCCGACCTTAGCTTTAGTATACCTGACGAAGTAAACTACGGTTAATTACTTTCGTAGGGTTACGGGCGGGGGGATTTGCGACGCCTTGGGGCTCAGCGGCTGGACAGTCGACTTGCTTTGGACTTCTCCGGCGCTACCCAGACCTTGTCGGCAGCGGCAGGCCCCAGCGATATAGTGCCGGCGGCGGTGCCTAGCGTCAGGGTGCGATCGTAATTTCGGCCCGAGACCTCGACCTTTGCTCCCGGCCGGATACCGCGCTCCTCAAGAAATTCCAACAATCGGCGATCGCGCTCGTAAATGCCACTGACCACGAAGTGCTTCCCTTCCTCGGCATGAGATAGCAGGAGCAGACCGCGGCGCCGGCGGCTGACCGGACTTTCCATCTCACTCAAATTGCCATGAGGGCACGCGCCCCCACTGCCCAGTTTGGCTAGGAGACGCGCCTCGAAATCCGGCGATACGGCGTGTTCCAAGCGCTCAGCTTCATCGTGCACCTTGAACCACTCCATGCCGAACACTTCCGCCAGCATGCGTTCGATCAGGTGATGCCGCAATGTGAGCTTGCGGGCAATTTTGCGGCCGGTCGGAGTTAGTCCGACATGTCCGTCAGTCTGCACTCGAACCAATCCGTCCTTTTTCAGGCGGCGTAGCGCCATGGTGACCGCCGGTGGCGAAACCGAAAGCCAGTGCGCGAGCGTCGCGGAGATTACAGTTTCGCCTTCACTCTCCGCTTCGAGAATTGCCTTGAGATAATCTTCCTTGGAGACCGTGATCATCTGCAGCGATTATACGGCAGGGTTAAGCGCAGTTAAGGGATATGGAGCATGGCGAGTTCGACGACGGTTCGCGGGGTTAGTGGCAACGGGCAAATGCCGTGCGTCCTTGGGTGGCGCAGCGTTTCACACCGTGATTCAGATGAACAACTCTTGCTTTAGCCGCCCATGAATCTCACGTTCGGCCAATTGTTTTTCCCCGCAGCTGATTCTGGGTTTGACATCATCTCTTTCGACACCCTAACCTTGGGTGTCCCGGGCTATGAAGATCCTCGTCATTGGTAGTGGTGGCCGCGAGCACGCGCTGGTTTGGAAATTGCGCCAGTCGCCACGCGTTACGAAACTCTATTGCGCGACCGGCAATGGCGGAATCGCCACCGAAGCAGAGTGTCTCCCCGTGGACATAAAAAGTGTGGATTCGCTGGTGGAACTGGCCAAGCGCATCCAGCCCGATCTCACTGTCATCGGCCCGGAGTTGCCTCTCACTCTGGGCGTGGTCGACGAGTTCAACCGCCGCGGATGGCGGGTTTTCGGGCCAACCCAGGCAGCCGCCCAACTGGAATCGAGCAAAAGCTTCGCCAAGGAATTCATGCAGCGCCATCACATTCCGACGGCGCACTATGCCATCTGCAACTCGCTGGATGAAGTGAAGGACGGCCTCGTCCACTTTTCCATGCCCGTGGTTGTGAAGGCCGATGGGCTAGCTGCCGGCAAGGGCGTTGTGATCTGCAAGACCAAGGACGAAGCCATCGCCACGTCGAGCGAAATGTTCAGCGGCAAGATGGTTGGGGATGCCGGAGCGCGCGTCGTCCTCGAAGAATGTTTACAGGGCGAAGAGATTTCTTTCCTCGTCATGAGTGACGGCGAGCGGGTCGTTCCTTTGGTTGCGGCACAGGACCACAAACGCGTCGGCGACGGAGACACCGGCCCCAACACTGGCGGCATGGGCGCTTACTCGACTCAGTCCATGCTCGATCCCCAGATGCAGAACTGGCTGGTCCAGCATGTCGCCAAGCCGGTAGTCGCGGGGATGAAGCTTGAGGGCGCCGAATACCGGGGCATCCTCTATTGCGGTCTCATGATGACCGCGCGTGGGCCGATGGTGTTGGAGTTCAACTGCCGCTTCGGCGATCCGGAAACTCAGGCCATTCTGATGCGTCTGGAGAGCGATCTGGTCGAGGCCTTGGAAGCCTCGATTGAAGGGCGAGTGAGTGATGGCGACTTCCGCTGGTCGAACGACGCCTCGGTTTGCGTGGTGATGGCTTCCGGGGGCTATCCGGGCAGCTATGAAGCCGGCAAAAAGATTACCGGACTTGAAACCGCGGACAGTCTCCAAGGCGTCAAAGTATTTCATGCCGGAACTACCAACCACGACGGCGCGTCTTTCACCGCTGGCGGACGGGTTCTTGGGGTATCGGCGCGGGCGCCGGATTTGAAAACCGCTGTAGACCGCGCTTACGACGCCGCTTCACGAATTAGTTTTGATGGCGCGCATTACAGAAAAGACATTGCGGCCCGGGCTTTTAAAAAGGGCTGAGAGCTTTAACTGCTACGGTGTTACGAATTCACCTATAAGGCGAGAAAATAAACTAAAAAGGACATTATGAGCAAGCCACTGGTTTCGATTGTGATGGGAAGTGATTCTGATCTGGACATTATGTCCGAAGCCGCCAAAGCCTTGGACGGTTTCGGAATTGCATATGAAATCGACGTAACTTCGGCGCACCGCTCTCCCGACCGCACTGCAGAGTACGCCAGGAAGGCCGCCCATCGCGGCATTCGCGTGATCATCGCCGGAGCGGGCGGCGCGGCCCACCTCGCCGGTGTCATTGCCGCGCACACCACGTTGCCGGTCATCGGAGTGCCCATCCCGTCAACCGCCCTCAATGGCATGGATTCTTTGTTGGCGACGGTGCAGATGCCGGCGGGCATTCCCGTAGCGACGGTGGCAATCGGCAAGCCTGGCGCGACCAACGCCGGGATTCTGGCGGCTCAGATCTTAGGCTTGGCCAGCGCCGCTATCGAGAAGAAACTCGTCGCTCACAAAGAGCAGTTAGCCAACGGGGTCGAAGAGAAATCAAAGAAATTGAAGATGACGCTAGGAACATCGTAACTTCAACCTTTAGTCTGATGCTTAGGTTGAACGTCGTTGGCTCGAGAACTGCGACATAACTTTGCAGGTGAGTTTGCGCATCCGCTCAATTTCGTAGCCCAACTCTCGTACGCCCGAGCGAAATGACTCGGGCGGCGCTATCCTCTGCAAATACCCCCTGCTCGGAGAATCTGGCAAGAACTTCAGCGAAATAGGCAAGAGTCTTCGGTCTCCGGAAACTATGCTTAGGTTGTATTGCCAAGAGGCAGAGGAATTTCGCCGCGCAGGAGAAACAATGCAGAAGCGCAAACTTGGAAAGAGCAACCTGGAAGTTTCGGCCCTGGGCTTGGGCTGTATGGGAATGAGCTTTTCTTACGGCCCGCCTAAAGATAAGAAGGAGATGACCGACCTTCTCCATGCCGCCGTCGACCGTGGCATCACCTTCTTCGACACCGCGGAAGTATATGGGCCGTTCACCAACGAAGAACTCGTAGGCGAAGCGCTTGCGCCTTTCCGCGGCAAAGTGGTGATCGCCACCAAGTTCGGATTCGATCTGAGTGGCAAAGATAATCGTCCGGGGGCGGCAGGCCTGAATAGCCAGCCCGATCACATCAAGCAGGCCGTCGAAGGGTCGCTCAAGCGCCTGAAGCTTGACGTTATCGACTTGTTGTATCAACACCGCGTAGATCCGAACGTGCCCATCGAAGACGTAGCCGGCGCGGTAAAGGAACTCATCCAGGCCGGCAAGGTCAAGCACTTCGGCATGTCTGAAGCAGCCGCCAAGACCATCCGCCGCGCCCACGCGGTCCAGCCGGTCACTACGCTCCAGAGCGAGTACTCGCTGTGGTGGCGCAAACCCGAAGCCGAAGTGATCCCGACTCTTGAGGAGCTTGGCATCGGCCTGGTGCCGTATAGCCCGCTCGGCAAGGGTTTTCTGACAGGCAAGATCGACGAGAGCGTGAAATTCGACAGCACCGATTTCCGCAGCACTCTGCCTCGCTTTACGCCTGAGGCTCTCAAGGCAAACCAGGCGCTCATCGACCTGCTCGGCGGGATTGCCAAGGGCAAGAACGCGACTCCCGCCCAGATCGCACTGGCGTGGCTGCTCGCGCAAAAGCCCTGGATCGTTCCAATTCCCGGCACGACCAAGCTAAACCGGTTGGAAGAAAACATCGGCGCACTGTCGATTCAACTGACGCCCGAAGACCTGCGGGATATTGACGCCGCGGCGTCGAAGATCCAGGTGGAAGGTGCCCGGTATCCGGAACGCCTGGAGAAAATGACCGGTCTGTGAAAGATAAAACTATGTACAAAGCGAGAGCGTATTCCGCTAGCAGCGCGACATCTCCGGTGGCCTCCACCACGATCCCCCGCCGCGATCCCACCGAAAACGATGTGCAGATCGAAATCTTATTCTGCGGCATCTGCCATTCCGATCTGCACTCGGTGCGCAATGAGTGGAGCGAGTTCATGCCCACTGTGTACCCAATCGTTCCCGGCCATGAGATCGTAGGTCGCGTAACCAAGATCGGTTCGGCGGTCTCTAAATTCAAGCCCGGCGACCTCGCCGCGGTTGGCTGCATGGTCGATTCGGACCGTACCTGTCCCGAGTGCCGCGCCGGCTTTGAGCAATTCTGCCCCAATTTCACGTTGACCTTTAACTCTCCAGACAAGCATCTCGGAGGCATCACCTATGGTGGTTATTCCGAAAGTATCGTGGTCGACCAGCACTTCGTCCTGCGGGTTCCGTCGAATCTAAGCCTGGCCGGAGCCGCTCCTCTGCTATGCGCTGGAATCACAACCTATTCGCCGATGCGGCACTGGGGCGTGACCAAGGGCAAGAAAGTCGGTGTCGTCGGCCTTGGCGGGCTCGGCCACATGGGCGTCAAGATTGCCCACGCGCTCGGAGCCCATGTCGTAGTCTTCTCGACCTCTGCAAGCAAGAAGGATGACGCTCGCCGCCTTGGAGCGGACGAAGTCGTGATTTCAAAAGATGCCAACGAAATGGCAAAGCAAGCCGAGAGCTTCGACTTTATCTTGGACACCGTTTCCGCTGAGCATGACATCAACGCATATTTCAGTCTGCTGCGACGTGATGGCAACATCACGATCGTAGGCGCACCCCCGAAGCCTCTCGGCGTCGCCGCTTTCGGGCTGATCATGCGCCGACGCAATTTTTCCGGCTCCAGCATCGGTGGCATTGCCGAAACGCAGGAGATGCTGGACTTCTGCGGAGAGCACACCATCACTGCCGACGTCGAAGTCATCCCGATTCAGAAAGTCAACGAAGCCTACGAGAGACTGCTGAAATCCGATGTGAAGTACCGCTTCTCCATCGATATGGCATCTCTGAAATCAGAGTAGATCGTTGCTTCAGTTCTGTTGGCAGATTTGGCGGACGGCATTTTAATCGGTGCGTGGCGTCGCGCGGGCGAGTGCGAGTATCACTCCGACAAACAGCAAGGTGTCCGCGAAGTAATTGATTCCTACGACTTTGACATCGGTGCTCGGGTCGGAAAGTGAAACGATCAGGATCGGTCCATAAATGAACACGACCAGCAACATGAGCCAGGTACCGAGATAGGTTGCGGCCATCCGCGTCTTCTTTGCCAACAAAATGCTTATCCCGGAGACGACAAGAATTGTGCCCGTCAGATAGTCGATCAGCAGACGTGCGGGAATCCACGTGGGCGTCAGTTTCTCCAGTGGAACTCCGGGAACGTTCGCCGGGTGCAGAAAGTGTTCAACGCCATAAAATATAGCCGTTACACCGACCAATATGCGGCCCACGGTGATGAGCTTGCTTCCGATTTTCTCGTGGCTTTGTCCGCGCATGGCATTTCCGGCTAGGATCCAACCTCCACCCCCGAATGTCATTTCGCGGACAGTTAAGATCCATCCAAATCTGTCACCAGGGTTGGCAAGAGAACCCGGGAGATCCATCATCGCGACGAAGGAAAACATCGCAATTCCGAACAACAGACCGGACCAGCGCACACAAATTTTTGTAGCAATGCTCAAAGACGCGGCCAGCAGCGCGAAGCCGAAGAAGTACGCCCAAAACAACCGCCAAGGCATATAGGAGGGCACCATCGTCATGAGAGACCTAGCGGCCGCAAGATGCAAGGCGCCGAAGACCGCCAAGGGGATGGCGAAACACAGGTTGCCCAAGGCTACGATCTTGTCGAGTCCGCGGGCCTGTGCGACATCGGGCATGGCAGCCCACAGGGCGATCAGGAAAAGCAGAACGCCGGCACTGCACATCGAAAACGCGGTCCGGGAAAACTCAAAAAATGCGGCGAAAAAGCTTATGTGCATAGGGGCACCAACATACGGGCGCGTCCCCTTTTGGGGACACCTTTTCCCGACGAATAAGCTTCAGACTGTACAACGAAAAATAAGTGAGCAAACTCCATGAGACGGGTTGCGGCGGCATGCAGCGATGGGGCCGCGCCATCGAGGAGATTCGTCTGGGGACGAGGTCTGGTTCACCGTCCCGGCGAGAAACACTGGCACGACGCTTCGCCCGTGACCGCGATGACACATACTGCCATCGTAGAAAAGCTCAAGGGCAGAAGCACTGACCGGATGGAGAAGGTCAGCGATGAACAATATCTGGGAAGGATGGAGATATGAGTAAAGAACTATCGGCAGCTCAGAAGTTGATTGGCGATTTCGCGCCAAAGTTGGCTGATTTGACGGACCGCGTGCTGTTCGGCGAAGTGTGGGAGCGCCCGGAACTTTCCAAGCGCGATCGTAGTCTCGCAACCGTGGCGGCGTTGGTCGCGATGAATCGGCCGGAACAGTTGCGATTTCATCTCAATTTTGCCGTGCAGAACGGGGTCAAAAGGGAAGAACTGATTGAAGTCATTACGCATCTGGCGTTTTATTCGGGCTGGCCGAATGCCATGAGCGCCATCACGGTTGCGAAAGAAGTGCTGTCAAAGGCTTGAGTATCCCCGGTTGTGACGCTAAATGTTGATTCAGGAGTGCTTATGGCAAAGCGGAACGATGCTATGAAGGATCGCTTGTCGCGTTTTAGAGAAATCAATATCGCCGTGACCGGCAGGAAGTCAGGACGCACTATTTCCAATCCGGTCTGGTTCGTGTCGGATGACGAGAAGCTGTACCTCTTGCCGGTGAAGGGATCGGACACACAGTGGTACAAGAACGTGCTCAAAAAGCCGTCAATTCGAATAACCGCGGGGGATGCCGCGGCGGACCTCACGGTTGTGCCTGTCACCGAGGCTTCACAGATGGCAGCCGTGGTCGAGAAATTCCGCCAAAAGTACGGGCCCGGCGATGTGAAGAAGTACTATTCAAAGTTTGACGTTGCTGTTGTGGCTCAATTGCCATGACGAAAAGAGGTATCCTCGAAACGGTGAGTACCAACGGCAAACCTACCTCCCTGCGGCTGTTGAATAAGGCAGCGGAATCAAACCAGCCAGACACCATCAAACTCGCCCGTTTGATCGCCGCCTATGCGCCCCACGACGGCAGTTTTGGGCTGCCCATCCCTGGCTTGCACGCCATACGGCTTTCACGCGTCAATAAGGAATGTGTGCACGCCCTTAGTCTTCCCTCATTGTGCATCGCCGTTCAGGGAGCGAAGACCTTCATCGTAGGCAGCGAGGTCTTCGAGTATGGCGCCTCGCGTCTGATCGTGTTTTCCGTGGCTTTGCCGGTGGCTGCGCAGGTCACGCGGGCCAGTTTTTCCGAGCCCTACCTCGCTCTAAAACTCGCTCTCGACCCGCACAAGATCTCGGAACTGGCATTGAAGGTGTTTCCCCATGGCCTGCCTCCGGTGCAAGAAAGAAGAGCTGTTTACGTCACTCCCTTCGATCAGAGCATTGTCGACGCCGCGACTAGACTCATGCAGTGTCTCGGGCAGCCCGGGGACGCTGAACTCCTCTCACCGCTTGTGATCGACGAGATTCTGATCCGTCTACTACGCAGCCCCATCGGCGTTCGCGTTGCGCAAATGGGATTTGCCGAGTCCAGCATGCAGCGAGTTGCGAAGGCGATTTCCTGGCTGCGCGAAAACTTCTCTCAACCCATGAAGGTCGAAGATTTGGCTAGACTCGTGCACATGAGTGTCTCTTCCTTCCACGAGCACTTCAAATCGGTCACGTCGATGAGCCCGCTGCATTATCAAAAAGTGCTGCGCCTGCAGGAAGCGAGGCGACTCATGCTGTCGGCGATGATCGACGCGGGTGATGCGAGCCAGCGCGTGGGCTATCTCAGCGCCTCGCAATTCAGTCGCGAATACAGCCGCTTCTTCGGAAATGCACCCGCCAAGGATATGGCCCGATTACGCCAGGAAACCGGAGACTGGGCTGAATCCACCGCGAAAGATTTGTCGCCATCAGAGTCCCGGCGCAAGAGTCCAGTCTGCAGTCTGAACACGGTTTCGGCCTTTCCGCTTCGCTTCGTAAAGCGCCGCATCAACAGCGTTAAGGACCCTTTCGTATTCGATGGAAGCGCGCACCGAAATTGCTCCGATACTGAGAGTGCCCAAGGATCCCTGTTCCACCGTACGTATCACGTTAGTTGATACGGCCTGCCGAATCTGTTCGGCTTTCCTTCGGAGCTCTTGAGGTCACATCCGGAAGGACGATTAGGAATTCTTCTCCACCGTAGCGTCCACGGATCGTACGTCCGCACCGTCGAACGAATGGTCTGTGCCGTCTCGCGCAACACGCTATCGCCCATCGCGTGACCGTAGATATCATTGATTTTCTTGAAATAATCGATATCGGCGAGCAGTACGCCTACAGAATGCTTTTCGCGCCGCGAACGGGCGAATTCATTGAGAAGGACATCCAGAATGGCACCTCGGTTCAGAAGTCCAGTTAAGTTGTCGTGGGTAGCCTGAAATAGCAATTTGCGGTTTCCGGCGATTAACTGTTCCTGTAAGTCCAAAAGGCGCTTGCCAGCCAGAAGCCTGGATTTTAATTCCTGGGCGTCGAAGGGCTTGGTCAGATAATCGTCGGCCCCAGCGTCCATCGCCTCAACAAGGTCCGCTTTGCGGTCTTTCGCCGTGAGCAGCAGGATGTATGTGTACGCTCTTTCTGATGGCTTGCGCAATTCCCGGCAAATGCGCAACCCGTCCATGGCAGGCATCATCCAGTCGAGGATCGCGAGGCTCGGCGGATTGTCTCCGCAAGCGCCGCCATGCCTGCTCTCCGTCGTGGCGACAACCACCTCATGTCCCACCGTCAGCAAGCCTCGAAGCAGTCGAAGCTGGATACGATTGTCTTCCGCGATCAAAATTCTCATACGAACTTCCTAAACCGATCCAGGCTCGACCATCGCGGCCAGAGCTGATTGAAGCTGCTCAATCTGTGTCTCAAGCTGCGCATATGCTACCTGTGCATTGCCCATGCGCTTTTCTCGACCCAGTGTCTCCATCAGAGAGGCAGCTCCGTATGCGAGTTATTCCGAATCAGAGCTCTCAGGGTGTGCGCTGCCGCCTCGAGCGCCACCGCGTCGTTTTCCGGATGGCGGTCCTTATTTCCTTCAAGAGGATGGCGTGATCGCTTTCAAACAGCTCTACCAGTTCTTTCAGAAGTTGGGCGTCGTGATCCACGCGCTCGCGCAGCGCAGTCTCGTCAAATACCGCACCTGCAGCTTGCACCTTGGAGTTCGGACTTCTTGGCAAGGGTGCGACAACTCGATCGATCTCTGCATAGAGTTCTTTGCGCTGAATCGGTTTTGAAATGTATCCGTCCATCCCGCCTTGGATACATCGCTCCCGGTCTCCCTTCATCGAATGCGCGGTCAGGGCGAGAATAGGCACGCGCTTTCCTGTGTGACTCTCCTCCTGCCGGATTCGGGCGGTGGCTTCTAGTCCATCCATCTCGGGCATCTGGAGGTCCATCAGAACGACATCAAAATTGGCTTTATTCAGAGCTGCGAGCACCTCACCGCCCGTTTTGACTACCTGGACCGTACAATGTCGTTTTTCCAAAAGACGTATCGCCAGTTTCTGATTGACAGGATTGTCTTCCGCCAACAAAACGTGCAAAGTTCGCAAATCCAACGCGGCGGGCTCTGTGGCGGCGCTCCGCGGAGTTTCTTTTGGAGCTAGCTTGTCCATCGCGGTAACAATCGCGTTGAGCAATGCCGATTGCTGAACCGGCTTGGTGAGGTAAGCAGCGACGCCCAGTTCACGACAACGCTGATAGTCCCCCTCCTTGCTGCCTGAGCTCAACATCATGATGGAAGCTCCTCCAAGCTCAGGATCGAGCCTGATCTTTTCGATCACAGCAAATCCGTCCATGTCCGGCATGTTGCGATCAACGATGATTAAAGGAAAGGACGCGCCTGAATCCTTGGCAAGCTGCATCGCACCCAAAGCTTTGCGTCCGCTCTCCGTCGCAGCTGGCTTCATGTGCCAATGGGCGAGCATTTCATGCAGCAGTTGACGGTTCGTCGCATTGTCATCGACGACCAGCACTGGCAGGCCTTCGAGGTCAATCAGCGCCCTCAGGGCGGGCCGCACCACAACCGCCTTCGATACTCCAAAATTGGCGGTGAAGTGGAAAGTGCTGCCTTTGCCCGGCTCGCTTTCCAGCCAAATACGTCCGCCCATGAGCTGCACGAGTTGTGACGAGATCGCCAGACCTAGACCGGTCCCGCCGTAAGTCCGCGTCGTTGAATTGTCGGCTTGCCGGAATGCTTCAAAGACCAGTGCCTGCTTTTCTTTTGGGATGCCGATTCCGGTATCTCTGACCACGAAGTGCAACATCGTCTCCGACGCTGACTGCGACTCTGTCCTTACGTTGACCGCAACCTCGCCGTGCTCGGTAAACTTCAGCGCGTTTCCTGTCAGGTTCAGCACAATCTGCCGCAAACGTCCCGGATCCCCCATCAGTTCGTCGGGCACGCCCGAAGCAATCTGGCAGATCAGTTCCAGCCCCTTCCGCTCAGCGCTCAAACTTAAGGTGGCGATAGCTTCCCCAAGAGTGCTTCGCAGGGAGAATTCTGTCACTTCGAGCTCGAGCTTCTTGGCTTCGATCTTCGAGAAATCGAGGATGTCCTCAATAACCCTGAGCAGGGCGTCGGCAGATGTTTTCGCGGTCTCGAGGTAATTTCGTTGCTCTGAGTTCAAATTCGTATCGAGAGAAAGGTCAACCATCCCGAGCACCCCGTTCAGGGGCGTGCGGATTTCATGGCTCATGTTGGCGAGGAATTCGCTCTTCGCCTGGTTGGCTAGGTCCGCCGCTTCCCGCGCTTGCCGCGCTTCGGATTCCAGCCGAGTTCGTTCTGCAACTTGCCGTTTTAGTTCATCATTGGCCCGCGCCAGCTCTACCGTCCGCTCACTCACTCTGCTTTCCAGGCTGTCGTGTGCCTCGCGGGCCTCCCGCAGAGCAGACTCAAGAGCCAGCGTAGATTCGAGGGAGAACATCGAAAGCGCGGGGTAAACCAGAAACACCGCGCAGACCGCGCATGCGGCGCGAAGCAGCTGAACCGGTACGCCGACCGCGTTTTGGAACGTTGCATAATTTAAGATCGACGCTGGGAAAAATGACCCTTGGGGAACGATGAGTCCGGCGAGGAAACCGTAAACAACGAAGCAAACCGCCAAGGCGGACATATGCTGCGCTATCTTGCCACCCTTCAGTTTTGCAAGATCCACGAACTTACTTTTTTTATAAAAACCAACGGCCGTCAGCAGTGTGGAGGGTATGGCCAATCCATACCGCATGAGGATATTGCTGTTGGTTTGCCACGCGCTTTTGTCAGTAGTGAAGATTCCGTACAGGAAAATAGACGCAACAAAACCCGCTGCAGCCACTCGGGTCGCAGTTCGCACCCAAACCAGCTTCGGCTTTCTCAGACACGTCAGGCAGACGCCAAAATCAAGCAACGCGACAAATGAAGCTAAGGCGAGGTAGAAGCCCGACATGCGGATAATCTCAAAAACGCGATGGGGCCAATAATCTTCTCCCGTCGCCAGGAACATGTCCGCCCACTCGCTCATTCCGTGCAGAAGGCCGAAAGCGGCGAGAAGCCAGACATAGCGGCCCATTTCGAACCTGCTTCTGGACGTGTCCTGAAGAAAGACCACGAGCCCCAGCGAAAAGAAACTCAGTCCATAGACGAAAAGGATAGGCAGGAGACGCTCAGCAGCGTAACTGGCGGTCGAATGCATAGGGGAGAACACATAACCCGGGCCAGTTGGCCCGAACAAAATATGCCAGTGGGCTATGAGACTAGCGCACCTTGCATCTTGGTTTTCTGTAGAACAGTAACCTAGTCTCGCTATTGCGCCGGTACAACCTGGTGCGGTTTCTTGCGAGGGCAGCCCTCATTTTCTGACGAGGGCGTGAAGGACACAACGTGCCAAGCGGCCATGGTCGATCAGTGCCGCCGAAATCGACGAGTCATTTTGCTGCGAATACAGAAGATCGATTGTATTAGTAGCCAGGCTTGCAGTTGGACGCTCCAGAACTGGGAAATTCTTCTACAGCTTTAATCCTTTAAGATACTCGCGGAACGGCGCTCCCAGATCCTCGCGCTTGAGCGCAAATTCCACAGTCGCTTTCAGGAATCCCAGTTTGTCCCCGGTGTCGTGGCGCGTCCCTTCGTATCGGAAGGCGTACATTTTTTCGCGTTTGAGCAGCAGTTTCATGCCGTCGGTGAGTTGCAGTTCACCACCGGTTCCCAACTGGGTTTCGGCCAAGGTCTCGAATACCGCCGGCGTCAGAATATAGCGCCCCAGGATTGCCAGGTTCGACGGCGCATCTTCCGCCTTGGGCTTCTCGACCATGTTCAGGATCTCGTATAGCCGGCCATCGCCGCGTCCCTCGACTTTTTTCACGTCGAGAACTCCATATGCCGAAATCGCTTTACCTTCCACTACCTGTGTCGCAATCACCGAGCACTGAACCTCGTTGAACACGTCCACCATCTGCTTCAGGCAGGGAGGATTCGCATCGATCACGTCATCCGCCAGCAGCACCGCGAAGGGCTCGTTCCCCACCAACTCACGCGCCATCAGCACCGCATGTCCCAGCCCCATCGCCTCCTTCTGGCGCACGTAAGCGATGTGAATCATCTCCGAGATCTGGCGGACGATTTTGAGCAAGTCGGTCTTGCCCTTTTCCTCCAGCATCTTCTCCAACTCGTAGCTGACGTCGAAGTGATCTTCAATCGCCTGCTTGCCACGGCCGGTGACAATAATGATCTGGTCGCATCCGGAGGCCATCGCCTCCTCGACTCCGTATTGAATGACAGGCTTATCGACCAGTGGCAGCATTTCTTTGGGCTGGGCTTTAGTGGCGGGCAAAAAACGGGTGCCCAATCCGGCGGCAGGGAAAACAGCTTTGCGAACGCGCATATTCATAGGGAACTCAGGTCTCAGATGCCAAATCGGGCTCTGGGACCAACCGGAGATTGTAACTGCTAGGAACAACGACAGGCCAATTCAGAGCTGCGGAAAGGTCTGCCGTTGCCGCGATGCCCCGGCCCTTGCGTGTTAAAATTCAGGCAGAATTCCACTCCCCGGGAGCCCAGGTTGGTTGAGCTAGCGCCATCAATTTTGTC
Source organism: uncultured Acidobacteriaceae bacterium (assembly GCA_963708575.1). Lineage (GTDB taxonomy): Bacteria > Acidobacteriota > Terriglobia > Terriglobales > Acidobacteriaceae > DASVWZ01. The sequence continues at coordinate 235,778 of CAVPTB010000003.1, forward strand.
GGCGGATTTTTCCCGCTTGTCCGAACAGGTCCGCGCCGCTGCCGAGGGCGGTGGCACCGTCATCCACGTGGATGTCATGGACGGCCATTTCGTGCCCAATATCACCATCGGACCTCCAGTCGTTAAGTCGCTGCGGAAGGCAACCGATCTCCCTCTGGACTGCCACTTGATGATCGAAAATCCCGACCAGTTCATTCCGGACTTCGCGGAGGCAGGGGCCGATTGGATTTCCGTCCATCAGGAAGCTTGTCGCCATCTCGATCGGACTCTGCACCTGATCCGCAGTCACGGCGCTCATGCTGGAGTAGTGATCAATCCCGCCACGCCGGTGGAGACTCTCAGCGAAGTCCTCGGCATTGTGGATTATGTGCTGGTCATGTCGGTGAATCCGGGCTTCGGTGGGCAGGCATTCATCCCCGGAGCATTGCATAAGTTGCGTAAACTCGCAGACTTGCGGCGCCAGCACGGCTTTCATTTCCGGCTGGAAGTCGATGGCGGCGTGGCGCTCAACACTGTCGCTGAGGTGGTACGTGCCGGAGCAGAAATTCTGGTGGCGGGCAACGCCGTGTTCGGCGAAGGCGATCCAACCAGTAACGCCAGAAAATTGTTGAAGAGCAGCAACGGAAGCCACGCTGCTGAAAGTCTAGAAATAGTTTCAAGTTCCAGAAGCAGTTTAGAGTTCTTGCTTCTGAGTTCGAGGTAAGACCCGCAGCTTTTGGTCGTACTCGAAACTTGAAACCGGAAACGGTTCTCCGAGGTCTTAATGTCACGTCGTATTCCGATCATCGTTCTGTGCAGCGTGCTGTCCTTCGTGGGCTGCACTAACAAAAAGGTCTCGAATCCCATCGCGAATGTGGATTCCAAGCAGCCCGACAAGGTGCTGTTCGACCGCGCCATGGACGCCATGAAGCACAATCGGTTCGACGTGGCCCGCCTGACGCTGCAGACCCTGATCAACACCTATCCCGATTCCGAGTTCATCGCGCGAGCCAAGTTAGCCGTCGCCGACTCCTGGTACAGCGAAGGCGGATCGGCCTCGCTCACTCAGGCTGAGATCGAATACAAGGACTTCATCACCTTCTTCCCCAATATGCCGGAAGCGGCCGAAGCGCAGCTCAAAATCGCCAACATCCATTACCAGCAGATGGAGAAGCCCGATCGCGATTACACCCATGCCATGCGCGCGGAGGAAGAGTACCGCCAGCTGATCATGCAGTTCCCCGACAGCAAACTGGTTCCGCAAGCCAAGCAGCGGCTGCGCGAAGTTCAGGAAGTCATAGCGGAGCGCGAATACCGCGTCGGACGTTTTTACTACTTGCGGCAGTCCTACCCGGCCGCCATTGCCCGCCTCAAGTCGCTGGCCGACAAATATCCTCTCTATAGCAAAGCCGACGAAGCGCTCTATCTGCTCGGGCAATCCTACGAGGGCGAAATCAACATGCTGCGCCTCCGGCCAACTTGTTCGGGAGTTCCCAACAAACCCCCGGGATGCATGATGGAAGCCCCCAAGGCAGGAATGATCGCCGACTTCACCAAGGGTGCTGCCGATGCTTATGACCGTATCCTTACCCGCTATCCCATGATGGACCGGGCATCGGACGCCCGTCTGCGCCTCTCGGCATTACATCAGCCGATCCCGCGACCGACTAAGGCGGCCGTAGCGCAGAACAAAGCCGAAGAAGATGGCCGCAAGGAAACCAGCACCCTGACCAAGGTGATGCGGACCTTCGAAAAACATCCGGATACTGCGGAAGCTACCAGGGTCGGAGAGCCCACCCTGGTGGATCCCACTCCCATGAGCGCCAGCGACGTCGTGAGCGAAGCCACTCGCGCGGCCATGCCCTCGTCGAACTCCGGCGGTGGATCACATTCGGTTTCAGTTGAAACGGTTGGAACTGGAGCACCGGCGCCTGATCAACCCGCGCCGCGTTCCGACACACCGCCTCCGGCGGCCGTAGAACCTAGCGAAAATGGTGTCGCTCCGGACAACTCCAGCACGGCCGCGGGCGCAGCCTCTCAACCCGATGCCAACGAATTGAAGCCCAATGTCGGACCGGGTGATCCCAACGAGTTAAAACCGAATGTTCCCGACAACTCGGCTCTGCCTCCGCCACAGCAGGTCAACCAGATCCAGAATGGCGGCGACAATTCGCAGGCCCCCAATGGTTCTGCCGCCAACGGCGCTACCGCGCCGGCCGCTAGTTCGGTGAATTCGTCCGATCAGCCTGCGTCCGATTCAGATATGGCATCGAGCAAACCCAAGAAAAAGAAGGGAATCCACAAAATCGTACCCTTCTAGGCGGAATTTACCCGCTCCTTTCGGTGCTTACACCCACCACTCCGGAATTTGTGCCACGTTCCTGTGGTCACTGACCGCTCGTAACGTGTTACGTCCCGTCTTCTCATTGACTTAGGTCTTGCCAGGATTTAACTTCGCGCTATCTCCCCTTTTGTACGCAAAGGACTTGCTTGGCGCGGAAAATACTGCTCGCCGATGACAGCGTGACCGCCCAGAACATGGGCCGGCGCATCCTCACGGACGCGGGTTACGAAGTCATCACCGTCAACAACGGCTCGGCGGCCATGAAAAAGGTCGCAGAGATCAAGCCGGATCTCATCATTCTCGACGTATATATGCCCGGCTATGGCGGTTTGGAAATTTGCCAGCGCATTCGCGAAACTCCTGAACTGGCGCGCATTCCCGTTCTGCTGACGGTTGGAAAACTCGAACCTTTCAGGGCCGATGACGCCAAACGGGTTCGCGCCGACGCATTCCTTATCAAGCCCTTTGAAGCCAGCGAGCTTCTGACCGCGCTCACCAAGCTGGAAGACAAGATCGTTCCTTCCGGACAACCGTTCGTCGGCTCCGCCGGACGTTTTGCGCGCGCCGTGGCTTCCATTGAGGAAGCAAAAACTGGCAAAGAATTTGGCGACACCGATACGGGATGGAAGAGCCGCCTTAAAATTCCCGCGCCCTACTCCAAGCCACACGAAGCGCATCATGAGGCCCAAGCTGAGGTGCCTGCTGCGAAACCGGAAGCACCCGTCAAGCCGGAAGTAAAAGAAACCGATCACGTAGCCTCGATTCTGCCGCCAGAAATCGCTTCGGCGCTGCCGCAGGATGTTACGCCGGAAGAAATTCAAGCGATCACTGCCGCTGCCGCGCTGCTTGCCAGCCATGCCGAGGCGGCCAACGCTTCCGCAGAATCGCCGGAAGCACACGTCACTCCGCAACCAGAGACCGCGGTTCCCGAAGAATCAACCCGCATCAGCGCGATGCTCGAGGATGAGCCCTCCGAGAATGTGCCCTCGATCGCTGACTTCGCTCCGCCTGTCGAGATTCCTCTTCCGCAAGAGGCCGCCGCGCAAAATGAGGAACCGCAGGCGCTCGTCCCACCGCCGGAAGATGTTCGTGAAGATGAATTCGCAGCCGCGCTGGCTACCCTTTCACCGGTGAGCGATAAGGCCCACACCGTCGATGTCGAGGAAGCCGCACCGGTCACCATGGCCGCCGCAGGTGGCGCCGAATATCATGGCCCGCGCTGGACTGCCGAAGAAACGCCGGTCACGGAAGAAGAATCCACTCTGGTTCTTGAACTGGAGATGGAGCGTGCCTACGCCGCCTTTGCAGCAGCCGATGCCGCTCGCATGTTCCTCGGTGACAGCCGTTATTCCGGTTTCTCAAATGAAGCAGAGCCTGCTCCGGTCGAAAAAGTCTCTGACGCAGAGATACGCATCCCGGCAACTTTAGAGACTTCGCCTGTGCCCGAGAGTTCATCGGAGGTTTCCGAACCATCTCCGGAGATTCAATCCCCGGAGATCAAATCCGAAGAAGCGCCTGCCGTCCCGGAGCCCGAACCGGTGGTGGCGGAAGCAATTTCCGATGCGGTCCCGGCAGCAGAGCCGGAAGAAAAAGCGGCCTATGCCGCCGCCGGGGCAGGAAGCTCCTCGGTGTCTTCGAACGAGACCGCTCCTCCGGCGACGGACTCGGTGACTCCGACCTCGATATCCGAGCCTCAGATCACGGCGCAGCAAAGCGAACTCGCCGCCGCCTGGGCGAGCTGGAAACAGTTTCGCGAAACCACTTCCGCTGCAAAAGCGGAGGCGTCCCCTGGATTCCGCGACTTTCGCAATGAACCCGCTGGAACAGCAGAATCCGGTGACAGCAACACCTCCGACGAAACCTCTGCCGAAGCGTCCGAAGAAGCCAGCGAAGTGGCGAGCATCGTGGACAGTGTCCTCGCTGACCTCAAGCCCAAACTGATGAAAGAAATCGCCCAAAAGATGGGCAAGGGCAAGAAGAAGAAAAAGAAAGACTAGTCGGGCTCTACCAAACTCCTCCCTTCCCAGCATTTATCCGCGTCACCAGAGGCGCCTCATTTTCTCGTTCTCATGCTGAAGAGACTTTATCCCTAAACACAAGCAACCATGAGTTGGCCCCACCCTTCGCGAACCTGGTTTGAAACAGGCGGCTACGATTATGGCGATCTTTGTGTACAACACGGCGCAGCGTGATGCCATGCTTCCGCGAAAAGCGGTGCCCCATCCGGGACTCGATGAACAGCGCGCCAAACCGCTCGAAGGAATTTATCCCACGCCGAGCAAGCCATGACAATCGTACGTGTAGGTCGGGCATTACTGCTCAGCGGGCAGCCGATTGGCGAATCATGGGAAAAGACGGGGCTAGCTCGGCGGGCTTGTCGAAACGGCCTAAGTTCCGGTAAAATTTAGGTTTGCACTTAGAGATCTGAACTCATCTGGAGTGGTCATGGCACAAGTTTGCGATATCTGCGGCAAGGGGCCGCAATTTGGAAATACCATCAGTCACGCGCACAACACCTCGCGGCGGCGTTGGAATGTGAATCTGCGACCGGTACGCGCCAAAGTGAAGGGTGCGACGAAGCGGATCCGCGTTTGTACGGGCTGCCTGCGCAGCGGCAAAGTCGTCAAAGCCTGAGCCCCCGCAGGAAAGTCCGACTAGATCGAGATTGACGTCGCGATCGCCGGTCTGGCGTCAGATCTAAAACCATCAAGGACACTAAGGATCACGAAGAAATTTCCTGGACCCTCGTGCCCTTGATGGCGAACAGACTTTACTTTATTCCCATCAATTCCACGTCAAAGATAAGGGTCGCGTTTGCGGGAATGACGCCGCCCGCGCCACGTTCTCCGTATCCGAGTTCCGGCGGAATGCGCAGCTGACGTTTTCCGCCCACCTTCATCCCGGCGACGCCCTCATCCCAGCCCTTGATGACTTGGCCGCCACCCAGTTGAAACTCGAACGGCTTTCCGCGATCGACAGAACTGTCGAACTTCTTGCCGTTGGTCAGCCAGCCTGTGTAGTGCACTGAGACTGTTTGGCCTGATTTTGCTACTGGTCCCGTACCTTCCTTAATATCCCAATACTCCAGACCGCCCATCATGGTTTTAGGCTTGCCTTCGACCTTGGTGGGTCCTTGCGCAAAAAGGGCCGTCGCGAACAGGGAGACGAACGCCGTTAACAACGCAACTTTTAACATGAGACGTACTCCTTGAATAACTTGTTGAATTTGGAGCTGCGCCCTGAATTCTAATCGAAAACTCCCGCTTCAACCTAAGTCAGAAGGGCGACGACGAAACTCAAGCCAGCGCTATTACGTCGATTTCTACCAGCACATCCTTGGGGAGGCGGGCAACCTCAACCGTTGACCTTGCCGGCGGAGCCGCAGAGAAGTGGCGGCCATACACTTCGTTCATGGCGGCGAAGTCCCCCATATTCTTAAGGAACACAGTAGTACGGACGACTTTGTGTAAGGAACTGCCGGCGGCGGTGAGGATGGCGGAGAGGTTGTGCAGTACCCGCTCAGTCTGAGCGGCAACATCGCCGGTGATGAGCTGCTGAGTAGCAGGATCGATGCAAACCTGGCCGGAAATGAATACGAACCCGTTGGCGCGAATCGCTTGAGAATACGGGCCGATCGCCTGCGGTGCATCTTTGGTAGAGATAACGTCACGCATGAATCCTCCTCAGAATTATCGGAAAGATGGTACCTAATGGGCGCCTAGATTTTTTGTAGTCTCTGCACATCGTGAACGCCGGGAATCTTTCGCACTCCCTGAATAATGTTTTCAAGGTGCTGGAGATCTGCGATATCGAGAATAACGTCCACATTGGCCTGGCCATTCGAGGTGCGCGCTTCAATGTTGCGAATGTTAGTGCGAGTATCGCTAATGACGGCGGTGATCTGTTTCAACATGCCAAAGCGGTCGTCGCAAAAGACCGTGATCTTTACGGGATAGGAACCCGGAGTCTCCTCGTCGCGTGCCCACTCTACGTCGATCTTGCGTTCCGGTTCGTAAAGTAGATTCGTGACGTTGGGGCAATTGATGGCGTGGACGGCGACGCCCTTACCTCGAGTGACGTACCCCACCACGTCCTCACCGCGGATCGGGTTGCAGCATCGTGCGCGATATACCAGTAAGTCACCGTGGCCCTTCACGCGGATCGCATTGTTGCCATGATCACCGCCAAAGACGCGGCGCACCACGCTGGCGATGCTTCCAGACTTATCGCCTTCTGTTTCGGTGGGAAGGGTGCTCTCCGAGGCTGGAACCAATTTTGCAAGCACCTGGCGCGCGGAGTACTTCCCGTAACCGATGCCAGCCATCAGGTCATCGGGGGCGCCCAGGCCATAGTCGGACGCTATCTTGCGGAGCTCGTCGTCCTTGATTTCTTTCAACGGAATACGATACTTGCGAGCTTCTTTTTCGATCAGTTTGCGGCCAATCTCGATGGCACGTTCACGCTGATGAATGTTGAGCCAGTGTTTAATTTTGTTGCGGGCGCGGGATGACTTGACGATCGCTAACCAGTCGCGGCTAGGCTTATGCCCGGGTTGTGTCAGAATTTCAACGATGTCCCCGCTATGCAATCGGTGTCGGAGAGGCACCATGCGCCCGTTGACCTTGGCCCCCACACAACTATGACCGACCTCCGTATGCACAGAGTAGGCAAAATCGATTGGTGTGGATTCCCGCGGTAAGACCACGACCCTCCCCTTTGGCGTAAAGGTGTAAACCTCTTCCGGGTAGAGATCGATTTTGAGAGTGGAAAGGAATTCGTTTGGGTCGGAAACATCGCGCTGCCACTCGACTACCTGGCGAAGCCAAGCCAGCCGCTGCTCATCCTGCGCGGAGACCGCTCCATCTTTGTATTTCCAATGGGCAGCGATACCTTCTTCCGCGGTGCGGTGCATTTCTTCGGTGCGGATCTGAAGTTCGAACGGTGTGCCGTCTTCGGTGATGACTGAGGTGTGCAGCGACTGATAGAAGTTCGGCCGCGGCATGGCGATGAAGTCCTTGATGCGCCCAGGTACGGGGCGCCATATGTTGTGGACGATCCCAAGCACCCCATAACAGTCTTGCAAGGAGCGCGTAATAATACGCATGGCGTAAAGATCGTAAACCTGGTCGACGCTGATCTTCTGACGCAATAGTTTCTTGTGAATGCTGTACAGGCGCTTGATGCGGCTTTCGACCTGGGCGGTGATCCCCGCTTCTTTGAGCTTGTCTCGCAGAATCTGTTCGACTCTGGCTAGGAACTGTTCTCCTTGTTTACGCCGGGATTCGACCGCGCCGTGAATCTGTTGGTAAGCGATGGGGTCCAGATAGCGGAACCCGAGATCCTCCAACTCACCGCGAATCTTGCCCATGCCAAGGCGATGAGCGATAGGGCCATAAATCTCGAGCGTCTCCTTCGCGATCTTCTGCTGGCGCTCCGGCGAAAGATGTTCGAGAGTTCGCATGTTGTGCAGACGGTCAGCAAGTTTGATCAGAACGACACGGATGTCGTCGACCATGGCGAGCATCATCTTGCGGAGATTTTCCGCTTGCTGCTCTTCTCGGCTGGCGAAGTCGATCTGGCTGATTTTGGTCACGCCCTCGACGATATGGGCGACTTGCTCTCCAAATTCTTTTCGGATGTCGACGATGGTGACTGAGGTGTCCTCGACCGAATCGTGCAGAAGCCCAGCTGCGACGGCGATTGGATCCATGCGCATCTCGGCCAGAACCAGTGCGACTCCAAGGGGATGAACGAGGTAGGGCTCGCCCGAAGCGCGACTCTGCCCAGAATGATGCTTCTGGGAAAACTCGTAGGCTTTCTGGACGATATCGAGGTTATCGCCGGGGCGGTTGGCGCGCATGGTCCGCAACAGGTCACGGAACTTGGTCACCGTGAGCGTCGTGGTCGCGATCTGCTCGCGCAATGTCGCCATGTTGAATTATATCCCGCAGCACTGGGTGGCGGGTGAGAAGCGTAGCTTGGATCGGCTTCGGACCCCAACTCTCGCTAGCGGTTTGCTCCTCCCCTCGCCATCCGCTATAGTTTTGTGTGGCTATGTATCAAGACTTTCATGCGATTGACCGCTGGACGAAGAAGAGCGTGCACTGTCTTTATCAGGCTTTGATTGTGGCAATCGCCACTCGCCATGCCGATGCGGTGGACATCAAGTTCCTGGTTGACGGGCACCCCGTCTGGGTCGCGTTGCCGAGCCCGGCTTGGGTTGAATACAAGAGGCGCACCGGCAAAACCATCACCGACCCTCTGGCTATCGAGATTGCCGGGCACTATTTGAAGACAGCTCTCGAAACCGGAGAAGGTGTGGATCGCGAAATGTACGCCATCACAGTCGAGGACACGCTAAGGCACCTCGAAGCCTTGGTGCAAGAAGAAACCAAAGCACCCCAACCGGTTGCCTAGATGTTGTGTTCCGGCCAGGATCGTCCCCATTCGACAATTTATCTCTGGTTCGGCGCCTAAATTCGGGCTTCTCCCCTTCGCAAAAAGGGCTTCGGTAACTCATGAATCTCCGTAGTCGAGTTTCCCCGCATCTGAGGAAAACGGGCCGTTTGGCTCAAATTGATACACTTGTGATGTTGGTCACTTGGAAGACCGGCCGGAAAGAGAGACAATTATTGGTCATTTTCGGTCAGCCTTTACGGCCGACAGGACTAAAGATAGAAGTGGAGGCGAACCGAATCGGTTCGCCACCTGACAACGCAAGCTGCGCAAAGCTCCCTTCTTTCATTCGTGTTTGAGTCTTTGCCCTGTATTGCCGGGTCACAGCAGGGAAAAATCGCGACAGTCATAATTTTTATAGGAGAGATGAATGGCCAGCATCACCATGGACGTTGAATCCGCAACCAGCGAGCACAAGCATAGTCGTCTGGTCCAATGGGTAGAAGAGTGCGCACGCCTCTGCAAACCCGACAGGGTGCATTGGTGCAACGGATCGCCCGACGAGTACCAGGCAATGTTGCAATTGATGATTCTCCAGGGTGTCGCGATCCCACTTTACTCTGAGGCCCGTCCTAATAGCGTCTTGGTTCGATCCAATCCAGCGGATGTCGCCCGTGTAGAAGACCGAACATTCATCTGCGCCCGCACAAAAGAAGAAGCTGGCCCGACGAATAACTGGGAGGATCCCGAGAAAATGAAGGCCAAACTCAAGGGCCTTTATGCGGAATCCATGTTAGGCCGAACAATGTACGTGATCCCATACAGCATGGGACCGGTTGGTTCCCGGATCGCGAAGATTGGCGTGGAGATAACGGACTCCCCCTACGTTGTTGCGAATATGCACATCATGGCTCGCGTGGGAAATAAAGTTCTCGATGTGCTTGGGACCGACGGCCAGTTCGTTCGCGGACTTCACTCTCTCGGTGCGCCCTTGACCACCAACCAGCAAGACTCAACTTGGCCCTGCAACGCCGAACAAAAATACATTTGTCATTTCCCCGAAACCCGCGAGATTTGGTCCTATGGCTCAGGTTACGGCGGCAACGCTCTGCTGGGCAAGAAATGCCACGCCTTGCGTATCGCTTCGGTGCAGGCCCGGGATGAAGGCTGGATGGCTGAGCACATGCTCATCCTGAAGCTGACCAATCCGGCCGGGCAATCGAAATACATGACCGGAGCATTCCCGTCAGCGTGTGGCAAAACAAATCTTGCCATGCTGGTCCCGACGATACCCGGTTGGAAGGTGGAGACCGTTGGCGATGACATTGCCTGGATGAAGTTCGGCGAGGACGGACGCCTGTACGCCATTAATCCCGAATATGGTTTCTTCGGAGTGGCGCCGGGGACCAGCATGAAATCGAATCCCAACGCCATGCTGACGGCGACCAAAAATTCCATCTTTACGAATTGCGCGATGACGCCGGATGGTGACATCTGGTGGGAAGGAATGACGGAAGAAAAGCCGGCTGAATTGATGGACTGGTTGCGCCGGCCGTGGACACCATCTTCTGGACGGAAAGCCGCTCACCCGAATGCCCGTTTCACAACGCCAGCCAAACAATGTCCGGTGATTGCGCCGGAATGGGAAGATCCAAAAGGTGTGCCGATTGATGCCATCCTGTTCGGGGGACGGCGCGCCGGCATAGTTCCCCTGGTGACCGAGGCTTTCAACTGGCAGCACGGAACGTTTCTAGGGGCCACTGCGAGCAGTGAGACTACCGCTGCGGCAGCAGGTAAAGTTGGACAGTTGCGTCGTGATCCCATGGCGATGCTGCCCTTCTGCGGTTACCACATGGGTGATTATTTCGGTCATTGGCTCACGATCGGCAAACATTCCGAGGCTGCAAAACTACCCAAGATCTTCTATGTGAATTGGTTTCGCACCGGCGAGAATGGCAAGTTTCTGTGGCCCGGCTATGGCGAGAACAGCCGCGTACTGAAATGGGTGTTCGAGCGCTGCGATGGGAAGGTTCATGCCAACGAGACCGCAATCGGTCTTCTTCCCGGTCCAGCCGACCTGGATACGAGCGGTTTGACCATTCCGGCCGCGAATCTGGAGAAATTGCTCAGTGTAGATGTGCCGGGATGGCTCGCCGAAGTGCCATCTATTCGCGAGCACTTCGCGAAGTTTGGTGATCATCTGCCAAAAGGCATGGCGGACGAAATCGACGGCCTGGAGAAGCGGCTGAAAAAAGAAAAATCCTAAATTCTTCAGCCCTTTTTGATAAGCCTGACGATTGCGACAAGCAGTACCGCGCCCACGATCGCGACCAAGATGTTGGGGATGAGTCCGCCACTGCTGTAAATTCCGAGCAGTCCCAGCACCCTGCTTCCGATGATCGCCCCGGCAATTCCGAGAAGAATGTCGACAAGGACTCCATAGCCGGAGCCCTTCATGATCTTACCGGTTGCCCAACCCGCGATCAGTCCCACGACGATTGTGTAAATCATAGATACCTCCACCTTCGGACCTGCGCCATCATTTGTAATTTGAGGGTGTGGCGAAGACTATGCCTGCAGGAGTCAGCTCGTCAAGGCGGATATCGTTCCGTTCTTTACGCCTCTGCTTCGCAAAGCACGCAATGAGAGGTCTCTAGATTAGCGGATCGCTGCAACGGCCAGCATTCTTCCCGTGACGCCGCGCTCAGCCCGATGCGAGAAGAGCTGATCGGGGCGGCATGCGGTACACAGTTCCGAGGTTTTGATGTTCTTGCGAAGTACGCCCACCTCGATCAACTGCCGCCGGTTCGCCTCCACGAGATCCAGAAAAATTCTCTTGGGCAATTCGCTGTGGCCGGGCGCGCGCGCCGTCAGGAATAATAGAGGATATTTTTCGCGTACTTCGTCCGACTCTTTCGTCTCGTGGAACAGATCGGCGGCATACCCAAACTGCGATTCGAACTTGTCGCGAACTTCTTGCCCAACCTGATAGCAGCAGTTGTGAATTCCCGGACCAATGGCGGCGTGGATGTCGCGGGCCCGTGTACCAAAGCAACGCCGCATCTCCCCCACACCTTTTTCCACAATGCGTTTCACCGTTCCTCGCCAGCCCGCATGAAACACCCCAATTACTTTTCGTTTCGTGTCGACCAGGATGACGGGAATGCAATCGGCGGTCTGAATGCCGAGTGCCAAGCCGGGTGTTTGCGTGATGAGGCCGTCGCCTGAAAGATGACTCATAGGCACCTCTGATACGCAGTGAATAAGATCGGAATGAATTTGTCGAAGGGTGATCAGAGGCAGCGCTTTTTTTCTCGTGGCCGCGCCGATCTTGAGCAGAAACACTTCGCGGTTGCGCTCGACCGCAGCACGCGAATCTTCTTTCGTAATGCCCAAATTGAGCGCATTTCCGCCATAGACGCGCGAGGCGCCACCGTTCCGAGTGGAGAATCCATGCGCGAGCCATGGAATCTGGTCGAGACCTTCATCACGCAGAACGGCGACCTTGCTTTTACTTTTCGGAGAGATTTGAACAGGCACACAACCATGTTAACGGAAGCAGCGGGAAATCTCCTTCGCAGTTGGACTACGAAAATTCAGGCCCGCGCCGGTGCCAGTTCGTCGCCTGCTCGTAAGCGTTGGCAAGCGCCAGGACACGCGACTCGTTGCCACTCGGCCCGATTATTTGCAATCCGATCGGCAGACCATTTCGGGTGAAGCCGCAGGGCACCGAGATCGCAGGCAGGGCCCACACGTTGGCTGGACGTGTGTTTCGTAATAGAACAATTTCCCGAGGACGCAGCTCATCCGGATTTTGCCGGAGGTCTTCGACAGTGGGAGCGGGGACCGGAGTGGTGGGCGTTACTAGGACGTCGACCCTTTCGAAGATTTTCCCGATCGCACTACGGGTTTGCTGCAGTTCGCGGCGACAGCTCTCAATTTCCTGTGGCGTGATGCCTTCCCCTTTGCGAATCCGCCGTATGGTCTCCGGTTGATAGAGCTCAGGATGGCTCGCAACGTTCCCGGCATGGACCGCATACGCTTCTGCGGTCGTCAAAGTCCGATCGGTCGGAACCTCCAAATCGAAATCCTGAATTGAGCATCCCAGCTGCTTCAGTACGGAAATAGCTTCTTCTACCGCGGCGGCGACTTCGGCATCCAGGTCTTCGTAAAAGAACTTTCTGGGCAAACCGATCTTCAACCGCGGAAAGGGTTTGGTCCACGCCTCGTCTTCGCCGGGTACGGTAGTGTCGTCTCCGCCGCCAGCGATCACAGCTAGCAGAATCGCGGCATCGGCCACGGTCAGAGTAAGGGTTCCCACATGATCGAGCGCCGGAGACAAGGGAATCACGCCTTCAGTGCTCACTTTGCCGTAGGTGGGCATGAGGCCCACGATCCCGCACAGCGCAGCTGGCTCGCGAACTGAGCCTGCCGTATCCGTACCAATCGATGCGAAACACATTCCGCTGGCCACAGCGCTCGCCGAACCTCCGGAAGATCCGCCAGCTATGCGCGCTGGGTTCCAGGGATTCCGCACTTCGCCGAAGTAGCTGATCATGGAGCTTCCCCCATAGGCGAACTCGTGCAAATTTTGCTTGCCCACCAGGATTGCTCCCGCCCGCTTCAATCGCCGGACGACTTCCGCATCGTTTTGAGGCGCCCGATTTTTGAATAGCTCACTAGCTCCAGTAGTAACAACGCCCGCCGTATCGATCAGGTCCTTTACCGCGACCGGAATTCCGTGCAGGGGACCCCGCCAACGGCCATTTGCAATTTCTCGCTCCGCGACTCTCGCCTCGCTGAAAGCTGCATCCTCAGTCACGGTAATGAATGCATTGAGGACAGGATTCATCTTTTCGATTTGGTCAAGGCAGCGCTGGGTGAGTTCTACGGGCGAGATCTGACGAAGTCGTATCGACTTCGCGGTTTCTTGTATGGATTTTTGCACGGCGCTCCCGGAATCATCTACGCACGCAAGATAGCATTTTTTTAAGACGGGATTAGGGGTCTCGAAAGAGCCTATAATCTCTTTTTGCGTTTCAGGGGTGGAGGCATCAAAAGACTGTCATGGGGCAGACTATAGTAACTCCAGTTGCGACGCAGGGATTTTTGCTGGATGGCAAGTGGGTAGCTGAAGGGGATGTCATCGAAATTCGATCTCCCTACGACGGCAGTGTGGTTGGCAGTCTTTTTCAGGGCGAACGTCAACACGCGGAAGCAGCAATCAGCGCAGCCGTGAAGGCTTTCGGGACCACCAGGAGACTTCCGGCGTTCGAGCGCCAACGTGTTTTACGGCAAGTTGCGCAAACTATTTCGCAGCACAAAGAAGATTTCGCCCGCACCATCATGCAGGAAGCGGGTAAGCCGATTAAGGCTGCGCGAACCGAGGTCGAGCGCGCCATTTTCACTTTCAATGTAGCCGCCGAGGAGAGCACCCGAATCTACGGCGAGTTCATGCCATTGGACTGGCAGGAATATACATCGGGGCGCTGGGCCATCGTTCGGCGTTTCCCACTTGGCCCCATCGCGGGAATCACTCCATTCAATTTTCCGCTTAATCTTGTCGCTCACAAAGTCGCTCCCGCTATGGCCAGTGGTTGCAGCATGGTACTTAAGCCCGCTCCTCAGACTCCACTTACCGCGTTGCTGCTGGCGGAGGCGGTTCAGCAGGCAGGTTGGCCTGACGGCGCCCTGAATGTCGTACCTCTTTCGAACGAAGATGCTGGCCTCCTCGTGAGCGACGATCGCATTAAGCTGATCAGCTTTACCGGGAGCGCGAGTGTTGGATGGGACATCAAGAGGCGTGCCGGCAAGAAAAAAGTCGTCCTTGAACTTGGTGGCAACGGCGGCGTTATCGTACATAGCGACACCGATATCGAGTTCGCTGCGGAGCGCTGCGTCACGGGAGGGTTTTCCTACGCGGGGCAGACCTGCATCTCGGTGCAGCGCATCCTCGTGCAACGCGCGGTTGCAGGAAAATTTACCGACTTCCTGGTCGACGCTGCCAAGAAACTCAAAACAGGCGATCCCTCTGACGATTTTACGGACGTCGGCCCGATGATCCGCGAGAGTGACGCGATTCGTGCGAGCAACTGGATCCAGGAAGCGGTCCGCGGTGGAGCTCGCATTCTGTGCGGTGGCCAGCGTGAAGGATCAGTTTTGCAACCAACCGTCCTTACTGCTACGCGACCTGAGATGAAGGTCAATTGCGAGGAGATCTTTGCTCCGGTGGTTACGATCGAACCTTATGATGACTTCTACGACGCCGTTCGCCAGATGAACCAGTCTCAATATGGACTGCAGGCCGGAGTCTTCACACGCGATACCAAGCTTCTCTTCGATGCGTACGAAGAACTCGAGGTGGGAGGCGTTATTGCTGGCGATGTCCCAACTTTCCGCATCGACCAAATGCCGTACGGCGGCGTCAAAGATTCGGGACTCGGCCGCGAAGGATTGCGTTATGCGATCGAAGAAATGACCGAACCAAAGTTGCTGGTGATGAATTCACGTTGACGTGCGTGAAACGGACTGCTAATTACTCGTTCAGTCGATTTTTGAGATAGTGCTCTTTGAGAAATTACTTTGGAGTTTTGTTGTTTAATTTCTCAACAAAATTTTCGTCTTGAAAAAATTTCTTCCTTCTCTGCTCTCAGTATATTTACAAACATGATTGAGCTGCTATAATCACGAGTTTCCGTAACCCTGATCACATTCGTATGTGACCTTTAACCCAGGCGCAGTGAAACTGGAAACCTGTTAAAACAGTTTCCGCGGTAGCGAAAGTCCTGACCGATGCAGATTTTTCATCGTAGTTCGAACGCCATAGCGCGAGCATCGATTTATGGTGCTGTGATCGTGGTCTCGGCACTGCTCTGGGCGTGCCTGGAGTTCCAACGTTCGCCCTATGTCACCTATGCGCACGTGGCCCGGCCGCAGCCGGTGCCCTTCAGTCATCAGCACCACGTCGGTGGTCTCGGCATTGACTGCCGCTACTGTCATACTTCGGTTGAGACTTCAAACTTCGCCGGCATTCCTCCCACCGCAACCTGCATGAATTGCCACCGCCAGATCTGGGCGGGCGCTCCCATGCTTGAACCCGTGCGAAAGAGTTACAGCACCGGCAAATCGCTCGTCTGGACGCGGGTTAACGACCTTCCCGATTTCGTTTATTTCAATCACAGCATTCACATTAATAAGGGAGTCGGATGTAACACCTGTCACGGACCGGTCGATCGTATGCCGCTGATGTTCAACAACGCGTCGCTGCAGATGGAGTGGTGCCTGGATTGCCATCGCGCGCCTGAAAAGAACCTGCGGCCACGCGATCAGGTATTCAATATGCGGTACGAGCAACCATCAAGCCTGAAGCCGGTGGCGATGGACGGAAAAGTTTATACAGACCAGCTTTCATTGGGTACGGATTTGGTTCAGAAATACAAATTGCGCACGGTGGCGGACATTACCAGTTGTTCGACTTGCCACCGATAGCGGGTTCGAATCGAACGCGAGAGAGAATTGTCGGAAATGAAGATGCCAGAAGAGAACGGCAAGCCGCACCGGGAGGAAGTCTGCCCGGGCAAGAAAAACTCGCTCGATCTCGGTACCGTGGAAGCCTGCATTGCCGAGACCAAAGGGCCGGAATTCTGGCGCAGCCTCGAGGAACTCGCGGGCAAAGAAGAGTTCCGCGAAATGATGCACCGCGAGTTTCCCAAAGGCGCATCGGAGTGGCTGGACGCGGTCTCTCGCCGCGGCTTTTTGAAGTTGATGGGCGCGTCGATGGCAATGGCCGGAATGACGGCCTGCACCAAGCAACCGCTTGAGCCCATCGTTCCTTATGTCAAGCAGCCAGAAGAGGTAGTACCCGGCCGTCCCTTGTTCTTTGCGACGGCTTTCACTCTCGGCGGATACGCTTCGCCGCTGCTGGTCGAAAGTCACCTCTACCGTCCGACCAAGATCGAAGGAAATGACAAACATCCTGCCAGCTTAGGTGGCACCGATATCTTTGCCCAGGCATCCGTGCTTGGGATGTACGACCCTGACCGATCGCAGACCATCACTTATCTCCAAGATGGGCGCACTTGGGGCGATTTTCTGGAAGCCATGCGCGGGCCGATGACCTCGCAGCAATCGGCTCAGGGCGCGGGCATTCGAATTTTGACTCGTACGGTTTCGTCGCCCACGCTGGCTGATCAACTGCGCGCTGTCTTAAAGCAGTATCCGCAAGCCAAGTGGCACGTGTATGAGCCGGTGAATCGCGACAACGTTTTGGCGGGAGCGCAAGCGGCTTTCGGCCAGCCGGTTGAAACGCAATACAAGCTGGATGGTGCTGACGTTATCGTTTCGCTGGATGCCGACTTCCTCTACGCGGGATTTCCGGGGAACGTGCGTTACATCCGCGACTTCGCCAAGCGGCGCGATCCAGATGCCGCGAGCATCAATCGTCTTTATGTTATCGAGAGTACTCCGAGTTCGACCGGGGCGAAGGCGGATGCCCGGCTTCCGCTGCGGGCTTTGGAGATCGAAGGGTTTACGCGTGCATTGGCCTCAACGCTAGGCGTAAACGGTGTCACGGGTAGCGTGTCCGCTGAGCAACAGGCTTTCGCAGCTGCAGTTGCGAAGGACCTTCAGGCTCATCGTGGGTCGAGCGTCGTCATTCCGGGCGATCATCAGTCGCCCGCTGTACACGCGCTGGCTCACGCTATTAATCAGATCCTAGGGAATGCGGGCAAGACGGTTGTCTACACCGATCCGGTGGACGCGAATCCAATCGATCAGGCAAATTCACTGAAAGACCTGGTAGCTGACCTGCGCGGCGGAAAAGTCAGCGCCCTGTTCATTCTGGGTGCGAACCCAGTTTACGACGCGCCCGCCGACCTGGATTTTGCTGGCGCACTGAAGAATTCGAACGCGCCATTCCGCGTACATGTCGGACTTTATCAGGATGAAACCGCTGAACTCTGTCAATGGCACATCAACGAGACGCATTACCTTGAGGCCTGGAGCGATGGCCGTGCCTATGACGGAACCGTCAGCATCGTGCAGCCACTGATCGCTCCGCTTTACAACGGCAAGAGCATTCATGAGGTGATCGCGCCTCTAGCCGGCCAGTCCGAAGCGACTGGATATGAAATCGTTCAAGCCTACTGGAAGAAGCAGCATTCAGGATCCGATTTCGACACCTTCTGGCGGAAATCTCTGCACGATGGCTGGGTTGAGGGTACAACGTTCCCGCCCAAGCAGGTTGCCGCAAAGGGCACAGCGCCTGCTTCCGGCAACTCCGACGCGAGCGGCATGGAGATCAACTTCCGTCGCGATCCGTCCATCTACGATGGCAGCTTTGCTAACAACGGCTGGCTGCAGGAACTTCCCAAGCCAATGACGAAGATGACTTGGGACAATCCCGTGCTGGTTGGCCCGAAGATGGCTGAGCGGCTCGGTCTGGAGTCGAAGGATTTGGTTGATCTGGAATTCAACGGAGCGAAAGTTACTGCTCCGGTTTGGATTCAGGCCGGACACCCTGACAATTCCATTACCGTCTTTCTTGGGTACGGACGCCGCCGAGCAGGTCGGGTGGGAACTGGCGCTGGCTTCGATATGTACCCGCTGCGCACCACCGCAGCGCCCTGGTTTGCGACTGGAGTAGCCCTCAAGAAAGCCGACGGAATCTATCAACTGGCATCGACGCAGGGTTATCAGACGATGGAGACCGGCAACGGTGATAGCCGCCCACTGGTACGTACTCGCAGTCTCGAGGATTATCGCAAGGAACCGGACTTCGCTCAGGAAGATAAGCCTCCAGTGGAGTTGACGCTGTACCCAGGCTTCGACGCGCAATACAAGAAAGAGCCCTATTCGTGGGGTATGACGATCGATCTGGACAAGTGCGTAGGCTGCAACAACTGCATCGTCGCCTGTCAATCCGAGAACAATATTCCGGTGGTGGGCAAAGATCAGACTCTTAAGGGACGCCACATGCACTGGATTCGCGTTGACGCCTACTACCAGGGCGATCGCGCCAATCCTAAGGCCTATTTCCAGCCGGTTCCGTGCATGCAGTGCGAGAACGCGCCTTGTGAACTGGTTTGCCCAGTGGGAGCGACGGTACACAGCACCGAAGGGCTGAATGACATGGTCTACAACAGGTGCGTTGGCACCCGCTATTGTTCGAACAACTGTCCTTATAAAGTTCGGAGATTTAACTTCCTGCTGTTTCAGGATTGGGAGACGCCTCAGCTCAAGATGATGCGCAATCCCGATGTGACCGTTCGCAGCCGTGGCGTCATGGAAAAATGCACCTACTGCGTGCAGCGCATCAACCATAGCCGCATCGACGCTGAACGCGAGGATCGCACGATTCAGGATGGTGAGTTACAGACGGCGTGCCAGCAGTCATGCCCGGCCAACGCGATCATTTTTGGCAACATCAACGATCCCAACAGCCAAGTCTCAAAACTGAAAGCCAAGAGCCGCAATTACGGTTTGTTGCAGGATCTGAATACCCGGCCGCGCACCACGTATTTGGCTGAAATTCGTAATCCGAACCCCGAGTTGGAAGCTTAAGCGGAGCACAGTCGCGCATGGATCAGCAAACGCAAGTCGAAGTCGAGCAAAGCAAGGCACCGGTCATTGCCCCGGGCCACAGCTTTGCCACGATCACGGACAAGATCAGTTCGATCGTGCTTACGCGTCCGACGGGGATCGGATGGATATTCGGTTTCTTCGTAGCCTTCATGATGACGCAAGTCCTGCTGTTCGCTGTGGGATACCTGTTCATTCGCGGCGTAGGAATTTGGGGCATCAACATCCCGGTGGGATGGGGCTTTGCCATCGTCAATTTCGTTTGGTGGATTGGTATCGGCCATGCTGGAACGCTGATCTCCGCCATCTTGCTTTTACTGCAGCAGTCCTGGCGAAATTCGATTAACCGCTTCGCTGAAGCGATGACCCTTTTCGCCGTGGCTTGCGCCGGCATGTTTCCAGTACTGCACATGGGCCGCCCGTGGCTGGCGTACTGGCTGTTCCCTTACCCGAACAGCATGAATTACTGGCCGCAGTTCCGCAGTCCGCTGGTGTGGGACGTGTTCGCTGTTTCGACTTACGCAACGACTTCTGCTTTGTTCTGGTTCGTCGGATTGATTCCTGATCTTGCCACGCTGCGTGATCGGGCTACCAATCCAATCATTCGACAGATCTATGGCTTGCTGGCGATGGGATGGCGCGGTTCGGCCCGGCACTGGAGCCGCTACGAGACTTCATATCTGCTTCTCGCTGGTTTGGCTACGCCACTTGTGCTGTCCGTCCATACGGTCGTGAGCTTTGATTTCGCGGTTGGCATCGTTCCGGGCTGGCATACGACGATTTTCCCGCCTTACTTTGTCGCGGGAGCTATCTATTCCGGATTCGCCATGGTTCTGGTCCTGGCGATTCCGATCCGGAAGTTCTACGACGTCGGCGATTTCATCACCGAGCGCCACCTTGAGAACTCCGCCATGGTCATGTTGGCGACCGGATTAATTGTTGCCTACGGTTACGGCATGGAAGCCTTCATGAACTGGTACGGCGGAAATCCGTATGACAGCTACCTGCTCTGGAACCGCCTCCACGGACCTTACGCCTACTGGTATTACGCGTTGTTGTTCTGCAACATCGGGCTGCCCCAGGTTCTGTGGATACGCAAGTTTCGAACCAATCCAATATGGCTCTTCCTGGTCTCACTCGACGTGCTGGTGGGAATGTGGCTGGAGCGTTTCATTATCGTGGTGGTCAGCTTGCATCGCGACTTCCTGACTTCCTCGTGGGGAATGTACTACCCGACGCGCTGGGATTGGGCAGTATTCATCGGCACGCTGGGATTCTTTGCCGCTGCCATGTTCCTGTTCATTCGCGTGCTGCCTATGATCTCGATATTTGAAATGCGGACTCTGCTGCCCGAGGCGGAGGTCAAACATCAATGAACGGCAATCCTATTTACGGTTTGATGGCGGAGTTCGATACGCCCCACGACATCATCGAAGCAGCCCGCAAGACGCACGCCGCCGGATACAGAAAGATTGACGCCTACTCGCCCTTTCCAGTCGAGGAACTCTGGGAGGCGATTGGTTTCCATCGCAACGGCGTTGCACCGGTGGTGCTGACGGGCGGCATTCTGGGATGTATTACCGGATACACCATGCAGTGGTGGATTTCGGCGGTGAGCTATCCGACCAATGTTGGTGGGCGCCCCTTCAATTCCTGGCCATCTTTTATGGTGGTCACTTTCGAATTGACCATCTTGTTTTCGGTGCTGGCAGCGGTGTTCGGCATGATGGCCTTGAACGGTCTGCCCATGCCTTACCATCCAGTATTCAATGTTGATCGATTTGCGTCTGCCAGCAAGGACAAGTTTTTCCTGATCATCTTCTCGTCCGATCCCAAGTACTCCGGCGCTGATACACGGGCATTTCTGGAGACCCTCGGGGCACGTTCAATCTCGGAGGTCCCCGCTTAGACTCATGACTTTGCGAAAGACATTTCCTCTGGGATTGCTGGCGTTGCTGGCGCTGGCTGGCTGCCGCCAAGATATGCACGATCAGCCACGATTCAAGCCGTTCGCGAAAAGTGACTTCTATTCCGACATGCGCTCGGCCCGCCCCCCGGTCGAGGGTACGGTAGCGCGTGGTCAGTTGCACGAAAACAGCTACTTCTATACCGGAAAGGTTGGCGACAAGCCGGGCGATTACTTGCCATTCCCTGTGACCGAGCAGGTTCTGTCGCGTGGACAGGAGCGTTTCAATATCTACTGTGCACCGTGCCACTCACGGGTCGGCGACGGCAAGGGAATGATCGTGCAGCGTGGGTTTACTCCGCCACCGTCATATCACACCGACCGGCTGCGCAAGGCGCCGCTGGGGTATTTCTATGAAGTCGTCACAAATGGTTTTGGTGCGATGCCGGAGTACGCTTCGCAAATTCCTCCGAGCGACCGCTGGGATATCGTCGCCTACATTCGCGCTCTGCAGTTGAGTCAGAACGCTACTCAGGCGGATGTGCCAGCCGGACAGAAGGTGCCATCCGAAGCACCGGTATTTCGCGGGGATCCCGGGTCCGGCGCGACTTTGCCGGAGTTACAGCCTGCATCCACCAGCGAAAAAGGAGAAGAATCGAAATGAGCACGGCGCGCGTGAACCATGTCGACTTGCTGCCGCCGCCGGTTATACAGACCGCGCAATCGCGGTCGTTGATTGTCGGCGTGATCTTCAGCATCCTGTCGATCATTGGCGCCTTTGTCGGACCCGACGAATTCTTCCGCTCATACCTCATCGGCTACATGCTGTGGCTGGGTCTGACACTCGGTTGCCTGGCGTTTCTCATGATCCAGCACGTCACAGGCGGAGCCTGGGGGACCGTAATCCGCCGTTTGTTAGAGGCTGGCACGCGAAATATCGGGATGATGGCGGTGCTGTTCCTTCCGATTATCGTGGGCATTCGCCGGATATACATCTGGACGAACCCGGATTTCATGGCGAAAGAACCTCATCTGAAGATGCTGGCCGAGAGTTATCTCAACCCGAAGGGGTTCGTGATTCGGGCTGTGATTTACTTGGTCATCTGGTTCGTCATGATTCATCTGCTGAACCGCTGGTCGGTTGAGCAGGATACTCCGCCAGTTCGGGATATTCGCGCCTTCCGCAAGTTGAGTGCGCCCGGGCTGGTCATTTTCGCGTTCACTGTTTCTTTCGCAGTGATCGATTGGGTCATGTCGCTGACGCCGCCTTGGATCTCGACCATCTACGCCATGATCTTTCTCGTCGGCCAGTGCCTATCGGCATTATGCTTCGTTGTCGCGGTGGAGGCCCTGCTATCGCGGTACAAGCCGATGTCCGAGTTGCTCAAACCCAAGGAAGTCCACAACCACGGCAAACTTATGTTGGCATTCATCATGCTGTGGGCCTACTTCAGCTTCTCGCAATTGCTGATTATCTGGGCGGGCAATTTGCCGGATGAGATTCCGTATTTTACGCGCCGCTTTAGTGGCGGCTGGCAGTATATGGGCTTGTTCCTTGTCGCATTTCACTTCGCGATTCCATTCATCCTTTTGCTATCGAGGCCTCTGAAGAGGAATCCGCACAGTCTTGTGAAGGTTGCAGTCTGGATGATTTTCATGCGTTTTGTGGATATTTATTGGTACATCGTGCCGACCGCGCACACGACTTTTTATTTGAACTGGATGTACATCGTTGTCCCTGTGGCGATGGGCGGCCTGTGGGTTGGAATGTTTTTCCGTAATTTGAAGGGACGTCCGTTGCTGGCCGCTTACGATCCGCGAGCCCAGGTCCTGTTGGAACCGGCACATGACTGACTTAAAGCACTCACACAATCCGGAGCTGGAGTTTGAACACCAGGACTTAAAACCGTCCAGCGTGTACGCATTTCTTATTGCGCTTGCCGTCTCGGGCTTCGTGATCTACTTCGTGATCTGGGGCGTCTTTCATTTCATGGATTACTACCAGCGTACCCATCAAGGCCCACTGAATCCGATGGTTCAGCAACAGGCCGACACGCGAAGCGTAACTCCCGAGCAAGTCAATAAGTTCGCCCAGCCCCGGCTTGAAACCAACGAGCGAATGGAAATCAACGACTTTCGCCTGCAGGAAGAACAAAGGCTCGATACCTACGGCTGGGTCGACCAGCCGGGCGGAGCGGTGCACATTCCGATCGACCAAGCCATGCGAATCGTGGCGAAAAACGGTCTAAATACGACTCCGAAAACTGGCGAGGCGCCCACATCGACGGTCAGCGTTATCAATGATGCGGCCCAGCGCTCGGATACCAGCGGCATGACGCCGCAGAAGCCGTTGTCGCCACAGGGCGGAAAGGTGCAGAAGTGAAGTTGCAGTCCCACATTTCGAGTTTCGTCGCGGTTACGGCGCTTGTCGCGGGCCTAATGGCTCCTGCGGTGGCGCAGAACATGAGCCGCGGAATCCTGTCGCCGCCGGCGAGTCAGCGGCCCCCAGGATTGAAGCACGTTGGCATTGAGCAGCACTTGAACGATCAGATTCCGCCAAACTTGGTGTTTCGTGATGAAAACGGACAGACCGTACGCCTGGGCGATTACTTCGGAAAAAAGCCACTGATCCTGAGCCTGGTCTATTACCAGTGCCCAATGTTGTGCGGCGAAGTGCTGAGCGGATTGGAAAGCGCCTTACGAGTCCTGAAGTTCGATGTGGGCAAGGATTTCGATGTTCTTACGGTAAGTTTCGATCCCAAGGACACGCCGCAAACTGCGACGGCCAAGAAAGCCGAATACCTGAAGCGATATAAGCGCGCTGGTGCCGAGCAGGGTTGGCATTTCCTTACCGGGCCGCAGGATTCGATCGACGCTCTCACCAACGCTGCCGGATTTCAGTACGAGTACGATCCCAAGACGTCGCAATTCGCTCACGCGACGGCGATCATGATACTGACCCCTGAGGGAAAGATCGCGCAGTACTACTACGGTGTGGAGTACGCACCGAAGGATTTGCGGCTGGGACTGGTGCAGGCCTCGCAAAACAAGATTGGAACTGTAGTGGATGAGGTTTTGCTCTACTGCTACCACTATGATCCCGACACCGGAAAGTACGGAGCCATTGTCAGCCGCATTCTGAAGCTATCGGCGGCAGCAACGATTCTTGTGCTGGGTGGTTTTTTGGCTTTGATGTTCCGCATGGGGTCGGGCAACCAAGCGGCGAAACGGGTCTTATAAACTATGTTTCAGAATCTCCCACTTTGGCCGGAACGGGCCTCGAGCGGCGCTGGCAATGTCGACGCGCTTTTCATTTTTCTGGTGGCATTGTCCACCTTCATGTGCGTCGCGATCTTTCTTACCATTGCGTTTTTCGCCATCCGCTACCGCACCCGGCGCCATCCTGAGGCTGAACAGCTGGAAGGTTCCACCATCCTAGAAATCACCTGGAGCGTCGTTCCTTTAGGGATCTTCTTAGTGATCTTTGCCTGGGGCGCGATCATATACTTTCAGGAGCGCACCCCTCCACAGGATTCCGCCGAGGTTTACGTAGTTGCCAAGCAGTGGATGTGGAAACTCCAGCATCCTGAGGGCCCGCGCGAAATCAACGAGTTGCACGTTCCCGTGGGTCGCGACGTCAAGCTCATCATGACTTCGCAGGACGTCATCCACAGCTTCTATGTGCCCGCATTCCGAATTAAGCAGGACGTGTTGCCTGGCCGGTACACCACCACTTGGTTTCGTCCTACGAAAGCCGGCACCTACCACCTGTTCTGTGCCGAGTACTGCGGAACCATGCACTCGGGAATGATTGGCGACATCGTGGTCATGGAACCATCGCAATATGCGGCCTGGGTCCAGACCGGAGGGGCGTTCCTTTCTCTCGCCGCCAACGGCCAAGCGATTTTCCAGCAACTAGGATGCCCTACATGCCACCAGATGGAGACGCAGGGCCGAGGTCCCAGCCTGATTGGCGTGTATGGCCGTCCCGTGCAGCTAGAAGATGGACGCGTTGTAACCGCAGACGAAAACTATATTCGCGAATCGATTCTGGCTCCATCAGCGAAAGTTGTAAGCGGATTCAAGCCCATCATGCCGGTTTTTCAAGGGCTGGTAAGCGAGGAAGATCTTAATGCGCTGGTTGCTTATGTGAAATCGCTAAACCAAGCGCCATCCGGAGCAGCGGCTATGCCGTCGCTCGCTCCCCCCATGCGAACGCAGGAACCTAAGGAATAGCAATGGCTACCGCAGCACTGACTACCGAACGCGAGAATTATCTGAATAAGGAGTACGGCATCCGTTCGTGGCTACTTACCACGGACCATAAGCGCATTGCGCTGCTGTATCTGATCTCGATTACGTTCTTCTTTTTTATCGGAGGCTTCTTCGCTCTGCTCATCCGGCTCGAGTTGCTGACGCCAGCGGGCGATCTGCTTCTTTCCGATACCTATAACAAAATGTTCACCATGCACGGGCAGATCATGGTGTTCTTTTTCCTGATCCCCTCGATTCCTGCCGTACTGGGAAACTTCCTGGTCCCCCTTATGATTGGGGCGAAGGACCTGGCGTTTCCGCGCATTAACCTGCTGAGTTGGTACATCTACATTGTCGCCGGAATCCTCATGATGCATTGCATCGTCACCGGTGGCGTCGATACGGGCTGGACCTTCTACACCCCGTTTAGCACGGCCTTCAGTAACACAAAGGTGATTGAGGCCGGGCTGGCAATCTTCATCTCGGGATTCTCATCCATCCTGACGGGTCTGAACTTCGTAGTGACGATCCATCGCATGCGCGCGCCTGGCATGACCTGGAACCGCCTCCCCCTGTTTATTTGGGCACATTACGCAACCAGCGTCATCCAGTTGCTTGGTACTCCGGTCATCGCAATCACTCTGGTGTTGGTGGTTCTTGAACGTGCGTTTCACCTTGGAATTTTCGATCCCACCCGAGGCGGCGATCCGCTATTGTTCCAGCACCTATTTTGGTTCTATTCGCATCCCGCCGTGTACATCATGATTTTGCCGGCGATGGGAGTGGTAGCGGAAATTGTTCCCTGCTTCTCGCGAAAACGGATCTTCGGCTACAACGCCATCGCCTTGTCTAGTATCGCGATCGCAGTCTTCGGATTCCTGGTCTGGGCGCACCACATGTTCGTCGCTGGAATATCGCTGTATTCCGCGTTGATCTTCTCGGCGCTCAGTTATTTGGTTGCGGTGCCATCTGCCATCAAAGTCTTTAACTGGACGGCCACCATGTACAAGGGGTCGATTTCGTTCTCGACTCCAATGCTGTATGCCTTCGGATTTATCGGGCTGTTTACCATGGGCGGCCTGACGGGCTTGTTTCTGGCGTCGCTGGGGATTGACGTACACGTCACCGATACTTATTTCGTGATCGCGCACTTCCACTACATCATGGTCGGTGGTGCAGTGATGGGCTATCTCGGCGGAATGCATTTCTGGTGGCCGAAGATTTCCGGACGCATGTACCCCGAGGCTTGGGGGCGCGTTGCGGCGGCCATCGTGTTCATCGGATTCAATCTCACTTTTTTCCCCCAATTCGTTCTTGGCTATCTGGGGATGCCGCGCCGCTACTGGCAGTATCCCGCGGAATTTCAAGTGCTGAACGTGCTCTCTACAGCCGGATCGACCATTCTCGCTGTCGGTTACGTCTTGCCAATGGTGTACTTCATCTGGTCCCTGCGCTACGGAAAGATTGCCGACGATAATCCTTGGGGCGCGTCCGGACTGGAGTGGATGACGACGTCTCCGCCACCTACTTTCAACTTTGATGAGACGCCTGAAGTAACGTGGGAAGCCTACGATTACGAACACATTCCTGCTCCCGCGGAGGTTACCCTTGAGCGATAGTACGGTCGCGGTCGAACAGCACAATCCGGCACTGCAGCATCACTTCGCTGATATGGAGCAGCAGCAGAACGCCTCCACCTTAGGAATGTGGCTTTTCCTGGGCACGGAAATCATGTTCTTCGGCGGCATGTTCCTGGCGTATCTGATCTACCGCCTGAATTACTACAACGAGTTTGCGGCGGGCAGCCGGAGCTTGGATATCTGGCTAGGAACGGTCAACACGGTTGTCCTGATCTGCAGCAGTTTGACGGTCGCCATGGGAGTTCGCGCAGCGCAGATGGGAAAGCGGAAACTGCTGGTTGTGTTGTTGCTCTTAACGTTGCTCTTCGGTTTCGCCTTCCTGGGCATCAAAGGCGTCGAGTGGTATCAGAAATTCGAGGAGCACCATATTCCCGGGGCAAATTTCGACGTAAGCGATATCATGCACGCTTACCCGCAGCTGCACATCGATCCTTCCCATGCCCAGCTCTATTTTTCACTGTACTTCGCGATGACGGGATTGCACGCGTTGCACATGATCATCGGAATCGGAATTTTCACATTCATTACCTACTATGCGTGGAAGGGGAAGTACACGCCCGAGTACCACACCCCGGTTGAAATTGCAGGGTTGTATTGGCACTTCGTTGACATTGTGTGGATTTACTTGTTCCCGCTTTTATATTTGATTGATCGAAAGCCGCTGAGGTAAGCCATGTCTGAACACATCAGTTCCACCAAGCTGAACGTCACCATCTGGCTCACGCTGATGGTGTTAACTGTGGTCACCGCGGCGGTATCGTTTGTCGATCTGGGGCCCTTCAATACGATCGTGGCGCTTGGCATCGCCACATTTAAGGCCTTGCTGGTCATTTTGTTCTTCATGCATGTGAAGTATGCCAGTGAGAAGCTGACGAAGATGGTCATCATCTCGTCGATTTTCTGGCTGCTGATTCTGCTGATCCTGAGCCTGGCGGACTACGGTACGCGCGCTGCGACTGGAACCGCATAGCGCCCTTGGGGCTTTGTTGACCTCCGTGACCTCTGCAGTGGCCCCTTCAGGCGCCACTGCGAAATCCGCATCACTTGGGATATACTCCGCTTCTATTCGAAACCAGGAGACTCTCCGATGGCTTTCTGCAACTCTTGCGGAAACAATCTAGAAAGCGGAGCCAAATTCTGCCCTAAGTGCGGCGCTGTCCAGGCTGGATCCACCATAACCGCCGGGGCTACTCCCGCAATGACTGCACAGCCCAAGAACAACAACGCCGTCAAAATCGTTCTGGTTGTCGTGGCGGCCATTGTTCTGCTCGGTATGATCGGCATGGCAGCGGTGACACTGATCGGTCTTCGAATTGCGCGTCACACTAAGATTGACAATCGCGATGGCAATGTTCGCATCGAGAGTCCCTTCGGAAAGATCGAGACCACTAAAGATCCTGAGCAGGTCGCACGCGATCTCGGCGTGGATATCTATCCCGGGGCCCGGGTGCTGCCTGAAAACGCAGCCGACGTAAAACTCGGCTCCATGCATACGATTTCCGCGGAATTCGAAACCGATGATGCCAGCGATAAAGTCTCGGCCTTTTACAAGGCGAAGTTTCCCCACCCCGATGTCAGCACAACTGGCGGGGGCGAGACTACGATTGTCTCGACCGACAAACAGAGCGTGATTACCATCACTATCGAGCCCGAGGGCAGCAAGACCCGGATCCATATCGCGAACGTCAGCGGCAAGGGCGTCACGTCGGGCTCCGGGGCCTGACGTCGATCCGAATGCCGAATAATTTCGTTGAGATTGCCAACGCCTCAAAATCAGCCAGCGTCGATGCGGCAGCTCTTCATGATGCCCTGCGAAAGAATGTCCGCGGCGAGGTGCGTTTTGACGCGGGCTCGCGCGCCCTTTACGCGACCGACGGATCGAATTACCGGCAGATTCCCATCGGAGTAGTTCTCCCTCTAGACGTCGATGATGTGATCTCCACGGTAGCACTCGCCCGAGAGTTTGGGGCGCCAGTACTGCCGCGCGGCGGGGGCACTTCGCTGGCTGGGCAGTGCTGCAACGCC
This sequence comes from uncultured Acidobacteriaceae bacterium, assembly GCA_963708575.1. Classification (GTDB taxonomy): domain Bacteria; phylum Acidobacteriota; class Terriglobia; order Terriglobales; family Acidobacteriaceae; genus DASVWZ01. The sequence goes on from CAVPTB010000003.1 coordinate 264,900, forward strand.
GCGATCGTTCTTGACTTCACCAAGTACATGGCCGGGATTCTCGAAATCGATCCCCAGCGCCGCGTCGCTCGCGTCCAACCTGGGCTAATTCTCGATCACCTGAGAAACGCGGCCGAGAAGTTTCATCTAACGTTTGGTCCAGACCCGGCGACCCACGATCGGTGCACGCTCGGCGGCATGATTGGCAACAACTCTTGCGGTGTCCATTCCGTCATGGCCGGGAAGACTGACGACAATATTGAGTCTCTCGAGGTGCTGACGTATGACGGTCTGCGGTTGAAAGTCGGAGCCACCAGCGAGCAAGAACTGGATAACATCATTCGGGAAGGCGGCCGCCGCGGTGAAATTTACTCCGGCTTAAAATCTATTCGAGATCGGTACGCCGATCAGGTCCGCCAGCGGTACCCCAGCATACCGCGACGTGTCTCTGGATATAACCTGAACTATCTGCTTCCGGAAAACGGTTTCCACGTCGCTCGTGCCCTGGTTGGCACCGAAGGTACCTGCGTCACCACACTTGAAGCCACCTGCCGCCTGGTCGAAAGCCCACCCGAGCGGGTGTTATTGGTCATCGCTTATCCGGACATTTTTCAGTGCGCTGATCGTGTTCCTGAAATTATGGGCTATGGCCCCATTGGGCTTGAAGGTATCGACGATTTTCTCGTCGAGTGCACTCGTCGTAAGGGAATCAATTCGGAAGGCCTCGCGCTCTTACCCCAAGGTGGGGGATGGCTTCTCGCCGAATTTGGCGCACAGACCGCAATTGAGGCCCAGGATCAAGCTCGAAAGCTGATGGTCGCGTTGGCACAAAGCCCCAACCCTCCGTTGATGCACTTGTTTGTCGACAAACAGAAAGCCAAGCGAGTGTGGGAAGTCCGTGAATCGAGCCTGGGCGCAATCTCGCATGTTCCCGGTGAGCCTCTTACCTGGGAAGGGTGGGAGGATTCCGCCGTCGCTCCCGAAAAACTGGGCGCATACCTCCGCAATCTGCGCAAGTTGATGAACAGCTATGGCTACATCGGGGTGCTTTACGGCCATTTCGGTCATGCATGCGTACACACCCGAATCAGTTTCGATATGGAGAGCCGAAAGGGCTTGGCGGACTTCCGTAGGTTCATGGAAGAGGCAGCCGACATGGTGGTCTCCTATGGAGGATCGCTTTCGGGCGAACACGGAGATGGCCAAGCCCGCGCCGAGTTACTGCCTAAAATGTACGGTCCGGAGCTGGTGCGAGCTTTCGCGGAATTCAAGAATGTTTGGGATCCACAATGGAAGATGAATCCCGGCAAGGTGGTTGAACCTTATCGCATGGATGAGAATCTGCGGTTAGGTCCGGACTATCATCCATGGGAACCCGATACGCATTTTCAATTCCCCCAGGATCACGGCAGCCTCGCTACTGCGGCGTTGCGCTGCGTCGGAGTGGGGAAATGCCGCCGTTACGAAGGCGGCGTGATGTGTCCCAGTTTCCGGGTGACCGGAGAGGAAGAACATTCCACGCGCGGCCGCGCCCACCTCCTATGGGAGATGACCCAAGGCGAACTCATTCGCGACAAGTGGGCTGACGAAAACGTAAAAGAGTCTCTGGATCTGTGCCTGGCCTGTAAAGGTTGTAAGAGCGATTGTCCCGTCGGAGTGGATGTCGCCACTTACAAAGCCGAGTTTCTTTCACATTATTACGAGGAGAAGCGGCGTCCGCTGAACACATATGGGTTCGGCTACATCGATCTATGGGCGCGCCTCGCGTCGAGTGCTCCCGGACTGGTGAATCTGACTACCCAACTTCCGTTCTTGCGAGACATCGCCAAGATGGTGGCCGGGATTCCGCAACGACGCAGTATTCCGCCATTTGCGCCGCGCACTTTCCGTAGCTGGTTTCGCAGGCGGCCGGCCGTCAGAGTTGACGGGCCCCGGGTCCTGTTGTGGCCGGATACCTTTAATAACTATTTTCTTCCCGACACTGCCAAAGCTGCGGTAGGAGTTCTTGAATCGGCCGGGTTCGCCGTTTCACTTCCGCGAACACCGCTATGTTGCGGTCGTCCCCTTTACGATTTCGGAATGCTCGATCGAGCCAAGTCTCTGCTCCTGGAAATACTCGATGCACTTGAGCCTGAAATCGAAGCCGAAACTCCCATCGTCGCTCTAGAACCGAGCTGCGCGGCGGTTTTCCGGGACGAGCTCATCAATCTTTTTCCGAAAGATGAGCGCGCACAGAGGCTCTCGCGTCAAGTTTTCTTGCTTAGCGAGTTCCTTGAGAAGAAGGCCGGGGATTTCCCGCTTCCGCACCTTCCCCGCAAGGCGATCGTTCATGGGCATTGCCATCACAAATCGGTCATGAAGATGACGGCCGAGGAATCCGTCCTTACCCGCATGGGGATCGACTATTCCGCTCCGGCTCCGGGCTGCTGCGGCATGGCCGGATCGTTCGGCTTCGAACATGACAAGTATGCTGTGTCAATGGCAGTGGGCGAACTAGAACTCCTTCCAGCGGTGCGAGCCGCTTCACCGGAGGACTTGATTATCGCGGACGGCTTCAGCTGCCGGGAGCAGATCGCCCAATCGACCGACCGTCGCGCTCTGCACTTAGCCGAAGTGATTGAGATGGCGCTTCGCCAGTTTCCCGGCATGCCCGTTGAACCTTATCCCGAGCGGGTTCGCACAGCACTTCGCGAAATGGAGGTCCAGCGATCTATGAAACGGGCTGGAGTTGGCTTGGCTGCCGTGGCTGCTGGCGCATTTGCGGCATGGGCGTTCAGCCGCTCCAAAGGCAACTAGCGGGCCGTTGATCGGCTGGCTAAGTGACTGATTCTAAGGACGTATAATCCAAATCTCGCCAGACCCTAGTAATTCTGGGAAAATAGAAGAGCAACAAGGCTTTTCCCCGTCGAAATGCCCTCCGTAGAAAGGGCAAGTGTGGATATGGTTGAACCCACCCTCACTGTTACCGAGTCCGCCGGCCAAATAAAAATGGCCCAGAAGGTGGATGCAACTCTCGTAGGCTCTATCCTCGTTCTGATTCAGTTCGACGTCTGCGAAGAGATCAAACTCGACCAACTGCGACAAATCTTTGGGGCACGAACCCTCCAACATCCCAGCATGAAGCACCCTGCCCCGGGATACATCCGCTATCAACGCCCGCCGGTGGTCGAGCCTATTGAGACATTGGTGCTCGAAAGCGGGGAGCGGCTCGACGGCCAGATTAAGTATTACGACTACGGTGTGGTGAGCGTCGTCTTCGAACTACCTTTCCGTGGCGATTGGGACACGCTGATCCGGCTTGGCAGCCGCTGGGTCTGGGACGTCGACTTTGCAGGATATGCCTCGCGCATTGCCCGCGCCAAACTGGAACATGCCTCTCCTGCGCTAGTGAAGCCTTATACCGAGTGGCTGAGCGAAGACTACTTTATCTTTCACCTGCGAGAGATAGCCGGAAACCCGAATGCCTCCGAGTTGGTGTCCGCGCAAGGGCCGCGCATTGCGCAAATTGTCCGTGGGGAAACGGCGCTTGCTTTCGGAAGGCGAACGCAACGAAATTCTTCAATCACGAATTTCCTACTATCCCAATGACCTGGCTGTGATCGGCTGGAACGCTGCTTTTCTCTACGACAGCCCTTCCGGTGCGGACACCGCTATTCAACTGCTCGAGTACGCGAACTCGCAGTTGCTGGAATTCCGTCATTATGACGATCTGCTGACCCGCGAACTGGAAGGTGTTTACGCCGCTTTGGACAAGGGAACCGGAACCTTGGCTCGCTGGCGACTCGCCCGCGAGGCCACCAAGCTGCACACCGTCGTGCTTGACGTAAATGAACTCACCGAGCACGCCGACAACGCCATCAAGTTCCTGAGCGATATGTTTTCGGCCCGCTTGTACAAATTAGCGGCCTCCAAAGTCGGCGTGCCGGACTATAAAGATCTGGTGACGCAAAAGCTGCAGACCGCGGAACAGCTCTATCGTTTCATGGTCGACCAGTTCAACCAGAGCCGCGCCTTCTTCCTGGAATTGACGGTCGTCATCATCCTGGTGATCGAGTTAGTCTGGCTCTTCCACGGCAAACCGTTTTAGATCGAAACCGTCCCTCTGGTTGATCGTCGCCACAGAAGCAAGATGGGGCGTCATCTCCAAAACAACACCAGAAACCGACGAGCACGAGCGAAGGCAAAAGGCTGTACCATCTTTGCTTACCCTGAGGCCTCTCAACATACGAACACTTGCAGTTCAACAGTGTTGGGCATTATCGTAAGCCCTTCAGGAAGGGTGCAATGCGAGGCCTCGATAGCAAGCGTGTACTCATAACTGGTGGCGCCAGCGGCATTGGCGCTGCAACCGCCGCCCGTTTTCTCGAAGAAGGCTCGGCCGTCGTTGTTCTCGACCGCGACACGGCAGCCCGTGAACGAATCCGCAAAGAACTGCCGGAACTCGCCGGTACGGTTGACGCCGACGTTTCGAAACTCGATCAGGTCCAAGCTGCCTTTGAAGATGCGATCAAACTGATGGGCGGCGTTGATGTCCTTATCAACAACGCGGGCATCAGTATTCGCCACAGTTTCTTGGAAATCACTCCTCAGGAATGGGACCGGATCATCGCCGTGAATCTCACCGGGGTCTTTTACATGGCACAGACCGCCGCTCGCCATATGTGGGAGCGCGACGGCGGAGTGATTCTCCAGACAGCATCCACCAACGGGATCGTCGGCCAACCTTATTACGCTGACTACAATGCCACCAAGGCGGGCGTGATCGAGCTAACCAAGACGATGGCGTTAGAACTGGCTCCAAGAATTCGAGTCTGCGCCGTCGCTCCAGGATACGTGCTTACACCCATGCAGCGAGCCGAATACACTGATGAAATGCTGGAAGAGGTGAATCGCAAAGTCCCGCTGGGTCGCCATGCCAAGCCGGAGGAGATTGCGGCACTGTTCGCATTTTTGGCCAGCGATGACGCCGCCTATATAACCGGTCACGTCTACACCATCGACGGCGCTGAAATTGCTGGCGGGCTTGCGAGCCGATAGCATGGCTCCCTCCGACCGAAACTCCGCTCCATCTCTTCAGGGAAAAACTGCTTTGATCACAGGAGGCGCCTCTGGTATCGGGCGTGCGACTTCGCTTCTCTTCGCTCGGGAAGGGGCGGCTGTCACTATCGTCGATATAAATGAAAAAGCAGGCCAACAAGTCGTTGCCGAGGTTATCGAGGCCGGCGGACGCGCGCTCTTTGAACGGGCCGACGTTACCCGAGCTGCGGATTGCCATCGTGTCGTCGAACGCACCCTCCACGAATTTGGCAGCCTCGACATTCTCTTTAATAATGCCGGAATCATTCGCCGCGCTACCGTCATTGAATTGGAGGAAGCGGATTGGGATCTCGTGATGGCGGTGAACGTAAAGGCGATTTACCTCATGTGTCGCGAGGCCATTCCGATCATGGCGAAGAACGGCGGCGGCTCGATTATTAATACTTCGTCGGGCTGGGGCCTGGCTGGTGGCGCGCGAGCTGCGGTCTACTGCGCCTCCAAGGGGGCTGTCGTGCTTCTCACCAAAGCCATGGCCATCGACCACGGGTCGCAAAAGATTCGCGTAAACTGCATCTGTCCCGGAGACACCGATACGGCAATGCTTCGCCACGAAGCGCAACAGTTGAATGAAGACGAAGCTCGCTTTCTCGCGGATTCCGCTAGGCGACCGCTGGGCCGGTTGGGCACGCCAGGAGAAATCGCCCAAGCCGCGTTGTACCTGGCGGGCGATGCTTCCTCTTTTGTTACTGGCACCGCCCTCGTGGTCGATGGGGGAGGCTTAGCTGGTTCGGGCTAAGATCTAAAAGTGATGCGTCTCGCCAACAAAGTCGCGCTCATCACCGGAGGCACCTCGGGAATCGGTGAAGCCACAGCATTTCTATTCGCCCGCGAAGGCGCAGCAGTGGCAATCACCGGCCGCAACGAAGCTCGCGGACATGCGGTCACTGCGCGCATCCTGGAGAGTGGTGGGAAAGCCATTTTCGTCCGCACTGACGTGCGGCATTTTGCCGAGTGTCGCCGTGCCGTAGAACAAACGTCGCAAGCCCTGGGACAGATCGAGATCCTCTTCAACAACGCTGGGGTTTTCTACTCCCACACCACGCTGGATTGCTCTGAAGAGGAATGGGACCTGCAAATCGACATCAATCTCAAGGGCACGTTCCTAATGTCCAAGGCTGTTTTGCCCGGCATGATTGATCGAGGCAAAGGCGTGATCGTAAACAACAGTTCAGGATGGGGCATCGTCGGCGGAGATGCCGCTGTCGCGTATTGCGCCTCAAAAGGTGGGGTGGTACTGCTGACCAAGGCCATGGCCGTCGATCACAGCCGGCAGGGCATTCGCGTAAACTGCGTCTGCCCGGGCGATGTCGACACTCCCATGCTTCCCGAGGACGCACGAACACGCGGATTGAAATGGGAGGATTATCTCGCAGGCTGCGCCAATCGCCCCATGGGGCGCATCGGAACTGTCGACGAAATTGCAAAAGCGGTTCTATTTCTCGCTTCTGACGATTCGTCGTTCATGACTGGAGCGGCTCTAGTCGTCGACGGGGGCGGTGTCGCAGTCTAGCTTTCGAGCTTGGATTCCATGAAGGTGCCCACATCTCCTACTCACACTCGCTCTCGCGAACTCTTCGAGCGCGCCCAGCAATCTCTAGTAGAGGGAGTGAATTCCCCTTCGCGTGGCGCAACTGTCTACCAGTCCGGCCCCATTTTTCTCGAACGTGGTAGCGGTTCTCTACGTTTGGGACGCCGATAGCAACGAATATATCGATTTCATGATGTCGTTTGGCGCCTTGATACAGGGGCATGCCCATCCACAATTGGTTGCCGTAGTGAACGAAGCCATGTCGACCGGCTCACATTTTGCTGCGGCCACTTCCGCGGAAATCGAAGCCGCAGAGCGATTCCGCCGCATGATGCCGTCGGTCGAAGTCGTCCGCTTCGCCAATTCCGGCAGCGAGGCCACAATGCTCGCACTACGCCTTGCCCGCGCGCACAGCGGACGTAACAAATTTCTGAAATTCGAAGGCCATTACCATGGCTGGTACGATCCCTATCTACTGAACGCGCACGGCCATGCCCCACAGGATTTAGGCACTTCCGACAATCCCGCACGTATCCCGGACTCGCAAGGGATTCCATCCTCCACCTTCGACGACGTTGTGATCGCACCCTGGAACGATGCCGCTGCACTCGAGCGGGTGATGCAGCGGCACGGCCACGAACTCGCGGCAGTCATCACCGAACCCATCATGGCCAACATGGGTTGCATCTTGCCGCGCGACGGCTATTTGCAAAAGCTGCGGGAACTGACTCGCGAGCACGGCGTGCTGCTCATTTTGGACGAAGTGGTCACTGGATTCCGCTACGCTCCCGGTGGTTGTCAGGAGTATTACGGAATCACACCCGACATCAGCACCTTCGGCAAGGCTCTAGGCGCCGGATTCCCCGTTGGGGCTGTCGCAGGACCGCGCGCGATTCTCGATCGGATGCGATGGTCGGAAAACATGGTGCTTCATTACGGAACCTTCAACGGACATCGATTGACCATGAAAGTGATCGCTGCCAATCTGGATTTGCTCTCCCCTAACGACGCCTACAAAAAACTACATGCGATTGGCGAACCAGGCAATTGCCGGATTGCGCGAGGTATTTCGCCGCCGGGCAGTCAAAGCGATTGTGCAGGGTTTTGGCCCGATGTTCCAGATCTATTTCACCGAGCGTGAGTCCATCCACGACTATCGCGACTATTGCACCTATGTGGACATGGCCCGCTATTCACGATTTGTCCACAGCTTGCTCGACCACGGAATTTACATGACGCCATCGAACGGCTTGCACTGGATCATCTCTACCGCGCATACCGAAACCGACATGGAGGCCCTGCTGCGGGCAGCCGACTGTGCCTGCGCGGAAATTGCATGAAATCGACCGTGTTTATTGGCAGTGGACGCATTACCGCAGCGCTACTCGCTGGCTTGCGGCTGGCCGGCACACAACAATCTCATCGTCGTACATGGCCGCAACCCGGAAACGCTTCGCGATCTCAAGAAACGCTATGCAGTTACCGTCGAACCTAACCTGCGGATGGCGATTGCGCAAGCCAGACTGCTCGTCATCGCCGTTCGGCCCGCTTCCGTAGGAAAGCTGCTGCAGGATATTTCTACTCTGAATCGGCCCTTGATCGCGATTAGCCTTGCCGCCGGCATTCCGCTCTGCAAGCTCCGTGCCGGATTGCCTGCCCCGGTCCAGTGGGTTCGAGCTATGCCTAGCCCGGTAAGCCGCATCGGTCGAGGACTTACCGCGTTGTGTTTTGATCGCGGCCTTCCATCAGCGGCTAAGAAGGAAGTGGTTCGCCTATTTTCCAGAGTTGGATCCACGATCGAGGTTCCTGAGTCCAAATTCGACGCGTTCACAGTCACATACTCCAGTAGCCATGGATATCATGCGTTGGCCGCGCTCGCCGTCGCAGCGCAGAAGCTGGGACTCAATGGCACGACAGCACTACAAGTCGCCGCTCACGCATTTGCCGATGGCATTGTTGCTTGGCGGGACGGTTCCGAATCTCTCCATGAGTTGCTCGACGAAGCTGTCACCCCTGGTGGTATCGCGGCTGCAGTAACCGAAGCAATGGATAGCGCCGGGTATCAGCGCGCCATCGACAAGGGTTTGCAGGCTGGCCTTAAACGACTTGGCAAGAACGCCAAGCTCCGTTAATGTGCCGTGCTTACGCGGCCAATCAGCCTGCCGAGCCGCACCACTCGGTAGATCGGTGATAGGCCTTGAGGAAGATGTACCATTTGCCACTCATTGATTCCTGGGGTTACAAGTAGCCGCCAAGCGAATCGCAGTTGATCTCGACGTCGTTCTCGCACTCGCATCATCAATCGAAAGTACGAGAACGATCCCACATCGTACGAGGCATCTCGGCGAATGATTCCCAGAACTTCTTCCAGAATCGGGTCAAAGCCCATGAGATCCGCGCGACCCTCGAACTCCACACGAAACAGCTGATTTGCAAGCCCCAGACTCAGCGCGAGTATTCTCTTGATTCCCAGGCGGCGAGCTTCACGATACACAACTCCCCAATCGAGGTTCTTGTCTTTCGCCAAGTGCGCGATATCTCGAAACCATGAAAGCTGGGTCCACACATGTTTAGCAGCATGCACACATAGCACGAGCAGCAGGTCTTCGGATGACAACGTACGCCAAGTTGTTTCACCTGTCTTCAGTCCTCTGGATCGTCGCGAACAAATCGCCAACATTGAAATCCACAGAATAGAACCGGGGAAGAATGTTCCACTGCACCTCGAGCAAATTGCGGCCAAGTGGGGAATGGAAGACATATTCGTATCCGGAGCTGAGATAGCTTCGTTCCTCGCTAGCTCTGAGTTTCACGCCAGGCTCGTAACCTAGCTTTGCCAAAGCCGATGTTGTCTTCTTAACATCTCCCGACCGGACGAGCAGATCCAGATCGCGGAACTGACGTCGTGTCACATCTCCGTACAGCGTCAACGCCAGCGCTGGTCCCTTATGCGCGATCGCTTCCACTCCCATCGATTGAAGGTGTTCGAGGACCTGGGTCAACTCATTTGCAAACCATAAAGCCCGCCGGCTAGTTCCCAGGTAGCGGGCACGCAATTGGTCGAGCATCGCAGCGGGCATACCTCTCCGGATATACGCTTGCCTGCTCGAACAGTAAGGGGATCAATCCGTGACGTTCAGCCGCGTCGAAAAGTCCGACCCAATCCACTACTGACTCAAGCAACTGTACGAAATGGGGATGGTTGGCGGGATTCAGTTCGGCTCCGCAGCAAGCCACCAGCACATCAAATACGGCCGGTTCGCTGACCGGGCGCAGGAGATCAATGTCCTGCGTCAAGCAACGATTTGCCAGCGGAGCGGTGGCTTCAGCCATTCCAGTCGACAAAATCTTGTCTGATGAACAAAAGCAGTCAGGAGTAGAACCGTTCTGCCAACCCTATAATACAGGCGGCTTCGTCGCACTTTCGGTTGTTGCAAGATCCTCTGTTGATCAAAGATGGACAGCATTATCCTCCATTCCGTCAGCAAAACCTTTCGGCGTCAGGCAGGCCTGTTCCCTTGGTCCGGACGAAAAAGATGCAGCGAAACCATTGCTATCGATGATGTATCTCTTTGCGTTCCCGCGGGAAGCGCTCTCGCTTTGCTGGGACCGAACGGTAGCGGCAAGACGACGCTACTGAAGCTGATCGCCGGGGTGCTTCTGCCAGACCGAGGAGAGGTTGTAGTAGGCGGCCTTAGGACCTCAACTGGGAGCGGTGCCGTCCGCAAACGCGTTGGATTCCTGATCGCATCCGAGCGGTCTTTCTACCCCCGCTTATCAGTCCGCGAAAATCTCGAGTTTTTCGCTTCTCTCGATGAAGTTCACCGCGGGCAGCGTGGCGCGATCATCGAGGAGCTGATTGTCCGGGTAGGTCTTTCTGCTCAACGCGATACGCTGGCTATGAGGCTCTCCAGTGGGATGTATCAAAAGCTCGCGATTGCCCGCGTCATGCTCAAACAACCTTCCGTCGTACTGCTGGACGAGCCCACGCGAAGTCTGGACGCCGCTTCTGCGGAGGAATTCTGGCTGGCGATCAAGTCATTAACGAACAATGGTTCTACCGTAATCTTGGCCACACACAATTTTGAAGAAGCATGTGTACTGGGAGATTCGTTCGCGATCCTGCGTCAAGGACGGTTGGTCGACTGTCGTACCGTCGGTAACGTGACTTCGCGGCAGCTTCGTTCAGTCTATGCCGACGCTACCTCCGATTCCGTTCCTCTTTCGATGGCGGTCGGAAGTTGAGCATGGGACTTACCACGACAATCGACAAACTGTTCGCCATCGTCCGCCGCGACCTCTTGACCGCGGTTCGGTATCGCGCCGCATTCGCACTCACTACAGCCGGAACGCTTATCGAACTTGCGGCTTTCTACTACCTCTCGCGGGCCATCGGCCCAGGGTTCCAGCCGGAAGGGACCGAGCTACTTCCCCTTCCTGCTCGTTGGAACAGGTCTCTATACATTTCTGGTTGTAGGAATTCGCGCTTTTGTGCGCGCGGTGCAGGATGCGCAACAAGCTGGGACCTTTGAGACCTTGATGACTGGTGTCACATCTCCTTCCACCATAGTAATGCTTACCGCCGCATCTTCGTTGATGAGCGGAATGATGCAGCTATTCGTTTACTTAGCTGCTGGCTTGTTTCTTTTTGGGACGATTCCGTATCAGGTGAACTGGCTTGCCAGTTCCTGCGCTTTCGCGCTCTCTCTGTTCGTCATAGTGGGTCTTGGCATGTTGGCGGCGGCACTGCAGATTTCAATTCAAAAGGGCTCGGCGCTACTGTGGTTCTTCGGATCAGCCGCATGGTTCCTCACGGGAACTCTGTTTCCGGTCAGTGCTTTGCCCAAACCGCTGCGTTTTCTCTCCAATTTGATTCCTCTCACACACTCCCTGAACGCTATGCGAATGGGTCTGCTTCAGGGGGCGAGCTTTTCCTTCATGACTTCCGAAATGCTTACTTTGGCTTTATTTGCGGTTGTGCTGCTGCCAATAGGATTACTGGCCTTCTCATACGCAATGCGACGTGCCCGCTTCCAAGGTACCTTGGCCTACTACTGAGGGCTTCTCGTGTCGGAATCTGGTCTCGAGCTTCGCGGGATCGTTACTTTGGTTTGCAGTTTCGTCTCGTGTGACAGAAACACGTCGGCCCGCCGCCGTAAAATTCACTGGAGCCTCAATGACTTCTAATTCTTACGATACCGTCCGCCGGAGCACGCGAGTCCGGGCCCAACTTCCGATCCGAGTCAGCAGCCTAGAAACAGCGCCCTTTTTCTCGGAGAACTGTCACACAGTCGTCATTAACTGCGAAGGTTGTGGTGTACGGTTGCCGCGGGCGTTGGAGGTTGGATTCCGAGTCGCCCTGGATGATCTCCCAGTCCGCCATGGAGTAACCGCGACCGTGGCGAGTTGCGTGCCACTCGGTTCGGACGGCAAGTATTTCTTGGTCGGTCTTGCGCTCGACGAACCCGGGAATGTGTGGTGTATCCATCCCGCGCCCGCCGACTGGGATTCTGTTTCGGCGCCCGCTGCCGCCGTTCCTCTACCGAAAAAAACGAACGAGTGGCCTTATTCAGTCTTTTCTACTAAGGGTGAGGCACATCCAGGCAGGAAGTAGCGCTTCTCAGTGCTTCAGCAGTTTTTCAAGATAAACGCTGTCGTACTGGTTGCTTTTGTTCTGCACGAACTCCAGAATGCGATTCATCTTGTCTTTGCCTTCGCGACCGGGCTCGCGGAATTGAATCGATACTCCGAGACCTGGATCAATCCGGCCAACCACGCCTTCAGCATGCAGAGTGTCGTCGTCGATCGAGAACACCAGGCTGACTTTCGAACCGGGACTGAGGATGGCGCTGGTTTCCACATAGCAACCGCCCATACTAATGTCTATAACGTGAGCAAAGATCGGACCATCGCCTGGATCAGGAATCAACTCGATGGTTAGGCGACATTTCATGCGAGCGTGCAGCCGGCGATTTTGCTTGGTCGGCTGCTGCTGCTTCTCCATGTACATCCGACGATCCGCCTCCGCCAGCAACTCTTCTGCGTCCGTACCGTCATCTGGATAGACCGCCTGCCCGATGCTCAGCGAAAGCATGTCCTCCGCGCAGACGTCCATTCCCGCTTGTTTGGCCAAATGGCGCAGCTGGTCCGCTCTTTTTTCCGATGCGTCTGCTGCCAGACCGGGAGCAATGACAACAAACTCATCTCCGCCCATTCGCGCCACGTAGTCGTATTCACGGCAGCTCTCCTTTAGAGCTTGGGCGAATAGTCGCAGTACACGATTCCCCTCCAGATGGCCGAAGCGATCATTGACCTGCTTGAAGCCGTCCATATCGGACACCATCACAGTCAGCGAGGTCTTATCGCGTTTGCAACGCGCCAGTTCGCGGTCCAATTGCAGGAATAGCGAGCGCGCGTTCGGCAAACCGGTCAGGTAATCCGTCGTTGCCGAGCTCTCGGCCTGTTGGTATTTCAGGGCATTCTCAATCGACAGCGCCATCTTGGAGCTGATCGCGAGAATGATCCGCAAATGATCGGTTGTGAATGAATCGCGCTCCGCCCGGTACAAAGCCAGAACTCCAATCACCCCGGTCACGCCTTCCAGCGGCACCGCTAAGGATGATCGCAAGGTACTGAACTTCGAAGGATCGTTTAGATATCCTGGTTCGACCGACGGATTGCCGTTGATGATGGGCTTTTTGTTCTGCGCTACCCAACCCGACAACCCCTGTCCCAGCGGAATCCGTAGTGAGGAGAACAATCGAAAATTGTCGCCGTTCACATACTCAGGAATGAGTTCTTCATTTCGTCGAATGTAAATGGCAATGGCGTCGTAAGGCACAAGCGGTTTCAATTTGACGGAGAATACGGAAAGGGTTTCACCTAAACTGAGTGAAGCTCCGAGTTCCTGGCTTAACTCAAACAGGGTTTGGGCCTCCTGCCTTGCCGCGGCAATGGAATAAAGGAACTTGTTCTCCAGTCCTGGCGCATCCTTCACGGTAGTGTCTTCGAACCCGGCCGCCGGAGCGTGACCGCGCTCGATCTTCAGGCTGGTCGATAATTGCCATGGTTCCGCGTTTACCGACTTGGCGACCGCCAGTTTTTCCAGCTGGATGTAACGCTTCTTCAGAATATCGACGACTTTCGGGTCGAAAGATTTTCCCGCTTCCGCCGATAAACGTTGCATCACCTCATCGAGAGGAAGGGCCCGGCGATACTGCCGGTCCGAGGCCAACGCATCCAAGAAATCGACGGCCGAAAGTATGCGCGCCCCGATCGGTATATCCAGCCCTTTCAGCCCCAGCGGATATCCGCTGCCGTCGAATTTTTCGTGGTGCGCGCGGACAATGGGAACCACCGGATAAGGGAATCTGACTCGCTCGAGAATCTCCGCGCCGACTACCGGGTGTATCTTCATCTTCTCGAACTCTTCTGGAGTCAGGCGTCCGGGCTTCGAGATGATGTGCTCAGGCACGGCAAGCTTGCCGATATCGTGCAACAAAGCGGCTGCGTGCAAGGCTTCCAACTCCTCAGCGGTGACCTTCAGCTCTTTGGCCACTTCAATAGCGTAGACGCGTACCCGCTGCAGGTGGTCGTGGGTGGTCTGGTCTTTCGCCTCAATGGCCAAGGCCAGTGCTTCAATAGTTCGCAAGTGGAGGTTGGCCATCTCCTCGACATGCCGCTTTTCGTCATCCAGTTTGCCGAGATACAAGCGATACGAGCGGTAGATCAAGTAGATGATCGGCAGCAGCAGCAGCGAAGTTTCCCAATAGAAAGTGCGGTTAAACCAGCCAATCATTCCCGCAATGCCTGCGCCTACCAGGTAATAGGGAAACGACCAGAGATAACACTCGGTGAATAGTTTCTTGATTGACCGGCGCTCAGTAAGCGAGATCACGGCCGCGATTGAGCCTGTGTTGGCGATGAAATATGTCGACGCCGCCACTCCCAATAGGAGCGGGCGACTATCGATCATCAGGTTGAACCACGGGTGGTGATAAACAAAATAGGCCAGCGCCGTTGAAAACGCGCCGGCGCAGACGTTGAACGTAACTTGTATTGCGTTCGGACGCTCCGGATACAGCGTTTGGACCAGAATCGACAGGCAACCCAGAGTCAGGGTTTCAGAGAAACTCAGTTCCAGGATGCCCAGAAGAATGAAAAGGAAATTTACCGACATCGTGCCGGTAATTCCTGGCAAATTGACCTTCAAACGGGATGCGATGATCGCAATGCCCAGATAGCAGATAAACTCCGCGATGTTCTTGCTGGTTTGGTGGACGGCTCCGAAGACCAGTACGGCGGACCCAGCGGCGATCACAAGGCCAATGAAGACCTTGGCGTCCAAGGGTAGACCGTTCCAAGTATGAGTATTGCGAGCCATCGACCTCACAGCCGGCATTGTGTGGGGGGAAAAGCCACCAGCCTTATAGGGATATCAGCTAATGTCTTCTCCTACAATGATTTGCGATTTCGGGCGGAAACTTCCGTAACCAAGAAGGGGTCCTCAAAGTTTGGCGCTAAGAGGTTGGTTTTAAAGGCTATGTGGAGCTGGAAGACGGAAACCTGCCGGTCTGACCCCTGCGGCAGGTCTCGTATCTTCGACCTAAGCCGTTCTTGTACCCATTACGAAGTGCAGAATCAGCGAAATCACCGCAAAGACTAACAATAGGTGGATGAGCCCACCGGCGACGTGAAACACCGTGAAGCCACCGATCCATGCGATCAACAGGACGATGAACAAAATTGACCAGATACTCATAATCTCCTCCTCTTCCTCGTTCAACCGGGCGTTCGATGGCTCCCTCCCCTTCTGGGGATGCTCATGCGTTCGTGTATCTTCCCGGCGGCGTTCCTGTACGTACCAGGGCGTGAACTCCCTACGCTTTGAATCGAGCAGTGCCCCGGTGTACTCTGGTTGATCCCGGACCCCAGTCTGATCCATTGCGTGCCACTCTGAGCTGAATTGCTACGACAGCGGTGTCCCCGCTTCAATCAGGAGAAGAAAGTGAAGAATCGACTGCTACTCATATCGTTGGCCTTACTAACGTTGCCGCCCGCTTCCCGTGCCGATCAACTAACACTGAGCAACGGCGACCATCTCTCGGGAACCATCACCAAATCGGACGGAAAGACCGTCGTGATCAAGACGGACTACGCCGGAGAAATCACCGTCCAGTTTTCAGCCGTCAAAGAAATTCATACCGATCAACCGCTGCATGTCGAATTCACGGGAGGTCAGGCTGCCACCGGGACTGTGACGGCGACAGACAGCGAGGTCACCGTTGCCACTGCCGGCAACATCCCGGTGAGTCGTCCCTCTAACACCATTGTGACCATGCGGGACAGCGATGAGCAGACCGCTTACGAGAAGTCCCTCCATCCACCCCTCACGAGGGGATGGGCGGGAGGCGCGAACTTTGGCTTCGGACTGACCGGAGGGAATAGCGAAACCGAAAGCTTTAGCCTGGCTTTGAACGCGGATCGCAAGACCACTCATGACGACATCACCCTCTACGCGACGTCGGTCTATGCGAACAATAATGCACCTGGAGCCGCTCCCTCCACGACTGCAGATACAGTCCAAGGGGGCATTCGCTACAGCCGTAATTTCACGAAGCGCGTTTTCGGGTTCGTGAATGCGGACTTCCAAACCGACGCCTTGCAGGATCTCGATCTGCGCAGCATCTTCGGCGGTGGTCTTGGTTATCACCTCATTAACACAGACCGGACGACTTTCGATCTGCTCGGTGGCTTGAACTACACCAATGAACAGTACAGTTCTATTACGAACAAATTTGCCGCATTGACCCTCGGAGAAGAACTGAACCGGAAGCTTGGTGCCTCGACCATCCTGACGGAGAAAGGCTACTTCTTTCCCGACTTGAACGACACCAGCCAATACCGCGCTACTTTCAATTTCGGAACGGTGACGAAGATCAGTAAGTGGCTAGGGTGGCAGAATGCCTTTGGCGACATCTACGTTACCAACCCACCGGCAGGTACGAAGCGCAATGACGTCATCTTGACGACCGGTGTGAACGTATCGTTTTCTCACTGACGATTAGAAATCTATACGGCGCGGGCACCTCGCCCGCGCTTCTCAACCTCGACGCGATATGACCGCGACGGTGATAATCTAGGGTCTTGTTTACCCGCTTATTGCGCCGGCAACGCTATATCGGGCCTGTAGCTCAACGGTTAGAGCAGCAGACTCATAATCTGTTGGTTGTAGGTTCAAATCCTACCGGGCCCACCAAATCATGCCAACCTTCCTTGCGGACCATCTTTGCCGATCAATTTGCTCTAAAAAAGTTCCATTCCTTTACCGTTTGACCCGGTGTTAGGATATCGGACTATTTAAGGTCGTTTGGGACCGCAAATGCCGAGATCCGCGCGCTCCGTAGCTTCGCCCCGAGTTGTATGCATCGATGACTTCCGTCCGATTGCGCGTCGTAAAGTCCCGAAATCTGTGTTTGATTACCTGGATGGTGGCGCCGAAGGTGAGGTTACGCTTCGCGAGAATTGCCGAATATTCAACGATGTTACGTTTCGGCCGCGGCATGCAGTCGCGGTCTCGAACTGCGAGATGCGAACACGGGTCCTGGGCTTCGACCTATCTTTCCCCATGATCCTCGCTCCGGTTGGATACAGCCGTCTTATGCATCCAGAGGGCGAGGTCGCTGCTTCTCGAGCTGCCGGGAAGGCTGGCATCGGTTACATTCTTTCGACCATCTCCGGACACAAGATGGAAGACGTAAAGTCGGCTTCGGGCGGCCCCGTCTTCTACCAGCTTTATCTGATGGGCGGTCGCGGCGCAGCCGAAGCGGCGATCGAAAGAGCGCGGAGCGCGGGATTCTCGGCACTAGTGGTGACCATTGATACCCCGGTTTCAGGAATACGCGAGCGCGATTATCGGAACGGCATGAAGGAACTGATCAGCGGTGGCCCGCTGGATAAAATTCCATTTCTTCCGCAGGTGCTGTCGCGCCCAGGATGGCTCATGCGGTTCCTTCGCGATGGGGGTCTTCCAGCTCTTCCGAACGTTGTAGTTCCGGGAAAGGGTCCCATGCCGCTAGTTGATATCAACGCAGCCTTGGCTGAATCCGCTGTAACTTGGGCGGACCTGCGCTGGATCCGCGAGATTTGGCGCGGCCCAATCGTTGTAAAAGGCGTTCTGACGGCGGATGACGCACGACACGCGATGGATGAAGGAGCCGCGGCAATTTCGGTTTCGAACCACGGAGGACGTCAGCTCGACGGTGTGCCCGCCTCATTGCGGGCCTTGCCTGAAGTGGTGGAAGCAGTGCAGGAACGTATCGAAGTATGGATGGATGGAGGGATACGCCGAGGTGCCGACATCGCTAAAGCAATTTGCATGGGAGCGCGGATCGTCTTGTGCGGACGCGCCTATGCCTACGGCCTTGCAGCCGCTGGAGAAGCGGGCGTCGATCGAGCCATCCAGATTTTGCGGACTGATCTCGAACGGACGCTTCACCTGCTGGGCTGCGCGTCTGTTGCTGACTTGAATCGGTCCTACGTGAATATCCCCAAAAATTGGTAATGAAGGCCCACATTGAGTAGCCGGTTGGCAAGGTTTTGCAGAAAGGCTCTTTCACCAGGAGGTTGCTATGCAGAAGACACGACCCACTCGGTGAATGGTGGGTGCCCAATGTTAGACACCCATAGCGTTCCCCGGAGCCACCTGACTCACCCGATCACGTAAGAACTCCACTAAGGTGCGAAAAAACGCTGTACCGTAAGGTCACTTAGGGCAATAGGGACTCTACTGGATTTTTATCTCTCGCCCGCCAGCCTAGACTCCAAACTGACGCGTAAACGGACAAACGAGCGCGCACGTTCTTTGGAGGCAGGTCATGAAAGCAAAATCTTTAATATTCGCCAGCCTGTTGTTGACAGGCTCATGGGTGCTGGCTCAGGATTCAACAGCCACAGCACCGCAGTCGGGCAGCGATCCGAGCAGCGCAAGCCAATCCACCCCAAGCAGTCAAACCAGCTCCACTCCGGACCAGAACGGCACTAGCGGCAACACCGGCACCGCCATGGGACAAACCGGCGTCAACGCTTCTAGCATCAAGGGTTGCCTAGCTGGCTCAGCCGCCTCGGGTAGCTATAGTCTCACCGACGACCAGACGGGCACGACTTACGTGCTGGTTGGCAGCACCGATACCCTTCGCACGCTGGTGGGGAACGAAGTACAAGTTCAGGGACAGGCGGCACAGGGCTCCATGGGTTCGAACTCCGCCGCGAGCACGTCCGATCAAACGGGCGCGGCTGCAAGTACTGGCAACGGGTCCATGTCTGGCTCTGCCACGGCCCCGAGCACGCCGACCGCTGCCAACTCCGCTAAGACCTTCCAGGTGGCTAGCGCGACCAAGATTGCAGATCATTGCGCGGCAGCCGGAAGCAGTTCCGGGCCCACATCCGCCCTGCCTCGCAGCTCTGAGGTGTTAGTGGCTGGGTTAACTGCCTCCGAAATCGCCCAAGCAGGTGGGGCGGCAGGTGGGGCCGGTTCCGCAGGTGCGGCGGGCTCCGCAGGAACAGCAGGTGGGCAGACTGGAACCGCGGGTTCCGGCGCTGCCGGACAGTCAGGACAGAGTGGCTCAACCGGACAGCCCGGTCAAGCTTCGCCATCCACCGGAACAACTTCGCCAAACGGCACTATGAATGGATCCGGTACTGCATCACCAACTCCGGGTACCGCTTCGCCAACCCCCGGCACCTCGAGCCCTACTCCGGGGACCGCAACCCCTACTCCTGGTACAGCGACACCGACTCCGGGAACTGCGACGCCTGGAGAAAATCCCCAGACTGGAAACCCGGGAGCAACAACTCCTAACGCTAATCCTCCTGCGACAACGCCGGGATCGACTTCTCCTGATGGATCGACCTCTCCTAATAGCACAGGGACGACGACCCCTCCTCAACAGTAAGCTCGCTTCATGACCGCTGAGAGGCCCACGCAGGTGGGCCTTTTTGCTTTTCTGGTCGGTCTTCTGAGAGTCCGCCTTCCTGCCTTCCTTGTGAGATAATTTTTCTGGATAATTTATGGCAGAGCACATGGTTTTTTGCGTCAAGCTGAAAAAAGAACTTCCCGGCCTCGACGAACCACCTTTCGACACCGATCTTGGTCGCAAGATCTACGACAACGTCTCTCAACAGGCTTGGAATGGCTGGACCGAATTCTGCAAGATGCTCTTGAACGAATACCGTCTTAATCCTGCAAGAAGAGAAGATCAGGAAGCCATCGTCAAGCAGATGGAACAATATTTCTTCGGCGAAGGCGCCGCCCCGCCCAAGGAATACGTACCTCCAGCGCCCTAGACAGGAGCGTTTGCAGTCACGAGGTTCCGCTCTTGCCTAGATAACGTTAAAAATGGCTTGCGGTAGGGGTTACTTGCTGTGGTCCCTTTCACCGCATTTTCAACTGCCATTCATCGCTCCGTAACACAACTTCGCTATCTCTGGAGCATGGATCCGCCCGTCTACGATACGCTGATCCTCTCCGACGTCCATTTGGGATCGGAGAACAGCCACGCCCGCGAAGCTACCAGCCTGCTGAAACACGCTAGCTTCCGCCGCCTCATCCTTTTGGGCGATATTTTTGCCGACCTCAATTTTGGCAGACTCACCAAAGAGCACTGGAAATTCCTCGGCCTCATCCGCAAGCTCTCCAATCCCAAGCGCAACATTGAAGTGATCTGGGTTGAAGGAAATCACGACCAAGGACTCACTGACATCATGTCGCACCTGGTTGGTGTCGAAGTTTATCAAGAATACGTCTGGAATTTTGATGGTAAGAAACATCTCGCCATCCACGGGCACCAGTTCGATCGCTTCGGGATCAACAGTATCCGTCTGAATTATTTCGGCACCCTCCTTTATTTGCAATTACAGAGGCTCGACTTCAAGGGCAAGCCCATCACTCGCATGATCGATCGCCTGAATACGCGGTGGCTACGGATGTCGAAAAAAGTGGCATCGGGGGCGCTGTTCCATGCTGCCTTGCGCAATGTAGATCGAATCTTCTGCGGCCACACTCACGATGCCATGCATCACGAGCGGGAAGGAATCTGCTACTACAACTCGGGCGGTTGGGTCGACTCCAAACTGACCTACATCACCATCGACACGGAGGGCGTGCAGATTCGCGAGTACGACAAGCAGGCCGATGGTCATGACTCGGAACTGCAAGAACCCGAGTTCGCGTCCGCAGAGAATACAGAAGTATCCGAGGAATACGAAAACATCAACAGCTGAGGAGACACCTATCACTACATACTTTGTAAATTCCGCCTGCCAGGTTCCGGTGACACTTGCGTAAGCTCACGATCGTTTTCCATCACGCGGGCGGAGGACATCGCAGTACCGCAGATGCCTTGAAAACTACGCTCACCACCCAAGAGCAGCCATGGGACGTCAGCCTTCTGAATATGCAGGAAGTGCTCGGACCCCTCGACGTACTCAGCAAGATTACCGGCTTGCAGATCGAAGACGCTTATAACCTGATCCTGCGCAAGGGCTGGACTCGACCCACGCCCCAGCTTCTAGTGGTTCTTCAAAGTGTCATACGCCTCTACCATTCTCAGATCGTGAAGGCGCTGAGAGCACAGTGGACGCAGCATCCGACGGACATGGTGCTCTCTGTAATTCCCCATTTCAATCGCGAAATCGCCGAAAGTTTACGGATCACAGATACACCGTTCGTGACGCTGCTAACGGATTTGGCGGACTACCCGCCGCGCTTCTGGATCGAACCAGAATCACAATACGTTATCGTCGGAACGGAACGGGCCAAAGAGCAGGCCCTGTCGTTCGGCCACTCTACCGATCGGATCTTTGAAACTTCTGGAATGGTGTTGAAGCCAAAGTTCTATCAGAAATCCGTCATCGACCGCGCCGCCGAACGGAAGCGACTTGGCCTCAACTCCGACTGTCCGACAGGCATCGTGCTCTTCGGCGGTCACGGTCCACGAGTCATGCTCGACATCGTCAAGCGACTCGATGAGAACGATTGTGGAGTCCAGTTAATTCTGGTTTGCGGTCACAACCAGAAACTCGCGCAAGAACTTAAAAGCTTGCGAACTAAAACGCCAATTCTTGTGGAGGGTTTCATCCCAAACGTCGAGTACTACATGTCGCTGGCGGATTTTTTCATTGGGAAACCTGGTCCGGGTTCTATCAGCGAGGCCCTACAATTCCATCTACCGGTGATTGTCGAATGCAACGCGAGAACTCTGCCTCAAGAACGCTATAACGCCGAATGGGTATCCGAGAAAGGTTTTGGTCTAGTAGTAAAAGACTTTCGGGAAATTGCGGGCACCGTCCAGCAATTGCTGCAGATCTCGACCTTCGATCGGTTTCGCCGCAAGGTCAGAACATATTCCAATCGGGCACTTTTCGAAGTCTCGGAAATTCTCGAACAATGCCAGGGCTCATCTGCCGTAAAGAATGAGCCCGAGCAATTTTCCTTGCAGAGTTAGCCGTCGGCTTAAAACCGCAGCACTAAACCTACAGACATGCGCAAATTATTTTGAGTATTCCCGAAGAAGCGAGTCTGCAAATCATCGACCTGAATGCGGGCGCCTATGAGCCGCATCAGGCGATAATCCAAGCCCCCGCCAAGTGCGTCACCGAACGAGGTGTCCGAATTCGACACGCCCGTGCCGCTGGCGCTGATGTGAGAGGCGCCAAACAGGGCATGTACAAATGGCCGAAACCGCCCTACCGAGACTGAAGCTCGCGGTCCAAAGAGGAAGTTGTACTCGCTTATGCTGGCATTCGTCGAAGTCACCAGACAAGTCACTCCGATTGTGCACCCGCTCGTTATGGGAACCGACTGCGATCCATAGTTGCCACTCAAATCGGCCACAATTCCCACAAATGGGAAAATTTTCCCTTCCAGCGACCCATTCCACCCATTCAGTCCGGTGCCGCCGGAATTTACCGCGTTGCTGTTCTGATACGAGTAACCAAAAAACACGTTACCACTTGTTGGAATCTGCGCCGAAGCAATACCGGTCATCAAACAACAAAACAGTGCTGCAGTTGCAACTTTCAACACTTCTATCCTCCGTATTAACGCTAGCGATATTTTTATTTGGATGCGATATCTGGTGCGTTGGTGGCGGGAACTGAAGGCGGTCAGGCCACCGAACATGTAAAAATATTTCACGGCCTTTTCACAATTGGGTTCTTCTTTAAATACAACCGGGTGATTACAATCTTTGACAAGAACACTGCTCATCGAGAATAGAAGGCCGGAATCTCCATCCTGCGAGCTTAGAGGAGTTGCTGTGACGTTGGTCTTAGACGTAAATAAGTCGGATGTTCCCTGTGTGTTGCGTGGTAAAGGCCGGATTACACACGGTCCCGAAATAACATCGTTCTCTCGGACACTCGCGGAACTGATTCCTGAGACTCAGCATCTTGCGATCGATCTCTGCGAAGTGGAAATCATTGATAGCGTTGGATTAGGCGAACTGGTAGTGGTAATTATGTGGGCGCAAGCCAATGGATGCGCGACGAAACTGGCTGTCAGCTCCCGAGTGCGTAAGTTGTTGGAACTTACTAACCTGCTCTCAGTTTTCGAGACGTTCTCCTCTCTCGACGAGGTTTTAGCGTCGTTTCAGCAATCCTCTCCAAAACCTAAGGCCGCCAAGTCGCAAGCCGCATAACCGGTATCGCGCAAAAGGCAAGCCGGGACGGGCAATTTCCCGCAGCCGGTATCCCCCTCTAGTAATCTTTGCTCTCTGCGTCAAAATAGGTAGATTGAGAGTTCCCGCGCAAGATTTGCGATCAACGGAACAATTTCAATGTATTGAGGACTCATGGTCTCGAAGTGTGCCAACCCAGACTGTTCCGCGCCTTTCCGCTATTTACGCAGTGGCAAGTTATTCCGCATGGAAATCGAGCGTCCAGGGGATGACTCGCCATCTCATGAGCCCGAGAGAACCGCTATTCGCCGGAATCAGTTTTTTTGGTTGTGTAATGAGTGTTCGTCGAGATTTAGGTTAGTCTTCGCCAAGAACGGAGTCTCTGTACAGCCGCTCGTGCGGACCAAGGCCGCAGCCGCCGGCTCATGAAGGCTGCGACACGGTGCTCCGGATCCCGTACTTGCCGCTAATAGCATTCCATCGGATCTTGAACAGCTCCATCACCATCCGAAAACCGTCCCGCAATGGATTGATGCGCGTTCCTTCACGATGGGACCACGATACCGGCACTTCCACGATACGAAGACGCCCTCGCTTGGCCAAGTAGAGCAACTCCGGATCGAATCCCCAACGCTCAATTTGTTGCTGAGGGAACACCACATCGGCCGCATGGCGACTGAAGGCCTTAAATCCGCACTGCGTGTCTTTGAAATTCAATCCCAGGATCAGGCGCAGAGCCAGATTGAAGAGTCGCCCAAAAAGCTGCCGATGCAGCGGTTGACGTTTCACCTGCAGATTTGAATCCAGCCAACGTGATCCGATGGCGATATCCGCCCCGGCTTTTATGGCAGCGAATAACTTGTCGGCTTCCTCGATTGGAGAGGACAGATCCGCGTCACTGAAGAGCAGCACGTCTCCATGCGCATGAAGCATTCCATTGCGCACGCTGTAGCCCTTGCCCCGGTTGCCGGGATTCTCTATCAGTCGCAAGGAAGGATGCCGAGTCGCACAACTGCGCACGATTTCCGCCGTGTTATCGGTAGAACCGTCATTTACGACAATCACTTCCGCATTCCACCTACGCTTTTCGGCATAGTTCGTCACCTTTTCCAGAGTGGTGGCGATACGGTCCCCCTCGTTGTATGCGGGCAGCACGATGCTGAAAGTTAGCGGTGGCAAGGGAGGTCTCTTTTATGGCTATTAGACGTTATCACGACAGGAAGGTATTGGGAGGGAACGAGGGAACTAGAATCAGCGGATGGCTAGGCAGGATTTGAGAGGATTCGGTTAAGTCGTTCTAGGCCACGCGGCGGCGCTTTTCCAGCATGGAAAGGAACTCTTCGACCAGTTCCTCATCCCAGAGTCCACCGCGCGCCTCCTGTTGCATGGTTAACGCTGCCTGATCGTGGTTTTGCGCGGGTTTATAAGGGCGCTCGGTTCGCAAGGCATCGTAAACATCAACAACTTGCAGGATTCGCGGCAACAGCGGAATCTCACCCTTGACGAGCCCATCAGGATATCCACTTCCGTCCGAATGCTCGTGATGATTTCGAATAATAGGCAGCACCAGTCGCAACGACTTCAGCGGGCGGCAAATATTTTCCCCGGTGAGCGGATGCTGTTTCATAATTGCCCATTCTTCGGGCGTGAGATTCGAACCCTTTTTCAGTATGTCGTCGGGTACGGCGATCTTTCCCAGGTCGTGCAGAAAGCCACCGCGGCGTAGTGCGACGATCGATTCCTCTTCCAGTCCAAGGTGACGGCCCAAGTCACTCGCATTCTGGGCCAAGCGTTCGCAATGGCCTTCAGTGTAAGGATCGCGGCTCTCCACGCTGCGTCCAAGCGTGCAAAGAACCGATTCGGCGGTCTCCAACTCGTCCGTAAAATCTTTTAATTTAAGCAGCGACTTCACGCGAGCGAAAAGTTCTTCCGCAAAAATCGGTTTGTTCAGGAAATCATCCGCGCCCGCTTCAATTCCCTTCAGACGATCCTCGCGGTCGCTCAATCCGGTAATCAGGACAAACGGGATGAGCCGAGTGGAAGGATTTTCCTTCAGTTCGCGACAAAGCTCATAACCCGACTTGCCCGGCATGATCACATCGGAAAGAACCAAGTCCGGGGGATGGTCCCGAATCTCGGCCTCGGCTGATATTGCATCGGTAACCGCTACGACTTCGTAGCCGCGAGTTTCCAGGAGTTCCCGCATCAACATCACGGTGTCCCGATTGTCATCCACTACCAATACGCGCTGAGCCCGACGACGTTGGGGAACTTCACTCACATGACTCTCTGAGTGGGTCTTACCGCGAGGAGTTGTTCGAAATTTGCGAGGGGCATTCATGGAATACTGCGGACGTTACTTCTGCCTATTGTACCGTGTCCATTCCCCTCCGCTAGTAATGAAAGATGAAACTTAGGTTGGAGTCTCTAAACTTTAGACTCCGGTCAATTAAGTGGAGCTTCTCCGGTTCGAGGGTTCCTTTTGGGGAAACTCCAGCTCCGATTGTGCGCCGCGCCCTTGCCTTGAGATTCGGTTCTTCCTATTCTCGCCCCATGCGCAAGCGATTCCGAAATGTTCTTGTGATCGTTCTCTTTGTAAGTACATCCTGGGCCACATCTAAACCCCACGTCATCAATTTCGGCAAATGGATCACGATCAGATGGTATAGCGGCCCCACCGAAGATGAGCCGATTGATGCGAAGGCGCGTCCGCTTCTGGTCGACGGTAAGGCGAAGGAATTTACTTTGGGACCTCCTCACGAAATCACAGAGCGTTTGTTTGCCGTACGGCGTGTGCTCCGCATCAATGATTCGCTGTCGCAGGAGGCAGTCGCCACTCGCTGGAGTTGGCAGCCTGCAGGCTGGCTGATCGTCGATCGCGCAACTGGTCACATCTCCCCTATTAGCCTTCCGGATTTCGATCCTTTTTCCTCTCTTGCCAGCTGGTATCGAGACTACATCGCCTACTGCGGTTCGACCGACGACCACAATAAACTGGAGGGTATCGTCGTTCAATTAGGAAGGCACAAACCCCTCTTAAGAAAAAATGTGGCAGAAATGCCTGGCGACGGCAGCACGAGCTGCGCCGTACCCGAATGGCAGCGCCACCCTACCCGGGTCACCTTCGAACCCAAAGGCGCCTCCAAGGCCACTTTCTCGATTCGAGGCAATTTCGTTGAGATGCTCAAAGAAGAGAGCGACGAAGACGAGGAGGCTAACTAATTTAAGAAAACACTACTGCTTGACGATGCCGTCCAGAGAATGCTTTCCTTCCTCAGCCTGCTGCAGAGCCTGACGTGCGTCGGTGTCCTTCGGGTCCAGTGCGACCGCCTTCTGCAGATGCGGAATCGCTTGATCGAATTGTCCTTGTTTCAGACGCGCTAGTCCCAGATTGAATTGGGACATCGCGTCATTGGGATCAAGTCTTACCGCCTGTTCCAGAAGAGGAACTGCCTTGGCATAGTCTTCCTTTTGAACGTAGGCGCTCGCTAGCAGCACCAGCACCGTATGATCATTAGGTTTCCTAGTGTAAGCCTGCTCTAACGCGCGCACGGCATCGTCGTACTTCCCGCTTTGCAGCGCACGCATACCGTCTTCCATCTGGATAACGTAAGCTCCTGCCTGCCGCACCAGAACAAACCCAGCGCCCAACACGACTAGGGCCCCAATAAAAACGATTCGTCGCCAGGCCGCCCGCACCTCGGGAGGAGTCATCAGGTGCTTCGCCATGACGGCCCCCATCGCGAGTCCCGCTATTAAACCCCCGATGTGAGCTGAATTGTCGATGGTTCTTCCCACCGCCCCGAAAAACAGGTTGTAAACCGCGAACATCAGCAGGCTCTTCAGCGTTCCGCGCACTGCCGCTTTCGGTATTGGCAAGTGTCCCAGATGCAAGGCTGCCATTAGCGCTCCGGCCATGCCGAAAATGGCTCCCGACGCCCCTACTCCGATCACCATCGGATGGACCCACAAACTCGCGAGACTTCCCGCAATTCCGCAAACGGTGTAAATGAGAACGTAAGTCCAGGGATCGAAAATCTGTTCGGCTAATTGCCCCAAGCTCCACAAGCACCACATATTCAGCGCAATGTGAATGATGCCGCCGTGCAAGTAGTTCGAAGCTAGAATTCGCCAAGGCTGGGTCGAAAGAGAAAGCGGTCCCCAGTTCGCTCCCCAGGGAAGAAGCTGCGCCGTGGTCGGCTCGACAGCAGAAACACCGCGCAGCACCATGGCCACGTAGACGGCTGCATTGATACCAATCAGAGCCATCGTGACAGGAGTTTTGCGCCTCGCAAGGACCACACGCTGCGGAGCAGGGGCGGGCGTCACCACTGTCCCGGTTTGCATCAGGTTCTTCTCGCACTCCGGACAGACTTCCTTATGCCTACCAAATGTAGACGACGGCAACTCACGCCCGCAGCTTATGCAGTTTTCCAATGAGATTTCCTGTGTCGTTTGATCCTTGTCATGGATGAATGTAGCCCATCGTCACATTGCCGCGCAGTGAGCTCTGAACGATGAACGAAGCTCCTCGAGGGACGCTAATCGCCACTTTCCGCGGTCGCGATTGACCTTGTCGATTGCCTCGATGTCACCTGGGCGCTGGTCACCAGAATAACCGACGCGATCACAATCGCACTTCCTGCCAAGATGTACCCGTTCACTCGTTCATGTAGGACCAGCCACCCCAAAAACACCGCGACCACCGGATTCACGTAGGCGTAGGTCGCTACTTTCGAAGTCGGAACGTGCCCGAGCAACCAGATATAAGCGGTGTAGCCGATCCACGATCCGCACACCACAAGATACAGGGTCGCGCCAATTCCTCGACCAGTCCATACGACGTGAGTCAGATCTCCGGCGGCCAGAGCGAACGCGAAATTCGCCAATCCGGCCGCCACCATCTCCCACGCGACGGCTGAAAACGGATCCACTTCCGTTGACTTCCACTTCTTCGCCAGTACCGATCCCAGCGCCCAGCTGAACGATCCTCCCAAGAGACTGATTGAAGCCCACAGCTGCTCTCGCCCGAGGGAGGTCGTGTTGGTGAGATCTGGCCACATCAGGACGGCCAGCCCGACGATGCCCAAGGCTAAGCCAGCTTTACCGAGTCCCGAAACATGATGATCGCCGAGCAAGAGGGAATCCAACACCAGAAACCATAAGGGTGTAACTGCCACGATCAGCGCTGAGAGTCCGGAAGCGATATGTTGTTCCGCATAAGAAAGAGTCAGGTTCCCGCCCATCAATAGCAGTATCCCGACGGTCGCCATCTCTGCCAGTTGCCGTGCGTTGTACCGCACCCGCCGCCCACGCAGTGCACAGAATGCCAGCATGAAGATGCCTGCGATCAAGAATCGCAAGCCGCACATCAGCGCCGGTGGAATCTTCTCAACTGCAATGTCGATCGCGAGGTACGTCGACCCCCAAAAGAAATAAACCAGCCCAAAGGCCAAAACGACCGCGAACCGGCTCGACGATTGAATTGTGGTGGTCATTACGTTAGTGACGAGGTTAAAGGTATCAGACGCAAAAATGTCCGACAGGTTTCAGATGATCCACAGAGCAGCAGGAACCGCGTCGAGATGCGCCAGCAGTAGGGACAGAAACCTTCCCCCAACGGACACCGACCAAAGACTACCGACAGAACAGTAAATAGGGGGTTACGCCATCCCCCGTGTCGAGCTATACTGGATATGGAATGTCTCTCGATGCATCAACAGAGCTCCAATTCGCATTTGCCCGTGTGCTGGCTCCACATGCTGGTATGCCCACGCCGTTTCCGGGCAGTGCTGCCTTCCCGTCTGCGTCCTAACCTCTTCGGTTCAGACTAGTTAGAATCCTTCCAATTGCTTCACTTCGGTCCAAGCTCCGCAAATTTGCGGCACCTCGGCCAAACCCAAGCTGAACGACCAAACGACCGTTTTACGGAGGATCCCATGCCAACTCAAACTCTGATCGGCCCTCGCATCAAGACCGCACTGCCCGGACCAAATGCCATGCGTGTCCTCGACAGCGACACCAAATATATCTCGCCGTCCTACACGCGTTCTTATCCGTTGGTCGCCAGCAAAGGCCGGGGTCTGGTCATCACTGACGTGGATGGCAACGAGTTTTTTGATTTCTCCGCCGGCATCGCCGTGACTTCCACCGGCCATTGCCATCCTCATGTGGTCGCCGCGATTCAGAAGCAGGCAGGCGAGCTGATCCACATGTCCGGCACGGACTTCTACTACGAAAACATGGTCACTTTGGCCGAGCGTCTTTCGAAGATTGCTCCCATGCCGGGCCCCCACAAAATTTACTATGGCAACTCTGGCGCGGAAGCCATCGAGTGCGCTTTGAAACTCGCCCGTTATCACACCAAGCGTCAGAACGTGATCGCCTTTTTTGGCGCCTTCCACGGCCGCACCATGGGAGCGCTTTCTCTGACCGCCTCGAAGCCGCAGCAGAAGCGCCGCTTCGGTCCAGGTGTCCCAGGCGTCACCCACGTTCGCTATCCCGACGTTTTTCGCGGATGCGAAGGCGGCGCCCAGAACGCCGAAGCCTTTGCCCTTGGTTGCGCCCGCTTCATCGAAGACAAGCTCTTCAAGACGACGCTCGCCCCCGAGGAGGTCGCCGCGATTTTCGTCGAACCCATCCAGGGTGAAGGTGGATACGTCGTCGCGCCCACAATCTTCATGCAGGAGCTCCGCCGTATCTGCGATCGTCACGGAATTCTTCTGGTCGTCGACGAAGTCCAGAGCGGCGTCGGACGCACCGGCAAGTGGTGGGCTGTCGAACATACCGGCGTACAGCCCGACATCGTCTGCATCGCCAAGGGCATAGCTTCCGGCATGCCCCTCGGCGTCACTATGAGCAAAGCCGAGATTATGGACTGGGTTCCCGGTTCACACGCTTCCACTTTCGGAGGCAATCCAGTATGCATCGCAGCTGCGTTGGCGTCGCTCGATGTCATTGAGCAGGAAAACTTGCTCCACAATTCGGCGGAAGTCGGTGCACACATGATGAAGCGCATGGCCGACTGGCCCACCAAGCACGCAATCGTCGGAGACATTCGCGGCCGCGGCTTGATGATTGGCGTCGACATCGTGAAGAACAAGAAGTCCCGTGAATACGGTGCTGCTGAGCGTGACCAAATTGTTCAGGCTGCTTTTGAGCGGGGAATTCTCTTCCTCGGTGCCGGCCCGAGCACCATTCGCATATCCCCTCCTTTGGTCGTGACCAAAGAGGAGGCGGACATCGCCATTGAGACGCTTGAAGAGTCCATCTCTCTCGTAGAGAAGACACAATAGCGTCCGCACGGGGATGGGAGTCCTCCCCCATCCCCGTTTTTTATTGAAGCAATATCTTCCCAGCGTGATCCGTGCCTGGCGTGCCACTCACCAGGACTCGCTAATCGAGGAAACGAACTATGTGGAAAGGCAGTGTGGAGTCCATTCACATCGGCGCCGCTCCCAAACAACCGACGCTTTCAGTCCCGGAAGCGCAGGCGATACCGGGTGTTGGCCTCGATGGTGATCGCTACGCCCTGAAGCAGGGAACGTTTTTCAAGCCACTCCCTGATTTCGAACTCACCCTGATCGAGGCTGAAGCCGTCGAGGCTTTCATCCGCGAATACGATGGCGATATCACTCCTAGCGAAGCGCGTCGAAACCTGGTAACGCGTGGCGTCGCCTTGAATCATCTCGTGGGCCGTGATTTTCGGATCGGACATGTCAAGGTCCGCGGAATTCGACTTTGTGAACCATGTAGCCATCTCGAAGCTCTAACTGGACAACCGGTAATTAAGGGCCTGCGCCATCGCGGAGGGTTGAGGGCACAAATTTTGACAGAGGGAACCATTCGCGTCGGGGACGAAATCGTCGAAGCGACGTATCAATCAAGCCAGCCTGACACCCGCTGAATTTGCCCTGCTTCGCCGTAGAAAAATGATCGCTCATCTCTCAATTCGCGCCAGGCTGGCTTTGGCGGTTTCCCTGATTCTCTGGGCGTCCGCGTTTGCCGGGATCCGGGCCGGCCTGCGCGCCTACAATCCCGGGCAACTGGCAGTGTTGCGGTTTGTGATCGCATCGATCGTCCTCGCGATCTATGCCAGTATCGCTCACTTCCGCCGCCCGCAACTGCGTGATCTCCCCGGACTGCTCGTTAGCGGCCTGATCGGAATCAGCTTCTACAATCTCGCCTTGAACTACGGAGAGACTCGAGTCAGCGCCGGGGCAGCGAGCCTTCTAATTGCCTCAGTTCCGATCTGGACCGCCATTTTCGCTATCGCCATTGGCGAGAGGCTCACCCTGCGAGGCTGGAGCGGGGTGCTGATGAGCTTCGCCGGAGTGGGCCTAATCTCCAACGGAGAAGGCGGTGGCTTACGCTTTTCACCTCAAGCGTTGATCATTCTAGCTGCCGCCATCACGTCGGCGATTTACATGGTGCAGCAAAAGAGTTTTCTCGAAAGATACAGCGCGCTCGAATTCACCGCTTATTCCGTCTGGGCAGGCACGCTCTTTATGTTGCCCTTCGGAACCGGCCTCTGGCACGCCATCCGCGTAGCCCCGGCAACTTCGACCCTCTCGGTGGTTTATTTGGGAGTATTTCCGGGAGCGTTGGCGTATGTAGCTTGGGCTTATGTGCTGTCCCATGGGGCCGCGGGACGTACCAGCACACTTCTTTACATCATTCCGGTCCTGGCTATCGCAATCGCCTGGATATGGCTGGGCGAGGTACCGCACGTTATTTCTCTTATAGGCGGTGGCGTGGCGCTCGCAGGAGTGGTTCTGGTGAACACATCTCATCGAGTCAAGTCTAACCAACCTTCCGCAATCGCCGCCTAGACCGCCAACCTGTGATTTCTTCGCCACGTTGCGCGCGTCTTTTGCGAAGACCCACTCTGCTTGGCTAGAATGAAAACACTTCTGGGGTGAACCATTCCCGCCGACGTCCTATCTCGCGGCTTCACCTGACGGCGCTAATCCCAAACGCCCGTGTGTCGTTTTCAACCTCAAGGTTCTAAACCGCGCTGAAAGGAAGCTGAACATGCTCCGCAGACTCGTCCACATAATGTTGCTACTGCTGTGCGCCACCTCCGCAGTTGCCCAGTCGTCCCGTCACTTCACATTCACTTATTCCTTCACAGTGAAGAATATTCCCGCCGGAGAGAAAGTCCGCGTGTGGATCCCCCTCGCTCACTCGGACGCATTTCAGGAGGTGAAGGTCCTTTCGGCGAAAGGAGACCTTCCGTTGAAGAAGACGCACGAATCCAGGTTTGACAACGAGATGTATTACGCCGACGCCTCCAAGGCTAAACAGCCGGAAGCTCATTTCGAGGTCGTTTATGATGTGGTCCGGCGCGAGCGGCTCACTCTGGGCGTGTATTCACCGCACCTCGCGGAGGTGAAACTTCCGGAGAAGGAGCGCAAAGAGTATCTTGCAGCTGACGCTTTAGTCCCGGTCAGCGGGTTACCCGCCGACCTCGCTGCCAAGACCGTCGCTGGGAGGACGAGCGTGCTCGACAAAGCTCATGCCATCTACGACTATGTTTTCGCCAACATGAAGTATGACAAGACCGGAAGCGGGTGGGGTCGCGGCGACGTGCTTTACGCTTGCGATGCGAAGAAGGGCAATTGCACCGACTTCCACTCCTTGTTCATCTCGATGGTTCGTTCACAGGGAATTCCAGCGCGCTTCGAGATCGGCTTCCCTCTTCCCGCAGACAAACGTTCTTCCGAAATAGCAGGCTACCATTGTTGGGCAGAATTCTTCGACCCGCAGCACGGATGGATTCCGGTTGACATTTCCGAAGCCTGGAAGCATCCCGAAAAAAAAGACTATTTCTTCGGAGCCCACGACGCCAACCGCGTTCAGTTCACCCTCGGCCGCGATCTTGAACTGAATCCCAAACAGGATGGAAAACCACTCAACTACTTCGTGTATCCATACGTAGAGGTCTCCAGCAAGGAATACTCGAACGTCTCGACCGCTTTTTCCTTCGCTGACGTTGATGCCGGAGCAACCGCGAGCCGCTGACTCAGAGCAAAGGCCACGGTTTGAGACGCCGCCCTTGGCTGGGCGAACGAGATAGCTGGTCCGCTCGGCCTTTTCCGAATAGCGCGGAGAAGATCGTGTGACGGCTGGCTTCTCCTCCAACAGAGAGCCATCGCCCTTGAATCGCAAGGAAAGGCCATAGCAGAACCAGGGACGACATACGCGTAGCGATCCTACGCAAAGATGGGCGTTCGGGATTTCCTTCATGAACCATTTGTCGAGCCCTGATTCGTTGAGATCTCTTAACATCTCCGAATAGACGGAACCGCTACAACCGATTGACGAGTGCAACAAGTTGCAGTTTCGCGCCAGATTATCGATCTGCCGCCCTCACCGGAAAATTGAATTGTGTTGGCGGTAGTCAATCCGGAGTTGTTCGGCTATACTGGCGTCGCTTCCCTCCCCCTGCAACTGGTATCAACGGACATCTCCGGACAATACCGGACAATGGAAACCCATGGCTTCCGTTAGCAGGATTCCGACTGCCAACCAACGTCTAGACTCCTGGAAGGAGATCGCCGCTTTCTTCGGCTGCGACGAGCGCACCGTTCGCCGCTGGGAGAAGGAACGTGGTCTGCCCGTCCATCGTCTGCCTGGTGGTTCGCGGGGCAAGGTCTTCGCCTACTCGGAGGAGTTGACCCGTTGGCTCAATACATCTGACTCGCAGCGGCAGCAGGGCACTGAATCGTTTGCTGTCCCAGTTGCAGCAATTCCGATCAATACGCCGCAACCAAGCAGCACAGCAGCCGGCTCATCACCCTATCGACGCTGGTTATATTTGCCGCCAATCTTGGCTTTGCTGTTTGCGGCATGGCTGTTTCGTCCCGCTTACCGGTTGGCGCATGCGGGACGCCTCGAAAACCAAACCTCATCTGCCTCTGTTACGAGGCCCATCAATTCCGACGCCGAAGAGCTCTATCTGAAAGGACGTTATTACTGGAATAAGAGAACGCCCGAGAGCCTGAACAAAGCGGTGGACTATTTCACACAGGCCATCGTCCGCGATCCGAATTTCGCTGAGGCCTACGTTGGACTGGCAGATTGCTACAACCTGCTGCGCGAATACACTATGATGCCCTCCGGCGAGGCCTATCCTCGGGCGCTCGCTGCGGCCAAGAAAGCGGTCGAACTCGACCCACAATCGTCGGACGCCCATGCCTCTTTGGCATTTGCCTCGTTCTATGGATCGTGGGACATCACGGCGGCAGATCGCGAGTTCCAGCGCTCTCTCGAACTCAATCCCAACAATGCGGTCGCTCATCACTGGTATGCCAATTATCTGTCGGTGCTAAGGCATTTCCCTGAGGCCCTCAAGGAGATGGAGCGAGCGCGGGCCCTTGAGCCGAGCTCTACCTCCCTACTTGCAGATCAAGGCATCCTCCTCTACACGGCTGGACTTCAGGCACAAGGTACCGCCCAGCTCAAGCAGTTGGAATTGTCCGAGCCAAACTTTCTGTCACCGCATCGTTATCTCAAAGTGACCTACTTCGATTC
This sequence comes from uncultured Acidobacteriaceae bacterium, assembly GCA_963708575.1. Lineage (GTDB taxonomy): Bacteria > Acidobacteriota > Terriglobia > Terriglobales > Acidobacteriaceae > DASVWZ01. The sequence continues at coordinate 299,715 of CAVPTB010000003.1, forward strand.
CGGGGATTACCCCAATTACATTGCTGAGGCAAAGAAGGAATCCGGGATCCTTCACGACAAATCGGGACTCGCGATCGCAGTGGCCGCCGAGAAGGGCTTAGCGGAGGGTGGGCGCAAGGGAATGTTGCAGAATATTCTGGTAGCGAAGGCGCAGCTCTACAAACAAGGACTCATTTCCCCGGTCACCCTTGCCTGCAGCTATGCGGCCGCTCAAGATCGAGATGAAACAATGCATTATCTTAATCTTGGCTACGACCAGCACGATGAAGGGATGATTTATCTCAGGCAATCCGCGACCTTCGATTTTCTCCAGAATGATCCCGCTTACCGCGAACTTCTCGCGCGTATCGGGCTGCCTGCCGACTAACTCCAAGATCAACCTAGGACCGAAGTTCTCGGAGCACGATGGATTCCCGAGTTTCACGCAGGCGAGTTGCAACCTCTTCCCATAAAGGGACCATTCCACTGAACTCAACGCTCCAACGGCCCTCAGATCACTGAAAGCCTGAAATCTACATAACTAGAATTGACAGTTGCATGCCCTCTGGCAGAGTCACTCACGCCGTCATCCATGCCCTCGACTCGCTTGCCGCCAATACGATTCAGCGTCCGAAGATTGCTCCGCATCGACAAACCGGACGCCGCGGAGAAGAGGACGGCATACTTCTTTTTACGGAGCCTGGGGTATGTCATGGTGGCGCGCAATTTTCGTTCACTCAGCCACCGTGGCGAGATCGATCTTATCGGCTGGGAACACGATATTTTGTGCTTTATCGAGGTGAAGACACGCACATCGCATGACGTAAAGCCCGCCGAAGCAGCTGTCGATCGCGATAAGCAGCGCTCGCTCAAGTTCGTGGCTCGCGATTACCTTCGGCATTTGCCACCTTCGTGCCAGTGGCGTTTCGATATAGTGTCCGTATACTATGGGCAGCGGTCCAGCCATCCGACATTCGAGCTGTTCCGAAATGCCTTCCCGGTGGCGTAAAATACCAACTTCGACTCGTATTGAAAGGATTTAGTCTTTTGCCTGAGCTTAGAAAAGATCCCATTGTTGGTCGCTGGGTCATCATTTCGACCGACCGTGCCAAGCGCCCTACCGATTTCGCCCGAGATGCCGTCCGAATTAAGGGTGGTTTTTGCCCCTTTTGCTATGGAAACGAGAACAAGACGCCCCCAGAGGTTCAGGCGTACCGCCCCAATCCCAACGGAGGTCCGGCGCCCCAGCGCGATACTCCAGGTTGGACTGTTCGGGTTGTGCCGAACAAGTTTCCAGCCCTAGGGATCGAAGGCAATCTGAACCGCCAGGCCGACGGTATGTTCGACCGCATGAATGGGATCGGTGCTCATGAAGTCATCATCGAGACGCCGGACCACAATGCCAGTTTTCCCACGATGTCTCCCAAACGGATTGAGGACGTTTTGTGGACCTTCCGCGACCGCATCCTCGACCTGAAGAAAGACCGTCGCTTCAAGTACATTCTGATCTTCAAAAATCACGGGGAAGCTGCTGGAGCGTCGCTCGAGCACGCGCATTCGCAACTGATCGCGCTGCCTATTCTGCCCAAGTACGTGGTCGAGGAAATCGAAGGCGCCAAGCAATACTTCATCTATAAAGAGCGTTGCGTTTTCTGCGATATCATCCGGCAGGAATCGGAGACCGGCGTCCGCGTGGTTTCGGAGAACGAAGATTTCCTGACGATTGCGCCCTACGCGCCCCGGTTTCCCTTTGAGACTTGGATCCTTCCCAAGCAGCACGAGTCCGCTTTCGAGAATTCATCGACACATATGTTCGAGAATCTCGCAAAAGCATTGAAAACTTTGCTGAGCAAGGCCGACCAGGTTCTGGACAATCCGCCCTACAACCTGGTGATCCACAGTTCACCGGCCCAAGATCCGATCAACGATCACTATCACTGGCATATCGAATTTATGCCAAAGCTCACAAAGACGGCGGGATTTGAGTGGGGAACGGGTTTCTATATCAACCCGACTCCGCCGGAAGAAGCAGCGAAATTCTTGCGTGAAGCCGGTGTAGAAGAGCCGGTAACCAGCGCTATCGGATAAGCGACAGCAAGTTCCCTCGAGACGTACCTGGGCCACGTCTTTCCAGGTTCACGATCGCTAAACAAACCTGCTATGCGCTCTCGGCAAACTCTTCGTGCCATGCCATCTGAATGGCTTCCAGTTTCCCCTCGGTCGACGTATGAGGGTCATCTCGGAAAGTGGCTAGTTCCGTCACCATACGATGCAGATCCGTAAAACGTACGGTCAGAGGGTTGACTCCGGGATGCGCCTCTGCCAGTGCGATTCCAATATCTTCGGCATCATTCCACGTAAGCGTCTTAGCCATAATTTCCCCCACAATTCGCGAAGTGTATTGCAGTTGTGCCTGGAATAAACTCTAGCCCGATCTGTGGCGCGAAACAGTCTAGTGTTCTTCTGAGATGTAATTCCGATTCCAGGCCGGTATTTCCACGACAACCTTTCCTGGCTTGGTAATCACAGCCTGACATCCCAACCGCGAGTTCAGTTGTAAATCGGCCGCCATGTCGAGGCGATCGGCTTCATCGTCATCCATTTCGGAAAGATTCTCGGCACCTTCCTTCACCCACACGTGGCACGTGGTGCAAGCGCAATTCCCGCCGCAGGCATGGTCGAGGCGAATGCCGTTGTTCAGGGCCACATCCAAAATCGACTGCTCTTTGCCATGATCTTTGTAGGGCAGTTTGCCATTCTCAAATTCCACGGTCTTGCCCTCGGGAAGGAACGTAAGCTGAATCGTGTTCTCGCTGGCTTCAGCCGTAGCCGTTCCTCCTGCTTGTTTCTTCTCTTCGCTCATAAATCGATACCTTTTGGATTCACTCCGAGTTTCTTCTGCCGGGGAGCAAATCTTCTACTTAAAGTCAGCCTTCGCCATCGGATGGCCAGCCGTGGGACCTTCACCCATATCAGCCTCGTCCATGGTCTTGCCTTTCAACGCACTGCTGACGGCCGTGTCCATCATCAGTTCGGCCAGTCGCATCGTGCCTTGGTTCAACGCGTCGATCGCCTTGCGGATTTCCTGGTAATCGTCGCCGCCCTTCACTTGAGTCAGCAAACTCTCGAGCTTGGCAATCTGCTGCCTTTCGTCATTGGTGAGATGACTCCACGCTGGACCACGCTTTCCCTTTTCTAATGCAGTGAGGATCGTATCCGCCTCATTGCGAGCTTCAATTACCTGCCGCTGTCGGAAGTCGTCTTCGGCATAATCAAACGAGTCGAGAATCATGCCCTCGACCTGCTCATCAGTCAAACCATAGCTCGGCTGGACTTCGATCTCCGCTTGCTTGCCACTGCGTTGCTCACGCGCTGAAACGTGGAGAATGCCATTCGCATCAATCAGAAACCTGACCTCAATTCGTGGAAGCCCCGCGGGCATGGGCGGAACACCCTTCAAGTCGAATCGTGCCAGCGAGCGGCAGTCTTTCGCCAACTCTCTTTCACCTTGCAGAACATGAATCGCAACGTTAGCCTGACCGTCCACTTGCGTGGTGTAGTGCTGCGTTGCGGACGCAGGGATCGTGGAATTTCGCAGGATGATCTTGTCGGTTACGCCCCCGGCGACTTCAATGCCCAATGAAAGTGGGGTGACGTCGAGCAACAGCATGTTCTGGGTAGCTTCCGAACCACCACCGAGAATATTTGCCTGAACTGCCGCGCCTAAAGCCACTACTTCATCCGGGTTCAAATCGGTGTGCGCTTTACGCTGAAATAGATTTTCCACCAGCGTCCGAACCTTCGGAATGCGAGTCGAGCCGCCCACGAGAACGACTTCGTCGATTTGCTCCGGCTTAAGGCCTGCATCCTTCAAGGCCTGTTTGCAGGGTGCCAGGGTGCGGCCGATGATCGACTGAATCAGCACTTCGAACTGCTCGCGTGTAATCTCTCGCAGATAACGCTTGCCGCCTGGCAGCTCAATGTCCAATTTGGTAGAAGGCTTCGTGGATAGTTCGATCTTCCCTTCAATCACCGCTTTCCGAATCCTAGCCACGGCTTCGCCATTGCGCGATAGATCCAGGCTCATATCGCCGCGAATATCCTCCAGAGCAATGTGGATCAGCAAATTGTCGATATCATCCCCACCCAGATGCGTATCACCATTGGTGGCCATGACCTCAAAAATGCCGTCATGTAGTTTGAGAATGGAGATGTCAAACGTCCCGCCGCCCAAATCATAAACGGCCACGATACCGTTCTGCTTCTGATCGAGACCGTAGGCCAGAGACGCCGCCGTAGGCTCATTCACCAGGCGCAACACTTCCAGTCCAGCAATTCGGCCAGCGTCTTTCGTCGCCTGCCGCTGGGCATCATTGAAATATGCCGGAACCGTAATGACTGCTTTAGATACAGGCGCATTGAAGAAACGCTCGGCATTGCGCTTGAGCTGCCGCAGGATGAACGCCGAAACTTCTGGAGGAGTAAAGGTCTTCTGACCGAGCTTGATACGAAGAACTTCACCCGTCTGAAGATCGTTGGCTAACTGGAATGGGAACAGCTTCAATTCTTCCTGAATGTCTTCGAGTCCGCGTCCCATCAGGCGCTTGATTGAATAGACCGACCGTTCCGGAGTCTCAATCAGATACTTTCGAGCCGCATTCCCGACGATGATCTGGTCCCGCTCGTCGAGTGCCACAACGGACGGCACCAGATTCACTCCGTCCTCACCGGGAATGATGGCAGGCTTCTCGTCATGCATGAAGGCCACTAAGGAATTAGTGGTTCCAAGATCAATCCCGATAATGCGCTCAGCTGCCATAGTTCAAATTATGTAATTGGCAATTGAGACCATCGTTGGGACCTTAGTCTTTCAATTACCGAATTACGCGATTGCAAATTCCTCAATTCTCCAGCGCTTCCTGTACATCCCGAATCAAATTCCTGATGTAGTTCCTGCGATTCAAGAGATCCACCATCTTGTCTCGAACTTTGCGCCGCTCTTCCTCCGAACCGTGATCCACCAGTTTGTCCCACTCGCTCCAGTCAGACTTCAATTCGTCGAGCAAATCGTGATCCTTGTCTTCGAGGTCAATTTTCTGCCGTCCCACTTGTTCCATCAGTGCTGGGTCGTCCTCGCCAGCCTTTTTCTGCATTCGCAACTCTTCGAGCTGCATGTTCAATTCAAAGACTTCCTCAAGCAAATCGGGAGGCACAACCTGCTTCTTGATCTCGCCGGATGTGCGAGCCCTTTCAGTAGCGCTCTTCGACTGTTCTTCCAGTTCCACGCCCTCCAGCTTCAACAGGTAAGCCGTGCGCTTAATTGGATCTTTCAGCGTACGGTAAGCGTCGTTCAACAGAGATGTCTGCTCCAGACTCCACTCCTGCTCGCGGCGATCTACGGTAGCGTAGGCATCGGGATGCAACTTGCGGCTCAATTCATAAAACTCGCGCTCTAGAGCCGATCCATCGACATTCAATTTGCGCGGCAGTCCAAAGAACGTAAAATAGTCGACCGGCACGGGAGGCTGCACCTTGCCACAGGCGCTGCAGAAATGCGCGGCCCGCATATCGCCGCAGGACCAGCAGGTGCTGGTCAATTCACTGGGGCCCTGCATCACCATTTTTGAAATATCGCTCATAGACACCTTCCCCCCCCCGCGACGCGATCCCGCGAATGAATATTTCTGCGACGGGTGTCTCAAGAAGATCAGCCCGAAAACGAAGTTCCGCAGCCACATGACTTCGTGGAATTCGGATTCACGAATACGAAGCCCTGCTGCATCAGCGTTTCCTGGTAGTCGAGCGTCATGCCGTGTAGATAGATGAACGACTTCGGATCGACAAAAACGCGGACGTCGCCGAATTGAAAAATGCGATCGCGCTCGCGAGGCTGGGTGTCGAAACGGATGTTATAGCTCAGGCCCGAACAACCTCCGCCCTGTACGCCCAGACGCAGACCGCCCTCTTCCGGCGAAATGCCTTCCTTGACGATCGCAGTACGAATTCTGGACAAAGCTTTGTCCGTAACCAGAATGCCCTTGGCCGTCGTCGTATTGGGAGTCGCTGTTTCCATGATTATGGCGCCTCAAAATTGGCACGACCCGACTAGCCGCGCCAATCTGGGACCAACTATTTCGCCTCGACGGCTACCGGGGTTGCGACTTCCTGCTTCTTCTTCCAGTCGTGAATCGCGGCGCGAATGGCATCCTCCGCCAGCACCGAGCAGTGAATCTTCACCGGAGGAAGCGACAGTTCTTTCACAATCTCAGTGTTCTTGATCGCTAGCGCTTCATCGACCGTCTTGCCTTTCACCCACTCGGTGGCAAGCGATGACGATGCGATCGCCGAACCGCACCCGAAGGTCTTGAACTTCGCGTCTTCGATGATGTTGGTCTGCGGATTTACTTTGATCTGCAGTTTCATCACATCACCGCACTCCGGCGCGCCCACCAAACCGGTTCCGACTTCGGCGCTGCTCTTGTCGAGAGAGCCCACGTTCCGCGGATTGTTGTAGTGATCGATTACCTTATCGCTGTAAGCCATGATTGATTCTCCTCACCAAAATTCTTGATGCTGCAGAGACGCTGTTTGCAACGTCTCCGTTTATTCGCGGACCCTACTCCGCGGCCCACTTTACTGACTTCAAATCCACGCCCTCTTTCGCCATCTCGTATAAGGGCGAAAGCTCACGCAGCCGAGTCACAGTCTCCACCACCCGATCCGCCACGTAATCGACTTCGGCTTCGGTATTGAACCGACCGATGCCGAATCGAATCGAACTATGCGCCAGATCGTCACCGGTGCCCAGCGCTTTCAGCACATAAGATGGCTCAAGGGTTGCCGAAGTGCATGCCGAACCACTCGAAACCGCAATGTCGTTGATCCCCATCAACAAAGACTCGCCTTCCACATAGGCGAAGCTGATGTTCAGGTTGCCGGGCAGACGATGCTCCATCGAACCGTTAATGTACGTTTCATCCAATCGGCTCATGATGCTTTCTTTCAGCCGGTCACGCAGCCCTGACAGTTTCACAGCTTCCCGCGACATCTCTTCCATGGCGAGCGCGCAAGCCTTGCCGAGTCCGACGATCCCAGGCACGTTCAAAGTTCCCGACCGCATACCACGCTCATGTCCGCCGCCATCAATGCTTGCCGCCAACTGCACGCGCGGATTCTTGCGTCGCACATAGAGCGCCCCTACTCCCTTAGGTCCATAGATCTTGTGCCCCGAGATGGAAGCCAGATCGATATTCTGTTTATTTACATCAATCGGAACTTTGCCAACTGCCTGAACCGCATCGGTGTGGAAGATGACGCCGCGTTCGCGACATAGTTTGCCAATCTCCGTCACTGGCTGCAGAACGCCGATTTCGTTGTTCGCAAACATGATCGTGACCAAGATCGTCTTGTCATCCATCGCCCGCTTAAGATCCTCAAGATCGATCAACCCATCCTTCTGCACCGGCAAATAAGTAACCCGGTATCCGTACTTTTCCAACCGTTTGCAGGTGTCGAGTACGGCCTTGTGTTCGGTCACGGCCGTAATGATGTGATTGCCCTTTTCTCGATACATCTCGGCGACGCCCTTGATCGCAAGGTTGTCACTCTCGGTGGCGCCTGATGTGAAAATGATTTCTTTCGGGCTGGCGCCAATCAGTTTGGCGATCTGCTCACGCGCTGTCTCCACACCCTCTTCGGCGACCCATCCAAACGGATGATTGCGGCTGGCCGCGTTCCCGAACTTCTCCGTGAAATAGGGAATCATCGCTTCTAGCACCCGCGGATCCGTCGGGGTCGTCGCATGATTATCCATGTAAATCGGCAGCTTGATTCCGTTCGGAACTGAATGCTGCGTTTGCGGTACCGTTGTCACATCCATCGTGCTCATGATTGCTCTCCTGCTTAATTTCCAAACCCTATGTGATGCTCACCAGATCAATCGGTTTCTTTTCTGCCGCTTCTAAAATCTCTTCTTTTTCTCTCATGTCGGAAATCTTGATCTGCCGAAGTACATCTTCAATACTCTGGTTCACTCGCCGCAGCGGTTCGCGAACCGTGCACCGCTCCGTCTGCCCACATTCTCCCCGCACCGTTATGCAGGAGGTTATAAAGAGTGGACCGTCGATCGCGCGGATAACCTCAAAAGCGCTGATTGACGACGCATCCCGGGCCAGCGTATACCCCCCGTTCATGCCGTGCTGCGATTGCAGCAAGCCAGCCTTTGCCAGGCGCTGAAGAATCTTGGCTAGCGCCTCCGATGGAATTCCGTAGGCTTCGGCTACATCCTTTGCGCTGCATGAGCCCAAGGCGGAATTCTCCGCCAAGTGCTTCATCGCCATCAATCCGTAGTCCGCCTTCTTGGTAAGCTTCAGCATGCTAAATACGACCTTTTCAGTCGGACATCATGATTTTAGGAGTTCTGACTGGGAATTGCAACCCGCAACACCGGGATGGGATATTGAGTATCAAGCGGTAACTATCTTAGGTTGAATGGATTACCTTTATGCGATCAAATGAGTCGTATTTGTAGGAGCGACCCCAGTCGGTTCTGTTGTCGAGAGTAGAGTGTCCACGCCCAGGGCTGCTGCTTATGAAGCCTTTGAGTTGAACGGACCTATCCCCGCTATCGATTGATCTGCGGCAAAATCCTTACCAAGTTCAGGACCAGGGTCCCGCAATTCCGTCACTCAAGTATTTCCTCCCGCTCCACCTACAGGTCGCCTACTCTCTATCTTGGCCACAGGGTACTTGACAACGTCTCCGGGCCAGCTAAAATACCGGAAATTTCGGCGAATCGCGCAAACCTCAGGAGGAGGCCTCGCGATCGACCGGTTTTATGACGGAAACCTCGCAGTCTCAACCCCTCGAGAAGAGTACCCCCATGAATCCATGCAAGCACCCGCGCGTACAAATCGTGTCTCGTGATGAGGACTCCGAATATGTCGAATGCCTCGAATGCCGCGAAGTATTCGAGTCCAGCGAATTCAAGGACATGAATATCGAAGAAACCAAGCTCAAGGACGACGAAGAGTAATCCAGAGACTTTCCCTGCCCACCCATGAATCTGCCGGAAGGACCCTCAAACTTGAGTAAAAACTCAAAGCACTGGTGACAAGGGTAACCATGCTAGTCCCCTTTTTCTTGAGGTATTGTCCCTGTCTTTGTTAACTTCCTGCGAGGAACGGTTTGTCCCCCGTTCCCGGAGAGAACATGCCGGCTGTTGCCTTAGTGGTCGACGATTCCATGCTGATCCGGCACACCGTTTGCCGTTTCCTGGAAGAACGTGGCTTCACCGTTGAGTCAGCTACCAACGGAGAAGAGGCGATGGAAGTGCTCGGCAAGATTCGCCCGGATATCATCATTACCGATATGCAGATGCCGAAGATGTCCGGCAGCGAACTCATCACGGCACTCAAAGCGAAACCAGCTACCGCTAAAATCCCTATCGTTATTGTCGCCGGTAAGCAAAGCGGCTTCGAAAAAACCGAAAAAAGAGCCGACTTCGCCATCTTCAAAGACATCGATATTGAAGCCCAGCTGGCCAAAGCCATCAAGGCCATTCTCGGGATCGAACTGGCCAAGACTCAGTCTGCCGGCAAGTAAGACCTATTCACCCCTGATTGTCACCGACCAACGATTATGCGTTTTTCTTAGCGGTGTAATGGTGCTCCCACTCGGGCAGCAAGCTAGGGATCGCCCTAGTAGGCACGCACGCCGCGAGGTTCTACATTCGGTTCATACATGAACCTACGGGTGAGCCAATGACACAAAAGAAGAAACGCGAAAAGGTAGTCGCCGAAATTACAACCGCGCACTTGATCCAACTCATGCAAGAGCAGGGAAGATCTCTCGATCGCCAACAAGCGGTCAATTTCCTCAATGAAGAAGGTCAAGCTTACTTGATGTGGAAGCAGATGATGTACGCTGGCGAAAACTACATCAAGAATGCTCTGACGCAGAACTCCACTCCGCAGACACAAATGGCGCCTTCCCGATAGCACCCGTAGCCAGCGAATTTGCTGTCAGCATCGACCATGACTCGATAGCTTTAGGGAGCCGCCCGGAGAACACAGAGTCCGCAATCACCCATCCGGAAGCAAGAGTTCCTATCTCAGAACCATTCCAGCCTCAGCTGAGAACTCCATGGACGCAAAGTCGTGAAGTAGGTACTTAGGATAAGCCGCAGCGGCGATCATGGCGGCGTTGTCGGTAGAGAGCGGGCGCGACGGAAAGAATACCGGCAAGCCCTGTTGCGCGGCGTCGGCTTCGAAACACTCCCGCAGTTCGTTGTTGGCTGCGACCCCTCCGGTAACGAACAGAGTCGCGACTTCGTAGGCCCGGGCCGCAGCGAGTGTTTTGCCGACGAGATCCTCGACTATGGCCCGCTGAAACGATGAAATCAAGTGGAGCGTGGGTTTGTCACACAGCCGGAGAAAGTCTTCGAGCTGGGGCTTGGGGAGCGAGGCTAATGCGCTTCGCCGGGCGTCGATTGCCGCCTTCATGTTGTGCGTCTCGACGTAGCGTAGAACGGCGGTCTTAATGCCGCTGTAAGAAAAGTCGAACCGCGGACCATCCCCGGACCGGGAGCGCCCTTTGTCATTGCGGTCAGGATGCTTGAGCTGCGAAGCTGGAAACTTGACCGTGTGCGGGTCGCCGTGGCGTGCAAGTCTGTCGATGATGGGCCCCCCCGGATATCCGAGCGCAAGCAGTTTGGCGACTTTATCAAAAGCCTCGCCTGCGGCGTCGTCGCGAGTATGGCCGATGTTCTGATAGGACCAGCTATTCTCTCGTTCCTGGGCCAAATAAAGATGTGTATGTCCGCCCGAGACGACGAGAGCCAGCACCGGGAAGTTCATCTGGCGATTGCCGCGCTGTCGCTCTTCGAGCAAGACGGCATGAATGTGCCCCTCGAGATGGTTGACGGCAACGAGCGGCTTGTCGAGAGCAAACGACAGAGCCTTGGCGAAGCTGATGCCGACAAGTAATGCGCCGGCGAGCCCCGGCCCCTGCGTAACAGCGATGGCATCGATTGAACGATATGTGTGACCGGCATCGGCCAAGGCCTTGCGAACTACTGGAACGATAGCGCGAAGATGCTCCCGTGAAGCCAGTTCCGGCACTACTCCGCCGTAGGGCTGGTGAGTGGCAATTTGCGAAAAGACCACGCTGGAAAGGATCTTCGCTCCCGAACGAACGACCGCCGCTGCGGTCTCGTCACAAGAGCTCTCGATGCCTAAGATGTGAGTCTCGCTCATCAGAAGAGTTCTATCTTCAGGGGATCCGGATCGACATCGGTTTTGAAACTCAAAGCCTCTAACATGCCCTGAAACGCTATCCTAATAGATGGCGGGCAATCTTGTTATAGACGGTTCCGTTACGATCGGTCTGATTTGAATGCGAAAGCAATTTGCCATCTCGATTATTGAGGAGTTGCGCGGGAACGGCTACCAGGCGTTTCTGGTAGGGGGATGTGTACGCGATCTGCTGCTAGGCCGCGAGCCCTCGGATTACGACGTGGCGACAGATGCCGTGCCCGGCGAAGTAATGCGCATTTTTCCGAATACCTACGCGGTCGGCGCCCAGTTTGGTGTGGTATTGGTCCCGATGTCCAAGGAAGAAGTTGCAAGCGGAGATGCTGCAAGCACGCTTTCTACTAAGGCGGGATGCGTGGAAGTGGCTACTCTTCGCAGTGACATCGGATACAGCGATGGCCGTCACCCGGACGAAGTCCGATTCAGCAGAGACCCGCGCGAGGACGTGCTGCGCCGCGATTTCACGATTAACGGGATGCTTCTGGATCCAACGACCAACGAAGTCCTGGACTACGTCGGCGGCCGCCAAGACCTGGAAGCGGGGGTCATTCGGACGATTGGCGCCCCGGAGCGGCGTTTTGCAGAAGACAGATTAAGAATGCTCAGGGCCGTACGATTTGCTGCCAGGTTTAATTATCGGATCGAAGCCGACACCTTTCGCTCGATCCAGAGACTAGCCCAAGGAATTCATCAGGTATCGCGGGAACGAACACGTGATGAATTGACCAAAATGTTGACGGAAGGGCATGCGCGTGAAGCCTTTCTGCTACTCGACGAGTCTGGCTTGCTACACGAAATCCTCCCGGAAATTGAAGCGATGAAAGGCGTTCGGCAGCCTCCACAATTTCATCCGGAAGGCGACGTGTTTGTTCACACCCTTCTGCTTTTGGCGAAATTGCCTCAGCCATGTCCGACGACCTTGGCGTGGGGGGCGCTATTGCACGATGTTGGCAAGCCTTCAACGTTCAGAGTTGCGCCCGATCGCATTCGATTTGACGGGCACGTGGAAGTCGGCGTGAAGATGGCCGAGGCCATTTGCCGGCGCCTGCGCTTCTCGAACGAAGACACCGGGCAGATTCTGGCTCTTGTCGACAACCACATGCGATTCGGTGACGTGCAGCGGATGAAAGAGTCGACATTCAAGAGATTCGTTCGGATGCCGCGATTCGAGGAACACCTGGCTCTGCATCGCGTCGATTCTCTCTCCAGCCATGGCGATCTGAGCGCCTACCAATATACGCAGGAAAAGATGGCGGAGATTCCGCCCGAAGTTATGCGTCCGCAGCCGCTAATCACCGGCGACGATCTCATCGCTGCCGGATATACTCCAGGCCCCCTGTTCAAAGAGATTCTTTCCGCTGTGGAAGACCGCCAGCTGGAAGGTGAGGTACAAACAAAACAGGCTGCTACGGAAATGGTGGCGCGGCAGTTTCCTCTAAGCAAGCACGTCACCTGATTGAAGCTCACAATCGCGCTGGGAGCACTTCTGTGCAAAATCTTGTCAAGCCCCCAGAAGAGTCCAAAATTCATTAACTCGATGAATCTAAGCCAGAAATAATGCTACAGAGTGTGGCATCTTCACCCTACCCAAACTGATATTCTGGAAGTAGAGTCGAGCGTGAATCCGTTCTCGTCAATCTGGCCATGAAAGTTACCGAAAAAGATGTTCTATACGTAGCGGAGCTCGCAAATCTCGAGCTCACCGCGGAGGAGCGCCCGCGGATGGTGAAGGATTTGAACTCCATCCTTGGTTACATGGATACGCTGAATGAAGTGGATACTGCGGCGGTTGAACCGATGGCTCAACTAGTAGATCTGGTGGCCAACCGCGGGGTTGGCGATCCTTTTTCCTACGCCGCTCGGGACGATATCCGCGAGGGCCTGCGCAAGTCGCTGCCGCATAAAGAAGCCCTGCAAAATGCGCCCGACTCGGATGGAACCTTCTTCAAGGTGCCTAAAGTGATCGAAAGATAACGATCCGACTATGGACTTGAAAGATCTCACCATCGAGGCCACCCGCTCGGAAGTTCAGGAACGCCGAACAACAGCAAGATCGTTAGCCGAGAGCTTCTATGCAAAGATCGAGAAAGATGATCCGGCGATCGGCGCATTTCTGACGTTGTCGAAAGACCGGGCCTTGGCAAAGGCGGCGGAGATCGATGCGCTGGTGGCAACAGGTGCGGAATTGCCTCCGCTAGGCGGAGTTCCGATTGCCGTGAAAGACGTAATGGTGACCCGCGATTTGCGGAGCACGGCGGGATCAAAGATTTTGGGAACTTACGTTCCACCATACGACTGCACCGCGGTAGCGCGCTTAGAGGCCGCAGGTGCATTGCTTCTCGGTAAACTCAATTGCGATGAGTTCGCTATGGGATCGTCGAATGAAAATTCGGCATGGCGTCCTGTGCGTAATCCGCGAGATTTAAGCCGCGTACCCGGCGGATCGTCGGGCGGATCAGCCGCTGCGGTTGCGGCGAACATGGCGGTGGCGACACTAGGATCGGACACGGGCGGTTCGATTCGACAGCCGGCTTCGTTCTGCGGAGTCGTTGGCTTGATGCCGTCCTATGGACGAGTTTCGCGCTACGGACTGATCGCATTTGCATCCTCGCTCGATCACATCGGCCCGCTGACCAAAACTGTGAAGGACGCTGCGATCATGTTACGAACGATCGCGGGCCGTGACCCTATGGATTCGACTTCGTCCGAAGCCGCGGTGCCCAACTACGTCGCGGAATTGGACGAACCAGTTCGCGGGATTCGTATCGGCGTGGCCAAGGAATATTTCGGCGACGGATTAGATTCGGAGGTTCGGAACGCGGTGGAATCCGCGATTCAGAAGCTGTCGCAACTTGGTTGCGAAGTGCTGCCGGTGTCATTACCACATACGAAGTATGCCATTCCCACATACTACGTCGTTGCAACGGCAGAAGCCTCTTCGAACCTGGCTCGATTCGACGGCGTGCGCTACGGCCATCGCGCCAAAGATGCCCGTACGCTCTCGGAGATGTACCGACGAACTCGCGATCAGGGCTTTGGAGCCGAAGTAAAACGGCGCATTACGCTGGGTACTTACGTCCTGAGTGCTGGATACTACGACGCCTATTATTTGAAGGCGCAAAAAGTTCGCCGAATGCTGACCCAGGATTTCGAAAATGCCTTTCAGCAGGTCGATGCGATCGTGACGCCGACGTGTCCGACGCCGGCGTTCAAGTTGGGAGAAAAAGTCGATGACCCCCTTGCAATGTACCTGGCGGACGTCTACACGGTAACTGCGGATTTGGCAGGAATTCCGGGAATCTCAATTCCCTGCGGCGAGACAAAAGACAAGCTGCCGATCGGCTTGCAAATTCTCGGCAAGCCTTTCGACGAAGCAACAATCCTGCGCGTCGCACACGCGTTCGAGCAGAAAAGTCATAAGGCTTCGTAGTACTGTTCGCCGGCACACCCCCGGCATCGCACCTTGCCGTCGCGTCGCACCTCGCGGCTGAAGTTAATTCCTTCACCGCACATTTCACAGACAATGCGTTCGCCTTTGTATCCCGGAAACTCCTGGGGAGGCAGGTCGACTTTCACCCACTGCATGGTGAATAGATCATCGTCCGGCATCTCGCGATAGGCCAGCATCTGCTGCTGATTCTTATTTTCAAGTTCTGGATGCATCTGGCGGGCAAGTTGCTTTGACGACTCTTTGGCGGCAATGCGAACAGCTTTGCCGCTGGCGACATCGACGAAGGTCGCCGCCATTTTTCCCCAGTCACGGAACTTTAAGGCCCGCTTGCCAAGACGGCAGCCAGTAACCACGCCGACGGCATCGGTCGCGCAGCGATCGATTTCAACAAATGTAACGAGGCGCTTGCGGTCTTTGCCGCGGGGATCGTCGATTCCCAACCTGGCCAGGCCCAGCATGGCCATGCGTACGCCAAGCACCTGGCCGGCGCACAAGTGCCCGTGCGCCTGTTCTGCGTCGCGAAGGTATTCGTCCAGCGAATTCATTTTGTAGTTAGTTGCCTCATCGGCACGGCACGTTGCTGTGCTTGAACTGCATTGTACCCGCCGGTAAGGCGAATATCACCACACGTTAAGGAGGAAATAATAAGCATGAAAACCAAATCGCAAATTGTGATTGCGCTGTTGCTTTGCACTTCGATGGTCACCACGGGATGTAGTTCTGACTGGATCTCGGTGGCTCTGGATGATCTGCCGGTGTTAACACAGATGGCATTGAATCTCGGGGGCCTGGCTGCAACATTGCAATCCGGCCAGCAACTGACCGCATCAGAAACAGCTGCCATCCAGAATATTTCTATGCAGGCCAGCAAGGATCTGAACCTGCTCCAAGCTCTGTATAACGAATACAAGCAAAGCCCGAATGCAGGAACACTGCAGAAGATTCAGAACGCGATCGCCGACGTCAATCAAAATCTGCCTGCACTATTGCAAGCGGCGCATGTTGGAAATGCGGCATTGTCGGCGAAAATCTCCGCCGCAGTGAATCTAATTCTTGTAACCGTCAACAGCTTTGCTCTTTTGATTCCGAAAACGACGTCGTCATCGGCGGCTGGCGTCAAGAAGGCAAACCTGCCACACGCGGCTGATTTGAAGACGCAGTGGAATCGGGAGATTTGCAGCCAGAATGGCACTTCCGATATTTCGCTTGTTGCGGCGTGCGCGGTTCAGTGAGAAAGGAATAATCGTAAGGAGCAGCCCGAGCAAGATCGATGCAGCAAGGGCTGCTCTATTTTCGTTTCCAGCGGACACCGGCTTTGGTGATTTCCACGATGATGCCGGAAGCGGCTAAAGCGTCGCGAATCGCGTCAGAGGCTTTGAAGTCGCGGGCCTTCCGAGCGGTTTCTATCTCGGCAATCTTCTTGGCAATTTGGCCGTCCGTCAACCGTTGCGCATCAACGATAGCGCGAATCTCCGAGCTGATCTCCTGCTCACGGCCCTCCGCTCTGGCCCATTCGACAATAGCGGCAACCTTAAGGGCGTCATCGTCACGAAGAACCGCAAACAGTTCGTCGAATTTGTCTAAAGCCCTCAGGAGTGGTGGCGCATCGCCCTGATGAAATTGCCCAGCATCGATTGCGGCGTTGGATTTACGCACCATGTCGAAAATTGCCGCCTGCGCTTGCGCCGTATTCAGATCGTCTTCCATTGCGGCTCGCATTCGCTGGCAAGTCTCTGCAGCCAGATCACTCATCGCTGTCGCGGCCCCGGCCGGGAATTTCCCGTTCGATAACCGTGCATGGAAGTTCCGGAGTCGTTCCACCGAGACCGCAGCCTGCTTCAGCCCGTCAAAGGTAAAGTTCAGTTGATTGCGGTAAGGCACCGAAGCCAGAAGAAAGCGAATCGACGACGGTTTGTGGCCTTTTAATACCAGATCCCGCAAGGTATAAAAGTTGCCGAGGCTCTTCGACATCTTCTCGCCCTCGACCAATAAAAACCGTGCATGAAACCAGAAGCGGGCGAATTGCTTGCCGGTAAGCGATTCCGACTGGGCGATTTCATTCTCGTGATGCGGGAAGATAAGGTCCTCACCGCCGGCGTGCAGGTCGAAACTCTCGCCCAATTCCTCCATCGACATCACGGAGCACTCGATGTGCCATCCCGGTCGACCCGGTCCAATTGGAGAGTCCCACGAAGCTTCGCCCGGCTTCGGCGCCTTCCAAAGAGCGAAGTCTCGTGCACTATCTTTTTCGTACTCGTCAACATCCACCCTGGCGCCATCTTCCATCCCAGCAAAATCTTTCTTCGAAAGCTTTCCGTAAGCAGGAAATTTTGCGATGCGGAAGTAGTACGATCCGTCTTCGGTGCGATAGGCAATTCCCTTCTTTTGCAGGGCCGCAATGAATTCTGCCATCTCCTCAATGTGATCGGTCGCGTGAACCAGGATTGGCCTTTCGATATTCAGGGCAGCGGCGTCTTCGAGAAATGCCTTTTCATATTTCGCCGTGTACTGATTGACAGTGACGCCATCTCGCGCGGCATTGCGAATGATTTTGTCATCGACATCCGTAATATTCATGACGTGACGGATGCCGTACCCGCTCTGTCGCAGAAAACGATGGAGCACATCGACCGCAACAAAGGTCCGGAAGTTGCCGATGTGCCCGTAGTCGTAGACAGTGGGCCCACATGAATACATACGGACTTCGTTGTTCTGAATTACCTGGAACTCTTCGATCTTGCCCGAGAGCGTGTTATAGAGATGCAGCGCCATAGTGAATATCGAAAGACTGCGGGGAATCTTTCATTCTAGGGGTATGAAAGAAACAGGGTCAAATTCTTTCCTGCCGGGCAGGGTTAGCAACGTGTGCATGGCTGGAAGCCTTCAAGCGCTGCCCGACCAAAAGGACGTAATGCATGGCCGAGACGATAGTGAAAGCAAATGTCGCTCGTAGAAAAGTCAGGCGGGCAATGTAAACCCAGCGGTTATGATCAATCTCGAATAGCAATACAAAAAATACCGCCGCAATCTGCGCGAACGTATTGGCTTTCCCGAAGATACTGGGCCGGAAGTCGCGCAATCCGGCGATGGCGTAGAGCACCGCGCTGGCACACAGAATTGAGATATCGCGGCTGAAGACCAGTACCGTGAATTTCCAAGGAATTTTGTGAAGGATTGACAGCACCAGGAAAACCGTACTCAATAACAGCTTGTCGGCAATTGGATCCAGATATTGACCGAGCACCGTCTGCTGTTTCAGGGTTCGCGCCAGGAGACCGTCAAGACCATCGCTGATGCCGGCCAGAACGAAAAGAATTAGCGCCCAGCTGTAGTGCCCCTCCACCAGCTTGATCACAATAAAAGGAAGGAACATCATTCGCAACAACGTGAGTTGGTTGGGCGCGGAGAGAAGTTGTGAGAGTTTCACCGGCTTTCCTCACCGGAGGGCGGCCGTTCGCCAAGGTGGTTCAGTAGCAGCGTCGCCGGCATTTTTCCGGTCTTGCTTTCAAAACGTTGGGAAAGAGAAGGGATATTCCCGTCGGGCAAGTCCAGCTCGATCCGCTCGATGCGATGCATGGGAAAGAAGACCACGCTAGGTGAGAAGGGTTCCGCATCGCGGACCAGGGAAACCAGGTCTTCGAAGGATGCCAATTCGGCTCCAGATAGACTCAACCCCTCGCCAGCGAGCGCCAAGACAGCGCCCCAGAACTTTTCTCTCGGGTTTCCAAGTGTGACCACAACCATGGTGCCGGGGCAAAAGGGATTGGGACTCGCTTCAGAATGGTCTGTGTGAGTTGCTGGCACAAAGAGATTGTCGCTGGGAGGCTGGGACTTTGCAACTCTGGTCTGGCTCGGCAGGGACGGCTGGATCAAAACGGGATCAGCCAACCCTCAACCGAAGAGTTTTCCAGCGAATTGCCCGCAGAGCCGCGCCTCAGTACAATAGGACCAGCGCAGGCGCGTAGCTCAGTTGGTTAGAGCGCTACCTTGACACGGTAGAGGTCAGGAGTTCGAGTCTCCTCGTGCCTACCATTCTTTTCTTCGACCTACAGCCATCCTGCCGTTTTGTTTCATGCACAATACGGCACATTAAGCCCCAAATCCTTGCTGCGCTTGGAAAAGCGGCGCGTAGCGCACCATTTCAACGAACTTGCCTTGCGCCTTCCGTACGTTATTCGGCGTGGCTTGAGCAAGCGCCTGAGGGTGGGGTTCGGATTCGCTTGACGCATCAAGCTACTGCGGGGCTCTCACGTCTTCGCCATTGGCGATCAGGAACGGGACGAATTGGGGGTTAATATCCCAAGCCCATCCTATGATCCTGTTGTTTTGGCTAGAGTGGCGGAGTTTCCTCTTGGCAGCTTCACGATGGAGAACCAAAATCCGTCAATCGCCTTGACCACCTCAGAGAACTCGTCTAGATCAAGCGGCTTGGTGATGTAGCAATTGGCGTGCAGATCGTAGCTCTGGGCAATGTCGCGCTCAGCTCCTGAACTAGTCAAAACTACAACCGGGATCGTCTTCAGCTCTTGATCATTCTTAATCACCGACAGGACTTCACGTCCATCCTTGCGTGGCAGATTGAGGTCGAGAAGGATCAGGTCGGGGCGTGGTGCGTCGCTATACTTTCCGGCTTTCGACAAAAACTGAATGGCTTCGATACCGTCAGAGACGACGAAGAGCTCATTCAGGACTTTACATTCTTTGAGCGATTCTTTGGTGAGGCGGGCGTCGGCAACGTTGTCCTCCACCAACAGAATCTTCACGGGAACTATCGTCGAGCTAGACATGGTGCGATCTCTCTCCTTCAAGCTTAGGATCTCGGGGCCAGCTAAAGCTCACTACCGTGCCGCCTTTTGGCCCGGGTTCAAGCCAGATGACGCCAGAATGTTGTTCAACAATTTTTTTGCAAATAGCAAGCCCGATACCCGTGCCCGGGTAAGCGTCCCGGCTATGAAGACGCTGGAATATGACGAACACGCGGTCCTTATACTCAGCAGCAATGCCAATCCCGTTGTCGGCGACGGAGAATGTCCAAATGCGATCCTTCGGTTGGGCTGAGATGTGAATGCTCGGCGGATCCGCCGATTTAAACTTAATCGCATTCTCAATCAGATTTTGAAACAACTGAATGGTCTGGATTTCGTTGGCTGGAATGCGAGGCAGGGGATCGTGAGTTATGCGGGCATGGGAATTTTCAATCTTCTCTTCCAAATTGCAGAGGACCTGGTCGAGCACTCTCTCGCAGTCCACAAGTTCATCGACGACGCGGCCGCGGCCAACTCGCGAATAACCTAGCAGGTCGTTGATCAACTGTTGCATGCGCTTGGCTCCATCGGTGGCGTACCCGATGAACTCGTCCGCTTCGGAGTCCAATTTTCCCTTGTAGCGGCGAGCCAGGAGTTGGACGTAGCTTGAGACCATGCGAAGTGGTTCCTGCAGATCATGCGATGCCACGTACGCGAACTGCTCCAGTTCGCGGTTGGAACGAGACACTTCTTCGGATCGCACGGCCAAGGCGTCAGCTGCTTGCTTGGCAAATGTAATATCGCGAAAACTGGTAACCGCTCCGCCCTGGCCGCCATTTAACGGACGGGCGGTTTTGCTGATCCAGAGACCTTCTTTACGAACGCTGTTGCGTACGAAAACTTCTACACTATCGCTGGTCTCTCCCCGTAATGCCTTGGCCAAAGGAAGATCCTCGGCTCGGTATAACGTCTTCATGTCGGGCAAATAAAATCCGAAGTGCGAGGGCCAATCATCGTGGCTGATATTGGTTGCCTTCATGCCAAGCATGGCTTCGCTGGCTGGATTGGATAGCACGCAGACGCCATCGGCATCGAGCACTGCGATGCCGTCTCCGGTACTTTCCATCACGGAAGTCAACAGACTCGTCTGATCGCGCTGCACCTGTTCGGCGTGCTGGGCTAGTTCGACTTTTTGAGTGAGCGCCTTTCTGCCCCATTCGCGATCAGTGATATCTACGAGGCTTACGCATACTGCTTTTTGCGGGGAGGTTCCAATCGGTTCCACAGCAATTGCAATTGTCCTAGCGCCCTGCGAAGAAATCCGGCATTCAATCTGGAGCTCACGGTTCGCAGGATCCTGAGATGCCTTTTCCAACAGCTTGGAGACTTGCGGATTACCTAACAAGGGATCCAGAGGCTGGTGATCAACCTGTTTCCAGGATCTGCCGACGAGCTCGCAGAAGCGTTGATTTGCGAAGGTAATCTCCAAATTCGAATCTAGAACAAGAAGGGGTTCCCTCCAGTCCTTCAAGATGGCTTGCGCCAGAACATCCGGGAGTTGAGGCGCGCTCGCGTGGGCGGAGTTGGGAGTCATACCCGATGTCTCAAATCTGAACCTTCATTGCAGGCTCCGAGGTAAAGAGCAAAGTATTTTGCTGTTCTGATTTTATCTGGAGCAGCGTGGCGAGAAGAGATTGATGATCGATGGGCTTTTCGAAATAAGCCTTGGCGCCCGCGTCCAGGACCTGGCGCTTCTTTCGCGGCGAGCGGTCAGCGGTAACGATGATGACGGGAATACATGAAAGTTCCGGCGATTTCTTGAACTCTTTCAGCAGAGCGGAGCCATCTTCGTTGGCAAGAGATAGATCGAGAATGATGGCAGCGGGCCGCTCGGCAAGGGCTAAAGAAATTGCAGTCGCACCATCTCGCGCCAGAAGAGTGTGATAGTGGCTAGCGCGCAAACGCAGTTCCATGGCTAGGGATAGATCCTCGTTGTCATCGACGACTAGAATTTTCGTCTCTTGCCGGTCAATAGATTCCTTAAGCACCGTAGGCCTGCAGTACCGCTTTTTCTATATGCTTCGATGTCCACTCCAATTGTTGTGGCACATCAATCACGCCTGGAAGAAGGTCTGGCAGTGCGAGCAAAGAGGTTCGGAAGATGCAGTTGTTAGCGATCTCCGGTGTTAATGCCAACTGACCACGAACCCGCGCCTCTAGTATTCCCGCGCCCTGAGCGTCGGCGCGAGCCAGGATCAGCAGAACTTCCCGGCGTTCGAAGTCATGCATGGCTGGAAGCAGGACGTCTTTGTCGGGAAGGATGCAACGTTCAACGAGTTCCCGGCAGCGGCGGCGGGCATGTTCCCATATATCCGCACCCACGGCTTTTTGGCGTCGCGCTATTTCGACCGCGACAACAGTTGCAGGATGAGGCGCGGCATGTCCGACCCAGAGAGGAGCGATGATCTCCGGCAGGGAAAAGATTGGGAAGGTCAAGGAGAAGACGCTGCCTCTTCCGGGCTTGCTCTCCACCCAGATCTGGCCTCCATGGTTCTCAACCAAGTCTTTGCTGATTGCCAGGCCGAGGCCAAGTCCTTTCTTGTTGAAGACTGCGCTCTGTTCCTGATAGAGACGGTCAAAGATCCGTTCCAGGTTTTGCTCATTAATTCCGATACCGGTATCAGCAACGGAGAACTTAATAAAGCGTGGATCGTCCGCGAACACGCTGGCCGAAATCGTTATTTGCCCGCCTGGTTCGGTGAACTTGAGGGCGTTTTCCAACAGGTTGACAAGGATCTGTTCCAAACGGCTGGGGTCGGCCAGCACCGGCGGGAGATCGGGCTCGATTTTCCCTCCCAGAGCTATGCCTCTGACCTTGGACTTAGCCTCAAATATCTGCAGCAAGTGTTCCACGATTCTTGAAGGCTGCACTCGGGCGGGCTCGATGGAGAGTTTACCGACATTCGCCCGTGCCGCATCGAGCAAGTCGTTGATCAATCCGTTTAGTTGCTTGGCACTGCGAAGGACGTTTTCGAGATACCGACGCTCCTTCCCAGTCAATGGACCGGCCAACCCGTCTAGAATGACCTCTGCGTACTGATGGATACAAGTCAGAGGGGAACGCAATTCGTGAGAAACATGCGAGAGGAATTGATCTTTGAACTCTAGTTGCTTCTCGCGGCTCTCCTGCAAGGCCATGAGAAGCCGATGACGCTCAATTGCATAGCGCATAGCGCGCGTAAGCAGTTGGGAATCGATTCGGCCCTTGACGATGTAATCCTGAGCGCCTGCGCGCACCGCGTCGATTGCCAGACAATCGTCATCAGCGCCCGTCAAAACCAGGATGGGCACTTGGGGCGCTTCGCGCACCATTCGCCGTACCGTCTCGCCGCCCTGACTGTCAGGCAGATTCAAGTCAAGCAGGACAACGTCGGGGACTTCACTTCCAAGTTTTTCTAATCCTTCGTCGAGACGTTCGGCACACACGAGCTTAAAACTATCAGGCGATTCCGCCAGAGAAATGTGGACCAGACTGCGGTCCGCCACGTTGTCCTCGACGATGAGAACATTCGTAGATTGGTCGGTCATGACTCTGGTTAAGCTCATGCAGCCTGCGTAAGAGCAATCGATAGTCCAAAAGAAGAACGCACGTCACCGTTCCAAGATTACTCAAGTCCTAGGTAACTTCCTGTATGCCGCGAAATGAATCGGAGCTTAAGTTACGAACTTTCTGATGTTTACGGGCATTCGCCGGAATCGACATTTGACCGCCTAACAAGAAAGTCTAGCCTGCTAGGTGAGGAAATGACCTGAAGTCGGGCTGCATAGCGTCCGAATGGCGTCGCGATCACACAAAACCGTCTGAAACCAGAACAGCATTTTGGAATCTGGACGGATGATCTTCGCGAGTAGCGAGTCCTGGTGGCCCCGCTTGTACCAGCTAAGGCGCAAAGCCCGTGTTACTTGGAGGAAGTGTTTTGACGGCCCTGGTTTGGTAAGAACGCATCTTGTTGAAATTCATTGTGCCGCGGCAAAAGAAGCGCGTAGTCGATAGCTTGCAACAAGACACCGGAGTCGTCTAATCGCGATTTCTCCAGATAACTGACGGCGCCTTCGCTCTTGAGCTTGGCCTCGTTGCTGCGGGGAAGACCGCTTAGAGCGATTACGGGAATCTGTTCAGTTGCCGGATCTTCCTTTAACGCGCGAAGAACTTCTACTCCTCCCATCTTTGGCAGGAGCATATCGAGAACGATAATGTCTGGAAGTTTGTCCTGCGCCATGCGCAGGCCTTCTTCTCCATCGCCGGCGAGTCGAATTTGATAGCCCGCGGATGTCAGGACCTTCTTGAAAGCGATTTGTAACTGCACATTATCGTCAATGACAAGGATGCTTAACATGAGTGAAACCTCCTCACATTTCAGTTTCAGAATCAGTCGTCAAAACGGACTTCTCCGCGAACGACGTCCAAGGCCTTGCGTATCGCAAGAAGAAGTTTGCCGTCATCTACCGGTTTCTGAAAGAATTCGACGGCCCCCGCTTGTAGAGCTCGATCGCGGTTGTTTGCTTGTCCGCGTCCGGTAAGCACGATCACCGGGATGCCGGCGAGACGGTCATTCTTTTGGAGCCGCTCCATAACGACGAAACCATCGCCGCAGGGAAGTCCCAAGTCCAGAATGACCAGATCAGGCTCTTGTTTGAACGCGATAGTGGTGGCGGAAAGCGCATCGGCGGCGGACAATACGTCATATCCGCTCGCGCGCAAACGCAGGCCGAGACCTTTTCGAATCTCGGGATTGTCATCGACAACTAGAATTGTTGCGGTGTCCATTCTTTTTCCTACTTTGCCGTACCAGAATATGTCGCTCCATTTGCGAGGTCGGGAACATCGCAGGGCCCATTCTCCGCTTCCAAAAGCCGGTCGATTACATCTCGAATGCGAGAGCTGTTTTGTAGCATGATGCCGACGTACTCCCGCTGCTCGCCGGACATCTCGCCCGCCAGACCATCGATCAAGATGTTTCCGAACTGATGAATGCAAGCGAGCGCATTGCGTAATTCGTGGGACAGGTGCGAAACCAACTGTTCCCGGTCCTTGGTCATGCGCAGACTACTGTCATCGATTTTCGAAATTAAGGCCTTGCGCTCAATCACATATTCCAAAACGCGAGCCACAGAGCTGCACCTGCATGCGCTTAACGCATAGTCCTGCGCCCCCAAGCTCAAAGCTTCTGCAACCTTGTGCATTTCACGATCATTAGTTAGGGCAATGATCGGCAAGTCTTCCGACAACTGCCTTATTCGTATCACCGATTCCGCGATAGAGGCATCGGGGAGGGACAAGTCGAGCAAGACAGCCTGAAAAGATCCATCCCGCAAGGCGTTCAGCCCTTCGGGCAAAGTACGCTTACGCGTCAGGTGGAATTTCATCGCCACCTCTTTTTTCACGCCCTCGCGCAGGCCCAGTTGTTGGTTAGCGTGACCACCAATAAGTAGCACGTTCACGATATTTGTCGATCCTTGATGGAACATGCTGCTCCGTTTGTATTCTGATCCAGTTTGTTGCCGTCGTGGTCATTTCCACGTTCCGAACCGCTGTTCCTGTAAGGACCACTTTCCTCTAGAACACGACCTTATCCCTCCGACAGAGTTCTTTAGCCAGTCAGTTATCCGGAAAAGCGCGAAATCTTCGGATGAATACAGCACTCGAAATGCCAGAGGTAGGCGAACCTCGCAAGCGATTCATTACTCGACAGAACCGGGTACAGGAAAGGCCTATCTGATTGATATAACAAGTTCCGGATCCCTCCGGGCGATTCGGAGTCGCGCCGTTGGACGTGAGAGAGAGTGGCCGACAGTACATGTACTCGAACGGGCTCCAAGTCTAATTCGCAGACAACCATTCCAGCATTGGAACTTCTGTTGAGAGCATCGGATGCCATGAACAGTTGCGAACGATTTGGACTCATCGCGAGCAGGAAGACTTAAGTTCAAAACTTCATTGCGATGAGTTTCAGGTCCCGAGCGGCAGGGCACGTTGTTCAATTAAGTTCCAGATTCACGGCTGTAGCAGGTTTCAGGACCGAAGCAGGTAGTGCACAAATGAATCGCCGTAGCCAGGTCGATCTCGCGCGGTTACTCCGTAAAACAAGAAGACCGCGCCAGCTACGCTGGCGCGGTTTTGGTTTTTTCCTTCGCACTCGCACTAGACCTGACGACACTAGTTCACATCATGTTGACCAGAACCGGGGCGCGCAAATGCGCTACTGCAAACTGCCGGTTGTGATCGGATTGCCGATGGCATCGCCGGAGACAACGAGCTCAACTCGTCGATTCTGCTGGCGCCCGCCGGAATTGTCGTTTGAAGCCACTGGCGACGTGTTACCAAACCCTTTGGCCGAAACAGAATTCATCAGCACCCCTTGCTGCACCAGGTAGTCGCGGACGGATCCCGCACGATGTTCAGACAATGTCTGATTCATTTCGTCGCTGCCGACATTGTCCGTGTAGCCGCCGACTTCGATGTTGAGCCCAGGGTAAGCGAGCAGAATTCCCGCAACTTTCGCCAGCTTCTCGCGTGCACCCGGCTTTAACGAATATTTTCCGGAATCGAACAAAACGTCGGACATGCTGACGATCAGGCCACGAGCGCTATCGCGAGTTTGGAGAATCGAATTTAGCTGTGCGGACAGTTTCGCGCGCATGGCAGCTTTGTCATTTTCCGCCTCTTGCGCGTTCATCTGGGCTTGTTGCGCAGCCATTCGAGATTGTTCAGCATCGGCCTGGGCCGCGTTGATGGCTGCGGAGGATGTTGCCTGGTTGGCCGCCATGTCGGCTTGGGCTTTTGCCGCATCAGATTGGGCCCTTGCTGCATCTGCTTGCGCTTGATATTTCTGGCGAGTGGCGTCGTCGGCTTGCGCCTGCGACTGTGCCTGGGCGTCGCTGGATGCCTGGCGTTCGTTGGCGAGACGCACTTCGTCCATCTTCTTCACGGCAATGGCGCGGGCGTCTTCAGCCGTCTGAACTTCTTCTCGAGCCACGGCGATCAATGGCTTACGGTCGAGATGCTTCCTCGTTGCGTATTCATCAACGTTGTTCATCAGCTTGACTGCATGCTGATAGCTGTCACTGGCGTACGTTTCCGCGCCTTCGGACTGAGCTATGCGCAGTGCGTTGCGCGCTTCAAAGAATTCCAGTGGAAGCTTGGCATTCAAAACCACCGGGTCGAACTTGTAGCCGGTGGGAATGTAGCCACCGCGTTCCATGAGTTCATACTTCGCGTTCACCGCCTCGGTTGTTCCTTTAGTGTCGGCGCGCACAACATTTTCGAGCACAACGACGTCGCTCGGCTGACGAACGGCGTAATAGGGCTCCGCGGTAACAATCAGAGCAAACGCCTGAAAGTCAGTGGTGACGTCCAACTTGCTGCGGTGGTTCCCGCCTACCAGCACTTCACCGAGGTTCGCGGCGCGGCCCTCAGGAGAGATCGCCCAGAGGATGTAAGTAAGATATTCGTTGCCAAATGTGGTGGGGTTTTGCAAATTACCGAATTCCACTTCGATTTCGATAGATCCACGCTTGCTTTCAATCTTGGCTTGCCCATTGGCTAAGGGCATCAGGCTGGTGCCGGCGAAATCGAGCTTCGTGGCGCCGCTACGATGCTGATAGTTCACCGCCTGGACCGTGCGACTGATGACATTGACCCGAAACGTCGGCGTGGAGCCCATGGGCTCAACGGTTGCGGTTTGGGAGTTGGTTTGAGCAAAACTGCCTACACTCAGAGCGATTACGACTGCTAACAACAACTTTATCTTCATAAACTTCTCCTTGGCGGCAGATGCTCTACCGCATTCCTTCTCTAGATCTTGAGTTTCAGGACGTGAGCAGCTTGGGCGCGGTTATCCCTTTCCGAGGCGGACGTTGGAGAGCGAGTGGAACAACCCAAAAACATTGAGCAGCCACAAAACAACAACTATGACTACGACGCCATTCAGAATTGACTTGATCGAGGCCTGCATAGGGATGTAGCGATTCACCAGCCACAGAAGTACCCCCACCACGATGAGAACTTCGAATAGTTGAATCAAAGGCATGAATTTTGACCTTTCTTAGTGAGCTAACACCACCCGTCCGCTGGGAGGCGCTGCGGTAAGTCAGAAAATTGTCAGGGTCGACTCGTGTCCGCCGGAGAATTCGCAGCGTACGGATACGGACGAAGTCAGCCAATTTGGGCTGAATGTGTCGCTTCAATGTGTATGACCAGGACTCCGGCCCGGAGCGACCTTAAACTGAGAGCTACGAATTAGCGGTCGTTGCTCTGTATAAGCAGTCAGGTAGAGATAAGAGTGACAGGTTCAGACATTCCCGTCTGAGCAAGACAGCTCACCTTGAAAAATAAATGGCTCGTCGCGGGTCGAGGAACATCACTGTGACAGCCGCTCGTTCCAGCCGTGCACTATCGACAACGCCGGACCGAGCCGCCGACTCTACGTCCCGTACGTCGAATTCTCGCCCGCAGTCAAAGCAAACCCGGTAGGTTCGGTGCTTGATGGTGAATACCCGGCTCACATGCCGATGACGGCAGCCGAAGGTGAATTGGAAAATCCACGACAGCGGGTTCATTGATCCTGGTCTCGCCTTCGCTCAATGCTGCTGTTCGCGTCCAACCAGGCGAGTAGTGAACGGATGCTGCCACGGGCTAACGCGATTGAGGAATCAGCAGCACCGTAATACATGTTGATCGTGTCGCCGTCCTGGTCGATGGTGTAGCCGCATGGGAACACCACGTCCTTAACGTCGCCGGTACGTTCGTACTCGGCTTCCGGGCCAAACATCCACGAGTCACCTCGGAGCAGACACTTCTCTGGATTCTCCAGATCAAAAAGTGCGAGGCCTAATCTGTATAGGCATCCCGACGGAGTGTGCCTCACGCCGTGATAGAAGGTTAGCCAGCCTCGGGATGTCTCGATAGGTGGCGGAGACAAACCGATTTTGTTCGCATCCCACCAAGCGCCGCGTCGGGCTTCCAGAATGAGCCGATGCCGGCCCCAATAACGCAGATCGGGCGAATAGGAAATCCACATGTGCGACCCGAGAGGTGTCATGGGACGATGAATGAGGGCCCAGTATCCGTTGATTCTGCGCGGCAACAGTGCAGAGTCTTTGTCATCGGGCGGCATGATCACGCCGTACCGCTCGAAGACGCGGAAGTCTTTCGTTAGTGCCAGCGACACTCCCGGTCCGCCACGCGAATACGACGTGTACGCGACCACATACTGCTGTAGTTCTGGCACAAACGTAATACGAGGATCCTCGATACCCCAGATTTCCTCTGGAAAATCTTTGGGACTAGACATCAACGTCGGCTCACTATCAATCTCCCAGCCATCGACCCCGTTCTTTGAGCGTGCGGCACACAGATGGGACAGACCACGGCGATCCTCCACTCGGCAAAGCAACAGGGTTGAACCATCGGCAAGCAGAGTTGCACCTGCGTTAAAGACGCTGTTGATCGGGTAAGGCCAGTCTTTGCCAGTCAGGATCGGGTTGCCGGCATGACGAAGAAGAAGAGGCTCGTAGCGAGTTGTTGTGGCAGCGCTCATAAGGATTTCACCATACAAATTGGGGTTTCAGAGTGCATGTTCAATAACTTCATTGTTGCTCTCGCTGGT
The DNA here is from genome assembly GCA_963708575.1 of uncultured Acidobacteriaceae bacterium. Taxonomy (GTDB): domain Bacteria; phylum Acidobacteriota; class Terriglobia; order Terriglobales; family Acidobacteriaceae; genus DASVWZ01. The sequence goes on from CAVPTB010000003.1 coordinate 328,870, forward strand.
GTCGACCAATTCTGTCATTGATCGAGGACTCTCGACTTCTCCCAGAAGACGCATTTCGACTTGTGCCATAAGGAACGCCAGGGTGGACTCTGCTCCCTGATTTTCGTTCACACGCTCCGGATGCAGGCCGTCGCGACATCCCCCGGTGGACGGATCGTAGAGGGCAATCTCCAAATCATTGTCACCCAAGAACCAGTTGAAAGCGGACCAAGCCTCCCTGCGCCAGCAGTCTTCTCCGGTCAGCCGATACGCCTCAAGGCACGCGGATACTGCTCCACCGGCTTCAACCGGTTGCTGGTCGAAGCGGGCTCGCTCGCCGCCCTTGCGATAGAACCCTTGCGAACCGATAGGCACGAAATGATCCTTCTCCTCGGAACGCTGTTCCTCACTTAGCCAAGTAAGGGCATCGAGAGCAACAGAAGCCATTCTGCTGTCGGAATTGCGTCGGGCTGTGATCAAAACCGCTTGGGGCAGGCGAGCGTTTGAGTAAGCTAAAACATCTTCGAACCACGCCCACTCCGTTGACTGGTTCCTTCCGTAGAGATCGACGAGCTTACTCGCCATGACTGAACTGATCTTCTGGGCGTCACGATCGCCTGGAAAACAACTCAAATACTCCTGAATCCCGAGCAAGGCAAAGGCCCAAGCTCGCGGACTGGTAAAAGAAACGACGGCCGGAATCGCGATTTCAAAAAGGCGGCCAGCGGCGCCTTTGAGCGCCTGATCCCTGGAACGTCCGAGAGTGGTGCCGAGCGCCCATAATGCGCGGCCATGTGAATCTTCTGAGCCTTGCGATTCACCCCACGTGCGTTCATAACTGAGGAAATTTCTGAACCTTGCGTTCACCGGGTTAAGAGCAAGTCCCAAGAAGGCTAAATAGCGCGAGGCAAGGTTTTTCGTTTCCAGAGGTTCCGTTCCTCCCAGTTGTTCAAGGAGTACGGTAAGGACGAGCGCGCGCGCGTTGTCGTCGGTGGTGTAACCTTCGGCGTAATTCGGAACGGCAAAGGTCGCGTGCTGAAGCATTCCGGTATCGTCGGTCAACCGATACAGATGATCCAGCTTTAATGCCGGTAATTTATCTAGACGTTTTTCGAGCGTTCCGTCGGCAAATGTGACCCGCGGTTCTCGCATACGGTCGCTGCGCGCTTGCCGGAAGCTCGCCATGTAGCCCTGCGCTACGTTCTTCCAAATCATATCTCGTGCATACAGATAGGCGCGCTTTCGCATGCCGTGACGGAGGGCAGGGGTATCCAGGAGTTCGACTGTCTTTCGGGCGATCGCGTCAGGATCCTGGAAAGGAACGAGAACTCCGCGCTGACCATCCAATAATTCGATGGCATGCCAGTACGGAGTTGAGATGATCGCTTTGCCCGCACCCAATGCATAGGCAAGAGTTCCTGAAACGACCTGAGCCTCGTGACGATAGGGAGTGATGTAAATGTCGGCGGCACCAATGAACTCCACCATCTCCTGAGGGCTGACGAAGTGATTATGGAAGATGACATTCGACTCCACGCCGATTTCTCTCGCCAACGCCTGCAACTGTTTCCGATAGCAGTCGCCTTCACGCCGAAGGATGTGAGGGTGGGTCGCACCAGCAATGATGTAGACCACATTCTTATGCTTCGACAAGATGTGCGGCAACGCCTGTATCACGTTCTCGATTCCCTTGTTCGGCGAGAGCAAACCGAAGGTCAGGAGTACGGCTTTTCCTTCTACGTTGAACCGGTCTTTGTAAAAATTCGGATCAAGAAACGGCAAATCGGGAACGCCATGCGGCACCATATCGATCTTGCTGACAGGTACTTTGAATATCTCCTGCAGGAACTGGGATGACAACTCGCTCATAACGATGAGACGGTCCGATAAGGCTGCGATTTCTTCCATCACCCGTCGCTGATCCGGGTTAGGTTCTCGAAGAACGGTATGGAGGGTGGTGATAATCGGCATCTTGAGTCGTCGCAGAAGGGTCAGAATGTGACTACCTGCGGGCCCGCCGAAAATGCCGTATTCATGCTGAAGGCAGACCAGATCAAAATTCGTGAAATTCAGGAAATCCGCCGCCTGCTCATAGGAAGACAAATCGTCCTGCGCGAGCGCGAGGCGCACACGATCTGGATAGGCATAGCCCGATTCCGTGTCATTGACTGGTACGGCGAACAGGCGTGCGGCACCGCACTCTGCGGAAATGGCTTCGCATAAATCTGTGGTGAATGTCGCAATGCCGCACTGTCGTGGAAGATAGTTTCCGACGACGGCTATCCTGCTGGGAAGTGCCGCACCTGTTCGCAAAGCTAGCATCTCAACTGTTGACATCCATATCCTGGGTTTATTCGCAGTGCCTGGGAAAAGTTGGTTAGAGAATGAAGACCCTCATTCGTCGGCCTTAGACGAGTGACATTCGTTAATTGTGTTTCGGGTCTATGGCGTTTCGGTCGCTAGGAGTACCCAGCCTCAGTATGGAAGTATTTAGCAAAATGGACTGGTCAAAAGTGATCAGATTGAAGTTCAATGATGGTCTATTGTTCTGAAGGAGGACCGTTCCCAATGATGGCGCCAGAGCAAGGTCCCAATCGCTTAAATATGAAATTCACCGATTCCGGCAGAAAAGTGGTCATTCATCTCGTGCGCGGTCTACCACCGAAAATAAGCCAGGACAAAAAAACGATTACGATAACGTTTCCAGAGCAGCGAGCAAAGCGCAACAAGACCACCTAGTCCGAAGAGCCCACAGTGGCCCAGATGCGAACTAACTGGGCACATTGACCTTTCTCCAATCGGCTATTTCACCGCACCGGGGAACTATGACCTCCCGGGAATCATTCACTACCGGCGGCCTAAATGAAGTTTTCTGCGGCTCGTTGATCTCGATGAGTCGGCGGCATGATTGTCAAGGATGAACCCGCGCCGGTCTCCTGGTCCTTATTGGCATACCGTACTCGGCGGACCTCGTCCTTGTCGAGGAAGCAATTCTTCTGAATATGCCGCGAATGAGCCGATACCGTGCTATAAGGCACTCCCCAGAAACGTTTGGCAGCAATTGCGGTAACTTCAAGGCTATTGAAGTTTTGGCCTTTTACCCTAACTAAAATCCGTTGCAACGCGCTCTTGATCTTCTCTTGTTGAAGTGTGCCGAAAAACATCACTTTGATTTCGGCTGCCATGAAGAAGAAATTCCACCCCGCGAGGCGAATCTTGCGGTCTATGGCAAACCCATCAAGTGCTTTGATCAATCCCCAGTTTCCTGAGTAAGGCTCGCTTTCGAGGCCGAGAATCTTGGCTGTCATTAGGGAGTCTTCGACTAAAACGGTGCCGACTTGAACTGATGGTGTCATGAATTCTCCTGACCACATTACTCGCCTGGAAAATAAGCTCTCTGACGTAGGCTCGATAGAAACTATCGCTCTCACACAAGAGGGACGGGCTTGACCGGCTGCCACTCGATTGGAGGAAATTGCCTCGTGATGCCCTCTAAACCCACTTTACCCTCGCGATAGCCACACGAAATGCATATCGCTCCGATCTCACGGATGTCGGTTTCTTTGGATATTTCGTTTTCGCGCACCGCGAGCGAACCTGTTACGACCGGTCCGTAGCATTTGTCGCAGTGATAAGCAGAAAGGTGAAGGTACTCTCGTTTCATTTGTCTCCTGTAAGACAGATCGCGTTCGAGCTCTAGGCGGGTTTGAGAGACTTGCCGCATTCCAAACAACAGCTTTTACGGTTTGAGGTAACTAACCCGCAAAATGGGCACATACGTTGCATTCGAAATTCTTCACTGCGCGGCGTCATGACTGTCCATAACTGCCGGAACCACTCCGCTATAGAGCTTAGCCTTCTGCGAAGACGATTTCGGGACGATCGAAAAAGGGGTTCCATCAGTTCCTTCGTTCTTCTACTGCCCAGCAGCAGTTACGGCCACGGCGAGAACGGCCAGAATTGCATTCTGAGTAACGCCCCAAATGGCAGCACTCCGATCCAACGTTAAGAATGACAGGATGTCAGACGAAATTCTGTGCAGGATTGCTCACATTGCAAGTGGGCGTTGGAATTCAAGATGATCTGGTGCCCGATCATCTGCTCGCAGATCTGAGCAATTCAGATCAGATATTTTTGGTGGTCCGAGCGATCATAGTATCGAGAAGAGCACTTCCTCTCTCTCTTTCAGGTCTTCTGAACTAAGTCAGCCATCTGAAGCTCTCCTTCTTAGTTCTCCAGCTTCGAAAGGAATAATCATGAAAAACATAGTATCAGTGCTCCTAATGAGTTTCTTAGGCCTGTTTGGAACCTACGCGTGGGCAGGCTCCGCCCGCCAAGATACTGTGGCGCGCCTGCAATCCTCGGTTGATGTTCTGCACGCTGTAATGGCAACTCCCGACAAAGGCATCCCAGAAGAAGTTTTGAGCAATGCAAAGTGCATCTTGGTGGTGCCCGACCTGATTAAAGGCGGCTTTATTTTTGGAGGTAAGCACGGTCGCGGAGTCGCATCGTGCCGCACCGCTAACGGTTGGAGCGCTCCAGCCTTCGTTTCGGTCGGAGGCGGTAGTTGGGGATTGCAGATCGGCGTCGAAGGCGTCGACTTGATCATGCTGGTTATGAACGACCAGGGCTTCCAGCATCTGCTCTCAAGTAAGTTTGAATTGACTGGAGAAGGGTCGGTGGCAGCAGGCCCGGTTGGACGCCACGCTTCAGCGGGAACTGACTGGAAGATGAACACCGAAATGCTGACCTACTCGCGGTCTAAGGGTGTATTCGCTGGACTGACGCTAGAGGGCGCGGTGGTGGAGCAAGACAACGATTCGACTCACGCGATTTACGGTAAGAGTATGGCGTTTCGTAACATCCTGTCGGGCAAGGTCGCGACTCCGAAGAGCGCTGAAGCCTTCATGAAGGCGGTTTCGGGTGCAGGCCAGCAGGCCCGTCTGGCTGAGGCAAAATAGGAAGTTCCGCTCGCCGATCAGTTCCGTGCCTTCGAATTGTGCTGGCCGAAACCCTGCCCTACACGGGTTCCGGCCAGTTTCCACAGATCTTATCCGGCCGCATTAACTAGCTCTCAATTCCTGAGTGTCTTGACAGCCGGAGACTCCGCCAGCCAGAGGACGAGGATTGCGTCAGACTCTCCTCATTTATCATTGTTCATGGGCGAGACGCCATTGTGGGCGGCTGAGGATCAACACTCCCTTCTTTCGGAACTGACTGCCGAAACCTCGGATTCCGCCAAAGAACTCCCTCTGCGCCGTGATGTTCGTTCGTTCGGAATCCTGCTCGGTCGCGTGCTCGTGGAGCAGTCTGGCATAGCGCTTCTTGATGTCGTAGAGCGTCTCCGCCGTCTTCTGATCCAACATCGCGAACCGGGCAATGCGGAACAGAAGAAAGCTGATGATGACTTGATGGTCCAGGCACGTGAGATTGTCGCCCGCCTTCCCATCGAAGAAGCGTATAAGGTGACCAAGGCCTTCGCCATTTACTTCGAACTCACGAATCTGGCAGAGACCAATCACCGCAAACGTCGCCGGCGTGCCTCCCAGCTACACCCGGACCACCCACCTTTGACGGGATCGTTTCGCGGAACTCTGATTCGCCTGAATGCGACTGGTTTCACCGTGCAGCAGGCGCTTGACGCACTGAAAAAGATTCAAGTCACCCCGGTTTTCACAGCGCATCCCACCGAAGTAGCGCGCAGAACCGTTCTCGCCAAACGGCGCCACATCGCGCGTTTTCTTGAGAGTCTCGATCGCCTTCCGCTTTCGCGTACCGATGCCGGAGAACTGGAAGATCAAATTGCTGCCGAAGTCACCGCTCTCTGGCAGACTGACGAAGTGCGGCTCAATAAACCAAGCGTGACCGATGAAATCCGCATGGGACTCGATCCTTATCCAATGACGCTGTTCGACACGTTACCTAGGATTTATGCCGAGCTAGCAGACTCTTTTCGTCAGGTTTACGGCGTTAGCCTTCCTGAGCGGGAGTTACCTCAGGTTCTTTCCTTCGGATCATGGATCGGCGGTGATCGCGATGGCAATCCTTTTGTGACTTCCGCGTGCATGCGAGACGCGTTGCAAATGGCCCGCAATGTAATCTTCGATCAATATCTGCGTCAGATCTCGAAGGCAATCGATCTTCTGAGTTCGTCCCAGCGGCAGGTTGAATTGTCGCCAGCACTATGCCAACGGTTGAGAGATTACGGAACGCTCCTACTACCACCTCACGCACGAAGAATTTCTGAGGCAGAGCTGTACCGGTTGTTCCTGGAACTGGTGGAAGGTAGGCTCCAAGCCTCGAGAAAAGTCTCCACGGCATCACCCGCTTACCGGAACAGTTCCGAGTTCGAGGCGGACCTGATTTTGGTTCGAGATAGCCTTACCAACAATCACGGCGAACGGATGTCTGAACTTGTCATCGACCCGATATTGCGTACCGTCCAAACGTTTGGGTTCAACCTTCACACCCTTGATCTTCGGCAGCATTCGCGAATCCTCGCGGACACTTTGGAGGACTTGACTGCGGCAGTATCGGGAAATCCCGGCGAGGTCTCTGAGAAGTCGCGCGAAACCATGGATACCTTTCAGACGCTTGCGCATTTGAAACAACAATATCCACCAGAGTCGATACGTACGTTCATCATCAGCAACACGCAGTGTGAAGAGGACATCCTCAACGTGATTCGTCTGGGTGCGATTTGCGGAGTGAATCTCGCCGGGAGGAACGGCGACCCCGGCCTCATGCCGGTGCCTTTATTCGAATCGATTGACGCATTGCGCTCTTCCTCCGAAATCATGCGAGGAGTGTGGAACCGTCCTGAGTACTCCGCTTTGCTGGATTCTTGGGGCCGATCTCAGGAAGTGATGCTGGGTTACTCGGATTCGAATAAGGATGGAGGCATGCTGACCAGCACATGGGAGTTACACAAAGCTCACCATGCCTTGCATCGGACGGCGCAAGATTGTCACGTCAAGTTGCGATTGTTTCACGGTCGCGGTGGCACCGTGGGACGCGGCGGTGGACCTACGCACGCCGCTATTCTTGCGCAACCCATTGGCGACTTTTCCGGGCAAATCCGAGTTACGGAACAAGGCGAAGTGCTCAACTGGAAATATTCTGATCCCGTTCTTGCCGAGTGGAATCTCGAGTTGATGATTGCGGCATCTTTGGAAGCGTTAACTCGGCCCGGAGTTGCCGCTGAACTACCGAACCCGCGCTGGGACGAAGTCATGGAAACCATGTCGCGGACAGCCTTTGCTTACTACCGCGAACACATCGCCGACAACGCCGACGTGCTCCTCTACTTCGAACAAGCCACTCCAGTCAATGAGCTGGAGAATATGCAAATTGGCTCACGCCCGGCACGCCGCAGCCAGAGCCGACGACTGGAAGACCTCCGCGCCATCCCCTGGGTGTTCGGCTGGATGCAAAGCCGGCACGCGGTGCCTGCGTGGTTCGGAGTAGGCTATGCCCTAGAGCAGTTCATGGAAAAGGCGCCGGGAAACACTACGATTCTGCGGGAGATGATGGCGGGTTTCCCGCTGTTTTTCGAACTCGTGCGCAACGTCGAACTGGCCATGGCCAAGGCCGATCTTACGATTGCATGGCTTTACTCCAGTTTGGTCGAAGATCACGGAGTGCGCGACCGCGTATTCACCCTGCTGGAGGAGGAATTCCTTCGCACGCGAAAGGCCTTGCTCTCTATTACAGATGAGCGTGAATTGCTGGAAGACAATACGGTGTTGTTTCGGTCGATTCGTTTGCGCAATCCATACATTGACCCGATGAGCTTGGTACAAGTGGACCTTCTGCGTCGCAAGCGGGCAGGTGAGAATACCGTAGCGTTGAACTATGCTCTGGGTGCAACCATTAATGGGATCGCAGCCGGGCTGCACAATACCGGCTAAACATCGGCTGTCGACTCTCTTCAGGACGCCGCCCTTAGTTTCACCATTCCAGAACTGAATCTGTTCTTCCTCGCATTCCGAAACAGGCTCTCCGTCTGCGAGGTCGCAGACCGCTCTGCGTGTAATGACGAACCTCGACTTACTCCGGAATTACGAATGGACATCGCTCCACAAAACATCGCCCCGATTGGCAGCGAACTTGCACTTTACGAGCCGTGAATGATTGCCGCACATTACCTGATTCTTATCCGGCTGCAGCGTTCGGCAGGCAAAGTGACAGGAGCTTTCGGAGACCGATTCGCCGCTTGCCACTCCCAGTGCGACTTTCAAGAACAATTACTCCGCTCCAATCAGAGTTCCGGACCATCTCCTTTTTTCCCATCGACTCTTCGATCGTCTGTCAGCGAGCCGCTAAAGCTTCGTTGGTCCCGACCGATAAGGAACAATGTGACCCGTTCTGGGAGTTTTTGCCGGGATTCAAAAACAGTCCAAGAGGATATTGACGTATGAGCGACCTGGAGATCGTTAAGGAATTCCTGGTAGAGAGCTACGAAAATCTGGATCGACTGGATCGCGACCTGATTGCTCTGGAAAAAGATCCCGGTAACCGCGAGACCCTCGCCAGCATTTTCCGGACGATTCATACCATCAAGGGAACTTCCGGTTTCCTGGCCTTCAACAAACTCGAAGCCGTGACTCATCTAGGCGAAAGTTTGCTGGCGAAGTTGCGTGACGGCATCCTCATATTGAGCCCAGAAATTACAACCGCACTACTGACCATGGTGGACGCAGTTCGCCAGATGCTGGGCAGCATCGAGTCGCAGGGTAACGAAGGTGAGCGCAACGACCAAGACCTGATCGCGGAGCTAACCCGGTTATTACAGTCTCCCGCAGAATCGACTGTGCCTCCGTCTCATGAGGCGGCCGCGGAACGACGGCAAGACAGTGACGTGCCGGAGCGGCCGTCAACCCCGAAGCTCGGGGATGTGCTGATCCAACAAGGCGCAGCCAAGCCGGCAGATGTATCTCAGGCCGTTCAGCAACAGGATGAAGGCGATCCCCGGCATGTGGGCGAGATTCTGGTGGATCAGGGAGCGGTGAAGCCGAGGGAAGTGCTTGATGCGCTGAGCGCCCAGCAACAGCAATCCCGCGGCCAGAGCGCCAGTGACAGCACGATTCGAGTCGATGTCAGCCAACTCGACCGCTTGATGAACCGGGTAGGCGAATTGGTACTGCTGCGCAACCAGATTCTGCAATTTACCAACTCCAGTGAGGACAGTGGATTGTTGGCCACAAGCCAGCGGCTGAACCTCATTACGACAGAACTGCAAGAAGGCGTCATGAAGACCCGCATGCAGCCCATCGGAAACATCTGGAGCAAATTCCCCCGCACCGTCAGGGATGTGGCGCTCGGTTGCGGGAAACAGGTCCGCATCGAGATGGAGGGCAAGGAAACCGAGCTCGACAAGACGATCATTGAGGCCATCAAGGACCCCCTCACTCACATCGTGCGGAACTCGGTGGATCACGGAATTGAGACGCCGGACGTGCGGTGCGCGGCAGGAAAGAATCCGGAGGGCCTACTCTTCTTGCGGGCGTTTCACGAAGGCGGCCAGGTCAACATCGAGATCACCGATGACGGCGCCGGACTGAACTACGAAAAAATCCGCGGGAAGGCCGTTCAGAAAGCGCTAGTCAGCGCCGATCAAGCTTCCCGCATGACGGAGCGGGAAATTGCCAAGCTGATCTTTCTTCCTGGGTTCTCCACCGCGGAAAAAGTCACCAACGTCTCCGGGCGCGGTGTCGGCATGGATGTGGTCAAAACCAATATCGAAAAAATCGGCGGGACCGTGGATGTCCAGTCGAAGCCTGGGCAGGGTTCGACGGTGCGCATGAAGATTCCCCTAACCTTGGCCATCATTCCGGCTCTGATTGTGACCAGCGCGGGAGACCGCTACGCCATACCGCAGGTCAGCCTGCTCGAGTTGGTTCGGATGGAGGGCGAACAGGCACGCAAGGGCATTGAACACGTGGATGGCGCTCCCGTTTACCGCTTGCGCGGACGGCTGCTTCCGCTGGTCTATCTGAACCGGGAGCTAAGGGTGGAAACAGCTGTCGGAGGAAGTCGGCGAACGCGTTACTAACATCGTGGTCTTACAGGCGGATGACCGGCAGTTCGGATTAGTGGTGGACGAGATCAATGACACCGAGGAGATCGTCGTTAAGCCGCTGAGCAAGCAGCTGAAGAGTATCAACACTTACGCTGGGGCCACCATCATGGGCGACGGGAAAGTAGCCTTGATTCTCGACGTCATGGGGCTGGCGCAGTGCGCGAACGTCGTAGGGGAGGTGCACGACCGGCTCCTCACCGACAAGGAGAAGCAGCAGTCGCTTGCGGCTGGCCGCGGCGAGCGCAAGACAATGCTGCTTTTTCAGTGTGGCGAGAACGGGCGAATGGCGATCGACCTCAGTCTGGTCGCTCGACTCGAGGAGTTCTCGCGCGACGTCATCGAGTTAGCGGGCGATCAGGAGGCCGTGCAATACCGTGGACAAATTATGCCGCTCATTCGCGTGTCGGACGTGCTGCAAATCAAGCGGGAAAAGAGAAGTGAGGAAGATAGGACGGGGTCGTATCAAGTGGTCGTGTATTCGGATCAGGGTCGCAGCATCGGTCTGGTCATCGACCGCATTCTCGACATCGTCGATGAGCATTTTGTGGTTCAGCAAGAGACCAAGCGCAGAGGGATGTCGGGTTCGGCAGTGATTCAACAGCGCGTCACCGACATTCTTGATGTGCCGGAACTGCTGCACGTGGCGAGGAGCCACGAGTTGCAGGCAGCAGGCGCATAGGAGAGGACAGCCAGTGGCGACACAACAGTTCTGCACCTTCTTCTTAAAGGACCAGTTTCTTGGGGTACGAGTAAACGAGGTCCAGGAGGTCATCCGCTACCAGGAAATGACCCGAGTGCCTCTGGTTCCAGCTGTGATTCGCGGGCTGATCAATCTCCGGGGGCAAATTGTAATGGCGGTCGACTTGCGGCGCCGCTTCGGCATGGAAGACCGCCCGGAATCGCAACTGCCCATGAATGTGGTGGTGCGCACCGACGACGGCGCGGTGAGCCTGCTGGTAGACGAAATTGGCGATGTGCTCGAGGTTGACGAAGAGTGCTTCGAACGGACTCCGGAGACGCTGCAAGGCGAAACCCGGCAATTGGTGCGGGGGGTCTACAAATTGCACGAGCGGCTGCTTTTGGTGCTGGATACGGAACGCGCTATAGACAGCACGGCAGCGGAGGTTGGCAAGGCGAGTTAGCGGCGTCGGACAGCGTCGATCCGGTTCGTGTCAACAAAATTTTCTAGAGCTTTAGGAGTAAGTCGTCCGCTAGCCGCGGACCAGAAAAGGAGAAGGAAACATGAAGCAAGCGCAGGTAAGAAAGGCGGGTCGCGCCGCGGCGAGTGATAGCGGTTCGGAAGCGGCCTTAATGAAAGCCATGCTGGAAAATGCGCCCATCAACGTGATGTACGCCGACCATGACTTCGTCATCCGGTACATCAATCCGGCCTCGCGCAAAACCCTCAAGAGTATTGAGCACCTGCTGCCATGCAAAGCAGACGAGATCATCGGAAAATCGATCGATCTGTTCCATAAAGATCCCGGCAAGGTCCGGCGTGTGCTGTCGGACGATAAGAATCTGGTCGGCCACGAACTGACATTTCAACTCGGCCCGGAAAAGCTGCGGCTGAGTGCGCATCCCATGTACAACCAGGCCGGCGGGCGCGATGGGCAGATGGTCTGCTGGGCGATCATCACAGAGGAATATTGGCTGACTCAGCTCCACAATGCGATCCACAGCTCCCGCATGGTGATGGAGTTCAAGCTCGACGGGACCATCATCGATGCGAATGACCTGTTTCTCGAAGTCATGGGTTATAAACGGGACGAGATCGCCGGTAAGAAATATAGCGTCCTGGTCGAGGAGAGCTTCGGCCGGAGTGACGCCTATAAGGATTTTCTGAAGGCCTTCGCACGAGGAGAATTCTGCCAGCAGGAGTGCAAGCGGCTCAGTAAAGACGGGAAAGAGATCTGGCTGGTGGCCGCCTATTATCCAATCCTGGATCTGGACGGCAAGCCTTTCAAGATCATTGAGGTGGCTAGCAACGTAACTGCCCAGAAACTGCTCAACTCAAATTACGCCGCTCAGATCGAGGCTATCGGGAAATCGCAGGCTGTCATCGAGTTCAACATGGACGGCACTGTCATCACCGCCAACAACAACTTCCTCCATGCGTTGGGTTACACCCTTGAGGAAATCAAAGGCAAACATCACAGCATGTTTGTGGAGGAAGCCTATCGCCGGAGCTCTGAATACAGCGAATTTTGGGCGAAGTTGAACCGGGGCGAGTATCAGGCAGCGGAGTACAAGCGGATCGGGAAGGGCGGGAAAGAAGTCTGGATTCAAGCCTCCTACAACCCGATCATGGATCTGAATGGCAAACCCTTCAAGGTAGTCAAGTATGCCACCGACGTCACCCAGACGAAGTTGGCGGTGAAGGCAATTGCCGGATACATCGACAGGATTGGTCAAGGCGAAATCCCGGAGAAGGTCACGACTGATTACGTCGGCGACTTCAAGTTGATCAAGGACAATCTCAATGCCTGTATCGACGGTTTGAGTGCGTTGCGTGAAGTGAGCGCCGTCACGCAAAGAATGGCAGTCAATGACTATACGAAGCGGGTGGAAGGAAATTATGTAGGTATCTTCGCCGAACTAGGGAGAGGCGTAAACGAGGTACAGGAGCGAATTCGTCACATCATCTCAACCACCAAGAAAATTTCAGAGGGCAACCTGGAAGACCTGCCGGCCTATAAGAAGATCGGGCGGAGATCAGAAAACGACGAACTCGTACCCTCACTGACGGCCATGATGGTGAAGCTGCAAGCCTTGGTGACGGACGCTGAGATACTTTCGAAGGCAGCCGTCGAAGGTAAATTGTCGAACCGGGCTGATGCCAGCCAGCACGAAGGTGAATTCCGGAAAGTGATCCAAGGAGTGAACGAAACTCTAGACGCCGTGGTCGGTCCCATTCAGGAGGCTGGTAGCGTACTGAAGAAAATCGCTGGAGGTGATCTCACTGCCCAAGTCGTGGGAGATTACCAAGGCGACCATGCAGACATCAAGAACCACATCAATGCTATGACTGAAGGGTTGCGGGCGAGCATGCAATCCATAGCGGAAAATGCGCAGTCGTTATCGAGTGCTTCCGAAGAGTTGACTGCAACCAGCCAGCAGATGAGTGCCAATGCCGAAGAAACGTCAGCGCAAGCGAACGTTGTGTCAGCTGGGGCGGAGCAGGTGAACAAAAATCTCCAGACTGTGGCGACCGGCACGGAGGAGATGAGCGCCAGCATCAAGGAAATCGCCAAGAACGCTCACGAATCGGCAAAGGTCGCCACCAGTGCGGTCAAGGTGGCGGACGAGACCAATCAGATCGTAAGCAAGTTGGGCGATTCCAGCACCGAGATCGGACAGGTCATCAAAGTTATTACGTCTATCGCACAACAAACCAACCTGTTGGCCCTGAACGCCACCATCGAAGCTGCCCGTGCCGGTGAAGCGGGTAAGGGGTTTGCAGTGGTAGCCAACGAGGTGAAGGAGTTGGCTAAACAAACCGCCAAGGCGACCGAGGACATCAGCCGCAAGATCGAAGCGATCCAAGGTGATACCAAGGGTGCGGTCACCGCGATCAGCCAGATCGGCGAGGTTATCAAGCAGGTGAACGACATTTCCAACACCATCGCCACGGCCGTGGAAGAGCAGAACGCCACAACGAACGAGATGGCCCGTAACGTAAGCGAGGCGGCAAAAGGCTCGGGTGAGATTACCACCAACATCGCCGGCGTAGCCGATGCAGCCAAGAGCACCACTCAGGGCGCGGAAGACTCCCTGAAAGCTGCCCAGGCTCTGTCCAAAATGTCCGGCGATCTGCAGAACCTGGTTTCGCAATTCAAGATTGAGGAAGCTAGTACTCAACTTCGCGCGAAGCCGCAGGCCTCCAGGGCAATTAGCGCTAAAGCTGGCGTGTAGCTGCAGTGAACTCCAAACGAAACTGCGGATGCCGTAGCAGCAACACGGCATTCGCAGTTAGCGGGTAACCATCCGATGCTACCGATTCAAATTCTCATTGTGGACGATTCCGTGGTGGTGCGGAAGCTGCTGTGCGACGCACTCGCGCTTAGTCCAGAGGTAAAGGTGGCGGGGACGGCCTCGAGCGGGGCCATCGCGCTAGCCAAGATTCCGCAATTGAATCCTGATGTGATCACTCTAGATATCGAGATGCCGGGGATGAATGGGATTGAGACTCTAATCGAGATCCGCAAGCGTTATCCCAAGCTCCCCGTGATTATGTTCAGTACCCTGACAGAACGAGGGGCGGCGATTACTCTGGAGGCCTTGTCGCTCGGAGCTTCTGATTACGCGACCAAACCTAGCAATAGCGGAAGCCTGGCGAGTTCGATGGATAAGGTCCGGCAGGAACTGGTTTCAAAGATCACGTGTCTGGCCGTCCGTCACAGCCCGACCGCGCGCGCAACCATTGCGCCTCCACCCCAGAGAAGAACGCTGAATGAACGCATCGACATTCTTGCGATCGGCACGTCGACCGGCGGCCCGAACGCCCTAGCCGAAGTGATCCCTCGGCTGCCCAAGGATTTTCCCGTGCCGGTGGTGGTCGTACAGCACATGCCTGCGCTGTTCACCAGGCTTCTGGCGGAACGGCTCGATTCCCTGTCCTCGCTCCCGGTGAAGGAGGGTCATACCGGCAAGGCGCTGGAGCCCGGCTGCGTTTGGATCGCACCCGGTGACTATCACATGACTGTTGTGCGGCTTGGAACCGCCGTGGTTCTTAATCTCAATCAGGAACCGCCGGAGAACTCCTGCCGTCCCGCGGTAGACGTACTCTTCCGTTCTGTGGCCCAGACGTACGGCCCCAATGTCTTGGGTGTCGTGATGACCGGCATGGGCTCCGACGGGGCACGGGGCGCCGCACGCATTCGCGAAGCGGGTGGCGGGGTCGTGGTGCAGGATGAGGCTACGTCGGTGGTGTGGGGAATGCCCGGCGCAGTTGTAGGTGCTGGAGCAGCCGACAAAATCTGCCCTTTGGTTGAAATCGGACCGGAAATCGTTCGTCGTGTAGTTTTCAGCAGAAAGCAGGCGTCTGCTCTGTCAGCGACGCCGAAATGAATAGAGCACCTGAAGTACGCCCCGGGCGGAGCCGGATGACCTCGTGGAAAGTGGAATCGCAAGATCAACAGCGGAATCGAACGCGGCGGATCTGCGGGATCCGGCCTATCTCAAAATTCGTGATCTTATCTATCAGATTTCTGGCATCTACCAACCGGAAGAGAAACTCTATTTGCTGGCTTCACGGTGCGCGCGGCGCATGGGCGTGGTAAATGCGAAAACTCCTGCAGACTACCTCGAGCACCTCACCGCTCGTGGAAATCGGGAGGCGGAACTCAGGCTGCTTTTAAATGAGATCACCATTGGTGAAACTTATATGTTCCGCAGCCCTCCCCAACTCGAGGCGCTGCGCACTGTCATCCTCCCGCAGATTATTCAGGCTAAAGGCGCAATTGGCTTCAAGCGTCTCCGCTTCTGGAGTGCCGCATGCTCGACCGGAGAAGAACCTTACACCTTGGCCATGTTTCTTCTTGAAGAAAAGGACAAGATGCTGGCCGGTTGGACGTTCGATATTCTCGCGACCGATCTGAACGACAATTCCCTGACGGCCGCCAAGGCAGGCATTTACGGAGAGTACGCGCTACGGGGGACAACCGAACTGCTCAGAAAAAAATATTTCACTACCTACGACAGCAAGAGATTGCAGGTTACAGAGCAACTGAAATCTATCATCCGCTTCGATCGGGTGAATCTCCACGACGACAGCAAGATGACGTTCCTAAAGGGCATGGACATCATCTTTTGCTGCAATGTTCTTATTTATTTTGATCTGGCGTCGAAGCGCAAGGTAATGCAGCATTTCCATTCCAACCTGCTCCCCGGCGGATATCTTTTTATGGGGCACGCAGAATCTCTGTACCAGGTGGATGATAGATTTCGGCTGGTGCATTTTCCGGGAGCCATCGGGTATTGGAAGCCCCCTGTTGGGTACACCGGTGGAGGCAAGCCATGATACGACACAGACTCGAGGAAATCCGGCCAATCGTCGCAGCCTTGGAAGCGATGCCGACTATACCAGCGATCGTTCAGCCGCTGACGTCCATGCTCAAGCTGTCTCCCGACGAGGTAGACGTCGAGAAGGTAGTCGAACTGGTTTCATACGACGGAACTATAGCCGCGCACTGTCTGCGCATGGCAAACTCGCCGCTGTTTGGACGCCGGAGCTCGGAGACGGTGCGCAGCGCGGTTTTGGCACTCGGTCTGCAGAGAGTGCAAGCTATCCTGCTGGGCTGCTGCTTGAGCGGCATCGTACCGTCTCAGAAGTGGGCTTTTGATGCTGTCATTTTCTGGCGACACTCCCTGGGTTGCGCCCTGGTGAGCAGTAAAATGGCAAAAATGATTGGATATCCCGATCCGGAGAAGGCTTACCTCGGCGGCCTGCTGCACGATCTAGGTGTGTTAGTCAACACGGTGGCCTGGCCCGAGGACTACCGCAGATGTATGCAGCTAGCCCGGGAACGGCACATACCTCTGCACCGAAGTGAAGAACAAAATCTGGGATTCACTCATTGCCAGAGCGGGAAAATCCTGGCCGAACACTGGCACTTTTCCGAAGATGTCATCGAAGTGATCGAGCATCATCACGACGTTTCCGCGGCTCCAACTGCTCGTTCTCTGGTGTCATTAGTGCATCTCAGTGATTTACTTTGCAGACTTCGCAACTTGGGATATGGATACTACGAGGCCATGGGAGTGGATTTGACTGGGGAAACGGCCTGGGCAACCTTGGTGGAACACTATCCCGCGTTAGCACACATGGACCTGGCAAGACTCACGATGGACATCGACGGAGCCATGGAAGAGATTTTCTCCGTTGTGGATGCGGTCTTTCAACCGGACCGGACCACAGCTAAATAAGCGAGACTATTCTTAAATACGAGTATCAGGCTAGTCGCAATCACTTAGCCGCCACCTGCACCTCGTGCAACCGGCGTTCCAGAAATCGACGTTCACTATCGTTGGTGACTAGTTCGAGCGCCCGCAAATAACTCTTACTGGCTTCCTCTGAAGAACCGAGTCGGCGAAGCATGTCGGCCCGAGCGGCATGCAAAAGATAGTAGCTATCGAGTTCCTCGGACGCTACGAGCCTGTCGATGATCGCCAGCGCGGTCTCAGGCCCGTCCGCCATGGCGACCGCCACCGCCCGATTCAGTGACACGACAGGTGAAGGCTGCAACATCTCTAGAAGGCTGTAGAGGCGTACGATCTGAGGCCAATCTGTGTCCTGGGCGCGTTCGGACTGACAATGCTGGGCGGCGATTGCGGCTTGGACTCCGTACGGAGCGGGTCCGCCCCTCAATGCCTCTTCGACCAGCGGAAGGGCTTCCGCGATCTGAGTTCGGTTCCATCGGCTGCGATCCTGTTCCTCAAGAATCACCAAGTTCCCTGCTTCATCGAGGCGGGCTTCACGACGTGCGTCGTGAAGCAGCATCAACGCAAGAAGGCCTGTCGCCTCGGCGGGAGGCGTCGGCTCGAGCAACTGTCTGATCAGTCGCCCAAGCCGAATCGCTTCGGAACAAAGATCGGTCCGCACGAGTGGCGCACCTCGCGTCGCCGTATATCCCTCGTTGAAGACCAAATAGATGACCGTCAACACAGCTTCGAGCCTAGGAGCCATGTCGGCAGTTTGCGGCACCATGTATGGAATACCGGCATCGCGAATCTTATGTTTGGCGCGCACCAGGCGTTGGGCCATTGTTGTTGAAGGAACGAGGAATGCCCGAGCGATTTCATCTGTCTGTAAACCACACAGCGTGCGCAGAGTCAGTGCCACTTGGGCTTCTTGAGCGAGAGCTGGATGGCAACAAGTAAAAATCAGGCGAAGGCGATCGTCGGGAATTTCATTCGTGTCGTAATTCGGTTCCACGAAGTCGGGTCCCAGTTCGTTCGCGTAAGATTCAAGCTTTTCTGCGAAACGAGCCTGACGCCGAATGCGATCAATTGCTTTGTGCCTGGCAGTCTGGACGATCCAGGCACGCGGAAACTCTGGAATTCCCGCGTTGTGCCATTGCTCCACAGCTACCGCGAAAGCCTCTTGCGCAACCTCTTCCGCGAGATCGAAATCGCCGACCAGCCCGATTAGCGTGGCGACAATTCGACCCCAATCGGAGCGATACACCGCGTCGACTGCATTGGCAGCATCGGAAGGCATTCGTCCGATTGTAATTACTTCCTCAAGACAGTGTCGATCTGGCGATCGATTTGAAAAATGTCCTTTCTATTTTTTCTTTCTTACAGTCCGAGTAACCTTCTCGCGCGCCGACGTCTAATTTCTCTTGCAGGAGGAGCCATGATTATGGAACTCACAAGCAGTTCATCATCTTGAGATCCCTCTGGGAGGCGGCCGATCGCGAGCGGTACAGTAAACTTTCTTTGATCGAGCTGTCGATTGCCGCGTTTGCCGTTCGACTAACCATTGGGGGCAAGAATATGAAATATATGCTGCTGATTTATCTGGATGAGAATGGTCTGAACACAGCTGAGCGGGAACAGTGTTACCAGGAATCGGCTCAATTCGCGCAGCACCTCAACACAAACAACCAATATTTGTTGGCTGCACCCTTACACCCGACATCGACAGCTACGAGCGTAAGGGTTCGTGACAGCAAGCGCCTCGTCACCGACGGGCCTTTTGCAGAAACGCGAGAACAACTTGGCGGATTCTTCCTCATCGATGCGAAGGATCTCGATGAGGCGATCGGTATTGCGGGGCGTATCCCCGCCGGAAAATGGGGAACAGTGGAAATTCGTCCGGTAGTGGAAGTTCCCGGTCTGCCAACGAAATAAATCTTTATTTCCCAAATGTCGACTTCACCCCAGCCGGTTCGACTTACCAGTGCGAGGGCAGTTAAACACGATCAAAGGCAGTCCGAAATCTGCAATCAAATATAGGAGACACGTAATGCGCTTCATGGTGATAGTAAAAGCCAGCAAGGACTCGGAAGCCGGCAAAATGCCGGACGAAAAACTTCTGACGGAAATGGGCAAATTTAACGAAGAACTGGCTAAAGCCGGCATTTTGCTGGCGGGCGAGGGACTTCAGGCCAGTTCGAAGGGCGCTCGGGTTAAGTTCTCGGGCAGCAACCGAACCGTAATTGACGGACCATTTGCGGAGACCAAGGAACTGATCGCGGGGTATTGGCTGTGGCAGGTCAAGTCGAAAGAAGAAGCCATCGAATGGGTTAAGCGATGCCCCAATCCTCACCAAGGCGAGTCTGAGATCGAAATTCGCCAAGTGTTTGAGTTGGACGACTTTGCTCCCTGTGCGGCCATAGAGCGGGAACGGCAACTCATGAAGGAACTCGCCGGCAAAAAATAAAAACGCGGGCGTTGTCGATTTCGGTGGCGCCCATTCGATCAATCATTGACAACCGATGAGTCTTGAAATCACTCAGGGCGCAATCAACTCAGGAGAAACAGCGTGCAAATGAACCCATACCTCGCTTTTGACGGCAATTGTGAAGAAGCCTTCAAATTTTACGAAAAGTGCTTAAACGGAAAAATAGAAGCCATGATGCCCCATGAAGGTTCGCCCATTGCCAAGGACGTGCCTCCCCAGTGGCTGAAAAAGATCATGCACGCTCGCTTGTCATTCGATGGACAGGTTTTGATGGGAGGAGATGCCCCGCCGGATCACTACAAGAAACCGCAAGGTTTTAGTGTCAGCCTCAGCATCAAGCAGCCCAAAGAGGCCGAGCGGGTTTTTCAGGCCTTGTCCGATGGCGGAAGTGTACAGATGCCTCTCCAGGAGACGTTTTGGGCGCTGCGCTTCGGAATGTTCATCGATCGCTTCGGCACTCCATGGATGATCAACTGCGAGAAAGCCGCTTAACAGGCACCCTGTTGCTATTCGACGGAAGGCCACCCGATCAGAGACGTGAAGCCTCGCCTCTTGAGATTCACAACAATCGATGGTTAAGGAGCGGAGGAAATGCAGAAGATCATTCCATTTTTGTGGTTCGACACGCAGGCCGAGGAAGCAATGAATTTCTATGTCTCTATTTTCAAGAATTCGAAAATTGGAACGATACGTCGGTACGGGGAAGGCGGACCTGGGCCTAAGGGAAGCGTCATGTCGGCTGAATTCGAACTAGACGGGCAGCCTTTCATCGCCCTAAACGGAGGGCCATACTTCAAGTTTAACGAAGCAATTTCGTTCTTCGTGAATTGTGAAACGCAGCAGGAAGTCGATGAGCTTTGGACCAAGCTCCTGCAAGGCGGAACTGAGAGTCAGTGTGGTTGGCTAAAAGACAAATTCGGACTGTCCTGGCAAATCATACCGTCGGCTTTGGGCAAGATGCTTCAGGACAAAGACGCCCGCAAATCGAGCAACGTGATGAAAGCAATGCTTCAGATGAGAAAGATCGATGTAGCCAAGCTGAAGCTAGCTTACGAACAAGAATAAATAATGACGCACTCTAGGGAGCGCCGACCAGGGGAACAGGGATACTCGCTCGACGCCGTCGAAATATTAGAGAAGTTGAGAGGAAGTTTCATGCAAACCGACAGTCAAATCATTCTTAGTGATCAGCCACAACTGAATTCAAACGTGATTACTACCAAGGAGAAAACAATGGAAAACAAGCCAACATTCGAACAGGCTCAACTGCAACTACAAATATACGATATGCGCCGTGAGACACGGCTGCGCGAGGCTCGTGACTGGTTTTTCAAGAACTACCTAGTAGAGACTGTGGACGATGCCATGCGCATCGCCGCCCCGGGAACAGAAGGGGGTGCGTTTGTGGGCATGGTTCTAGGCTACTGGGAGCAGGCATGCGCTTTGCTCAATGCCGGTCTTCTTCATGAAGATCTATTCTTTCAGACCAGTGGTGAGTTCTATGGAATCTGGGAGCGTTCCAAGGCGATTGTTCCACAGGCACGCGAAAAATTTGTTTATAAACTGTATATGGCGGAAGTGGAAAAAGCTGCCAAGAAGTATGAGGCCTGGATCGAAAGCCGCTCACCAGGACATATCACGGCGATGCGTGAGTTTATGAAACAGATCCAGACCCAGATGGCAAAAGCGGCCTAGGGAATGATTCGGTAGGCAGGGGTTCCCCACCTCGCGGTGGCGAAGAGTGGGGAACACCATCAAATCCGCAGACTAAGGAGCTGAAGCATGAGTAAAGTTCGCGTGCTGGTGGGTACACGCAAAGGCGCATTCATCCTGGAGTCGGATGGCAAGCGCGAAAAATGGGACGTTAGTGGGCCGCATTTTGCGGGCTGGGAAATGTATCACCTCAAGGGTTCTCGTCTTGATCCGAATCGCATTTACGCCTCCCAAACCAGCGGTTGGTTCGGACAGATCATTCAGCGTTCCGACGATGGCGGAAAAAACTGGCATCAACCTGGAACTCCGCCTGGTGAGCCGGTTGCACCGGGACCTCCCAAGGCCGCGAGTAACAAGTTTGTCTATGATGCGACACCGGAAACCGGCAAAGCTCTGACCACGCATCAGTGGTACGACGGCACGCAGCATCCGTGGGAGTTCAAACGGGTTTGGCATCTGGAGCCATCGCTCACGGATCCGGATACGGTTTATGCGGGCGTAGAAGACGCCGCGATCTTCCGCTCTACCGACGGCGGCGAGAATTGGAAAGAACTCTCCGGCCTTCGTGGCCATGGCACCGGTCCCAAATGGCAGCCAGGAGCCGGGGGAATGTGCCTGCATACCATCATTCTCGACCCCAGCAATCCGGACCGAATCTTTATCGCCATCTCGGCTGCCGGCGCATTCAGGACCGACGACGGCGGGAAAACGTGGAAACCGATCAATCGTGGACTACGCTCTCAGTACATCCCCGATCCAAATGCCGAGGTCGGCCATTGCGTTCACCATGTCGCCATGCATCCGGAGCGTCCGGGGGTGCTCTTCATGCAGAAGCATTGGGACGTCATGCGGTCAGACGATGCTGGCGACAATTGGAAGGAGGTCAGTGGCAACCTGCCCACGGATTTCGGATTCGTGATTGATGTTCACGCCCACGAACCTGAGACGATCTACGTTGTTCCAATCAAGAGCGACGGGGAACACTTTCCCCCCGATGGCAAGCTGCGCGTCTACCGCAGTCGCGCCGGTGGGAACGAGTGGGAGGCACTCACCAAGGGTTTGCCGCAAAATAACTGCTATGTGAACGTGTTGCGCGACGCCATGGCAATCGACTCGCTGGATAAGTGCGGAGTGTATTTTGGGACGACTGGCGGCCAGGTGTATGCATCGGCCGATGCTGGAGACAGCTGGAATCCCATTGTGCGGGATTTACCGGCCGTGCTTTCGGTAGAGGTACAAACGCTACCGTGATTCGAGTCGTCATTCCTCCCCATCTGCGAACGCTGGCACATGTCACCGGTGACGTGGAACTTGAGATGACCGGTCCGGTCACGCAGCGCTCGGTGCTCGACGCTCTGGAAGCGCGCTACCCGATGCTGCGCGGAGCGATTCGCGACCATGTCACGTCGCAGAGGCGAGCTTTCTTGCGTTTCTTCGCCTGCGAGGAAGATTTGTCCCACGAATCACCAGACGCCCCGCTACCCGAAGCGGTCGCGTCCGGGAAGGAACCGTTCATCGTGATTGGGGCGATCGCCGGAGGATAGCCAGTCATTTGTCAGCCAAAGTCTTACGGGACTTGGGACTGGCTATCCTTCAATAATTACGTCCGCCTCAATCTCAACCAGCATGTCGGGTGACACGAGAGCGGTGACACCAACCATGGTTGCAGCTGGACGAATATCCCGAAAAATTTCCCCGTGTGCTCTTCCAATCTTCTCCCAGTTCTCGCTAATGTTGACCACAAACGTGCGAGTGCGGACGACATCTTTCATACTGGCCCCCGCCTTCTCCAGGGCAGACTCGATATTTTTGAGCGTCTGAACCGCCTGGGCATACGGATCCCCGACACCAACGATTTTCCCACCCGCGCCCGTAGCAGTAGTCCCCGCGACGTGAACCACGTTCCCCACTTTGACGGCGCGCGAGTAGCCGACAATCTGTTCCCACGGAGCGCCGCTTGAGATGTTCTTTCGTTCCATGATGCCCTTAGCCTCCATGCCGATCATTCTATCTGGAGGCTGAGACCGATTGGCAGCCAAGCGGCCGGTTTGCCAACAGATATGCATATCAAACCTTTGCCGGACTTCCGTGTTCTAAGTGAGTAGCAGGAACAACATGCACGGACTTACAAAAGTCACTTGCGTAGATGGCAAAATCGGACAATACTCGCGCAGCGTGTACGGAACTCCGCGACAGTGGCGGAGTTTGAGGGCCTCAAGCAAATGATTCCGGAATCGCATCCGCTGGAAAAGTTTTTTATTGATATCGTAGGGCGACGATACGCCGAGGAGATCGGCCTGCGTGATCCACAAATCGTCAACTATGTGGCCCATCTGCTGACCGAATTCTGCGAAGCCGAGCAGCTGTTCAAAGTCCGGAACGCCGCAGGCCAGCCGCTTACGGATGTAGGGGAGATGCTGCTGGAATCCGACCCGGTGTTCGGCCCTGCGCCCTCCTTTGATCATGAGCGGCAGGTACGCAAGCATATTGGCGACTACACCCTATTCTTCGCTGGCATGTTTCCCGAAAGCATCAACCATTTCCGCCTGCGCAAGCAGCGCGTCGAAAATTTCATCGATTGGATCAGGGCCGGCAAGGAAAGCTACTACATCGTCTCCAAATTCGAACACTTCGAATACACCAAGGTGGCACCGCTCTTCGCCAGCTTATCCAGTCATTTCGAACAGTGTGTCTACGGCTTGAATCGGGTGAAGAACGACCTCCAGGAGATGCAGCACCCGATCGTGCAGCGCACAAACGAAATTCTGATGTAGGCTTCTCCTGGTTCAGGGAAGCCACGGCGAATAATCGCCGAATTCGAAACGCAAGAGTATTGCGTTCGGTAGTTCAATCACTCGTTCCACCTCAAATTCGATCAGTCGCTGTGCTCCTTTGAATTGTCCGACACATGCATCATCCCATAAGATTCGCGCCGCACCTGACAACTGAAGCACGCCTCCCGATTTGAAATCTGGAAAGAGCAGCCCAGCGTGCCCATAGGATTCGATATTTCCCAGAGAATTGAACATGTTGTTGCCGGCGTAGTCGGGCAGTAACAACCGGGTCGCGTTCTCAACCTGAACGAAACCCGGCTTTCCCCCACGATGCGACGCGTCTGCTCCTGATTTTGGGTGTGCCGTGGCGACAAACACAGTATCTGCGTCGCCAATCAAGGCTTGCATTTTCTCATCTAGTTCGCGAGCAAACCTGGCGGGAGCGCTGACCCCCGGCCGCTTTCCCACAATGTTCCAGGCCTGAATATATTGTGGGCAATTTCCGTAGACTTGATTGATCGAAAGAAGGATACGACCGCCGGGCTGTCTCTGGGCGATGCCGTTCAGACGCATGCGATGCCGAGCCGCCATCTGAATGACGAGCATTCCGGCGATACTGGAAACGGCAAGGTTTTCAAGCAGAGGATCCTGCGGATGCGACGTTCCCCCAATTTCAACCGTGCGCTCATCCTCGGCGCGCAAGAAACCGGGCGGACCCGTACGCAGGGAGGCCCAAACTCGACCGTCCTTATCTAAAGTGGATAGGACAGCGATTTGTTGCTTCGAAAGAAACTGCTGCACACCGGCTGGCATTGCGGCGCGGTACATGTCGCTCGCCTTCAAACCTGCGGAACCGACGCCCGCCCGTTTCTGTACCGCAAGTTCGCCTTCGTGATAGGAAAGATTTTCCGTCATTCGGACAACCGGTAAAAGCTTAGCGCCGAGTCCCCTTGTTGCAGCTTCCTAAACCGGCTTAACGGAAGCGCTTCCCCAGGGTCGAACTTTCTTTGATGTTCAGCAATCACAATAGTTTCGGCGCTCACAAGGCTGGAACTGGCGAGGCTCGCTAATGTCTCCCGGTATGCCGCGGCCAGGTCGTACGGAGGGTCTAGAAACACGTGATTCGCTCGTGTGCCACGGGCATCAAGGCTCTTGAGCGCACGCGCGGCATCCAGCCGAAGAATTTCGAAGCCGCCTTCGATTCCCAGTGATTGCAGATTTTTTCGGATCAGATCACTGGCAGCCATAGCAGACTCCACGAAATAAACCTTGCTCGCGCCACGGCTTAGGGCTTCTATTCCAACCGCGCCGGTCCCCGCATAAAGATCAATCCAGACCGTTCCTGCCAGTGCTTCCGGATCACCAGGGGTCAGGATATTGAACAGGGTTTCGCGCAGCCGGTCGAGCGTCGGACGTATGTCCAACCCTGGTAAGGAACGCAGAGGCCGGCTCCGGTACTTTCCTGCTATCACTCGCATGGTTATTGAGCTCTTCGAAGTACTTTCGATTACTCTTCCGCAACTTGTGGCCCTGCGGCGGCGTCTAAAACTATATAGAATTAACGAAGCTGAGAGTGGGTGTAGCCTTCAACATGCGAAATTGGTCCATCCCGGCCGGCAAGCTTTTCGGCGTCGAAATCCGAATTCATCTGACCTTTCTCTTTTTGGTCGGCTTCGTGGTGTTCAGCGAATCGGCGACGCACAATTCCATGAACGTTGGCCGAGAGCTTGCTTTGGTTGGGATCATCTTCGGGTCCGTAGTGCTCCACGAACTCGGGCACGCTGTCGTCGGACTTCATTCTGGATTGCCTGCCAAGGCCATCATCTTGCTACCGATCGGGGGAGTAACTCTTTTTGACGAGACCCAGCAGCGTATCGAGCCGGGGATGCTCACATGGAAACGCGACATACGCATCGCCGTTGCAGGTCCTCTGGTCAACTTTCTGATCGCTTTTGTAGCGGCGGGAATTTTGCTGGCAGTCACGCCCAACGCGCCCCTTTGGACGCCATTTATCCACTCGAGCAGCCTCTCGCGCAGCTTTCTGTGGGCGAATATCTGGCTGGGCGCCTTCAACCTCCTTCCGGCCTATCCCATGGATGGGGGCCGAGTCCTGCGTGCATTGTTCAGCCGCCGCATGGACCCCATCCGCGCTACGCGACGCGCCGTTTCTATTGGCCAAGCCTTCGCCACCTTGTTCATGTTGCTCGGAATGTTTGGCAATTTGTGGCTGACCATGGTCGGGGTGTTCTTGTTTATCGGAGCGCAATTGGAAGAACGCTCCGCGGTATTTCAGTCGGTCCTCGAATCAGTCTTGCTGGAGGATATTATGCTGACTGATTTTGCCACGCTCTCCCCGGCGGACACACTCGAGGATGCCTTGGAAAAGGCCGTTCATTCGCTGCAGGATGACTTCCCTGTAATTCGTGGCAGCGACATGGTCGGTGTGATTTCTAAGCAGAAAATATTGCAGGCTTTGCGTGCCGAAGGCAATGGCTACATTCAGTCGGCGATGAATCGCATCTTCGAGGTCGCTCAGAAGAAGGAATCGCTGGCATCGGCATTTCGCAAGCTTACCGCCCGAAACTTGAGCATCATCCCGGTGGTAGAGGAAGAACGCCTGGTCGGGATCGTCACACTACAGAATCTAATGCATTCCATGGCGCTGCTTGCCGAGAGCCGCAAACTGCGCAAGGCCGAACTGAGCACCTAAACGAGCCTATCTCAACTGTTTTGGCTTTCAAGACTGCGAGGCGGGAACCCGCCTCTGCTTTTCTCTTTAGAAGCGGAATACCAGCCCGATCGACGGCTCTGCTATGTGCCCCTTCGTACCAGTAAAAAAACTCACGCTACTCGACGAGCTATTCACATTGAAGTCGGGATTGTTGTACAAGAATCCCCTGTATTGAAGACGCAGCGCAAAGTGTGAGACGCGCGGAAGAGTGTAGTCGACTCCTACGCCATACAAGAAGGCTGGCTTGATTTGGTTGGTCGCGCCAACCGCTGTCTGAACCCGGTCCGGGATATTCCCAGGATAGTCCGGCAACACGACCCACGTACTCCGCGGATTGAATTTTAAAATACCGGCGCCCACAAGCGCGAAGGGTTGAAACCGTCCTTTTTGAAATGGGCTAAAAACGTAAGCTCCCGAATACTCTGTAATGTGCGTCACTTCGTTGAAATCGAAGGCGGATCGATATGTTTGGGAATCGCGGCCTCGTCCGTAGTTGAAGACCAACGAATGCTTCGGCGCCAGTTTGTATCGAAAAGTTGCGAACGGGTTTGCGCCCGCGGTAGCGCTCTGAGTGATTCCGTTTCCAGTCGATGATTTGGTAAAAGTCGCCGCGAGATTGATGCTTACGTCAAACCGTCCGTCTTGCCCAAACGCCACCGCCACAAACAGCATCATCATTGCGGCAACCATCCACACTTTCCTCGCCATCAAGTACCCCTCTCGTAAATACGATGCAGATTTCCCGTCGAATACTGGTTTGCCAATTTTCATTCGCCACCGGCAGGGGTGGGTTGTTCAAAGCCCACCCCGACGGCGCGAACTAATAGTCGCCTTTTATCGTGAGCCGAATGCCTGGTTTGGGTCCTTCGGTACTTGTGTATAGCCGGAAGGAATCTCGAAAAGCGATCCATCCAGCGCAGTGCTGGCGTAACTCGTCACCTGGATTTCCATGTCCATCAGGGAACCCGGAGTCGATGTTTGGGCTGCAGGCGTGGCATCGCAGGCATCTGCCGCTGGAGCGCACCCCGGTGCCGGATCCGCCTTCTTCTTTTTTCCGAAACCGCCAAACATTCCGCCGAGGCCTTTATAGATCGCATCCTTGGTGTTAGTCGGCACAGACGTTGTTTGGTCTGTGGGCGGCGGTTGCTGAGCCGGCGGGTTTGTGGGGGATGCATTGGCTGCCTGATTCGGCTGCACTCCCGTTCCGGCCATACCCATACTTACATTTTGCAGCAATGGCATGCCCTTCACCGTCGCAGCATTCTTCTGAAACTCCTGCATTGCCGGCCCAATCTGCGGATTGATCCCGGCCATCCCGCCCATCGTGCTGGGAAGCCAGTTGAGTTCTTTGGCCATTCGGACATAAAACGTCTGCATCTCATCGTATCCCGGCACGGAGGGCGCGATCCAAGCATCGGAATTCATAGTTATGCTCGCGCTTTGCGCTTGCTGCTGGGCTTTAGGATCAGTCGATTGAATCTCCATATCCATCCGCCACTTCATTTCCTTCGTGGGCAGGCTCAGGATGGTTTTGCTGGCTCCTGTCTCCTGGGCCGAAAACTTGGGCGTGATCTTTACGTTGGCGGCTTGTGGATTCTGAGCGGTAGCTTTAGCCTGCTCTTCCTTAGCTCGTTCCTGAGCCTTTTGCATCGCCGCCTTGAACTCGTCGAATGTCATGGTCGAATACGTTTTCTTAGTTGAGTCAATATTGATAAACCGCTTTCCATCGAGATCGATAATTTCGATTTGTCCGTTTGAATGTTCCGAACGCATGCGGTTCCCTTTGACCATGATGGTTGACAGTTGAGGCTCCGTGATCTGCCGCGCATTCTTGCTGAAAACCCCCAGCGTTTTGGTCATGGCGACAATAGTGCCGCCAGTTACCTTGCTGGATTGCGTGTACTTGAAATCTGCGTGACAAACACTGGCTCCTGCGAGCATTACAACCAGCGCGAAACGTTCCGGCTTTATTAGTTGCATATTTCCTCCCCTTTACGAATGTGGCCTTGCAACGTTCCGTTCAATTGAAGTGGCGGCGCTAGCGTACACATTCTGCGCCGCCCTTACTGCCGATCCGAACTCAACCGATTTGCCGGTTGTCCTGGCAAGAACCTGCTCCAGGGCGCACAGAATTCCCAGCGTATCGAGATAGTCGTAATAGCCTAGATGCGCTATGCGAAACAGTTTGCCTTTCATCTCTCCCTGGCCGTTGGCTACGACCGCGCCAAATGATTCGCGAAACTCTTTCACTATGGTGCCCGAGTCAACACCTTGGGGCGCCTCGATCGCGGTCAGGGCTGCAGCCGGAGACGATGCGAACAGCTTCAATCCAATGGCTTCGGCGCCAGCTCGCATCATGGCTGCCATCAATTCTGCGTTGTCCACAAGTTTCTTGCGCCCGACGGCGAGATTGCCGTTTCCCATCTGGCGCACAAAGTCTAATGTAGCTGCAAGCCCGGCGAACATCGCCGTCGCGGGAGTATACGCGGTCTCTCCTTTGGATGCAGCTTTGCGTTCTTTGCGAAAGTCGAAATAGTAGCGCGGAGATTTCGCTTGTTCCATCTGCTTCCAAGCCCGTTCGCTCACGGCACAATATGCCAGGCCTGGCGGAATCATGAGCGCTTTCTGCGAGCCTCCGATTATTATGTCAATTCCCCAGTCGTCCACGCTGAAATGCGTGGTACCTAAGCCGGTGATGGCGTCCACAACCAGGGGAGCATTACCTTGAGAATGTACCAACTTCGCGATCGCTTCGACGTCGTGCCGAACTCCAGTCGAACTCTCAGTAGCCTGCATATAGACCGCGCGAATATCGGAGGTCAGTTTGCCCCGAATGTCGTCAAGAGAGAATGTCTGTCCATACGGTGCGGTCACCAACTCCACTGCGCAGCCAAAGGCCTTTGTCAGATCGCGCCAGCGCTCACCGAAATTTCCAGCGGATAGCACCAGAACCTTATCGCCCGGAGAAGTCAGGTTTGAGACAGCGCCTTCCATAACTCCCGTCCCTGAGCATGTGAGCACCAGAACATCGTTCTCGGTTCCAATAAACTCCTTCGTCTCGGCCAACACGCGGGACAGCAGCGCGCGAAAATCGGCCGTGCGATGGTGCATAACGTAGGACGCAATAGCGTTCTGGGCAGCCGGCAATAACAGTGTCGGCCCGGGGGTAAACAGACGGCTCTTCCTCAGCATCAACGGTTTTCCTGTTCGCAGGCAGTCTGGTTAGTTTACAGGGAACTCTGGCTGAGCCGCTGGGAGCTCGGCCATGCAGGCAAGCTCGCTATGGCCACGGGAAATACACCGGCCCGCCGTCCGCGTCTATAATTCCCTGCATGAGCCTGATCGAGCAAATTCAGAAAGATATCGTGGACGCAATGAAGGCCCGCAACGAGCAGCGCCTGTCCACCCTGCGCATGGTTAAAACCGCCCTGAAGAACCGCGAGATCGACAAGATGGCGCCGCTCGATGACAAAGAGTCCCAACAAGTGCTCAGCACTCTGATCAAGCAGCGCAAGGAGTCCGTCGAGCAGTTCACCAAAGGCGGGCGGCAGGAGATGGCTGACAAAGAGGCCGCGGAGATTGTGTTGATCGAAGCCTACATGCCGAAGGCTGCCAGTTCCGATCAGATTGTAGCCGGCGTGAAGGCGGTTATCGCCGAAATGAATTCTCCTGGCATGAAAGACATGGGGACAGTCATGAAAAACGTTATGGCACGCTTTTCCGGTGCTGGCATCCGCGTGGATGGCAAGGAAGTGAGCGAGGCCGTGAAGCAGGAGTTGGCGGGCAAGTAACGTCTAAGTTAGGAAACGCACGGCAAACCTTCGCCTCGTCCGCGTGGTCCGTCTTATGAATCACCTTATTAAAGCCGCGCCTCCAGCAGTGATCACCCCAATTACGCCCAGAACAATGCCTAAATGCCAGAAGGCCCGGCGGCCTGATAACAGTGTGATCGAAGTAATCACCAGCCCAATCTCCAGGAACACTTCCGAAAGGTCAAAGCGATCGGCGCGCCGAGTCTCGAGGGAAGCTTCCTGTTCGAGTTTTTGCGCCTCCGACTGGATTTCCTTCTGTTCTTCCTGATATCGATCGGCCTCCGAGGAATACTTCTCGCGCAACTTACTCAGTGCTTCGGCGTCCTGAGCGGACAAAAGGGCGGCAAAGTCGGTCACAATTTTGTCGGTATGCTGACGGATATTCTTGGCCTGGTAATACGCCCATTGGTCGGCGGCCTTCGCCTGGAGCAAGACTTCTTCCGTGTGGGAACGATGCCCCAGCAGCGATACTACGGCCACGGCGACGGCCAAAATCGCCATGGTCAGCGACACCGGAGCCAAACTTGGGTCGTGCTTGGCATGTTCAGCGTGTTCCTGGAGTTCCTGCAATTCTTCGGATGACATAAGTATTCTCGGGCAATAAAGATTAACAAAAAGCCCGGCCTGAGTGGGCGGAGGTGTGGACGAAGCTCTGGATATGGACCAGTTACCTGGTTACGGGTCAGGTACTCAGGTCACTGCCGTACACGCCAAATACCGTATAGAATTCCGCGGGGCGTATTTCAACCTGCAGGACCGATCCAAAAAATGGCTATGGACAGCTGCCGCAATGACGGCGGCGCAGACGGCGGTGTCGGCCTTCGTTCCCCGTGGCTTTGTGGGCATGGCTCTCACCGATATCCTTTGCGGTCTGGTCATGTTATGCGCTGTGGCAGCATTTCTGGATAACGGCTTTTCCAGCAAAGGTCGCGTCCGATTGTTTTGGATGTTGCAAGCGGCGGCCTGGGGTTGCTGGTTCCTCGATGAATGTTGCTGGATCCTCTACGACATAATCCTGCGCCGATCAATACCGTCACTTTTTTCAGGCGACGCTTTGCTCTTCCTTGCCGGTGTCCCGATGCTGGCAGGTCTGTTACTGCGACCCAACCTTTATCCATCGAAGCGCGCGGCGCGCCTGGGAATTCTGGATTTTGCGCTGCTTATGTGCTGGTGGATGTATCTTTACGTCTTCTTCGTGACCTGTTGGCAGTACGTCTCGCCCAACGAAGAGATTTACAACCGCAACTTCGATCAGCTTTACGCCGGCGAAAATTTGGTGCTCACCGCCGTTCTAGCTCTACTGTGGTTTTGGAGCACCGCTGGTTGGAAGAAGATGTATGCAGTTTTTTGCGCGGCTCAGTTGTTCGATCTGGCGTCTTTCTACGTGTTGAACCGCGCCATTGAGAATCATCAGTATTACAACGGTAGTTGGTACGACGTGCCCTACACCGCATCGGTGGGGACATTTGTTTTGGTGGCCTTGCTGGGGTACGGACTGACGCCGACTCGCGAAGCCTTACAAGAAGAGAAGTACGACAGTTGGATGGCAGCTCTGGCG
This sequence comes from uncultured Acidobacteriaceae bacterium, assembly GCA_963708575.1. Classification (GTDB taxonomy): domain Bacteria; phylum Acidobacteriota; class Terriglobia; order Terriglobales; family Acidobacteriaceae; genus DASVWZ01. Next base: position 360,927 of record CAVPTB010000003.1, read on the forward strand.
ATGATCGCCGTCTTGTCGTTGCCGGTCATGGCGGTTTGGTCTCTGCTGGACAGCAATATTCCGCCGGAAGTTGCTCGCTTTCGGGTGCTGTTCAGCATCGCAACTATGGCGCTTATGGCGTTCCTGGTTTTTGTGAAGCAATATCGTCTGGGGCAAGAACTAACCCATACCAACCGCGTTCTGGAAGACGTCTCTATGACCGACCCGTTGACCGGTGTACGCAACCGGCGTTTCTTCTCGGCGACCATAGAAAGCGATATTGCTCAAGTCTTGCGCGCGCACGCGGATGGGCTCGATAAGCGGACCCGCGACGTCGTCTTCTACTTGATCGACGCCGACAACTTCAAGGAAATCAATGACCAGTTTGGCCACGATGCCGGAGATCAACTGCTGGTTGAGATGTCCAAACGCATCAGCTCCGCCATTCGTCACTCCGACGTCTTGATTCGGTGGGGCGGAGAAGAATTCCTGATCGTCTCGCGATATACCGATCGAAGCGAGGCAGAAATTCTCGCCGGGCGGGTACTTTCTGCAGTTGGAGACTCGCCATACTCTCTCAAAAACGGCACGGTGAAGATTTATAAGACATGCTCGATCGGTTGGGCAACATTTCCCTGGATCACGAGTAATCCATCAGCTGTGGGCTATGGAGAAATCCTGAACGTGGCGGATCGAGGCCTGAATCAGGCAAAGCGAGCTGGAAAAAATCGCGCGGTCGGGATGCTGCCCAGCAGATCTGAAATCGGGAGCGCAGACTTCGATCTCAAACAACCGTTGCAAATCGATGTGTTGTCCACCGTCGGACCAAAACAATCCCCTGTAGAGACGTAGCCGAGCTACGTCTCTACTCAAACCTTTGTTTGCCCCTAAAACAAAGCGGTCGGACGCCGCTTCCAGGCCTTGCCTTTTTCTTGGGCGATCTTTTCCATGTCATTCACATAAGCCCCAGACTGGGTTAGCACATGGTGTAGATCGTTGCCGATGCTGATAAAGGTGAATCCCTTTTCGAGGAACTCTCCAACGCGGGCCGTCCCAAACAAGAAGAGCCCGAGAATGATGTTGTTCTTGCGAGCGTGTTCGATCAGTTTCTTGGTCGCAGCGTCCAGTTCCGGCGAGGTGTACATGTGCGGGAACTCATATTTGTTGTACAGACCCATCGACATGCATAGATCGTTCTGGCCGAGGAAAAGAATGTCCACTCCGGGAACCGCGGCGATCTCCGCGATATTCTCGATGCAAGAAGCAGTCTCAACTTGTAAAGCAATAATGCCTTCGTTGTTAAAGTTGCCAGCGTAACCGAGCAGTCCAGCTTTGTTCATGCTCCGCTGTGGAAAGTAAACCGAGCGCGTGCCGACGGTCGGATACTTCGTGCAGCTAATCGCCTCCCGGGCTTCAGCCGCGGTGTTGATGTAAGGAACCAGGACGCCATCAGCCCCGAGGTCAAGCGCCTGCTGGATGCCGGGGCGATCGTTGTATCCGCCAACGCGCACTAGCGATTTGGCCCCGCCATTGGCGATTCCGCTGAGCATGGCTGAAAGTTTTTCGTAATGCATAGGTCCATGCTGGGTGTCGACCAGCAACCAATCGTACCCACTGTGGGCGAGTTGCTCGGCAACGGTGGGGCTGTGCGCATTCAAAAAGAGGCCCATTTTCGGGGTTCCGGCGCGCAACTGTTTCTTGAATTCTGCGCCACTCAGAGCGGCTTCGGGCATGAGAGTTCTCCTGTGTAGTGTGAAGAATGAAGGCTATTTAGTGTAACCGAACGGCGATTGAGCAGGCGTTGGGTTTTTCCGAGGCAATGACCCGGGGACAGCATGCACATCGATCGCGGCTTTTCAAAGGCCGACATCGGCGACTCGCACTACCCAGCCTTAGTTGACCGTGGCAGTCCGTCGGGCGCGAGTGGAAGCGAACGCAAACGAGTGCCGGTCGCAGCGAAGATCGCGTTACTGATGGCCGGTGCGACCGCCATAATCGGAGTTTCACCGGCTCCGGCAGGTGCGATGTCCTTACGGTCGAGCATTTCGATCTCGATCTCCGGCATATCGCTAAAGCGCGGTACGCGGTAATCCGCGAGATGTGGGTTTAGGATCTGTCCGTTATCAAAATGGATAGCCTCGAACAGCGCACCGCCAAGGCCTTGCATGATCGCCCCGCAGATCTGATTCCGTAGGCCATTAGGATTGACGATGGCCCCGCACTCGAATGCTTCCACGACACGGACGATGCGTACATCCCCACGATCGATAGCCAGCTCAACGCATGTGGCAACGTAACTTCCCTTTTCCGCCCCGAGCGCAATTCCGAAGCCGCGTGTGGCGGAACTCTCTTGCTTCCCCCAGTCAAATTTCCGGGAAGCGGCTTCTAGAACGGCTCGAGCCCGCGGATCGGTAAGATTTTTCAAACGGAACTCGAGCGGCTCCATCCCAACCAGGGCGGCGAGTTCGTCGATATGAACCTCACGGGCGAAATGATTTGCCGGAGCCGCCAGCCCGCGATAAGAACCCTGCCTTAGAGGCGGGTCGGTTGGATGAAACTCGATTTGCTGGTGCGGGATGTTGTAAGCGACACGAAGTCCAGCCGGGCCGGAATTGTAGTTGTCGAACTGCCAGGCGGTAATTGTGCCATCTTTGCGGACACCGCTCTTGACGTCAATGGCCCCGGCTGGACGGAAGTACGCCCAGTTGAATTCTTCTTCACGGGTCCACATGACTTTTACCGGCTTGCCCGAGGCCTTGGACAAACGAGCCGCTTCGATTGCAGCATCTCCAGTATGCTTTCCACCATAGGCTGAACCCGTATCCGGCACCTGCACGCGAACGCTCTCTAGCGGAATGCGGAATGCCGTCGCCAGTTCCCCTCGCACGGCAAAAGGGCGCTGCGTTCCGGTCCAGACTGTGAGTTTGCCATCTTGCCACTCCGCGACCGCAGCCCGCGGCTCAAGCGGCACATGCGCAATGTAATGAACCGTGTAGGTCTGGCTGAGGGTTTTTTCGGCGGAGGCGAATCCCGTCTCAATCGAACCTTGGACGTAGCGCGGATCGCCACCGGGGGTCTCGACTTTGACCGTAGCCGCTTTACGTATGTCGTCGAATAACGAAGCTTCCGAAGTCTGCGGCGGCGCATTCCACTGTGCTCGCACCGACTTCAGAGCGCGCATGGCTGTTTCCGGATCTGGCGCCGTAACTCCGGCGAAGTTTCCGTCGTGCACAACCGTTACTCCGGGAATGCTCGCGGCGTTCCCAGAGTCGAATGACGTCAGCGTGGCCCGCTGTGCTGTGGGACGCACCACTTTTCCGTAGAGCATCCCGGGCACAGTCATGTCTGACGTGTATTTGTGAGCCCCAGTAACGAAGGCTTTCCCGTCAACCTTGGGCGCCGGTTGTCCCGCGACCTGCCAGTCCGCTGGAGCTTCCAGGCTGACATCGTTGCCGATGACTTTAACGAGTTGCTGCCCTTTCGTTAGTTCTGCATAAGAAATCGATCTCTTGGTGCGCGAGTCGGTGATCTTGCCGTCCACGGCGACCAGTCCGGCCGCGTCAGTGTTCCAACGCTGGGCGGCGGCAGCGATTAAAGCTCCGCGAGCGACAGCCGCTACTTTGCGGAGTTGGGGCCCCATGGTTGGAGTGGTCAGGCTGCCAAACGTTCCGCGATCATACGGAGTGAGCGCGGTATCGCCCATCACCAAGCGGATGGAATCCATCGGCGTTCGCAGTTCTTCAGCCACTTGCTGAGTCAATGAAGTGCGAGCGTTCTGCCCCATCTCAACCTTGCCGGTGTAGACGGTAACGCTGCCATCTTCATTGATATGCAACCACGCAGAAATGTCGGTGGGAAGACCCTCTCCGTTCGTTCGTGCCCCCGATTCCTGTGCCCTGAGCGGACCGGCAACGAGGCAGATCACCAAACCTCCGCCAAGAACTTTGAAAAAGTCCCGTCGCCGCAGCTCGAAACCATAGCCAATCCGAGGAATGGAATCGTGGGATTGTTCTTCCAATAATAAGTCGAGATCCTGATCGGTCTTCATGCTTCGCTCTGCCTTAACCTTTGGCGGCAGACGCCGCCCGGTGGATCGCCTCGACGAGGCGAGGGTATGTGCCACAGCGGCAGACGTTGCCGTCCATCGCGGAAATCACCTGGGCATCCGTAGGATGTGGATTCTCGGTCAGCAAACCCGTGGCCGACATGATCATTCCGGAGGTGCAATAGGCGCACTGGAAGGCTTCAGCGTCCAGAAACGCTTGCTGCACCGCCGAGAGCTTTCCGTCCTCCGCCAGACCTTCGATCGTCGTAATTTTCTTGCCAACGACTGAACTAACCGGCGCAAGACAAGAGCGGGCCGGACGACCGTTAATCAGGACCGTACAAGCTCCGCACTGCCCCTCGCCACAACCGTATTTCGTTCCGGTCATGTTCAGGTAATCGCGCAGGACAAACAGGAGCTTTTCTTCGGATGAAACCTGAACCTGGTGTTCGGCTCCATTAATCAGCAAGGTAAAAGACATACTCACATCTCTGAGACTGATTATAGGGCTCGAAGAACTGGTCAGACCAGTCCAAAGAGTGCCCCAGTCCTTTGCTGACTATCAAACCAAAGACCACTCAGAAGACGATCTTGGCCTGTCTATTTCGGCACTTTCAAGATGGGGATTCTCTGAGTCATGTTGGGCTGGGGGAACGGTTGGCTACAAGCTGCACGCGGGATTGGACGGAACGAACTCCCGCTCGACACGGAGTACGGTTTCCACCGCCGACTCACTCCGCAATAGGAACCAAATTGGGAGCTATGCACATATTATTCCACTAATTCGCCTTTTATTCGCTTAAGGGTGTGTGTATAATCCGGCCATAGTTTCCGCAATTATCGTTTCATCAAGGAGCTTTCATGGCCGACGAGCGGGCAAAAGCAATTGATCTGGCCTTCGCGCAGATCGAAAAGCAGTTTGGCAAAGGTTCGATCATGCGTTTGGGATCGAAGGAGGCGATTGTCCCTATCGCTGTGATCCCTACAGGAGCCATCTCTTTCGATGCGGCCCTCGGCGTCGGCGGATTTCCCCGCGGACGTGTCGTTGAAGTGTTTGGCCCGGAATCGTCTGGCAAAACCACCATCACCCTGCAAGTGATCGCTGAAGCGCAGAAGATGGGCGGCATGGCTGCGTTTGTCGACGCTGAGCACGCGCTCGATCCCGGATACGCCAAGAAACTGGGCGTGGACGTTGACAATCTTCTGGTGTCACAGCCGGACTACGGCGAGCAGGCTCTTGAGATTACAGAAGCGCTGGTGCGCTCGGGAGCGATCGACGTCCTGGTCGTCGACTCGGTTGCGGCCCTCGTCCCCAAGGCTGAACTCGACGGCGAAATGGGCGACAGCCACATGGGATTGCAGGCGCGATTGATGTCGCAGGCACTGCGTAAGTTGACGGGGACGGTCTCAAAGTCGCGGACTTGCCTCATCTTTATTAACCAGATTCGCGAAAAGATCGGCGTGATGTTCGGCAATCCTGAGACTACGACCGGCGGGCGCGCGTTGAAGTTCTATTCATCGGTTCGCGTCGACATCCGTCGCATTGCCGCTATCAAAGACGGCGATCAAGTCACTGGCTCACGAACCAAGGTCAAGGTGGTGAAGAACAAAGTTGCCGCGCCGTTCCGCGAAGCGGAGTTCGACATTATGTATGGCGAGGGCATTTCGCGGGAAGGTGATTTGTTAGATATCGCCGTCAACAACAACCTTCTGGAGAAGTCGGGCGCGTGGTTCAGCTACAAAGGCGAGCGCATCGGACAAGGCCGCGAGAATGCGCGCCAGTTCCTGAAAGATAATAAAGACATCTACGCCAAGCTTGATACCGAAGTGCGTAAGCACCTCGGATTGACGCCTTCAACGCCGCAGGCAGCAGGAGCTGCAGCGGCTCCGGCAGCCACAGGGACGTCTGGAGCACGAGTCACAACGATGCCCAGTGCGACTCCGGAACCGGCCAAGGTGGCCGCGCGAAAGTAAGATCGACCCAACGTGGGAAGCGGGTCGGTTCAAGAAAACCGGACCCGCCTCCAATTTCCAGCTATTTGCAACTCTTTCCAGGTACAGCGACTAGACTCGGCGGGTCCTCGCCCTGATTGATAACCGGGAACGGTGAGCCGGGTATTTCCTTCACTCCGTTTGTTTTGGGCACAACCACACCAACGGTCTCCGGACTATTCTGCTCGGCGACGAAAATATCCTTACCGTTGCTCCCCATGGCCATGCCCAAGGTATAAAGGACGCTGCCATTCAACTTCACAGAGCTTTGATACTTCAGGCTGCCGCCACTGCCGACGGACAGCGTGGTGATCTGATTGGACATTGTGTTGGTGACGTATAGTTTCTTCTCATCCCCGCTGAGGAGGACGTTGTTGGAATTCTGTCCGTTGCTGTTGGTGAAATTATTGACTTCGGTTAATTTCCCCGTCGAACTGATGCTGAAGACTTCGACTTGTGTATTCGTGCCTGCATCGCCGAAGTAAGCCGTCGAGCTGTCGCAACTGATGTCGACACCCGCGGCAGCTCCTTGCGCTGTGACGGCGCCAAGGTCCTTCATGGTTCCCTTCGCGTAGTTGATTTTGAATGAGTCGACGGAACCCAGAAGACCTGCCACCAGAAATTTCCCGTTCGGCGTTACTTTCATGCCGTCCGGAGTGCCGGAAACGGTATAGGTTTTCATCTTTTTGAGAGAGCAATTGGGGTTGATTTTGATCACAGAGATGCTGCTATAGGCGGTATTGGCAGCAAACAGAAGTTGGCCGTTCCCGGTAGTCAATCCAATACCGTACTGCTGGTCGCCGGAAACACCGTAAGAAAAGGGAGAACCGTGGACCGCTTTCAGGTGTCCATTGGTTGGATTGATGGTGAAAGCCGCAATCGTGCTGTTTCCACCGTTGGATGCGAACAAACAACTGCTTGAACTGGTGTCAGCTGAGGCCACCTGGGTTTGCGCAAAGTCGCCGCCACCCGAACTGCTGGCGCCCGTCGGATAAGTAGCGATTACCTTGACCACGCCCTTGCTGCTGACCGAAAGGGCGGTCGCGCTGTTCGGTGTCTTGCCGTTCCCGTTGTAGACATTATCGTTGGTGAAAATATACTGCTGGGCACGCATCGCGATCGGGCATAGGGCTGAGAATGCGCCGACCCAACAGAGAAGCAGACGACTGCCGAATCTCCTCATAATTTCTCCTTGATGATTGCTTGGTTGTTGTCCTCGGGATGGCGTTCGGACGCCTGAACGTCGTGGGTCGGACAACCTTGCGCTCCAAAAGCGCAGCCAGTGTCTTCCTCTGCCGGGAGGATGTCAACACAGATCTCGCGATGGGAGCGGGTTTTAAAGGCTCGAAGGAGTGGAGAAAAAAGTCTTCTGTCGACAATCGATGCTTGACAGCCGGCAACTCGGGATAGAAGACTGTGTCGACGCCCGCTGGCTTTGTTTACCGTCAATTCACCAGCTCGGGCCAATCAAAGGTGCTTTTTGGGGAAAATATGAAGTCACTTGCCACCGTAGTTCTCGGCTTGAGCCTTTTCTTGTCGTGGGCGCAAGCCCAGGTCAGCGTTACAACTTCGCGAAATGACAACGCGCGCGACGGACAAAATTTGAGCGAAACGGTTCTTACTCCCGACAATGTCAACGTAAACACCTTCGGGAAGCTCTTTTCGCACTTTGTGGACGGCTACATCTATGCCCAGCCGCTTTATATGCCGAATGTGGCAATCCCCGGCTTGGGCACCCACAACGTCGTGTTCGTAGCGACTGAGCACGACAGCGTTTACGCGTTCGACGCGGACAGTAAGAAGGGCTTGAACTCCGGGCCTCTGTGGCGCGCGGTCTTGATCGACCCAAAACACGGCATTACCAGCGTTTCAAGCGGCGACGTTAGCTGCGGCGACCTGGTACCCGAGATAGGCATCACCAGCACGCCTGTGATCGATCCCGTGGCGGGGACGATTTACGTGGTGGCCAAGACAAAAGAGCACGGCAAATTCTTCCAGCGACTGCATGCTCTCGATATCACCACCGGTCAGGAGCGGGCCGGATCGCCAGTGGAAATTAAGGCGCGCGTTAAAGGAACCGGCGACGGAAACAACAACGGATGGGTCTCTTTTGATCCACTTAGAGAAGCACAGCGGCCCGGTTTATTGCTACAGAACGGCGCAATTTATATCGGATGGGCTTCCCATTGTGATATCGGCCCTTACCACGGCTGGGTGATGTCATACGATGCATCCACACTTCAACAGACCGGCGTTTGGATTTCGACGCCCAACGGTGGATTGGGAGGGCTTTGGCAGAGTGGTACGGGATTGGCTAGTGACGATACCGGACGGATTTTCTTCGCCACTGGCAACGGCACCTACGACGGCAAGAAAGGTGGGGACGACTTCAGCGACACAGTAGTAGCGCTTGGTCAGCTTGTCGGCCACCACCTTCCCCTATCCGACTGGTTTACGCCTTATAACCAGGAGACCTTGTCGGGCGAGGACGCCGACGTAGGCTCGGGCGGCGTTCTGTTGTTGCCTGATCAAGGTATGGGCGCGCCGCACCAACATCTGCTCATTCAGGTCGGCAAAACAGGGGACATTTACCTGATCAATCGCGATCACATGGGTCACTACAACATCAAGAATAACCATGAAATCGTGCAAGATCTGGAGAATGCTGTAGGCGGCCTGTGGGCCACTCCGGGATGGTGGAATAACAACGTGTACTTCGGCGGAGTTTACGATTCGCTGCGCCAGTTCACTTTTGATCCCTCGACCGGACTGCTATCGACCAGCGCAGAGTACACTTCGCCGACCTATTTCAATTTTCCCGGGCCGACGCCTTCGATTTCTGCTAACGGGAGCTCGGATGGAATTCTCTGGGCGCTACAGACAGATAATTATGGCAGCGGATCTTCGATATTGCACGCCTACGACGCGACCAACGTCAGCACCGAACTGTACAACACCAGTCAGAATGATTCGCGCGACGATCCAGGTGGAGCGGTGAAGTTCACAGTTCCAACTGTGGCAAACGGCAAGGTTTATGTAGGCGCGGTGAAGCGGATCACGGTGTACGGACTGTTAAAGCAATAAAAGGGCGCTCGCGAGAGCGCCCTCAAAACGTTCGAATTCCAGGAACTTTAGAATTCGAGGCGGAAGCCGAACTGGCTACTGAGCGACTTAACCGCTGCCGCGTTGTAACCGGAAATACCACCAAATGCCGCATTGCTAGGTCCGTTGCAATACGACTGCGGAGTGTTGAAGGTGCCGTTGGGCGGAATGCCTGCCGAAACGCTCTCCTCGTAGCTGTTGCAGAAGTTAGCGCGATTGAGCAAGTTGTAGAACTCCCAATTGATAGCCAAGCTGGCTCGCTCGCCAAGTTTGAATGTCTTGTCGAGGCGAAGGTCCATCTGGATGTATGCCTTGCCGCTCAGGGTATTGGGCTTGATCATGGTGCACCCGGGGGTGGTAATGGGCGCTGACAGAGTGCTGCCTTCACAAACCCGATCATTGATCAGCCGGCCGTCACCGTTGATGTCAGTGCCTGCCAGGAAGCTGTAAGGCCGAGCAGATGCGGCCTGGAAGATCGGCGCTACTCCGATTCCGTAGGGCAATTGGAAAACGCCGCTGAAAACGAAGCGGTTGCGTTCGTCGAAATTCGTACGGTTGAACTCGTTGGTCGCGAATTGCTGCTCTGGAGTAATCGCCAAACCGCTGCCGCCGTAAGACGCGACCGGGAATCCGCCCCAAGACCGCGACCAGGAGATGACGTCGCTCGCCTGGAAGGTGAAGTGGTGGCTCATGCGACGCCGGAGCTGAATGTTGATTCCGTCGTACATGGACCGGTTATTGGTGCTGTAGTCGTAGATCTTGTTAAACCGTCCGGGACCACCGACTCCGCCAGGACAATTGACGGGATCTCCGACGCAAGGCGCGGGGTCAACACTGAACACGTAATCCATCAGTCGGGTGCCAGTTCCGTTGACGCACCTTGGATCAGCAGGGTTGCCGCCGAAGTTGGGGTCGCAAACCGTTCCAATCGTGGGATTCATGTTGAGCACCCGCTCTTCGTGAGTGCCGAGGATGTGATGATAGTCCACGGAAAACGCATAGTCAGGAGAAACCTGCCAGGCGTAGCCAATCGACATCTGCTGCGACCACGGATCGGTGATCTTGGGATTGGTGAGCCTTGGAGTGGCGCCGAAGGCCAGATCAACGGTCGGCGGTGGGGGCGCTGGCAGCGGGTCAATCCCAAAGCGAAAGGTGCATGTGCTGACGGGGCCTGTACCTGTATCAGTGCAGCCGAGCCCCGGAGCAACTGATCCCGTCGCATCGAAGACGGCCTGGTAGATTGTCGATTGAGATTGTTGGATCGACCAGAGAGTAATGTTCTGGAAGATCTGGTCGCGAGAAATGCCGTAGCCGCCACGCAGCAGGTGTTTCCCGTTTCCGGTCACGTCCCAGGCAAAGCCTAAACGCGGCTGGAACTCCTTCATGTCTGCGGTCCGGCGCTGCAGGTCGCTGGAATTGCCCACAATTTGAGCGATCCGCTGCGCACCGGGATCGCTGGATGGGAATGCAGGATTCATCATTACCTGGTGGAGGTCCCAGATTCCTTTGTTGCTATTGGTTAAGCTGCTACCCAATTGGGACTGAAGGAAATTGAGGTTGCCATCCCACCTCGCGCCCAGATTAAGAGTGAGGCGCGGAGTGATCTTGTAATCGTCCTGGAAGTAAAGCCCAAGAGAGTGCCATGGGGGTTGAGCGGTGGAGCCACTCCCGCCGTTCAAGAGAATTTCCTTGACCGCCCCGGGGGTTTCCAAGCCAGCAGGGTACAAACCACCGCTGCCTCCTGCGGCGCAGGTGTTGCTGGCGATGCAGGCTGGATTATCCCAAAACGATATCGTATATCCCTGTTGCGAGTAGAAATATCCACCCATCTTCGCGAAGTAGATCTCATTTCCACCGAACTTGAAATCGTGCTTCCCATGCATCCAGTTGAAATCGTCACGGAACTGATACTTCCGTATCAGGGTTTCCTGGGGCACGTTGGCATTGATACCCACGTTAGATCCGTCAGCAAAGGCGATATTTGGGTTGGTCACAGTGCCGCCGCCAACCACCGGGTAGGTGAAGGTGTGGAGTGGCGAGGCGGGAATGATGTTGACCATGTCCTGAAAGTGGACGTTGAGGGAATTCACCTTGTTGGGAGAAACGGTCCAGTTGTGGCCGATGCTCAGATCGTGGAAATTGTTGATGTCAGCATTCGACTGGGTTCCATCCGTAGTGAAAACGGCGCCCAATTGATCGTTAGGCGCCGTCCACTTCTGGCGGCCATAGCGGAGAAACATGTTTTGCTTCTCGTTGATCTTGTAGTCCAGTTTCACGGTGGCAAGATCGTCGATGTAGGGCGAAGGCAGCGTCGAGACCGGGAATGCGTAGGGGCCACCCGGCAGACTCTGGGTCATGGTCGCGAAGGTTGTTAAATCACCAATTGTCGCCGGATTGACAGTCAGCGAACCGGGCTCGCGCTTCTGCTCAAATGCGCCGAAAAAGAAAAACTTGTCCTTGATAATGGGACCGCCCACTGATCCGCCGTAGTGATAACGGTGAAGCAGCGCCTTCGGACATTGACTATCCGGAATGACTGGCGTGGCTTCTGCGCAACCCTTCAGAGTGAAGTAGTCGTTCTTGTTGAGCGCGCTGTTCTGAAACAGTCCGAACAGAGATCCGTGCAGCGTGTTCGTGCCCGACTTGCTGATCACGTTGACCACGGCCGCGACGGAGTGTCCAGCTTCAGCGGTGTAGTGGTCGGTAATCACGTTGAACTCCTGGATGCCTTCCATGGTGAAGTTCTGTACCAGGCCACCGACAACCAGGTCCTTGTTGTCGCCGCCATCGACGTTGGTATCGACCTGTCGGCCATCGCCGCCGTTTACGCTGATGTTGCCGACGCGACTTTTAGTGGGATCAAACCCCTCGGCCTGACGCACACCAGGAATCAATGTCTCCAGCCCGGCAAAATTCCTGTCCAGGATTGGCAAGGTGGAAACTTCGGTTTGTGTTACCGAGCCCACGACCTCGGAGTTCGTCGTCTCGATGAGAGGCGCTTCGGACGTTACCTCAAGAATTTCGTTAGCACCTCCGGGCTTCAGAGTTTGATTGATTGTGAGCTCCTGGCCGAGCATGAGATTAATGCTCTTCTGCTCCACTGTGGAGAATCCCTGAGCTTCCACTCGCATGGTGTAAGTTCCGGGGGCTAAGAATGGAATCCTATAGCCGCCAGTCGCACCCGAAACGGCAGATTGAGCAAATCCAGTAGTGGGGTTAGTAACAGTTATCTTGGCTTTCGCAAGGGCAGCCCCTTGGGAGTCAAAAATAGTACCGTTCAGACTCCCGGTTGTTTCCTGGGCCCAGAGGCAGGCCGATGCAGTAAAAATGACGAGCGACAGAAGGATCAGATTCTTCACGACAGGGCTCCTTGTGCTCATGACTGAAATAGTCGGAAGGTAGTGCGTGGAGGACGGAGGAACAACCGCTCACGTGAAATGAGTTCATGGTCAACGCCCCTGTCCCATGCAAAGTGAGCCCAACGGTCAGAGCCCACAGAAAAGAATCGCTGCGCGCGGTATAGCACAAACTTAATCACAAGTCCATGAAATGAGGGGTTGGTTGTGAGGTACGTCACAATCTGTGGCGCACATAACAGGGGGCGATCGTGAGGACTATTTCTGGAAAGGACGGGGGAGGCGTCGGTTTTGCGGAAGGATCGGAGACGTCGAACTCGTCGTTAGTTATCCTTGGGAAGTCGAACCAGGTAGTTTTGGTGGCGGCGGTAGGACTCGAACCTACGACCTACGGATTATGAGACCGTCGCTCTAACCACCTGAGCTACACCGCCACGGTGTCAACACTGGATGAGGGAGGCAATCGGGTCAGGCCTGGATTTGGCCTCAACTAGTCCCTCAAGGGAGCACGGACAGAACGCTATCCGATATTCCGATTCTAAGAGGCTGCGGGAAATAGTGTCAAACCTGCTACCTCGCCAACCATCTATCCTCTCACGTCTTGCAACTCGGAACCAGAAACTGGACACTAGAGGTTCCATGAAGGCTATTGCCGTCATTCCGGCACGTCTGGCTTCCACCAGACTTCCGCGCAAAATGCTGCGGGAGATCGCAGGAAAGCTATTGATTGGGCGGGTATACGAAGCGACCGCGGCTTGCCCGTTGCTGAGCCACACCGTGATCGCCACCGATTCAGACGAGATCCTGCGAGTGTGCCGGCAAAATGGCTGGAATGCTCAAATGACATCGCCCTCACACCGAAGCGGCACTGAGCGGGTGCGCGAAATCTCCGAATCGATGAAGGCGGACGTCTACCTGAATGTTCAAGGTGATGAACCGCTCACTCGGCCGGAACACGTAGCGGCGCTCCTGGAACTGATGAATGATCCCGGCATTGAGGTTGGGACCTTGAAAACCCGTGCGTCCGGCGACGACATTGGCAGCCCCAACGCAGTCAAGGTCACCACCGATCTCTTCGGACGGGCGCTATACTTTTCCCGGGCGACGATTCCGCACGACCGTGACGGGACCAACCCGCGCTACTTCAAACATCTGGGCTTCTATGCGTATCGAAAACGCGCCCTTGATCGCTTTTGTGCACTGCCTGAATCTTCTTTAGAGCGCTCTGAACGCTTGGAGCAACTGCGCTTCCTGGAAAATGGCATCCCGATTCATGTGGCTGAAACTCCCTTTGATACGGTCGGGGTCGACACCGAAGAAGATCTGCAGAGGGTCGAACGCATTCTCCAGTCATCCTAGAGACCGGTCAGTCCATGTTGTGGGCCTTGGCCCAGGCTTCGGCAGCAGCCACTCGCTTGGACATCGCCGGATGCGAGTGAAAATACCACTCAACAATCTTGGAGGGCGTTCTTTCCGACAAATTTTGATCCACCAGCTTGTTCATCGAGGAGATGAAAGGCGTGATATGCGAAATGGATTCAAACGCGTAACGATCGGCCTGACGCTCGTTATACCGCGAGTAGGCATTGAGCGCCGGGAGTAACAGGAACGACAGCACGGTCGAGACCAGCACGAGCACGGGAAGATTAGCGAAGTCCGAGAGCGTCTCGAACATGTGGGTACGTTCGACGGCATAATGGAGCACCCAGTTAGCGGCCCAGAACCCGACCAGGGTCACACCCGCCTGCACCGCAATGCTCTTCAGAATGTGCTTGTGCACATGATGTCCGAGTTCATGGGCCAGCACCGCTTCTATCTCGTCGGAGGAGTAATTGTCGAGGAGCGTATCCGCAAGAATGATGCGGCGCGTCCTCCCCAACCCGGTAAGCGCGGCGTTCGCCTTCTTACTCTTTTCCGAGAGATTCCACTTGTAAACGCCGCGCACTCGCGTACCCGCGCGCTCACTCAATGTCACCAGCCGGGCCTTCAGTTCATCGTTATTGAGAGGTTCGAATTTATAAAAGATCGGAAACAACACGACCGGAGCGAGTTGCGCCAGTAAAACGAACAGACCGAGAAAAACGACCCATGCGACCAACCACCAGTATTGTGGCGACTGGCGAATGATGAAGTAGAGGAGTTCGACAACGATGGCGGCAAGAGCGAGACCGACGAGAAACCCCTTGAACTCATCCCAAACCCAGGAGCGGAATTTCTGAGTCGATAAATTGAAGCGATGTTCGAGGCGAAAACCGTAATAGTCGAGTCCGACTCCCAAGACCTTGCTGAGCAACATCAGCATCAAGACGTAGAGGAACACCGCGATGGAATATGTTTGAGATGAAATGCGGTAGGCCAAGTCACGTAGAGTTCCATTCCATCCCGTGGCCAGAAGCAGAATCAACAAAGCCAATCCGATAAGAAAGTCGGCAATCCCCAGCCATCGGCGGATGCGATTGTAGCGTCGCGCTTCCGGAGAATCCACGGGTGCCTGCAATGTGGCTACGGTTTCATTCATCGGTAACGGCCATTATTGTACGTGGCCAAGCCGGATTGCGAGACCCAAAAGTGGAGGAATCGGATAGCCCTAAAGGCACGTCTCTCGCAACATCAAGCGTTCACAAATTGCTCGGCGGTGGCGAGAATTTCTTCCACCAGAGCTGGCGAGGCACTCTCGGCATAAATGCGCAGTAGGGGCTCAGTTCCCGATGCGCGGAACAGAACCCATGCTTCCGCCCCGTTCCCTTCAGTCGGCGCATCTAGGAAAAACTTAATTCCGTCAAGGTGCTCTTTTCTAAGAACAGAATAGGCTCCAAGACGAGTAGTCGAATCTGCACGGGCACGTTGAATCGCGCTCTGCTTCACTTCCTCCGGGATGTGCAAATCGCGCCGGCCATAATAGTGCGGGCCATACTCTTGCTGCAGATCAGCCACCAAGCGGCCAAGCGGACGGCCTTCCTCTGCCATGACGTTGGCTAACAGGAGAGAATTCAGAATGCCGTCACGCTCCGGCAGGAATCGCGAATATCCGATGCCTCCGGACTCCTCTCCTCCGATCAAGATATCCCGCTCCATCATGAGATCCGCAATGTACTTGAATCCAATTGGACACTCGTTCAATTTATGGCCATGTTTCTTGGCAATGCGATCCAACATCCCCGTAGTGTTAAATGCACGAACAACTTCGCCTGGCCATTTCTTGCGAACCATCAACCATTGCAGGAGCACGGAAAAGATCTTGTGAGAGTCAACGAAGCTGCCGTCTTCGGCCACCGCGCCAATCCGATCAGCGTCGCCATCCGTAGCCAGTCCCGCGTGGCACTTTTCATCGACGACCGTCTTCTGGAGAAGTTCAATGTGAGGCAGAATCGGCTCGGGATTAATCCCGGGGAAAAGCGGATTGAGTTCCTGACGAATGGCGATGTAGTCGATTTCGTTGTCTTTGAAAATACCGGGCAGCACACCTCGTCCCGATCCGTACATAGCGTCGATTGCAAACTTGAATTTCGCTTTTCTTATTGCGTCCAGATCTGCAAATTGCGTGATGGCCCGAACGTAGGCTGGCTTCAGGTCGATTTCGTCAATCTTCGCCTTCTTTCCTTTGGGCATCGCTCCGGCGTTGAGTTGCTCTTCAATGCTCTTCATGATCGCCGGGGTGGCCGAGCCCCCGAATTTGCCTTTGAACTTCACGCCGTTCCAACTCCAGGGGTTGTGGCTGGAGGTGATGACGACTCCGCCCGCAGCCCCCGATTTCTTGACGGCGAACGACACGGCGGGCGTCGGGGTGTAGTCATTCGCAAGTTTCACCGGAATGCCGGCTTCGGCCAGCAGATCCGCCACAATATGTGCGGCTGTCTGAGAAGCGAAGCGGGTATCGTACCCAACTACGACTCCGTGTTCGGGATTCTCGTGCTTCAAAACATAGGCGGCGATCGCGCCTGCAACCTTACGGACATTGTCGAAGGTGAAGTCATCGGCAATGATGCCGCGCCAGCCGTCAGTGCCGAACTTAATGGGGGTGGTCATGTGTATATCGTCGTCATGCGCCGATGGATTTCCAGCCACCATCGAAAGCTAGACTAGTTTTCTCAGCCTCTTTTCGTCCAGGTGCTTTACGACTTTACCAACATCCTGCGCCTGATCGCGGGTCGTTATGAGTAAGGCGTCTGCCGTTTCCACCACGACCAGATTGCTCACCGACAGGAGAGCAACGAACTTTCCAGGAGCGTGAACATAGTTGCCCTGAGAATTCAGCGTGAAGATACCTTCACTCACGACGAGGTTGCTGTCGGCAGGATTGCTCTTGGCTACGTGATGTTCGTGGAGGGCCGTCCAAGACCCAAGATCATTCCAGCCAAAATCGGTGGGCAAGCAGAATATGTTGGACTTTCCCTCCCCACGCGCCGAGCGAGGCTCGAGCACTGCGTAGTCGATGCTGATGTTTTCGCACTTCGGATAGAGCCGGCGGAAAGTACTCGCGAAACTGCGCAAACCGTATGAAGCAGCGATTTTCTGAAGGATGGCGGCGGTTTTAGGCAAGTGCTCTTGCAGAGCTGTGGCGAGCGTCCGGGCACTCCAAAGGAACATCCCGCTGTTCCAGAAATAATTCCCCGCCTCGAGGAAGGCCGCCGCGCGTTCGGTATCAGGCTTTTCGGTGAAACGACGCACCCGCATTGCCGGACCGTCGGTGGCGGCTCCTACCTCGATATAACCGTAGCCGGTTTCTGCGCGGGTGGGACGAATTCCCAGTACGACGATGTTTTCTCCGCTTGCGGCGATCTCGATTCCCTTCTCCAAAACAGCACGGTACGCCTTCTCATCGCCAATCACGTGGTCAGACGGGAACAATCCGATGACGGCATCGGGATCGCTACGCATCAGCAGGAAAGCGGCCAAACCGATAGCCGGCGCGGTGTTTCGTCCTACTGGCTCCGGAATAATTTGCTGCCGCTTGAGTTTGGGAAGCTGGCGGTAGATTTCGCGCTGTGAATCCTCGTTAGTGACGATCCAGACCCGGCCCGCAGAGGCGAGAGGAAGCAACCGGGAAACAGTTTGCTGGATCATGGTCTGCTTGCCATCGAGTGCGAGCAATTGCTTGGCTCGCTTTTTGCGGCTAAGCGGCCAGAAGCGAGTACCACGGCCTCCGGCAAGGATTACGGGATAGAAACTAGTTTTATTTTTGGCCACAATTCACACAAGTTTGACGTCGACGAATCAGCTATTTTCGGACCAGTGGCTCCGGAACGGCATGTCCAGGAAGCGACGATTTCAGCACTTCCAGCGTCCACTGCGGACGCACACGGAATTCCTTCAACGACGCCGGAATGACAACTGCGTCTCCCTTAGCCAAAGTTACGGGTTCGCAACCTTCGCTCTCGACTACCCCCGCACCTTCCACGGCCACCAATATTTTGGCTGAGGTTTTGTCGGAATCATCATCGCGAAAGGTCTGAGGATCTTTCATCTCTAGAAGTTCAACCATGAAGCAAGACGAGATCACAAGGGGCGAGCGGCGATTCTCGCTTCCCTCAACTTTCATCGGCGCCGGACGAACCACTTTTCCTGCTCCGGTCTTCTCCTTCAGAACTGACAACCCTTCTCGGAGGTGAAGTTCTCGCGGCCGTCCGTAATCGTATAAACGATAGGTGGTGTCCGACTGTTGCTGTGTCTCCACGATCACCGAGCCAGGACCCAGTGTGTGCACAGTTCCGCCAGGAACATAGATCATTTCGCCTTGATACACGTTTATCCAGTTAAGCAACTCCTCGGCGCGCTGCTGATGAATCGCCTGTTCGAAAGCGGCTCGCGTGACACCATCCTTCAATCCTAGTCCAACCTGAGCTCCGGGTTTCGCATGAGCCACATACCAGCACTCGGTTTTGCCGCAAGTTTGACCCAGGCGTCCGGCGTGCTCATCGTCGGGATGGACCTGAACGGATAACTTTTCTTCGGGAAACAGGAACTTCAGCAGCAAGGGAAACTGGTTCTTGTTTTGAGCCGCAGTACCCACCAATTCCGGGCCGAACTTCTCGCTTAGCTCTGAAAGTGAGGCTCCTCGCAAGGGTCCGCTGGCAACCTTGCAGTGATCTCCAGTCAGCCATGCCTCCCCAATCTTCTCTTGAAAATGGTGATTGGGGTAAATCGGCCCTAAATCCAAGGCTCCCCACGGACGCGGGTCGAAAACCGGTGACATTAGCAGTGGATAGAGATCGCTCATGCAATTCAGCGTAAAGAAGCCGGTGGAAGGGGGACCGGCACAGTCATCGCACGCTTAGAAGCAGAGTACGACAAAGAAGCTGCCTTCCCTATCAGGAAATCCTGCTACAGGGCCCCAAGGAACTTGCGCATCCGCTCCAGACCGCGATCCAGTTCCTTGACCGAGGTCGCGTAGGAAACGCGGATATGCTCGCGCGTCCCGAATCCTTCGCCCGGAACAGTGGCTACGTGTGCTTCACGCAACAGGCGCCCGGCGACATCGGAGGCCGATTTGACGCCGCTTCGCCCGATAAAAGCTGAAATATTGGGATAAGCGTAAAAAGCTCCTTCGGGCAGAGTGCACTTCACCCCCTCGATAGAACGCAACCCGTTCACGACATGGTCCCGCAACTTGATGTACTCGGATCGCATATCGGCCACACATTGCTGGGGTCCGTTGAGCGCAGCCACCGCTGCCTTCTGAACGATCGAGGTCGGGTTCGAAGTCGATTGGCTCTGAAGTTTTTGCATGGCACTGACCAAAGCAGCGGGAGCAAGCGCATATCCCAGCCGCCAACCGGTCATGGCGTAAGTTTTGGAAAGCGATCCCACGATAATCATTCGTTCGCGGTAATCACGTAGCGAACCGACGGAAAACAGCTTCCCGGTGTAGTTCAAATACACGTAGCATTCGTCGGAAATGACCCAAATACCACGCTCGTGGGCAAACCGGAGCACGTCCGACAAGTCCCCCGGGGACATCACCGCGCCTGAAGGATTGGAGGGCGAATTGAGAATGATCAGCTTGGTCCGGGGCGTAACGAGTTGCTCAATCATCCGCGCCGTAACCCGGAAGCCCTGATTTTCGTCACTTTCCAGCAAAACGCAATTACCGCCCGCATAGCGGACGATGTCTTTGAAAGAAACCCAATAGGGAACAGGCAGGATGACTTCGTCGCCGTGGTCAACTAGCACCTGGATGGCGTTGAACAACGCGTGCTTACCTCCGACGGACGCGATGGACTCTTCGCGACGATAGTCGGATCCGAAGTCTGCGGCGTGCCGATTCACAATGGCGTCGCGCAGCTCTGCCGTACCGCCAACTGCGGTGTACTTGGAGAAATTGTTTTGGATGGCAGCGATCGCGGCCTCTTTTACATGCTCCGGCGTGGAGAAATGTGGCTCACCGGCTCCGAAATCGACCACATCGATTCCCTGTTGGCGAAGCTTGTCCGCCTCTGCCACCACCGCCATGGTGGCGGACGGTTCGATCCGGTTAATCCGTTCGGTCAACTTCACTGCAGGCGTCGCTTCCGTAACAGGGGTCATCCACGTTTCCTTATTTTGGGAGTAGTTGTTGGTTGTAACTTCAGGGTCGGATCCAGCTTCTCTTTTAATCTCTGTTCTACAAGTGCCGGAACCAAAGAGCCGACAGGGCCGCCCAATTGCGCCACCTCGCGAACCAGCCTGGAACTCAGATAAGAGTATTGTTCAGCCGGCATCATGAACACGGTTTCCAGATCCGGTTGTAGTTTGCGATTCATCAGCGCCATTTGCAATTCGTATTCGTAGTCGCTAATCGCGCGAATGCCTCGGAGTACGGCACTCGCCTTCATTTTCGCCGCATACTCGACCGTCAATCCGTCAAATGTGTCGACGGTCACATTCCGGAATCCCTTGGTCATCTCCTCAAGCATGTGTTTTCGCTCGGAGAGTCCAAATAACGGAGACTTCTCAGGGTTACGCAAGATGGCCACAATCAGCTCGTCGAAAATCTTGCTACCGCGTGCAATCAGATCCAAATGCCCATTGGTAGGGGGATCGAATGTTCCTGGGTAGATCGCCGTGACCTTCTTCAATGATCCTCGCGAGGCAGCGCCGAAATAGTCGAATATGGATTTTATGCGTTTACGGAAGCGGAAGGCAATGCTTGATTGGGCCGCCAGCGCAAGAAACTCTTTGTCTGCAGCGACCCGTTCGTTCTTGGTAAGCCCCAGAATCTAAAGAGAAAACCTGTTCACAATTTTTTACGTCTTTTCACTTCGAATTGACACCTCATGATCCACGTTCAACTATGTTGAATCCGGGCTGATCCAGACACCCGGATCAGGAGACCACAATGAAAGCTTTTTGGCGTTGGAATGACAAAACCCGGCTGATGCTGACGTTGGAGCTGGCCGTCGTTTTGCCCGCCGCCGCGCTGGTCATCCTGAGTGCCGTACACCTGACGTCCATTCAAAGAGACCGCGGTGTGGAAGCGGCTTTTGATCGCGATTTCTACCAGGTCCTGGCGATTTCGGAAAAGCAACTGAACCAAAAAGCATACGATCTGACCGACGACATTCGGAACCAGTTCCCCAGTTCAGGAGACGCCTGCTCTGAGACTCTGGATCGAATTCTTGCGACCCATCCTTACGCAGCTCACGTATTCGTCTACGATCCCCAGCTGGGCTTGGTGTTCCGGTCACAACCCTCCCGGCTGAATGAACCACACTTCCGGGCGGAAGCCGACGCCTTCTCCAGCATGATGAACAGCTGGATGCAGGTTGAATATCAAGAGACCGTGAAAGATCTCGCAATGGACGCCAAGAAAGGAACACGCTATTTCTTTGCAAACCACGCGACGCGGGGGGAAAAGTATCTTTATCAGTCGGCCACGATTTTCCTGACTGAGGACAAGGCCGGAGACAAAAAAGCGATTGCGGGCGTGGTATTTGATGCGGAATACCTTCGTAATCAGTTTTTTCCTGAAGCGCTCAGTTCCCTGCTTAGCCACCAAGAGGAACAGAACGAAAAGAATCATGCTGCTTTGATCCTTCACGCTCGCGACGACTGGTCGCCGATCGCAACCTCGAGCGATTGGGACGGTGGTGAGCCGGAAGTCGAACGCAAGCTCGAAGGTGCATTTCCCTCGCTGGTCCTGGGGATCAAATTGCGCGGCACGACTCTAGCTGCCTTGGAGAAGCATTTCGTTCGTCAGAGCTTCCTGATTCTCGGCGGAATTTCGTTGCTGCTTGCAGCTGGCATTTATCTGACTCATCGAAATATTTCACGGGAAATGGCGCTGGCCAAACTCAAGTCTGATTTCGTTTCGAATGTTTCCCATGAGCTCCGCACGCCTCTTTCTCTCATTCGCCTCTACGCGGAGACGCTGGAGATGGGGCGGGTGAAGTCCGAGGAGAAATATCAGGAGTATTACTCGATCATCCGCAAGGAAAGCGAGAGGCTGACCGGACTCATCAACAACATTCTGGACTTCTCCAGAATTGAAGCCGGCCGAAAAGAATACGACTTTCGCCAGACCGATCTCAGGGAATTGGTACGTAATACGCTGGATTCATACCGTTATCAAATCGAGCAGCAGGGATTTGCCTTTGAAGAGGAGATTGCCGATGATCTGCCGCCGGTCAGTGTCGACCGCGAGGCGATCGCAAGGTCACTCTTGAATCTCGTCAACAATGCTCTGAAGTATTCGCAGGACCAGAAATTCATTGGCGTACACGCCTTCCGCGATAACGGTTCGGTGAAGCTGGAAGTGGTCGACCATGGAATCGGCATTCCTGAAAACGAGCAGCCCAAGATCTTCGAGAAGTTTTACCGGGTCGGGGATCCGCTCGTTCACAACACGAAAGGCAGCGGATTGGGGCTCGCCCTGGTCCGGCATATCGTCATCGCCCACGGCGGTCAAGTCACTGTCGACAGCGCCCCGGGCCGAGGCAGCAAGTTCACGATTTCTTTACCGGCCGCACGTGTCGGAACTCTGAGACCTGTGACGGTATAGAGGCGGACAAATGTCGAAGATTCTCATTGTCGAAGACGAACCCAACATGGTGGCGGGATTGCGCGACAATTTCGAGTTCGAAGGTTATCAGGTGATCACCGCTCCGGATGGCGCTGCCGGGCTGGAGCGAGCGCTTTCGGAGTCGCCCGATCTGGTCATCCTCGACGTGATGATGCCGCGCATGAGCGGACTTGACGTGTGCAAGCAACTCAAGGTGAAGCGTCCGGGGATTCCGATCATCATGCTGACCGCGCGCGGGCAGGAAGTCGACAAAGTTGTTGGGCTGGAACTCGGAGCTGACGACTATGTGACCAAGCCGTTTTCCATTCGCGAACTCTTGGCGCGTGTAAAAGCCGTATTGCGCCGGGCGAGTGGCACACCGAAAGACTCGGGCAAGCTCTTGTTCGGCGAGGTGGAAGTGAACCTCAAGAGCTGCCAGGTTTCGCGCAAGGGCAAGGAGGTCGACTTCTCCTCGAAAGAATTCGAGCTGTTGAAGTTCTTCCTGAACCATCCGGGCGAAACCCTTAGCCGAGATCGCTTGCTGGAAGAAGTCTGGGGATACGACCGTTTCCCGACAACCAGAACGGTGGACGCTCACATTGTGCGCTTGCGCCAAAAGATCGAACCAAAACCTGATGAGCCAAGGTTCATCCTTACGGTGCATGGGACAGGATACAAATTTGTTGGTTGAAGTGCTCGGGAGAGGCCAGTTGGAAAACGCTCTACAAATCGGGAGACAGACGAGCCATAGCACTTCCACTCGTGCCGATGACGACATCTTGATTCGGGAGGCGCAAATGGGAAGCGCCGTGGCTTTCGAGCAACTCGTCCGTCAATACGATCGCGCAGTATTGCGGCTGGCCGTGCACCTGACCGGATCTCAGGAAGATGCTCAGGATATCTATCAGGAAGCGTTTCTCCGCGCGTACGTCAACTTGGCTAGTTTTCGCTTCGAGTGCTCTTTCTATACCTGGATCTATCGCATCGTGACGAATCTGTGCCTCGATCATCTGCGCAAGAAGTCGTCGCGATCACGGGACTTGACTACCACCGTTTCCGCTGACGGAGAGGTGGAAGAGGTACTTGATCGTCTACCGGATCATCGCGCTGGAACGAGCCCGGAGCGAACCTTGATTAGCGGTGAGTTGCGGAAGACGATTCGCCGGGCCATGGGTAAGCTGTCGCCGCGGGAGCGCATGGTCTTCGAACTTAAGCATTATCACGGGATGCGGTTACGCACTGTGGCAGGAATCCTGAACACCAGCGAGGGCACGGTAAAGAACACGCTCTTCCGCGCCACCCACAAACTTCGCCTTCAACTCGCCGAAGTTCGCTAGCTCGACGGCTAAAGCGTGTGTAGATAAGCCAGCAAATCGTTGATCTGTTGCTGGTTCATCTCCTGTGAAAATGCCGGCATCTTGTTCCGGCCCATTCGAACAATGTCACTCACGCGTTCATCATTCGCCGGCATTCCGCTCATGGGCAAGAACTGTTTCTTGAAAATGCCTTTCATCGCTGGACCTTGGCGGCCGTGCGACGAATAGGGCGCGTGACAACGATCACAATAGTTGTCGTAGAGCCCACGCCCGTCGGCCTGCTGAGGATTGAGGCCGAGTTCCGCATCGCTGCGTCGTCGCTGGACGTCGCATCCGGCTAGAGCCCAGAGGACCAGCAAACACACCAACGCAATGAACAGCGGCAACCGACGACTCTTGCCATTGCGCGCGTGGTTGGACCCTTGCAAGCTCCCTTTCCAAATGCAAATCGAAGTACAATAATAATTCATTGTGATGAAGGTAGCGCTCAAACGCGTCTACGCAGAACCGGCCCGGGCCGACGGGGCAAGAATCCTGGTCGATCGATTGTGGCCGCGTGGATTAAAGAAGGACAAACTGGCTTTGGATGCGTGGCTGCGGGATATCGCGCCTTCCGACGAATTGCGGAAATGGTTCCATGAACATCCTGATGCCTGGGCGCTTTTCAGGAAACGATATCTCAAAGAATTGACCCAACCTGGGGCCATCGACGCCCTCGAACGACTTTACGGCCTCGCTGCCAGCGAGAAGCAACTGACGCTGTTATTCGCTTCCAAGAACGAAGAGAAGAATAATGCGGTTGTGTTGCGAGATCTTCTGCAAGGGATGCGCAAGCCTCCAACAGGTACGGGGCCTGGCATTGCGGGCGCCATACGGGAAAGACAGGTAAAGCGGATGCCTCGCCGCTGAACAGGCCAGCGCGCTGCCATTCTATTTTTTTTGGTCGTCAACCACTTGTTCGACAACGCTATCGATTATTTCGTTCACTTGCTTACTCGGCAGATTGAAGTTGTTGGAAAGAATCGCAAACACAACGTCCTTTCCCCCAATTGTCGTGGCAAACCCGGACAACGTCTTCACTCCTCCCAGAGAGCCTGTCTTTGCGAAAACTTTGGCGCCGGGATCCAGGCCTGCGAACCTCTCTGCAAGAGAGCCGTCCTTACCGGCGACCGGCAGACTCTCGCGAAAAGTGGGCCCCCAAGTCTGGGTCGCCGTGTAGCGTAGGAGTTGGACGACAGCTCTCGGAGTCACCAGGTTTTGACGCGAAAGTCCTGAACCGTCATAAAACAAGTATTGATCGCTCGGCACGCCGGCCTGGTTCAAGAAACCGCGCAGCACCTCCAGGCCTCCCTCTACCGTTCCTGAAGTTCCCTTCTCGCGCCCCAATAAGCGCAGTAGAATCTCGGCGTGCAGATTCTGACTGACCTTGTTAATTACCTGCACGTCTTCGATCAAAGGTTTGGATTGGTAGCTAGCCAGAACCAAAGGCTGGTTAGGAAGGGGACGTAACGGCTCGTCTCCGCCGCGTGCCGGAGCCGAGGCGATTACGCTCAAAGTAGACAAGGTCGCCAGTTCAGTGTGGTGTGTACGTTGTTTTCCGTAAACTGTGATCCCCCGATTTTCGAGTAACTGGTGAAACAGCGCAGACGCAAACTGAGCGGGATCCTCGATGGCTAAGGCCTCAGTCGCTCCGGGATCATCCAGCGGCACGCTGCCCCACAGCGTCAACAAAGTCGCTCCAGGTTCGCGATTCATAAAAATCTTCCGAGGGATGCCCACGGGAGTAGTCAGAACTCGATTGTCGATACGGTAGTAATCCGCAAACGGGGTCACATTGACGAACGCCCGCTCACCCGCGTGATCGGCGGGCAAAATATTTACAAAGACCACATTGTCGTTAATGGTGAGCGCCGAAACCGGGGCACCATCCGCGAGGACTAGATCGTCCTGACTCCAGCCTTCCCCGTACCGTTCAAAAGCGAAATACGAATCATCCGCGATAACATCGCCGTCGATATATTTGACACCCTTTTGGACCAAGGCGTCCGCGAGTTGCTCCAGGACCTGAATTGGATGATCGTTGCGCTGCGTGTGCAGCGCGTAGGGTAGTTCACGACCGGAGAGATTCGGGTCGCCGCGTCCGACCAGAATTAAGTCTCCGTTGAGACGCCCGTACTTGTCGAGCGTGCCGCTGGTCTCGACGGTTGTTTTGAAGGTGTAATCCGGCCCAATCAGAGCCAGGGCCGCTGCTGTGGTGAATAGCTTGGTGTTCGACGCAGGAGTAAAGAGCTTGTCCGAATTTCGATCGTAGAGGACCTTGCCGTCGCTGAGTGAAACAACTTCGATGCCCCAGAACCCTCGCGCCAGATCCGGCGCTGCAAGGATTGCGTCGATGCGCTTGTCCAGTTGCTTCTGCGAGGCTGCAGACAAATCCGCAGACCAAGCCATAAGCAAGATCGCGAGCATTAGTGAGCTTCGACGGATCACTTCCGCTCGATTGTAGCACCTGCTCATGACGGCTAGATTTGACTTGCCGGGATGCTCATCAGCTACGCGAACGGCGTTGCCGAAAAAGAAAAAGGGCGGACGCTTGCGCGTCCGCCCCTAGCACTTTTCAAGCGACAGTTACTTTCCGGGTACTTCAGCCGGAACAACTGCGACGCCGATCGGTTGACCACCGGATACCGAGATGGTCTTGAGTGCGCTTCCACCCTTCGGGTAGGCGAACTCGTAGGATGCGGCGTTACCGGCATCAGCAGTCCACAGGTCTTTGTTGTTGCTTGTGAATGCGTAGGTGACGGTGTCGCTCACACCGGTAAGAGGGGTGGTCTTCGGGGTTCCGAGCTTGCCGCCCTTCGGTGCGTTGTAGGTGTAGATTGCAGCGCCGGACTGGTCATCGATAGCGATCTTGCCAGTGGTCGTGACTTCAACTCCACCGGGGAAAGTGATCGAGTTGTTAGTTGTGAGCGTTTTGATGGTCTTGCCGCCGGTCGTCAGCTTGGCAATTTCGGCTACCACGACTGCGCCGTTTGAGTCTGAACCGTCGATGTAGAGGTTGCCGTTAGCATCGAAGCCGTCGAAATACACGCGCGCGAACGACGAGCTGAGGATCGCCTTGCCCGCTTTGCCGCTCTTGTACAGAGTGACGCTGCCCGGACCACCATTCGTGTCGATGATGTTTGTCACCGCTACGAACTTCCCGTTACCCAACACAGAAACGCCAACCGGATACTGACCCGGATCGGCCAACAACTTCGGCTTCTTGGTGTAGGGCGGAGCAAAGATCTGAATCTGGCTGTTGGCCGTGTCGGCGACATACAGGTTGCCCTTGGCATCGGTCGCCAAGCCCTGTGGTTCGCTGAAACCGGTCAGCTGCGCGAGCTGCTTGCCAGCTGGGTTGTAGATGTTCACGACGTTGTTGACTGCGTCGGAAACGAAAATCTTCGTGCTTGCTGCTTCAATGCCTGCTACGTCTACGAAGCGATGAACGACAATTCGTCCCGGCCGGACGACGTCGGGGCGAGTCACGCTAGAATTTCTTGCTGAGTCGGCTGCTACTGCCATGGGAATCAACGCTGCAATCAGCGCCGCTGAGAAAAGAATCTTTTTCACTATAGTTCCTCCAGAGTCTGTTTGTTTTTAATTGGTCTTTAGGGTGTTGGGCCTTCTTACGATCAATTGCGTAAAAGCAAGTAGCCCGCGGAAAAGAATCCTACCTGCACCTGCAGATAAGTCAAGAGGAAATCGAGCTAGGGGCGCGGATTTTGTTAATTTTTCCGACACACTGCAACAACTTGCAACTGTTGCGCAAGCGATCGCACCAAAACGCGAAAAGTCCGCAGAGAGTTGCTCGTTTCACCGAATGCGACGGTTGATGGTAGTAGACTATTGCACACTTTCTGGCGCCTCCGTCGATCCGCTTTCGCTTCCGCCAAAATAGGCACGATTGACCTCAGGCTTGATCGAGCCCTTCAATGACTTCACGAGATCGTTGATGAGTAAACCTTCCATCGTCTCTCTCGCTTCACCAATCGGGATCATTTGCCTTGAAACCAGCTTGAAAATGTACCAGCCATCACCAAAGAGAACAGGATCCGCAATTTGTCCAGGCTGCATGCCCAACACTACTTTTTGGTAACCAGCCGGCATATTATCGCGCGTCCATTTAGCGCCCAAGTCAGTCGTCAGCGCAGACTCTTTGTCACCTGCGGCGAGGTATGCCTCATCCTGAAGCTTGTCGAAATCGCCTCCGTCAGCCGCCGCCTTGCGGAGCCGATCAGCGACCTTCTTCATCTCCGCCTGATCTTCTGCGGAAGGCGAACTGGGATAACCGCCGGCCTGCAGTTTCCCCTTCGGAACAAAGATTCGTTTCAGTCCGAACTCTTCGAAACGCTCGGAGTGTTCTTTGTAATACTTTTCCACTTCGGAGTCCGGTATCGCATTCGCTAACTGCTGAATGTAATGTTTGTAGACCATACCGAGAGCGTCCATATATTTGAACTTCGCCAGTTCTTGGAATTCGGCGGTCTTGTCCAGCCCCAACTGTTGTGCCTGTTGCGCGTACAGAGCTATGTCTGAATAATCCATGGCAAACCGGCGTCGTTTATCAGGAGGTGTATTGGGGTTGAGCGCGTTAACCAGATTTTCGAATCTAGACCGGGTCAGCACGCTTTGACAGTCGATGGCTGTGGTGTCGTTTTTCAGCGGTGGAAGAGGCTGCCCGAGGTGAGCGATTGGTGGCCGGTTCTCGCATAACCCGCGAATCGTGAGTACAGGAGAATCCGGACCGAACTTCGGGACCGAAGACTGAGCGGCTGACCCGCGGCTCGGCTGGCTTGGCTGAGTCTGCGCCACCAGCCTTACGGGAACAATGGAACAACACAGAATCATCAGTGGAACAGTGGTGCGCATGTATGTCTCCGCAAGAATCAGGAATAAGCACCTAGAATGCTGGTGCAAAAATGTTAGCACGTGATTTGAGGCACTAAGGAGCGGGAAAGTCCCTGACACAGTTAAATCAAAAAAGGAGAAGCAGGTTTTCTGCTTCTCCTTTGTGATCGACGAGCCTTTCAGAGTGACGAGTACCGCACCTAGTTCCAGGTACCGATCACGCCATCCGAGAAGTTGTCGCAGCCAGCGCCACAGTAGTTGGCATTGAGCGGTCCCGCCCAAGTTTCGCCGTAGGTCGTTGAGTTCCAGAACGAATCTCCATCCACGTTCTTGCAGCTGCCGACGTGGTTGATCGGAGGATTGTCCTCTTCGTCCGACTCGTAATAACGCGCGTTGTCGCAGTTACCGTCGTTTTGATTCGTGCATTGCGGAGTTACGTTGAGGAAGTATTTTCCCTTCGGAAGCGTCACTGCCTGGAACGTCACCAGGTGAGTGTATTCCGTCAGACCGAAGCCGGTGCGGCCTGTGGGTGTGTCCGTCGACTTCGCTGTACCGGTAGCGATGTCCTTTCCGCCGTTACCGTTCGTGATGAACTGACGAATATCCCACGGATCTTGTGCGGGATCTTCGACCCCTACCGTATCCAGGCTGTTCACAAACAGTCCCGTGACCGTCGCGCCGTTCTTATTTTCCACGAGGAACGGGGTATAGATGTGGGAGTCTGGAATGATCAGGTCATTTTCGTTGCTGAGACCGTTTGCATTGGAGTTATTCGGGTTGAAGTCGCCGGAATACGACAGACACGGATTGCAATAGCTGGGGCGAACCGGCGGGTGAGATACTTTCCAGTCAGACGACATTACTGTCGCTGTACCGTGTACCTGAATATTTTCGTTGATTGTGGCGGATTGGTTTTTGTTGCCTTGAGCTACCGCCATGGGGATCAGCGCTGCAACCAGCGCTGCTGCTAGCAGTACTTTCTTCATTCGTCCTCCTAAGAAGGTGTAATGGGCGCGAGAGGCTTTGTCGCCCCTCTTTCTGCACTATTTGTCATAACAGCGGGCACATGTGCAGGCAAAGATCGTAGCCCCACTGTTGCAAAAGTCAATGCAAATTTGTGAACCTTTACGAATCTTTGCGGTTTGATCAGGACTAATATGCACGCTTTTTCTCTTTTTGCGCAACGGAGCATCCTGTTCGTCGCTTGAGCTTCTCTGCTTCGGGTGAAGCTGCAGGAACCTCCTTAAGGCTTAGAATTGCCCTATGCGTCCGGTTTTCGAATGGAATATTGGTTCACGCACTCTGTTGTTAGGAAAGCGCACCCTGATCATGGGAGTGTTGAATGTAACGCCCGATTCCTTTTCCGACGGCGGACAACACTTTGACCATGATCTGGCAGTAGACTTTGCGCTGGAAATGCTGAATCAGGGCGCCGACATCATCGACGTAGGCGGAGAGTCGACTCGTCCCGGAGTTGCTGTTCTCGCCAAGGCCGGCGAAGGTGTGGCTGGCGAAGAAAGTTCACTTACAAGTAAGCAAGCTCCAATCAGCGAAAAAGAAGAGCTAGAACGGGTGCTGCCTGTCATATCCAGCCTTAAAAGTAAGTGGCCGCAAACGATCATCTCGATCGACACTTACAAAGCTAAGGTCGCTCGCGCTGCCGTCCAGGCCGGCGCTGAAATTGTCAACGATGTCAGTGGCTTTCGCTGGGATCCCGCAATGATGAAGGCGTTGGCTGAGCTCAAATGCGGAGCGGTGCTAATGCACATGCGCGGGCGTCCGCAGGAATGGCGGAAGCTGCCCCATGTGACCGATATGTTTATGTTGGTGAAGCGCGAACTACGCGAACGGGCTGATGCCGCAACCATGGCCGGCATCAAGCGGGAACGCGTGGTACTGGATCCCGGATTCGGGTTTGGCAAGAGTTTCGAGGAGAACTATCCACTACTGAAACGTTTTCAGGAATTTCACGAACTGCGCTATCCCTTGCTCGCTGGCGTTTCGCGTAAATCGTTTATCGGACGCGCCGTTAGTCGAAACGGTGACGATGCCCCGGTGCAGGATCGCGCCTTTGCCACTGTTGCGGCTGAGACGGCCTTGGTCCTCAAAGGAGCCCAGATCATCAGGACGCACGATGTGAAATTATGTTATGACGCAATGCGCATCGCCGACATTGTGGCCAGCTAAACGCCTCAAATCTCAATATCTCTTACTATCTTCTTCGGGTGTCGACGGCCAATCGTGTGCTCAATCCACTGTTATAATTAAGAATTGCACTCATGAGAAAGAAGCGATTGATACGCTCCACAACGGTTTTATGTGTCCGCCGCGACAATAGTGTCGTCATGGCGGGCGATGGTCAGGTGACTCTGGGCGAAGGGGTTATCAAGCATACTGCCAGGAAGATACGCCGCCTCTATCAGGAAAAAATCTTGGCTGGGTTCGCCGGATCCACTGCCGATGCCTTTTCCCTGTTTAGCCGGTTCGAAGCAAAGCTTGAGCAGTATCACGGCAACCTTGGCCGGGCCGCCGTGGAATTGGCCAAGGACTGGCGCAGCGACAAGGCCCTTCGCCACCTGGAAGCGCTATTACTCGTTTCCGATAAGGATCAGACCTTCTTGCTCAGCGGGCAGGGTGACGTGATCGAACCGGACGGTGGCATCGCCGCCATTGGCAGCGGCGGTCCTTACGCCCAAGCGGCGGCCCAGGCCTTAATGAATCATAGCCAGCTTTCTCCGCGTCAAATCGCTGAAGAGGCAATGAAAATTGCCGGCAAGATGTGCATCTACACAAATGATCAGGTAACAATTGAGGAACTTTAGTCCTCTGTTGCCAGTCAAGGGTTGTTCGACAGCGCACAACATGATGCCTCCGACTGACGACTGATGACCAACGACTAAACGTATGGCTATTTATTTGCCGGGAACCGTGGAAGAAGAACAGCTGGCTCTGGACGATCTGACGCCTCGCGAGATTGTCACTGAACTCGACAAGCACGTGGTCGGGCAAAAAGATGCGAAGCGCTCTGTCGCGATCGCGTTGCGCAACCGCATGCGCCGGCAGAAGCTCTCGCCGGAACTCGCAGAAGAGATCATTCCCAAGAACATCATCATGATCGGTCCGACAGGCGTGGGGAAGACCGAGATCGCACGCCGTCTGGCGAAGCTAGCGAATTCCCCATTTTTGAAGGTGGAAGCCTCAAAATTTACCGAGGTCGGCTACGTGGGACGCGATGTCGAATCGATGATTCGAGACTTGGTCGAGATCGCAATTGAGATGGTACGAGAGGAAAAGCTTGAAGATGTTGCCGACAAGGCCGAGTTGAATGCCGAGGAACGGCTGCTCGATATTCTTCTGCCTCCGCCTGCGCCTTCTCGTCCCGAACCCAGCCAGCCTGGATTCATTCTGGAAGGAAATACTTCCGCTTCGGCCAGCGATTCGCAAAGTCGCACCCGCGAAAAACTGCGCCAGCAGCTCCGCGAAGGAAAACTTGACGACCGCACGGTAGAGATCGACGTTCGCGAGCGGAATTTTCCCTCGTTTGAAATCATCTCCAATCAGGGCGTGGAAGAGATGGATGTCAACATCAAGGATATGTTGCCAAACATCTTTGGCCAGCGGACCAAGAAGCGGAAGATGAAAGTGAACGAGGCTTTCGAGTATCTGATTCAAGAAGAAGAGCAACGTCTCATCGACATGGATCAGGTCACTCGTGTGGCGATTGACCGCGTGGAAGACTCGGGCATCATCTTTCTGGACGAGATCGACAAGATTGCTGGACGCGAAGGCGGCCATGGGCCGGACGTTTCACGCGAAGGGGTACAGCGCGACATTCTTCCGATCGTCGAAGGTACCACCGTCAATACGCGCTACGGAATGGTTCGCACCGACCATATCCTGTTCATCGCCGCAGGCGCGTTCCACGTTGCGAAGCCGAGTGACTTGATCCCGGAACTGCAGGGGCGATTCCCCATTCGCGTCGAACTGCAATCGCTCACTATGGAAGATTTCATCCGGATCCTCACTGAGCCGAAGTCATCTCTGGTAAAGCAGTACACCGCGCTTCTTGAAACAGAAGGTGTGAAACTCGAATTCACTCGTGATTCCCTGGAAGAGATCGCGCGTTTCGCGTTCCGCGTCAATGAGGGTACCGAAAATATCGGTGCACGCCGTTTGCACACCATCATGGAGCGGGTGCTCGACGAAATCAGTTTCGACGCCCCGGAGAAAAAGGGCGAGCACATCAAGATCGATGCGTCGTATGTGCGGCAGACTCTGGCTGACATAGTCAAAGACCAGGATCTGTCTCGATACATTCTCTGAGTGCATGTTCCCCTCATTGGTGAAGTCCTGTCGTTCTACAAGGGCAGGGGTTGTTTTCTCCGATCTGCGACTGGTCAGGCAGTCTCTCCTTGAGTTGTGCAACCATGTTAGGCTGAGTTTTCTTCCATGAAGACTCGCCAATTCTTGGCTGGAATTCTGATTGCAGTTTCGCTTGCCGCGCTCACCGGCTGCGGAAGCCCCGGCCCTCCGCGTCCGCCTTCCCTCGATCTTCCGCAACCCGCGACCGATCTTCGCGCCGTACGCAAGGGCGACCACGTGTTTCTTGCTTGGACGGTTCCCACCAAGACAACCGATGGACAGACTATTCGTAAATTCGGAGCGACGCGTGTCTGTCGGAGCCCAAACGTTAATTTGAAAGATTGCACGAGCCCAGTCGGCGAGGTTCGTGCCCCGATTCCCGACCAGAAAAAGACCGCTGCAAAGGGACGGCAAGACTTTGTGAACTCTCTCACGGCATCCGACATTGAAGCTGACGGAGAAGCTCAAATTTTCTACGCGGTATCGGTGTTGAACGACCGCGGGCACAGCGCAGGACTCTCCAACGTCGTAGGAGTTCCCGCCGTCTCCTCGGCGCCGCCTCCCCGCAATTTCCAGGCGCGTGTAGCAGCAGAAGGCGTTGTGCTTACGTGGTCAGGCGCCGAACGTCCAGCACCTCTTAAAGAAGTTGATCGCGAATTTCGCGTTTATCGACGCCTTGAAGGCACAACAAATGACATCGTCGTTGGAGATTTGCCGACCGACTCATCCGCTTCGCAAATCATCGATCACAGCTTTGAGTGGGAAAAAACCTACTCTTACCGGTGCACGATCGTAACCGTAATCCATTCCGCTGGAACTGAGCGCGGCTTTGAAGGCGAAGATACACCCGCCGTAACGGTGTTCACTCATGATGTGTTTCCACCCGAGGTTCCCTCCGGCTTGCAAGCAGTCTACTCGGGGGTTGGGCAATCGCCATTCATCGATCTTATCTGGGCTCCAGACACGGATGCCGATCTGGCGGGCTACAACGTTTACAGAAAAGAAGGAACCAGCGCCCCGGTAAAGATTTCGCAAGAGCTTGTGAAGCCCCCTGCGTTTCGCGATTCAAACGTCGAGGTGGGACACACCTACTTCTACACGGTCACTGCGGTAGACCTGCGTGGAAACGAGAGCGCTCCATCAAGCGAGGCTAGCGAAACGATTCCGTAGAACTTTGATCGATGCCCTATCGCTTCACCCGAATTTGAACCTGCGTTCCGTCGGGAAGTTCTCCGTCGAGTAGATCGATCCTTCCATCACGAACGACGCCCTTAAACTCACGATTCAGGTCCGTCGCGACGGCAGAAATCGTCGCTTCGCTAACGCGCGACCGGCCCGTTCCTTTGTCCATTGCGGCATTCGCCAATCGGTCCGCTTCCTGGTTGTGCTCGCGCAAGGCGTGCCCAATGGAAAACCAGTCCAACTGCGCAATCAGTTCCTTGGCTCGAGCGTGCAGATCCTGCAACACTGGATTTTTTACCTTGTAAATCCCCTTTATCTGCCGCACCAAAAGTTCCGAGTCGCTGATCAGCTTTAGAGCCTTCGGGCCATGCTTTACCGCATATTCCAAGGCGGCAATCAGCCCCTGATACTCGGCAAAATTGTTGGTCTGGTGCCCGAGGTATTCACTGAGTGCGGCGACCTTCTTGCCAGTTTCGTCCTGCAGAACAACTCCGAAACCAGCTGGTCCGGGATTACCCCGCGCTCCACCGTCGCTATGAGCAATGAGATAGTGTTTCGGAGTTCCGATGCTGTGAGGATAGGAAGACATATTCAAGTTTTCGAATTCAGATTTTCTTTGACGTTCGGTGCTCAGGGCTTCAGGTAGCGGTCGAACCAACTTGTCATTCTCTCCATCACGTCACGACGATGATCTGGCTGCAGAAATACGTGGCCTTCGCCTGGATACACTACTAACTGAGTCGGAACGCCCAAAGTCTTTAGCGCGTGCCAGAATTCACGCGATTGCGGAGCCGGGCACTCGCCGTCTCGTTCGCCGACCAGAACCAACGTCGGCGTCTTCACATTCTTGATAAAGGTAATGGGTGCGCTCTTCGCATAGACGGCGGGATCGTCATAAACCGTCGCTCCGAAATAGGGCGGCATCCATTCGTCGATATCGTTTTGGCCATAGTAACTTTGCCAGTTTGAAAGTCCTGCGCCCGCAACCGCCGCGCGAAAACGGCTGGTCTGCGTAACCGCCCACATGGTCATATATCCGCCATAGCTCCAACCAGTAATGCCGACCCGGTTGTCATCCACCGGCAGGGTTTTCACGATTTCATCGACGCCGCTCGTGATGTCACGGAAATCGCCATACCCAAAATCTTTGACGTTACCTTGAGTGAACTTCTCGCCCTGGCCATAGCTGCCCCGCGGGTTGGGGTAGAAGACAAAATATCCATGCGCTGACAGTTCATTGGTATTAAAGAAAGACTCGGGCCATCCGATGTGCGCCGCTCCGGCGGGGCCGCCGTGTGCCACCACGATCATGGGGTATCGCTTGGTCGCGTCGTAGTGTGTCGGATAAATCAGCCAGCCTTGAATCTTTAGATTGCCGTTCATCCAGTGCAGGCTCTTGAGCTCTCCCCAGTTGGGGCGAAGAGTCTCGTTGTCGTGAGTGAGTTGCTTCCACTGCCCGACCGGTCCGGTCCAGATTTCGGGAGGAGCCGTCACCGAATTCCGGATGACGGCCGAAGTTCGGCGGTCCGCAGAAAACGAAATATCGGGCAAGCCCCAAGCTCCCGTGGATACAACTTCACCAGCACTCCAGAAATGAGAAACTGCCCCAGACTTTACATCCAAGGAAGAGACACCGTGCCGGCCGTCGGTCTCCTCCGAAAAGATGATTTTTCCTGGTCCGTCCCAATAGATCGCAGCTGGAGATTCAGGAATATTCGGAGTCAGGTTGCGCGCGTCGCCTCCGTTCGCTGATACCAGATAGATGTCGCCGCCGGTAAACCCCTCGTCACTCATTAAACCGCCGATGAATGCTATGTTCTTGCCATCTGGCGACCATCGCGGCGCCGCGATCTGCAATTGTGGTTTATAGAGCGCGGTCATCTGTTCGGTTTCAGCATTCAAAGAGTAAAGCTGAGCCACGTACCAGTGCGCATCGCCGGCCCCATGGGCTGCTGTCAACGCAAAGGCTCTCCCATCCGGCGACCAGTCGTACTCATACACATACATATCGGCTGGGGAGATCTGGCGAAGTTTACCCGAGGCCACATCCACGGTTGCCAATCGCTGTTCGTATACCTTGGAGTCGATGACTCCGGTCTCGACGGTCATCGGCATCAACGGACCGGCAACGCGCGGCGCGTTCTCCGTGAACAAGAGCGCAATGGACTTTCCATCGGGAGACCAGGTGGGGTCAGCCAAGTAGCCTGTCAGACTCGTGAGTTTCCGCGCCGAGCCCGATTCGACGTCGGCGGCATACAGCTGAGTCTTCTCGGAGGCGTCAGACAGAAATGCCAATTCTTTGCTATCCGGCGACCATGCGATGGTGTCTTCGGTTGCGGCCGGCTTTGATACATCGGCGGTGATGCGGCGGGGCTTTGCGTCCGGCGAATTTAGCCGCACGACATAAATCGTATCATTCCCGATCGGCTCTCCGGCAAGATCAAGCGATTGTTCCACCCACGCTACTCGCGAGCCATCGGGAGAAATCGCCACCTGCTCGAATCGCTGCGATGGCGGGTTCTGCGCGGATACGTTTCCTAAGCAGCAAGTCACCGCGATGAATGTGAAACTCAAGAACAGCCGTCGTGTGCCGTAAGAGCAATTTGTCATTGAGGTTGTTTCTCGTCTTGATGCAAAGTTGTTTGCCGTTGGTTTTTTATCGTCCGGCAGCAAGACGCGTCGCCAGCCGTTTCGGCAAGCCCGCGTCGGTAATGCGGTCCTGCGCCGACTTGAGATCGTAAGGCGTGCGGCAAAAAGTCAGGAGCCGGCTTTCCGTTTCGAACAGCGCAAAGGCGGCTCGCCAGTCGCCATCCCGCGGCTGTCCAACGGACCCCGGATTGATCATATAACGCAACTCCCGCTGCAAAGGAAATTCACTCTGTTCGCTATTCCCCACGGTTGCGTATGCCGGGTGAGTGCCTAGCAATTCATCGTTGTCGAGCGCAAAGCTGCCTTGCAGGTGGGTGTGTCCGAAGAATGTAAGTGGCACCGGAGATGAGACCAGTGGTTCTACTGCATCCCGCGGGGTTACCACGTATTCGTCTTCATCGAGTGGCGAGCCGTGCACAAATTGAACTCCGGGGATCTCATCCATTTCCATCGGCCCTTGAGGAAGGGCCCGCAGCCAATCGAGATTGCGAGGCTTCAGCTGCTTTCTTGTCCAGAGGACCGCTTCAGCGGCGATGGGGTTGAAGTCCTCCATGTCCACCAAGCCACAAACCGCTTTGTCGTGATTCCCACGTACGAGAAATTCTCCAGACTGCCGACAGTGTTCCACAACCTCGTTGGGGCTCGCACCATAGCCCACGATGTCGCCCAGATTCACCACGCTGTCGTAGGCAGGCGCGATCGCCAGGCAAGCTTGCAAAGCTTCCCAGTTGCTGTGGATGTCACTCAATAAAAGTATGCGCACACGTCACCAAACGAATTTGTGATTATAGACCTCAGCGCTGTGCGGGATACCCCCACTCCCGAGTGTTTATTACCGGACACCGCGCCCAGTGCCCCGCCGCTACTTCAACTAGTGGCGGTAGTAGCTGTGCGCACTGCCTAATCCGGTGTTCGCAGCGTGGCTCAAACAGGCATCCCGAAGGCAATGACTGCAGTGGCGGCACGGTCCCTTCAATCGTGGTCAGCGGCTTCTCGCGATCCGTCTTCAAAGTCGGAACCGCGCTTAATAACCCGCGTGTGTAAGGGTGTGCTGGATTCTTGAAGAGCTCAGGTTTGCTAGCCAGCTCCACAAGGGTCCCCGCATACATTACTGCAACCCGATCGGCAACCTGCGATACGACCGCAAGGTCATGAGAGATAAACAACATGGCCAGCCCAAACCTTTTGCGCAAATCAGCCAGTAGCTCCAGGATTTGCGCCTGCACCGTGACATCGAGGGCGGTTGTGGGTTCGTCTGCAATCAGCAACCGTGGCCGGTTCACGATGGCCATTGCAATCATGACGCGTTGGCGCATGCCGCCGGAGAGCTGGTGCGGATAGTCGCGGGCCCGCTGCGCGGCATCTGGAATGGCGACATCATTCATAGCTGAAACGGCGTGTTCCCCTGCTTCTTTCTTGCTGATCCGCGCGTGAACCATGGCAGCTTCGGCGATCTGATCTCCGACGCGCATCACGGGGTTCAGAGCTGTCATCGGCTCCTGAAAGATCATGGCTATGCTTGAACCACGTAGACTTCGCATCTCTTCATCAGGAAGTTCCAGCAGATTACGGGCGGATGCCGCGCTGTTAGCCAACAGAATCTCACCACTGGCGCTAGCTTCTGGAGGAAGAAGGCGCATTAGCGCCAACGAGGTCACCGACTTCCCAGATCCAGACTCTCCCACCAACCCAAGCACTTCTCCGGCGGCAATACTGAAGCTGAAATCGCGGACCGCCATGAGCGCGGCAGCGCCCGATCGTGAGGGGAATTGGACGGTTAGGTGACGGACGTCAAGCAGCGGAGACACGTTGGTCATCGTAGCAGCAACTCGGCGCCGGGCAGAAAGCTACTGGCCCAAAATCAGCGGCAGGCCGTTCTTACTGTTCCCGATCACCACAACCTTACTATTCGCACTCTTTGCCAGGTTTTCAGTGGCCTCGATACCCTTCCATTCCAAGAGTTGGGGACTGATGCCCTGTGCCACGATCTGCTGGAAATCCCGGATGCCCTGTGCCTCAATACGCTTGCGCTGCGCTTCCTGGGTTTCTTTCTGCAACCGGAAATTCATGGCGAGAGCTTCCTGCTCCGCCTGCTGCTTCGATTCGATGGACGACTTGAGTGTCGCCGGAAGTTGGATATCGCGCAGCAGGATGCTTTCCACGATGAATCCCCGTTGCCCGAGCAGGCTGGCCAATTGATCGTAGATCTGCTTGGCCACCATCTCGCGCTCCCCGGTGTAAAGCGCGTTGGCGGTGTGAGAGGCAGTTGCCTCACGAATCGCTGCCCGCAGGTTTGGTTCAATCAGCACTGACTCGTAGTTGGGCCCGATCTTCTGATACACGTCGGAGGCTTTTCCTGGGTCCACGTGAAAGATCAAAGAAGTGTCAAGATTCATCACTAGGCCCTCGCTCGAGGGGACGCTAGCGGACTCTTTGATCTCGTTGGTGCGGATTGACATCTCGTTGTTGGTCTTGAAGGGACTGATGACGTGCATGCCTTCGGGAAGCACTTCGCCAGTGACTCGACCGAAGAGCGTGAGAACTCCCACGTGGCCGGACTCGACACGCGTGACGCAGGAGAACAGCAAGATGACAACAATGAAGGCCGCTATCCCCAAACCCACCAGCTTGAACAGAGGATTAGGGTTTACGGTAATGACCTTGCTTCCGCTATATCCGCCCATGAGCACGTTCCCCCTTGCGCAAGTCTAGTCAACGGCAGCCACTCTGCTAAGTACAAACGCAGGTGCGGGCAGGCGGGTTAGATGTTGAAAAATACTGCACATTGACAGGGCCTAAGTGGGGGATATATCGTCGGCACGCGTGTCTACTACCGCGACTCGTTGCGCTGTGAATGCCCTCCCTCATTCAAACCGCAGAGCGCGACGCGTAATCTTCGCACCGAGGAATCCCGAAATGAATGCTGTTGACTGTAGCCCCTGGAGTAATCGGCACCGGTCTGTCTTATTGATCTGGGCGCTGGTTCTGACATTTTTCTTCGTAGCCGTAAGACCCGCCAATGCGCAGTTCACCCTAGTTAAGATCAGCAGTGATAGCTTTCATAACAGCGATAGCCAACACAAGAGTGAAGTGGAACCTTCCACGTATTCATGGGGATCCACCATGGTTGCCGCATTTCAGGTCGCACGCATCCATGACGGCGGCGGCGCCGACCTCGGCTTCTCGACCACGACCGACGGCGGCAAAACCTGGACCCAAGGCTCTTTGCCGGGTCTGACCGTGAACTACAAGAATGGCCCTAACTCGGCGGCCAGCGATGCGGCGGTTGTGTACGATGCAAAACACAAAGTGTGGCTGATTTCTAGTCTCCCCATCGGCAATTCGGGCGACAACGTAGCGGTAAGCCGATCCAAAGATGGGCTGCACTGGGACAACCCTGTCATGGTCGATAGCAGCGGAGGTGACGACAAGAACTGGATTACCTGCGACAACAACGCTAAAAGTCCCTATTACGGCCATTGCTACAGCGAATGGGCTGAGTTCGGCGTCATGATGAGCACTTCGACCGACGGCGGATTGACCTGGGGCGCGCCCAAGATGTCTGCCGATCAGGCCGGCGGTTCGGGAGCTGAACCACTCGTCATGCCAAACGGCACCGTTGTTGTGCCTTTCCTCGGCAACGAGATGCAAGGCTTCACCTCGACCGATGGCGGTACCAGTTGGAACAAGAGCTTCGTCATTTCTAACGTCAATACCTTTCAAGATAACAGCGGTCTGCGCAGCTCGGGTCTGCCTTTCCCTTCAACCGGAATTGATAAATCAGGAAAGCTTTACGTCGTCTGGTCTGATTGCAGCTTCCGCAAGAATTGCAGCACCAACGACATCGTCATGAGCACTTCCACCAACGGTACGAAGTGGACCAAGGCGGTTCGCATTCCCATTGATCCGCTTAACAGTACAGTCGACCACTTCATTCCCGGACTCGGCGTCGATCGCGCCACATCGGGAAAGACTGCCCATCTGACCTCAACCTATTTGTACTTTCCGAAGTCGTCTTGCAGCGGCAATGCCTGCGAGTTGAGTGTTGGGTTCACTACGTCAACCGACGGGGGCAAAACCTGGACCGCCGGCAAGCAGCTTGCAGGGCCGATGAAGTTGACCTGGCTGCCGAATACTTTCTCCGGAGTGATGGTGGCGGACTATCTTTCGACGTCTTATGTGAACGGCAATCCCTTCGGAGTGTTCATGGTTGCCAAGGCGCCGAATGGAAGCACACTCAATCAGGCGGCGTACACCACCAAACAACCGTTGCTCGCCGAAGCGAATGAACCTCGATTCAACTCGAAGGGCGAGAAAGCAGTATCGCGCAGTTTGTCAGAGCACTGGTGGATCCACTTCCGCGACGTAGAACGGGGAGAAGAAGCTCCTCCCACCAAGCCTGAAGTTAAATAGCTCCGTTGTTTCATGATCTGGTGGTTTCCCCACTCTTTGCTTGCAAGTTGTGCAAGGAGTGGGGTCGGCCACCAGAACTTTGATTCCCATCTTTTGCGTTGCCTTTCCCATTCTTCGCAACTAAATCAGCGGAGCCGCTAGCGGCAAGGTCCATCACTTATCCAGGAATCCAAAATCTCGATACGAAATTGCCTACAGGTTTCCTAACAGAGATGACTATGTAGGCTGTCTGTCGCTCCTGTGAAACAACAGTCTGTTCGTTGTTTAAGCACCCGAACGTGCGCCTGTACTTAACATCGCGTCGCATCGCTGTGCAGTAAATAGTCGTTGGCAGAAATTATGATTCAACTCGTCAACGTTGATCTAACGTTTCGAATCACGCCGCGTCATAGTGCCATGGTGTTCGGAATTAGCAGCGCCTCATAGCTTCCGCTCCCAGACGAGTAGCTAATTCCCGGTATCCATCCGGGAGGCTGTATGACGTTTCATCGCCCGCTGATCACAGTAGCCGCACTGCTCGCAACCACCGCACAGGGACAAAGCAGACATGACACTCCCATGGAGATTTCGAGTGTCACCGTTCATGTCGACCTACCCGCCAACCACTCTTGCTCGAACAATACTGAAGTTACTCTGTTGAGCGCGTCCGGAATCCGTGTAGCTGACGGATATACGAATGGCCAGTGTGTCGTTTCGTTCCCCAACCTTGTCCCAGGTAGTTATAGAGTCGTGGTGTCCACCACCGGCACAGAGCATGGAGATGCGAGCTTCAATTTGGCGTCGGGATTTTCTGAAGATGTCGACGTTCCCATAAAGGCTGAAGGGAGTCAGCAAGGTCCGGCCTATTCGCAAGCGCCTTTGGTCTCGACCGCCGATTTGAGGATCCCTGACGCAGCGCGGAAGGAGTTCGATAAAGCCACTGACTCGATGGCAAAGGAGAACTGGAAGCAGGCTTTGGAGAGGTTGAAAAAGGCCGTAGATATCTATCCTCAATATGCCCAGGCCTACAACAATCTCGGCGTGGTTTACAGCCGGACGGGAGATCGCATTGAAGAACGGGACGCGTTACAGAAAGCAGTTGAATCGAATGACCACTTCGCTCCGCCCCTGGTAAACCTCGCAAGAATGGCAATCGCGGATCGCAACATGATCAGCGCGGAGACACTGCTGAACAAAGCGACCACAATCGATCCACAGGATACGATGACGCTCGTGCTGCTTTCCAATGTCGAATTATTGACTCACCACTTCAACGAAGCGTTAGAGACGTCGCGCCGCGCCCATTCTCACAGCAAAGATCCGCATGCCTTGGTACATATGGTCGCGGCGCGAGTTTATGAAGCGCACGATCAAAAAGCAGCAGCGGCTGCCGAGTTGCGAACTTTTCTAAGCGAAGAGCCCGCCGGAGAACGGGCTGAGGCAGTGAGAAAAGAGATGGCAGCGCTAAACTCATCCCCGTAGCTTCCCGTCGATAGCACCTTGCACGACGACTTATATGCAAAACCATTCACATTGACTTAGGGTGGTTCGGGTTGTATTGTCGGCGGGCAGGTTAAAACTACTGCTGGTCGTAGCGTTCGCGAATGTTCTCCCCATTCCCAGCGCAACGCTTCAAAGAAAAACTCAATTTTTGCCGACAAAGGGATACCTCCGATGAATCTCCTCTCCAGGTCAATCTGTGGCGGGAAGCGCCTCGTTTTCTCAGCCTTCGCACTTCTTATAGCAGCGGGTTTCATGTTATTGACACAAGCGCAGGCGCAATCTGACCTGGTGAAATTGAGCACGGACACATTCAAGAACTCGGATAGTGAACATCGTAGCGAGGTCGAACCCGACACCGCCGCCTGGGGTTCGACGATTGTCAGCGGATTCCAGGTAGCGCGCATATCCGGGGGCGGCGGGGCCGACGTTGGCTTTGCCACATCGACTGATGGCGGAAACACTTGGACCAGCGGATTTCTTCCGGGCCTGACCGACAACTATAAAGGTGGCAGTTTCACGGCGGCCAGCGATGCTTCTGTCGCTTACGATGCCAAACACAAGGTGTGGATGATATCGACCCTGCCGATCGTTAACGATAACGGTGAAGCAGTCGCTACCAGCATTTCGAAGGATGGCCTGACGTGGGGCAAGCCCGTCATCGTGGACAACAGCGGGTCGGACGACAAAAACTGGATTACTTGCGACAACACTAAGACCAGTCCTTATTATGGAAACTGCTATACCGAATGGGACGAGCCCGGCCTCGGTGACCTGGTCTTTATGAGTACCTCCAAAGATGGGGGTAAGACGTGGAGCAGAGGTGTCAATACCCAGGACAGCGCTTACGGAATCGGCGGACAACCTCTGGTGCAGCCTAACGGGACGGTGGTGGTGCCGATTTCAACCCTGGGTACGATGATCGCATTCCGTTCGACCAACGGCGGCAACAGCTGGACCAGCAGTACCGTCATCGCCAACCAGAATTACCGGGGCGAAGATGGCGGCCTCCGCGACGGATTCGGCATGCCCTCAGCCTCAATCGACGGCGGAGGGAAGGTCTATTTGGTCTGGCCTGATTGCAGCTTCCGCTCCGGATGCAGCACCGACGACCTGGTGATGAGCACTTCCACCAATGGCACGAAATGGTCAGCGGTCACCAGAATTCCCATCGATCCGCTCAAGAGTACGGTGGATCACTTCATTCCCGGCGTCGGCGTTGACCCCACAA
Organism: uncultured Acidobacteriaceae bacterium; assembly: GCA_963708575.1. Classification (GTDB taxonomy): domain Bacteria; phylum Acidobacteriota; class Terriglobia; order Terriglobales; family Acidobacteriaceae; genus DASVWZ01. Next base: position 404,899 of record CAVPTB010000003.1, read on the forward strand.
CCTCAGGGAGTAAGGCTCACATTACCGTGACCTACTACTACTATCCCCAAGCGAGTTGCGGCAACTCTTGCAAACTCTACGTGGGATTCACGACCACAACGAATGGTGGCAAAACCTGGACTGCGGGCAAAGAACTGGCTGGACCGATGCAACTGAGCTGGCTGCCGCAATCGCAAAACGGACTCATGGTGGCGGACTATCTTGCGGTTGCGTATAGCAATGGCAATCCGTTTGGAGTCTTTGCCGTGGCCCATGCACCCAGTGGCGGCAAACTGAATGAAGCAATGTACACCACGAAAGCACCCCTGCTGCCGTTGGCGGGAGAACCGACGTTTAGCTCGAAACACGAGAAGCCTCTGCCAAACGTGAAGGGCACGTACGTCTGGAAGTACTACGACGACGATGGCGAATACCCAATACCGCCGGAGAAAATGAAGAAGCCGAGCAAGTAAACTTGATCATGGAAACTGGCCGCCGCTCCACAGGGAGCGGCGGTTTTTTATTTGCGGAGCGCTCGATCAGGTCACAACGTTGCTGACCCGCATTCTGCAGGGCGGTGGAGATTCTTGCCTCTCTACAAACCCGACAACTATTGCCCATAGACGTGGGCAGGAGCGCAGCGTATAGTTCGGGTGAAGTCGCCGCACGCTGTGCGATGCTGGCGTCCGATGTTCTTTCCAGATGCCGGCGGTTTCGCGGCGCCTCTCAATCAAACTTCCAAGGATTTCTCATGACTCATACGAATCAATTTTCTGGCGGTGTCTTTGTCCGGAGCCTTATGGTCTTTTTTGGGATGATCGTTTTGCTGGCCGGAGCGAGCTTAGGGCAGGTGAAGCTCAACAAATTGAGCACCGACACCTTCACCAACAGTTCAAGTCAACATGCCACCGAGGTCGAACCGGACACGTATTCATTCGGCACAACTCTGATCTCAGCGTTCCAGGTAGGGCGGCGGTACTCGAACGGAGGCGCGTCCGATATTGGGTTCGTTACCACTACGGATGGTGGCGCCTCGTGGAAGAGCGGGTTCCTCCCCGGACTAACGCAGTTCTACAAAGGCGGGAAATATCAGGCCGCGAGCGATGCATCGGTAGTTTACGACGCTCATCACGCCGTGTGGCTCGTCAGTTCGCTGGGCATCTCGGATACGAACGGGAACACGATTCTCCTGGTGAACAGCTCCCCAGATGGCCTCAAGTGGAACAAGCCAGTCGTGGCCAACAATACCAGTTCGTATGCGGACAAAGATTGGATTACCTGTGACAACAGCAGCACCAGCAAGTATTACGGCCATTGCTACATTGAGTGGGAGGATGCGGGCATTGGAGATCAGGTTCTTATGACCACTTCCACGGATGGTGGGCAGACCTGGAGCAAGCCTTTTAGCGTGCCCAACGCTATCGGATTGGGCGGCCAGCCGGTCGTGCAAACTGACGGCACCGTGATTGTGCCATTTCTCGGGAACGAAATCGACTTTTTCACTTCCACGAATGGCGGCAAGACGTGGAACAGTGCCAGCGTGATCTCAAACCTATCCGATCATCAGGTGGCTGGCGGCTTGCGGGCAGTTTACGACATGCCGTCAGCGGAGGTGGGCAGCGATGGAACCGTCTACGTGGTTTGGTGGGATTGCCGCTTCCGTAAGAACTGTTCGTCGAACGATATCGTGCTCAGCAGTACGGCCGATGGAAAGAAATGGTCATCTCCGAGTCGCGTGCCCATCGATGCGACGTCCAGCACGGTCGATCACTTTCTACCCGGTATCGCGGTCGATCCAGCCACATCCGGCGCCGCTACTCACCTGGGACTAACCTATTACTTCTACTCGAATGCAAACTGCTCTACGCAAACCTGCAAGTTGGGTGTCGGGTTTGTTTCTTCTCACGACGCCGGGAAAACCTGGAGTGTCACCAAGAAACTGGCATCCGGAATGGAAATGAGTTGGTTGGCGAACACGACCTTGGGATACATGGTTGGCGACTACATCTCTACGTCCTATTTAAACGGGAAGGCATTCGGAATTTTCGCGAAAGCCCTAGCACCCGCTGGTTCGAAGTTTCGGGAAGCCATGTACACGCCAGACTTGGGCTTGTATGAGATTGAAGAAGGAGAAGGCCCATACTTGAGTTCAGCGGGCGAGCTGCCTGTACCGAACGCCAAGTCGGACCATCCGCCTGTGCCCTACTGGGATTCCGAGGGTCGTCTGCCGAAAGGGAGAGGCGCTTTGCCAGCCAGAGAAAGAGACTAATCAGGCAGCATCTGCTGCCGGCATGAATGCTGGCGGCATCGCTTTTCCTGCTTCACCGCAGAATTACGCGGAACCCGCGCCCGGAGCCGGTTCCGGCGCTTTTTCCACACGCAGATGTGCAGGCGCTTGGGGCGAGGGAAATACTATGTGTCGCGAAAATCTGGGATATTGTGGGAATTGATAAGGTCGAGTGCAGCATTGATAAGACACGTTGCACAAAAATCGGTCACCCCCTTGTGAAGCAGCTGCACTCGATTGCATTGAAAGCAGATATTGCGGCAGGTTTTTCGTTGACTATAAAAATGCAGGGTGTAAAACCATAATCGTTCTTTGACACGTTCTGAAGTTTACCCGGTTGGTGCGGCGTCCGGGGCTCAAACGAGATCACGGAGCAACATCGCAAGATGAGGCAACGAGGGTCAGCAAGGGTCTGTAGCCAAGTGCTGGTCGAGGCGAACAAGAGCACAAGTCAAAGGCAGGATAGAGTCCCGAAGGCGTTGAACAGGTTTGTCCGGTTGGCGGTTAGCCCGGAGCCCGAGCATACAATCGCAACTGTCGCGAGCCGCAAGGTGAGCGACGACCGCAGGTTGGCAAGGGTCTAAAGCGAGCTACTGGCCGAGACGAATGAGATCAACATCACCTCGGGACTCTTAATTTTTTGTACCTTTCCATTTTCCCTTTCGGAAACCTCTTACCCCGGCGGTAACTGGCTCGTGACCTTTCCTTTCTCATCCAGCATCTGCAGTTTTGGAGAGCCATCCGGCGCAACCATAATTACGACCCGATCACGTCCTTCGGTATCCTTCAAGCGCAGCGCTACCGATTGATCGCCGCTGCGGCCGAGGTACATGCGCGTGTGTGGCTTCGGCTGGTTCGCCAATAGCTGCCGCAGTTTGGGGCGCCGCTGATCGACTGGTAATTTCGCGACCTGCCCAAGCGCATCGGTGAACGCGGTAATCGGAATCACGGTATAGTCCGGTTCGTCGGTCAGTTCGATACGCTGATTTCGTTGTCCGTCTTCCTCTTCGGCATCGATAACGAAGACTTGATCTTGCATGTATTGGTCGAAGCTCAGGTGTCCCCAGCTCTGCACCTTGCCGGATGAATCCTTCGAGCCGCCGAAGATAAGCCCGCCGTTCTCCGTTCCCTCATCGTCAAAGAAGAGCATTCCAGCGGTGTGGCGGTCATAGGGATATTCCTTGCCCTTCACGATCAGACCGGGAAAGCTGGCTTTGTCGGCAATGACGAGGCGCACTGTGCCGTCCGGCTCGACGAGGTTGATCCGCTTGACATCGATCTCGTCGAAACTGGTCTTCTTGTTGGCAACAGTGAATCCGGAGAGCAGGACGATGCAGAGTACAAGAGTGAGCGTGCCGGAGTAAATCAAGAGAAGACGTTGGGTAAGAGTGGATTGGTTCATGAACAATTCCTCAAGAATAAGGCTGAGATCCTCGGGGACCAAGAGCCGAGCATACGTTGACGGCAAATCTCGCCGGGGGCTGTTGCCGAGCCAAGCGGGCAAGAACACGAGGAAGAGGCATGCGCTCTATACGGGCTACAGCGGAATATTCCCGTGTTTCTTGGGCGGGTTCTTATCTCTCTTCGTTTCCAGCATTTCTAGCGCTTGAATCAGCTTCTTACGCGTCTCGCGCGGCTGGATGACCGCGTCCACGAATCCTCTATCGGCCGCAACATACGGATTGGCGAAGCGCTCGCGGAACTCTTCGATCTTTTCTGCGCGTATTGCTTCTTTGTTCTGCGCCTTCTCCAGTTCGCGCTTGTACACTACGTCCACCGCCCCTTCCGGCCCCATGACCGCAATCTCCGCGGTCGGCCAGGCATAGTTCACGTCGGTACGAATGTGTTTCGACGCCATAACACAATAAGCGCCGCCGTAGGCCTTGCGTGTGATGACCGTGACCTTGGGAACAGTCGCCTCGGCGAACGCGAACAGCAACTTCGCTCCGTGCTTGATGATTCCTCCGTACTCCTGATTGGTACCCGGCAAGAATCCGGGAACGTCTTCGAAAGTCACCAGCGGAATATTGAAGCAATCGCAGAAGCGCACGAAGCGTGCTCCCTTGATGGAAGCGTTGATGTCGAGCGTACCAGCCAGGAACGCCGGCTGGTTGGCAACGATGCCAACGGAACGGCCATTGAGCCGAGCGAATCCCACGACGATATTCTTCGCGTAGTGCTCCTGCACTTCGAAGAAATAGCCATCGTCAACCACGGCGTGAATGACATCCTTAATGTCGTAGGGCAAGTTGGACTGAGCGGGAACCATCTTGTCGAGCGCGGGATCGGCACGGTCGATCGGGTCGGTACAAACCTTGCGGGGTGGATCATCGATGTTGTTCGAAGGAAGAAAACTCAACAACTCCCGTACCATCGATAGACATTCGGCATCGTCATGAGCAAGGAAGTGTGCAACGCCGGAAGTCTCGTTGTGTGTCATCGCGCCGCCCAGTTCGTCCTTGCTGACTTCCTCGTGGGTCACGGTCTTAATAACATCCGGGCCGGTAATGAACATGTACGAAGTCTTGTCGACCATGAGGATGAAGTCGGTAATCGCTGGCGAATAGACGGCGCCACCTGCGCAAGGGCCCATGATGGCCGAAATTTGCGGCACCACACCGCTATAGAGCGTATTGCGCAAAAAAATGTCGGCATATCCAGCTAGCGACATGACGCCCTCCTGGATCCGAGCCCCGCCGGAGTCGTTGAGCCCGATCAGGGGAGCACCCATCTTCGCCGCGAGATCCATGATCTTCACAATTTTGCCGGCGTTCGATTCGGAGAGCGATCCTCCAAATACAGTGAAATCCTGCGCAAAGACAAACACCAGCCTGCCTTCGATGCGACCATAGCCAGTGATGAATCCATCGCCGTAGAACTTCTGCTCGGCCATGCCAAAATCATTGCAGCGATGCGTGACCAGTTTGTCGGTTTCCTCGAACGTGCCCTCATCCAGCAGGAATTCAACACGCTCGCGGGCCGACATCTTGCCTTCTTTATGCTGCCGTTCCCGGCGCTGCGGTCCACCGCCGTCTTCAGCAAGGCGATCGCGATGCTTCAGTTCCGCCAATTTCTGTTGAAGATCCATGGCAAGGGATTATAGAAGGCGAAGGGCGATGAACCTAATGGTGGGTCACGACACGCTGCTGTGCGGATCCCCAGGCTTAGAATCCTGCTAGCGGCGCAGGAACTCGGCTTCCGGCTCTCCAACTTCAGTTTGGACGATCTCGTTGATGCGCGCCGTCGGATCCGCGGTGGGTCGGCCCATCAGGAATCCCTGAATCTCGTTGCCCCCGAACTCGCGAATTAAATCAAGCTGCTCCTGCTTTTCGATTCCCTCGACGATCACCCGCATTCCAATGTTGTGAGCCAGCGTCACTAGAGAATGAACCATGGCGCGGTTTTCCGGACGCGAATTGATCATCTTCATGAAGGAGCGATCGATCTTAAGCGCATCGAAGGGCAAAACGGGCAGATAACTCAAACATGAGTACCCGGTGCCGAAGTCGTCGATGGCCAGGCTGATACCGAGTGCCCGGAGTTCTTTCATGGTTTCTGCGGAACGATGGATGCCAGTCAACATCACCGACTCGGTTAATTCGAGCTGGAGAAGACTCGGGCTCAGCCCACTGTGCTTCAGTATCTCGGTAACCTCTTCGACAAAATGGGGGCGAGTGAACTGAATACTCGAAACGTTGACGGCGACCTGGATAGGGTAAGGAGCCAAACTCTGCCACTTGACTGCCTCGGCACATGCACGCTCCATAACATAGGTCCCGATGGTGACGATCATCCCGCTCTCTTCCGCGACCGGAATGAATTTGTCCGGGGAGATCGACCCCAAGGTGGGATGAGTCCATCGGGCCAATGCCTCGAAACGCACCAAACGATGGGAGATTACGTCGAATTCAGGCTGATAGTGCACGCCGATTTCACCCCGGGAGATGGCGCCACGCAACTGATTCTCGAGGTTAAGGCGCTCTCGCACCAGCGACCCCAGTTCTGGACTAAAGTACATGGCGCGATTCTTCCCGTTGCGTTTTGCGGCGTACATAGCACTGTCGGCCTGCTGCATAAGGTCCGGCGCCTGCTCCGCATCATCGGGAAACATGCTGATACCGATACTCGCCCCTATGGTGAGCTGATGGCCCTCGATCACAAAAGGATGGGCCAACACCTGCAACAGGCTGTTCGCCACTAACTCTGCCTCAGGACGGGCGTGAAGCGAACCCAAAATGACAGTAAACTCATCACCACCGAGCCGGGCGAGAGTATCGGATTGCCGAACTCGTGAGTGCAAACGGCCTGCGACCTGTACCAGCAGGGCATCACCGATGGAGTGTCCAAGACTGTCATTGACGAGCTTGAATCCGTCGAGATCGATATACAACAGGGCGACGATGCGCTTCTCTCGACCCGCCAGAGCAAGCGTCTGGCCCAGACGATCAGAGAATAGACGCCGGTTAGGCAGACCGGTGAGTGGATCGTTCGAGGCCTGGAACTGCAGTTTCGCCTCGAAATTTTTCTTCTCGGCCTCGCGCCGCTCCAGCTCGGACAGCATTACGTTGAAACCGTTTCCCAACTGCGCGATCTCGTCCGCTCCGGAGACCGGAACGCGGATGGTGAAGTCCTGTTTCGCCGAAACATCACTCATGGCATATGCAATGCTGAAAATAGGCCCGGATATTTTGCGCTGAAGGAAAGACCCGACCACGCCTCCAGCGGCGAGGGCCAGCAATGCAAGCCAACCCGCCACTCTCAGCAGCTTCTGCCGTCGCGCTTCGATTTCATGCAAGTCTGACTTCAGGACCAGGGTCCCGACAGGCTCGTTGCGACGCAGGAGCGGACGGATGACACCCGGAGAGTTGCGGGCGGGCGCCGGAACCGCAGCGAGGACGGCGGAGCAATCCGATTTTTTTGACTGCCGCCGGTACTCAGAAAAAAGCTGCCCGGACACATCGTACAGACAAGCTGAAATAACCGAGGGCTCAGCGCTCAAAGCCTCAAGAACTTCGCGCGCTGCCGGTTGATCGTTGAAATTGAGCGCAGCGGTGGAGTTCTGTCCGACAACATCCGCCAAAGTGGAGAGCCGATCTTCGAGCAAGGACCGGGAACTCACACTATCGAATATCAGCAACGCGATCAACATGGTAGCGACCGCCATTGAACTTGCCAGCAGCACCATGCGGGTGATTTTGTGAGCAAAGCTAGTTCCGAGAAGGCGCATCAGCTCTTTCCTCCCGGCGCAGAATGAACGATCACAGCCAGGTTCAGGAGGCGCGAGCTGACCTTGATGTGGGCGGCGCGGGTCGCGTCTTCATTGATCTGAATCTGAATCTGCGTTCCGGAGCGCACCAAACCCACCATTCCGCCTTCTTCCGCAAAGAAGTCCGAGTCCCCCACCGTGAGTACTTCTTTATTGCTCACCTTCTGCAGGAGCGCGCGCACTTGCTTACGCGACGAATCCCCCGCATATAAGAGGTGGCAGCGTTCTAGTTGTTCATCGGATGGAGAAAGAATTACCCGTATAGGGCCAATGTCGCTGAGTCTGCCGTCCAGAGTCTTTTTGAGAACCTCGCCCACCGGCCCATCGCCGACTACGGCAATAACCAGTTCAGCGTCAGCCTGAGGCCATTGAACGTACTTTGTGAGGTTGTAAACGAAGGCGGCCTTCACCGCATTTTCATCCTGCATCTGCGGGGGCGCTAGCGGGACAAGGACAACCAGGATCACGATCGAGATCGCCAGTGCTATCGAAAACCTTTCGCGCACACGAAGAGCGATTCCGTGCGAGAGCGCGCGAACGGCCGGTCCATCAGACCCGGCCAATGGCGGACGTAGCAATATCATGGTTTGCCCTGCAAATGTTCGAGGGGAAGCCGGTACGAGAGCTTGAGACGATAAGAGCGGCCCTCCTGCGGAATGTCGTACTCCCGCAGTTCCGGACCCGCCGGCGCAAACCAGCTCTGGTTGAAAAGGTTGTAACAACTGGCAGAAAATTCCCAACTCTTCCAAAGCGGCTTGGTTGAAAGCGTGAAGTTGGTAAGCAATGACGACGGGATGGGATAGCGCGCATAACCCGACTGGGCGCTCGAGTAAAGTAGCTCGACGCCGGCAAAGGCGCGATGCGCCAAAGGAAGAGTGCCGTTCAGCTTAGCCAGATGAGAAGGCGAATTCGCCAGCGGGCTTTGGAGCACAATGTCCTTGGCATCAGCGAATGTGTAACTGGCACGCGCCGCCAAACCAGAGGAACGCACGGCGGACAACTCGAACTCTATGCCTTGTCCGCGGTCGTGGCCGCTGTTCACAAAGTGATTCAAGCCGGTGGCTGGATCCGCCTGCTCGTCGATAAGGTTGGTCAACTCGTTGTAGAAGCCATCGGCACTAACGCCCAACCACGAGACCAGGCTTCTTTCAAAGATGACCTCGTGGGTTGCGATATGTTCGGCCTTCAACGCAGTAGTGGTCGGTTCTATTGACATACCATCGGCGTAGTAACTCTCATAGGCGTTGGGTATGCGAAACGCGCGGCCGAAAACATATTTGAGTGTGGTGCGCGGATTCGCGGAATACACAAGCGCCACCCGTGGGCTGAGAGCGCCGCTGTACTCGGAAAAGTAGTCGAATCGTCCGCCGGCATGAATGGAAAGTTTGGGAACCAGGTTCAGCTCAAGTTCGGCATACGTCGCGGCCATCCACGGAGAATGGGAAATATTGAGGATCGGAGGCTGGCCGACAGCGTAGTTCTTGAGATCCACGTCAGGGCTGTATTCGTAGTCGGCTCCCATAGTGATCCTTTGCCGTCCCATCTGGTGTCCGATCGTCGCCTCCGTTCCCAGCCAGTTCGCATGGCCTTCCGTAAGGCCAATGAAACGCGTCGACGGATCCGAACCGCCAAACGCACCTTGGCCGACCGAATCGTACTTGTCGAAGTAAGCGCGAGCATCGAGATCGGTGGTTGGAGAAAGATCGTGGTGATAGCTGACGTCGAAATAGCCACGGGTGTCCGTGGAAAATGCGGCGGGATCATCGAAGTTAGTACCGTAAGGCGCAGTGGGAACCAGCTTCGTCCTGGTACTGTACAAACCCTGGAACCGCAGTTCGCCGGTTTCCAGATCCGCAAAGGCATGAGAGGTATGCTCGCCATCGATATCGTTGGCGAGGCCGCCGTTTTGGGCTGAGAAATTCTGGAAATAAAGGGGCGATTCTCCATCGCTGCGGAACATGCTCCCGGAAAGCAACGCCGACCACGGTCCTTTTTGGAAGGTTGAGGTGATCGCTCCTGCGCGACCCAGAAATGAGGACTGCTCCCCCGTGACTTGGAGCTCCGAGTTCCCACTTCCCGGACGGCGAGTGATGACGTTGATCACTCCAAACACTGCATTTGTACCGAACAACGAAGAACTGGGTCCACGGACAATCTCGATGTGGTCGACGAGATCGAGGTCGAGTGGGAATTCCGTACCTATCTGGGCGCTGTCATAGACGTTGTCGTTGAGACGGTGACCGTCAATCATCAGCAGGATGCGTGAGTTGTAGTCCCCGGGCCGTAGAAAACCACGTACTCCGAGATACGTGTAATCGCGGTCGTAGGAAGTGTAAAAGCCGCGAACGCTGCGCAGAACATCCCCCAACGTTCTCCACCCGTAGCGCGTAATCTCTTCGGCAGTAATGACGGTCACAGCTGAGGGCGCGTGACGAGAATCTTCCAGGTGACGGGAGGCGCTATAGACCTGAACTTTGGTGAGATCCTCGATACTCAGCGACAGCAAGTCCGACTGAGATTGCTGTTGCCCAACCGCGAGAAATGGAAGAAGAAAGCAAAGCACAACCACAACAGAGGCGCGCCCTAGGCGGGAGGAAAAGGAACAATCCATGACCTCTTACCATCGGCATTTGCTGTAGCGACTTGAAGTGTTCCAGAGTGGCGCAGGCGCCCGTTGTGATGCCCGGTAGGTGACCGCCGTAATTACGCTGAAAGATTTCCAGTAAAGATCAGATCGTCAGCTCGTGCTCGGCTCCGCGGAAGAGTGCGCGTAGGGATCGGACGATCCACCGAACAGCGATAATCGCAGCCAACACAAGCAAAAGCGCGATGCCGGCCGAAACGTACGGATGCCGCGTGGCCAGCCAGGTGAGGAAGAGAGCCAGAACATCCTCGCCAACACTCAAGCCGATGTTCGACAGAGGCTCGGGAGAGGGAGTGATGACTGCGCGCAACGCGGTCTTTCCACCGTGAGCCGCAAGAGCGATCAGACCGCCAGCCACTGTGGCGGCAATTTGCTCTGCCGGAGAAAGTGCGGCAGTTGCTCGGTAGGCCAAGAATGCCGCAATTGGCACCCGAATGAAGGTGTGGAGCGCGTTCCAAACCAGATCGAAAGCGGGAATCTTGTCACCGAAAAACTCCACCGCAAACAACAGTCCGCTCCCCGCGATGATGTACCAGTCGCTCAGCAGAAGAAGGCTTGCCGGGAGGGGAACAGCGCCGAATCGCGAGAGCAGTCCCAGAACCGCTACTGTCAGATAAACGTTCAGTCCAGCAGCAAAACTTATAGCGACCAGCAACGCAACCAATTCTGAAGGAGGCAGCGGCATGATGAGTACCCGGCTGTACGGCACGGAAAGAGTGGGCGAGTTCAGTCTATCGGAGGATTTGAAAGCAGGCGAAGGAAGTTGATCTTGCCGCAAAACATCGTTATTCCAGGCTGGAGCCCATCGGCTCATAGCGATACTTCTTGCCGTCCCAGAAAATCGCAGACATCATGGCGTCCCCGCCGGTTTCATCGACATAAATGGCTTTCACCACTCTTTTCTTGAAGGCTAGCTTTTTAACCGACACTTCCTTGAACGGAACATTCACAACAAGAAACTTGGCTTTGGGGGTCATGGAACGCCAGGCATCCGGGCCAGCCCCATGAATGATGAGCAAAGAATAACCGCGACGCGTGGGGTCTTCCGAAGCAAATTGCGTAGTGACTGCGGGATTGCCGTATCCGAAGTAGGAGTCGTAAGGATCGACCACTGAATAAGTATTCTCCACCTGATCCATCATCGGACTCGTACACTTCGCGGGAATGGCAATATCTTCGACGCCGTCCCCATCGAGATCAGCAATCAGCGGAGCCATGCCGATTAGTGAACAATTTGAACCAAATTGACTATGCACGAAAGCGTCATCGATGGGTGCTGGTGGGTTTTGCAACGCCGACGACAGCACCGAACCTGCCAGAATCAGTAACACGGATGAGGAGAAAACAAATCGAGAGAACGGCATGCCCTTACTGTAAAGCGGAGATAGGCGAGGTCAGCACACAAAGAACATGCCCGATAGCACTAAAGTCACTGGCCCAAAGAAGGTGATTTGCGGCGTAAGGCCGCTTTACTAGCGCTTGAAGTGTTCCCAGCCTTCTGATTTAAGCAGGGATCGATGGCCATGATTTAGAAGGAAAATTCTCCGATCGCGCCGGATTTCGCCGATCCGAGTGATGGACACCCCGGCGATTTTGGGAGGCATTCTTAGACGCTTTGGAGCGGTAAAGAGCAGTTCGTAGTCGTCGCCGCCGTGCAAGGCGTACTTCAGATCCACTTCCCGCGCGGGCCGGCCAATACTGGCCAGAGGAATGGCGGCGGCATCGATCACGGCGCCCACCCCACTTTCTTCGCAAATATGTCCCAAGTCAGTGGAAAGACCGTCGCTGATGTCGATCATCGCGGAAGGTAGGCGTTTAGTTCGCAAATTGCGTGCGACCTTGATCCGCGGAATGGGATGGAAGTGGCCGGGATAATCCGCCGGAACCAGCTTCTTCCCGGAAAATAACAACTGCAGCGTAGCGGCCGATGCGCCCAGTTCGCCAGTCACATAGACGAGATCTCCAGGCCTGGCGCCGCTTCGGAGTATGGCCTTCCCTTCTTTAACTGAACCGACGACGACAATGTCAGCAAGAATCTTGGCGGGGGATTGGGCGGTATCACCGCCCGCCAGCGGAACTTTGAATTCATCCGCCAGCTTCAACAGTCCATTCATAAAGCCGGTTACCCAACTCTGCGGGACCTTGGCCGGAAGAGCCAGGGAAAGGAAGATGGCCACGGGATCTCCTCCCATAGCGGCGATGTCGCTGAGTCCTCTGGTGAGGCAACGATGGCCCACCACCTCCGGCGGATGAAGAGTGCGGCGGAAGTGTACATCCTCCAGACTGAAGTCAGTGGTGACGAGCACCTCGTGACCGGGCGGAAGCCTCAGAACGGCGCAATCGTCTCCAATGCCGAGTTTGACCTTGGGATTGCTCGACGCCCGTTGGCGAATCCCGGCAATAAGCGACTTTTCGGTTATCGGCAAGACAAACCACTATAAGAGGTAGCGAAGCTATCCTCCAAATGAGGCATCCGGAGCCTGATTCACCCGAAGGAGGTAGGCAACTGCGGGAGAATCGGCTTCATCTACCCTACGCCGACGGTAGGTATCAGGTTAGTTACGGGACCATCGGACGGGATACCGGGGGTCTTCGGTAACGGAAAGGTGTGCTCTGTGTCGTTGACAGCCGGGAACCTACTTTGTTACCGTGACCAAGCTGTCTCCAAACATCTCTGGCCAAGGCAAGTTCTACAACCGCGTTGGATTGCAAGAACTTACCCATATAAGGCCGACCTGGTTCCGGTAGGAATGCGAGTCCAGCCAGTCCCTCTTGGGAATGCTGGGATCAGAGGCGGTTGCCGGTTTTCGTGCGAACCGGCGGCAACGGTTCGATTCTTATTCATTGAGGGGGCGTTCGCTATTGCGTAAGCGCTTTTACATTCTTTTTGTGGCGCGGGGCGACGACGGGCAACTGCGCAAGATCCCCATTCCCGTACATTATCTTTACGTTCTGGTAGCCGGGGCAGCCATCGGAGTCCTAAGTCTCACCGGGATCGCCAGTTCCTACATTCGGATGTTGTTGAAGGTTTCGCACTACAACGAACTGCGCGCGCAAAAGGACGAACTCAAGACTCGGTATTCGCGACTGGAGCAAGTAGCCCAGGAGCGCGACATTCAGGTAGCATCCCTGGGATCGCTGGCCAGCGAAGTCTCCAGCCTTTACGGCATCAAAGCGGACCCCATCTTAGTGGGTGAGACTGACGACAAGCTTGCCGATGCGCAGGTTATTTCCTCGCTCGATCGGCTTTACAGCCTGAAGGACACCGCACTGAGCGGGGCGGCTACGACCGGAATTTCATTGGGATTAACTCGAAATGTAACCACGGCAGACTGGATGCGGGCGAATTCCGCTCCGAATCTGTGGCCGGTCGAAGGCCCGATTACAGGGTCCTTCGGCGAGCGCATTGATCCATTTAACGGGGAAGGCGCATTCCACTGCGGTGTCGATATTTCGGCGTCCGTCGGACAGCCCGTGATCGCTCCTGCGGACGGCATCGTCGAGTTCGCGGAATTCATGAGCGGATATGGGCGCGCCATTATCCTCGACCACGGACACGGCATCAGCACCCGCTACGGACACCTTGCAAACTTTGCGGTGATTGCCGGTCAACAAGTACATCGCGGCGATACGATCGGTTACGTCGGGCTCAGCGGGCGCAGTACCGGGCCACACCTCCACTACGAGGTCCGTATCAATGACACCCCGGTCAATCCCCACAAATACCTAAGGCTGACCGTCGCACACGTCGGCGGGTTTGCAGCGGGAAGTTAGAAAGCGCTCTACTGCCTCAACCCCATCCACCGCTCCGAAACCACAATTGAGTTGCCGGGATTCTGCGGATCGTAGCGGACGGACGTAGGCAAACCCAGCCGGCAGGAGTGCAGGTTGATCAGCTGCCGCAGGTAGGTGACGTCCTGCGAAGCTTCGTAGGAAACCCCAGCGACATCGTATTGGAAGATGAGCATGATGGCGGGTTTGTGGCCGTTGGGTTGGATTTCCTGCACGTCGATGACAGTGCCATCAGTGATGCGCCCGATCTGGTCCAGCCACACGCGACGATCGCGCTCGACCTCATCTGGGTTCTTGGGCTTGCGACGCAGTAGAAAATACGTCACCAGCGCAATGCCGGAACCACCCAGAAACAATGTGTAAAGACGATAAGGATTCATGACCTGCGGAGACACAACCCTCAAGACTCGTTCCTGAACACAGCATAAGGCGGAATCGAGATTCGCGAAAGGGGATTCGGGGTTACCAAGGTGGGATGGTAAAACGCTCGCATACTTTACGGCGCGGTCGAAGTGTGATCGTGGACGATTTTCCAACCATCGGGAAACTTGCGGAAAATCAGAGTGAACACTCCATGCGGCGTCTTGCCGTCGGGCATGGTGAGATTAAACTCTCCACGAACAAACGCTGCATCGGGCGCGAGTTCCTCAATCCTTAAATCCGAAAATTCCAGCTTGCCCATCGTGCGGCCGCCGGTTTGATATTTCTCTCGATAACGTTTGAGCGTCGGCTCCCATCCGGTCGTGACTGCGCCACCGGAGAAGAAGGTCAGCTCCGGCGAATCCCAATAACCGGCCATAAAGCCGTCAAGATCGTGATGATTCCAGGCGTCGGTTTGGCGCGCGAGAACCTGTTCAACAGCAGACCGAACATTGGTCTCGGAAGATTGGGCTAATGCGAGAAGGGGGATGGATAGAAATATCAGGAAGGGTGTCCAAACCCGGATTACACGCATAGTCTGATGCCTCCTTGAGGCATCAGTGTCGCATGAAACGGTGACTAGGCGCGGCTTTTCTTGGTTGCGGCAGCTGCCATGGCTCCGGCTTTTTCCCACGGACGCTTCGGACGTTCCGCTGCCGGCTTGTCGCGATCTTTGATTCTGTCGTAGTGATAGGACTCGCTGACCGTCCCCAAAGATTCGTTGTACAAACTGGGCAACCCGAGAGCTTCCTTCAATTCTTCCGAGAACTGCTGCAGGGCTTTCAGGTGATCCGCCGTGGCCGCGACCTCGGTCTTGGCGGTCTTCAACACCTGCTGATATCCCTTGTTGACCAGCTTGGAAATTTCTCCGCCGATCAGGTAGCCAGGGTAGGCAAAAATCTTGACGCCACTTTCGCCATCTTTTTGGATAGCAGCAGAGACGTTGTACTTTTTCAAAAAGACGCGGCCCTGCGTGCCCGGAGCCTCGATCAAGTCGAAGCCGTGGTCGCGCAACCAGCTGACTGCTTCGTCAAAAGAGCGTTGTTCTACTTTCGTTGCCATTGAGTCCTTTTATGTTATGTGCTGCACGGTTAGATGCGATAAGTTCGAATTCGCATCTGGCTGGAACTAATCCGTCCTTCTTATAATCTAACAAGCAAGCTTTCGTAGCTAGTATTGCCGGGCCGCGTTGTTACGTCGGTCACGGTCAATTTTCAGAATTCGTGCGCCAAACTCATCCAAAACGATCGGAAGTCGTGCATTCTTCGATAGATGCCTCCGGCTCGATGGGTTCGGTTGGGAGCGGCGACGGCCCCCGGATGCTGGGCCAACAAAACCTCTCCCGCATCGGGAACACCCCCCTGATTCGACTGACGCGAGTTACGACAGAGGTTCCGCATGCCGAAATTCTTGGCAAAGCCGAGTGGCTCAATCCCGGTGGTTCTGTCAAAGATCGTGCCGCCGCAAACATCGTGGCGCAGGCGCGAGCTTCCGGCAAGTTAACATCCGATAAAATTCTGCTGGATTCCACCAGCGGAAACACCGGCATCGCCTATGCGATGCTAGGCGCCGCACAGGATTTTCCGGTCACGCTATGCATGCCGGAAAATGTTTCGGTCGAGCGCAAACGCATTCTGCAAGCCTACGGCGCGAATATCATCTACACCGACCCATCTAACGGATCCGATGGCGCAATCCGCGTCGCACGCGAGCTCGCCAGCAAGCATCCCGAACTTTACTTTTACGCTGACCAGTATTCGAACGACGCGAACTGGCAAGCTCACTACCATGGCACAGCCAACGAAATCTGGCAACAGACGGAAGGTCGTGTCACGCATTTCGTTTCCATGTTGGGCACCAGTGGGACTTTCATGGGATCGACCCGACGGCTGAAAGAACTGAACCCGCGAATACGCTGTATCTCCCTGCAACCGGATTCAGCGTTTCACGGCATCGAAGGCGCCAAGTATATGCCAACGGCAATCGTGCCCAAAATTTACGACCCTTCTCTGGCCGATGAGAACCTGGAAATTTCGACCGAAGAATCGTACGCCATGGTAAAGCGCCTGGCGCGAGAAGAGGGCCTGCTTGTCGGCATCTCGGCAGCTGCTGCGGTGGTGGGATGCTTACAAATCGCTAAGCGAGGTGAAGAACCGGCTTTGTTCGTGACGGTGCTGTGCGACTCGGGGGACAAGTATCTGAGCGAGCGTTTTTGGCAGGATTGATTTACCAAGGGGCACAGGCAGTGCGAACTCTCGGACTGCGGCTTCCGGATCAGTGCGTCTGTAGTGATGGGGATTCATGCTAAAGATCGGCAAGGGACATTACGACGAGATTCGTCGACACGGCGAAGAGACCTACCCCCACGAGTGCTGCGGAGTGCTGCTGGGCCGCGTTGAAGAAGATGTACGCATTGTGACATCGGCTGCGCGTTGCGGAAACACTCGCAATGATTCCCCACACAACCGCTACAATATCGACCCGCGCGAACTTATCAAGATTCAGCGCGAGGGGCGCGAGCGCGGCGAAGACATTATCGGCTTTTACCATTCGCATCCGGATCACCCCGCCCAGTGGTCAAAGACGGATCTGGCGGAAGCGCATTGGTTCGGCTGCTCGTACGTGATTACTAGTGTAGAGAAGGGCACAGCGGCAGCTACGAACTCGTTTGAGCTGTCCGGCACCGACGAAGATGACAAGAACTTGGTGGATGAAAGTATCAATCTCACGTAGGGACATCCCCCTCGGCTGTCCCGCCCGGCAACCCGATAATCTCGTAAGACTTGTGCTGGGTCCTAAGACGGCCTTGCAGAAATTCATCACCGAACTGCGGACCGACTGCCTCGCGTGGGCATTTCTCGGTGACCGCATTCGAAGGGGCCCGCGCCGCATTGACGCACGCGGGCTGCATGCTTCTGCATCCCTCAGCCAGCCTGCGGCATCTCCTTAATACATGATCAGAATTCAGATACCTACGCCACTTCGCCAATATTCGGGGAAGCAGGCATCCGTAGAGGTCAAGGCCGGATCCGTGTCCGAAGCCTTGTCTGACCTAGTTGCCAAGCACCCGGAACTCAAACGCCACCTCTTCACGGAGGACGGCAAGCTTCGTTCTTTCGTTAACGTTTACGTCAACGATGAGGACGTCCGGTATCTGCAAAAAGAGGCTACGACTCTCAACGACAGTGATACTATTTCCATAGTGCCTTCGATCGCCGGGGGCCGTTAACCATGCAGATGCGAATCACAGAACATCGAATGTACCCACACAGCGCCCGCTGTTGTTGCATGTTCTGTTGCTAGTTGTAGCCCGGATCGATTTCTAATCCACAACTGACGCGAGGTTTTATGGCCACCATTACAGAAGCAAGACCCCAAGCCGCACCCCTAAGCAACGACGAGATCCTTCGCTACTCGCGGCACTTGATCATGCCGGAGGTGGGCATGGAGGGCCAGCAGAAGCTCAAGGCGGCACGCGTGTTGTGTATTGGGACGGGAGGGCTCGGCTCTCCGCTGGCGTTGTATTTAACGGCAGCTGGCGTGGGCACATTGGGCCTGGTCGATTTCGACGTGGTGGATTACACAAACTTGCAGAGGCAAATCATCCACTCGACCGCGGATGTGGGGCGCAAGAAGCTCGACTCGGCTGCTGATAAGCTCACCGCGATCAACCCGTTCGTTAATATTCGCAAGTTTGATACCAGGCTGAGTAGCGCGAATGCCTTGGAACTCTTCAGCGAGTTCGACATCATCGCAGACGGCACCGACAACTTCCCTACCCGCTACCTGGTGAATGATGCCTGTGTGCTGACTGGCAAGCCGAACGTATACGGTTCGATTTTCCGCTTTGAAGGGCAAGCCAGCGTCTTCGCCACCGAGGAAGGGCCGTGCTACCGATGCTTGTATCCCGAACCGCCACCGCCGGGCCTGGTTCCATCGTGCGCAGAAGGTGGGGTATTGGGAATTCTGCCGGGACTAGTTGGCATTATTCAGGCTACTGAGGTCATCAAGCTTATCCTTGGGGCGGGCGATCCGTTGATCGGGCGACTGCTGCTGGTCGACGCATTGGGCATGAAGTTCCGTGAATTGAAGCTGCGCAAAAACCCGGACTGCCCAGCCTGCGGAACGCATCGGACCATCACAAAACTGATAGACTACAACGAGTTTTGTGGAATTCGAGGTGAGGAGAAGCCTGTGTCTGCTGGTGTTCCGGAGATTAGTGTAGAAGAATTTAAGCGCCGTCTTGATGCCGGCGACAAGCTCTTTGTGCTCGACGTGCGCGAGCCGCACGAATATCAGATATGTAATCTCGGCGGATATCTGATTCCGCTGAATGATCTGCCGAAGCGGGTCAGCGAACTTGATTCCAGCACGGAAATCGTGGCTCACTGCAAGATGGGCGGGCGTAGCGCCAAGGCGGTGCAGTTCCTGCAACAGTCAGGGTTCAAGAAAGTTCATAACCTCACCGGCGGGATTACGGCATGGTCAGAGCGCATTGATCCGAAGGTGCCGAAGTACTAGTTTCGACTCTATTTCAAGTTTCAAAGGGGAGCTCCGGACGCGCTCCCTTTCCTTTTCTGCCGCAGGAATTCCTTACATCGGTACAGTGACTAGGGTAACTACCCCGTCTTCTCGACGCGATGGAAGAATGGATTGCTTCCCCACAGCTCACATTTTGGAGGACCAATGCGATCCATTTTCAGTGTATTGATTGTAGCCATCCTGTTGTCCGCTGCGATGGCACAAGATTCCCCGAGCGCATCGCAAAGAGCTCGCGTCTTCATCACAGACAGCCAGTCATGGGAAGTTTCCGGCAACGGAGGCGGATCCGCCAACGGCTTCGGCGGACATTCTTCGGGCGGAGCTCGGCCCCAGACGGCAGAGATCATTAAGACGTTTGGCGATCGCTGCCCACAGGTCGTGGTCAACAATAAGCAGGACAAAGCTGATTACGTTGTGCTGCTCGATCACGAAGGCGGAAAGAGCATCATCGTTCATGACACGAAGATTGCCGTGTTCAACAGCGACGGTGATTCCATTGTGAGCCATTCCACGCGTTCCGTGGGAACCGCTGTGAAAGATGCCTGCGATGCAATCAATGGTGATTGGCCGGCCCGCGTCAGCAAAATTTCCGCACAGAGGCAGCAGGCGGCCAAGCTGGTCACCGTGAGCAATACATCCGCGCAACCGGTTGCTGCCGGCAGCCAGATTTCAGTTGCCTCGTCGCCGGCCGGTGCTGACATTGAAATCGACGGCAATTTCGTCGGAAACACGCCGTCAGCTGTCGACGTTACTCTAGGAGATCACATCATCGTCGTAAAGAAATCCGGGTACAAGGATTGGCAGCGCAAGATGAAGGTGAGCGGCGGATCCGTGAACCTGTCGGCCGATCTGGAAAAGGCGCAATAAGGCGAACTGTTTTGACAGTATCTGCAGGGGAGGGAGCGGCGGAAACACGCTCCCTTTTGTTTTTAGCAATGAGCTCAAGTATCGTCAGTATCGAATAATCGATTTCTTATCGCATAACCATCCATCACGTGATGGGTAACCTTGATTTTCGGCCTGGAGTGAAGATAATCGTTTCGTCTTTCTTCCCCTTAAAAATTAAACTTGGGGGCTTTATGCCGTCTTCGTCGTACTTTGTGCGATCCGCACTGGTTGTGTGTCTGCTTCTGTCCGGGGCCTTTGCAGTTGAAAATGCCGCGCCACCAGCACCCAACTCCGATCCGACTTACCAGCAACTGCGAAATATTGGACTCAGCGGCGAAGCAGTGGCAGTCAAAGATTTCACATTGAAACGAGACGCTGCGACGTTTCACTTGATCTCGGGAACAGTATGTTTTGTGACACCCGTGCAAGGCAAAGTAACCGGAGCGGTTTTCGTTGGTGACGGGACGATGTCGTTGGATCCGCCGATCCAGATAGAGAAGAACAACCTTAAACTTTTCACCCGAAACCAAGAATTTAACGAAACCTTCAAACGTCTCGTGTTGCGGTTTACCGACGGCAGCTATGACGAAATCAAGAAGGCCGGCGTCGGAGGAAATGGAGGTTGCGATGGAACTCCATTGAAAGACGCGCAAGATGCTTTGCATCACAATCGAGTTCTAAGATTCAATCTCGACGCGGAACTGCTGCAGGACGTGCTCGGCACGGGGCCGGGTGGTATGTTCCTGGCCTTTATTCACGGAGAAAACTACAACGACAAAGAGATTTTCGCGATTAACCCACACGGAGCACCACCTCTCCTGTACAAAGTTGCACCGGAAGAGGTTGAATTCGTCACTTATGACGAAAACAAGCTCGGCATCTGGGCCGCGTTCCATTTGTCTGCGGAATACAAGAACGGAACCGCCAGTGGCACTCAGAAAAACCAACTGGTTCATATCGAGCATCAGCAACTGGACACCACAATCGAAAAGAACGCTAATCTCATTGGCAAGGCCACTACGACTTTTGTGTCGCAAGTAGACGGTCTCCGGGTAGTGCCATTCGATCTCTTTTACAAGCTTCGCGTACAAAGTGTGAGCAGCGAAAATGGTCAGTCCCTGCCCTTCGTGCAGGAGGGTAAAGATGAAGACGCTGAATTCTTATCGGTAATTCTTCCCAAGCCTTTATCTGCCGGGGAGAAGCTAACGATCATCACAAACTATTCGGGAAAGGACGCAATAACGAATGAAGGTAATGGCAATTACTTCCCGGTCGCACGCGAAAACTGGTATCCCAGCAGCGCGGCTGCGGGACTTGGCGAATACACGGCCTACGATCTCACATTCCGAATCCCTAAGGGCATGAAGATTGTCGCGACTGGGACTCTGGTGAATGAAACGACCGAAGGCGATCGTGACGTCACGGCATGGAGGAGCGAGGTGCCACTGACCGTGGCTGGCTTCAACTTTGGGAGGTTCAAAGTTCAGGAAGGAAAGCTGACCAAGCCGGAATACGTGGTTCAGGCCTATGCCAATGAGAATCCTCCCGAATGGGTCCAGGCTCTGCGCAATAGTGGCGAAAACGCTGGCGTAGCTGCACCACGAACTGCCTTGGGCTTAGCCGTACAACCTGAAGTGGCACTCGGAAACATGAGCACCACTGGCCTGGAAAAGAAGGCGTTGGCGGATGGTGAGCTTTCAATCGAACTCTATAGTGATTATTTTGGGCCGCTGCCTTACAAACGCTTGGCAATGACCCAGCAGACCGCCTGCAACTTCGGTCAGTCGTGGCCGACGCTGGTTTGGCTCCCGATTTGTTCGTTTTTCGACACAACCGTACGTCATCAGCTTGGCCTTGACTTCGCTGACCATGGTTATTGGAAGATCGTCGCACCACACGAAGTTGCGCACCAGTGGTGGGGACATGATGTAGGATTCAATTCTTATCGGGACCAGTGGATGAGCGAGGGATTCGCCGATTTCTCCGCCTCACTCTTCATTCAGATGATCGAGAAGGACCCCAAGAAATTCATCGAGTTCTGGAACGATGAGCGCGAATTGATTACCACGCGTAATAAGGAGGGCTTTCGTGCTATTGACGCCGGTCCCCTAACGATGGGTTATCGGCTGAACAATGCTAGGACCGGGAACAACGTTACGCGCTTCCTCATCTACCCAAAAGGGGCATACATTCTGCAGATGGTGCGGTTCATGATGTGGGACCGTCAGACCGGAGATCAGAACTTCAAAGCGCTGATGCAGGATTTCGTCAGAACCTACTCGGGACGCGCCGCAACCACAGAGGACTTTAAAGCCATGGTCGAAAAGCACCAAACTGCCGACATGGCGGCACTTGGCGGCCCAAAGATGGATTGGTTTTTCGACGAGTACGTGTACGGCACGGCGTTGCCAGCCTACAAAATGGACTCGTCTTTCGATAAAGATGCCGATGGTGACGTGGTGCTCAACTTCAAACTCACCCAGTCCAACGTCGATCAGAATTTTCGCATGCTGGTACCGATCTACCTGGAAATGCCGGACGGCCGGGTCTTATCACTTGGGCGCGCCCGAATGGTTGGGAATGCATCGATCGATCAGAAGGTCCCGCTGAAGGGACTCAAGGACAAGCCTAAACGAGCGCTCGTCAACTACTACGACGATGTACTCGCCTCCGCGAACTAATTTGCAAAACTAATGAATCAAAACAACGGGGAGCGATGTTCCGCTCCCCGGTTTTTTTGTGGAGAGAGCTTCTCTTACTTCGCGCCGCCTTCGGCGGATTCCTGGCCGATGGCCAGAGCAAATTTCTTTCCCGCCAGTTGAATCTGGCTCAGCGACCGCGTGCCGTCTGCGTTGGTCTTGAGCACAGCGGTATCGCGGTTCGGAGACTGGTTCAGGTCTACCAGGCGAGCGGGCGTCGTGGCGACGACTTTGCTGCCCTTCAGGATGCTCAGTTCAACGTTCGGTCCATTGCCTTCCCACTTCAACGAGTAGTCGCCGGCTTTGAGCTGAGTTCCAGCAATGTTGGTGTTATCCAGGAGTTGAATCGATCCTTTATTGGAAGCGAAAGCGCTCGTCGCCAGCAGCACCGCCAAGCCCAGCAGCAAGCCCTTGAAACTCTTCGAAAATGTCATGACATTCCTTTTCTTTCCCGAAGCCGTCGGGAACCGGTTAGGGCGGCCTGAACTCGCTTTCACGAACTACTTGCGTTTCACCGTGAAAGCTCTACAATGCTGCCTCGGGGTTAAGGCGAAAAAGTGCTGGCCTCATGGGTCCGCGCTTCTGCTCAAAGGATTGATCTCACCTGGGCCGCCAAACCGAAAGTGAGCCAGTCCCTTTAACCCCTGAAATTTTCCGAAGAGCCGGGCGGACAGTTTCGTCTCCCGGATCTCGCGCAACCGATAAAGATACGTTGCGCCTCTTCCAAAAGTTCCCTTGCCTTTTTTCTGGCAATCACGGAGTTGGACGGCCCATAGACGCAGTCGTTAGCAAGGGTTACGCGCGGTACACGGGGCTAGTGTCTTGTGAGGAAATTTCACAACTTTTTACTAAGCGCGTAATTCGCGATTATCGTTTCAAGCAATATGCAGGACAATCTTTCCGAAATTTTTCCCATCCGTTAGAAGTTGGTACGCATCCTTTGTCCGATCCATGGGAAATGTGTGACCTATGACGGGCCGTAGATGCCCCTGTTCGATCCAAGTAGAAATGTGGCGCCACGCAGCTTGCATCACTTCCTGATTCCCCGATAAGTAGGTCAGCCACAAACCGTGGACGCTCGCGCCTTTCGCATAAAGCAAACGCGTGTTAAGTTCAGGTTTTTGTCCGGTCGCGCTGCCGTAGACAATCACCCGGCCAAATTCGCGCAGGCATTTCACGCTTTTGTTGACGTGTTCCCCCCCCAGCATTTCGAAAACTGCGTCAACCCCTTCTCCGTGGGTCAGATCTTTAATCGCTTGTTCATAATCCTGCTGCTTGTAGTTAATGCCATGCTGCAAGCCGAGTTGTCTCACTCTTGAAAGTTTCTCTTCGGAGGAAGAAGTGCCGTACATCTCCATGCCGAGCAGTTTGCCGATCTGCACTGCCGCGGTGCCAACCCCTCCGGCAACGGCATGGATCAAAACCCGTGGTGGAGATTTCCGCTGCGGTTTTACGTCGTCCACCAGACCGGCCTTCCAGTAAGCGAGGTACGAGGTGAAGTAGTTGACCGGAAACGCAGCGCCCTCTTCGAAGCTCCATGAGTCCGGAACCGGCCACAACAGAGCAGGCGAGGCAAGGGTGTAGTCGGCGAAGGCTCCGAATTGCTTGTAGCCCATCACACGTCGCTGATCGCTCTCCCGTATTCCGCAAAACTCTCGCCCAGCGATTAGCGGGGGCTCTGGAGTGCCAGGGTATCCGCCCTGTGCAGTAAGAACGTCGGCGAAATTGAGACCGCCAGCGTGCACCCGGACAAGCTCGCCACCCGCCTCAGGCGTCGGCGTCGGGACCTCTCTGGTTTCGAGAAACTCAGGCCCGCCTAAACGACTGATGACAATAGCCTTCATGCCAATAGTTTACCAGCGAATAGGAAGCGACCGAGCCTTTCTGCTGAGGTCATCACAGTCGCGTGTGACTGCGGTAATCATGCGGCAGAGGGGCGCGGTATATACTTCACTCTGTATATTTTGCTTGACTGTCTGACAGCAAGACAGGTTATTGGAGCCGACTTTATCAGAAGTTCTAATTATTCATAAGCTCCGCATCAGGCGCGATCAGCCGACATTTCGTCAGTCGGGGATCGTACGGGATCTTGAGGCTTGCCTGGCACGCTGAATACAAGGTCCTGGAGGTATTTAAACTTGGACTTAATACTGATTCGACTGCTATTCATAATTTTCGTCGGTCTTACTTGCTATCAACTCCAACCCTTTCCTGAGAGTGCTCCGGTTAACGCAGGAGTGGGCGCAATTTTGGGCGCGCTCATTGTGATTTTCGAATGGCGACTGCGCTTAGTAAGTCTAAAGCGACTTATTGGCGCAGCTATCGGCAGTGTGTTGGGAATCATCGGTGCTTATCTTTTTGCTCTAGTCATCCATAACAGTCTTCCCGCCGGACACATGCAGAGCTTTCTGCAGCTCATGGTGATGTTGCTGATGGCTTACGTCGGTTTGATTGTGGGCGCCAACAAGGGTGACTTGCTGAACCTGGCAGCGCTGGGCGGAATTTTCGGGGGCGAAAAGCAGTCCCGGAAAAGCTACAAGATTCTCGACACCAGCGTGATCATCGACGGACGAATCTCAGATATTGCTGAGACCGGATTTCTGGACGGCACCATCGTGATCCCGCAGTTTGTGCTGCGCGAATTGCAATTAGTAGCCGACTCCGCCGATTCCCTCAAACGCAACCGTGGCCGGCGCGGCTTGGATATCCTTCAGCGCTTGCAGAAAGCCGCGTCGGTGCAGATCCAGATCGTGGAAGATGATTTCCCGGCAGTACGCGAAGTGGATTTGAAGTTGATCGAACTGGCCAAGCTCTATGAAGGCAAGATCATCACCAATGATTTCAATCTGAACAAAGTTGCCCAACTTCAGGGCGTCGATGTTCTGAACATTAATGAATTGGCGAATTCACTGAAGCCCATCGTGCTGCCTGGCGAGATCATGAAAGTATTCATCCTGAAAGAGGGGAAAGAATACAACCAGGGCGTTGCTTACCTGGACGACGGAACCATGGTGGTCGTTGATAACGCTCGCAAGATGATTGGCAAGACCATCGACATCTCGGTCACATCGGTGCTGCAAACAACCGCAGGCAAGATGATTTTCGGTAAGTGGGACGATCGAGGCATCGGGGTTCAGCGAACCGAACCCCCGCGACCGGTTGCGGTTACGACTGCGACGATTCCTACTCCGGAGATCAAGAAAGTTGTTCCACCCGTGGTCGCAGATAGAGCTGGGACAGAATAAGCAAACCAGATAGAGATAAGAACGAAGGGCGGGAGTTTCACTCCTGCCCTCTTTTTGTAGAAGTCAGTCTGCTCAGTGATTCCTAATCGCAGCGACCTGGATGTGTTCCCCGTTCAGTTTGCCGGTTACGGTGACGCGCTGTCCCGCGAACCCGGCCAGCCGGTTTCCGTCATCATCCAAGGCAAATTTCTTGTCTCCGTCAATAAGCGCGTACGGGGCTCCGCCGCGGACGCACATATTCGTACACTCCGCAGAGGTCAGGCCCGATCCCATATCGTGCCGGCCTGCGCAAACTTCGTCCGTAACCACGCCCGTGAATGCTGGATCAGGGGCAGTTTGGGCTTCCTGGATGGAATTGGACAGCTCCGATCCTGCGATAACAGAATTGGAGTCCAAGGAGGCTGCGTCGCCATCGGCAAAAGCTACGCTAGCGGTCGCCAGTAATACGGAAAAAAACAAACCCGTAGCCAGCGCGGTCATGGTGCTAAAAGCAAGTAGCGCGAACCAGGAACGATGGCGTTTCATAAGTTCAAGTCTCTTCTGTCAGCCGCTGCTTGGTTGCGCAAGTAAATTGCCAAGTTGCCATCTACATGCAAGTTGCTCTACAGGATGGGCCGAAATCCTAGAGTGAACAGAAGCAAGCTGACGAAATCCGGCGAGGCAGAATTTACTGAAGTGCGCAAAATCCAGGTACGGTAAAGACAGTAGATCGGTGCCTCCACCAGGCGCTGCCTAGTACTAAATTTGAAAGCGTGGCTACACCCTCGTATACTGACTCCCCGTCATGAAGGTGATCGCAATCATTCCGGCTGCCGGACTGGGCACTCGCATGTCATCCTCCGCGAGCGCAAAGACCAAGAAACCCGGAGCGAGCAAACAGTTCACCGAACTTGGTGGCACGCCCATCCTTATCCATACTTTGCGCAAGTTCTGCGCCAGTCTTGACGTGGGAGAAATCTATGTAGCTTTGCGGCCTAACGAACTCGAGGGATTTCGCAAGCGCCTGGAAAAAGAGGACAAACACGTCCTGGCAAAAGTCCGACTGGTAGAGGGTGGAGAGCACCGGCAGGATTCGGTGGGGAACGCGATCAAGGCAATTACTGCGGCCAACGACGATGTTGTGCTGGTGCACGATGCCGTGCGACCCTTTGTGACCTCCGAAATCATTCATCAGGTGATCGAGGCAGCGCGCAAGTACGGGGCGGCAATCGCCGGAATGCCGGCAGTCGACACGGTAAAGCAGGTGGATCGTACATCGGAAGGTGCGGTGATCACCGCGACCATCCCGCGCGAGAAAGTTGTAATGGCGCAAACCCCACAAGGTTTTCGCTACGACGTGATCAAGAAGGCTTTTGACGAAGCCAGCGCCGACTCGTTTATAGGAACGGACGAGGCTTCGCTGGTGGAGCGCTCCGGACACGAAGTCGCGGTGGTTATGGGCTCGCCGAGAAACATTAAAATCACCACTCCGTCCGACATGGAATTGGCCGAGTTCTATTTGAAATCCGCGTCCTGACTGGAAATTCACTTTTGAAACCTGACATTCGCATTGGTTACGGATGGGACTCGCATGAGTTCAAGGCGGGTATCCCCCTAAAAATCGGCGGGCTGACTCTGGCGCACTCTCATGGACTCGGCGGGCACTCTGATGGAGACGTTCTGCTGCACGCATTGACGGATGCGCTTCTCGGAGCAGTCGCCGCTCCCGACATTGGTTCATTGTTTCCGCCCTCGGACCCGAAGTGGAAGGGGGCTGATTCCGCTGTATTTTTGGAAGAAGCGCTGAAGCGGACCTATGCCGCCGGATACGAGTTGGTGAATGTGGATTCGACGTTGGTTTTGGCCACGCCAAAGATTGGGCCTCACGCGTCGGAACTGCGCGAGCACGTGGCCAAGCTATTGAAGATTCCCGCTGATTGCGTCGGAATCAAAGCGAAAACGCCAGAAGGCATGGGCACGGATAACGCGGCTATCGCGCACGCTGTAGTGCTACTCAAGCGCCGCAGGGGAACTCCGAGCGGCCTCTGACGGGAACACGACAACTACACAGACTCAAACTCGCCCGCCAGTTCTTTGTGTTTGTCGCGGGCCGCTTCCACTAAAGCGCGGAAGATCGCCCGAGAAGGTTCGTCTTCCTTGACGGTTCGTTCGGGATGCCACTGCACGGCTAGCACGAAGTGATCGGGCGAAGTCCCTTCCAGCGCCTCCAGAATGCCGTCATCTGGGCACCTGGCAACCAGCCGCAATCCGTCACCAACGGTATCTGCTGATTGATGATGACTTGAATTGACGGGAACTAGCGCCTGCCGACCAATAATCGAAGCCAGCAAAGAGTTGGGCTCAACCTGAACATTATGCGCCACGGCAACCTCGCGCCCGGCACGGTGGTTGATCGGAGACTCGATGTGCTGAATGAGCGTCCCGGTGCGAACCACGTTCAGAATCTGCATCCCATAGCAGATCGCCAGCACGGGCTTACGCATGTTGTACGCATCCTGCAGAAGCAGCTCATCCACGGTATCGCGATTGCTATCCGCAGGGGCCGTGTGCGAATCCCGAGCGGCACCATACTTAGCCGGATCTACGTCGGCCTTGCTGCCTGGGAGCAGCACGGCGTCACAACGTTCGATGATCTTCATCACCTCGGCGGGAGGCTTATCGAGAGGAATCTTGACTGCCTCGGCCCCAGCCATTTCGACGGCTGCCGCATATTGTGGAAACGCACGCTCCGCGTATTCGGGATCACCGGAGTGCGGAACGGGGATGGCGATGCGGGGACGCATGGTCTATTGATTGTATATCGACGAGGAAAAGCGACACTTGTGAGGAATGCCTGGACTTCTTTGCGGCTTTTAGTGGCGTTCCGCTGCAAGGCTTCTGTAACTAAACAGAAACGCAAAATGCGAAGAGACTCGCCTAGGCGTGGCTGGCGCGTGCGATCCCGGCCAGCGCCTTGGCTTGACGGTAGTAGCGGATCTCGGTGACGGTCGCAGAAACCAGGCACACTGCAGCAACCGCGAGCGCCGCGGGAAAGGCGAAATGGCGATAAGCAGAAGCCATGTCAGGATGGATGCCGCGTATGCGGCCAGAGATCACCAGTGCCAAAATACCCAGAAGCAGGCTGATGGCAAATGACAGCAATGTCAAAAGGAACGTAATCAGCAAAACACGGACCGGAATCATATACCAACGAGGTTTCGCGGGAAGAACGGCGGCCGGAGGCATGCTTCGATTGTATCGCTGTCGTGTGCATCATGAAAAATAGTCTCTATGTGATCACCGGAGGTCCCGGCGCGGGCAAGACAGCAATATTAGACGAACTCCAGCGCAGGGGGCATATCTGCGTCCCGGAAGTTGCGAGAGAGATCATCCAGGAGCAACTTCGGTCAGGTGGAGACGCCCTTCCCTGGAGCGATCGAGCGCAATATACAAGGTTGATGCTGGACTGGTCGGTGTCGTCATATCTCAGGCACGCTTCGGCCCGGCTTCCCACTTTTTTCGACCGCGGAATTCCCGACACTTTGTGCTACGCGCGGCTCATTGATCTCCCGCAGGCAAGCGCCGAGCCGATCAAAACAGCTTGCGCCAAATATCGTTACAACTCTCGAGCCTTCATCGCACCGCCATGGGAAGAGATTTATGAGACAGATCAGGAACGGAAGCAGACGTTCGCAGAGGCGGTGAGAACTTATCAGACGATGTGGGATACGTATCAGCAGTGCCGCTATGAGCTACTCGAGATACCTCGTGGAACTCCGGCGGAGCGTGCCGACTTCATAATTGAAAGCATTAGACTCTCAGTAGATGAGAACGGCCGATGAACGGCACGACCATGGCACGGCAAAATCGGCCATTTATTTCTTGTCGATCTTCTTCTCAACCTTCGCCCAGGTATCTTTAAGCGCCAATGTACGGTTGAAAACCGGAATGCCAGGCTTTGAGTCTGGATCGGCGCAGAAATATCCCAACCGCTCAAATTGATAGCGAGTGCCAATTGCCGCATTGGCCAGTGAAGGCTCTAACTTCGCGTTCTTGATAATCTCCAGAGAATTGGGATTCAAATTGTCGAGGACATCCTGTCCTGCTTCTACCTGGCTGGGATTTTCCTTGGCAAAAAGATTGTCATAGATTCGTACTTCCCCCTCGATGGCATGGGCCGCGGAAACCCAGTGGATTGTAGCTTTCACCTTTCGACCATCGGGCGAGTTGCCACCACGAGTTGCGGGGTCGTAGGTGCAGTGGACTTCTACAATCTCACCCTTTTCGTTCTTCACCACACTCGTACAAGTAATGAAGTATCCATAGCGCAAACGCACTTCGCGTCCTGGAGACAGGCGATAGTACTGTTTAGGCGGATCTTCGCGGAAGTCATCTTGCTCGATATAGAGCACGCGAGAGAAGGGCACCTTGCGCGAACCGGCGCTTGCGTCCTCCGGATTGTTCACCGCCTCCATTTCCTCGACCTGAGTCTCGGGATAATTATCAATGACGACCTTCAAGGGACGAAGCACCGCCATGACTCGAGCGGCCCGCTTGTTCAAGTCTTCGCGCACAAAGTGTTCAAGCATCGCCAATTCAATCGAGCCTGTCGTCTTGGACACGCCGATGGAGGCGCAGAAATTGCGGATCGCTTCCGGAGTATAGCCACGCCGCCGAATTCCGGAAATCGTAGGCATCCGCGGATCGTCCCATCCACTCACTCGCCCTTCCTGCACCAACTGAAGCAATTTTCGCTTGCTCAATAGCGTGTGGGTCAGGTTCAGACGATCGAACTCAATCTGCTGCGACGGGAAAATCTCCAATTGTTGAATGAACCAGTTATAAAGCGGACGATGATCCTCGAATTCGAGCGTGCACATCGAATGGGTGATCCGCTCGATTGAATCGGACTGGCCATGCGCGAAATCGTACATGGGGTAGATGCACCACTTGTCGCCGGTGCGGTGATGCGAAGCGTGGAGTATGCGGTACATCACCGGATCGCGAAAATTAAGATTCGGTGAGGCCATGTCGATTTTCGCGCGCAGCACCCGCGAGCCGTCGGGAAACTCACCGTTACGCATGCGCTCGAACAGGTCCAGATTCTCTTCCACGGAACGGTTACGGTACGGGCTGTCCTTGCCCGGTTCGGTCAACGTGCCCCGATACTTGCGGATTTCCTCCGCCGAAAGATCGTCCACATACGATTTCCCGGCTTTGATCAACTTCAGCGCCCATTCATAGAGCTGATCGAAGTAATCGGAAGCATAGTAAAGCCCGTCCCACTGGTAGCCAAGCCACTGCACATCTTGTTTGATGGACTCGACATATTCCGTCTCTTCCTTCTCAGGATTGGTATCGTCGAAACGCAGATTCGTCTTTCCGCCAAATTCCGATGCCAATCCAAAATCCAGGAAGATGGCCTTGGCATGCCCAATATGCAGGTAGCCGTTCGGTTCGGGAGGAAACCGCGTCTGGACCCGGCCGTTGTACTTGTTAGTTTTCAGGTCCTCCAGGAAGATGTCGCGTACGAAATTGGAAGGCGCGCTGGCAGGTGCTACGGCTGGCTGGGCCGCTAATTCCGACGAAGATTTTGACTCGTTCATGTCTACTTTATTCTACACACACAGGATACGATGGACGGGCACTGAGCTTTGGTTTGCCTGTTTGCGCAATCCCATTGGGACAAACTGAGGACTGAGATCAAGACGGCTGGATGGCGATGCCTCCAATCTCGACAAAACGCGGGACGATCGGCTCGGGGTGGGTGGTAACCGGCGCGCTGGCGCTCGCGATCTTAGCTGTTTTCTTGGTTGCCCCGTCCTGGACTTGTGCGCCGTTTCGCTTAAGTGATCTGGCCGATCCCGGCGAACTGCCCCCTCCCTTGCCGCCGAACTGTGCAGTCGCCTCTGAAGAGCCGTCCCCGGCGACCCTGCAAGCTTTGGAGAAACAGCGCGACGAAATGGGTTTGGCCTTGCAAGGAACGGTCACATGCAAGGTTGTTTCCGCCGGATCTCGTGGGCATCGTCTCGATCCAGCTTGGGTCCAAAACATGTATACCGGCGGGGCGCTTCGCTACAAACGGCACGTGCTGATCGCAGCGACGGAGGAGGTTCCTGGCGGAACGCTTTTTACGGTTGAAAGATGCCTTCTGCCGTGGTGGAAATATGTCGACCAGTCAGGGACGGATTGCTGGAACGAGTTGGAATTCTGGAAATGAGGGTGGGAATCGACGCCAACATTCCTTGACCATCATCGCGGTATCTGATTACGATTGCCGTTCTGAAACGCTGAGAGGCCCCATGATGAAAATCGGCGTTTACGTCTTTGGTTTCGCAGCGGTCGCTTACGGCATCACGGACCTCGTTTGGGGCGAGTTCGATCCCTTCGATCAACCGCTTCAGGCTTGGGGCGACCACGTTCCCGGCGCCAGAATCTTTGCCTACATTGCGGCCATTTGGCTTGTGCTCGCGGGCGCAGGCCTGCTGTGGCGAGGGAGCAGGCGCCTGGCCGCGGCGTCGCTGGCCGTCCTCTACGGCATCTTTGTGCTGTTTCCTTTGCCCCGCCTCTACACCGGTCCGCACACGCTCGGATATCGTGCTGCAGTTTATATCGGGGTTCTCGTCGATGTCTGCCAGGAAATCATCCTCTTCGTAGCGGCGGTGATCGTTTGGAAGTCGCTGTCAGGACGAGATTCGCTTTCGCACAGAGCGGCTCTGATCGCTCGCTGGACGTTTGGGCTTTGCTCGGTCGATTTCGGCCTCGGACACCTCACTGCCATCCAGACGGTGACTCCTATGATTCCCAGATGGATACCCCTGGGACCAACCTTCTGGGCGGTGTTCACCGGGATCGCCTTTGTATTGGCAGGCTTGGCCATCGCCTCGGGAGTGCTTGACGTTCTCGCGGCGAGGCTTTTGGGGCTAATGCTGCTGGTCTTCAGTGCTCTGGCACTGGCGCCTCTCATTTTCGCCTCGCCTCGCGACCATGGTTCGTGGGGCGCCAACGCATACAACCTGACAGCAATAGGAGCTGCGTGGATCGTCGCAGAGTGGCTGGCCGGCCGTCAGCCGTCGGTTCAGAATGCGCAAAAGCGCAACTCCGTGAAGGCTCCTCTGGCCTAGGCGACTAGGAGAGTTTTGGGATCGCCTGCTCGATTCGCACAAGAGTGGCCTCTCGCCCGAGCACAACCAGTGTTTCAAACAGAGGCGGTGCGTTCTTTCGTCCGCAAACCGCAACCCGAATCGGCTGGAACATCTGCCCGGCCTTAACGCCTAATTCCTGCGCTGCGGCTCGCAGTGCTTGATCCAGCGTATCGTGGGTGAACTCGGTCTGCGCCAGCACTTCCCGAGCGCGTTGCAGAACCTTCAAAGCCATCGCAGCATCGCCCTTTTGCGGAATGAGTTCGGCGGGATCATAGGGCGGAAGTTGATCCACGAAAAAGAAATCCGCCGCAGTCAGAACGTCTCGCAGCAGCTTGATTCGTTCCCGAATCAGCGGCGTGATCTGCAGCATCTTTTGCGCTGTTACCGCGAACCCCGCTTCCCGCACAATTGGCTCAAGGCGCGCACTCAAATCCTCGACAGCCAGGCTGCGAATGTGCTCGGCATTGAGCCAGACTGCCTTGGCGTCAAACGTTTCTTCAGGAGTTGTTGCCGGTTCCTTGAAGTTGACTACCGCGTTCGCACGATTGATTCCTTCCAAAGAAAACGCTTCCACCAGTTCCTGCCGGGACATCTGCTCTCGATCATTCTTCGGGGACCACCCCAGCAAACATAGAAAGTTGATAAACGCCTCGGGAAGAAATCCTGCGTCGCGGTAGGTAGTCACGCTGACGACCGGTCCGTGGCGCCGCTTGGAGAGTTTTGTTCCATCCGGCGCTACCAGCAGCGGAAGATGAGCGAACTGCGGCGCCTTCGCTTCGGCAGCCTCAAAAATCAGCACGTGTTTAAACGTGTTGGTCAGATGGTCCTGCCCGCGGATGATGTGGCTAATGCGGAGATCAGCATCATCGGCACAAGAGGCAAGGTGATAGGTAGGCATTCCATCGCTGCGCAGCAGGGCAAAGTCTTCGATGTCGGCGGCGGACTTTATCTGCTCGCCGTAGACTGCATCCACGAAGCGCACAGGGGTAGCATCTTCTCTCGGTACGCGAAAGCGTAAAGCGAATGGCTCTCCTGCGGCTGCACGGCGATCGCTCTCCGCCGGTGATAGTTCGCGCATCCCCGGGTTGAACAGCCAGGTTCCCTGCGTCCCCGACCTTTCGCTGTCGCCCGTATGGGCCGGAGTGAAATCGCGGTAAGCCAGTCCCTTTTCAAAGATCGTCTGGGCCGTCCGGCGATGCAGATCCAGACGCTCGGACTGCTTGTACTCTTCATCCCAGCCGAGATCGAGCCAGCGTAAGCCTTCGAAGATCGAGTTTACCGACGCGTCAGAATTTCGCTCGACGTCTGTATCGTCCAGGCGCAGAATCATGGTGCCGCCATTTCGCCGTGCGTACAGCCAGTTGAAGATAAACGTGCGGGCGCTACCAACATGCAGGAAACCTGTCGGTGAAGGAGCAAAACGCACCCGGAGACCTGGGTTAACTGCTGAATTTTCCTTGGGATAAGCCATTAGGAGCCTGAGTTGATGTTACGGGCCTTCGAAAACAGCCGTCAAGCCACGGCTCGATTCACCGTCGAGTAATCATCAGGCGGTTACTTAAGTACTGGTAGTTTCCACATCTACCAAACGTCATCCAACTGTATTGTGTTTGTAATGGGCAATGTGAAAACATTAAATCGATCCCGATTCACACTGGCTCTATAACTTAGCGGAGATTGTTTCACAACAGATGATCAGCGTAGCCATCAGCATGGTGCTTGTTCCGGGCATTGTGGCCCTGCTGCTGTTCCTGCTTTTCACGTACCTCTATGAGCAGAGCCGCTATCCCTACTTTCGCGCCTGGCAGTTAGCGTGGGCAGCTTACACCCTCCACTACGCCCTGGACGCGTGGGACGCCTTCCGATCCCCGTCCGCTATTGTCTCCTTCCTGAATTCCCTCCTGCTGGTAGCCATGGCCCTTTGCATCTTCGTTTCTACAAGGGTTATGCGGCAGAAGTTCGAGCTGCGCTGGTATGACATCGCTCTCGGAGCGGCCGGAGTCGCCCTCGCGTGGATGAATCTGCGGGCGCAGATGGTGCAAGGGGTTTTCCGTCCGGAAGCAGTTCATCCTCACCTCCCTCTCGATGTTGGAATGGGCGTAGTACTGCTTTATTGTTCGTTCTATTACTACCGGCATTCGCAGCGGAAGAACTCTCTGGCATTTTCGCTTCTAGCGGTTTCCTTGGCTCTTTGGGCCGTTCTGATGGTTTTCGGAGAGCTGCGTAATCCCTTTGTCGTGATGTTTGGAACGGCTGGACAGTTCTTGGGACCGATCCCGCAGATGCTCCTTGGCATTGCGATGGTGATGGTCCTGTTCGAGCATGAGCGAAATGCGGTGCAGGAGAATGCGCTGGCTTTCTCAACTCTCGGAGTGGATCCCACCCGGCTTCTCTCCGCCGACGACCTGATTCCGAGCCTGCAAAGCATTCTCGATCGCCTGGTAGCGCCGTTGCCGACCGGGAAGGCGGTCATTTACACCAGCGAACGCTGGCGCGCGATTCTGCCTTCGGTGCAGCGCGGGTTCTCAGCGGAACTGGTGAGCAAGATCGAGAGATCGGGAGCCGGCGAATACATCTCGGAGTTGGCTTATCGGCGTGGCGGGTTCGTGACATTCCGCAACCTTGCTGAACTGTCTGAGCCGCTACCAGCATTTCCGGGAGCCCGCTTCGAACAGTTCCGGCAACTGCTAGTACAGGAGAATATTCGCAACATTACGGTAGTCAGTCTTCAGACTCGCGAACATAACTTCGGCATCATCTTGTTTCCCCATGCCGCGCGACGGGTATTTGGCTCGTCTAACTTGCGCCTGCTGATCGGACTGGCTCTGCAGATCGGCCTGACCCTGGAGAACTACGTGGTCATGCACGAGGCCCAGCGGCGCACTAAGGAATACGAACTACTCACCCAAATCGGCCAGGCTATCAGCTCACGGTTGGACCAGGATGAAATCCTGCGTACTGTCCACAAGGAACTTGGACAGATCTTCGATACCAGCGACTTCTACGTGGCATTCCAGGAAAGCGACCGAATCCATTTCGAATTTGAAGTGGAGCGCGGGAAACTCTTGCCCAAGCGGGAACGCAAAATTGACAACGGCCTTACCGAATACATTATCCGTACCGGGCAGCCACTGCTGATTCGCGCTGACATGGACAAAACCCGAGAGCGGCTCGGCGTCACCTACGTGCCGGTTCAGCCCGCTAAGTGTATATGCGCTGCACCGATCATGCTCGGTGGAAAGCCCTGCGGAGTGATGGTGGCGCGCAGCACGGACCGGGAACACGTGTTCGAACTTCGCGATCTCGAGGTGATGCAAACCGCTGCTGGCCAAGTTTCGGTGGCGGTCGAAAACGCACGGCTCTTCGCCGAAGAGCAACGCCGCTCGCGCCAGCTGGCCTTCCTGAACAGCATCTCCAAAACGGCAATCTCCAGCGAAGATGCCGAGCAGATGATGTCGGAAATTGTGGGTCACATTCAGAAGAATTTCCAATTCGATCACATCGGCATCGGCATTTTTGACTACACGCGGAAAGACATTGAAATCCGAGCCGAAGCGGGCGTTACGGCCAAGACCTTGGGCAAACGGATTCCTCTCGGCGCCGGCATCCTGGGTCGGGTGGCACGCACCGGCGAGAGAGCAATGGTACAGACAACCGGCGATCCTCACCTCCAAGGAGTGTTGCCGGACTCGAGAGCGGTTCTGTGCATTCCCATCACTTACAGCGAGACGCTTCTCGGCGTACTGAACGTCGAGAGCCGCAAAGACGATGCTTTTGCGCCCGAAGATGTACTAATCATGAATACACTGGCCGATCTACTGGCCACCGCGCTGCACAATTCATTCGTATTCCAGAAGCTCCAACAGCAATCGATTACTGACGGGCTGACAAACGTCAAGACGCGGCGTTTCTTCTGGGAAGCTCTAAGTTCGGAGTGGAAACGGGCTTCGCGGTCGGGTAGGCCATTTTCGGTTGTGCTCATCGATCTCGATAAGTTCAAAGAGGTCAATGACACTCTTGGCCACTTGGAAGGCGATCTGGTTCTGGCGCGAGTCGGCCGGCTGCTGGAGCAAAAGTGCCGCCAGTCCAATGTGGTGGCGCGGTACGGCGGTGACGAATTCATCATCCTCATGCCGGAGACTGGCGTCGAGCAGGCCCAGATTCTGGCAGAGCGTCTCCGGCTGTGGCTCTCGACCGATCCCATGCTGCAGGAGCATCTCATTACCGGTAGTTTCGGCGTCGCCAGTTTTCCGATCCACGGATTTACCGCAGAGGAGATTATCCGGGTCGCCGACGCGGGCATGTATCTCTCGAAACACGCCGGTGGAGACCGTGTCTCCACCGCGGAGGAGTTCGGAACCGACGAGAACGGTGCCATGCAGCGCCAGCAGATCTCAGGCTACATCGAAGGATTTCTTCAACGTGAGCACAGCGGTCCGGAACATCTGGATGAACTACTCACGAACCTGCGCAAGCTTTGCTCTGGCGAAGATGGGAACGGACTCTTCGATGCAGGAGTATTGCGGGAGGCAATCGACGCGCTGAATCATTCGGGAGAAGTTCGGGAGCTTAACGGTGTCGGCCACGGAGAAATGGTGGCACGCTATTGTGAGGTTCTGGGCAGGGCACTTGGGTTGTCCCCGGACGAGTTGGAAGATCTGGCCTACACCGCGCGTGTGCATGACGTGGGCAAGATCTTTGTGCCAGACCGGCTGCTGAATAAGTCGGGGCCTTTGACTGATGAGGAGTTCCAGTTCGTCCGGCGTCACCCTCAGATTGGCGCGGAGATCGTGAGCACCCTGCCCGACAGCGAGCATATTCAGAGAGCGATCGAACACCATCATGAAGCATTCGACGGCAGTGGCTATCCCGATGGATTGCGCGGTGAAATCATCCCATTGTGGGCGCGCATAGTTACAGTCGCGGACGCCTATGTGAACATGATTACAGACCGATCCTTCGCGGCTGCCAAAAGCGCGGACGAGGCACTCTCGGAACTGGAACGATTGAGCGGAACCCGCTACGACGGAATGTTGGTGCGAACTCTGCGTCGAGAATTGAAGACTGAGCGTGCATCCAGCTTGGGAAGCGCCAGTTAGGCCGGTTACCGACCGGTCATATTCGCCTGATATTTTCCCTCCTCTTGAAACTTGGCACGGGAAACACGACACTGGTTCCTATGCCTGTATCTCTTTCCCTTGAAAACAGGATTGCCCTTGTCACCGGTGGTTCGCGCGGAATCGGCGCCGCGACGGTGCGAATGCTGGTGGAAGCGGGAGCACGCGTTCTATTCAATTTTGAGAAATCCAACGCCAAGGCCGAGGAATTAGTCGCTGAACTGGGCTCCGATCACTGTGCAGCCGTGGCTTGCAACCTGACAGGAACCGACAGCGCCCGTGCTCTGGTCGACGAAGCAGTGAGCCGTTTCGGAAGGCTCGACATACTCGTGGCGAACCATGGCGTCTGGGAAGCGGCGGATGTACCCGTTGATCAAATGACGGACGAACAATGGCGGAGGACTTTGTCCATCAACCTGGACAGCGTTTTCGCTCTCGTGCGGCAAAGCGTTGCGGTTATGAAAAAGCAGCACAGAGTCAAAGGGTCGGCTGGCCATATCATCCTGGTGAGTTCAACCGCCGGACAACGAGGCGAGGCTTTTCACTGTGACTACGCCGCCAGCAAGGGCGCGCTCATCAGCATGACAAAAGGGCTTTCATCAGAACTGGCGCAGGATGGCATCTATGTTAACTGTGTGGCGCCAGGATGGGTCGAGACGGATATGTCTGCACCGGCATTGACCGACCAAAAAACCAATTCGAATATCTTCAACAAAATTCCCTTAGGGCGTGTGGGCAAGCCGGCGGAGATTGCGGCACCGATTGTATTTCTGTGTACACCTCACGCGGGATTTATTACAGGTGAAATTTTCAACGTAAATGGCGGCGCCGTGTTGGTCGGATAGGAGCGCTAAACGGTTACAATCAAGCGGGAGTTGGTGTAATCAGCAACCATGAAATGCTTAGTGATTTTCCTTTTTTTGGCGGCTTCGGCTCTTGGACAGGCCAATCAGGCTTCCAGCACCTCCACGCAAAGTGTTTCCGTCGACCAGGAGAATGCCCACAAAGCCAAGGCCCTGCTCGATCAAATGGTCCAGGCTCTGGGCGGGCAGGCTTATCTCACGATTCAGGACATCAGCCAGCAAGGACGAACCTACGGTTTTCATATGGGGGAGCCGGAAGGCGTTGGCGTTCAGTTCTGGCGATTCTACAAATACCCTGATAGAGATCGCGTCGAACTGACAAAAAAGCGCGATGTCATCTACGTTTACAACGGTGACAAGGGCTACGAGATCACCTACAAAGGCACGCGCACCGACGACCCCAAGGCCGTCGAAGATACGTTACGACGCCGCAAGTTCGCACTCGACAAGGTCATTCGCGAATGGCTGAACGAGCATGGCATAGCGCTTTTCTACGAAGGCTCAACCATTGCGGCACAAAAAGATACGCAAAAGATCACCATCATGAACGCGCAGAATGAGGCCGTCACCTTATTCATCGACTCAAACACGCATCTTCCGGTAAAGAAGACTTATTCCTGGCGCGATCCCACCGATCAGCAGCGCAACATCGAGGATGAGGTTTACGACAACTATCGCCCGGTCCAAGGCATCATGACCCCTTTTGACGTGACCCGTTATTACAACGGCGACATGTCCAATCAGCGATTCCTGACCGATGTAAGTTATAACAAGGGGCTGAGCGATACCCTCTTCTCGGCTCAGGTGTCCTACGATCCAAATAAAGCAATGCCCAAGAAGTAGCCCTTACCAGCCTTTCCCAAGCTGCTGATTTCCCTCTACTTAGCTGAATCCGTGTCACTGCTGGAGCTGCAATATCCACGGAGTGTGGCTAAATAGCCACAGACGCGACTTCGCCGCAGGCGGTAAACTTCTCAAAAATCCATAGATAGCGAATCTATCACTGCATCACGAGCAAACAATTCGTAGCGCCGTGGAATGCGCCGGCGTGGGCCTGCACAGCGGAGCGCCAGTTCAGCTCCGAATGCTACCGGCACCCGCCGGCTCTGGAATCGTCTTCCGTCGAGTCGACCTGGACGGCTTTGAGGTCGAAGCCACTAGCCGAAACGTGGCTCGGGTCAGCTACGCCACTAGCTTGATGAAAAAGGGCGTTTTGATTTCTACCACCGAACACCTGCTCTCTGCTTTGGTCGGCCTCGGAATCGACAACGCGATCATCGAGTTAGACAATCTCGAATTACCCATTCTGGATGGGAGCGCACAACCATTCGTGGAGTTGATCCGCAAAGCTGGCATCCGCAAGCAACGCCGTCCCCGGACTTATTTGCGAATCTGCCGCGAGTTGGAAGTGCGGGAGGGCAACAAGTTCATCGCGGTATATCCCTCCGATGGATATTCGGTCGAATACTCAATCAACTTTCCGCATCCGCTCATTGGCAAAGAAACTTTCAGTTTGGACCTTTCGAATGGAAATTACCTGACGGAAATCGCACCTGCCAGAACGTTCGGCTTCTTACACGAAGCCGATGCTATGCGTAAGCAAGGATTGATCCGAGGCGCGTCCCCCGAAAACGCGGTGGTGCTTACCCCCGAAGGCATTATGAATCCGCCATTACGCTTTGCCGACGAGTTTGTGCGCCACAAAATACTGGATTTGATTGGCGATTTGGCGTTGCTTGGAAAGCAGATTTTAGGCAACGTGGTGGCGGACCGCGCCGGGCACGCCATGCATACGGCATTGGTTTCACGTCTGTTGCGTGACCACTCTCTGTGGGAAGAGACTACCTCCGGCGACGCCCAACCCACGTCTGCAGTCCCCCTCGAAGCCATACAGCACGCCTAAATCCGCAATTCCTGCCAGCCTCAGAAATCTATCGACCGATGACAAGCACCTTGAAGGAGCCTTTGACCATGTGCCCCTTGTCGATTCGGCTGCCCTCGAAATCGGCTGTTGGTAGATATAAGTCATGAGTTTGGGGATCAATCGTCAGAGTCTGAGCACCTTGGCGAGTAGGAATCTCTCCCATGACACGGAATGAATTCGGAGAATCTTCTCGAATCATAGTGAGGCTGCCACCGGCATTGGCACTAAACACGAGTTGCGGTCCGGCATCGTAGGCGACGTCATTCGCCCGGTCCCCGATTGGCAACATAGCGACGATTCTTCGCGCGTCCGGATCCACGACCGCCATGAGCGCATTACTGCAAGCGGAGAATAGGCGCCGATGCTGGTAGTCCACAGAGAGCCCATGCGGTTCGTTGCAAGGTGCGAGCGGTATTCGCGCAGTCAGCGCAAAGCTGCGAATGTCGATGACCGCAATCTCGCTCGGATCCGCTAGGTTAACGTACAGATGGCCTGCGCCATCGACTGCCGCTCCCACTGGATCATCGACCAGTGAAAGTGTCGCGGCAACACTGCTATCCTTGGCCCGAATCGCGGTCGCCGACTGGCTGCGCGTATTCATGGTGAATAGCATCTGCGAACCGGGATCGTACACGATCCGGCTCGGGCTGCTTCCCGGGATTTTCACTGTTTGCAGCGGCTGCAGACTATTCAAATCGAAGACAGTGACGCTCTGGCTGGCGCCATTGGTGATGAAGCCCCGTCCGAGTTCAGGCACTAAAGCCACTCCGCGGACGCCTTCACTGTCGGAAATCGATCCGAGAACATGGCCCGAATCCACGTTCACCACATCAACGTGGGTCTGGTGGGTAACGTAAAGCCGCCGGGATGCGGCGTCAAAGGTCAAATGGTCCCAGGTGCCATCTCCCGGCAAAGGGATGTTCGTCAAAATGCGGTAGGCCGATGGCTGAGCGCTCTGGATATTCGCGGCAGAGTGGTAAGGAAGCAGTCCGGTAAGGTAACCGATGACTCCTGATCTTGCCTGAGCTTCCGGCGGCAGGTGAGCCGACATCAGAGTCAGGAGAAAGACCGCCACTGCAATGGTGCTGCCGGCAATCCCAAGAGCCCACCACGAGCTTCGGCTTAACAACTGGTTAGATGGATTCAACTTCCTCGCCCCGATCATGCTGCGAACCTTGACTTGTGCTGTTCGCTGCAAGATGCCTGTCGAATACGTCAGCTTTTTGATGCACCCTGGGGACTGGACGAATCGTGGAAGGAACCTCTGTGCCGAGGCAGACAAGTGGATGCAAAGCAGGACGGCGACAGGAGCCTATCGCATTATTCTTGCTAGGCTTGCCGAGATTTCGGTTGGAGCCCGTCGTGAGGCAACTAGTCGGCCGGCTGCGGAATGGCGTCTTTTGCGTCCCACTGGGGCATCTCTTGCATCAGACGATCCAGCTCGGCGCGAGCGCTGGCGGTAAGTTTGGAGGCAAAGTCCTTGGTGGCTTGCCGGCGTTCGGGAGCCAGTCCGGCGATTCTGATATCGAGAAGCGGAGCATCGTCTTCTAGCAGACGGACGAGGCGCTGTGCCCGGTCGATCTTGTCTTGGATGGAAAGCATTAAACCTCCAGTTTTAGCCGAACATAAGAAGCTTGGCTTGTGCATACTCTCGGATACAAGTCTCAATCTGGATACCCGAGGCCGAATTTTTCGCTGGTAACTACCTGCGCCAAGACCTGAGACTGTATCGTGCGAAAGACCGTTTATCTTTCACTGGGATCCAATGTCGGTGATCGCGCCGGGAATCTCAAAACCGCGATCGATCACTTGGGCAAAGTTGGACAGATTGGCGCAGTGTCCTCGCTTTACGAAACGGAACCCGTTGAATTCACCGAACAGCCCTGGTTTCTGAACTGCGTGGTCAAGCTCGACACCGAGAAGATGCCCAAGCAACTTCTGGCTGCAATTTTGGGGATTGAGAGAGAGATGGGCCGGCGGCGCACCCAGCCCAAAGGCCCACGCACCATCGACTTGGATATTCTGCTGTTCGGTTCGTCAGTGATTCAGACCAAAGGGCTGACTGTGCCTCATCCGGCCATGCAGGAACGTCGATTTGTTCTGGAGCCGATGGTAGAGATCGCGCCGGAAGTGCGGCATCCTATATTGAAAAAGACCATGAGCGAGCTACGCGAAGCCCTTCCGCCCGGCCAGGCCGCAAGAAAATTTCGCAGCGGTCCCCGCTAAGACAGGGCAGATCAATCGCGATTGCAGTGGTTCCGGACGCTGGGATGGCAGAGGTGGGGTTCTCTACGGTACGATGAGCCGGCTCGAAGGCTCATCGGAGTCGGCGATCGTCGCCGCCTTCTCCGGAAATTGGCTTAGCACGAAGTCGATATAACCTCGAGATAGCGGTCGCCCGGAGGTTCGTGCGTATCCCATCCGAAGAAGAAATACCAGACCACGGAGGACTTCGGAATCCCGCAGCCGCGAATATCCCAGGTGCTTTTCTTCAGCCTCACGATACTCCTTCACCATGGTTTGAATCTCATCGACGACAGCCTGCTGGCTCAAATTCGCCATCGGCGAACCGTAGTGCAAACCCGAGTTGACCAGAGTCTCGTAGCTCTTCGCCAGCGAATCCAGAGCTGCGATCAAATCACTGTCATGCAGAGAATGATTCTTCTGAGCCCCTTTGGCCAGCGCAAAAGTTAGTCCCAGGACGAGATGTTCGTGATCGTAAAGAAATTGATCCCCGATCTCGACCGCGGGGAATAGCGCGGCTTGATCGAATTCTTCCAGCGATCGTGGCTTCTCATGCTGGCGCGCCTGCTGTAGATAGACGCAGTCGCTGGGACAATCCAGCGTCACTTCTCGTTGCTCGCCGCAGCATTGCGGACAGATTCGCCCGTGAACCGCAGGACAGAACCGCTTTTCGTGCCGCTTCTCACAAATGGCACAGCTCACAAAAGCATCTCCTCTGGTTCGATTATGCCATGCTGGCGCTCCGCTGACCGCGTTCTCGCGACGTTCCGCTATGCGATACTCAATTCATGGCGCTCTCCACCGATCCGAAATCCGTGAAGGTTAACTTGTCGACGGGCACGGGCGTGGACATCGAGTGGAGCGACGGCCACCAGTCACACTACCCTTTCGCTTATTTGCGGGATGCATGCCCTTGCGCCCTGTGCGATGAGGAACGGGGAAAATCAGCGCGTCTCCCCGGCGAAGCGACAAAAACAGCGCCCGGTACTCTGCCCATGTTCAAGCCTTCAGCCAAACCAGTCTCAGCGGAAGGGGTGGGGAAGTACGCGATCAAGTTCCATTGGAATGACGGACATGAACTTGGAATCTATTCGTGGCAATTCCTTAGAGACTGGTGCCCTTGCGAGGTTTGCCAGAAAGCGCGTAGCGGCACAAAAGCCGGTTAGCTTGTTAATCTCTCAGCAGCGGCCTGGTCAGGCAAGTGGGACCTCCGCTGCCGTTGATACAAAGCTCGGAGCCTGGAAACGTCAGCACCTCAAATCCAGCGCCTCGTAGCCTCTCATTGGTTTTCGGATTGTCTTCTAGCGCCAGCAATCGTCCGCTGCCCAACGCTAATACATTGCAGGCTAGCGAATCGCGCTCGGAGCTGACAATCTCGATGAATTTGTAGTGGCGAGCCTTGAGCACTTCCACTGTCTCCACCGCGAGCCATGGCAGATCGACGAGAACAGTTTGCTCGTCAAGCATGCTCATCAGGCTCATCAGATGCAGGCATGAGGTTGGGCCTTGTCCGTATGGTAGCGGCGCACTGATCAC
The DNA here is from genome assembly GCA_963708575.1 of uncultured Acidobacteriaceae bacterium. Taxonomy (GTDB): domain Bacteria; phylum Acidobacteriota; class Terriglobia; order Terriglobales; family Acidobacteriaceae; genus DASVWZ01. The sequence continues at coordinate 449,469 of CAVPTB010000003.1, forward strand.
GGTGATCTCCGGCGCGGCGAGCAGCGAACGCAACTGGAAAATTCCCGCCGCATTAGTGCGGTATCCGTTGCCTACCAGCAGAGTCTTTGGATCCAGCCAGACCACATCTCCACTTTCGATCATTCCAGGCGACTTGATCTCGCCCAGCACAGGAATTCCGAGGTCATGAAAAAACTTCTTGTGGATTTTTGCCTCTGGCACGCGGTTCGTCTTTCCGGGATGCATGACAATCAACCCGTAGTCCGTCATGAACGACGGGTCGTGGGCATAAACTGAATCGAGTGAGAGTTCCGCATAGCCGGGAAGCTCAATCAACTCAACTCCGGCAAGCTTTAACTGTTGGCAGAGTGCATCGTGCTGACCTTGAGCCGTACTGAAATTGGGTGCATGGTGGAACCCGAGTTCCTGCCAACAGCTCGTCTGGCCCGGCGTATCCCACCCGGCAGCTTGCGGAGAACAGACCAGCACCCGCCGCAACCGCCCCACCATCGAGTGTCCATTAAAGGTCGCGGCCAAGTGCGATGAATCCCTCCGTGCTGCGACACTTTACATGGGCTATGCGTGCAAAAGCAACGTGGGACCGAGTTCCTCGTCCGCAGACGACTCGTCGTGCTCAAAATTCGAGATGAAATCGAAATCCAGGAACCAGGACCGGTCCGCGGGCCCGGTTATAGCCGGGATTATTAATGTGTTGCACATCCGGACCGATGAACAGCCCACGCCAGACGTGGGCGTTGTAATACGCTTCCAAGATGTTTTCGCGGCCGTATGTGAGCTTTCCGTCTCCCAACAGAAAGCCTTCCCCTCCCAGCGCCAGATATTTCTGGTGATATGCCGAAATCCCGTTGCTCACAAAAGCCAAACCAGCCTTGTCGAGTTTCCGGTGCCAGGCGTACCCGAAAAGGTCGGCGCCTCCGGCAAAGGTCTCGTCCACTTCGGTATATGCATAAGACTCATGCTGGCCTTCGTTCCATCCCCAACGCGCAAAGCCACGCAGATGGTGTGCGAACTGACGATCCAGGTTCACATCGAAGCCGTACTTCACGGTGGTTTGCAGTGGGTGTGCCGTTATATCCGGCTTCGGAGTCCTGCCATCCAGGAAATTATCAATAGCGTCCTTATAAACTCCCATGTTCGCGTGATTGACGAAAGATATCAGGCGTACTGTCGTGTTGCGGTCGCCATGAATCTTCGGGTGAAGATCGAATTCGTAGTTCTCGGCGCGCGCCCGGCGCAGGTTCCACACCAGGTCGATTCCGTTGGCCACCTTCGGCATCAGGGCTTCGCCAAATTGGAACGACCAGTTGCGATCGAAGTATCCCAACAATAGACCGTAGGTGTATCCGCGCGTGTCGGCAGCATAGTCGTAGGCTCCGTTGTTGTCGATCGTCCAATTCAGGAACTGAAAGTGACTGTCAGTGCCAACCGCATTCGTATCGAAAAAGTCTGCCACGCCCAGTTTCCCTGCGCGGATCTCCAGCCGGCGCACCGGAACGCTGGTGGCTAGTGAGAACGGATTGCGTTCCTCCTCCACCGTTTCCTTACTAAGAGGAATAATTTGCCGAATCATGACACGCGCCATGTAAGGCGCTTTCGAAAGCAGCGGGTTGCGGACGACGTCCAGATTCACGAATCCTGCCAGGCCCAGTCCGTCGCTCAGCCCTCCGCCGCTGGCTTCCTCGATGTCCAGAAAGATCTCGGTGGCGTGGCGAAGCTGATATCCGAGATAGAGAGTGGAGACGTTGGAGGTTGCGTCATTGGCTCCCGAACCGAGACTGTGGGGCCCGCTGTATTTTGCGGGAAAAGACGGATGATATTGGAAAATGATGTTGTCCTGTCCCGAAATCCAATAAGGCGCAGTTTCGGAGTGAGGGAACACGGTGATGGCGGGATCGCCAGCATCGGGAGGTTGAATCGCGTTCTCTGACGGCGCAGAGTCCGGAGTTTGCGCTAGGGCGGCGACACTACAAAGAAGTGCCGCAAGGATAAAGACTGGACTCCGGCGCGGGAACAGACGCGCGCAAAAAGCCCCGGCACGAGACTTCGACAGGACGAGCGCCCTACCCGAGTTGAAAATGGATTTCATCGCCAACCTGTAACGCCACCCCTAAAACCAAACCCTTGTGGTTACTGAACGCAGTACAAGGGCCTCCCGCCATTGCGCCGGATCGAGTCCCCCTTTACATAGTTAACTATAGTTAACATCAGTGTAGCATCACCTTGCGTGCAACCAACAGCCCCCATGTGCCTGACCCTGCGAACCAGGGATAGAGTCAAGATTTTGTCGGGACGATCGTTGTTTCGTCTAAGCTCGTTAACGGGCGGGATAGACGTTTTATATCATACCCCCCTATGGTATAGTAAAGAGGAATTGCATGGCGCACACTATACGTGACAGGGAAAAGCTGATTTTGCGAGTGCGAAGGATTCGCGGCCAGGTTGAGGCCGTGGAGCGGGCCATTTCCGCCGAGCAGGATTGCTCCGACGTCATTCAACTCATCACGGCGGCGCGTGGCGCGATGAACGGCTTGATGGCGGAGTTGGTCGAGGATCACGTCCGCTTCCACGTCCTCGATCCTGGAAAGAAACCCACGTCGGAGCAGGCGCTCGCGGCGGACGAACTCATCGACATTATTCGCTCTTATTTGAAATGAGATTGTTTCTCGACGACGGCGGCGCCAAAAGAAAATGAGGACAGTCCGGAGCCCCCCGAGACTGTCCCTTGAACCCTCCCGGTTAGAAGGGCGTGTACTGACCAGAGAGTAGCCGCGCGATATTTCAGCAAGATTGCGAATGTATGAATTTCCTGTGAATCGGGCAATTTAGCGATACTCCGCGATACCCGGAACCCGTTTCTTAGGATTTCCCCCCGCAATGTTCCTCAATGTTTACCCGTCACAGGCTCCGGTGATGATGCCCGCTGCGGGCCGCTGACGCGCTGCTAGTATGGTGAAAAGTCTTGTTTTGAGGAGACCCCATGACCCGCAAAACGGCCATCTCGCGCAAGCTGCAAAAACGCGCCGAGCAGATGATCCCCGGCGGGGTGAACTCACCCGTGCGCGCCTTTCGCTCCGTCGGAGGCGAAGCTCCGTTTATCACGCGGGGCGAAGGATCCCATATTTTCGACGCTGACGGCAACGAATACATCGACTACATCGGGTCTTGGGGGCCACTCATTCTCGGTCATGCCGCTCCGTCCGTCGTCGAGGCGATCATTGCGGCAACAAAGAACGGAACCAGTTTCGGGGCATCGACCCCATCGGAAGCCGACCTGGCCGAACTCGTGCTCTCCGCTTTTCCTCATATTCAAAAGGTGCGTTTTGTCAGTTCCGGAACCGAAGCCACCATGTCGGCAATCCGCTTGGCTCGCGCCTATACCAAGCGGAAATACATCGTGAAGTTTGAGGGCTGCTATCACGGCCATGCCGACGCCCTCTTGGTAAAAGCGGGATCGGGCATCGCCACGCTGGGTATTCCGGGTTCGGCGGGTGTTCCCGAAGAGTTCACCCAGTTCACGCTGGCCCTTCCCTACAACGATACTGACGCGCTTGACCGAGTATTCAAGAAGTTCAAACATCAGATCGCATGTGTGATTGTTGAACCCGTCGTAGGAAATATGGGTTGCGTGCCCCCAGCTCGCGGATATCTGGAAGGCTTGCGAGCCATCACCCAGCGAGAAAAAACAGTTCTGATCTTTGACGAAGTGATGACCGGCTTCCGGCTGGCCTTCGGTGGTGCTCAGGAAGTCTACGCGGTCACCCCGGATCTGACCACGATGGGAAAGATCATTGGCGGCGGCCTTCCGGTTGGAGCCTACGGAGGCCCATCGGAAATTATGGATCTGGTTGCACCGTTGGGCCCGATGTACCAGGCTGGAACCTTGTCAGGAAACCCTTTGGCGATGGCTGCCGGAATCGCGACGCTGCAACATCTGAAAGCAAATAAGAAGGAAATTTATCCACGTCTTGAGACCCTCGCCAACGAACTGGCGACTAGAGTCGCAGCTGCCGCAAAAGACGCCGGCATTCCCTTGTCATTTAACCGCGTGGGCTCGATGTTTACCTGGTTCTTTACTCCGGGTCCGGTAACCGACTGGGATTCGGCAGCTAAAGCCGACACTGCAGCCTTCGGATCGTTCTTCCGCAGCATGCTGGAGAATGGTGTTTACTTGCCGCCTTCGCAGTTCGAAGCTGCATTTCTCGGAGCCGCCCACACCGGGGAAGATATTCAACGGACGATTGGGGCAGCGAAGCAAGCCTTCGCTTTGACGCATGCCTAAGATCTGCCGCCTTAGTTCTGTCGACCTTTTTAGAATATTTTCCGGCTTCTCTTAGCGTTCTTTGCGGTCAACGTTGTGGAATTCTTCATTCCTCACCGACATCGGCGACGCGTCCGTTTCTCGCTTCATCATCTCCGGAATCGTGACGAACTCGTAATCCTCGGCTCTATATCTCGCGATCAACCGATCCGTAGCTATCACCGTTTGCGAACGGTCCGCGCCCATCTGAAGATGTCCGCCATCGTGCAGCAAGACAACGTTTCCACCACAAATTTGATTCCGCACCTTTCCTTCCACGTACTCAGCGGGCTTGGCATTCCAATCCCATCCAGTCACATTCCACATGACCGGGCTCAATTTCAAAGACCTTGCGATGCGGAGCGTCGCAGGTCTGCGTCCGCCGAAGGGCGGGCGAAATAATTGGGAATGCTCCCCTACGGCGTCAGACAACGCACTTTCGCAATCGTGCAGTTCTTTCTGGGTTTTCGATTCTGACGTAAAAATGAGGTTGGGGTGGCTGAACGTATGATTGCCGATGACATGGCCAGACTTGGCAACCGCGCGGACAATGTCAGGCCGTTGCGCCGCGAAACGGCCGATCATGAAAAAGGTGGCGCGAACATCGTGTTTGGCAAGAACGTCCAGCAGTCGCAAGGTATGTGGATCGTTCGGCCCGTCGTCGTAGGTGAGCGCGATCTCCTTGATTCCCCGCCGCCGGCCTGTGAACGTATGCCCGTACCACTGGCCAGTCGGAGCCATGGACTGGTAGCCAGCGGAGACCAAGACTCCCGCACTCATTGCTCCAGATAAAGCGCTCCAAAACATACTGAGATTCTATTCGAAGCTGCTTCACCAGCGGCGAAACAGACCGCAGCCACTCATCTGCCCATAGGGTTAACTCATCCCGCAATTGCGTGCTGCCGCTCAATAGCGATATCCTGCCAATCGAACCACCGTTGCTGCTAGCCCATGGCCAATCTTTTCGAGTTACCCCGTTACATCGCGGTCGAAGGTCCAATACGCGTTGGAAAAAGTACGCTGGCGCAGATCCTGGCTGAACGTCTGAATGCTCAGCGCGTGATGGAAACGGAGGACAATCCATTTCTTGGTGCCTTTTATGATGGCGATCGCGGCGCGGCCTTTCAGACCCAGTTCGCTTTCTTGATCCGTCGTTTCGAGCAACTCCACTCCCTCGACCTCGGCCCCCAGTCCCAAAAAACTGTGGTCACGGATTTCATTTTCGAGAAAGACAAACTATTCGCGTGCCTGAACCTGAGCGACCAGGAACTGGAGACTTACAATCGCTATTACAATTTCTTTCGTGAACAGCTGCCCACACCGGACCTGGTGATCTACCTTCAGGCTTCCCCGGAAGTGCTGAAGAAACGCTTAAAAAAGAAGAATGCCGCGGGAGAGCACGCGATCAACGAAGACTACCTGCAAGAGGTAGTGAAGGCTTACGAACACTTCTTCTTTCACTACACTTCCTCAGACCTGCTGATTGTGAATACCTCGGAAATCGATTTCGTGGAGCGAAACGAAGACCTCCAGGAATTGCTCCGAAAAGTATCCGCACCCATCAAGGGGACACAGTACTTCTTGCCCTTAGGGAACCAGGAAGCCGCCAGCGCCTGAAATGCAGGTAAGCTGCAAAACATGCCCGGGGGGTCAGCTGCAACCAATTGATAGTAAAGCACTAAACATCTGCTATATTCGTAATCATTGTTGTACGGTTTCATGCTGGCAACTTCCGAACTCCAGCGACTACAATGCTCAAAGCATCATCCTAAAGATGTGGATCAGGCTCTATCCGGCAAAGCCGGAGGGGCACTGGAGGAAATGTGAGTCTCACACCGATCGGCGAACCTCGCCACAAGATCACCGTCGCCACTCTTCGCGAAAAGAAATTTCACCACGAACCAATTACATGCCTAACGGCGTACGACTATGCCAGCGCGCGACTGGTTGATGACGCCGCCATGGACATTATCCTGGTAGGCGATTCACTGGCCATGACCATGCTGGGCTATGAAAATACCTTGTCGGTCACTGTGGATGAAATGCTGCACCACACGCGGGCGGTCCGCCGTGGAGTGAAGCATGCCTTTCTGATCGCGGACATGCCCTACGGCTCTTATCACCTCGGGCCAGAAGAAACCGTCCGCAACGCTGCCCGCTTCGTGAAGGAAGCTGGCGCGGAAGCGGTAAAAATGGAAGGCGGCGAGAAACGAGCCGACCTGATCCGCCGGGTCATCGATGCGGAGATCCCGGTTGCGGGCCACATCGGCCTCACGCCGCAATCGGTCAACGTCATGGGCGGCTACAAGGTGCAGGGCAAATCGCTGGGCGCCATTGAGCAACTGATGCGCGATGCCACCGCGCTGGATCGCGCAGGCGTGGCCTGCATTTATCTGGAAGGAATTCCGCGAGAAGTCGCGGCCATGATCACTGCGGAGGTGGACACGCCAACCATTGGCATCGGAGCCGGAGCCGACTGCGACGGGCAGGTGCTCGTATTCCACGACATTCTGAATCTCACGTTCGCCCAGCCGGCAAAATTCGTACGTCGTTATGGAGACGCCGCTGCAACCATCACCAACGCGCTGCAGGCGTTCCGCGCGGACGTGATCTCTCATCAGTATCCTTCGGAGAGTGAGTCGTACCACCTGCCGAAGGACACGCAATCGACACTCGAAACCTTGTTGGCCCGGAAGCATGCGTTGCGCAAATAAGCGATTCTCCCAATTGCTGCCTCGGTTCGCGGCGCTCATAGCGGCAGCTTCTCTCACAAGCTGCTCTGCTCCGCCCAGACCGCCTGGTCCCGCGGCTCAGCAGGCGAGCGCCGCGGCCCGGCTAGGACAAATACCCGCAGCGGATGCGGCCAGGTACGACAAGCCTTCAGAGGTCAAAGCGTGGAAAAATCCCTATCTCATCATTCGTCCGGAGAACGTCGGTTTGGTAGACCGGCGAAACAACGAGATTCGGATCCTGAAACCAGAAGAAGTCTCTGAGGCTCTGGCCGAACTGGCTCCGGCAGCGTGGCCGTATGGTCGCGTGGTCGCAATCCAGGAAAACGCCGCACAGGCCTCGCCGGCCGACGCGGTACAAATTCGTGCGAACCGTGGTGTGGTTGCCGGAGCACTTGAGAGCATGCAGGTAGCAATCGAATGGATACCATCGAACTGAAGCTGGCCATGAAAATCTGCCGAACCATTGAGGAGATACGCACGAGTCTGGTCGATGCGAGACGCCGTGAGCAGCGCATCGCGCTGGTACCGACTATGGGCGCGCTGCACGATGGACATCTCTCTCTGGTTCGTGCCGCCAAAGCGCAGGCCGATGCTGTGGTCGTTTCGATCTTCGTCAATCCCGCCCAGTTCGGCCCCAATGAAGATTTCACCAAATATCCTCGAACCTTTGAGCACGATTGCGAACTGTTGGCGAAGGAGGGTGCGGATTTCATCTTCGCGCCTTCGCCCGAGGAAATGTATCCGGCCGGAGCCGTCACTTACGTCGAAGTCAAAGGGATCAGCGAAAAGCTCGATGGCCGCTCACGTCCTGGCCATTTTCGCGGCGTCACCACGGTGGTTTCGAAGCTATTTCATATCATCGAACCGGACCTGGCATTTTTCGGCCAAAAAGATGCTGCTCAGGTTGCCGTCATCCGTCGCATGGGTCGCGATCTCAATTTCCCGGTCGAGATCGCCGTTTTCCCCATCATTCGCGAGCCGGATGGCCTAGCCATGAGTTCGCGCAACGTATACCTAAGCCCACAAGAGCGCCAGCAGGCACTGGTGCTATCGCGTACTCTTTCCGCGATGTCGCAAGCCTTTCGCGCGGGCGAACGGCGAGCCTCTCAGCTCATCGATGCCGGTAGGCACGTTCTTTCCGCGGAGCCAAGTGTTCGTTTGGACTATTTGGAGGTTGTCGATCCCGATTCGCTCGACCCGGTAACAACGATCAACGAGACTGCGTTAGTTGCCGTAGCCGCTCACGTTGGATCGACTCGCCTTATCGACAACGTCGTACTCAGCGCCGTCTAGCGCGAACAGCTTTCCCACCGGTCGTCACTGTTTGTGCGGTCCTGAGTCGCGCCGGGCCGGAGACGAAGGGGTTCCCGGCTATCACGTAGCGCAGCCGTAACTCGGCGGCTTTGGTAATCCCGATTCGCTGGGTGACGAGGACTTCACTTACGCGATAACCGTCGTCCACAATGATCAAGTCAGATTTCGGACTGGAAAGATCCTTGCCGTTATCACGAACTCGCGTGATGTCGAAAGCTTCTGCCAGTCGGCCTGGACCGCTAGTGAGATTCCGCAGCGACCGAGGACCATCCAGCGCAAGGCCACGCGCCACCGCCATTTCCTCAATACCAGAAATCGGCTCAGCTGCACGAAACAAAATCCCACCAGCGGTTCCATCCGGAAGACAAGACACATTCAGGCAATAGTGATTGCCATAAATAAAATACACATAAGCGATGCCGGGAGGTCCGAACAGAACAGCGTTGCGCGCCGTGCGTCCAGCGGCGGAGTGCGCGGCAAGATCGTCGGCGCCTAGATATGCCTCGACTTCCACAATGCGCGCGGCCAGCAGCTTACGTTCAGCCTTGCGCACCAGGACCTTTCCCAGCAACGCGCGGCTGGCCTTCCGCGGATCGCGGTTATAAAAGCTGCGAGGCAAAGGCGCGAGAGAACGCAGGGACACTTTGGGGGTGGCTGCCATGCACTGTCGATTGTAAGGGAGAGTCGCGAGTCCTTATCGGCGCGCGCCCATCGAATCGAACAAATTCAGGAACTCTAACTTCTTTTCCGCGGGCAGGAAGGATGCTTCAAAAGAATTGCGGGCCAACTCGCGCAAATGCTCATCGGTGAAGCCGAAATGGTTTTGCGCGAGTTGATATTCGCGGTTCAGTGAGGTGGCGAATATCGCAGGATCGTCAGTATTCAGGGTGATCATCACACCATGATCGAAGTAATCGCGCACCGGGTGCTCAGACAACGCCTTGCAACAACCCGTGCGCAGATTGCTGGTAATACAAATCTCAATCGGAACCTGACGAGTAGAGAGCTCTTCGATCAACTCTGGATCCTGTGCCGCGGTAAGCCCATGACCAATACGCTCGGCCCGAAGATTGAGCGCACCCCAGATCGACTCGGGACCGGCCGTCTCGCCGGCATGGGCCGTTAGGCGAAGTCCGTGGTCCGCGGCGAACGCATAAACATCCCGGAATTCTTCCGGAGGACCCTTCTGTTCGTCGCCGCCGATGCCGAACCCTACGACGCTTGGCCCACTATGTTTCACGGCTATTTCCGCCACGGCCTGGGCTTTTTCTGCTCCGAATTGCCGCACAGCGTCGAAGATCCATAGCAAGGACACACCAAAATCGCGCTCACCGCGTATGCGCCCCCGCTCCATTCCAGTAAAGAGAGAATCGAAATCCTGTTTGCGCCACAGGTTCACGCCAACCGATACTGTCGCCTCAGCGTGCAGAATGTTCTCGGCTTTCAACTTCTCCAGCAAGCGATAGGTGATCAACTCGTAATCTTCAGCTGTTTGCAAATCTTCGGTGATGTTTTTGAACGCCAGCAGGAAGCCGGCGAAATCCTGGTACTGATACAACCCCTCGACTTCAGCAAGAGTGCCGGCTTTGCCATGTGCCTGGCGGAGTTCGAGCAGCGAGGGGGGATCGATGGAGCCTTCAAGATGCAAGTGAAGTTCAGCTTTGGGCAGAGTTCGAATGAAGCTGCTCGGCGGTAGCTCGAGCTGGGTGTTCATAATGCGATTGTAGAAGTTTGGCGAAGGATTAGCGAGAGTTTCGGGGACCAGTCTGGCGGTGCGTCCGACTGCTCGGCCTAACGCGCTCAGGCAGAGTGTTTGACTGACGACTGACGGCTATTTACGCGCAAACTCGCTGTGATGTCTGCTGTACAAGCGATAAATCACGAGCCCGATCGCCAGCCAGGCAAAGAAGCGCAGCCAGGTCAGAATAGGTAACCCCGACATCAGCAGCACGCAAAAGAAAACGCTGAGCACCGGTGCTGCAATGCCTCCGGGTGCCCGGAATCCACGCCGCCTGCCCGGATCGCGGAAGCGCAGAATGATCACTCCCACCGACACCAGAACGAATGCAAATAACGTGCCGATATTGGACAGGTCAGAAAGCGTGCCGATATCCAGAAATCCCGCCGGAATGCCCACCAAGAAACCTGCAATCCAGGTAGCGGTGGCCGGGGTACGAAAACGCGGATGGACCCGTCCAAAAAGTTTGGGCAGCAATCCATCGCGAGACATGGAGAACCAGACTCTCGCCTGTCCCAATTGAAACACGAGCAACGACGAGATCATGCCCATCATTGCCCCGAACAGTACCCCCAAATGCACCCAGTTCAATGTGTGAGAACCTGTGGTGCTGGCCAGCATTTTCAAGCTGTTTACCACGGGGGCGGCATCGTCCCGAACAGAGGCCCAGGGCACCACACCGGTGAGCACAATCGCCACGCCGATGTAGAGGATCGTGCACACAACCAAGGTGGCAATGATCCCTATTGGTAGATCGCGCTGAGGATTGTGGGCTTCTTCCGCAGCCGTAGACACGGAATCGAATCCGATATACGTGAAAAAGATAATCGACCCGCCAGTCAGAATCCCCGACCACCCTTGCGGTGCGAACGGGTGCCAGTTGCTGGGGTGAACGTAATTCGCGCCTACGATTACGAACGCCAGAATGGCCGAAATCTTCAGGATAACCATGACGTTGTTGGCTTCCGCGGATTCACGAATACCACGCACTAGAATGACTGTCAGGATCAGCACTACCAGAAAGGCCGGGATGTTGAACCCGAAATGCAGGCCCGGCGCGTACAGCATGTCGCCTTTGAGATCGGTGAGACCGCCGGGCAGGTATGCCGGAGAGATCCAACGTAACGAGGGACGCCAACCAAACCAGTCCAGCATGTCGACGAGATGGGCTGAGAACCCTACGCTCACCGCCATGTTGCTGACGGCATATTCCAGGATGAGGTCCCAGCCAATGATCCAGGCGATCAACTCACCCATGGTCGCGTAGGTGTAGGTGTACGCGCTTCCCGCGATGGGGATCATGGAAGCCAGTTCGGCGTAGCAGAGGCCGGTGAATGCGCACACAATCGCCACCAGCACGAGGGAAATCGCTAGCGCCGGACCGGCCCCCGGTCTTCCCGTGGTGGCATGATGGGTGATCAGGTAATCCAGTAGGGGAGCGTTGAAAATCGACGACGTGTCGAATTTCTGTCCCGCAATCGCGGTCCCGATTACCGTAAAAATACCGGAACCAATGACCGCACCGATACCGAGAGCCGTCAGCGATACCGGCCCCAGAGTCTTTTTCAGCCTTCGCTCGGGATCTTCCGAATCCGTAATCAGCTTGTCAATCGACTTGCAGCAAAAAAGCTGATTCTCCGACGTGCGAATGACGCCATCCGGCGAGTCTTTGACTGGAGTTGACGGTTCTGCCAAAGGATGTGGTCTCCTGGACCCGGGCAATTTGGCCATCAGCCGGCGGAGCCTCCCGCCGGCCGGCCCAAAACTGCCAGGTTACCGCTTACCGCTTCGACTGTCCGCGTACCAACTTCTTCACTTTGCGCTTTGCCGAGCCACGCGCGTATTCACGCGGTTTCAATGGACTTTCCGTCTTCTTCTTTTTTCGTGCGGTGCGGCGTGCCTTTTTACGTTCGTCTTTTGCGAGTGCTTTTGTATTTGCCATAAACTCCTGAGAATTGCGTAATTTGGGAAATCAGGTTATTGAAAAATTGGGCAATTGGATTTGAAACCTTCGAATTACCAAATTGCCTAATTACTCAATTACCCAATGCCTTCTAGCCCCGTTCCAGCTGAGCGTACTTCTCCACCAGCTTTTTTAAACCGAACCTCGGGAATTGTACCGTAATCTTGGCATCTTCTCCCTCCCCTTCGCGCTGGTAGACCGTGCCTTCGCCGTATTTCGGATGTTTTACCTTTTGTCCCGGACGGAAGCCTTTCTTCCCTTTCGGCTCCTCGACCGGCACTTGAGGACGGGTAAACTTCTTACCGCGAGAGGCAAAAAACTCGGCAATGTTATCAATGGAGTTGTACTTGTTCGCCGAATAAGCCGGAGTTCGTGGCTTTTGCGGCGGCTTCCAACTCGCGCTTTGATCTTCGTCTTCGTAGGCGTAGTGCGTCGATTCACCGTGATCGCCTACACCACTTTCACCCGCCGAGCCGGCATACGAGCGTGCGCCTGCCGTTTCTCGGTTGCTGCGTTGCCGCTGAGACACACCAAGCTCATCTACCAACGCCACTGGGATCTCTTCGAGGAAGCGCGATGGGATACTCGCTTCCGGCAAATCCGTTCCGTAGCGACGACGGTAGACTGCCCGAGTCAAAACCAGAGTGTCCATAGCCCGCGTCATCCCCACGTAGCACAGACGACGCTCCTCTTCGATATCGTCCGGCTGCAGGAAAGTACGCGAGTGCGGAAACAGTCCCTCTTCCAGACCGCCCAGAAACACCAGGGAAAATTCGAGACCCTTGGCGGCATGCAGCGTCATCAACGTGATCTGCGCACGTTCATCGTAAGCATCGGCATCGCTGACCAGAGCCGCATGATCGAGAAACTGATCGAGTGTCTCACCACGATCACGCGAATCCATCGCAGCGTTGACCAGTTCGCGCAAGTTCTCGATTCGCGAGTAAGCTTCCGGCGTATCTTCTTCCTCAAGCTGCTTCATATATCCGGTGCGATCAATAATGAACTTTAGAACCTCCGCTGTGTTGGCGGGACCCCCGGGAGTACGAAATGGCTCCGGGCCACCACTTTCAGGTTCAGTTACCAGCGGGGCAGCTGCAGGCGCAGTATCAAAGCTCACTTCCTCTGGCGCTCCAAAATCGAACGAGGTATTTTCTTCCAAGTCTGTAGGATCAAACTCGGTTTCGTCCTCTGCTCCTTCGTCGGACTCGGCGGAAACAATTTCATCTTCGATTGTTACAGTCTCCTCCAACCGCTCAGCATAAGTCCCGCCCAGCATGGCGCGAGCGTCTAAGATCATCGTTTGAAAGCTCTTCAGCGCCGCCAGAGCTCGCTGTGGCAGGAGCTGCCTCCGAATCGCCACCCCGACGGCTCCCCAAAGTGACACGCCACTCTCCAGCGCTACCCGCTCCAGAGTCTCGACAGTGGTTTTACCGATGCCGCGCACCGGCGTGTTGATCACTCGCAGCAGCGCGATTGAATCATCCAGATTATGAATGAGCTTGAGATACGAAATCATGTCCTTGATTTCGGCCCGCTCGTAGAAGGAAAATCCACCCACCACGTGGTACTTGAGTTGATAGCGCCGCATGGCCTCTTCAAACAGGCGCGACTGCGAGTTCGTGCGGTAAAGCACCGCCACCCGGGCATTCTCTCCCTGATTCGCTGCTTCCCGCAGATATTTCGAAATGTAATCGGCCGCGAAGAGCGCTTCGTTCTCGCCATCGGGAGCTTCGTAGTACCCGATCTTCGTGCCGCCCTGCCGCGACGTCCACAGATTCTTGCCCTTGCGTTTGAGATTATTCGCCACCACTGCCGAGGCCGCTTGCAGAATGTTCTGCGTGGAACGGTAATTCTGCTCCAGCCGCACGATCTTCGCTTCCGGGAAGTCTTTCTCAAATTCCAGAATGTTGCGGATATCCGCGCCCCGCCACGAATAGATCGACTGATCCTCATCGCCCACGGCACACACGTTGTGCCGCGTTCCCGCCAGCATGCGCATCAGTTCGTATTGCGGACGGTTGGTGTCCTGATATTCGTCGATCATCACATACTGGAATCGCCGGTTGTAGTACTCGCGAACTTCCGGCACAGCTTTCAATAACCGAGCCGTCTCGAGCAGAAGATCATCGAAATCGAGCGCGTTGGCCTTGGCAAGCTCTTTCTTGTACTCCGCATAAATCTGCGCGACCCGCTCTGTCTTCGGATCAGCTGATTGCAGGTAGACCTCTTGCGGATCGAGCATGTGGTTCTTCGCCCACGAAATATGCGAAAGAACCGAACGCGGAGTGGTCTGCTTATCGTCGATGCCCAGCCGCCGCATGATCGACTTCACCAGCTGCTGCTGGTCGGCCTCGTCATAAATGACGAATTGCCTGCTCAGTCCAAGGGGAGGCTTGCCCGGCACTGCCGAAGGAATACGCAGCGCCTCAATGTCACGACGTAACACGCGCACACAAAACGAATGAAAGGTGGAAATGACCGGCTTGGCGATGGAAAGCCCGCCAACTAGCTTGTCCACGCGCTCCACCATCTCCGAAGCCGCTTTGTTGGTAAACGTCATCGCCAGAATGGACTCCGGCATGACGCCCAGGTTTTCAATGAGATGGGCAATACGGTACGTGATCACGCGTGTTTTGCCGCTGCCGGCGCCGGCCAGGATGAGCACCGGCCCTTCCGTGGTTTCGACGGCTTCCCGTTGTTGCGGATTGAGTTTATCGAGGAATGACAAAACGTAATCGCCCTACAAGAGATCTGCCTTCTATTGTTGCACGCCCGACCCGCGAAATTAAGCCGTCGACACACCTGCACGGAAAGGACTATCCCTCCGATCCTTGTCAGCCGCCAGGCGGCCGAATACGCTCGAACAGAATCATCACTGATCCCAGCAAGCCCAGTCGGCGGTGAAAATCGCAAACCCGATGTGAAGGAGAATTGGAAATGGCTTCTGCTGCAAAACCGGCGCTCGAGAGTCCGACCACCTTGCCGAAAGTTGCGAACCCTGCCCCGCTAGGCTTGGCCGCATTCGGAGTTACCACTGTCGTGCTCAGCTGCATCAATGCGGGCGTGCTTCCCCCGGAAGCGACTGCTGCCGTCATCCCCCTTGCATTCGCATTTGGCGGCCTTGCCCAACTCATTACCGGCGTCCTCGAGTACTCGAATGGCAACACCTTCGGCACCGTGGCGTTTACCGCCTATGGCGCGTTCTGGTGCTGGTATTCATTAATGGTCTGGACGATCGGTGCAGGCTGGATTAAGCCTCCAGCCGCCGTCGGAGTTGCGGCTGTCCTCGCCATGTGGGGAATCTTCACCCTTTACATGTGGGTCGCCACTTTCAAAGCCAACAAAGGTATCTTCGCGACTTTCCTATGCTTGTGGGTGACATTCTTCTTGCTTGCTGCCGGAGATTTCGGCTGGGCCCCGGGAAAGAGGCTGGGCGGCATCCTCGGCCTGGTCACGGGGGCAATTGCTCTCTACGTATCGTTCGCCGAGGTGCTGAATGCCACTTTCGGCGGAGAGACTCTACCGTTGGGCAAGCCGATCATATCGTAGGCGCTTTGGGCGGGCGCTCTTACTCGCGCGAGCGCCCTTTACCTTCCCACACCCAAACCCGTTATGAGAACCTCACCCCTTTCGGCCTGTTAGAATTAAGAGGCGATGGTCTTGGCGTTTGTCCGTGATTTGTTCGCGGACGTGGAGAAACTGCCCAGTACGACGCGTGCAGCCTCCCATCTGCGAGAGGGCACGGGGCGTATACGTGTTTCCGGACTCACCCCTACCGCAAAAGCTCTTCTGCTCGTTCTCCTCCAGAAGAGCTCCGGGCGGCCTTTCATCGTGGTGGTTCCCGACAACCGTGCTGCCGAGGAACTGGTCCCGGTGCTGCAAGCTTTCCACGAGTTGACTGGCGGCAACGATCCTGACTCGATCTTCACCCTTCCCACTCGAGACGTGCTTCCCTTTCAGAATTTGTCCCCGCATCCGGAAATTCAGGAGGAGCGCGCCGCTGCACTTTGGAAAGTGGCGACCGGGGCGGTCTCGATCCTGGTCTCTCCCATTGCTGGAACCGCACTTCGACTGAAATCCGCTGAATACTACGCGGACTTGGCTCGCACCGTTCGTCGCGGTGAAACGCTCGACATCGATTCGCTTCTCGCGCACTTGAACACGATTGGATACACGTCAAACGACTTGGTCGAAATGCCCGGTGAGTATGCGCTGCGTGGCGGAATCCTCGACGTCTATTCGCCGGAAGCGGATCGCCCCGTGCGTATCGAGTTTTTTGGCGACGAAGTCGAGTCCATCCGCAAGTTCGATCCCGGAACCCAGCGCTCCTCGAATCCCGTTGACGAGGCTTTGCTGCTTCCCCTGACCGAGACACCCGTAAGCGAGGAACTGCTGGGAGCGATTCATGTCCGGCTCTCCGGCAAGAGAATCACCGGCGCGGAAGAAATTGTTGAGCAAGCCATAAAAGCGGGCGGGGTTACGGTCTTTCCCGGATGGGAGTTTTATGCGCCGGTAGCCGGAGCGGATCGTACGATTTTTGAATTGATGCCACGTGCCGCGGTTCTAGCCGACGAACCGGAGAGTTTGAAACGCGAATTTGATCATCTCTGGGCGCGCATTGAAGAGATGCACGAACGCAGTGGTGTAGGGAATCTCGTGCAGCCCTCTGATCTCTACCTGCCGCCCGATGCATGGTGGGAAAAGCTCGCGAGTCTACCCGGTGCCGAAATCGAGAACCTCGGAATTTCGCGGCCGGATGAACCCGAGCCGGTGAGCTTCCATTCCCAGCCCTCGCCCCGTTTTCACGGCAGCGTCGAAGGCTTGCTGGAAGAATCGCGCAAGCAGATTGCAGAGAACCGTCGTGTGCTCGTGGCCGTTCCGAACATCGGAGAAGTGGAGAGACTGGCGGACATTTTCAGCGAGAACGCCGCCTCCTTTCGCCTGGGCAGCCGCACCCGGGGCGGCGAAAGCTATGCCGACGAAACTTCCTACTTCACCGGCGAAGTGCTCACTACGACGTTAACCAAAGCTTACATTCCGGATGGAGTCATCCTCCCGGAAGCGCATCTCTCCATCTTTGGGGCCCGTGATTTATTTGACGAGTCGGAGTCGGTCGTCTCCCGTCCGCAGCGCCAGCGCTCGAAGACATCAGCGTTCCTGTCTGACTTCCGCGATCTCCAGGTCGGTGATTACGTTGTTCACATTGAGCACGGCATCGGGCAATACCAGGGTCTGAAGGAAATCAACCAAGGCGACGGCAACGCTGAGTTCATGCTCCTGGAATACGCCGAGGGTGCCCGGCTTTACGTTCCACTGACGCGTCTCGACCTCATTCAGAAATATCGTTCCGCCGAGGGCGCCAAGCCGGTCCTCAGCCACATGGGCACGCAGGCCTGGTCGAAGACCAAGGCTCGAGTGCGCAAGGCCATGAAAGACATGGCCGATGAACTGATCAAGCTCTATGCCGAACGCAAGTCGGCCAAAGGCAACGCGTTCTCCCCCGACAACCAGTGGATGCGCGAGTTCGAGGACGCCTTCGAATACACCGAGACCGACGATCAGGAATACGCCATTGCTGACGTGAAGCGTGATATGGAATCTACGCAGCCCATGGATCGCCTGCTCTGCGGTGACGTCGGCTACGGCAAGACGGAAATCGCCATGCGCGCCGCGTTCAAGGCAGTCAATGACAACAAGCAGGTAGCGGTGCTCGCGCCCACCACGGTCCTCGCCTTTCAGCATTACGAGACTTTCAAGCAACGGTTCGCCGCGTTTCCCGTCACCATCGAAATGATTAGCCGCTTCCGCACCCCAAAACAGCAGAAGGAAATTCTGCAAAAAGTGGAGGCCGGGAAGATCGACATACTCATCGGCACGCATCGCTTGCTTTCGAAAGACATCAAGTTCACTGATCTCGGATTGCTGGTTGTCGATGAAGAGCAGCGCTTCGGTGTCCGTCACAAAGAACGCTTGAAGCAGATGCGCAAAGAAGTTGATGTTCTGACCATGTCCGCCACGCCCATCCCCCGGACGCTGCACATGTCGCTGGTCGGACTGCGCGACATGAGTGTCATCGAGACGCCGCCAAAAGATCGCATGGCGATCCAAACCGTGGTCGCGAGTTGGGACGAAAAGCTCATTCAGTCAGCCATTGAGCAGGAACTCGATCGCGGCGGCCAAATTTATTTCGTACACAACCGCGTCGAGAGCATTTGGGAGATCGCTGCGAAGCTTCAGGAATTGGTCCCGAAGGCGCGGATCATCGTCGGCCACGGCCAAATGGGTGAGGGCGAGCTCGAAAAAGTGATGATGAAATTCATGCATCACGAGGCCGACATCTTGGTCGCAACCACCATCATCGAGAATGGCCTCGACATCCCACTCTGCAACACCATCGTCATCAATCGCGCCGACCGCATGGGCCTTTCTGAGCTTTACCAGTTACGCGGACGCGTTGGTCGATCGAACCGTCGTGCCTATGCCTACCTGCTGGTTCCCGCAGACGTCGAACTCACTCCGATTGCCCGCCGCCGTCTGGCAGCACTGAAAGAATTCTCAGACCTTGGGGCTGGCTTTAAGATTGCCGCGCTTGATCTTGAATTACGCGGTGCGGGCAATTTACTCGGCGGCGAGCAGAGCGGACATATCGAGGCTGTCGGATTCGAACTCTACACTCAGATGCTGGACCGAGCTGTCCGTGAAATGAAAGGCGAAGTCGCTCCGGAAGAAGCGGAAACTCAACTCAACCTCGGTCTCAACATCCGCATTCCGGCCGAATACATTGCCGAAGAAAATCAACGTCTTCGCATGTACAAGCGCGTTGCCGGAATCGAAAAAGAGTCGCAACTGACCGATGTCAGATCCGAACTGCAAGACCGTTATGGAGAGCCTCCCGCCGCCGTGCGGCATCTCCTTGATTACGCCTCACTAAAATTAATGGCCGTACGCGTAGGCGTCGTAGCGATTGAGCGTAAGAAAGATTTGATCACAGTGAAGTTCCGCCCCAATGCGGTTATCGATCCTGCGAAGCTGATGCAATTCGTCTCTTCTCAAAAGGGCGCCCAGTTCGCACCCGATGGCACATTGCGGTTCTCTCTGAAGACGAACGCCCCCGCGGAAGTGCTGAATCAACTGCGCGCGTTATTGGAAGAACTCGCCGGCGACATCGCACCGGAAACATCGACCACCGAGAACGTCCACTAGTTTGAGACAACTTGTTTCGTCGTGCGGGATCAGAATCCCGCTCGCATGCTAATCTCAAATTCCTCGACAATCATGACTCCCGCCGCCCAACTTGTTCCCGCCAGCTATAGCTTGGCCGCGGTATTCGCATGGGGTGCCAGCGATTTTCTCGGAGGATACGCGTCGCGCCGCGCTAACGCCTTCGTGCTTACTGCCATTGCGCACCTTAGCGCGCTGATTTTCATGGCGGTCATCGCCTCAGCAACGCATGCCCCATTTCCGCCGAGGTCAGCCTTCCTCTGGGCGCTAGCCGGCGGACTCTCCGGCGGCGTTGCGCTGGCTATCTTCTATCGGGCGTTGGCCACCGGACGAATGGGGCTAACTGCTCCGGTTGCAGCCGTCCTTGGTGCAACCATTCCGGTAGCTTTCGGAATCATCCATGAAGGCCTGCCACACGCTGCCCAGATCGCCGGGTTTATTCTGGCCGCGCTTGGAATCTGGCTCATCTCCCGCACGGAGGATGGAGGCCGCCCCGAAGGAATTGGAATGGCCGCGTTGGCAGGTGTCGGATTTGCCGGCTATTATCTGTGCGTCAAACAAGCCGGTGACAGTTCCGCGCTATGGGTTGCGGCCATAGCGAAAATCGCATCGTTCGCCATCACCGTAGTCATGATTCTGCTCGCGCGAGTCAAGGTTAAACTCGATCGTCGGGACATCGGCTTCGGCATAGTCGCGGGATGCCTCGACATCACCGGCAGCGTGCTTTTCATCCGCGCCAGCCAAACTGGACGCCTCGATGCCGCCGTCGTGCTCAGTTCCCTCTACCCGGCAGTTACAGTATTGCTGGCTCGGTTAGTCCTCGACGAACATTTCACGCGCTGGAAAGCCCTGGGGATGTTCGCGGCGTTAACCGCTGTGCCGTTGATTGCGTTGCAGTAATCACGCGTAGTTTCGAAATATCGCATTCAGTCTCTGCAGCCTGATGGTAAGTTGTATTTCAGCCAGGAACCAGCCATGCCGCTGCTTGAAATCTCAGATCTGACGAAGGTCTTCCCTCTCGGCGAATCCATGTTTGGTGGAAACGCCAAAGGTGAAGTTCGCGCCGTCGATAACGTCTCCTTCGAAATTCATGCTGGAGAGACTTTGGGGCTGGTCGGTGAATCCGGCTCGGGCAAGAGCACCCTGGGCCGGCTGGTGCTGCGGCTGATAGAACCGACCTCCGGCTCCATTCGCTTTGAGGGACGTGATCTGTTGAAAGCCGGCCATGGCGAAATGCGCGGTCTGCGCCGAGACATGCAGATCATCTTTCAGGACCCGTCAGGCTCCCTCGATCCGCGAATGCGCGTTGAAGATGTAATTGCCGAGCCGCTCACCATCCACGAACACATCGACAAAGCATCCCGGCGAAAACGCGTGGCTGAACTGCTCGGCGCGGTTGGTCTCGATCAATCCGCCATGCAAAGGTTCCCCCACGAATTCAGCGGAGGCCAGCGCCAACGCATCGGCATTGCCCGTGCCTTGGCTTTACGCCCTAAATTCATAGTCGCGGACGAACCGGTTTCCGCACTCGACGTCAGCGTGGGCGCGCAAATCGTGAACCTGTTGGTGAAACTCCAGCGCGAATTCGGACTGACCTACCTGTTCATCTCGCACTCCATGCCCGTAGTCCGCTACCTGGCAACCAGAATCGCAGTAATGTATCGCGGCAAACTGGTTGAAATCGGCACAACCACACAGATGACCGAACGCCCGGCGCACCCATACACGAAGAGCTTGCTGCAAGCTACTCCGGAAGTGAGCGTGAGCTGAGTATGCTTCTATAAACAAGAAACTAAGCCAAGTCCTTCTTAGCTACCTTCGCGCTAAAACTCTTTAGACCGCAAGGCACGCAGCGTCACCGCAAGGCCGCTGACAAAATCGAATCAGGCGCCGCTTGTTTCTCCCGCCTCGCAGGCATTACAATCCCCCGCGACCGCATCCCGGAGGTCCGCATGTCCGCTGCACCCGTAATTCCTCAACCCGTTCCTGAAACCGCAGGCTTATCCGAAGGCGCGCGTCTGCTCGATACGTTTATCGCGCCGACTAAAACGTTCACCGACTTGCGCCGGAATTCCAGTTGGTGGGCGCCGTGGATCATCATCTCGATCTTTTCTCTGATTTTCGTATACGCCATGGACCGCCAGATCGGATTCGATCAGATCACCAAGAATGCTATCGCTCAGTCCTCCAGAGCGGACCAGTTTGAGAAGCTGCCGCCTGACCAGAAGGCGAAGCAGATGGCTCTGTCGACCACGATCACCCGCTACGCCTCTTACGGAACCCCTGTCACGATACTGATCGTCTATGTGGTGATAGCGGCTATTTTTCTGGCGACATTTAAGTTCGGCGCTGGAGCGGAAGTAGGTTTCGGCAGGTCGTTGGCGATCGTTACTTACGGCAGCCTCCCCGGAATCTTTGGGGCTATTCTAGGGGTGATATCGATGTTTGCCGGGGTTGATCCTGAAGGGTTCAACGTAAAAAATCCGGTAGCTACGAATCCCGCCTACTTCATGGATCCCACCCAGAACAAGTTTCTCTACACGATGGCTTCGGCGCTCGACGTATTCGTGATCTGGAGCATTATTCTGATGGGTATCGGCTTCGCCTGCAACAGCAAGGTGAAACGCTCGACCGCCATCATGATTGTGGCTGGATGGTACCTGCTGTACAAACTGATCGCCGCGTCGCTGGGTGCGTTCATGGGATAAGAAGTTGCTTGCCGGCTCCAGAAGACAAGATATTCACAAGCGGCGGCCTGCGCTTTCCAGTGCAGCCGCAAGGTCTCGGACTCCACGACGAATCTCTCGCGAATCCACCGCTGCGAACCCAAGCTGCAGTCCTTCCCGTTGCATGGGGCCGTGGTAGTACTGGTTCAATGAAACTACTTCCACATTCTTCGCAGCCGCTGCCTTGGTAGCTGACTCCCCGCTGATTCCATTGGCCAGCCACCCCACGGTCTGCAACCCCGCCTCAACGCTGGAGAGTTCCAGCAAGCCGCTAAGTCTGTGCCGACCTTCGTCCAGGAGAGCTTCCAATCGTTCTGCATAAACGCCCCGCATGCGCCGGAGATGACGCCCGAAGTGGCCTTCAATGATGAAATCGCACAGCACCGCCTGCTCCAGCAGCGGCGCGTGGCGAGTAGTCACGGAAATTGTCGCGGCAAACCTATCGACAAGATCCGAAGGAATGACCAGATACCCGAGGCGCAACGAAGGGAACAACACCTTGCTGAAGGTTCCCGCGAAAAGCACGAGACCGGAGCGATCAAGTCCTTGCAAGGCTGGAATCGGGCGTCCCGAGTAACGATACTCACTATCGTAGTCATCCTCGAGAATCAGTGCACCCGACTGCCGGGCCCAATCCAGGATTTCCAGCCGCCGCGCCAGGCTCATTGTCACTCCCAGCGGAAACTGATGACCCGGAGTAACGTACACGAGCTTAGCTCCGCGCAAGCGGCGTCGATCGAGAACCATGCCCTGTTCATCTACGGGCAAACAAGAAATTCTTGCTCCAACCGCTTTGAACGCGATTGCGGCTCCCGTGTATCCGGGATCCTCCATGCAGACCCTGTCTCCCGGATCAAGCAACAGCCGGGCTGCTAGGTCCAGCCCTTCCTGTACCCCAGACACGATTGCGATCTGTTCAGAAACACACTTCACACCGCGTGACGTATTCAGATAATCGGCGATTGCGCTGCGCAGCGGCGCATGACCCATGGGCCCACTACCCAACAGGGTGTTAACCGAAATACGTCGCAAGCGCCGCGTCGTGATCTGGGTCCAAATGGATGTAGGGAAGAGATTGAGCCCCGGCATATTCGCCCGAAAGGCGTGGGTAGGACGGGGCTCAAGATTGGGGAACAGTTCCACACGTTTGCCATAGTTTGAAAACCGCCGTTGTGGATATATTTCGCTGTTGGTGGCGGGAGCTGATCGGTGCGCAACCTGAAGCAGTTCTTCCGGTAGGACTCTGCTGACATATGTGCCCGAGCCGATCTTCCCCTCAAGATATCCTTCCGACTTCAGCTGCTCGAAAGCGCTTACGACAGTGCCCCTCGACAATCCATACAGATTGGCAAAGTCGCGAGTTGCGGGCAGGCGCATGCCTGCTCGCAGACTGCCGTCCAGAATCCGGGTGCGCAGAGAGTCGTAGAGTTGCCGGTACGCAGGCTTACCGTGCTCTTCGAATTCAAAGGCCAGGTCAAAAGAAGTCGCGCGCTTCACCATAAGTGGTACATGTCATTCACTGTAAATGGATCTATATGGATAGTCCACTTTTGTTTATGGTGTGAGTGGAGGCGCAAGCAATGACTGAAAAATGGACCCTCGAAATGGCGCTCCTTTGCGTTGTAGGAGCCGGGTCGATCGCGCTCGGCGCCCAGGCTCCGGCGGATTCTTCCCCAAAGAAAGCAGGAGCACAGACCCACCTGGCTTTCTCTTACGCCCTCCCCAGAATGAACGGCGAAAATCTTAAGATCACCGCCGTTGAGGTCACCTACGGGCCCGGTGGATGGTCTCTGCCTCACAGTCACGGCTGCCCAGTCGTCGGCTACCTGCTCGAAGGGAGCCTGCGAAGTCAGGTGAAAGGTAAAACAGAGGCCGTGTATCACGCAGGCGAGAGTTTCTACGAAGGCTCCGATGGCGTCCACATGATCTCAGCGAACGCCAGCGACAAAGTCCCGGCAAAATTTATCGCTTATTTCATTTGCGATCACGACGCTCCTTTGAGCCAGCCCGTTCCGGCGGATGAAACAGCAACTCACTGATGCGAGTCATTGACATCGATTGAAGAAGCAGAGGCAATCATGAAAACGAAGCGCTGGAACTCAGAGCAATTCGGAATTTGGTACACGCGCTTTGCGCTCGGAGCGGCTTTCCTGTCCGGCATCCTATCGCGCTTCGGCCTTTACGGTAAGAACGTGGGCTATGGAAATTTCCCTAACTTCGTACGTTACACCGCTGAAGTCAACTCCTTTATGCCGGCCTCGATGATTCCTTTTCTTGCCTGGTCGGCTACCGCAGCGGAACTTTTCTTTGGCGTTGCCTTGATCATCGGCATCTGGCCCCGCTGGGTTGCATTCGGCAGCGCGGCGCTGCTGGCGGTGTTTGGGACAGCCATGGCCATTTCTTTTGGAATCAAGTCTCCGCTGGACTACTCGGTATTTTCTGCCTCTGGAGCGGCGCTCCTGCTGGCTCTCCAGCAAGACCGGGCGGAGGTTGGAAATCCGTGAATCCGCTCGTCAAACTTTTTATCGAACAAATCAAAGGAGGATGTATGGAAGAACGTTTCAGTTATACGAAGTCCGCCCCCGGAGCATACAAAGCGATGGCAGGCCTTGAGCAATACCTGAACCACTGTGGGCTGGAGGAATCTTTACTTCATTTGATCAAACTGCGCAGTTCACAAATTAACGGCTGCGCGTATTGCCTGGATATGCATTGGAAGGATCTGCGCGCGATTGGGGAAAACGAACAGCGCATGTACTCGCTCGACGCCTGGCGTGAATGTCCCTACTACACCGACCGCGAGCGAGCTGCCCTCGCGTGGGCGGAAGCAGTCACACTCATCTCCAATGGGCACGCGTCAGACGAAGTGTACGAGTTGGTGCATCCGCATTTTACGGACAAGGAGTTAGCCGACCTGACACTGGCCGTGGCCACCATCAATGCCTGGAACCGTCTCGCGATCTCATCGCGCACCAAGCCAGGAGCGTATCAACCGGCCAAAGCTCGCGAAGTTCAACAAACCGCATAAGGCAAGACCGCAATTATTTCCGGAGAAACACAATGCGTCGATCGCGCTCCATTATCGCAGCAGCAGTGATTGTTCTGGCAGCCTTTAGCGTGCCGGGCCGCGCTGCAAACGCGGACGAGCGCGCTGAAATTCTAACGGCGCGAGAAACCGTCTGGCGTGCATGGTTTGCTGACGATACCAAGGCTCTCGCCGCATTGGTTCCTCCGGAAACAATAGTCATCAGTTCGGGCGAGGAAAAGTGGAAGTCGCGGGCCGATGTCTTTCGATCAGCCGCAGAGTTTCATGCTCGCGGCGGAAAGCTCGTACGGCTCGAGTTTCCCCGCACCGAGATGCAGCGTTTCGGCGATGTAGCCATCATCTACAGCCAGTATGCGCTTGAGACTGAAGTCGGCGGCAAGCGCTCCGCTGAGTCTGGCCGGGTGACCGAGATCTTTGTGCACCGCGACGGAAAATGGCTCAATCCGGGGTGGCATACCGATACAGAAAAATGACCAGAATATGCTGCGCGGTGGCCACATCTCCGTGGCAGGGGTATGCTAGAGCGTTCGGAGGTTTCATGAGACCCCTACTCGTACTGCTAATCCTCGCAACCGCAGCATCGGCACAAAAAAGCAAAAACGTTGTGACCGATGTAATTCGCGAGATCCTGCCGCGTCAGCAAAAAAACCTGGTGGCCGCCGTCGACGAGATGCCGGCAGATAAATTCAATTTCAAACCGACTCCGGCACAGATGACCTTTGCCCATCTGGTGATTCACGTCACCGAGTCGAACAATTATCTCTGCGCCAAGGCCGGGGATATGGCCGCCCCAAAAGCCGCTGAACTCTCCGAAACCGACGGCAAGGACAAATTGTTCGCGGCGATGAAGGCATCCTTTGATTTCTGCACAACCGCACTCGCCAAGGTTGACGATTCGAAGCTCGGCGATACGGTCGATCTCTACGGTGGCCGCCAAGGCCCGCGAGCCTTTGCTCTGATCGCGCTTACCAATGATTGGGCGGACCACTACAGTGCCGCAGCCCAATACTTGCGGTTGAACGGTCTTCTGCCGCCGACGGCAAAGAAATAGCTAGTCTGGAAAGACCCGGCCTTTGCGCTTCGAGATCGGCGTTCTTCAAACAACGACCGGAGTGTCTAACAACTCGCTCGCAATTCCGGCCCCTACGGTGTGCAATTGTGGTCGCTGGATGTGCAACCGGCTGCACATCGCAGCTTTATGCAACTTCACACTGAGTCGGCGGCGTTTAAGCTACTGGTAATTAAGGCCAAACCGCCCCACTGGACAGCTTCGATTGGCCCCTCGGATGCACTACAAACACCTGCTTCCGCTACGTATCCCCCGCGCAAGAAGCTCTGGGGTTGAAGATCAATGAAGTTTTTGAGCAGCTTCCTTGGGTTATCTGCCCTCGGATTGGCCAGTTTGACAGCGTTCGGTCAGAACAACTGTTCCACCACGCCTCCCTCCGGAACATGCGCAGCACCCGCGCCCGTACAGGCCTGGTGCGCCGCAAACAACGCCGGCACGACCTGCCCGGGTGGCCACGCGTGGGTGGGCTTTTATACCACCACACCCGCTGCAGGCTCATGGTCAGGGCAGTTTGAGGGTATGGATGCCCAAGGCCTCCTGGCCGCCGGATACACTCCCCGCCCGCAAGCTGACCCCAACGGCGGAGTTGGCCCCACCAACGCCAGTGGCGTCGGACAATATTTCGAATTTGCTAACGACTATCTGCAGGCCTTCGACCGCGCCACCGGCAGTGGCATTTTCAGCAACAAGACGAACGGAGTTGCAGTCCCACAGACGATCGCATCCCTATTTGCTCCGCAAGGCAGCGCTTATTGCGCCAACGGTTCACTGGATGGCCTTGCCACTTACGACCGCATCGACAATGTTTTCGTCGCGGCCAACATTTTCAATCCCGGCGGTGTTGGGAATTACTACTATTGCATCGGCGTTAGCTCTCCTATCGGATCAGTCCCTGCCAGCAATCTCGAGGGAAGCAACTACCGCAGCTACTGGAATGTCTACGCCTACTCAATCAATCCTGCCATTCCTACGAACCCGCAGGGCGATACCTATTTCCCTGACTACGCGCGGTTCGGAACCTGGTCTGATGGTTTCTATGTAACTTGGGACTTGGAAGACCCAGACAATCATTACGACATCGTCGGTTTCGAAGTTTGCCAACTGGACAAAGCCGACATCATTGCCGGGCTCTCGTCTAACTCGCCGGTTTGCTACACCTACATCCCCAACTACGTGGTCGGTTCGAGCGGTACCGGCAACAGTTTGATCCACACCCTGCTGCCAGCTGACTTTGAAGGTAGCAATCCCATCCCGAAGAGCTCGGTTGGTGAGTACTTCCTCGCTCAAGTCAATCCCAGCAATCCGGGCTCTAACGTCCAGTGCTCGGTAGCTCCATGCACTTCGAATCAGTTGGCGTTCTGGACTTGGTCAGGCTTTACGAGTGGGGCTGGTCCGACTTACCTGAATCTCACCAGCAATCCCTACACGCCAGCGTGCTATAACCTCGCCCACCCTTACAACACCTACTGTATCTATGAACCCTATGGCGGCGTGGTGGATAGCATTGGCGACCGGTTGATGTCCCGACTGGCGTATCGTTACGTCAACAACAACGAGTACCTTGCCGTAACTCACACCATTCAGGAGAGCGCGACCACCAAGCGCACGGGGATTCGCTATTACCAAATTCTGGCGGGAAGCAGCCCGCAAGTCGTGCTGCTCGGGACCATTCAAGACACCACCAATCACTATTTCCTGTCTATGCCCAGCGTCGCCATGGACCATAACGGCAACCTCGGCATCACTTACACCGTTACCGGCAGCACTCTCCACAGCGCCGCCAGCAATTTCGACCCATCACCGTATTTCGTGACGGTTGGAACGAATGGAATGGTCGGAACTCCTGTTGCCATACTCAGTAACAACGGCTCGAGCGGACAGGACGAAACCGACGACTACTGGGGTGAGTACGTCAGCGTCTCATCCGATCCCAACAACGACTTAACCTTCTGGGCCGTAGATGAATACATGAAGGGCAATCAGACCGCAAATTGTTCCAGCGCCCTGAAACTCGGGACCGGCTGTACCTGGGCCACGCGTATCTATACCTGTACCAAAGGGTCAGGTTGCTAGCCACGTTTCGCGTTTGATTTTCTTGAGAAACCGCCGCCGTCAAGTCTATTAGCCTTCGGCCAATGCGCGGCTTCCTCCATCACTAATCGCCGTCTCACCCGGCCTGAAAAACGCTTACCCCGCGCCTTCTGCCTACCATTAAAGCAGTAGCTCCGAAATTGGATTCTTGTAGGGAACAACCCGCCATTCAGAATCCTCGTCTTCAAGTTTGCCGGCTAAGCCGGATGCCAGAATGCCCTTCGGGGTGACAAGTGGACGGTAGGGAGGTAGA
Organism: uncultured Acidobacteriaceae bacterium; assembly: GCA_963708575.1. Classification (GTDB taxonomy): domain Bacteria; phylum Acidobacteriota; class Terriglobia; order Terriglobales; family Acidobacteriaceae; genus DASVWZ01. The sequence continues at coordinate 477,922 of CAVPTB010000003.1, forward strand.
GATGTGGCGAAAAGTAGCATTGCCCTGTTCGCCGTTGTCCTTGCTGTTGCTGTTCTTCGCCTACAGGCAGTGGGACAAGAACCGCGAGATCCAAACGCGGATCTCAAGACTGCGTTCTTTGGGAGCGCTCTGACATGTTCCCAGCCAGAGAAGGTCGTCATTCCCAAATCCGTTGTAAAACGGGCGCGACTCAAAGCTCGGCTTCTGAATCTACTGCGGGAAAGCATCTACGACGATTCAAAAGGAATCGTCAATACCGAGCGGGAAAAAGAGATCGCGGATGTTGCAAATAAGCTGAAGCAGGAAAAGGTCTGGTAGTAACTCCCTTGAATGCGCACCTGTTGAAACAGCCGCATTAACAGGATGACGCCTCGCGTTGCGATCGGTAGGCCTACTTGATTTGCACTAAATCGCGGGCTTCGGCAATTATCCCTGCCGGCATGGCATGCTGCGGAGCCCGCCACGAATCCAGCACCGAAACCTGATGCACGCAGCTCACCGTGCAGTGCGGAGCGCATCCTTTTTCGGTGAGGTACTCGCGGCGAATGTCGTGGATGGTGTAGTTCTCCAGCGGAATCCCCGGGTAGCCCCTTTGCTGCGAGCAATAATGCACCAGCCCGTTCTCGCAGATATATAGGTAACGCGCCCCGGCCCGGCACCGCCACTGGTTGGGTTTGCCCTGCGCAATATTGTCTTGGAAGGCATTAATGCGGGTGAAGCTGCGCTTCTCCATCGACTTCATCTCATGGTAGACACGGCGCTCATCGTCCGCCAGAGGCTGCAATTGACCTTGCCCATCGTGAATAATTCCTACCGTCGAACTGAAGCCAAGCTCCATGGCGCGCTTGCCGATCGTCAGCGCATCTTGCGGATTGCAAACCCCTCCGCCAACCACCGAATTGATGTTCACATGGAAATCCGCATGTTCGGCAAGCAGCTGCAGCTTCTTGTCCAGGACCTTCAGGCTTTTTTTCGAAACGTCATCCGGAGTGACGTTGTCGATGGAAATCTGTAGCCACTCAAGTCCTGCGTCATTCAGCCGTTGAATCCGATCGGCCACTAGCAAATATCCATTGGTGATCAGTCCGGCGACCATGCCGCGCTCTCGAATGCGGCGAATAATGTCATCCAGCTCGGGATGCAGCAGCGGCTCTCCGCCACTGATGGTAATGACCGACGTCCCCAGCTCGGCCAGCTTATCGACCCGGCGAAACATTTCGTCGGTCGGCACCGGCTTCGAGAAATCGTCATACTCGTTGCAATACTCGCAAGCCAGATTGCAGCGCCGTACCGGAATAATGTGCGCGAGCAGGGGATGGTCCGTGGACACGAGTGCGCGAGCTACTTCACGCGCCCCTCGGAAGTCGCGCACGACTTGCTTCAGTCGGCGGCGCAAAATTGTACGGCTGGTAGGCATTCTGGACTGCCTTCATTAAAACATAGTCCAGCTGTAAACACATCATTCCAAACAGCGTTCGGGGATTTACATGGAGTGAACGGTCGTTTCGTGCCCCAGAAACGACGCTCTTCTTCAGGGCAGCGTATATTGCATCACCACCTGCATCTCCGCGTCGCCTGGTACCCCGGCATGGCTCATATTGAAAACCAGGTAATCGCCCGCGTTTAGCGCCAGTGACCGGGCACACGAAACATGCCTCGAGGTCGAAGATGCGGTACCGTCCGCGGGCACCCAGGTCTTGAGAATGACGCTATAGAAAATGTTCTGGAGCAGATAGCCGTCATCCCCCACATCCAGATGATTAGGATTGTGGATATGGGTTTTGCTGAAGTTGGGACTCTGCGGGGATATGAAGCTTGCGCCGGGATCGCCAGGGTAGAACTTCGGAACACCTCCGGGCGAAACTGCCGCGCGACAAAGAATTTCTGTAAAGCCAGGATTGCTCGGCAGAGCTGTGATCATGAACGACACATCAATGTCGATCAAGCTCACGACCATGTTGCTCGTTACTTCAAAATAAACGTCCGCTCCGTTGTCGTTAAGGTCGGTGACTTCCCAGCCAAAAGACGCGAAGCTCGGATTAATCGAAGACTTTGTCGCGGCACCTGCCGACGAATCCAGCCCGGTAATCGTTCCCGCTAGTCCCGCCAGCATCAATCCAGATCCAACAAAAGCGCGCCTGTCCGTTTTCATAGTGTCTCGTCCTTGTAGAACAAGGAACACAGACATCTGCGCAAAGTTGCCGGATCTTCACGATTTCGGAAGGAGAACAGATTGACCCTGCTTTAACTGGCGCAGCAGGTTCACCACCTTCAGGCCTCTAGATTGCTTGGTGTCCCGCGTCCGTTAAAACAGCCAGCGCCTTGTCGGAAAATTGCTCTTGAACCAACACGTAATCCGTGTCGAACGTGGAGATGGCAAAGATTCCCACCTGGGCGCGAGCCAGCGGATCGATAAAAGACGCCAGAATGCCGGTTTCCGTGAAAGCAAAAGGCCCGGACAGTTTGAGACAAATCCAGCGCGGTTCTGGTTTGTGTTCCGGAGGTAGGTTCTCGGCGGGACACACGATAGAGAGTTCGTCAGCGGTTCGCGTTATCGAAGTGAACCCACCTCGTTGGGCCCACTCAGGAACGGTAGCATCCGCGGAGAATCGGCAGATCACAAAACGTCCCGGCAGCACCGTGAACCTTAGCCGAGGACGACTTTCGGACGGACTCATAAAGATTGATTAGAGGGCGCGCGGCTACCTCGACAGGACCCCCAGCGCCTCTCGGAACATGGCGTCAAACGATCCAGCCTTGCCGTTATGCGAGATCACCGCGATAGCCTTTTCAGCGGCAGCCCGCTGGTACCCAAGATTCGTCAGCGCAGAGAGTACATCCTCCTCGACCGGTGATATGGTGGGAATTACAGTCGCCGCTCCACTGGATGCCACAGGCAACTTATCGCGCAACTCCAGCACCATGCGCTCAGCTGTCTTCTTGCCGATACCGGGAATCTTGGTAAGGCGGGCTATGTCGTTTCCTCGAATCGCTCCCACCATGTCATCCGCCGCCATCCCGCTCAGGATCGTAATCGCCAGCTTCGGACCAATGCCGCTCACCGTGATCAACTTCTCGAAAAGCAGTTTCTCCGACGGGCGTAGAAATCCATACAGCGCAATCTGATCTTCCCGAACATGAGTATGAATGTGCAAAGCAACATCACCGCCCAGACCTGGCAATTCAGAATAGGTAGGTACGCTGATGGTCACGTCGTATCCAACACCCGCAGTCTCGACGATGGCCTGGTTCGGATGTTTAACCAGCAGCTTGCCGCGCAGATGAGCAATCATGTCGAAGACATTGTATCGCCAAGCTCACGTAGCGGCGTTCGCGCCATCGCTCGCCGGCCTTTGACTGCGGTGTGCCTATCACGATTCGCTAGAACAGCGAACTCTGCCGCCGAGTAGGAGTAATCCCAAAATGCTCATAGGCAAGCTGGGTCGCAACACGCCCCCGAGGAGTGCGATTCAGAAAGCCAATCTGAATCAGGAAGGGCTCGTAGATTTCTTCAATGGCATCGGCTTCTTCAGCCAGCGCGGCCGCCAGTGTATTCACTCCCACCGGACCACCTTGATATTTTTCGATGATCGTCAGCAAAAGTTTGCGGTCTACCTCGTCAAATCCGTAGCGATCCACTTCCAGCATCTGCAACGCAGCTTGTGCCGTTGGCAGGTCAATCTTGCCGGCGCTGCGCACCTGCGCGTAATCACGCACCCGCCTCAGCAACCGGTTGGCAATTCGTGGCGTGCCTCGCGACCGGCTGGCAATCTCAAGGGCACCCTCGCGGTTGATCTCGACGCCAAGGATTTCAGCCGACCGCTCCACGATAATCCGCAAATCCTCGTGAGTGTAGAACTCCAGCCGTAGCACGATGCCGAAGCGTGAACGCAGCGGCGACGACAAAAGGCCGGCTCGCGTTGTAGCTCCTATAAAGGTGAAGGGCTTTACATCCATGGTGTGAGTGCGCGCCGACGGACCCTGGCCGATGATGATATCGAGTTTGTAATCCTCAAGAGCCGAATACAGAAGCTCTTCCAGCGCCGGTTGCAGGCGGTGCACTTCGTCGATGAACAAAACCTGTTTGTCGCGGAGGTTGGTCAGAATCGCCGTCAGGTCGCCTTTAATCTGCAGCGTCGGCCCGGAGGTCTGCTGAAATGCCGCGCCCAATTCATTGGCAATGATCGTAGCTAAGGTTGTCTTCCCCAGGCCGGGGGGTCCGTACAGCAAAACGTGATCCAGTGCCTCGCCGCGGGACTTCGCCGCTTCAATTGCAACCGCAAGATTTTCCTTCACTTTCGGCTGCCCGATAAATTCGACCAACCGCTGTGGCCGCAGCTTTAACTCGAAAGAAGAATCGTCATCCACCGGAGCCGCGGAGACCACACGCTCCCGGTCCGCAGGCAGTTTCGGAGAATTTCGCAGGGTGGCCACTTACGGCGATGGTAAAGCGAAAGATGCGTCTCTGCAATAGTCTAGTTCTCCTCATATATATTTATATATCTTGGTATATACTGATGCCATGGCCATGAGTATCAAGAATAAGACGGCCGAACGTCTTGCCCGGCAATTGGCGCGGGAGACCGGTGAGTCGCTAACCGAGGCAATCCAGCGCTCCCTCCAAGAACGCCTGGAACGGATCAAGAAGCAGCGGCACAGAAAGGTCTTGGTAGAAAAACTAGGCGAAATTCTCCGGCGAGTTGATGCGCTTCCCGAACTCGATTCGCGCCCTGAAGATGAGATTCTCGGGTACGATCAGCATGGATTGCCAAGCTAATGGTCATTGACTCTTCAGCCCTGTTGGCAATTTTTCTTGCCGAGGCGGAACGCGTTGCTTTCCTGGATCAGATAATCGGCGCTGAGTCGCGCCTGATTTCTGCCGGTACCGTTCTCGAAACGGCAATGGTTTTGGAAGCTCGTCGAGGCGAGCCAGCCGGACGCGATTTTGATCTGTTCCAGATTCATGCGGGCTTGCAGGTCGTGCCGTTCGACGCTGATCAGGTCGATATCGCTCGTTCTGCCTGGCGTCGTTTTGGCAAAGGACGTCACCCTGCTGGCCTGAATTTCGGAGACTGCTTCGCTTATGCCCTCGCGAAGTTCACTGGGGAACCTCTGTTGGCGAAAGGCACCGACTTCGCCCTAACCGATATCGAAATGGTGCCCGCAACTGGCTAGCCGAACCAGAGAACTACCTTTCCTCCGACAACATTCCATCCTTAAAGTGAAACCGCTTTACACCACCGGATGGTTCAGTCACGGTCGTTTCCGTAACATTGTGCGTTCGATCAAGTAAATACTCATAGTGATAAATCTCACCATTAGCGAGAATCTGCCTTGAAACACGGCTGCCGTCGGCATATTCGTTACGCAACAGCACCTTTCCATCGTGAATGACTGCCGTCAACAGATACGGTTCGTAGCCCGATTCCCTGACCAAATTCTGATATTCGAAACGATAGAGCAAGTGCGTAGCATCGCTTACGGTCACGACCTGACCGCCAATCCCATACTCGTAACGCCGAATCGTTCCAGAATCATCCCGCCCCTCAATGATGCGATCTGCATTGTCATACTGGAAAGTAATCGTGTGGCCCGACGCTGAGATGAGTTGCTGCAGGTTCCGCACCTTGTCGCGCTTCAACTGAACCCGGTTTCCCGCAGCATCGCGCATCTCAGTCGGTGCACCTTGCGCGAAGTTCTTGGCAAAGTACGCCTCAGGAAAAATGATCTGCCCGCCGTCGGGAAACTTCAGCGTCCAGCCATCCCCATTCCAGCTATCTCGCGCATCATAAAATTCGGACCCTTGATTGCCGTTTCTGAAGACTGCATCCTCGTATCGCGTGCCTTTCGAAATCCGTGGGAAATAAATCTCGCGGCCGTCTTCCAAATTCAGATACTGATAGGTGTAAGGAAACCTTGTGCCCGTGGGACATATGTCGTAAGGATGATTGCCACCCACCCCAAAGGCCCGGCTGTGCCGGTCCCATGGACGATACGTTCGCGTCAGGGACAACGGCATGCTATCGCCGATGAAGATGTCCGTTTGGCGCAACTTGAACATCCCCGAATCCAATGCGACTTCAAACTGATTGACAGGAGCGTCGTGGCGAACGGTCGGCTTGATGATCGAAATCGAGCTCGTGAGCTCGGCGCGTGCGGAATCCGTGGTGAGAGAAATTACGACCGAAGGGTAAGTCGCATCCCAGGCAGGCGAAGCGTCAGCAATGGGAAGTAACTCAACTTTCAACGGACGCGGTGCGGGCTTCCAGCGCGCCAAAAGAACTGCTGCCGCAATCAAAACAACGAACGCACTCCACTTCCAAAGAACCGGACGCGAGAAGTTACGAGAGCGCACAGCTTGCACCTATCACTGCGAAAGTGATACCCGAGCTCTTTACTCTTCCTCTTCGACCACAGCCCCGCGCGCTGCCTTCGCCTTCTCGATGATTTTTTCCTGCAGCATCGCCGGCACCGCGTCGTAGTGATGCATTTCCATGTTGAAGCTTCCGCGCCCCTGGGTCATCGCCGTGAGATCGACTCCATACGTCAGCATCTCGGACATTGGCACTTCGGCCTTCACCACGGTATTGCCGGCCTTATTGTCCATGCCCTGAATCCGGCCACGCCGGCTGTTCAAATCGCCCATGATCGACCCGGCAAATTCATCCGGAATCGTGATCTCGACGTGCATCACCGGTTCGAGCAGCGTCGGCTTGGCCACTTCCATGGCCTTTCTGAAGGCGATTCGCCCCGCCATCTGAAACGAAAGATCGTTCGAATCGACATCATGATAGGAACCGTCGTAGAGAATCACGCGGAAATCCACCACGGGAAATCCCGCAAGATAGCCGCGGCCGGCTGCATCGCGAATTCCCTTCTCCACCGCCGGGATAAAGTTCTTCGGAATCGCACCACCAAAAATGTCGTTAACGAACTCGAACTCTCCGCCTCGCGGCAGCGGCTCCATCTTGATCTTGCAATCGCCGTACTGCCCGTGACCACCGGTTTGTTTCTTGTGACGGCCCTGAACGTCTGCCTTTGCCCGAATCGTTTCGCGGTATGGCACCTTGGGCGCCTTCAGATTCACCTCGGCGTGGTAGCGCTTCTTCATCTTCGCGACGACCACCTCGATATGCTGTTGCCCGGTTCCGGCGATCAGAAATTCTTTGGTTTGGGGGTCGCGGAAGAATCGCAGCATCGCATCTTCTTCCATGAGCTTGTGCAGGCTGGGACCAAGCTTGTCTTCGTCAGCACGACTCTTGGGCTCGATCGCGAACGTGATAGCCGGCTCCGGCAGCTTCACCCGTGGATACTGAATGGGTGCAGACTTGTCGCCCAGCGTATCGCCCGTCAATGTGTCTTTCAATTTGGCAACCGCACCGATGTCCCCAGCGTGCAGTTCATTCACCGGAATTGCCGTCTTGCCCTGCATGACCGAGATATGCGCCAGCTTCTCCGGCGAACCGCTGCGGAAATTCTGCAGCGACGCTTCATTCTTCACGACTCCGGAAAACACCTTGAAGTACGAAATCCGTCCGGCAAATGCATCGTTCACCGTCTTGAACACATAAAGAGAAACTGGCTCGTTGTCAGCCTCGTGTCTCCGTGGAGGCTCTCCGTTCCCCGATGGCGCAGGCTCGCCCTGCACCCACTCGTGTTCCGAGGGAGCCGGAGTGTAATCGACGATGTAATCCATCACTCGATCGGCGCCAATATTGCCGAGTCCGGAGCTGAAAATCACAGGAAAAATCTTGTCTTCCCGAATCGCATTGTGCAGCGACGGAACCAGGTCTGCCTCCGACAGCGTTCCCGCTTCGAAGTACTTCTCCATCAACTTGTCGTCGCCCTCGGCGACCAGCTCAATCAACTTCTCGTGCGCTTCTTGCGCCTGATCTTTCAGGTTGGCCGGGATCTCGATCTCTTTTCCTTTCCCATTCCCGCCCATCTCGTAGCTATAGGCCTTCATCCGCACGAGATCGATCACGCCATTCAGATTCTTTTCGCTGCCGATGGGAAGCTCGATAGGAATCGCGTTTCGCCCAAACACGTTGGCGACGGACTCCAACACTCGAGACGCGTCCGCGCGATCTCGATCCATGCGATTGACCACGATCAGCCGGGGCGTGTTGTACTCCTCGCAGTAATTCCATACCCGCTGCGTGACCACCTCAACTCCCGCCACACCGTCCACCACGACGATGGCAGCATCCACCACCGGCAGCACCATCTTGGCTTCGTGCACAAACATATTGAAGCCGGGGGTGTCGATCAGGTTGATCTTGGTCTTTTCCCACTCCACGCAAGCCAGGCTGGCCGCAATCGACATCTTGCGAGAAATTTCCTCTTCGTCGTAATCGGTAGTGGTCGATCCATCATCCACGCGACCCAATCGCTGGGTAGCGCCGGCAGTGTAAAGCATGGCCGAGATCAGCGAGGTTTTCCCTGCATGACCGTGGCCGACCAGGGCAATGTTGCGGATATTTGCGCCTTCATAGACCTTCACGTGCGGGCTCCTTTGATGGAGAGCTGCACGGCGCAACCATCCTCACCGCAGACGAGCCGGGGCTCGTACGATCATTAGCTGCGGATCGAACGGGGCAGGCCCATAAGAATCTAAGAGGGTAGTTATAGGCCAGCGTCGAGCAGCCTGCCAAAACTAAGGATGCTACCACGTCGCCATCAGCCGCAACAACCGCAAGGGGACACACAAATGACCCAAGCCGGCTGCCAACCCACATAAATAATGAGAGCGCCCCACCACCCACGCTGTTCGACGGGTGGGCGCCATGCCCTTTCTCTCCTTAGACTCTGATCTCCGATCCCACTCCAGAGTTCCGCATCCCGCCCAAATCCCTGGCATCCGAACACTGTGAATCGAGTCTTCCTCACGGCGGAGTGGCGCGAACTCCTCATGCTGAATTACGAAGTCGATCCCAGAATCCTGGCCTCCTTCGTTCCACTTGGCACAGCGCTAGACGATTGGAACGGCAAAGTCTTCGTTAGCCTCGTGGGATTTCGCTTCCTGAACACACGTGTCCTCGGCCTTAGCTTTCCTTTCCACCGTAACTTCGAAGAAGTGAATTTGAGATTTTACGTGCGACGCCTCCTCGAAGACGAGCGTCGACGAGGAGTGGTCTTTATCAGTGAGATCGTTCCTCGAAGAGCCATCGCCCTCGTGGCCAATGTCTGCTACGGCGAGAGCTATCGCGCTTTACCGATGTCCCACCAAATTCAGCGCGGCCCTGCCAACAGCCTCTCCGTTCAGTACGCATGGGGAGTTGGTGCGCAACAAAATCGCCTGACCTGTACTGTAGCGGGCGAGCCGGCGACGCCGGCTGAGGGCTCTCACGAGCAATTCATCACCGAACATTACTGGGGATACGCGGCCGGCAGAAACCGTCAGACCAGGGAATACCGCGTCGAACATCCTTCTTGGCGAGTCTGGAACGCAAAGGAAGCAGCCTTTGAAGGAAACTCCCAGAGCCTCTACGGCCCGGCAATGGCGTCCATCCTTCGAGCGGCCCCGGCCTCAGCTTTTCTCGCCGAGGGTTCCGAAGTCGCGGTCTATCGCGGACGAAAGCTGGTTCACGATACAGACGGCGGGACCTGAGTACTCATGAAATAAGCTGTTTCCCCAATCCAACTCCGCACACGCCCCGTACTTCTGTCGGGGAGATGGGGGAAGGCTCGCTCCGTTTGCCAACTTGCACCGGGCCGTGCTTTTCCCCTATTCTTTCGTCACGCCTCTGTGGGGGGCAATAAAAATCTGCCATGCATCGCTGGACAGCCAGGCTTCTTCTGATTCTGTCACTCGTGGGCATTCTCGCGCCCCTGGGCATGGCTGCGACTGCGCCCGACCCACACGCGTGTTGCAAGCGTCACCTCATGGCAGACGCCGCGCCTCATGGCATGGAGTTTCATGCGCCGCCTGGCTGTTGCGATCGCGACTGCTGCCGATCGGTGACGGTTTCCCAGTGGGCGCAGGTCTCAACAACGTCAACTCGCTTCATCACGCTGTCTTCCACCAATCGTAAGACCGCTTTACAACTTCTCCGCTCCCCGCTGGGAATTGACTCTCTTCACTCCGGACGCGCACCGCCGCCCCTCTCAATTCTGTAGGCACTCCTACAAATTCTGCTGAATTGCCAGCCCGCCTTTTCGCGGGAATCGCTTCTTTGGCATCTCTCAGCTTTTTGTTCCGTGCTGTTCACCCGAAAGAGCTACGGAGAGTCATGCGCTATACCATCAGATTCTTTGGATTTTTCTTACCTGCCGTCCTTCTGGCGGGAGCAGCCACCATTTTCGGCTCTCTTCGCGGCATTGTTCACGATCCGCAACACCGCCCCGTGCAAGGCGCGATGGTCATGCTTCGCGCAAAATCGTCCGACTGGGCAAAAACCACCACGACTGACGCCAATGGACAATTCGAGTTTGGCACTGTCCCGCTGGGCGAGTACTCGGTAAGTGTAGCCAGTCCAGCTTTTGTGCAAGCCGTGCTGAGCGTCGCGGTTAGGACTAACACCGAGCCAGTGCTTCACTTCTCGCTGCAAGTGGCGACGGCGAATGAAACCGTGAACGTTTCCGCAGAGCCCGTCGCGGCCGCGACGGATTCGGCCACGCCCACCACCATGCTCAGCCGCACCGACGTGCAACGCACTCCGGGAGCGGATCGCACGAACAGCCTGGCGATGATCACCGACTTTGTTCCCGGAGCCTACATCACCCACGATCAGTTGCACATTCGCGGAGGGCATCAAGTGACGTGGCTGGTCGATGGCGTTCCAGTTCCCAATACCAACATCGCATCGAACGTCGGACCGCAGTTCGACCCCAAAGATCTGGACTACATGGAAGTGCAGCGCGGCAGCTATGAGGCAGAATTTGGCGATCGTACCTACGGCGTATTCAACGTCGTTCCCAGAACCGGATTCGAGCGCAACAATGAGGCCGAACTCGTCACCAGCTTCGGCAACTTCTTTCAGACGAACGATCAGATCAATTTCGGCAGTCATACCCAGCGGTTTGCCTACTACGGCAGCTTGAACGGAAACCGCAGCAACCTGGGATTGCAGACCCCAGCTCCGGAGGTTGTGCACGATGCCGAGAATGGATACGGCGGTTTCGGGTCTCTCATTTTCAACGTCGACCCCTCAAATCAACTGCGCTTCGTGACCTCTCTCCGGAAGGACTACTACCAGATTCCTTACGATCCGAATGTGAACGACGCGGAAAATCAAATTTACAACAGCAGCGGACTCCGCGACGGCCAGCACGAAGGAGACGCGCTGGTAAATTTTTCCTGGGTGCACACCTTCAACACTCGTTACTACATGACGGTATCCCCGTTTTATCACTACAACAGCGCTAACTACGACGGCAATCCGAATGACTTCCCTATCAGTACGACCGATGACCGGACGTCGAACTACGCAGGGGGACAAGCGACCATCAGCGCTAACGTTGCCAGGAATAATCTGGAAGCGGGCTTCTACGGGTTCGCCCAACATGATAACCAGCTTTTCGGCGCACTTTTCAACGACCGAAGTGCAAACAACTTCCGCGATCGTGAGTTGGCCTCAGGCGCTCTCGAGTCCGGCTTCGTGCAGGACAAGTTCCAGGTAACCTCGTGGCTGAATGTGATAGCCGGGATCCGGCCGACCCATTTCTCCGGCAGCATCTCTGAGAACGCAATAAGCCCACGCTTCGGCGCGGCCCTCACTGTACCCAAGCTTCGCTGGGTAGTTCGCGCATTTTACGGGCACTATTACCAGGCCCCGCCCCTGATCACGGCCTCCGGACCACTTCTGCAGTTTGTCGATGAGCAAAATCTGGGATTTATTCCTTTGAAAGGCGAGCGAGACGAAGAACATCAGTTTGGCGTCACCATTCCTTTCCGCGGCTGGACCCTCGACGCCGATAACTTCAAAACCATCGCCCACAACTTCTTCGATCACAACAACGTCGGTGAGTCCGATATCTTCTTTCCACTGACCATCGATCGAGCCATCATTCGAGGATGGGAGCTGACCTTGCGCTCGCCGCGCATCGCCCATCGCGCCCAGATTCACTTGGCCTATTCCAACCAGATCGCCCAGGGCTTCGGTGCAATCACTGGCGGCCTCACCGATTTTTCACCGCCATCCGATCTATTCGCCCTTGATCATGATCAGCGAAATACCCTTAACGTAGGTGGCGAGATTCTGCTTCCCTGGAAGAGTTACGCCTCCACCAACGTTTACTACGGCTCCGGATTCAGCAACGGCTTCCCTCCTCCGGATTATCTCCCCGGCCATACCACGGTGGATTTATCCTTGGGGAAGGACTTCAGGGACAAGTATTCGATTTCATTGAACGCATTGAACGTGGCTAACCGCCATTTACTGATCGACAATAGCGTAACCTTCGGTGGATTCCATTGGAACAACCCGCGCGAAATATACGCGGAATTTCGCTATCGTTTTCATTACTGAACGAATGATCCGGCTTCCCGCCGGGCTTCGTAGATTGCCAGGCAGGACCGCCGGCGTAGGTCACGCTGGCAGCATGACACAGAACAGGAGACCCTTTGACTTTCCAAAAGTTCATCAAACATTACGCAGCTATCGCAATCGCTCTCAGCCTGCTCGTGGCCTGCAACTCCTCAAAGCCGGCCGAGCAAATGAAACAGTACCAACTCACCGGCAAAGTTGTGAGCATCGACAAACCCAATCTTTCGGTGGTGGTAAACGGTGACGAGATTAAGGGTTTTATGGCGGCGATGGCGATGCCTTACAAAGTCAAAGAGGTCGGCCAATTAGATCTTCTCGCCCCGGGAGACACGATCAGCGCTGATCTCTTTGTTCGAGGAAGCGAGTACTGGATCGACAATGTTAAAGTCACCCAGAAATCGACCAATCCCGAGAAGACCAGTTCCGAATTGAAGATCCCCGTCCCCGGACAACAGGTGCCTGACTTCCAGTTGGTGAATCAGAGTGGGAGAAAAATCTCGCTCAACCAGTACCGCGGAAAGGCTCTGATCGTCACCTTCATCTACACCCAGTGCCCGTTTCCTGACTACTGTCCTCGGGTTACCCAGCAATTTGCGGAGATCAATCGCAAGTTGTTGAGCGATTCCGCACTGTCGGGGAAGACTCACCTGCTAAGCATCAGCTTCGATCCCAAACACGACACCCCAAACGTGTTACGTGACTACGGCTATAAAGCGACGGCAGAGAAGCTGCCGTCGGCCTTTTCACATTGGGAGTTCGCGGTAGCGCCGAACCAACTTGCGGACTTGGAAAAGTTCTTCGGATTGGCAGTCTCACAGGAAAATGGCGCCATCACTCATTCGCTCAGCACCACCGTAATCGCTCCCGATGGAAAGATTTTCAAGTGGTATCCCGGAAATGAATGGACTCCCTTTCAGATTTTGCAAGACGCCGCTGCCGCAGTTAACAGCGCCTCTTGACGCCGCTGATACTGATTTTCCCCGTTGACAAGACTTTACCGTTTTTTACCTTCTTTTGACCGCAGGGCTTTCCGAAACATGTTCTCATGCAAGAAGTGGCAGGCGTTCCGATCCTGGAGTTGGAAGGCCTGAGCAGTTCCCCTTGTTTCTATGCGTGCCCCTGGGGAGCCGGTGCCGAATTTCTCTCCCGGTGGCGGTTCCCTCCTTTTTCCTCCCAGTTCAAAATCACCAGTGGTTTGGAGCGACTGTAGCAGCTCTCGATTTTCCCTCCCGTTCAACCATCGCCTGCAGCATGCCCGCATCCAAACGCCATCGTCATAGTCAAAGGAGATTTCATTGATGGAAACCAGAGTGGATCGTGGGCAGGCAAGCGAAGATCGATTTACGGGAGCGATCGAACGTAAGACTTCACAATTCCCCAGCAGTCTATTTTTAGGACTAGCTGTCGGTTCGATGGCGGCTTCAGCCGTCTTGAAGATTGTCGGCAAGAATCACTGGGCTTTGTTTGTGGGACAGTGGGCGGCACCGTTCTTGATCATGGGCAACTACAACAAGATGGTGAAGCAGCACGGCTCCGACGCATCAAGCCGAGAAGGATTAAGCCGAGTAGCCGCATAATCAAGAAAACGGCGGATCACGCAGCCTGCGTGGTCCGCCGTTATTCTAAAAAGCCGCTCTACTTACACGCAAACGTCGGCACCGCGACGATGCCGGCAGGAGCGAAGCCGTTACTCACCACTTCAAACGGCGAGCCTGGCACTTCTTTCAGAGAGTATCCGTTCACTGCCAGAACCCCGACCGATTCAGGATTTCTCGCCTCCGAGACAAACACCTGGGTGCCAGCTTTGTTTTCCGCCAGATCTCCCGAAAATTGTCCCGGGCTCGTCAAATTAATGGTCTTTTGGAACGACTTCACTCCCTTGTCGCTAATCGCGAGAACCGAAACCTGGTTGGACTGATTATTTGTCACGTACAGAGTCTTCTGATCCTTGCCGATCAATACATTGTTCGAGTTGGAACCATTCTTGTTGGTGAATTTCCCCAGCTTCTTGAGACTGCCGTTAGTTTCGATCCGGTAAGTTTGCACTTCGGTATGAGCCGCGGCATCTCCAAAAAACGCCGTCGTGCCGTCACAGGTGATGTCAACGCCGGCTGCAGAGCCCGAAGATGAGAACGGCCCAAGTTCCGTCAACTGAGCTTTGCTGTAGTCAATTGAAAACGAATCTACCGGCCCCATGTAAGTGGATATCAGATATTTGCCGTTCGGGGTGGCCTTCAAGTCCACCGGCGAATAACTGAGGCTAACGCTGCCGGAACTCGTCAGAGAGCAGTCGGCCCCTATCTTGAGAACCGAGATGCTGTTGAACTTGGAATTGCCCGCAAACAGCAATTTCCCGTTTCCCGAAGCAAGACTGACTCCAGAAGGCTGGCTCCCCACGATTCCGTACGAAAATGGCGATCCTTTGATAGCCGTCAGCTTGCCCGTCGAAACACTGATCTTGAACGCAGCGATCGAACTATCTCCGCCATTTGAAACAAACAGGCATGATGCCGAAGTCGTCTCGGCGTAGGCTATCGGCTGGGAAGCATAATAGCTACCCCCGCCCGCGCTCTTCGCACCGGTGGTGTAAGTCTTGATGATCGTCGCCTTACCCGATGTCCCCACCTTCAGCGCAGTCGTGCTGTTGATCTTATTGGCGACGTTGTCGTTGGTGTAGAGATACTGTTGCGCCCGAGCGACAGAACCAAAAAACGTGACCGCACTAGCCAGGATCATCCACTGCAATCGCGAGCTGGAAACCTTCATCAATTCGACCTCGAGATCAACCGATTATCGTCTGTTTGCAATATGCAAGTGCCGAAGCACTCACCACGCGCAGCAAAAATCTTGTGGCCTCGAGAAGAGTGAGGGCCCGAGAGGGAGTGAGGTTAATACGCCACTATCCGGCCCGCTTTTCGGGACCGTGGTGCATAAAGTCAAAGCTAGTACAGGCCTAAAACGCTGTCAATGAGGTAATTAGGACAGCAAAGGAACGGCGAAAAATTGGCGGGCAGCAAAAAAGGCGGCTCTGATGAGCCGCCCTTTGTGAACATTTGAAATAAGTGGTTTACAGCGCCTTCACGTTCTCGGCCTGCCACCCCTTCGGGCCTTTGACCACGTCGAACTGTACTTGCTGACCTTCCTGCAGGCTGCGAAACCCGTTCGACTGAATGGCCGAGAAGTGCACGAACACGTCCTCGCCATTCTGGCGGCTGATGAATCCATAACCTTTGGCGTCGTTAAACCACTTTACTGTTCCTGTTTCCATGGTGGTGCTTGTTTCCTTTTTGTTAGATATGCGCTGAGGTTCTCGCAGGACTTCTGCCAGGCAGGTCACGCTGGGTTTAGCGGTGTTACTGCGTAGTGCAAAAAACCGTAAAGATCAAACGCAATTGGATTGTACCTCAGCCGTTCAAAAAAATGCTATGATTATTTTGTGATCTGTGTCCGTAAGTAACTATTACTAAAGCGCTTACAGGACATCACTCTCAGTACGCCCTCGTACAGAACGGTTTGTAAGTGTATGAAAAAATTAGTTCTATTTCTTGGCGTATGGTCGATTTTCGGGTTCCCTTGTCTCGCCCAAACAGACGTTGTCCAGGACGTACGCGTCGCCCTGAGTTCCGGGGACCTCTCGTCCGCCGAGACCGTGCTCAAGCATTACCACGATCAGCATGGAGTCGATCCCTCGTACCTCGAAGCTCTATCCTGGATGGCTCGCGGCGCATTAAGCGCTAAGCAGCTCGATCCGGCGGACAAGTACGCGCAAGAGACTGAAACTTTGTCTCGCCAACAGTTAAAAGGACGCTCGGTCGATTCCAATCCGCAGCTCGCAACCGCTCTGGGAGCGGCATTGGAGGTTGAATCCCAAGTCCTGTCGGCCCGCGGCCAAAAAGACAAAGCTATCGCTGTGCTGCGGCGCGGCCTGGTGACCTATCGCGGCACTTCGATTGAACCCCGCCTACAGAAAAACCTTAACCTACTATCGTTAGTAGGCCAGCCAGCTCCCGCCTTGAGCACCGCTGATTATCTCGGCGTTCGTCCCTCCACCCTCACCCAGCTCAAAGGCTCGCCGGTTTTGCTGTTCTTCTGGGCGCATTGGTGTGGAGACTGTAAGTACGACGGACCCATCATCAGCCGTCTCAGCTCTGAATTTTCGGGTAAGGGTCTCGCCGTCTTAGCTCCAACCCAGCTCTATGGATACGCAGCCGCCGGCGAAAACGCCAAGCCCAAGGACGAGCTTGCCTACATCGGAAGGGTCTGGCAGCACTACTACCCGGCACTGCAAAGCGTCGCCGTCCCCGTCAGCAAATCCAACTTCGATCACTACGGAGCCAGCACTACACCGACTCTGGTCCTAATCGACCGCAAAGGCCGCGTCGCCATGTACCACCCCGGCTTGATGCAATACGACGAACTGAAAGCCGAGATCGAAAAGGTTCTGTAGTTGTTCTTGTGTGGGGCGGACATTCCTGTCCGCCAAAGGCCGATGAGCAACGAATCCACGCTTTGACAGCCGAGCCGGCTGTCCCCTGGGTAAGCCAACGCCCTTTCCCTATGTCCGCTTGATCACAAACACCGTCTTATCGTCGATCAAATCTTCCTGCCCCGCTTCCTTGAATCCCTCATCTCTTTTCACCGCATACTTCAGAATCGCATTGCAGATTTCCTTCGCCGGCTCGTGCAGGCACCCGCGGATCACATCTTCAATCTGCCGCCGGTCCGCTTCATCGCCGCCGTCGTACACCCCGTCCGTGTAAAGAAAGAGGATGTCTCCCGGACTCATGAGCTCGATTTCCGCCACGTCCGATGCCTGCATCCGCCGCTTTCGCCGCGTCATCGAAAGGTATTTGTTCCGGTCCGGATGGTCCTCCGGAATCGCTAACCCCAGCGCCAAAAACCTCGCCATCCCCGCATCGCCGATCTCCACGAACCTTCCATATTCGGCGGAGAATACCAGCGGAGGAGGATGCCCAAAATTTACGAAGCGGAACTGTCCGCCCGGCCGAATCTCGCCGTAGAGCATGGTCGCGATTTCGCGGGAATTGTCGTACTTGTTTCGTCCCAACGCATTCCGCGCGGTCACCGACTGCGCCAGCCGCAGATTAATCTTCTCAAACATCCCCGGTGTCGTTCGGCCGTACTGATCGAGTTCCGAAAGCATGAATGCGTGAAAAGTGTCGTGCACCGTCGACGCAATTTTCGCCGAAATAATGCCGTGCCCTTGCGCATCCACCAATAACACTCCCGCCGTCGTGTGGAGTTCCGGCAAGCACTCCGCCACTCGCAATTGCTCTGACCGCTTCGCTCGCCGGTACTCGGCTCCAATTTCGTCGGTATACCCAGCCTTCGACTGCAACCACTCCACCTGCGCGTCCACGGAGTTTCGCGGGGGCTTCCCCGCGGGAAGTGGCTCCAGATACTGTTCGGAGAGCTTGAGAGCGCGCGCGATCCGCGCATCAATATCGTAGCGCTGCTGAAAATTGATGTACTCAAACAGATCGCCGCCCACTGGCCCGGCAGGTATCGAGTCACCGTACATATCAATGCCGGGCAGCTGGGGAATCGCGCCCTCGACCGGCATCAGTCGCTTGCGAAGATATTCGTCGATACTGATTTCTGTTTGTAGGGCTACCATGAGACGATTTTTGTGATCACCCCGAATTATATGGCCACCACCTACGACGTAACGGACGCATTCCTCCGCACAATATCCCGCATGGCAACAGCCGGAGTATACTTCCCATCGAACCGTCATCCCGCACAACAGGAGTCTGACCCGTGGTGAGATCCATAGCCATCGTGCTAGGCAGTTACCTGCTCTCGGTTACGCTGGTCCTGGCAACCGACCCATTGCTCTCCCGTCTCTTCCCCGGCGATTTCGTCCCAGGCCGCATACCTTCGCAATCGCCTCTGCTTGCGAGTACGGCACTATTTGTAGTGATCTCGATTTTCTGCGCCTGGCTTTGCGCCCGCTTCGCCCCCACTCGCAATGCACGCGCCGTCCTCTGGTTCTTTATCCTCGGCGAAGTGATGGGCGTCGCCTCCGTCATCCCCAACTGGAACAAAGGCTGGCCGCACTGGTATTGGCTATCCTGGCTTCTGACCTGGCCGATCTCCTGCTGGCTCGGCCTGCGCCTTGCGGGGCGTCGAGACGATCAAACATCGGTGCGGGCGGTAAGAGCGGCGTGAAAATCGGCGCTGTATCAGGGCATTCGCTTCAGCGATGCACTCGTCGAGTCCTCAGATTTTCTGCGTCTTCCACTCATCTAATTAAACCGAATTAACAAATGTCTGAGCAACGCCGACTCGCCTGTCACACAAAAGTCCTGCAGCGGGAGGCTGAACTCGAGGGAAGCTTTAGGGGATTTTCAGCTTAAATACGACACCACAACCTGGGTACTCGTGACGGCGCACGCCGGAACGATGCAGTAATAAGGAATAGGATGTCTCTGCAGTTAGGAGAGCTATGCGACCGGACCAGCGATCCGGGGATCGCTAACTTTATATCGATGCAACGACCAGCCCTAATCGTCATTGACATGGTGAATGATTTTCTTCAGAAGTGGGAGCCATCCCCGAAGCTGCGGCTGGTCCGGTCGATCAACGACCTCGTCTGCGTCATGCGTCGATATGGTCACCCGATCATTTGGGTTCGCCAGGAATTCGAGCCTGACCTCAGTGATGCCTTTCCGGAAATGAAAACCAAGGGTATTCGCATCACCATCAAGGGAACAAGCGGTTCGCAGATTGACCCGGATCTTGCGGTTGCTCAAGCGGACCCGGTCGTAATTAAGAAACGGTACAGCGCTTTCTATAACACGGCCCTCGATCAAGTGCTCCATCGATTTAGTCCCGATGCGCTTATTCTGGCAGGTATTAACACGCATGCCTGCGTCCGGGCGACGGCGATCGATGCCTACCAGCGAGACTGCGCGATTATTCTGGCGGCGGATTGTGTCGATTCCTACGACCGGGAGCATCACGATATTTCGATGAAGTACATGAAAGACAAAATCGCTACGGTTATGAGCAATCAAGAAAACGGCTTAGCGCTAACCACAAATTAGAGGCGGCGCACAGGTCGCAATTGTCGTTCTCGAATTATATTGAAGTCTCGCTGTTTGCAATATTCCAGGATGCCTCTCACTCACTTTATCCCAAGCTTCGATCTCGAACCCTCTAGATTTTCTGCGTCTTCCACTTCCCTTTTTTAAACAAAATCGCGCTGATTCCCGCAATCGTCGCTTCCGCCACCACAATTGCCCAGTAAGTCCCGCGCGAATGCATTCCCACCCGAATCGCCAGCCAGCACGCCAGAGGAATCTCCAGCACCCAGAAGCCGAAGAAGTTCACCATCGTCGGCGTCACCGTATCGCCCGCGCCGTTGAACGCCTGCAGCATCACCATCCCATACGCGTATCCGATATTGCCGTAGCTAACAATGCGCAGGCAACCGCCGCCATCCGGCACCACCGCCGGGTCGGAAGTAAACAGCCTCACGACCGGCTCCGCAAATAAGATGAACAGCATGCCGACCAGCGACCCAGGAACAGCATGTTGTAAAACCCGGTCCGCCACACCGCCTGCTCCGCGCGCTCTGGATGCTTCGCGCCCAGGTTCTGCCCCACCAGCGTCGCCGCCGCGTTACTCAATCCCCAGGACGGCAGAATGAGAAAAATCACGATCCGGATCGCGATCGTATACCCCGCCACCGCCGCCGCCCCGAAGATGCTCACAATCCGCACCAGCCCAATCCAACTGGCATGCGCAATAGCAAACTGCAGCAATTCCGGTGAGCGACACTCGAAACAGTCGCCACATCACTTCGCAGATCCAAGCGAATATGCCGCGCCAGGATCCGAATCCGCTCCGTCCCGCGCAGCAACCGGTAGAACTGGTAAGCACCCCGATGCTGCGGCCGGTGAACGTCGCCAGCGCCGCGCCAGTCACGCCCAAGCGGTGGAAACGGTCCCAGCCCGAAAATCAGGCAGGGGTCAAGGATCAGGTTGATGATGTTCGACACCCACAAGCAGCCGCATCGCGATGGCCGCATCCCCTGCCCCACGAAAGATCGCGTTGTTCAGGAACAGCATCAACACCACGCCGCTGCCGCCTAGCGCGATCCGCGTGTAACTCGATCCCGCCGCAACGATGTCCGGCGAAGCCCCCATCAGGCGAAGCAACTGTGGCGCATAAATCCCGCAAGGCAATCCCAATCAATAGATGCCGTAATGATTCCCAAGGCAATCGCCTGCACCGCGGCGACTGCCCCGCCCTCCGGATCTTTCTCCCCGATTCGCCGCGCCACCATCGCCGTCGTCGACAGGCTCAGACCCATCCCCACCGCAAACACAATGCTCAGCATCGACTCGGTGAGCCCTACCGTCGCCACCGCATTCGATCCCAGCCGTCCCACCCAGAACACATCCACCACGGCAAACAGAGATTCCAGCACCATCTCCAGCACCATCGGAACCGCCAGCAACAGAATCGCGCGATTCAGGTTTCCACTGGTGTAATCCTGATGCGAGCCCTGCACCGCCTCCCATAGCGATCGCCAAAGGCTCGGTTGCGAACTCGGCAATGTCACGTCCGTTTCCAGTTCCATAAAAACCTTGGGGCACGTCTGGGCCCGAGCCAACATAGCTAAACAGAGGGATTTTCGAACTCCGCGCGGCGGCGGATGATCAGGAATTGCGAATTAGAGGCGATCAGACATCTTATGGGGCCTTCCAGAGTGGGAAGTTCCCTTGAGTCTACCCGCTACATGGATCAGCGGCAAGATCTCAGGAAAGATTTTACAAATCTGCGGCCCAATCGCGTTCCGGCTACAATCTCGCTTTCGATGGAAACATCCCGCATCGCTGAATTGCTCCAACCATTTGTTGCGGAGCCTCTCTCGGATTCCCAGTTGCACTCCATATCGGCCCACCTCGATCTTCTGCTGCGCTGGAACGCGCGCATGAATCTCACCGCAGTGCGCGACAAAGACAATATCGTGACACGACATTTCGGCGAGTCGCTTTTCGCGGCCCGGCAGCTCTTCCCCGCTCCAACTCAACCTGCCGGACAGCACCTTATCGACATCGGCTCCGGCGCCGGCTTCCCTGGCCTGCCCATCAAGCTCTGGAATCCGGCCCTGAAGACCACGCTGATCGAATCGAACCACAAGAAGGCCACATTCCTCCGCGAAGTCGTTCGTTCTTTGTCGTTGGGCGACGTCGAGGTCCTGCCCATCCGCTCCGAGGATTACAAGGGCGCCCCCGCCGACGTCGTAACTCTCCGCGCGGTCGAGCGCTTCGAATTTGCCCTGCCGACCGCCGCCACACTGGTCAGATTAAAGGGCGGATCGCCCTCCTCATCGGAGAAGCGCAATCTGCGGTCGCAACAAAACTTTTGCCGAGTTTCCTCTGGCGAGCCCCCTCGGCAATCCCACAGTCCGACCACCGCATTCTCCTGGTCGGATCCCCTCCGGAACCCGATGAGTAAATCCGAATCACCTAAGTTAAGGGGTGGGAAGAGATTTGCCGAGGGTGGTACGTGGAACAAAAACGCCGTTTTTCGGGAGAAAGTGGAACAAACATGCGGCCCGACCCGAGCCCATGTTCCCCTCAACTTCCTAACCTAAGGCACAAGAAGACGCCGATCACGCCAAAAAATCACGCAGGTCGCCCTTGCCGTCGCAAAGCTGCTACCGGCTATCAAATCCGAGTTGCGGAAGAAAAAATCTCCGCCAACCCCAACTGATGTTCCACGTGGAACACTTCCTCCCAATTCATATCTGTTCCACGTGGAACACAACTGTGCAAAGCCTGGTGCACATCCGGTCCAACTTGCTCGGAACACAGCCAATGAACTGGTTACTGCTTTGCACTGAATTCCGTCATTGCTTTTGCACAACCAATCGCTCTATTCTGCGATTATCTCTGGGTTCTCTACAATTTAAATGGGACGCGTCATAGCGGTTGCCAACCAGAAGGGCGGCGTGGGGAAAACTACGACTGCCATCAACCTGGCTCGTCGTTCGCAGCGGCCGAGGTCAACACACTCCTGATCGACTGCGATCCGCAGTCGAATGCCACCAGCGGACTCGGTCTGGTCAAAGATCCCGAGCGCATTCAACACCTACCACCTGCTGATGGGCGAGGCCTCGCTTGAGCAGGCGATCTCAGCCGACCGAGCTTGAGCAGCTTTGGATCATGCCGGCGCACAAGAACATGATCGGCGCCAACATTGAGCTGGTCGAGGCGGATCGTCGCGAGTTCCGCCTGCGGGACGCACTCTGCGCCCTTGCGCGATCGCTTTCAGTACATCGTGCTCGATTGTCCGCCGGCGCTCGATCTACTTACCCTGAACTGCCCTGGTGGCAGCGGATGCGGTCCTGATTCCCATGCAGGCGGAATACTTCGCCCTGGAAGGAATCAGCGAATTGATGGACACCGTGGAGCGCATCCGTGGCAGCTTCAATCCCGATCTCGGGATCGAGGGCGTGGTTCTGACCATGCTTGATGAGCGCACCAACCTGGCGCAGCAGGTGATGAGCGAGCTGAAGAGGTTCTTTGGCGAGAAGCTCTGCAACACAACCATCCCGCGGAACATTCGGCTGGCGGAAGCTCCCAGCCATGGCAAGCCGGTGTTGCTCTACGATCCGCGGTCGCGCGGGGCCGAGAGCTACATGAACCTGGCCAAGGAGATTCTGGACAAATACGCGCCAGCCGAAGACGTCACCGAAGAGAAGCAAGTGGTGAACGGGCCGCGGTGGAAGCGCTGGATCAAAGAAAGAAACAAGCTGACCACGATCAACATTTCGGGCAATCCAAGCTAAGGGGCAGGGAAGCCGTGAGTGCATAGTCCAGTCAGCCTCGGCGAGCTTGGCGGTACCGGCAGTAAAGAACTTTTCTACGTAAAGCAGTGACCCGAGGGAGACGCACATGACGACAGCCATAGAGAAGAATCCCCAAGATAAACGCCGCGCCCTGGGACGCGGCCTCGACTCGCCGCTTCCATCCGGACCCCGCGTAGTCACGGGCACAGCCGCAGCCGCCGCGACGCCTGCGCCGCGAACCGAGCCAGCAGCGCCGCAGCCGGTCGTCGTACCATCTCCGTTGCCCAAAGCCGCCACCGAAGATTCGGTGCAGCAGATCCCGCTCGACCAGATCGACGGCAATCCATACCAGACGCGCACGGCTTTCGAAACAGGCCCTGCAGGAGCTGGCCGACTCCATTTATGCGACTGGGGTGGTGCAACCGGTGGTGGTCCGAGCCGGCAAAGACGGACGCTACACGCTGATCCTTGGCGAGCGCCGCTGCCGCGCTTCGAAGCTGGCAGGGAAGTCGACTGTCCCGGCGATCGTCCGTAAAGTCAGCGACCAGCAAGCCGCCGAGATGACCATCGTCGAGAACCTGCAGCGCCAGGACCTCAACTGCCTCGAGCAAGCCATGGCCTACGCCAAGCTCAGCAGCGACTTCGGCCTCACCCAGGAGCAGATCGGGCACCGGGTCGGCGTTTCCCGCGAGTCGGTCTCGAACTACATGCGGCTGCTCAGGCTGCCGGAGCACGTCACGCAATACCTGCGGGAAGGGAAGCTCGGCTTCAGCGAAGCCCGCTTGCTGCTCACGCTGGTCGATGCCACACAAATCCCCAAAATCGCCGATCAGGCGGTCTGGGAATGTCTCTCGGTGCAGCAACTCGATCACCTGGTCGAGCAAACCAACCGGTCCATCGATAAAGAGGCCACGCCAGGGACGGCGCGCTGGGTCGATCCCAACGTCGCGCCGCCCAGACTGAACTGGAACGCGTGCTCGGAGTCCGCGTCCGCATCAAGGACCGCAAGGGCAAAGGCAGAATCGTGATCGAGTACGCCACGCTGGAAGACTTCGACCGAGTCTTAGAAATGCTGAAAGGCAAATAGCCCATGTGGGGCGGACATTCCTGTCCGCCGCTCGCGTGGGGAGTGGAAACAACTTGTGTGGGTCGGACATTCATTACCGACCTGCCCCTTCTCGAAGCTGCCCAGTTCACGTCCCTTCCATTGGCATTAACCCTGGGACCCAACTCCAGTCCGAACCCTTCTGATAACGACTCAATTAGAATCCAGTGGGACAAACCAGCCATTTTTTGAACCAGTTCGCACCTCAGTAGCCCAAAATCGCCACCATTCGCCGAACCATAACCTGGGAAGACCCGTAACGACCGAAGGCCAAAGACCGCAGTCGGAAGACCGAAGACCGAAGACGTCCGTCCAAGAGCCCGTAGCATTACGAATCAACTCAGTTACCCCGTGGAACAAACTCCACATCTTTTATCCAACCATCGAGCCCGCGATTAAAATTAATCCCACAAAGTGGGAAACATGCTCGATCACGCCCTCATCGCGTCCGTCGCGGCCCAGATGGCCGACGCCAAGTCCGTCACCGTGGAAGGGAAGAGCTTTCCCATCACGCGCACCAGCACGCAGCGGCTGCGCACCGTCCGCTTCGACGCCGGAGGCCAAACCTACCAGGCGATCGAACAGAATCCGGAGAAGCCGAGCCGCTGGGGACAACTCGCCCGCGAAGGCCACTGGGTCGTCCAATTCCGCGACGTCGCCACCGGCAAATACATCGCGGTCTCCGTCGACGGCAAGGTCCAGGAATTCGGCCGCTCGAAGTAAGCGTTGCCATCGCCCGTGTAGGGCAGACATTTTTGTCCGCCATCATCAGTGAAACGATGCACACGTAGCGACGGATGCCGTGTTCCCCGCTCGTCATGCTGAGCAAAGCGAAGCATCCCTGTCGCACCACATCGTCCTGTTCCGAATCGGAACGTGATTCCCACCCGCTCCTGTCAAGACGAATCCGCTGCCCCCAATCCAAAATCCAGACACCTGCACATCTACGGCACATAGCACGAAAAGCGCCTCTAGTCAATTTTTCTGAAAGCGAGTACAAAGTTACCTACTTTGAGGGGGAGTCATAGCGCAAGCTATGGCTTCCCCCTTTTCGTTTGGAACTGAAGCAAACCGGCCTGCACACGGAGGCTCACAACTTGGAGCTAGAATGAAGATCGCTATCGTCCAGCTAAGCGACCTCCATATAAAGGACTCACGGAACGAGGTTCTGCTACGCGCGAATCAGATCCTTGCGGCTACGCGGGCCGGCGTCCACTTACCCGAAATCGCCCTTCTGCTCTATTGGGTGATATCGCTTACTCGGGCGAGAAGACACAGTACGACTTAGCTCAAGTCTTTTGTTCGGAATCGAAATTCTCTTCGAGGCAGAACGCATTCTCACTCGGGAATTTTTCGTTCCGGGAAACCACGATACTCAGGTTGGGACAGCCACGGACGAGCTAAGAGACATGGCAAATGCCAAGGTCAAGGAGGACGTCGCAGCAATTTCGGCGACAGGCACGCTAGCGAAAAGGCTCCTTTAGCAGCAGAATGCATTCTTCGACTTTGTCTCTTCGCGCGGTGGAGTGGTTCTGGATTTCGAGGGGCGGCTTTTCAGCAGAGAGCGTTTTAAGCAACACCACCAATTACCATCGACGGAAACTTTTAACACTGCGTTCACGTCTACGCTGCAGGAGAAACCCGGCACCCTTGTATTCCCGGACCAGGTTATCCCGTCCGATATCCTCACTGATGCTGACCTCGTTATATCGGTACTGCACCACCCACTTCATTGGTTTGAGCCGTCGAACGCCACGCGATCGAGAAAGTTCGTGGAATCAGGTTGCGATCTCATTTTCACGGGCCACGAACATCTGCCAGACGCTTTCGCAAAATTACGTGCAAAGGAGGAGCAGACCTGCTACATCGAAGGGGCCGCGCTTGACGATCCGCCGGAACTGCGTTCAATGTCGTCGAAGCCAACCTTTTGACAAACTCGTTGAGGGCCGAAACTTGTTCGGACCGGAGTGGCGAATTGTACGTACCGGGGCAATGCGCGTGACCTTCCTGCCGTCCGAAACATCCTTTCCGCGGGTTCCCGATTCCGGACTCCCCCGAATTTTCTAAGTTCTTGGAATATCCCTGGACCCTTCACACCCACCCACATAAGAAAGAGCTTCACCTGAGCGACTTTTTCGTACACCCAACGCTTCGTAAAACCAATCTGACGGAGCCCCTAATTTTATTTGACAGTGTCGACGCACGAAATTCCTTCGAGAGACATCGCACGTCACGATTGTCGGAAGAGCAAGCGGAGGCCGGCAAAACTGCGCTGGGAAAGACACTTTATCGTCATCTCCTTTCGGACACCACGGTGGTTCCTTGCCATTTATACGGGGGAGGATTTCGAAACAGTCGGAGAAAAGAGCATTCGCGCTCTCGTGCGTAAAGCATTTGAAAGACAATACGACGACACCCGCCTCGTCCGGTACAACAAGCCGCCGCAAACCGAAAGCCCTCACCGTGGACGATTGGCACACAGCTGTGTTCCAATCAGCGCGGCCGTGCCAATCTAACCCGCCGACTCGAAGAGCGGACCTTTTGTGCGAAACTGTTTTGAGGGTGATTTTGTCTGGTGGAGAAGATAGCGGCGCCAGGTGAGTCCGAAACCGTCTTCGGTGACTTCGAGCACTGCGGACTCCCGGAGTTTGGAGTGCGCCTCCGGGGGAAGCTTATCGAAAAATGGCACGTGATAGGCCAAGAGTTAACGGTCGCAAGGTCACGTAGCTGACCTTGTCAAGCAGAGTGAAAACAGAATCAATTCAATACTGGAAAAGAACTTTCTTCCCTCCTTTCCATTCGTTGTTATGACGCTCCTCCAAGCAGACACGGGCCAAATGGCCAATGCGAACCTCGGCTCATACGGCCACCTATACGAGGTACTGATCACACGGCGCCTAGGAGAAAGCAGCGACAAGCTCACGGATCTCGGAACCAAATATACCTACATCCTCGCCTCGCGTATTTCATGTTTTCAACGACAAAAACAGGATTTCAGCAGCCGAGATGGAAAACGTACACGCCAGTTATTGTTCAGAATACGGGCAAAAAGATCCACCTAGCTAAGATGCTAGGGGAACTAGAGCAGGCGCAAATCATCTCCCGTGACGGCGATATTGTTCGTTTTAAATACCGGGCCTGCTACTGCTATTTCGTTGCGAAATATTTCCAAGAGAACCTCGCAGCCGAGGAATCCGGTACTTCGGGAGCAGTTGCTTCAGGTAGCGAATAGAGTTTACTTCTGATGATTACGCAAACATAATCATCTTTTTTGTCTTTCTCACTAAAGATCACGTGATCATAACCCAGATCATCGAGAACGCTGACCGAATTTATTCCGAACTTTCCCCATGCAACTTCACGGAGCGATGTCACATTCTCTCTAACTTCCTTCTCAAGGAAACCCCGAAGAAGTTGATCGAGGCGTCTTGACACCCAGGAGAATAGGGAAGAATTCCGCCCCAGCAGGACGAGGAAAACGGGCGCATGCTGAAGATGGCACTTCACGCTCCGAGAACAGAATCGAGTATCAGGATGGTCTTACCGACTTCCAAAAGGTAACGATCGCGTTCAGCAATCTTAGGATATTGGGGCACGTTCCTAAAACTTCACGGGCGTGCTGCGAAAGGACCCGAAGGAACAGTTGGCGAAGCGAGCTACGGCCTGGCGCTGCGCCTTATGAAACGATTTCTCGACATGTTGATAGAAAACATCGACCTCTTCGAGGCTGCAGCTTTGTGCAGCGGCGAACAGAGGCGCGCCGCAAGAGCCAAAGACGAATACGACCTTGTTGGAAACGACGACCTAAAGAGGCGAGCCGATCGGTGCGCTCATTTCTCTCGCCAGGGCCGTCGGATTTGCGATTCTCAAGAGACTTTCGATGAACCTCGGCTCAGAAGATCTCGCAATAACATACGAAGACGTAAAAAACAATTGGGGAGGAGATGACACGTCCGTCAGACTAATCGATTTGGCAATAAAACTTGACCATTTTAAAGACGCTCCAAATGCGGACATCGAAGACCTCGCAACGTTATTCAGAAAAAACCCTTACTCATTCACGCTGTTGCAGGATCTCGTGGCTGAATATCTTTATCTGAACGTTTCTGATCAAATCAAACAGCAAAGGATCGGATCCATGGTCGACATCAACGTAACTGGCCGTCCTAGTTTCTTGCTGCACAAAAGAAAGGCGTTTCCAGCGCGCGGCGCGTAGTCAAGCTGTTCAGCTTTGTGACCCGCCTCACAGACATCCCCACCTCGCCCGCGCGATAATCGTTCTTTACGGAGCGAGGGTGAAGTGTCTGTGGCCTCGGATCGTCCATCCGGGCCGACAAACGCTTCGCCCCGTTTCCATTTTGGGAACACGATTCGCTCCTGTAAGTCGTTTGTTTTCTACATTTTGATATCTAAAGGCAATGGGATCAAGATTTTAGCTGGATATCCCCTGGTTCCGGTTCTTTAGAATCAATATTGAGCGGATTTTTTCTCTGCTCTTTCGCGAGGAGTGGACCGGAACCGGGTGTAAGTCTCACAATTCCCATATTTTGCCTGTAAAGCCTTTGGATCCAAAGATCTGAAAGGTCAGACCACCGCAAAATATTGATTACAAAAGATCGAGTCTAAAAGAGGGGGGAGGGGGACCCGGGGTGAGGCGTCGCGGTTCAGTAGGGATGCTTCGCTCCGCTCAGCATGACAAAAGCGAGGGCTTACCCAAGGCAAGAGTTCCGGTTTGGTAGGGACCGGCTCCCGTTCGCTCAGCATGGCAAAAGCGAGGGCCTACCCAGGGCAAGGTTGTGGTTCAGCAGGGGTGTTCGCTTCGCTCAGCATGACATGCGGGCGGGAGCTGAGGCTGTGACAGGGTTCTTTTTGGGACGGACGTGACCGCGCATGTCTTATGTGAGTCCGGCGATAACGGCAGCCCAGATTGCACATCGCAGTATCCGACTAAAAGGAGTATCTACCATGATTTTCAGACCAGCGATGCTTCTTACCCTGTTCGCTGCATTCTTTCTCTCGGTGGCGACCGGTGTGGCTCAGACTTCAATGTGGACAACAGTCCGGCCGCGGTTGACAACCCTGCGGGCGGAGACATTCTCGATCCAGGACTGATTTACGCCGCCAAGTCTCCTGACCAATGGGTGGGCAAAAGGGTCACGCTACGCAACGTTGCCAATCAGGACACCAACAACGACGGCAATTTCGGAGTGGGACGCGACGGCCGTCACCGCCTGCTGATCGTCAAGCAGGACAACAATCCGAACCTCACCGCTCTGCACGTGCGCAAGGGCGACGTGGTTACGGTGACTGGAACGGTGCAGCCGGCGAGCAAGTACCAGTCGAACGTCACTTCCTCGAGTAAGGGGTCGATGCACGACGCGGAGAAGTCGTCGGGCCTGTTTGTGATGGCGGAAACATCAGCATCTCGTCCGCTAACCAGCACAAGAAGAACTCGTTCGCGTCCGAGTGAGTGGGGTCGGTAGAGAACAATACCCCACTCATTCGCGACGAACATGGGCGCCGGAAAAGTTACGCGGCTGATACGGGCCTGCCGAGCCGCCGCTGCGGCCATCTGCTTCCAGCGTGGAACGTTGACGCCCATCACCTAGAAGCCAGAAGCATAAGGCGATCTCGGCGAGGGCGGTTGGCGCGAAGTAGGGGAAGATGCGGGGCTCAGCCAGGAAAAAGAAAGAGCGAGAAGCTGTTGACGAGGTATCCGACGCCTTCGATGGCGAACAGTACGCCGATGATTCGAGGGAAAAAGTCGAGCGGTAAATCAGGTAGGCCATGGCGAAGCAATCGAATCCGAAAAACACCAGGCAGATGGCGAATCCATGTTCAAACAGTTGGATGGAGAGATACGACAAAGCCTGCAATTGTTCCGGGGGAAATGCGCTCAGGTGATGGCTGCCGCTCAGGAAAAGTAAGGGCGCGAAATGACCGAGCAGGCTGATGCTTTCAATGGCGTTCACAATCACATCCAACAGCACCATCATCAGGGCCACGTTGCGATTCACCACCTTGAACAGGTTATAGAAGATGACGGTCAGCGGAATGTTACACACACAATAGACAGAGTTCGACCGCGAAGCCCCTGCGGTAAAGCATCTGGTGGGCCATGATATTTGCGCGGTCGCTGCGGCGTCTCCGGAGACGACGAGGCGGCGGCGAACCAGGAGTTCGGCGATGATGCCGCCCGCAATGACGATCAGATACAGGAAGCCCGCGATGCGGGCCTAAAGTTCGGCCAAACTTCATATCCCGGGCGGCCATGGCAGCGTTGCTCATACTTTCGCTTCCTCTGGCAGTAATTCGGATTAGTTACGTAGACCGCCGTGTGCGGAAACTATGGAGCATTCAATTTCTGAAGCATTTTGACAGCACCGCGGTTCTTTGGATTTAGTTGGAGGGACTTTTCAGAGCTCGCCGATGGCGGTCGTCGCCGCCGTCATCCACGGAGCCTCTCCGAGACTGTCGGCACCCGGGCTGACTGCGGATAAGCTTCGACGTTGAGCTGGAAGAGCGAACGGCTTCTTTGAACTTGTTGGCACGAAGGAGCTGGAGAAACCGAGAAGTGTTGAGTTCGTCTTCATCGAAGTTGTAGGCGGCGGGCACGGCGACTTTCAAGTCATGGTATTGCTGGACGGCCTGATCGACCCCGCGGGGACGCAATGGTTGCAGAGAGAGTTTCGACGATGGATTTGCGAGGATCGTAGGCGGCTTTAATGCGAGGAAGCCACATTCCCACGGTGGCGGCGAAGATTCCCACGCCCATCGCTCCAGTCAGCACGAACAGAATAGTCGCCGTGGCAAACCTGCGCAGCGAGCCGGGCCGGTCCTGCGCGCGCAGATAGATTTCAAGGACAGCAAGGGGTAGCAGGTACTGAGCGAAAGACAAGAACGTGATAAATGGGCCAGTGAAGGTGCTCGGATCAAAACCGACTGGACCTTTATTGATGACGAGCCAGAACATTAATCCGACTGGAAGAACCAAACGCCGCCAACCACCAGAAACAAGCGAAGAGCCCAGCGGCGATGAGTCTTGAAATCGCGAGCGACCGCGTAGCGCCAAGCCATCGTGGCGCAGACCAGGATCAAAATTCCGTTGATGCAGCGGGAAGTTGTGCGATGTCGCCGACAACTTTTCTGCCGGAAAACAACAAATAGAGTCCAGAGAGGCCCATAGTGAAGGCCGTCAGCACATACATCCGGCCGTTCCAGCGATGAAAGACTGGGAAGCGGCTTCGGATTTGCGGAATCAGCTGAAGGGCTCCGCTCAGGGTTATCACGGCAGCAAATAGAAGATGCGCGGCAAGGGCGGTGTTGCCAACCGTGTTGCCAGCGACCCATCCGTTGGCAAGCGTCTTGTTCCACACCTCGACATTTCCGTGCGCCGACGCGACGCCATAGAACGAAGATATGTAGAACACAAATATCCACTGGCCCGTGACGGCCACAATGAACCAGAAGACGACTGCTGCTTTAATGTGCTGCTTGCAAGCGAATCCAGCTCCAGGCGATTAGTCCAAACGGCTGTGCTCATATATGTTTCTCCGCGCGCAGAAAGTGGGTCTCCGGCTTACCGGCAAATTAAATCGGCCCTTGATAGCGGCGCAGTCGAACCGCAGCGAACAAGAATACGGCTGCGATTGCGAGCCCGATCCAGAGACCCGGCGAAGTCACGTATGCGCCCGGAGTGATGTGGGTCATGGGATTGGTTGGGAAAACATCGGTGGACGCGCTCGGCGCGGCGGCGCCAATCAAGCGGGAGCCCACCAGAGTTGCGAAATGCCAAGTGTGGAATGCCAGCCCCTCAAGGCCTGCTATGGCGAGGACCGGCAACGCCGCCCAGAGAAAGGTGGCTCGCCGGGCCCAACCGGAAACCAGCAGCAACCAGCAGTAAACCGGCGCCGGCCACAGAGCGTGAGCAGTCAGCAGGTGATAGAAACCCAGCAGCGAGATTCGCAAAAGCGGCACATGCGTCCACAGCATTGCGACATCACCTCCGGTGGCGAGCAGGACCACGCTGCTCAGCATCAGCATGAGCAAATGCAGCACCGCCGTAATGACTGAAACGAACGCGGGAAGAATCAGCAGCGGTATGCTGGCCTTCACCAGCACGGTGGTGGCGTCTGAAACCGGCAAGGACTTCCAGAACAAGATGCTGCGATCGCGCCGTTCGCCGTGCAGAGCTTCGGCACTATAGAAGATGCTCATGAGAATGGCGGTGGCCATCATGAGAGCTGCCGAAATGTCGAACGGCCCGGAGACATCGTCGTGGCTGTGCGCCTGATGATCGAGCATGATCAAGTCTCGGATTGGCCCGGGAGAGTGAATCGTGCTGATCAAGAATCCAAGCCAAAATACGGCGGCCACGGCTAACGGAGCGACATAGAGATAGCGGTTTTCCCAGAATTCGCGACGTACCGACCAATAAATGGGCCGAGTGGCCGACATGACTGCGGGAGCGGCCCCGTTTGCCTGGAACGATTGTGGGGTGCTGTTCGATTGAGTATTCATCTGAGCCGCTCCTTGAGTCGGATACTAGTGGACGTCCATCACGGCGACGAAGAGGTCTGCGATGCCGGGTGTCCGAACGTCGCCCAGAAGCGGCGAGTTGCTGACGGGTCGACATGATCGAAAAGCAGGATGCTGCGGCCGAGAACCTGACGCTCGTGAATGGGCTTGAGCGCTCGCGCGGCTGCAAGCTGCTCGGGATTTACCGTCACTTCCAGATACCGCGATTCGAATTCTTCCATGCTGCAGCTGAGCACGATGCGGCCGCGGTTGATGAACATAAGATCGGTAAGGACGTTTTGCACATCTTCCACCTGATGGGTGGTCACGACAATGGTGCGGCTGCGGTCGAAGTAGTCATTCAGCAGGGAATCGTAGAACTGCTTGCGATACAGGATGTCGAGGCCCAGCGTCGGCTCGTCCAGTACCAGCAGTTTCGCGTCGATCGCCATGACCAGAGCGAGATGCAGCTGGACCACCATGCCCTTGGATAGTTCCCGAACCTTGCTGGTGCGGCGGATATCGGTCTTCGCCAGAAAACCTTCTGCCTTGGCACGATCGAATCGCGGATGCACTCCGGCGACATAGTCGAGGGCCTGCGAGACCCGCATCCAGCGTGGCAGCACTGCCACATCGGCAATAAACGAGACGTCGCGCATGAGCTGGTCGCGCTCGTTCCAGGGATCGCGTCCGAGCACTCGCAGTTCTCCCTGATATGGAGTGAGGCCGAGAATGGCGTTGAGCGCGGTGCTCTTGCCGGCTCCGTTGGGGCCGATGAGTCCGAGGATGCGGCCTTCTTCGACATGCAAATTGATGCCGTCCAGCGCCACGGTCGTGCCGAAAACTTTGCGCAGACCGCGTGCTTCAATCACTGTCATGATTTCGGCTCCTTCTCTTCCTCTTCACTATTCGGCGACGGACCATTTTTGGGCGCTGCGGCG
The DNA here is from genome assembly GCA_963708575.1 of uncultured Acidobacteriaceae bacterium. GTDB lineage: Bacteria > Acidobacteriota > Terriglobia > Terriglobales > Acidobacteriaceae > DASVWZ01. The sequence goes on from CAVPTB010000003.1 coordinate 511,801, forward strand.
GCAGCATCGAGCAGTTCTGCGGGTGTCAGGCCGAGCCGCTGAATGGTGGCCGAAATCCGCGGCCATTCTTCGACAAGAAACTTCTGACGCTCGCCCTGCAGCAGCAGTTGGCGCGCGCCCTCGTTAATAAACATGCCGCGGCCTCGTTTGCTCTCTACCAGCCCTTCGTCGACCAATTGCTGATAGCCTTTCAAAACCGTGAGCGGATTGACTCGAAGTTCGGCCGCGACATTGCGCACAGAGGGCAGGGGATCGCCTTCTTTGAGCACGTTATCGAGAATCATCGCCACTACGCGGTCGCGAAGCTGGCGGTAGATCGGCTGACTGTCGTTCCACTCACGGTCGGTCATTGGGTCCAGATACTCCTCGTGAGGCAGGTACGGACGATCGATTCACTTGACCGGCCGTACCTCCTCCGATTGGCTGCGATCCATGGTTGCACAGCCCTCATCACTTGGTGCGAGTCAGGTCCATGTGTGCGTGCATCGGTTTGTCGCCGGGCATCATGTAAGTCCAATCTTCGCTGTGATGGTTCTCATCGATCACCGTGAAGACAGCATGTTGCATGTGCCCGTACTGGTTGCCGCCGGCGAGGTCGAGAAAATCGAACTCTACCGTTTTGCCATCAGCAGACGTCCTGGCTGCCATGCGAGGGCGGTTGCCGGCATCGCAATAGTGGGTCAGAAGTAAGCGATCATTATCCAGATAAAACATGGTGACGGGATGGTCGTACTTCTTGGGATCCTCAAGAGTTCCTGCCTCCTGCATTTCGTGCACGAGCGCGTTGCCCCTGGAGGTGACACGCATGGAAACGTGAACAGGCTTGTCGGTCGACATCTCAGCCATGGGTGGGACGACGCTTACGGGGCCTTCCCAACTACCTGCCAAGGTTTTGATCTGATCGAAGGATTTTTGAGCTTCGGACTGAGTAGGGGTAGCGTCGGCCGCGAAAGCGGTGGCGGCGATCAAGAGAACTGCGAGGGTGAGTGCAATGCGTGTTTTCATGTGTATGCTGTCCTTATCAGCATAGTGTGTTAGTTAACTATAACACCAAAACAATTGCAAGAGGTTTTTTGCTTGCGCTCAAGCCTCTTCATGTTATCCCATTGATAAACAACGGCTTAATCGTTAACGTGGTGTCGAGCAGGGCATCGGAAACTCACAACTTGACCTTACTTACCCAAAACGGGAAATGCGCCTTCTTGTGAGTTCACCGGGACCAAGTGTCCGGAGTCCGAGAGTGTAGACTGTTCCAGAAAATCAAGAGATTCCTGACAGCTCGACTGGGCCAGCGAGTACGTTTTCTTTTCTTATCCGCGAGTCAGACTTGCCATTCCCTAAACCATGAATTCGTCCGGAGGTGAATCACCGTGATGATCTCCCGTTTATTCCGCTCGCTTGTTCTCGTTGCACTTCTCATTCCTCCGTCTTTAATTGCGCAGTCTTCGACGCAAGCCCAATTGCCAACGCAAACGATTAATGGCTGGCAGATGCAGGACTCCGCGAAAGTTGTGGGCGAGGCGGCGATCATTTCGACCGCTGCGTTTAAGCCACAGAGTTGGTACACGGCAACAGTGCCGGGCACGGTGCTGACAACGTTGGTGAACGACGGAGTTTATCCGGAGCCGCTGTATGGCGAGAACATGCGCGCTATTCCGGAGAGCCTGAACAAGACCAGCTATTGGTACCGCACGACGTTTAGCGTGCCTGCGTTCTACAAAGGGCGGCACACCTGGCTTCATTTCGGAGGCATTAACTATTCGGCACAGATTTGGGTCAACGGCCATCAGGCCGGCAGCATGCGAGGCGCTTTTATCCGCGGCGACTTCGATGTCTCTGAGTTCGTAAAGCCGGGACGCCGGGCTGTGTTAGCGGTGCTGGTTGCGCCGCAGCCTCATCCTGGCGAGCCCCACGAGCATAATGTGGCCAATGGAGTCGGCCAGAACGGCGGCGAGACGGCGATCGACGGTCCGACGTTTCTCTCGACGATCGGTTGGGACTGGCTTCCCGCCATTCGCGATCGCGACACAGGCATCTGGCTTCCGGTTACGATGAACGCGACCGGTCCAGTGCTGGTGAAGGATCCTTTCATTACTGCGGATCTGTCGGCAACGCATGACAGCGCCGATCTTCACATCTCCGCCACACTCGAGAACAAGTCAGCAAAACCGGTCACTGGTACGCTTACCGGCGTCATTCAGCTGGAGAACGCACAGAGCCAGCCGCTTAGGTTTCGCAAATCGGTCACCATCGCCGCAAACGGCGCGGAAGCGATCGCGTTCGACAATAAGACCACGCCCGAGTTGCACCTTTCCGATCCCAAACTGTGGTGGCCGAACGGTTACGGTCCACAGAATCTGTACACGCTTACGCTGCGCTTCGACCTGGGGCCGAAATCTTCCTCGGACACCAACACGCAACAGTTTGGCATTCGCAAGATCGAGTACCAGGTTGCCGACTCGGAGAACCTCACGCTTTCCGTCAATGGCGTTCGCGTGATGGCACGCGGCGGTAACTGGGGTCTCGACGAGGGACTGAAACGGGTGACGCGCGAACGGCTCGACGCGCAGTTCCACATGCACGCGCTGGCGAACTTGAACATCATCCGCAACTGGGTGGGACAAAGCACCAATCCCGACTTTTACGACATGGCCGACAAGTACGGCATTCTGTTGTGGGACGAGTTCTTTCAACCCAACCCAAACGACGGACCCGATCCAACCGATATTCCAACCTATCTTGCCAACGTCACCGACAAAGTACTTCGATACCGCAACCATCCGGCAATCGCGGTGTGGTGTGCGCGGAACGAGGGTTATCCGCCGAAGGAACTGGACGACACCTTGAAGGGGCTGATGAGCAAACTTGATCCGACGCGGCTCTACCAATCGAACTCGGCCGACGGCCGCGGAGTCTCATCGCACGGGCCTTATTACTGGCGGTCGCCGCGCTTCTTTTACGCGTTGAACGAAAGCTTTAAAACAGAGACTGGTTCTGTCTCGATTCCCACGATCGAGTCAATACAGGGCATGATGCCGCAAAAAGACTGGGAGTCGATCAATGACGACTGGGCGCAGCACGATATGGCGGCGGGTGCGCAGCGCGGCAACGAGTTCCCAACGTCGCTCGCGGAGCGCTACGGGCACATTCGGAACCTGGCTGACTTCGTCCAGAAGGGGCAGCTTGCAACCTACGAAGCTTTTCGTGCCATGTATGAAGGGCGAAATTCGCAAATGTTCACCGCGACGAGCGGTGTCATTACCTGGATGAGTCATCCGGCACAGCCCAGCTTCGTTTGGCAGCTCTACCATTACGATCTCGAACCTAACGCCGCCTTGTACGCGGTGAAAAAGGCCGCGGAAACGATCCATGTGCAGTTCAACGAATCGAATCGCGGCATTGAGGTGGTCAATAATCGTCCGGAGGCGCTCACTGGGCTAAACGTCAAACTGCGCGTCTTTCGATTTGACGGCACGCTGGACGAGGAAACGAATTATCCGGTAGCGCAGGTTCCTGGCAGCAGCACGATTAAGGCGGCCCAGATCGAGGTGAACACGCGCATCACTCCGCTCTATTTCATCAAGCTCGATCTCAATGACGCGAATGGGAAATTGTTGTCCACGAATTTCTACTGGCAGCATGTGGCGCAAGATCAGTATGACGGCCTGATGGATCTCCCGCGCGTCATGCTCGATGCCGAGGCCAGCTATCGCGTTGACGGCGACAAAACGATCGTGACCGTAACCCTGCACAACAACACGAGTAACGTCGCTATCCTCTCGCACATGCAACTTCATCAAAAGAACAGCGGGAAGCGTGTTTTGCCGGTCTTCTACTCGGAAAACTATATTTCGCTGGTGCCGGGAGAATCGTCGACGGTGTCCATTGAGACGGCAACCAAGGATTTGCAGGGAGATCAACCTCTGGTCGAAGTGGACGGATTCAATGTGGATGTGAAGCCGGTCGATGGGCCGGTATCGATTGCGGCCAATTTGAACGCGCTGCCTTCACACTGGCCGGCCACGGACATCGTACCGGACAAGAAGTAGGTTGAAGCCGATGATTTGTGGCTACTGACTGACTTCGAAGGCCACGCCCGCACTACTCGATCCGCCGCCAGCCGTGGTGCCATACAGATTGCCGGACGGTTCGATCATTAGATCAGCAGAGGGGGCGCCTCCGTCATTTCCGCCGAGGAAACTGTAAAGTATCCGCTCTTTCCACTGCCCGTTCGAACCGCTTGTCAGCTTGAAGACGATGCCGCAGCCACTGCCGCAGCTCGAACCACCGTAAATGGTTGTGCCGTAGAGGGCGCCAGCCGCGTCCAGGATGAGGCCGGCCCCGGGCCCGCCTCCATCGCCGGGTTTTCCGAAGTTGTGGAGGATCGTCTTTTTCCATTTGCCGCCAGAAGAACGCGACAGTTGGAAAGCGGTGCCATTACCAGCGGACCCACCGGAATTGGTGGTACTGAAAAGATTGCCGGCGGAATCAGAGATCAAGTCATAGGGGCTTGCTCCGTCTTTACCTCCCGCGAAGGCATGGAGCACGGCCTCCTTCCACTTGCCGCTCGATTCGCGCGTCAACCGGAAGACGACTCCGCAACCGAAACCGGCGCAGCCCGACAGATTGCCACCGCCGGACGTGCTGCCATAAACGTTCCCTGCCTTATCCAGAATCACGCCTGCATAAGGAAGTGCTCCATCCTTGCCTCCCGTAAAGCGGTGAAGGACCGTTTCCTTCCATTTACCTTTTGCGTCGGGCGTGAGTTCGAAGACGACGCCGTGTCCGGCAGCATCTCCTCCACTGACGGTGGTTCCGAACAGATTCCCAGCGGTATCGAAAATCAAACGATCAAAAGGCTGCGCACCATCGTTGCCGTTGAAGGCATGGAGCACGCTTTCCTTCCAGTGTCCGCCCGAAGTCGGGGTAAGCTTGAACACAACTCCACAGCCGGATTCCACACATGGTTTCGCTGACAGGTTTCCGCCCAGTCCTGCGGTGCCGTAGAGGTTGCCCGATGCGTCAAAGATCAGGCCGGCCGACGGAAACGCTCCATCGCTTCCACCCGAGAAGGTATGAATCACCGTCTCCTTCCACTTGCCGTTTGAGCCTTGGGTCAATTTGAAAACAATCCCGCACCCAGCCGCGTCGCATACGGTGAGGTCGCCACCTTTCTGGGTCGTGCCGTAGAGATTTCCGGCAGAGTCGAGCACGAGGGAAGCGTAGGAATTCGCGCCATCCTTTGCGCCGTTAAAGGCGTGTAGCACTTTTTCTTTGGTCGCCGCGTGAGCGGAGGTCATCGTGGTCGTCAGGGCAAGGGAGGTGAGAATTCGCACAACCTGGCTGCGCAGCATAAGTCTCCTGATGATGTTTGACGAAGAGCGCAACGACGACTGCGGGCCAGGGAGGTTGGCGCGTCGCTAGGAGAGAAATGTATCGCGGAATGTGGGAGATGTCCAGGCAACTCCAGGCACTGAGCCGCCTTTGGTCGGACAAACTACCCAACAAAGGTATGAGGAAACTTTTCTCTATACATTTGTCAGCGGGACAATTAGCATCGGTGGCCTTGGGGTTGCTGAAGGTCCGCTCTCGCTCCCGCCTTTAAATCAAAGAGCAACCATTTGTGGGGAAAATTATGAAGCTGTGGCGCATTTTGCCTGCCGCAATTCTGCTCATTGCGGCCTCATCCGGACTTGCCAACGCTCAAAAGTGGCAGAAGCTGAAACATCAACCGACATTCCAGACCGATACCGCCCTTCAACTCACCGATGGAACCGTCATGATGCACGAGTACAACTCACCGAACTGGTGGCGTCTGACTCCTGACAAAACCGGAAGCTACCTCAACGGCACATGGTCGGCGATGGGCTCGATGCCCTCGAGCTACGCTCCGCTGTACTTTGCCTCCGCCGTGTTGGCGGACGGCAAGGTGATCGTCGAAGGCGGCGAATACAACTTCCTCAGCCAGGACGAAACCAACCTTGGTGCGATCTACGATCCCAAGACGAATAAATGGAAGAACGTCGATCCGCCCAGCGGTTGGGCGGAAATCGGAGACTCTCCGGGGATCGTGTTGCCCAACGGCACTTTCATGCTGGGCCAGAACTTCACTGTGGACACCGTGCTGTTCAATGAGAAAACTCTGAAGTGGACGACAACAGGACCGGGGAAGAAGGACACCTATGCGGAAGAAGGGTGGGAGTTGCTTCCAGATGGCACGGTTCTAACAGTCGACACTCAGCAAACTCCTAATGCCGAGAAGTATTACAAAGGGAAGTGGATCAGCGCCGGAAACACGATCCAGTCGCTCGCCCTGAACTCAGAGGAAGAAACCGGACCCGCGTTGTTGCGACCCGACGGCACAGTGTTTGCGATGGGCGCTAATGGATCGGGTGCGGGACATACGGCCATCTACACTCCGCCCGCCAAGCCGAACCAGCCTGGCAAGTGGGTACAAGGCCCGGATTTTCCCAACAACAATGACATGGCTGACGCTCCCGCGGCGGTGTTGCCGAATGGCAACGTTCTATGCGATACGAGCCCAGGCGTTTTCAATTCTCCGGTGACCTTTTACGAGTTCGACGGGAAGAAGTTCACCAAAGCGCCTTCCAGCAACAATCCAGGGGCCACCTCGTACAACGGCCGCATGCTGGTGTTGCCGACTGGCCAGATTCTTTTTGCTGTAGCCGACGGTGCGACTATTGACGTCGAACTGTACACGGCAAAGGGAACTTACAAGAAAACGTGGGCGCCTACCATCAAGACTGCGCCCAGCAGTATCAGTGGCGGCAGCACTTACAAGATCTCCGGGACGCAATTTAACGGACTCGGAGCCGGCGCGGCTTACGGCGATGATGGGCAGATGGGCACCAGTTATCCGCTGGTTCGCATCACCAACACGGCGTCGGGACACGTGTTCTATGCCAAGACCCACGATCACAGCACGATGGGAGTGGCGACGGGGACGAAGACGGTTTCGACCAACTTCGATGTCCCTTCGAAAATAGAGACTGGCAAGAGCACGTTGGTGGTCGTCGCTAACGGGATTCCATCGGCCCCGGTGAACGTGACGGTGCAGTAGAAAATTAGAATGCGCGGGAAACCCGAACCCCGGCTTCGGCCGGGGTTTCGTTTTTGTGGTACGGAACGCCCAGACTCTTGACTTCCGGCGCGGGTAGCATATAGTTCTCCCGCAGAATTCTGTGGGGTTGGGGTCCCTACTTATACCGCAGGATCACCATCCGCCAAACTTTATCTTTCTGGAGCTCACTATGAAGACTTCGAAGTTCTTCCTGTATGTCGCGACGGCAATAAGCGGACTCACGCTCCTGGCACAAGGCGCCGAGCCTGCGAAGTTAAAGTTCACATTCAAGACCGTCACTATCTCGGGCGCGCAGAGCACGTCGGTATTCGGAATCAATAATGCCGGTGTGATGGTGGGGTCTTATGTGGATGGAAGCTTCGTCCGTCACGGATTCGAACTTGCCAGCGGCAAAGCTCAGAAGATAGACGATCCGAATGGCACCGACACTTACTGTTTTGGGATCAACAAGTCAGGAGCGATTGTAGGCTACTATGCCACCACTAATCATGTGGCGCAGGCGTTCTTGTACAAAGGCGGGAAGTTTACGGACATTAATCCGCCGGGTTCGACGGGATCGCAGGCAATCGGGATTAATGATTCAGGAGTGATCGCGGGGAACTTCGGCGACTCCGCAGGTTCCCATGGGTTTACGTTCGACGGCAGCAAATTCAAGACAATCGATGTGCCGGGTGCGACCGCAACTTTGGGCGGGGGAATCAACAATGCAGGAACGCTCACGCTGGTTTGGATTGATTCCTCAGGAAACGGCGAATCGTCTCTCTACAACGGAAAGAAATTCAAGACCATCGACATTCCGAACGAAGAGAACTCGGATGCCGGCGGCATCAGTTCAAAAAACGACGTCGTTTATTCGTGGGAGGACGACAGCGAGAACTATGGCGGTGCGCTACTGCACGGTGGCAAGTACTACAAATTCGCGGTTCCCAAGAGCACGCGAACCTTCGGATACGGAATCAACGACAAGAGCGTAGTGGTCGGAGCCTTTGTGGACAAGACAGGTGTGACGAAGGGATTCCAGGCGACCTACTGAGCGTGCTGAGAACGGCTATTAGCCGGCGGGCGGAATCGTCCGCCGGAACAAGGGTTTGTACAGGAGCTGGCAATGAACAAGTGCAGGTCGAGCCTTAAATTGGTCGCCACGATTTTCGGAATGGCATTGGCGGTCGTAGCGCAAGATGCGCCGAAATTAACCTTCAAGTTCAAGAGCATCAACGTAAAGAACGCGCAACAGACGCAGATATTCGGAATCGCGAATTCTGGGGCCATGTTGGGGGCTTTCACCGACAGCGCCGGCACGGTGCATGGCTTGCTGTTCGCGAGCGGGAAAGCGAACAAGATCGACGATCCCAACGCGACCAGCGGAACGTTTTGCTACAACATGAATTCCAAGGGAACGATCGTGGGTTATTACCTGAATTCCAGCGGGTTGCCGCAGGGGTTCTCGTATAAAAAAGGAAAGTTCACGGATGTCGGTCCAGCGGGGAACGGTTCCTACGCCCTGGGTATCAACGACAGCGGAGACATCGTTGGCTTCTACCTGGATTCAAGCAGCGTGGAACACGGGTGGCTCCGCAAAGGCACGAAGTACACCACGCTGGATGTACCCAAGGCCACATTGACGGGCGCCTGGGGCATCAACAACAAGGGTTCCATCAGCTTGTTTTGGACGGACACCAGCGGGATTTACGAAGGCGCGCTGTACAACGGAAAAAAGTATAAGACGATCAACGTCCCGGGCGCAGCGCAAAGCATTCCGCACTCCATCAATACCGCAGGGGACATTATCTTCTCCTGGCTGGACTCGAGTGGCAACTACCATGGTGCGCTGCTGACGGGTGGCAAGTATTACAAGTTCAACGATCCCAAGGGGCCAGACTACACGCGCCCCGCGGGGATCAATGACAAGAAAGCAGTGGCGGGATTTTTTACAGCCACGGGACAGACCACTTATCAGGGATTTGAAGCGACGTATTGAAATTCACTGAGTGGATCGGTTGGGATACCTCACTCAACGCGGTATCCCGTCGAAAGCAAGCCTGAACGGGGCCACCGGCCAGGATCGTCCCTGGCTTCTTGGAGGAAGCGGACGCATCCCAAAAATGCGTCCGCTCCTGCGAAAGGCCTGGTTTGGCTATCGGCTAGTTTGTTAGCAGGAAGCCGTGCTGGACACCATTGTTATAGCTTGGACCATAGCCTCCGGTGATCGCACCATGGTTATTGATGCCGAGTTCCAGCACCCACCCCGATTTGTGAGGAGCGAAAGTCGTGATTTTGCCGGCCGGGGAGCGCACAAACCCGATGTAGTCGAGGCCGTTGCCGTCCAGGTAACCACCAGTGATCTCACCCTTGTCGTTGACCACGTAGGCTTGCGTACCCTGCGATCCTTTGGGGTCGAAGGTGGTGATGGTTCCATCGGCGGCGCGTACAAAGCCATGAAACACGCCGTTGGCATCTACATAGGTGCCGGTGATGACGCCCAGATTGTTGATACCCTGAGGCTGGGTTCGCGTCGAACCCGGCGCATCGAAGGTTGTAATCTTCCCATTCGCCGCCCGCACGAAGCCGTGGGTATTAGACTGGGAGCCCTCCTCGGCATAGCCTGTGACCACTCCCTTGTTGTTAATGAATTGCGGCATGGTCTGCGTCGTGTTCGGAACATTGAAGGTCGTAAACTTGCCCTTGGCCGAACGCAGGAACCCGTGAAATGCCTCAGTCTGGTCAGCATAGATGCCCACAATCACACCCTTGGCGTTGATGGATAGGGGTTCGGTCATGGTTGAGCTCGGCACATCAAACGTCGTGATCGTTCCGTCGGCTGCCCGGACATAACCGTGCTCATAAAACGCGAACCACTCCCCCGTGATGACGTTCTTGCTGTTGATACTGTTGCCGAAGGTGTCGGTCGCGCCGGCGACGTTAAAGGTCGTGATGGTCCCATCGGGCGCGCGTAGAATCCCGTGATTCTTCTTGGCGGCGTCCATATACCAACCGGCGATATAGCCATTGTTGTTGATGCTGCCGCCGGTGGTTTGCATCGCGTTCTGGACATCGAATGTCTGATAGTGCGCCTTGGCACTCGCGGATACGCTCAACCCGCCCGCGCACAGAGCCAAGCACAAAACCAGGACTGCGCTTCTTCCAAGCACCGCAAGACGATCCTGCATAATATGTTCCTCCGCAATCTCCGTACTAACTTCATTAACTTCAAAAAACGGCACCATTCTATGCTTACCTCGCCAATTCGCAAGCTGTGAAGCAATCTTCACTTGAAGTGCACCGATTTGGGTTTGCGGGCCGCCCAATTCCCGCGCCGCAAAGCTAATTTGCGGATTTGTTCCGGTTGTCAACGGCTTGTAAAATCTGATCGACGATTGCTGTGTCTTGCCTGGTGGCCGGGCTTGTTCGACGGATTTTACGTGTCAGTCCTCGGATGGCGGATTACTTCGAGACTTTTGCGGAGAGATCAATGATCGCGCCTTTCGGTCCAACGGCTATGGCGAGACCACCCGGCGAGATGCCCAGCGCATTCAGATTCTGCTCGCCGAGCTTGCTGGCCCACGCCCCTCGGATTTCGATGGTGAGAGCAGTTCCAGTGGCAAACAGAAGGTGACGCCCCTTATTAAAGGCTACCGCCGAAAAGTATGCCTGCGGAGCGATGTTCGAAAGCTTCCAGGTGCGGCCGCCGTTCCTGGTGAAGGCTAGGTTCGGACCGGATTTTGCCGGTTCTTTGTAATCCCCGCCCGCGATGACACCATGTTTGCCATCTTTGAAGGCGATGGAAAAGATTCCCGCCGACGCGGGTCCGTGGGTAATCGGCGTGTCGGAGACAGACCACGTCTCGCCCCGATCTTTGGAGCGAAAGACGCGGGCGGTTTTCCCTCCGGTGGCGAACCAGACATTCGTCTTACCTTGGATGGCGATACATGTGCCACTGGCGGCGAACGCGCCTTCGCCGTCGATCGCGGCCGGCGTGGCTTCGGGAGGGAGCGCGATCCAGTGGACGCCGCCATCGTCGGTTCGAATTAATTCGAATCGAGGGGTGCCGGACTTATCGGGAATAGGATCGCCGACCGCGATGCCATGGTTCTCGTCCCAGAACGCCATGCAATCGAAGAAGCCTTTGGGATTACCGTTGGTAAATTGCAGCGACCATGTTTTACCGGCGTCGGAAGTTTTGTAGATGCCGGACTGGTCTCCGGGACCAGCAGCCAGCAGGTACGCGAGGTTTTCGTTGAACGCTTCGACATCGCGGAAGTCGAGAGCTTCGGCGTCAGGGACCCGCTTCGGTTGCCAGGTATGTCCGCCGTCTGTCGTACGCAGGTAAGTGCCGTGAGTTCCGCTGGCCCAGGCGATTTTTTCGGAGACAACGCTGATGCCGCGGAGATTTTCGGTGGTGTTGGAGGGTTGCGCCGATTGCGCATAGAGAGTCGTCGCCGCCAGCAGGATTAATAGCAAATGACGCATGCTTCGCTACTCTACCCCAAGATTTGACCACAGAGAACATAGGGGATGCACAGAGGAAATGCTTCGAGTCTGGTAAATTCTTTGCGATGCCGAAAATTCTTCTGGAAATCTGTTGTGGCTCTATCGATGATGCGATCGAATCGGAAAAAGGCGGGGCGGACCGGGTTGAACTTTGTTCGGCGCTTTTTCTGGGCGGGCTGACGCCCTCTATCGGAACCATTCAAGAGGCGAAGCAACGGCTGAAGATTCCGGTGATAGTCATGGTGCGTCCGCGAGGTGGAGGATTTTGCTACACCGAGGCAGAAATGTCGACGATGGAACGAGACACGGAGTCGGCGCTGCAGAGTGGAGCCGATGGAATCGTTTTCGGAGTTCTTCAAGCCAATGGAAAGGTCGACACTGAGCGGTCGCAGAGAATTCGTAAGCTCATCGGCACAAAGCAGGCGGTTTTTCACCGGGCATTCGACGTCACACCTGACCCGTTGGAAGCTTTGGAGCAGCTCATTGATATGGGAGTTAGGCGCGTGCTAACCAGTGGCCAGAAAGACAGCGCTCCACAAGGCGCGGAGTTGATTCGGAAACTTGTTGAACGTGCCGGGGACCGTATCGAAATCTTGCCGGGCGGCGGGATCCAACCTTATCAAGTGCGGGAGATCGCCGAGAAGACAGGATGCCAGCAAGTTCATCTGACCGCGTGGAGAACCGCCAACGATCCATCCACACACGCCAATCCTGAGGTGACATTTGGAGGAGCGCTGCATCCTCCCGAGGATCGTTACCAGATCACGGACGCTAGTCTGGTGAAGGAGATTGCGGCGAGGCTGAAGTGATTTACTTCTCGTTAAACTCGGTTACAACTCCAACCATCCCGTAGTAAAGCCGGATGCTGCACACTTTTTGTCCCATGTGAGCCAGCACGACCGAGATGGGCTTTACCGGCGAGCTGAGATTTCCCAACTCCATGGACGCACGCGCCAGGTCCTGGCCCTCGTCGTATTTGCTTCCGGCAGTGACGTTCTTGTTGACGATCAGCGTCCAATCTTTCTTGTTGGGGATGACGTACATGCTGAAAGCGCCGATGGGGATGGTTACATTGTTCAGGGTCACGGGAATCTGAGTGTAGAGCGTCATGGGTGCGCCGCCAGGCTCCCACACCTTGCCATTCTTCGGTTCCTCTTTGGATTTGCCCGACGCGTTGTATTGCACGCTGATCTGGTTGCCGTCGTCGAAATTACAGGAGACAGTCTGGGTGTCCGAATCCTGAGCAACGGCGATGGTACAAGGCAACAGAAAACTCAGCAGCGCGGCACAAATGACGAAAAGACGCATAACGTACCCTCCCCAAGGCTCGTTGTTTTGTGGGAACGCAGGGAAACATCCTGACAGTTCACCGCCGTATTGTACTTCCACGTGCAACAGAAGGCAGTGATAAAAGGGGTTTTAACCATCATATCCCTTTAGGCATTGGCCTTCGGTGACGTTCTCGAACCGCCCTTCGATTGTTACCGTGACAAAGCAGCAGCAGGGAAAGGCTGGCTTTGATCCAATGGGAAAAATCGAGAAATCGGCAGTAGCGTTGAAGATCCTTTATAGCGAATCCGATCCGGAAACTTTGGCCGCGCAGTCGGTGTCGATCCAGCAGGCTGGTCACCAGGTGGAGACCGTCGTGGGTCGTAAGGCTGTGGAAGAGGCTCTGCGTAAGGCGGAGTACGATCTGGTGGTTCTTGGGCCAACCCTGACCCGAAACGACCGCCATCACCTGCCTTACATGGTGAAAAAGACCAATATTCATACCAAAGTCCTAGTCATGCACACCGATGGCGAACGGCATCCTTATGTCGATGCCAACACCGATACGGGTCGTAGCATCGAAGATGTAGTGGCGAAGATTGCGTCCCTGATACCGGCGGGTGCCGGAAAGTTGGCAAAAGGAGCCGGCGCAGGGAAATAACGACGTTAGGAGAGCGTACCGAAAACCTGGTACCAAGGAACAAGGGCGGCCTCGGCCGCTCTTTTCTTTTGCGGATCGATTACGGGGAGAATCAACTTTCGAAAGAATCAGGGCAGGTATCAGGTGGGACAAACTGGTGGTTTCGGGTTCAATTCAGGGTTGATTATGTGCGTTCTGGCGGCTTTTGGCGCGGAAAATTCTTCTTTCCCCTGCGGGGCGCAAAACCATCGGTGGGGATGCTCCGAGCCCGCGCGTGAGCTTTATCCCTGGGCTTCGCAGATCGGGGTGCGCCGTGTTTCGAGCAGGGAAGGTGCCGTTCGCGATAAAATGCCTCAGGTATATTGTTCATCCCAAAGCGTGTTACGCCAATAAATGAAAAAGAACATCTATGTCACCCGGACAGGACTGCCCCTGTCATTCAATCTGGAATGGCCTTTTCGCAAATCCACTGCGGGGGCCGACTTCCATTACATCCACGCCGACGTCGTCCTCGAAACCGGGGCTGGGCTCCATTCTCCGGTGGCGGTGAACCTTTCGGCCACCGTGCATGAGGTGGTGCCGTCGCTTGAGGCGAAGGATCTAGAGGCGCCCATCATCAATTCGCTGCGCAAAGAAGTGGACAAACATCAGCTGGAATTTCTCAAGTCCGGGAAGCTGGTGCCGGTGCAGTTTTCCAGCCGACATTGGGACTTCAAACGCAACAAGTGGGCATTCGGCAAAGGCACCGATGATCAAATCGAGCTGCTTTTATTGCGCAAGGTTTACTGGCAGACGAAACTCGACGGAGAGGCAGCGTGGGTGGGAGATCCGACTGAGGCCTTGTACGTAGAATCCACGGTGGAACAAGTTCTGGAGACAGCCAAGAAACTGGCGGCTCAGGGATTGATTAAGTTAGAGGGCGATCGCGCTACCCCAACGCCGGCTCTGTCGGCGAGGGCTGAAGAGTTCGAATCCGATATGCGGTCAGCGCTGAAGGAACTGGAAGACAAGCACGCGTTCGAGCGCGGACAGCCAGCGCGAACGGCGTAGGTACATCTGCACGGGGCACGCGAGTCACGGAGAAGAGTCCTCGGCAAAGGGGCTTCTTGATCGACACACGGCGCATCAGTCATCTTCGACCTTAGGATTTGCTGCGATGATGCGATCCGCCAGATTGCTTACTTCGGGGAGGGAGCGGTCGATTTCTTCGCAGCCTCTCCGAATTTCCGCGGAGCTGGCAATGCCGAGGTCGTTCAGCATCTGCCGATAGCTTTCTCTGAAACTCTGCGTCAACGCTTCAGGCTCATCTTCGGTTAGAACCTTCTGACATCTGGAGTGAGTGACGGCGATCCAGAACATCGCCTCGCGATGAAGACTTCGCGAGATCAAGTCCGCACTGCCATCGATCACAATTGGCCGGGCGCAATCGCTGATGTCCGATGCGAATGGAAACGGCGTTTTGATGACTCGCTTCGCCGTGTCGAAGATTTCGGCCAGCGTGCCAAGGTGCTGCGACACTCGTTCTTGGGTCAATCGTGCCGACCCCAGCAGATCTAACAACGTCTCGTGAAACTCCGCATGCCCGTAGCCTGCCAGGAGCCTGCGTACGGTTACATAGCGGGTGCGAACTGTGGGATTTTCCAGGCCCGCCACCAGCAGGATGTGAGTTGTGATGCCAGCCGCGAAAAGGCACGCGGTCACCTGATCATGAAGAAACGCTTGCTCGCTGATCGAACGGAGATGTCCGAGAACTTTATCCCTGGCGTTGGCGCAACGCCGACGTACCCAAGTTCGCTTGCCATAGCCGCGCGAAACGGCCGCCACGAGCGGCGTTAGATGCCCGAGAGGATCGACCAGGACTTTTGTCGTGCTCAAGCTCGGAGCAAGATGGTAGTCGCTCAGTACCTGATCGAGCGACTGAAGTTGACTATGCGCCAGATGAGACACTTCGAGAAGCGCGTCACGATAGATGAACTTGCGGCGGCGGCCAGCTTGTCTGCCGTCGGCGAGGACCACCATGATGTCGAGATCCGAGGCGCTCGTGAATTCGGCATCGTCGGGAAGCCAGTTGCTCGAGCCAGCAGTATAGGCGCCGCGAAATCCGGGGAAGCGGCTAGCCTCGTCGATGATCCAGCGGCGGGCCGCCTCTCGGGCTTGCTTGAGGGTCAATGGGTAGCTCCGATAGCGGAGAAAGTCCGGAGTTCTGATTCGCGGCCTTCGATGGGTCGCGCTTATTCCGCCTTCATGGCGTCGATCAACTGATACAGCTGTGTCCGGTCTACCACTTCCACAAATGGCTTGCCCTGTGTCTTATTGCTGACCACATAAATCGTGGGGGTATGGCCGATTTTGATCTCGTTGCCCAGGTCGCGATCCTCCGTGACCTCCTTAGTAAATTTGCCTTGGGGATCGACCACGAAAGGCAAACTCACCTTGTGATCCGCAGCAAATTTTTCGGAATAAGACCGCAGGTTGTCTTTTGTGATCTCGGGCTGGTGCTCAAAGATGTAGTCGCGATATTGGGTGCCCAGCTGCTTGGAGTGCGAGTCGAAATAGCGCGCGATCACGGCGGCGTCAAACGACCATTGGTGGAACGGCAGCGGAAAGTCGTGGAACACCAGCGGAATCTTGTAGGTTTTGGCAGCTTCTTCAAGAAGCGGCGTGGCCCGGCGGCAATCGGGGCATTCGAGGTCTTCGAAAGTCACAATGGCGATCTGAGCGCCTTTGGGCGGCCGAAGGACGGGGTTCACCGGCTCTTGAGCGAAGGCGAGCGAAGTCACCAAGAGCAAAGCAGAGAAAATCAGCTGGGTTCTCTTCATGGTTTGAGTCCGAATGGATGGGACGGTCGATGCCACATCTTTGACCGTTATGGTAACTGAAAGGGGAGCCGACTGTCAGCCGGACTCAAAGCAGCTTAAGTTGGCGCTGTTCCAACGCCAGCAGCTTCTCTTTGATTGGCAGACCGCCGCCGTAGCCAGTGAGTTTCCCGTTGCTGCCGATCACACGATGGCAGGGAATGATGATGGGGATTGGATTTGACCCATTGGCCAGTCCGACGGCGCGAGAGGCATTAGGGTTGCCGATTCGGCGGGCCAGCTCGCCGTAGGAAATCGTCTCTCCGTAAGGAATATCGCAGAGCTGCTTCCATACCTGCTGCTGAAAAGTTGTCCCTTCAGGGGCAAGGGGCAGATCAAAGTTCTCCAAGTCGCCCGCGAAGTAAGCATTCAACTGGCGGAGGGGTTCTTTCAGCGGGGCTGGATCCTGTTTCCAGACCGGATCGGGCTGGGCGGGATGTCGGCCGTTGACGAAGTGAATGCGCCGGAGGCTATCGCCGTCGGCTACGAGTAGTAGAGGGCCGAGCGGGCTATCGATGGTTGCATAGAAAGAGGAAGACATAACCGCCAGCTGTTCTCGTTGATTCGTAGAGAGTAATACAAACTGCGGCGGTGGATTGGTCGTTTTCGGACTCGAACCTGACGGGCCGAGCGGTCCGGCTAGAGCGCCGCTGCTTGTTCGCGGCGTTTGCCTTGAATCTCGATGTAGACGTGGACTAGCGAGACGGCGGCGGGAGTGACTCCAGGAATTCGCGAAGCGTGGCCGAGGGTGCGGGGGCGGATTTTGAGAAGCGTTTCCTGCATCTCGCGGGAGAGGCCGCTGACCGAGCGGTAGTCGAACCAGTCGGGGATGGTGTGCTGCTCGGACTTCTTCAGCCGCTCAATGGCTCGCTGTTGCTGGAGCAGATAGCCTTCGTATTTAATCTCAGTTTCGATGGACTTCAGTTCATTGCGGGCTGCAGAGGACAAGCCAACCACAGAGGACTCGGGGGGCACGGAAGAATTCTGGGAGAAAAACTCCGGAGACACTTCTCGCAAGATGGGTGCCAGTTGGTCGATAGTGACTTCGGGACGTTTGAGTAACTGTGCGAGCGGCTGGCCAAGGGCGGAGGAAAGGTCTTCGGTCTTCAGTCTTCGATCGCTGGCGATTTGTGGTTGGCTACTCAGATCTTCCGCATTCTCAGAGACAGCAGGGTCCTCGACTTCGTTCGGCTTCGCCTCACTCCGCTCGGGATGACAGACCTGCATTTTTTCGAGCATCGCCGCAGTGAGTTTGGTTTTCTCCAACAGCCGCTTTGCCCCGTTGAGTCTCACTTGTTTGGCTTCAAAATCGGCCCAGGCTTCATCGTTAATCAGACCGATGCGGCGGCCGTGTGGCGTGAGGCGCCGGTCGGCATTGTCGATGCGAAGATGCAGACGGAACTCGGCGCGTGAGGTAAACATGCGATAGGGCTCATTGGTGCCCTTGGAGATCAGGTCATCGATCAGGATCGCGGTGTAAGCCTCGGTGCGATCGAGAATCAGCGGCGGCTGGTTCTTCACTTTGAGCGCAGCGTTAATGCCAGCCATCAATCCCTGGCATGCGGCTTCTTCGTAGCCGCTGGTGCCGTTAATTTGTCCACCGAGGAACAGTCCCTTGATCTTCTTGGTCTCGAGCGTGCGCTCGAGTTCGGTGGGATCGATGGAGTCGTACTCGATGGCGTAGCCGGGACGCAGCATCTCGGCGGATTCGAGGCCGGGAATGGTCTTGAGAATCGCCATTTGAACCTCGACCGGCAGCGACGTGCTCATGCCATTGACGTAGATCTCGTGGGTGTTCAGCCCTTCAGGCTCGAGAAAAAGCTGGTGCGTGGTCTTGTCAGGGAACTTGACGATCTTGTCTTCGATCGATGGGCAATAGCGCGGTCCAATGGACTGAATCTGTCCGCTGTACATGGGCGAGCGATGAACATTTTCGCGAATGATGCGATGCGTTTCTTCCGTCGTCCACGCAATGTAGCAGGGCACTTGCGAATCGTGATGCGCGACACGCTTGGTGCGGAAGCTGAACGGCGTGGGATCTTCATCGCCGGGCTGCAGCTGAAACTGCGACCAGTCGATCGTGCGGCCATCGAGACGCGGCGGCGTACCGGTTTTGAGACGACAACCGCGAAGTCCGAGCTGTTTCAGCGCTTCACCCAACAGGATGGCATTCGGCTCCCCGGAACGTCCGGCGGGATATTGCTGCTCACCGCAATGAATGAGACCGTTGAGAAATGTCCCGGTCGTGATGATGACGGCGGCAGCCCCTACGGTGCGCCCGTCGCGAAGACGGATGCCGCGACAGATGCGAGGACCGTCGCTGGCCGTTGGTCGTTGGCCGTCAGTCGAAAGCACTGATGCATCCGCTTCTGCTGACGACTGATGACTGATGACCGACGACGTATTGCCTGGCTGAGAGCTGACAGCTGAAAACTGAGAGCCCTCCAGAATCAAATCCGCTACTTCCGCCTGCTTGATCTTCAGATTCGGTTGCGACTCCAGCACCTCGCGCATCTTCAGCCGATAGGCTTGTTTGTCGCACTGCGCGCGCGGCGACCAGACGGCGGGACCACGAGAAGTGTTCAGAAGTCGAAACTGGATGCCGACCGCGTCGGTGATTTCGCCCATGATGCCGCCCAAGGCATCAACTTCGCGCACGAGGTGTCCCTTGGCAATCCCGCCGATCGCCGGGTTACAGGACATCTGCGCGATGAGGTCGACGTTGAGCGTGTAGAGCGCGGTCTTCAGGCCCATGCGCGCGGCAGCCATGGCGGCCTCGCAGCCTGCGTGGCCAGCGCCAACCACCACGACGTCGTATCGCTCCGTGTATTGCATCATTCCCACTCGGCCAGGTCCCTCACTGCGTTTCGGGATTTCGCCAGCGGGCTCCCGCTTCGCTCACGCCCGCTAAACGGCTCAACTTCGCAGCCTGCGTGGCCAGCGCCAACCACGACTACGTCGTATTGTTCTGTGAATTGCATTACGCCAGATCGGCCCCACTGCCAATGCTTCTATTCTAGCAACTTGGGTGACTCTGGGATTATTCTTGGGGGACACTGCGAAAATCTTCACCACAAAGGGCACTAAGGTTCACGAAGCAGATTCGGAGGCGGAACGTCGGTGAATACCGCTTCCTGCCATTGATCGGAAGGGAAGTACCAAGGGCTTGCCCCGGCTTCATGATTGTTGCCACCGGAGCCGAAGGGGACGGTCGGATCGCGCCAGTAATCCATTCCCATTTGCAGCAGGGCTCCGCGAGAAATCCTGACTCGCGCTTGAACCCTGCAGCCATCCAATTTCCCGGGAGGAATCAGAGCACGCGGCGACGCCGCCCAAAAATGCCAGATGCGGTGGGGACGCTCGCCCACAAGGAGTACGGCGTTGTTCGACTCATAATTCAACGGCATCGGCTCGGAGAGGTTCCCCTGAAACCATGGCTTGCGGATGTACAGGCCGCCGTGAACCTTGCCATCATCTTGGTTCAGGATTACTTCTCTGCCGTCGACCCGGCAAGAAAGCTGGGTGGAGGCAATCTGGATCCGCGCATGTTCATAGCCGGGAATACGCGTGTCTGCGATGGCGATTCCCCAGAGCATGGCGGAAGTGAAATTGGAGGGTTTGGGAACTGGGTTGATGTACCCGCTCTTGAAGCGGACTTCATCGGGAACCGGCGAGTCCCTCTCTTGGGTGACCCCGAGCGAGACGGCAGAAACCGCGACTAAGAAGAGTACCCAGTCACAGCGGCGCACCTGTTCATTATCGAACTCCGATGGCGAGGTTCATCCGAAAACTGCAGAAAAACAACCGTCTAATTCCAAAAGCGGAATTCAACAATCCTCCGGTTGCCACCTTCGTTCGTCACTCGTATATTGATTGGTACAACGTAAGGGAGAACTCATGACAAACAAGGAATTTTTCGAGCAACTGGATGCTCGCATCGCGAAGTACGATCTGCTTTGCCATCCTTTCTATAAGGCATGGGCTGCAGGCGAACTGACGCGCGACGATCTGCGCGAGTACGCGCAGGATTACTATCACCACGTAGAAGCGTTTCCGACCTATTTGGCGGAGCTGGGCATTCGCCTGGATGAAGGCGAAATGCGCCGTGCGGTGCTGGCCAACATGTCCGACGAAAAGGGAACCGAGGACGCTTTTGGAGAGCCTTCGCCCGCCCACGCTGAGCTGTGGCTGGATTTCGCGGAAGGCATGGGATCGCCACGCAACATTGGTGGCCGCCGTCCGCTAAAGGAAGTGCGCGAGCTGACCGGTTTCTTTCATCAGGTGGCTGGCGAAGGAACGCCCGAAGAAGCTCTGGCTGCCTTTTACGCTTACGAATCGCAAGTGCCGCGGGTAGCGAAAGAGAAGGCTCGCGGTTTGCGGGAAGTGTACGGAGCCGACGAGCGCACCACAACCTACTTCACCTTGCACACCACGGCGGATGTTTTCCATTCTCAGGTGTGGAAACAGCAATTGGGGAAGCGAGTGGAGGGAAATCCTGAGTTGCAGGAAAAGGCGCTGGCTGCTGGAGAGAAGGCAGCGAAGGCTTTGTGGCGGGCGCTGGATGGGATCGAGGCGCGGCGGACCTCCAAGGCTGCAGCGTAGGCTCCGGCCAAAAACCTAACCACAAAGTGCACGAAGGTTCACGAAGGAATTGGAGCCGGTGATTCGGTAGAATCATTGGCTCTTTGTGTTTGCTGGAAAATCATGACGAAGCCCATTCCAATCGGTGCACGAGCGACGGCGGAGGAGACCGCCGAGTTCAAGCACACGCTGACGGCGCACCATCCGCAGTTGCCGCCCGTCTATTCCACTCCGGACATGATTCGCCTGATGGAGACTGCGGCTTTTCTCGCGCTTCATCCGTACTGTGAAGGAGATGAGATTACAGTAGGGACGGCGATCAATATTGAGCACAGAGCGGCCAGCGGGATCGGGGCTCACATCAAAGCCGAGGCGGTGCTGGAATCGTTTGATGGCCGCTTCTACACGGTACGAGTGACGGCGCAAGACGACGTACAGGAGATCGGTCGAGGCACCGTGGGAAGAGCGGTCGTAAATACAGGAAAGTTTGTTGAAAGGATGAAGAAAGCGGGAACGAAGTGATCAGCAGTCAAGACTCGGCATTCGGTCTGGCAGCTGAGCGCTAATGGTTGAATGCTGTGACTTCCATGAATACACAAAAAGCAAACGATTTCCGCGTCATGCATCGGAGTGGGAAGATTCTCGTGCTTCCCAATGCCTGGGATGTTGCCAGTGCTCGCGTCTTCGAAGAGGCGGGGTTCGGAGCAATCGCCACGACCAGTGCGGGAATTGCCTTTTCGCTGGGATATCCCGACGGGCAGAAGATCTCGCGCGAGGAGATGCTGGCCCGCGTCACCAGGATCGCCCGCGCCGTGAAAGTTCCGGTCACAGCGGATTTGGAGGCTGGTTACGGCGATTTGCCTCAAGATGCGGCCCGAACCGCGCTGGCAGCGGTCGAGGCTGGAGCGGTGGGGTTGAATCTGGAGGATGCGACCAACGATCCGAAGAACCCTCTCATCGATTTGAATCTCCAACTCGAAAGAATCAAAGCCGTGCGTGAAGCGGCGCTGAAATCGGGAACGCTTTTGGTGCTGAATGCGCGCACGGATGTATATCTGGCGGAAGTTGGGGCTCCAGAGCTGCGATATTTCGAGGCGGTCAAGCGCCTCATGGCCTATCGCGACGCCGGCGCGGATTGCGTTTTCGTTCCAGGGCTTACAGATCCGGCGACGATTGCGCAGCTAGTTAAAGATGTTCAGTGTCCGCTGAATATTCTGGCTGGGCCAGGATCGCCGCCGATCCCTGAATTGGAAAAACTGGGCGTGGCACGGGCGAGTCTTGGATCGGGGCCCATGCGATCGACGCTGGGATTGCTGCGAAGAATGTCTGAAGAACTGAAGACATCCGGAACATACGGTGCGTTTGACGGAGCCATTTCGTATGCGGAAATAAACCGAATGCTGGAGTAAGGCTAAGTCGTTAAACATTGGTCCTGCGAATGCCGTTTTAGAACATCCCTGCCCGGGCCACTCAGGGCTCCCCGATGTAACATGTCCGTGTGCAAAGTCTGCCCCAATCGGTGCTCGAGTACGTCCGCAAGCACGAGCTGATCGGCGCCGGAGATCGCGTAGGGGTCGCTGTTTCAGGCGGACTCGATTCGGTAGCGTTGCTACGTTTGCTCCTCGACCTGCGTGGTGAGGTCGGAATCGTCCTTTCAGTCGTTCATTTGAATCATGGCCTGCGTGGTGTGGAGTCTGATGAAGATGAGCGCTTCGTTAGTGACCTCGCTAAAACTCATGGCTTAGAGTTTCACAGCCAGCGTACGAATGTGAAAGCCTACGCCGCGGAACGTCATCTGAGCCTGGAGACGGCTGGGCGCGAAGTGCGCTATCAGTTTTTCGGTGAGGTCCTTTTCGAGCAGGCACTGAAGGCGGTAGCAACCGCGCACACACTCGACGATCAGGCAGAAACCGTTCTGTTGCGGATTGTACGTGGCGCGGGGAATCGTGGTCTGGCTGGAATCTACCCCAATCTGCCGGTCAACAATCAGTCAAACGACATTTCACCGGGCGAGAAAGATGCCGCTCCCCAGCCGGGGTCGAAAGCGATTATTCGACCGCTGCTGGGAACGCGACGCCGGGACTTGGAACAGTATCTTGCCGGCCTAAGCCAATCCTGGAGGGAGGATCAGAGCAATCGGGACTTGCGTCACGCACGCAACCGGGTTCGCCACGGAATCCTTCCCCGGCTTGAGCGAAACCTCAATCCGGCAGTGCGCGAGGCACTAGCAGAGACGGCCGAAATTGCGCGAGACGAAGAAATTTATTGGGATCGCGAACTTTCGCAGCTTTTGCCGAACTTCTGGCGGAGATACTCCAGGGACGAGAAAGATGGGATTGAAACCTCCGGAGAGCTCAAGCGCCAGCTTCCCGAGCTTCCGGCAATCCAGCGACGAATCGTGCGAGCGGCCGCAGAATCCTTGGGGCTTAGTCTTGAGTTCCGGCATGTCGAAGAGATTTTGCGGCTTGCAGTTGGCGGCGCAACAACGGCGAATCTGCCAGGTGGTTGGACCGTTGTCAGGGACCAAAAATATTTGAGATTTGTGCCTCCGTCAGAAGAAGATGAAGTCGCGTCCGACTACGAGCGGCTGTTGCCTGTTCCGGGTTGTGCCGAGGTTCCCGAGGCCGGCTTGCGTCTTGAAGCCAATCTCCTCGACCCCGCGCCCGCAGCAACTTATGATCCGGACTGCTTGCTAAGTCGGGGCTCAATCGTGAGCGGATTGTTGGTCCGGAACTGGCGCCCAGGAGATCGATTTTGGCCATCGCATACCAAGGAACCAAAGAAAATCAAAGAATTGCTGGCCGATAAACACATCACCGGTGCTGCGCGGAAGCTTTGGCCGGTGTTGGTCAGCGGAGAAAATGTGGTCTGGGTTCGCGGCTTTCGAACTCCTGCGGAGCTGCAGCCTCGGCCAAACGAGTATGCTGTTCTGATTCGCGAGATTCCTTTGCCGATCCGAAGGACGACCGAATTCGACGATGGAAGAGTAAAATGACTGTCAAATCAGAGTAACTGAGGTCGCGCGCCACGATGACTCAAACTGCGAAAGCTGAGCAGTTTCGTACTCTAATATCCGCCGAGCAGATCCAGAAACGGATCCGCGAGATGTCCCGGCAAATTTCGGACGACTATAAGGGCAAGACCATTCACGCCCTGGCCTTGCTGGAGAATGGCTTCATTTTCATGGCCGATCTGGTCAGGACGCTCGAAGTCCCGGTGACCTGCCAGTTCATCAAGCCCAGATACACCCGAGGCGCCGGCAACCCTGCCGGATGTCTGGAAATCTTCTTCAGCCATGATGCCGACATCCGAGGCCAGCACGTACTCATGATCGAGGGGCTGGTCCATTCTGGAATCACGACCGAGTTCCTGGTCAGTGATCTGAAAGCCCGAGGCGCAGCCTCGGTCAAGGTCGCTACGCTGCTGGATCGCCAGGCGGCGCGCCGTGTCCAGCTGCAGCCGGATTATTTCGGCTTCCTCGTGGACGAAGCCTTTCTCTTCGGATACGGCCTGGGATCACCCGAGCAGACGCACCGGAATCTGCCCTATCTGGCGGTCGCAAGCTGAAGTGAACTCATGACTTAAGTCATAAGAAGATCGCCGTCCCTTTTTCCACAAGAAGGGTTAGAATGGCAAAGGCTGGCAAATACTTCGACCTTACCTTGTGGCGGGCATCTAATCAGCTGGTGGAGCCCCCGGTACATGCGTTGGAGAGGCGCTACTTTTTCAGGAGTCTCTTAGGTGAATTCAACAGTTAAGACGGTAGTTTTTTGGCTGGTGATCGTGCTCTCCGCCTTCCTGCTTTGGCAGGTGGTAAAGGCCGGCGGGGCTGGGCAAAAAGAGAAGGATATTAACTTCTCGGAATTCTTGACGGATGTCGACCAGGGAAACGTCAAGGAAGTCACGATTACGGGCGTCGAGGTGCAGGGTAAGCTCCAGAACGACAACTCAACTTTTCACACCATTGCGCCAGCCAACTATCCGGACATGATCAAGACACTGCGCGACAAAGGCGTAGTGATGAAGTTCCGTGACATCAACAGTGGAAGCTGGCCCAGCTGGTTGCTCAACTTCGCGCCGCTCATCCTGTTGGCCGCGTTGTGGTTCTTCATGATCCGCCAGATGCAGACCGGCGGAAACAAAGCGCTCTCGTTCGGCAAGAGCCGGGCGCGTTTGCTCTCCATGCAGCAGAAGAAGGTCACGTTTAAGGACGTGGCCGGTGTGGATGAGGCAAAGGAAGAACTCAAAGAGATAATCGAGTTTTTGCGTGAGGCTCAGAAGTTCCAAAAGCTGGGTGGACGCATTCCCAAGGGCGTGCTGCTGGTCGGACCTCCGGGAACCGGCAAGACTCTTTTGGCCCGGGCAGTCGCCGGCGAGGCGAACGTTCCATTCTTCTCAATTTCCGGTTCGGACTTCGTCGAGATGTTCGTAGGCGTTGGCGCAAGCCGCGTACGCGATCTGTTTGAGCAGGGTAAGAAGAATGCGCCTTGCATCATCTTCATTGACGAAATCGACGCGGTCGGACGTCATCGCGGAGCAGGTCTTGGCGGCGGTCACGATGAGCGCGAGCAGACTTTGAACCAGTTGCTGGTCGAGATGGACGGCTTCGAATCGAACGAAGGCGTCATCCTGATGGCCGCTACCAACCGTCCGGATGTACTCGATCCGGCGCTGCTCCGTCCCGGACGTTTCGATCGCCGCGTGGTGGTCAACCGTCCTGACGTTCGCGGCCGTGAAGAAATCCTTCGCGTGCATACCCGCAAGATTCCTTTGGCCGACGATGTCGATCTCATGGTTTTGGCTCGCGGCACACCGGGATTCTCCGGAGCTGATTTAGCCAATATGGTCAACGAAGCAGCGCTTGGCGCTGCGCGGCAGAATCGCAAAGCCGTGTTGATGTACGACTTCGAGATCGCGAAAGACAAAGTCCTGATGGGAGTGGAGCGCAAGTCGCTTCTGCTTTCCGAAGACGAAAAGAAGGTCACGGCCTATCACGAAGCCGGACACGCGCTGGTCGCCGTAACCTTGCCGAACTCCGATCCTCTGCACAAAGTCACGATCATCCCTCGCGGCATGGCGCTGGGCGTCACCATGCAGTTGCCGATCGACGACAAGCACAATTACACCAAGGATTATCTTGAGACGACGATCGCCATCATGATGGGCGGGCGCATTGCCGAGGAACTCTTTCTTAAACAGATGAGCACCGGCGCCGGCAACGACATTGAGCGGGCTACGGACTTGGCTCGCAAAATGGTTTGCGAATTCGGTATGAGCGACCTCGGACCTCTGACCTTCGGCAAGAAAGAGGAGCAGATTTTCCTGGGACGCGAAATCGCCCAGCATCGCGATTACAGCGAAGCCACGGCGATCAAGATCGACGAAGAAGTTCGCCGCATTATCCGGCAAGGCTACGAGAGTGCGAAGTCAATCATCGCCGACGGACATGAGCAGTTGGAACGGATCGCGCTGGCGCTGCTGGAGCGTGAGGTGCTAGACGCCAACGAAATCAAGCTGCTGATGGAAGGCAGAGAACTGCCGAAGATCACGCCTCCATCGAAGCCTGATGAAGGTGTGCAGCAGGTCTTAAAGCCGGAGCCGGGACGCCCTGGAATTGCAAAAGGTGGCGAGAGTCCGGCCAGGGCATAGGACAGTTCGGGTTTCGAGTTAAAAGGGCGGCCCCAAGTGGCCGCCCTTAGTTTTTGCGGTGACCTTGTTCTTGTACGATGGGGCCCGATTTTGAGTGGGCCACCGTCGCCACAATCGTATCTTAGTCGGCTGCCGACATTCCCCGATAGATCGCGAATAGGGCGTAGGCGTGGAAACCAACGCTCAAATAGTCTTTTGCTCCGAGCAGCAGCAGCCCATCCAGCGCGTATAAGCCCATTCCGACAACAAAGGCCCACTTCTGCGCCTTGGCCGCGAAGTGCCCGAAGAGCACGAACACGCCGGCAACGAAGCCATTGATGATCAGGTCGAGGATGCTGCCGGCGCTGCCGGCTCTCTTCGCCATCGCGTCAACGACGGAGGTAATCCCTAGTCCGACGACAAAATGAAAGCTGCCCCCGGAGATCACCACCAGGGAATTGATCATGGAAAGGGCGGCAATCCAGTAGAACCACTTGGCCCCCGAGCGGACGCGGCCCAGCGCCACCATGCGCGAAACTGCGATCTGCTGATTTTCCTGAGCGACACGATCGGCGGATTGTGCCGTTGCCACACCTGCGCTTGTACTCATGTAGGCTCCTTGATTCCAAGCGAGGGAGGCCCGTCTCAAGACGACGGGTTGGATCGGAACTGGCAGAAGCGTACGACGGGATACAAAGGCTGGAACAGATGCCCGGCGGACATGGCCCACCCGCCGCCGGGTACATGCACGAATGCGGCGGACGTTGCCAACCGGTCTGTAGAGACGCAGCTACCCGTCTCTCGGCTGCGGCCGAGCAAGAATTAGCCGTTTACGAGCGCGATCATGGTTTCGTTATAGCGCTGACCCGAGGCGGCCCCCTGGGGAAAGACCTCCTCGATTCGACGCACATCTTCGGGCATCAGCTGCACATCCAGAGCGCCGACATTCTCCTCCAAGTATTTCCGGCGTTTCGTGCCCGGGATCGGCACAATGTCTTCGCCTTGGGCGAGTACCCATGCCAGAGCCAGTTGCGCGGGCGTGCACTGCTTCTCGTGCGCGATTTCCTGAACCTTCTTGACCAGCTCGAGATTCTTGTTGAAGTTCTCGCCCTGAAAGCGCGGAGAGTTGCGCCGATAGTCGTCTGGCGCGAAGTCTTCAAAGCTCCTGAACTGGCCAGTCAGGAATCCTCGACCCAGGGGACTGTAAGCCACAAATCCGATGTTTAACTCGCGGCAGGTCGACAGAATGTCGTCCTCAGGATCGCGGGTCCACAGGGAATACTCGGTCTGGAGCGCTGTGATGGGATGGACCTTCATCGCCCGGCGAAGCGTCTGCGAACTTGCCTCCGACAAGCCGACGTAGCGGATTTTGCCTTCTTTTACCAGCTCTGCCATCGCACCAACCGTTTCCTCGATAGGCGTATCCGGATCGACGCGATGCTGGTAGTACAGATCGATATAACTTACGCGGAGTCGGCGCAGGCTGGCCTCGCAGGACTTACGGACATAGTCAGGCTTTCCGCTTACTCCACGCACATCCGGATTGGCTGGATCACGCACAATGCCGAACTTGGTCGCGAGCACGATCTGGTCGCGCTTGTGGCCCTGGATCGCCTCGCCGACTAATTCTTCGTTCTTGTAAGGCCCGTAAACGTCGGCAGTATCGAGAAAATTGATTCCCAGTTCGAGCGCGCGGTGGATGGTGGCAATGGATTCCTGGTCATCACGGCCGGCATAGAACTCCGACATTCCCATGCAGCCCAATCCAAGGGCAGAAACCGTGAGGTGAGCGCGTCCGAGCTTGCGAGTTTTCATGAGTGACTCCCTTTATTCCTTGCAAATAATTAGAAGCGTGGCAAATCAGGGCTGGATCAAATCCAACGTTTGATAGATGCGCGCCAGGGTAGGGAGGGACTAAGCAAAATCCATGAGCCAAGTAGCCCGATGGTTTGACAGGAAGTTTGAATTCACCTTCCCGACAGAGCTTTATCCAGATCTTTGCATACGTCTACGGGGAACACCGGTTCGTACGGAGGAGTTGCTGCGGGGCGTTCCCCCGGATCTTTTAGCACGAAAACCGGGCGGAAAGTGGTCGATTCAGGAACATGCCGGACACCTGCTGGATTTGGAAGATTTGTGGAGGACGCGGGCCGAGCAGTACACCACCGGAGCGAGCGAACTGGCAGCAACCGATCTCAACAACACAAAGACTGATCAGGCTAATTACAACGGGCGCTCAATTTCGTGGATTCTGGCTGAGTTTCGCAAAGCCAGGTTCAATCTTGTAAATCGCTTGGCGGAATTCGACCCGGAAGCTTTTGGACAAACTGCGTTACACCCCCGGTTGAAGACTCCGATGCGGCTGGTGGACCATCTCTATTTCGTCGCAGAGCACGACGACCATCATCTGGCGCAGATGTGGTCGATTTTGGGGAATTAGCGGCTAACTTGTATCGTCGGTTTCCCGGCGGGCAACACTTCACCGATTTCGACCGCCGGAACACCCGCCGAGACTAACGCCCGCTTCAGTCCGCCCGCATGATCGGGCGCAACCGCAATCAGCAAACCTCCCGCGGTTTGCGGGTCAAAGAGGATCGTCTTGATTTCCTCGGGAATTCCATCTTCATACTCGACCAGGCATTCGGCGAATTCGCGGTTCGCTTTCAGCCCGCCGGGGATGTATCCGGCGCGGATGCAATCGAGAGCGCCGTCGAGCAGCGGAATCCGGCTGGCACAGAGGCGCAGCGCGACATTCGAGGCGAGCGCCATCTCGCGCGCGTGCCCGATCATGCCGAAACCAGTGACGTCGGTGAGGGAATGAACGGGAGAAACGTCGTCGGTCTTCGGCCGTTGGTCGTCGTCTCCATTTCCTCCCTGCGAAAGGCGCGCAGAGGGAGGCAGTCCAGGACCTGTATCTACTTGACGCGTGATGATCTCGGCGGCTTTCTTGTTCAACGTGGTCATTGAGGCTACGGCGGCGTCGATCCAGGCTTGCTTTGCGGTTCCTTTCTTGATTGCTGTAGAAATCACTCCGGTGCCCAGCGACTTGGTGAACAGCAAGCGATCTCCGGGCTGCGCGCCGCCGTTAGCTAACACGCGTGCCGGATCGATCACGCCGGTCACGGAGTATCCGAACTTCGTTTCCTCGTCGCGGATGCTATGGCCACCAATTACTGTGCATCCTGCTTCCATCATCTTCGACAAGCCGCCGGCCAGAATGCGCTCCAGAATCGCGATGTCGCCTTTCTCGGGAAAGCACACCATCGCCAGCGAAGTCAGGGGCTTTCCGCCCATGGCGTAAACGTCGCTCAAGGCATTGGTGGCCGCAATCTGGCCGAAGACGTACGGGTCGTCAACGATGGGGGTAAAAAAATCGACTGTCTGCACCAGCGCCGTCGTGGGCGTGAGTTGATACACTCCGGCGTCGTCGGCGTGATCGAAGCCGACTAGCACATTGGGGTCGTGTTGCCGGGCTAATTTCCCAAGCACCGAGTCCAGCACCGCCGGACTTAGCTTAGAAGCTCAACCCGCGGCCTTTACCGACTCGGTGAGCCGGAAAGGCTTGGTTTCAGACATAGCGATATTGTAGCCGCTCCAAACGAATGGTACTTACCGCCGAGCGCGCGAAGATCGCAAAGAAGAACTTAAAGAGAAGAAGCAATAATTTCTCCCGCATTTCTCGGCGATCCCGGCGGTGGATGGTTATTGCTACTTCAGGGTCACGCTCATGACTTGCACATCAGGATAGGCTTGATTCCAGTCGGCGGTGACGTGCTCGAAAGTCAGCCGGAATTGTCTGGCTTGCGCGGGAGCCAGCGGCAAGGTGTGCAGGTCGACTGTGTCCGCATAGGGACCGCCAGTCTGCAACACCAGCAGGGGAACGTCTTCCGCCTGCGCGACTTGGTCCATGGAGTTTTTGAAGATCACATGAACTACGGCGTGAGTTACGGTCTGATTGCCGGCGTTAGTGACAGTGCCATCGATGTAGGTGACGCTTGATCCGACGAAGTTCTCGGCGGTGCTCATCTTCAAATTCGACAGCTGGATATTGGCAGCATAGGGATGGGGCGCCGCTGGCGCCTTCCTGGTGCCGTAGGAGATCAGGATCAGAGCGGAAATGAGCACCACAACCAACGCTACCGCAACCAGAATCGGTCGCAGATTGGATTCTTCCGGCTGCTGGCTCAGTGCCGGTTGTTCAATGAAGCCGCCCATGGAATTTGATTATATTCTGGCTCCGGCCGTCGTGAAGAGAGGACAGCCGTTTAGCATGACGCCGAAGTTAGGGTAAACTTCAAGCCCATGTTCCTGACCCATCGAAAGCGTAAAAGATGGCAATCTGAGCCTGATTAACAAGCTCAGAGCGGGAACACCTTTTATTCTCCACCCACTGTCAACCCATCAATCCGTATCGTGGGACAAGCGATGGCACCGCGGAAAATCAGATCGTTGGCAATTTCCGTGATGTTGAAGAACATCTCTTTCAGATTGCCGGCAACGGTGATTTCTTCGACCGGAAAGGCCAACTCTCCGCCGGAGATCCACATTCCGGAGGCGCCACGCGAATAGTCTCCGGTGACCAGGTTCGCGCCGTGACCGAGGAATTCCGTGACATAGAGGCCATCTTTAATTTCGGAGATCAATTGCTGCGGAGTCTTCGCGCCCGGCTCTAAGAAGTAGTTGCCCGGGCCGATGCCTGGGGTTCCCGCCAATCCGCGCGCGGCATTGCCAGTCGTCTGCAGACCGAGCTTTTTCGCCGTATAAGTATTCAGCAGATATGATTTCAGCACGCCGTTCTCAACCACGACGGTACGACGCGTGGGCACGCCTTCACCGTCGAAAGGGCTGGTACCGAAGCCGCCGGGGATGGTGCCGTCGTCGATGACATTGACACGATCGCCGGCAATCTTCTGTCCGAGCTTTCCGGCAAGGAATGACGCGCCGCGATAGACAGAGTCACCATTCACGCCCTCGAAAATATGATCGATGATCGAGGCGGAAACCATAGGATCGAACACGACAGGAACCTGCGCCGTCTTCACCTTCTTGGCTCCAAGACGCCGAATGGTGCGCTGGGCAGCGGTTTTGCCGACAGACTCGGGCGATTCCAAGCGGCTCAGACTGCGGGCCACTGAAAACCAGTAATCGCGCTGCATGGCGCCGTCTTCCGACTGAGCAATTGGAATTGCCGCTATCGAGCAGTACGAGCGCCGGTACTCGCCAACGAATCCGTTAGAGTTTGCCAGAACTTTGTGGCCGGTAGCCGCGTCGAACGAACCGCCTTCTGAATTCTTGATGCGGGGATCGTAATCGAGCGCAGCCTTCTCCGCGCGACGTGCGTAACTAATGCGCTCTTCTCCCGGCAGGGAATAAACGTCGGCAGAGTAAAGATCGAGATCTCCAGAAATCGAACCGAGCTGCGAAGCTTCAGGAATGCCACTGAACGGATCTTCGGAAGTAATCTTGGCGAGATCGAGAGCGGACTTGACCATGCGGTCGAGCCCGACTGAAGAAAAATCGCTGGAGTAGGTGCTGGCGGCGCGTTTGCCGTGGAAAACGCGCATGCCAATGGATTTTGATCCTGATTCTTTGAGGGTCTCCACCTGGCCGAGGCGGACGAGGGTAGAGAACTCGTCTCCCTCGCGGACAACGCACTCGGCAGCGGTCGCGCCTCCTGCCATGGCTCGGCGCACGATGTCCTGCGCTAAGTCTTTGAGATCGGCGGTGGATTGCTGGATGCGAGTTGTTTCCGTTGTTGTCATTGCCTAATTCGAATCTATCACGGCGCGGCGAGGCGCGGAGGAGCGGGAAGAATTTCGAGGGCAGGTTTTCCTGTGGCTCCCATTGCCCAAAACAATCGCCTTGAAAGTAATGCAATTCTTCCTTATAATTAACATCACAGGAGGCGGCTATGTCTACCTTAACGGTGACCGCCAGAGGGCAAGTCACATTTCGCAAGAAGGTGATGGAACATCTCGGAATCAAACCCGGGGAGAAGATCCAGCTCGACCTGCTGCCCGACGGCCGGGGCGTAATCCGGGCGGCCCGGGCGGGCGGCAGAATTGAGAGTTTCATCGGGATGCTAGCGGGCAAGACGAAGAAAATCGCCACCATTGAAGAAATGAACGAAGCCGCAGCAGCCGGATGGGCAGGCACAGACGCGTCCAGGGTGGGCAAGTCTCACAAGAACTGGTCCGGACGAAAATGAAGATCACCGTCGACACCAACGTCCTGGTTCGGGCGGTTGTGCGCGACGACCCGAAGCAGGCCGAGATAGCCGCCAAAACGCTGATCAAAGCGGAGACGATCGCCGTGGGCACATCGTGTCTGTGCGAATTTGTGTGGGTCCTGCGACGAGTCTATGGGTTCAGCCCTACTGAGATTGCCGCTACAATGCGCGAGTTGCTCGGTGCCATAAACGTCGAAGCGAACCGCCCCGCAATCGAGGCGGGACTGGCAATGCTCGATGCAGGCGGAGATTTCGCCGACGGTGTCATCGCCCACGAGGGGCAATGGCTCGGGGCGGATACCTTTGTGTCGTTCGACGCGAAGGCGGTGCAGCTGCTCAAGGCGCAAGGGGTGGCGGTGCGGCTGCTATGACGCCTTGTATTCATTTTCCTGTATGACAATTCGCTGGCTGTGCGATGGCTCCCGCGTACTTGCGCGCCAAACGAAGGACGCCTCTACTGCATAAACCCGCCGACTTCTTTCTTGGCGGTGCCGCCCACAGTCAGACGATCGATTTTCACAGTTGGGATGCCTACGCCCACCGGCACTGATTGCCCGTCTTTACCGCAGGTACCGACGCCTTCGTCGAGTTTCAGATCGTTGCCGACCATCGACACCCGAGTCAGCACATCGGGTCCGTTGCCGATCAGAGTTGCGCCTTTGATTGGCGCAGTCACCTGGCCGTCTTCGATCAGATACGCTTCCGACGCGCCGAATACGAACTTGCCGTTGGTGATGTCGACCTGGCCGCCGCCGAAGTTTACCGCGTAAATTCCGCGCTTCACCGAGCGAATAATGTCTTGCGGATCGTCTTGTCCCGCCAGCATGTAAGTGTTCGTCATGCGCGGCATGGGAATGTGCTCATAGCTTTCGCGGCGTCCATTGCCGGTATTCGCCATGCCCATGAGCTTGGCGGAAAGCTTGTCGCTGAGATATCCCTTCAAAATTCCTTTTTCAATCAACATTGTGTTCTGCGGATGGTTGCCCTCGTCGTCGACATTGAGCGATCCACGCCGCCAAGGCAGGGTTCCGTTGTCAACGATGGTGCACTTTTCGCTGGCTACGCGCTTGCCAAGCAGTCCTGCAAAGGCGGAGGTGTGCTTGCGATTGAAGTCCGCTTCCAGTCCGTGTCCCACGGCCTCATGCAGCAAAACGCCAGGCCAGCCGGGACCGAGCACGACTTCCATTTCTCCCGCCGGAGCTTCGCGAGCATCGAGTTGGAGAATCGCCTGGCGTGCGGCCTCCTTGGCGAAGAACTCGGGAGTTTTCTCTCCGAAAAAGAAGTCGAGCGCAACGCGGCCACCACCGCCCGAACCTCCGCGAGCCGAATTCCCCTCGGTCTTGGCGATACAACCAACATTCAGGCGAGCCAGAGGCTGCGAATCTTCGGCGAACGTTCCATCGGAACCGACCACTAGAATATTGCGCAGTTCATCGGAGTAGCTGGCGCGCACTTCTTTAATCCGCGGATCAGCCGCGCGGGCAGCCTTATCCGCGCGCATCACCAGTTCAACTTTGGCGGAAATTTCGGCGTCAACCGAAGGCAAAGCGATCGGATACAGGCTGCGCGCTTCTTTCTCCTGGAATCCGACAGCCGGCGTCTTTGCCGGGCCACTCGCGATCAGAGCAGCGGTACGCGCGGCATGCAGGATCCTCTCCGGTGAAAGATCGTCGGTGTAGGCGTAGCCCGTGCGCTCTCCTGAAATCACGCGGACTCCGCACCCGGCCGAGATTCCTTGCGAAGCTGACTTCACCATGGACTCATCCACCATCAGCGAAGTCGAGGAAAGATACTCAAAATAAAGGTCGGCGTAATCGCCGCCCGCGGACAGGGCCGCAGCCAAATAGCGCTCCAGGTCGCGCTCGGCAAGGCCATAATGCTCGAAAAAAAACCGATTTTTATCCACGCTGATTAGATGCCTTTGAATTCGGAACGACTCCGGAGGGTCTTTCTATTATCCCATAGAGAAACGATTTAGAGGCGGGCCGGGGGTACGTTGGTCACTGATCACAGACGCAGACGGGGTGGCTTGGAACAATCCTGGAGTGACTCCGGAGAGTCTGGTCAAAACGCTGCAACAGTTCCTTTTATCGGCCCGCGACGCCGTGATTATTGAGGATGGGGCTGTCATCTTTGATCTGGCGGAATCCAAGTACTCCGTTTCCGGGGAACACAACAAATGCCTGTTGCAACTCTGGTCGGCGGAACGCAATGTTGTGCGCCGGATTCTGGACGCCGAAGTAAAGAACGACGTACTCCGTTTACAGGTGCACAAACTCGGCGCGGCCCGCGCCAGCAAACTGGAAATCTGCCGCGAACGCGACCGGCGGACGCCTACTGCCAAGCGAGCTGCCAGGCTTGCCTACCAACGAATTCTTCAGCGCGTTTTGCTGCGCCGCTTCCCCGGCTTCAAGACGGTTTCACTGAGCACTTCGATCGATCTCGAGAGATCGTTTGGACCAATCTACTCGCGGGGATTGATGCGTCGCGGACAGAGTGGATTTGCCATCCTCGGAGTGAATCACCAGGAGACGCAAGGCTCGATCGACGCCGCCCTCACCTTCGGAATTCTGTGGCTCGATGCCTGCCGGAAAGCGCAGTCTGGGAAGATGGTTGTAGAAGGTCTCCAGTTGTTCGTGCCTCGCGGAAAATCCGCGCTGGTTCGAGAGCGCATGGCTCACCTGAATTGTGAGGCCGCGAAGTGGATGCTGTACGAACTGGACGAGAGGGAAGACAACTTGCGCGAGCTGGATCTCGCGGACCGCGGAAATATTGCGACGCGGCTGGTTCACTCGGCCGACCAAGCCGCCACCCACGTCCGCTTCGCGGCTGAAATCGCCGCAGTGCGAGAAATTATGAGCGAGGCCGAACTGGCGGTACTCTCCCCGGCTGAGATTGCCTTCCGCTGCCGCGGCCTGGAATTCGCACGAGCCCGCATTGCACAAGGTGCGACCAACTTCCGCACTGGCACGGAACTGGTATTTGGCTTGGGAGCGGAAGAACATGTTCTGTCGGAGAAAAATGCTGCCGAGTTCCGCTTGCTGGTTTGCTCGGTGGGTGAGGTCCGTCATGCCGACGGCCCACACGATCATCCCCTGTGGCGAATGCATCCCGAGCGCTGGCTTGAGTCGCTGGTGATCAAGAACGTCAATGCGATCGATGATCAGCTCGATTCCGGTTGCGCTTACTCACAGGTCCCGGCATTTTCGGCCTCGGACCGCGCCATGATTGACGTCCTCGCGGTCACGCGCGAAGGGCGGCTCGCGGTGGTCGAGTTAAAAGCCGACGAGGACATTCACTTGCCTTTGCAAGGCCTCGATTACTGGTCGCGGGTGGCCTGGCATCAGGAGCGGGGAGAATTTCAGCGCTTCGGGTATTTTCCCGGGCGAGTCTTGAGCCAGGAAAAGCCCCTGCTACTTTTGGTTGCGCCGGCGCTTCGTATCCATCCAGCGACCGACACATTGCTGCGGTATGTCTCTCCAGGGATCGACTGGATACTGGCGGCCATTGACGAACGCTGGAGGGATGGAGTGAGGGTAGTGTTTCGCAAGCGAAGCGCCTTCCCCACAGAGTCAAGAATCCGCAGAGAGACTCGCCTCTGGCAAAGAACCGGCTCTGAGGTTTAGAAGTTACGCTACTCTTTCCACGCTCCCAGCAGTCTTCTGATGTCCACAAGCTGGGCGGTGTGATAGGCGTTGTGATCCGCTACTAGCAGGGCCTCCCGAAGAATTGTCTGGCCGTCTCCCCAAGGGATCTTTGCATACAGGTCAGTTTGCGGATCCTGCACCAACTCCTCCATCGCCTTCAGGTCCGCGCGAAATTCCCGAATGCTTTCGCGCCACGCGGCGGCACTCGGCGGAGTTTCCTTGTCAGGCCAATATCCTTCCGGCCACGGAGGTGAAGTGTGTTTCTTCGTCCGGCTGAATTCAAGGATGTCGTGCTGCGCGATGCGGAGGTGCTCCAGGATCATCCATGCGGAATGGGGGAAGCCATGCGGTTTCTTGCCGCGCAAATTCTCGGGAATTCCGTCGATAGCATCGTCAAATTTGGCGTGCGCGCCTCCCCCCTCCAGCAATTCGAGTAAATGGCGTCGAAGACTCTGATCGTGCGAATCGGTCACTGGTTCTCTCCTATATCTGTGCTTCCAGCAGCGGGAACGTCCGGTGCAGCCGGAATCGCGCTTCCCACGCGAGACTCCAGTTCCGGTTCGGGCCGCTCTCCATGATAGACGCGCGAAACTCCTCTTACGATGCGACGAAATGGCAACTCGCCCTTGCGGTCGGCCAAAAAAATCTCCCCGGTCCGGGTGCCGCGGTAAAACCAGCGCCTGAGAATTGCGAGATGCTCCATACGCTCCGTGGCGGAATGCGACGGAGCGACCGAAATGGCCGAGAGCGCCTCCTGGATGCGGGATTCCATCGATTGCGATTTGGTGAGTTCTACCGCCCGAATCGCGAATGTGGCAGGACCAGCGATGCAGCCTCCATCGATCCGAAAAAATGTGACGCAGCCCGGAGTGCTACTCGGCTGCACCATGATGGCTACCAACTGATCGAGCCGTCGAACGATTTCCGGCAACTGGGCCAGTACCGGTTTGAGTTTGTCGATCCGGGCATGGAGGTCCGCTGCTTTTTCGAATTCCAGATCCGCCGAGGCTTGATCGCGCTGCTCAGAGATTTCGCGGACCAGCGAATGGCCTCCCGAATCAAAGTAAGATCGGACCCGCGCCACCTCGGATTGATAATCCTCGTCTGTGCATCCCTTGAAGCAGGGTGCCAGACACATCTTCATCTCCGAATAAATGCAGCCGGGAAAGGCGGGATCGGGATTGAGGTCGTCAACGCACCGCCGCATCTTGAATGCGTCTAAAGAGTCATTGCAGAACTTCTCCGCGGCGGCACGAGAAGGGAACGGGCCGTAATAGAGCGAGCCGCCTTCCAGGCGCCCGATGCGGGTCGTGACCGAAGCGCGGGGATAGGGATTTTGCAAATGCAGTTTCACCACCGGCGCGGGACGTAGTCGCAACCGGGCAGGGTAAGTCTTAGGGAATTCCTGACGGAGCAGTTGGTAAAGCAGAAAACCCGATTCGAAGTCCGATCCGGTTGGCGTGAACTCGACCGTCTGCACACGCTCGCGCAGATTGAGTCGCTTGCTGTGCTCGGTAGGGGTTCCTAACAGGCGCTGGAGGCGGCGGCGCAGGTTGGCGGTTTTGGTAACGTATGGCTCGGACTGCGGATCGCTTCCGCGCAGCAGAAAAACTGCCGGTGCGTCGGGGATGGCGGCGAAGAGTTCGGAATCACGCGAGGGCGCGAACTCGAGCCGAATGGAAAGCACCTTCTTATTCTAGTTTGGAACTAAACCACTGGGGGCACAGAGGAACACAGAGATGTTGCTGACCAGGGATCAATGATTGGAAAGGTAAGTCATCTGGAACTGGCGCCGCGAAACTTCTGCCGGTAATCTTTTCCATGAACCTGGACTAGGCGGCACATCTCAAACAAGCGTGAACGCATTCGCTCTCCTATGCGATCGCCGAGAGTTTCTTCGCGGCCAGCGGCCTGCGCGCCTCCGACACCTGCGTTGCGAGCCGGACCGTCCAAGAAATTAGTCGTGATGATCGTCGTCCGATTGTCGTTGTAGCGATTATTCAGGATCAGACTCACCGTATCCCAAACCCATTCCGACGGCTTCACCGCTCCGAGATCATCGAGCAATAACACTTCGCTTTCAAAAACTGGCCGCAGCACTTCTAACTCCGTCGCTTGAACCGAAGCATTGTAGGAATTCTGGATCCGCTTTAGCAGTTCGCGGTAGTCACAGAAAAGACCGTGTACGCCCTTCTTCATCAGGAGTCGCAATGCAGCGACCCCGAGATGGGTTTTCCCCACGCCACTCGGACCTACTAGTAGGAGACCTGTTCGATCAAGAGGAAATTGATTCGCCCAATTCTCGACTGTAATCTTCGCCGCTCCCAGCGCAGTGCTGTTCTCCGTCTGATAAGAAGCAAACTCGCAAGCAGCGTAGCGGGTCGGAATAGCGGAAGAATCGAGTAATCGCCCAGACTGTGCCAGAAGGAAGCAATCGCAACGCGCAACTTTTCTCTCATTTTCTGAGACAACCGTTTTCCATCCGGTGCCACCGCACTGCGGACACACTTCAACCGGCGCTATATTTTTCGGCATAACAGTCCCAGCAAGTTCCCCATTGCGTGAGGCCCGACTCAGGATGGCGCGCGCACTGTTGTTCTCTAGCACTTGGTTTCTTAAGTGTACCTTCAAAATCAAGATAAGAAGTCATTCCATCATCTGTGGATTTTGAGGATTTACGCTTTCTCTTGTGGAATTTGAGCGCCTGGTCGTCATAGATCTGCAGCAACGTTCGATGATAGATCCAGACAGCACCGTCAGTGGTCGTGCCCTCACGCTCGAACATGTGCAGTACCGGCTCTCCTTCTTTCTCGAAGAATTGCCGGGTCCGCGCATTCGCGAGGCGCCACAACTGCCCGTCGTCTGGCAAATACCCTGGACGTTCTGAAACCCATGCGGCAAACAGCAGGTTCAAATACCAAGCTTGCTGAAAATCTTTCAGGGCCCTGTAGCGTACGTCACCGACCAATCGGTGAACGTAGAAGGGAAACCACTCGAGAAGTGGATTTCTTCGGAAACTTTCCGCAGCAGAGGCCATGAGCTTTAGGGGTGCGCATTTGAAGGTGCCTGATGGAAGAACTTAGCGCAACCGCTAAATCGGATTTGCCTGTGTAGATTTTGTGGAGATGTAGGACGGACTGTGGACGTGAGAGGAAAAGCGGTCGCACGCATCGGCCCGACGACTGCTTACACAAAATCACTTGCGTCTTCGTTTGTTGTGGTTCAGTGGTGAAGTTTGCACTGCATTCGCTGCATCACGCACCATCTGCAGAAACGCGCGCGCCTCGGCACGTAAAGGACGACGTCGCGGATGCACAACGTCAAGACTACGGCGAAGCGGTTCGGCGTCGACGACTTTCAACGTCGAGAGTTTGCGCAAGCGAATTTCTCTTCCCACAGCCATCTGTGGCAGGAAAGACATACCAAGTCCCCGCTCCACCATTCTTTTCGCGGTTTCAATCGAGTCGACTTCCAGCGCGACATTTGGAACCAGTCCTGCCGATCGAAACAAACCATGAGTAAGCGTCCAGTCGCTCGATCCGCGTTCGTAGAAAATCAACGGCAGGGTCGCGACCTGTTGTAGCCGCAGCCGCTTGGTATGGGTCGGGCCACGCGTGGGATGGGTGACGAGCAGAAGCGGGTCGTCGCGCAAACTGATCGTCTCAACTTCCGGATGTTGCAGCGAACGTGCCAGCCCGATCTCGGCTTCTTCGTTCAACACCATCTCCAGGACTTCTTTGGAATGTCCCGGGCGAATGGTGATGATGACGTTCGGATGAGTACGCTGAAATTGTTTCAACACATCCGGCAAGAAATAAACGGAGATGGAGAGCGCGGCGGCAATCTGCAGAGGGCTTGCGCTCGCCGGCAGCAATTCGTGGACGGCTTGGCGTGCCAGTGCAGCGGTTTTCAAGAGCTGTTCAGCATGAGGGCGGAAGGTTCGTCCGGCGTCCGAGACGATGAGTCCTCCGCGCGATCGGGAAAACAGCCGAACTCCCAGAGATTCTTCCAGCGCTTTAATGCGGGCACTCACTGCGGGCTGGCTGATGCGCAACGCTTCCGCCGCGCGATGAAAACCTCCGAAAGTGGCAACCGCCAAAAACGTCTCTACCTGGTCGATTTCCATGAGCCTCCTCGGCCGCATTTATCCCAAGTAAAAACATTTATTATCACAGACGGCGCAATCGATCACAAATATTTATCAGACCGATTCAAAGGTTGCGTTTGACTGCGCTCTGGATCTGAACCAGAATCGGGCTCCAGATGTGGGTTTTTCGTGCTTTCTGTTGGCCTTGATGCCGCACAACCACCTCCTCCTGAGTGGGCCCGGGGTTCAGCAGTTAAGCCAGTAACTCGGGGAATACGGTATCGATGTAGGGCCAGCTCGCTACAAGGCTACCTTTTGCCTACTTTCCCCATCTGAGCGTTGGCCAGAAACGGCACTAAATTGAATTGTCGGGGGGAATCATGGGCAGTCCGGTAACCGAAGAGCTTTCCGTGGGTGGATTTCATACCAACCGACCATCCGGCGGATTTGACCCCAAGCACGACCTGCCGTCCGGTTTCCTCGATTTGCTCACCCCGTTGCATCAACAATTCGCACCCAGGCAACAGGCACTGCTTCAAGAACGCAGGCGCGTCCTGGCCGACTCTCTACAGGGAAGCAAGCCGACTCATCAATATCCCGCTCACGCTGTGCGTAACGGATGGAGAGTCAATCTACCCGAATGGTGCCAAGACCAGCGCAATCAAATGACCGGCCCCGCGGACGACGCAGAGTTGGTGGTGAAGATGTTGAATTCCGGCGCGCCCGGCGTCATGCTCGACCTCGAAGACTCCACCGTCAATGAATGGGACCATCAGCGTCTTGGCGTCGAGAACATCCTCTCCGCCTTGCGCGGCAATCTGACTTATTTCGACAAAAAGCGGGACAAAGTCGCTGGAATCAATCCGAGCAAGACTGTCATCTGGGTGCGAGCTCGCGGGCTGCACCTTCATCAGGGCGGCATTTTCGGGGATGAGTTAACCCCCGCTTCGTTATTTGATGTGGCCAGTGTTGCGTTCCGTGTGGATCCTGGCGACCTCAAGCATCCTCTTTCTTTCTACATACCGAAGTCCGAATCCGCCGAGGAAGCTCTATGGTGGCGCGACGTTTTCCAGGCGATTGCGGAAGCCCGTGGCTGGCCCAGGGACTATATCAAGTGCATGGCCTTGGTGGAGTCCCACCCTATGGCTTTCCAAGCCGAAGAATTCCTCTTCAATTTGCGAGAACACATCGTGGGATTAAATCTGGGCCGCTGGGACTACATGGCCAGCCTGATTCACTTCAATCTGAACGATCCCGACTGGGTTCTCCCCGATCGCAATACGATTCCGCACGATGTTCCGTTTTTCCAGAATCTGCGAGAGCTTCTTCCTGAAATTTGCCACAAGCGCGGGGTGCTGGCGATCGGAGGCATGACAGCCCTATATCCCAGCCGCGAAGACGCGGAGCTCAACGCCCGAGCGCTGGCGTCACTGGAAAAAGACAAGAAGAACGAAGCCGATTGTCTGATGGACGGTGCCTGGACCGGCCATCCCGATCAAAACAAGATCGCGCTTGAGCAGTTCCCGTTTCCCAATCAGTTGCAGGCGCGGCGCGCGCATGCCGAACGCTATCCGGATTTGCGACCTACCCCCAAGGGAGTCGGGAAGCGGACGCTTGATGGCACACGGGCCGCGATTCGCACCGTGATTCGTTATCGCAATGGCGTGCTGAACGGCCGGGGCGCGAGCTTGCTCGACGGCTATATGGAAGATCTGGCCACCGACCGCATTTACCGGCTGATGATCGCGCAGCGCATGCGGCATACTGCCCAGGCGCCGGTGGTCGACGAATCCGGCCGCGCAGTTCCGCACACTCCAGAACTTATCACGCAACTATTTGATGAGGAGCTTGAGAAATTGCTGGCGAATCCGTCGCGCGCAGACATTGGCACACCGGAGACGTTTCGCGAGGCACGCCGCTTAAGCGAATCCATGATTCGCAACGAGGAGTTTGATCCAATTTAGGAGTTGATCCCCGACCTAGAAAGACGCAAATAGCGATTAAGGAAAAAAGAGACTATGGCAACGAATGGCAAAGCAACGAACCTGCAAACTGACTGGGAAGGGAATCCGCGATGGGAGGGTATTACCCGGCCCTACACGCCTAAAGAGGTAGAACGCCTGCGCGGCTCCATCCATGTGGAACACACTCTGGCGCGCCTTGGCGCAGAGCGCTTGTGGAACCTACTCCACACTGAGTCCTACGTTCCGGCGCTCGGAGCCATGACTGGCAATCAGGCGATCCAGCAGGTGAAAGCCGGGCTCAAAGCCATCTACATGAGCGGCTGGCAAGTCGCCGCCGACGCCAATGATGCCGGCCAGATGTATCCCGACCAGAGCCTCTATCCAGCGAATAGCGTTCCGAGCCTGGTCCGTAAGCTGAATCAGGCGCTGACTCGCGCCGACCAGATTCATCACGCCGAAGGGCAAGACGACACCTACTGGTTCGCACCCATCGTGGCTGACGCCGAAGCGGGATTTGGCGGCAACCTGAACGCTTTCGAACTGATGAAGGCCATGATCGAAGCTGGAGCAGCCTGCGTCCACTTCGAAGATCAGCTCTCTTCGGCGAAGAAGTGCGGACACCTGGGCGGAAAGGTTCTGGTCTCGACTACGGAAGCCATACAGAAGTTGGTTGCCGCGCGACTCGCGGCGGATGTGCTGGGAGTGCCGACGCTGATTATGGCGCGCACGGACGCCAACAGCGCGCATCTGCTGACCAGCGACATCGATCCGCGCGACCACGAGTTCCTCACCGGCGAGCGCACCCCTGAGGGCTTCTTCTGCATTAAAGGAGGTTTGGACTCCGCGATCGCGCGCGCCATTTCTTACGCGCCTTACGCCGACCTAATCTGGTGTGAGACATCGGAGCCGAACCTCGAAGAGGCTCGCCGCTTCGCCGAGGCTGTCCATGAGAAGTATCCGGGGAAGATGCTGGCTTACAACTGTTCTCCGTCATTTAACTGGAAGAAGAAATTGGACGACGCCACCATCGCGCGTTTCCAACGCGAGCTTGCTGGCATGGGATACAAATTCCAATTCATCACGCTGGCCGGCTTCCATGCCTTGAACATGACCATGTTTGAACTGGCGCGCAACTATAAGCAGACGGGCATGACGGCTTACTCGAAGCTGCAGGAACAGGAATTCGCCTCCGAACGCGAGTTCGGATACGAGGCTGTGAAGCATCAACGCTTCGTGGGGACCGGATACTTCGATGCCGTCACCCAGGTGATTGCGGG
This sequence comes from uncultured Acidobacteriaceae bacterium, assembly GCA_963708575.1. Classification (GTDB taxonomy): domain Bacteria; phylum Acidobacteriota; class Terriglobia; order Terriglobales; family Acidobacteriaceae; genus DASVWZ01. Next base: position 555,568 of record CAVPTB010000003.1, read on the forward strand.
CGGAGCGTCGTCCGTAACGGCACTTGCCGGATCGACCGAGGCCGAGCAGTTCCATCACGGAGAACCGCCGGTTGCTAAGCCAGAGCCGGAAGAAATGCTGGTGCCGTCAGGCGACTAATTTAGACGTCGCAGGAAGGAAGCCACTCTCAGATTGCGCTAACCGGCGCAGAGAGTGGCTTTTCTTTTGGTGAAACTGTCTCGCAGCTCCCCAGGCCCCGCAGTCTTTATTAGCAGAATCAATAGTTTACGGATGCCTCTCTCGGATCAGTCACCCACATAAAAGCAACACTGAAGTATTCACTTGACAATCGAATTAGCCTGCGGTACAAAGTGAAGCATGGACTTCAGTAACGAGTTAGCCAAACGAGAAAGGATGACTTCCATGACACAGCCTGCACTGCTCCAGCCCTCAGTCATTCACAACACATTCACCATCGAGCGCAGCTTTCCGAAACCCCGGAACGTGTCTTCGCCGCGTTTGCCGATCCAGCCAAGAAACGCCGCTGGTTTGCTGAAGGCGGCAATCACGAAATTGAAGTGTTTGAGTCTGACTTTCGAGTTGGAGGAACGGAACGACTGCGATACCGTTTTAAAGAGGGCTCCCCATTCCCTGGCGTTGCTCTGGTCAACGACACCCGCTTTCAGGACATCGTTCCCAACCAGCGCATCGTGACGGCCTCGACCATGGATCTCGGCGACAAGCGTATCTCTGTTTCGCTGGTAACCTTCGAGTTCCTGGCGACAGAAAAAGGCACCGACCTCCTCTTCACACACCAGGGAACTTTCATGGAAGGTTCGGGAGGCCCCGAAATGCGCGAAACGGGATGGCGGACGTTACTCGACAACCTAGCCTCGGAATTGTCGCGCTGATCCAGCGAACTCCGCAAAGAAGGCTACTTAGATGGAAGAGCTGCAGAGTCATATCGACCGCGTATTTCATGCCTTGGGAGACCCTACACGCCGAGCCATCGTGCAGAGTCTCAGCGAGAAGCCGCTTTCCGTATCGAGTTTAGCTGGACCTTTGAACATCACCCTGACCGCGGTCGGCCAGCATCTCCAGGTGCTCGAGGAGAGTGGGCTGGTGCGTACAGAGAAGAGCGGTCGGGTGCGAGTATGCCGTCTTGAGCCGGCAGGTTTTTCTGCGATGGAACAATGGATCCGTGATTGTCGTTCCACCTGGGAGCGCAGGCTCGATCGCTTGGCGGACTTGCTGGCCGATCCGGAGTAAAGTTAAGTCGAAAATTAAACGCCTATCGGCGCTTGAGTCGGGCCGCCGGACTCGGTATCGTTTGCTTGCTCGGCTAGGCGAACACGACGTGGTGAACGTCTTCAAAAAGATCTTCGGCCATCCAGCCATTCCTATTCTCGCTGGTGCGGTCGTCGTGTTGGTTCGCTCGGGCCACTACATTATTCGCAGTTGGGGTGTGTTCCTGTGTTGGCTCTGGTTCTCGGTCAACATTGGCCGACAAGTTCACAGGCAGCCATGGGCACCCCACGAGAAGAGCATCTCATTTGTATTCCTCAGCGGTATCGCACTGGTTGTGACTTTGGTATGCATGTGGTGGTTCTTGAGAACGTTCATCGAAGAGCGCCAGATACATTCCGTCATCGGCATCATTTTGAATACGCCTCGAATAGCTGATGCTCTATAAAAAGGCCCCAGCGTGTCGCAAATCGCCGCGTAGTGCGGCATTTGCTCGGCGGAGTCCAAGAATGGGACTGATCGTCTGATCGAAGAAGCCGGCCAATCGGACTCATGCGATTTCACGAGAACACCGCGAATTGCCTGCATGTTTCCTAAGTGTGCCTTCGTATTCTCGGTAGTGGCCGAGCGGTTGCGCGAGTCGCTTGACTCAAACAAGGCATCCAGCGCGGATTTTCACAGTTGACAGCGGGATTGTTAGAGGAGCTAAATAGGTGCCGCACGGTTTCACACTCAGCGAGTGCATTCCTCCCCCGCACAAAACTGAGAAGAAAGAAACTTTGCCAGGAGAGAAGATGAACAAAGCCGATCTCATTGACCGAATTGCAGCCAGTTGTCACGTCAGCAAGGCGCAAGCGGCAGGCGCCATCGATACCACAGTGGACAGCATTACGGCTTCCCTGAAAAAGGGAGATCGGGTAGCGTTGATTGGGTTCGGAACTTTCTCCGTCTCACAGAGAAAGGCTCGCAACGGACGTAACCCGCAAACCGGCGCCACCATCAAGATCGCCGCTCGTCGCGTCGCCAAGTTCACACCCGGCGCGGAATTGAAGAAAGCAGTCAACCGCAACAAATAGGGCCAGATTTCGGAGAACGGCAGGGGGTCGGCCCTGCCGTTTTCTATTGCAGTGAACTCGCAGGAGTATTGTTTCCAGTGGTGCGTGCCGACCACAAGCGCGGCAGCAAAAATCCTGTGCGATTCCGGTAGTCTACATACGCGTCTTTAAACTCAGCGCTGAGCAGCGCCTCTTCCTTACGCGCCTTCAACGAGAAGCCAATCACGCCAGCACGTAACCCGCTACAGCCCTCCACTCGCCGACAATCATAGCCGTGCCGACCAGTCCCAGAAGGATTCCGGTGTAAAGGGGATGCCGCACATAGCCATAGGGTCCCGACTGCACTAACCGGTGGGAGGCTTTCAGTTTGACTTGGCCACTCCAATATTCACCAAGAACGTATCGGGCCCAAAGAGTGACGCCGACTCCTGCCGCAGTGATGGCGACACCGAGATATTCAAGGAAGGGGACCGCCGGCACGAAACGCGTGTTCCAAAATTCGCAAGCCGGCGCCCTTTTCGAAGATCAGGAAAAACCCGGCAACTAATACCAGCGTCCAGGTCCATCCTGAGGTTCGTTGCTTCGTAGCGCTACGCGTCATTCTTAAGGCGCTAAGTAGAAAATACGCAGCCAACACATACCACGGGATCAGATCCATCTGCCAAACTGTCATTGCAATTCTCCTTTGGCCATCGAACTATGAGAGGGTCTTTCCGAATGGTCTAGCTGACGAAGCTCGCGAATCCAGGCCAGTTCAATCTTGATTTGCGCGGCCAGATGGCGCACTGTGGATTCCGCATACCGCCCCAACTCCATCCTCTTCTCCAGTCCGGCTAGCGTCTGCATGCGGATTCGAAGATGTGCTTCCCGCAAATCAAGAATCCTCTTGCGTTCCAATTCAGAGAGAAATGCAAACATTCCTACTCGGACCATGAAAGCGGAGCGGTGAGGTGCGTCAGCTTCTTCGTAGGCGCGCACTTTATCGAGCAGAGTTTTTCGTCCCAGCGCCGTAATGGAATATTCCTGCCGGGTCTGGCCGCGTTCTCCCGGTATGGCCTTCTTCGTTACCCACCCTGAGGTGGTGAAACGGCGCAAGAGTGGATAGATCAGGTTGTTGTGCAGGCTGCCCTGATCGAAAATGAAGCCTGCCTCCCGCTTCAGTTGGTAGCCGTATTTTGGGCCGTCCATAAGAAGCGCGAGGATTATTAGGTCATTCATGACACTGTCAAATATGACATAATGATCGCGCTGGGGTCAACGTTCGGTTTGCACAATCGATTTCGTCCCAGTCTCATCGAATATGCAGGCGGATGAGTCAAAAAGGGACATTTCCTTGAAATCTCGGTTTTCGCGGTTGGGTATTCCGAGATTTTCTGTTTCCAGTCGTCGTTGTTGAACGGATATCAAGCATTCCAGCGGCGAGCCGTATGGCAACACCGCCCCAGAGGAATTCGAGAATGCGCCGCATGGGGCATTGAAGATTCTCCAGGAATGAACTAGCCAGAAACGGTGCTGGGTCGCGAAGTTTGGGGTGGCGATTACTTCTTTACATCCTTCGTTCAGCGTAATTAGTTCATGTTAGGGTAACGATCAGCGAGAACGCGGAGAGCATGGGGACTTCTACCTTTCGCAGAGTTTTCAAAGCATTTCACTATCGCGACTTCCGCCTCATGTGGTTCGGGGCCTGCACCTCCAGTATCGGTACATGGATGCAGATCGTCGCTCAGGGCTGGCTGATCTACCGGCTCAGCCATTCGGCGTTCCTGCTGGCCCTTGATCAGTTTCTCGGCGGAATCCCCATCTTTCTTTTCTCCCTGATAGGCGGCGTGATCGCCGATCGCATGGAACGCCGACGCATTCTCCTGGGTTCGCAATACGTGCAGATGGCCAGCGCGGCGGATGCTTACCTTCCTCGTTGCCACCGGCGCAGTACACGTCTGGCATATTTTGTGTCTTTCTTTCGTTTCAGGATTCGCGCAAGCCTTTGGCGGTCCTGCTTATCAGGCGCTGATTCCTACGCTAGTCGATCGGGAGGATATGCCGAACGCCATCGCCCTCAACTCCATTCAGTTCAATTTGGCGGTTACTGTGGGCCCGGCGCTCGCCGGACAAGCCCTGGCAAAGTTCGGGGAGAAGTGGTGTTTCGGGTTGAATGCGATTTCGTTTCTCGCTCCTGTCATTTCGCTGTCGATGATCAGGACGCGCTTCTTACCCGTTAAGACCGCCGAGTCGATGTTGACGAGCCTGAAGGAAGGTATCAAGTTCGTTCGCAGGCAGCCGTCCATGGAAGCGCTGATTGTCCTTGCGTTTTGCATGACTTCTCTGGCGATGCCCTTGCGCACTTATATCCCGGTTTTCGTTAAAGACATTTTCCATCGCGGTCCAGAAACCTACGGCAACCTGCTGGCGCTAATGGGGGTGGGCTCGATCCTCGGTTCGCTTAGTATGGCTGGGTTAGGGAACATCCGTAACAAAGGCCGCGTTGCCCTGACGATGCTGATGTGTCTGGGCGCAGGGATATCCGTTTTCTCCCTCTCGAAATCTTTGCCCTTGAGCTACACCATGCTGGTGCTGGTGGGATTTTCCATGATGGGCGTCTTCGCCACGGTGAATTCGCTGGTGCAGTTGATCACGACCGAAGAAATGCGCGGACGCGTGATGAGTGTGTACAACTGCGCCTTTCGCGGAGGCATGCCGATGGGAAATCTGTTGTCAGGTTGGCTGGTCCCCGCCTTCACAGCGCCGATTGTTCTCAGCGTGAATGGTATTTTGTTAGTTCTCGTGGGTCTTTATTTCGTTCTCGTGCAACGCCGGGTGGCGGCGCTGTGATCTGCTCGTTTCCGTGGGGCTATTTTTTCCGTCGGACTAGTCTCCGGCATGTGCCAGAGACGTATGTGCCGGGTGAATTACTCGTGGCTTGGCGTCCCTGAGTCGCAACATCGGCTGCTCCACAAGAAAATAGGAAAGGCAGGCACATCCGAGGGCGCCCAACAGAGCGAGCCCCAACGGGCGCGCGTGAGGGCTGGAAAAGAACAACTGTTGCCATAAGTAAAGGCTGTAACTGATCCTACCCAGAAAAACCACCGGAGCCAGATTCAGAACTTTGTACGGAGTCTGCACCACATGCAGCACCAGGCCAGCAATGCAGAAATGCAAAACTGGCCACAAAATAAAAAGCTCGAAAAGCGTGCGAACGGGGGTGTACGCAGCAAACTGTGGAATCAGGGCAACCGTCAGCAGCATGGAGAATGCGGGAACGCGTCCGACCCTCGGAAGCCGCGAAGCAAATAGTGCCAACAGACACCCTACCGCCAGGTTGTCAGCCACCGCTGGGAACGTTCCATACGCACCCTTGTGTATTTTGAACGCGTAACAAGCCGCGCTGTACAACGGAGCTGCTGCGACGACGGTTAATAGAATCGATGTTCGGTAGCGGAACCACCTCTTCAGGACGCTCGGCCAGAGCAAGTAGAATTGCTCTTCTACGGCCAGCGACCACAAGTGCCCAATGAACCAGGGTCGGGAAAAATCAAAATTCACGAGATACAGCAGAGCGGCCGCTGCCTGGTACCAGTGCAATTCGTGCGAATACAAAACCAGCACCGGGACAGTAAAGAATAAGGCAGCGGGAAGAATCCGGTAAGCTCGTCGAACGTAGAACTGACGCAAGTCGATGGTTGCGGTCTTTTCGTGCTCCTGAAGCAGCAGGGTCGTGATCAGAAATCCAGAGATCACGAAGAAAATCCGCACTCCGGTGTTGGAGTAACTCGACCAGAAACCCCTCGAACCGTGCTCTTGGAGATAGTGTCCAGCGATCACCAGCGTGATTGAGATCGCCCGCAGCCCGTCAAGAGAAGGAATCCGCTTATGTGCGAATTCATAGTCCAGAACCCCTTGTTACAGTGCCTTACAGGAGTCCCCGCGCCCCGAAAAGTCCTCAAAATCGTGGTATAATTCAAGATACGCACTCATTCCATAACTTGCTGTAAATACAGCCCTTTAGATAGCCATGCGGGCTGACTGTTGAGAGCTAAAATAAAAATGCCTGAAGACCAGAATCCTAAGCTTCCCCTAAACCCGCCCGGCGGCGGGGATGGCACCGGCATCCCTGGGGCCGCCAACATTCAACCCGTCAACATTGAAGAGGAGATGCGGCGGTCGTATCTCGACTATTCCATGTCGGTCATCATCGGCCGCGCCTTGCCCGACGTGCGCGACGGATTGAAGCCCGTGCACCGACGCATTCTTTACGCAATGTACGACATGGGAATGCTCCACAATCGCAAGACCAGCAAGTGCGCTGGTGTCGTCGGCGAGCTCCTGAAGAAATACCATCCCCACGGCGACAGCGCTGTCTATGACGCGTTGGTCCGGCTGGCTCAGCCCTGGAGCATGAGATATCCGTTGATCGATGGTCAGGGAAATTTTGGTTCGGTGGATGGCGATCCCGCTGCCGCATATCGATACACCGAGTGCCGTCTGACGCGGATTGCAGAAGAGTTGCTGGTCGATATCGACAAGGATGCCGTCGATTTTGTGGCGAACTTCGACGAGACCACGGAAGAGCCGGTGGTTTTGCCCGCGCGAATTCCCAACCTGTTGGTGAATGGTTCGAACGGAATTGCGGTTGGCATGGCGACGAATATTCCGCCACACAACTTGACCGAGATTGTCGATGCGACCATCACGCTGGTGAATAATCCCGCGACCCAGCTGCCGGAAATTCTGAAGATCGTCAAAGGCCCGGATTTCCCCACTTACGGCATCATTCACGGCAAAGCCGGAATTTACGACGCTTACAGAACCGGTCGTGGCCGCTTCATGATGCGAGCCAAAGCTGCGATCGAAAGCATGGGCAAGGAGCGGCAGGCGATCATCATCACGGAAATTCCCTACCAGGTAAACAAAGCTCGCCTGGTCGAGCGGATCGCGCAGCTTGTCAACGACAAGATAATCGACGACATCTCCGACATCCGCGACGAGAGCGACCGTGACGGCATGCGTATCGTCGTCGAACTGAAGCGCGGCGCAGAAGCTCAGATTGTGCTCAACCAGCTCTTCAAGCACACCTCCATGCAGGAAGGTTTCAGCATGATCTTCCTGGCGGTGGTGAACAATCAGCCCAAGGAAATGGGCTTGATTCAAGCGCTACAGCATTTCATCGATCACCGCGTCGACGTGGTGCGCCGCCGCACTTCATTCCTGTTGCAGAAGGCGAAGGACCGCGAGCATGTCCTCGAGGGATATCTCACCGCGCTCGATCACCTCGACAACGTCATCACGATCATCCGCGCCAGTGCCAACCGTGCTGACGCTCGCGCCAATCTTGTCCTCTACTTCGGAGGCAAGAAAATCGACATCAACGTTACCGGACGAGCTCCTAAGCTCGATCCTGAAAAGCCGTTCACTGCGATCCAAGCAGAAGCGATCCTCGAACTGCAATTGCATCGCCTGACGCGCCTCTCGATCGACGAAATCACGAAGGAATTGAACCTGACGCGCGAGAACATTGCCGAGTTCGAATCCATTCTCGGCTCCGAGAAAAAACTCCGCAGCGTCATCATCAAAGAGCTGGAAGAAGTGAAGAAGCTCTACGGCGACGAGCGCCGCACCGTGATCGAAGACGAAGCCGCGGAAATCAAGCTGGAAGACCTGATCGCCGATGAGCAAGTAGCGGTCACGGTCAGTCACGGCGGCTACCTTAAGCGCACGCCGATTTCGATCTACCGCCAGCAGCGTCGCGGAGGCACCGGCCGCACTGGCATGAAGACGCGCGACGAGGATTTCGTCGAGCATCTGTTCATCGCCTCGACCCACGCCTACATTCTCATCTTCACCAACATGGGACGCGTGTACTGGCTGAAGGTGTATGAAATTCCCGACATCAGTGCTGCCGGCAAAGGCAAACACATCGGCAATCTGGTCTCGCTGCAACCCGGAGAAACCGTGCGCACCATGCTTGCCGTGCGCAATCTCGAAGAAGAGGGACGCTTTATCTTCTTCGCGACCCGCAATGGCACGGTGAAGAAAACCGAGCTGAAAGACTTCTGCAACGTGATGTCCCGGGGCATCATCGCCATCGGCATTGACCAGGGCGACGAGTTGGTGGGCGTTACGCTCACTGACGGCAGTCAGATCGTCTTCCTGGCGTCGCATGAAGGCCAAGCCATCCGCTTCGACGAAGCCGATGTCCGCTCCATGGGGCGTCCGGCTTACGGAGTTCGCGGCATGAACCTTGACGACAAGGACTACATCGTCGGCATGGCGACTACGCCAAAGGATCCCAAGAAGGCCGCCGCCGACGTTGAAAAGGCCAAGGCCAAAGCTGGTGTGCCCGAAGCCACCGCGACCGACGAAACCATTCCGGTGAAGGGTTCGCTGATTCTGTCGATCACCGAAAACGGCTACGGCAAGCGCACCCCGGCTGACGAATACCGTCTGCAAGGGCGCGGCGGTTCAGGCGTGATCAACGTCAAGACCACCGAACGCAACGGCAAGGTCGTGCAGATTGCTCAGGTCACCGAGGAATCCGAACTCATGCTAATCAGCCAGTACGGCAAGATCATCCGCATGGATTCGAGCACGATTCGCGAGTCCGGCCGAGCTGCACAAGGCGTCCGCTTGTTGCAACTGGAACCGGGAGATCGCGTAGCAGCGGCAGTAGTCATTCCGCGCGAGGAAGAGCCGAACGGTACGTTGATTCAGTAACCGCGCAGCGCGGACATCTCTTCCAAAGAGACACAACTTAGGGACAGCCGACTCGGCTGTCCCTTTATTGTGGAAACATACTTCCGCATCGGACAACCGGCTTAGAAGAAAAGTCCAGGTTTCTCCACAGATCCCACTTGACTCCGATTTCTCCAAAGTCCAGAATAGCTCCCAACGTTTCGCGCCAACCTTCGCTCTGACTGTCATCCGTTTTGCAAGGCTTTTTCTCCCCCAAAAAGCACTCTCGGGTCCCTTTTCGATTTGATCTCTAAATCAGCCGTCGGCTGAACTCAATCTCGGAGGATGTTATGGCGCGCATGCAGTGGGGTGTCATCGCGATGCTGTTTATCTTGGGAATTGTTCTTCCCGCAAACTCTCAACAAACTACTAACGTCGACTCAGCGGTTGTTGTACCCCTGTTGGTGAATTTCAGCGGGACGTTGGCTTCTGAAAGCGGCAAACCTGTTACCGGCCTTGCCGGAGTCACTTTTTCGCTCTACAGGGAATCCGAAGGTGGTTCTCCGCTCTGGATGGAAACGCAAAACATCCGCGTGGACAAAACCGGTCACTACTCCGCAACCTTGGGGTCTGCTTCTGCTCACGGTATTCCCGCCTGAACTGTTCGCCTCAGGCGAGGCCCGCTGGTTAGGCGTTCTAGCGCAAGGTCAAACGGAACAGCCCCGCGTCTTGCTGATGAGCGTTCCTTATGCGCTCAAAGCGCTGGATGCGCAGACACTCGGTGGCCGTCCCGCTTCTGCGTTTCTTGCTGCGACTGGTAATGGAGGATCGAAACCACCTGCGAGCGTGACAGGTAGTGGTACCAAAAACTTCATTCCACGCTGGACCAGCACGAATCAAATCGGCGACTCGGTCATCTTCCAGAACACCAGTGGCCAAGTCGGCATCAATACCACGACACCCGGAGCCAAGTTGGACGTCAACGGTCGCGTAGATATCCGGGACATACTCACCCTGTTTCCGAACGGCACCGCTCCGGTCCTGAACCTTTCTGGGAGCGCCTTCAATATCGACCACACCGGCAAAGTCACATTTATTTCGGGTCAAAATTTCCCAGGCACCGGCACCATCACGGGAGTGACCGCACAAGCTCCCATCACCGGTGGCGGCAGTAGCGGCAACGTTAAAGTTGGGCTCACTACCAGCTGCTCCAGCGGCCAGGTGCTGCAATGGAACGGCAGCAAATGGGTTTGTTCCTCTGCAGGGACGGGAACCATCACCGGAGTTAAAGCCGGAACGGACCTCACAGGCGGCGGGAATAGCGGCAACGTTACGCTGAACCTGGACACGACGAAAGTCCCGCAACTTGCGGCGGCGAATACTTTCACCGCTTCGCAAACCGTCACCATCAATAGTGCCAGCCCATCGCTGGTGCTGAATAATACGAGCAATGGAAGCGCCCTCGAAGCTGGTTCCGTAAATGGCACAGGGATTTTCGGTTCTTCGGAACGCGATTCCGACTTTTTTTCCGGCATCACGGGTGTCGAGGACGGGACGACCACAAAGACCGCCGGCGTTTTCGGATACACCTCCAGCGGAACCGGAATGGGCGTGTACGGTCAGAACGTCGCAGGCAGCAGCGTTCTGTTCCTTCCACCCTATGCCGGCGTTTGGGGTGATTCCTCGGACGGCGAGGGATTGGTCGGGACTTCGGACAATTACCTGGCTATCCAGGGCATCAATAACAACGATAGCTATCCCACGCTGCTCATAGAAAACGAGACCAACGACGACGTCTTCGGCACGCTCTTCCTCGCCTATGACGCAAACGCAGGCACCGGTGGCTCTTGCACCATCGATGTCATCGGTGACGTCACCTGTTCGGGAGTTTTCACTGGTGGCGCCCCGGTGGATGGAGGCAAACGCAAAGTCGGAATGCCGAGTTTAGGTGCGACCGAAAACTGGTTCGAGGATGCTGGCTCCGGCAAGCTTTCAGACGGTTCAACGGTCGTACAGTTGGATCCGGTATTCGCTCAAACCGTGAACGCAAACGTGGAGTATCACGTATTCCTCACGCCCAAAGGCGATTGTGAAGGACTGTATGTTTCTGCCGAAACGCCGCAGGGCTTTGAGGTTCATGAACTCAGGCACGGGCATTCCAGCATCGCCTTCGACTATCGCATTATGGCGAAGCGCAAAGGTTACGAGACGGCCCGTCTGGTCGACGTTACCCAGAAAATGCGGATTCCTGACACCGCTCGGGGAGGTGGCCGCCAGGCTCGTCCCGTACGGGTTCCATCGCCTCGTGCATCAGGGCTGAAGAATGTTTCAGCTCCTCGCCTGGAATCGCAGGTCGGGCAAGCGAGGATCGGGAAGTAGGTCGCATATCCAACGCACAGGGCGCGTTCCGTCGCGCCCTGTACATCCATTAGTTTAGTTTGGTCACCGCTTTTTGTGAGAAGAACCCTTCTCCGTGCGGTACGAGATCCTGACCGATTTTTCCAGCCGCTTGGCCAGGAATCGCTCGAGTACTTGCGCCGACGGTTCCGGGGACACATAGCTTAGATTCAGGTTCACCATCTGGTCGGCCACTACGTACAACTTCGTTCCAGGGATTTCTTTCCAGTATCCGTTGGGATCCGGGGCACGGTTGGCCTCGATATCGCTGAGGTACGTCCTGCGATCAAAGCGAGCTGCCTGGGTCAGAATCAGGCCCGTGAGCTTCCCTCTGTTGTCGATAAAATGCTCAGAGACAGTCCCCCGGTACAGAGTATCGGCCGTGGTAAGAACGTCCGCGCTGACTACGGTGTTCTTATCTTCGAAGATGAACGGGGTCAGCAGCGGATGCCACTCCGAAATTCGCGGAAACAGAAGCTTATCGGCAAACCAGCGATAGAACATGTTGGATTTCAGCGTCCCGTAAGCCCCCGCCAGATAGCCCAAGCCAAGAGCGGTAGCGCCGGTAAGCAGGTAATACCAAAAGAGAAACAATCCCTGGCGATGCCAAGTGCGGCTGAATGCGTCCCAGAATGCCTGTCCGGCAGCGTCGAACTTTGGCTCACTGTAAAGGCAGCTGGCGACCAATTTGTAATCCGCCCCTCTCAGCTCTGGATGATCTGCTCTCAGCGGAAACCGGTCCGCCCCCGGAACGTACCAAACCATGAGAAGCGCCACCAGGAAGGGAAGCGCCGCCGTTGCCACTGCGCGCGTAGCCTCCTCGGTGGTTGTGCCGGCCACAACTTTCAGGGGAATGAAGAACTGGTAGATGGTGCGGGACAACAATCCGGGAACGATTAGGTAAAGGGCGAGAACTACGGAAGCGGCGAGGGCTATCACGGCGACTCCGCGAGTCTACATGATCGCGTGGCGGCCACTGTCGACCGGGCCGATGATGATCTGTTCCCCCTGCGGTCCGTGCAGAGTAAAGGAATGTCCGCGCTCCAGAGCCCGCAGGATTTCGGTGGTTCGCTGGTCAATTTCATCTCGCAGCCATAGCGGCAACGAGTCTTCTTCCAGAAGGTCGGCCAGTCGGCTCAGGTCGGTAGCTGTCATGTGCTGTGTTTTATAGATGTTGCCGGACGCTCCTGAGCATGACAACGATTTACCGAACTGTCAACCGGGTACCTGAACAGTAATAGGTGAGCTGATGGGAGCGTAACGAGGGGCTGCTGACGAACCCGATCGCCCAGCGCCAACCTCTCAAGACCTGTATCTGGTGGAACTCACCCCTACGGTCGCCCGAGGGATTTACGAAATCGAACTTGAAGAACTACGGATTTCACAGGATGTTTTATTCAAGGCTATGCGGGTATCTTCGGATCGTTGCCCTCAGTATTCCCACCTTTCAGAGCAGGGGCGATTCGAACGGATTTCACCCCTGCTTCTCGCCTCAAATAGAAAAGTCACCCGGAACTAGGCAGGCCTTACGAATACCCAGACGCTTTTTGTGGATTCGCTGTACATCAGAGTAACGGTAACGTCACGCGGATTCTGCTTGAACGCAAAATGATAGCGGAACTTCTCATGCATTTTCTTGTTGGCGACGCCCTCTTTGAATCGCCCGTAGAACGCCTTAACGTTGGTGCAGGGCGCAACTTCGGTAAAGAACTGCTTGCCGACCGCATTATTCCTTTGCACTCCCGAAAGGCTGGATTCGTAGCGGTTAAATCGAAGGATCTTGCCCTGGGCGTCCAGTTCAATCGCGCCAAAGGGCAGCTCGTCCACTTCCTTCTCGCTGAGGTCCGACATCCGGACTCTGCTGATAAAGTCGTCAGGTGAAAGTGCTGGCTGTGCTTTCGGCATACCTACTCCATCCCAAAGGATTTAAGTTGCTTGCCCAGCCTACCGAATGGCCCAGTAAGGACAACGTAACCGCAGTACCCTTATCTAAGCCTCACTTAAGAGTGGAATTCTGCTGCAGAGCTGCTGATTTGCCAACGCAGTCCCAGGTTTCTGCATCTCCATAACAGCAATTTAAACGGAGGATTTCGATGAAGCTGCGCAAAGAAAACATTCTTCTTGATGTCGCCTTGGGTGCCGGGCTCTACCTGCTGGATTCGCTGCGTGATCGCGTGGCTGACAATGTGACCGACCTTCGCGGCCGTGCCCGCGACAAGTATGGCGATTTGCGGGACCAGGCGCGTGACACCTATGAAACCGTGTCGGACCGGGTAGGCCGCGCCAGCGACGTAATCCGCGGCGAGGACCATTCTGGATTGAGCACAACCGTAGCTCTTCTGCTCGGTTTGGGCGTGGGTGTTGGCGTCGGTATGCTGCTGGCCCCGGCCAGTGGAGAGGAAACTCGCACCAATATCGCCGACAAGGTTCGCGAGGGCTTTAATCGCACTCGTGAAGCTGCCGCCAGCGGTACCTACGGCGTCTAGTCAGCCAGTCGGCTAACGCATAAGCAATTCAAGCAAAGGCATTGGGTGCGTTCTGCGCGCCGGAACCGCTTGGTCGAAAATCAGGAGGCATCATGAAATACGGAATTGCGTTGTTCACCTTGATTTTGATGTTTCTGACGGCTCCGGCTGCTTTTTCGCAGACGGCTCCCACGCAGCCACAAGATCCCACAGCGCAGGAGCCTACCTCTGCATCGCCCGCGCCGCCGGCCACAAATTCCGCTCCGAAGGCGCAGAGTCCTGGGACCGCTACATCAACCGGCTTGGTTCCTTATTCACGAAGCGCCAAAGCCCGCCAGTTCACAGGGACGATCTTGAAAGAGAGCGACGGCTATGTGCTGAAAGCGGGAAGCTTGGCATACCGCTTGGACGATCAGGATAAAGCGCAGGAGTTTTCCGGCCGAAACGTGAAGGTGCTCGGCAGCCTCGACAAGCAAAGCAACACCATCCACTTGGAGAGTATTGAAGCGTCCCCAGCGTTGTAAGAATTTGCCGGCCACGCTACGGACAGCCGGGGCTCTCTAGCCTTGGCAACTCGGGGCGGTCGGCCACATCACCGTTCCAACCCCGGATCACCCGGCATCGGATGAGAAGCTTCATCCGCATGTGGGACCAACTCGAGGTAAGTGGATCGAGGTACATAGGTGTCCCAATAGCCGGCTGTCTTTGCAAACCCTACGATTCCGAAGAAAAGAAGTGCAATCCCGGCGGCCATCGCCCAAGGCCGCATTCCCCACTGTTGCGAGATAGAAACCGGAGAAAGCTGGAGCGCGTTTTTCGCGGGGCAGACGGCCACGCACTCCATGCATCCGGTACACTCCGCCGATTTGATCGAGATTAGTTTGTCCACGGGCAGGGCCGATGGGCAAGCTTTCGCACACTTGGCGCAGTCGATGCACGCCGAACCGTTGCGCCGGATCCGCACCGGGCTGACGAAAGAGGTAATCCCCAACAACGCGCCATAGGGACAGAGATAACGGCACCAGAAGTTCTGCACAAACACTGATGCCAGCGCGAAAGCGCCCAGCACCATCAGCCCCGTTTCGCCAATATGCCGGAAAAAGTTGAGCATCTTGACGTCCGCGATAATCCCGTATGGACTCTGCATGAACCCAGCAAGGGCCGCTGCCGACATGCTCGATACCGCCCACACAAAAAAGCCCAGCAGCAGGTACTTCAGTCCGCGAAGAGGTATATCGACCCAGCGTGGCAGGCGAAAGTTCTTACCGAAGATCTTGAGCCCTGTTCGCCACAGATATTCGGATAGCGTTCCCACCGGACAAAGCCAACTACAAAATGCCTTGCGAAACAGCAAGGCCATGGCGAGAAACGTAATGAGCAGGAACATCGCCGCCGGGTGCACGTTAGGTATGTGGCCCGTGACGAGAAAGTACTTCAGGTTCATCATGCCGGCGATCGGCAGCCATCCCTCTACACCCGCCGGACGCGCAACGGCCCGGGTTTGCGTCCCGATCTCGTAATGCCTGACCCACAGATAGAACACGCCGCCCAGATACAGGTTCAGTATCAGAAACGCAAACTGAAAAGCGTGGCGCAAATGCTGGGAGTAGTCTTTGTCAATGCGCCGGACGAGCTTCTTTTTTGATTTGGCTTGCGATTTCGTCGCACTGCCGATCAACGACGATGGCAATCGCGAAGCGATCCCGGTGCGGATTTGAGTGGCCATGGCTGCTTGCCTACACCCAAAGCCTAAACTCAGATCGTCACGCCTGACTGTGACTTAGATCACGATGAGATGAAATCATCTAAGTCATCCTTAGCCAGGAGCTTAGGCAGCCTTGCGTTTGTAGTGAATGGGCCACTGCACGGTCCAAGTCTTGCCCCCGTCTTTGGAGGATTCCCAACTCCAATCGAACTCGTTGGCTGAAATGTTCTTGTAGACCATGTGATAGGACACTTTCGTCCCATCCGGTTTCGCCATCTCACAAGTCAGAATCATCTGGCCATCTTTGAATTCGCCGACCAGGTCGATATACGAGCCCTGGTTGTCTACCCATGTCTGCTGCCACTTTCCGGTCTGTGCGTTGAACGTCGAGACACTCATGCCGCGTAACGGCATCGAATCTCCTCCGTTGAAATTCTCCTGCACTATGCAGCCGTCCATGATGCGGTGAACGCTGTTGGTGCCATGAGCGGTCTCGCCGGCCTTGTTCCCTGGCCAGGTAAGGTCCCATTCGCCAACCCAGAATTCCAATTGCTTCTGCTCTGCCTGACGGCAAGGAGCGACTTGAGCCGCCGGAGGCTGCTGCGCCACCAGAGGAGCGACTGCGAAAACTGCAAGGGTAGCACCCAACAATATTGTTGAAACAGAACTCATGGACTCACCTCGAAGGTTCAGACGGATTTCACCAGGAAAGGTTGGCAACCTGAACACCAGACTGACCTGTGTAGTTTAGTTATTGGAGACCGTTGCGAATACCTTGGCGATCCTTGGGTTAATAGCTTTTGTTCGGCAGTCAGAACGAAAGCCTTCAAGGTCCGCTCGGAAGGTTGGTGGCCTGTGTGATATTTCTAATACCTTGACTCCGGAACAGGCCATCTTCCTTTTTATCGCCGGAATTCTAGGTGGCGCGCTCAATGCAGTCGCTGGCGGCGGCAGCTTCGTTGCCTTCCCCGCGCTGCTCTGGGTCGGAGTACCACCAATCCCCGCGAACGCCACCAACACCATCGCGCTCTGGACTGGGGCTGCCGCCAGCGGAAGCGCTTATCGCAGCCGCCTGGATGTTCCGCGCCGAGTCTTGATTCCGCTCATTGGCGCTAGTTTAGTCGGCGGCCTGGTCGGTGCATTTCTGCTCCTGAAGACTCCCGCGCACACCTTCATGCGGGTTCTGCCGTGGCTCACATTGGGGGCGACGCTATTGTTCGCCTTTGCCAGGAAATTGGCCGGCAACCGCCCACCCGGCGTTGGCCATGACGCCACTCAAGCCGCGATAATCGGCGCCACGATTTTCCAGTTCTTCGTCGCTATTTATGGCGGCTATTTCGGCGGAGGCATGGGCATTGTGATGCTAGCCATGCTTGCCGCTCTCGGCACATCGAACATTCACGACATGAACGCCTTGAAGTCCGTCATGGGCTTCGTCATTAACGGAGTCGCGGTAGTCGCCTTTATCGTCGCCAAAGCCGTTTATTGGCCGCAAGGCTTGGTCATGATTGTCGGGGGAGTTGTCGGTGGCTATTTCGGAGCTCACTACGCCCAAAAGCTGCCGCAATTGTGGGTTCGGTACTTCGTCATCGCGGTCGGCGCCGGAATGACGGTGTACTTCTTTGCCAAAGCGTATTGAGGCACTTGACCCATAATAAGGGTTTCACGTATTATGGGTATGTGAATATTACGCTTTCTTTAGAAGATGATCTTGTGAAGCAAGTTCGCAAGATCGCGGTCGAACGCGATACCACCCTCACCGGCTTGGTTCGTACCTATCTTCAGGAATTAGCGGCTGAGCAAGCCAGCGGAGGCCGCAAGCGACGCGAACGCGAAGCCTTAGAACGCAGTTTCGACAGGTTTCAATTCCGGGTGGGAAAACGAACTTGGACGCGAGAAGAACTGCATGCCCGCCGCTGACTTCCTGGATACGAATGTCCTGGTGTACGCCTATGACTTGACCGACCCACGCAAAAGAAGCATTGCTCAGGATGTGGTGCGGCGGGCGCTAGCTGGTGAGAGCGTTATCTCGACGCAAGTACTTTCAGAGCTTGCCGTCACCTTGCTTCACAAAATTTCGCCGCCAATCTCTCCTCCCGATTTAATGGCCGTACTAGATGCGCTCAGTCCTATTAGAGTAATCTGCCCCGGCGCCGACATGATAAGACGCGCACTCGAAGCACGAGTGGCGTATGGCCTTCACTTTTATGATTGCATGATCGTCGCGGCTGCCGAACGTGCGGGATGCGAGAGAATATGGTCAGAAGACTTGAACGCGGGACATAGATATTTCGATATTGTGGTCGAAAATCCATTCCGATAGCTACCCCGTTAGGACGAATGCCAAACGCTATTTCACCTCCAGAGAAGCTTTTTCAGTCTCCGACTAAGTCCAGAGTATCGGCAATCTGAAGCCGGATCGATTTAGCAATCGGAGTCTCGTTCAAGGTAGCTCAACGTATCCTTAGTTCCTGAAGACCGATTCTCAACCGGCTCAGCCGGTCATGTGTCCCAAATCGAGCTGCGATACAGATCACCAGCTTTCGTTTGACGCTATTCTCGTCGCCACGTTAGAATAGTTGAGTTTGCCTGTACTCGCGGCTCCGTTCTGGAGCCGTCCGCATTCGTTGCCTTAAGCGCCGACGCGGAAAGCAGCAAGCACGAACATTCTTAAAGTCACCGGCATAGCCGGAACCATGACCCGGATCGCGCAGCGCGCGGCGGGCTTTTATTTGACGGAGGCATAGGTATGTACGCGGTCATTCGCACGGGTGGGAAACAGTACCGGGTGACGCCCGGCGATGTGATCCGAGTGGAAAGCCACGCTAATGGCACCGACGGACGAGTCGAGTTTGGCGATATTCTCGCTGTGTCGGGCGGCGATGGAAACATCAACAAGCCGGCCGCTGAAGCGCGCGTGGTAGGCGAGGTTGTCGAAGAGGGCCGTGGCAAGAAAATCCTGGTCTTCCACTACAAGCGCAAGAAGCAATACAAGAAGCTGCGCGGCCATCGCCAGAATTTCACCGCCGTCCGCATCACCGAGATCGCATTCGACGGCCAAAGTTTCAAAGCCCCTGAGCTTCCGAAAAAGCAGCCCAAGGTGAAGAAGGCCGCAGCCGAAAGCGAAACGCACGCAGAAGCAAAGTCCGCGAAAGGCACGGCCAAAAAGAAGGCCGCCAAAAAGTCCGCTCCCAAGAAATCGGCACCAAAGAAAAAGAAGTAGATGAAAGCGTTTAGCTAGAAGCCAAGAGCTAACAGCCAAGCGCATTCAAAAATTCGAAACTGGAAACTAGATATGGCCCATAAAAAAGGACAAGGCACTTCACGAAACGGCCGCGATTCCAACGCGCAGCGGCTCGGATTCAAAGCATTCGGGGGACAGCTCGTTCCCGGAGGCACCATCATCGTCCGTCAGCGCGGTACTCGCGTAAAGCCCGGCCTCAACGTCGGCCGTGGCAAGGACGACACGCTCTTTGCCAAGATTACCGGTCGCATCAAATTTCTTGATCGCGGTCAGATGGGCAAGTTCGTGATGGTCGAACCCGTCGAAGCAAAATAGTTTGACTTGCGCGGATAGTGGTGTCCGCGCCGAACCCTCGCGTCTATTTGCGAATCTCCAGCGCAACCCAGATCGGCTCATCTTCGTACTGCAGGGGTATCTGGATTGAATCCTTCCCCACAACCGGCCGCACCACGCGATAATCTGTTCCTTCGATGATGGTGGGAACGGTCAGCATGCACTTCGCGCCGTACCCGATCTTCGCCTTGAAGTCCCCCGCGTTGATGTTGCAGATCTCGCCAACCGCATCTTGGTGGTGTTCGGCTGCCTGATCGCAAGGAATCGCCAGCATTTGCGAGGCGATCTTGATGGCTGTGTTTCTCGAGCAGCGCAGGCTGTAGATCCCGCGGAAAGCTCCGGCAATCCCGATCACGCCGGTGACTTCGCCGATGATTGGCACTGATGGGTGCGCCGGCTGGAGATCAACTCTGACCATCATCGAGAACACTTCGATGGTGGAAGCAACCAGGATTTTCGGCCATAGTTCGCGGGGCACTTCCGCGGTCGTGTTAAGTTCGTGCGCGGGTCGGCTTGGTGACATAGTTTCAGGCAACGGGCCTGAGGGGTTTCATCGGCAAAGTCTGCAGAACACTTTAACGATGTAGACGCCGCCTTCCTGACTGTGCCGTAAGTAACCGCTATACTTACAGAGCAAGGTTTGTGCCGAGCGAGCGGTTCCATCCGCCGAAAGCGTCCATGTTCATTGATGAGGCAATAATCCGCGTAAAGGCTGGCGACGGTGGCAATGGCTGCCTGGCGTTCCGCCGCGAAAAATTCGTGCCCCGCGGAGGTCCTTCCGGCGGTGACGGCGGTCGTGGCGGGGACGTCATCATGGAGTCCAGCGAGCGCCACAATACCCTGGTGCACTTCCGCTTCAACCCCGAATACAAGGCCCAGCGCGGACGTCACGGCGAAGGCTCCAATTGCACCGGGAAAGAAGGCGTGGATGTGCTGCTGAAAGTTCCTGTCGGCACGCTGGTTTACGATGCCGACACTAACGTCCTGGTGCACGATTTCTCCAAGCCCGACGAGCGCGTGGTGGTTGCGCAAGGCGGACGCGGCGGTCGGGGCAACGCCCGCTTCGCAACGTCTACTCACCAGGCGCCACGCGAGCACGAAGACGGGCGACCCGGCGAAGAGCGTACCTTTCGTCTGGAACTGAAGCTTCTCGCCGACGTCGGCCTCGTCGGATTTCCCAATGTCGGTAAGTCCACGTTGATCTCGCGGATTTCTGCGGCGCGTCCCAAGATCGCCGACTATCCGTTCACCACACTGCAGCCGAACCTGGGCGTGGTTGCCGTCGGAGACACCAAAAAAGACGAGCGCAGCTTCACCGTCGCCGACATTCCCGGGCTGATCGAAGGCGCGCACATGGGCGCTGGACTCGGCATGCAATTCCTGCGGCACATCGAACGCACTCGCCTGCTGGTGCATCTGGTCGACGTTTCGGACGGCAGCGGACGGCCCGATCCGGTGAAAGACGTCGAAGTCATCGCCGGCGAACTCGCGAACTTTGGTGCTGGACTGGATATCAAGCCGACGATCTTGGTGGCGTCCAAGATCGACGTGGCCAACAAAGACAAGCTCGCTAAGCTGAAGCGCTACGCCAAGAAGCAGGCCCTCGATCTCTACGCCATCTCCGCCGTGACGGGCAAAGGAATCGAAGAGCTGAAGTTCGCCATGGCCGACAAGCTGGACCAGCTCAGGGAAGCCGAGAGCGCTAAATCGGAACCTGTCGATAGGTCAAACTTGGTCTAGCGGATCCTCACTTTAAGCTCTCCTCATAGGCCGAAGGTCTCCCCCAACGCCCCATAAACCCATTCGTTGTCGCGAATATTTCACTTGACCGCATGTAAGACCTATGTGAACATTGGCCGCTTTTTCCCCCGAAATCGCACGGACGTCCTCTTGGGGAGGAAAATCCCACTAGCACATGGCAATTCATTTCAGGTACGACTGAATTCCCAGAAAGTGAAAGAGCGCGCGCAACAAAGGAGAGGAGGATCCCATGAGAAGTCGAGGAAAAGTGAGGCTGTGCTCAGTAGTTGGGCTTTTGATTACGATGGTGGTCGGCTGCTTGACGCTTGCAAGGGCTAGTTCCGATTTTTCGGTTCCGCCCGGACGGCAACCTTTGCCCTTGAACGTCACGGTTGGTCCTGACAAGAATTTGTGGTTCACCGAACTAACTGGGGAAAAAATTGGACGTGTCACCACTTCTGGAACAATCAGCGAATTTGCCCTGTCGGGTTTGCAAGGCGCCACGGGGATAGTCGCCGGGCCCGATGGCAATATCTGGTTTACCGATCAGCTCACCGGCAAGATCGAACACGTGAACACAACCGGAGGCCAGCTCAAAAAATTCTCGCTACCTGCGGGCAGCTATCCGCAAGGAATCACGGTTGGTCCCGACGGAAACTTCTGGTTTGTGGATCAAAAACAGAATGGCGTATTTGCGATTGGGAAAATATCGCCGGCGGGTAATATCACAGAATTCGCCACGAAAATCAATGCTGGACCGATCCAGCCCTTTGCTGCCAATGGGTACGCGCAAATCGTTGCCGGACCGGATGGCAACCTGTGGTTTGTCAATCCGCAACTCGGGAATCTCGGCACGTTCCTTGTGGGAAGGATCACAACCGCAGGGACGATAACCACTTTTTCGCTCGCTGATAGCCCGCAAGGAATCTGTGCGGGTGCGGACGGGAACCTCTGGGTGGTTGAATCCGCGCATGTCGCAAAGATCACGACTGGCGGCGCGGAAACAGAGTACGCATTGAGTCGTGGCGGCGGCTTCAGTGGAATCACGCCTGGTCCGGATGGGAATGTCTGGTTCACCGAACTGGGTCACGATGTCGGCTATGTAACCCCGACTGGAGTGGTGACAGAATTCGCGCCCAGAACCTTTCTTTCCATTTATTACATGTATGGAATCGTGGCTGGTCCGGACGGCGCGCTTTGGTTGACTGGGTCTGTGACCGGGAACCTGGGCCGGCTGACGACCAGCGGTCAATTGACGAATGAATATCAACTCAACGATGGTTCGACTCCAGTGTGGAATGCGCTGGGTTCTGACGGGGCTGTCTGGTTCACCGAACTCACCAACAATAAAATCGGACGGATTGACACCTCAGGAAATGTGAGCTCTTACTCGATTCCCGCTCAAAATGCCGGGCTGCAAGGCATCGCTGCAGGAAGTGATGGCAATTTGTGGTTTCTGGAAAATCTGGGGAATAATGTCGCCAAGATAACGCCTTCGGGGACTGTGACAGAATATTCCCTCGGCCAAACTTTCCAAGGCGTGTTCGGCATTACAGAGGGCCCGGATGGCAATGTGTGGTTTGGCGAGTACATAAGCAACAATATTGCTAAAGTTACACCGTCAGGTGCAATTACCACCTACTCGGTTCCCACACAGAGTGCGTCTCCCATCATGATCACCGCCGGTCCCGATGGAAACGTATGGTTTTCTGAGAATGCAGTCAGCCAAATTGGCAAGATCGATCCGAACACCGGTACGATCACCGAATATCCGATCGGCGCAGGAAAATCCCCCGGCGCAATTTCTCGCGGATCCGATGGCAACATTTGGTTTCTGGAAAACACCGCTAGCAGCGCGGTGGGAGTCATGAGCACGTCGGGTCAACTGCTTCATGAGTACGCATTGCCCTTCCAAAATTTCCCCCAAGGTTTGGTTCTGGGTAATGATGGTGCGCTGTGGGTGGGACAGAATTTCCCCAATGCAGTCGGCCGCATCACTACCGCGGGCGTCGTAAGTTCCGTGCCCATCACCGTGACCAACTGCACGCCTAATGATCTGGTTGTCGGCTCCGACGGAAAACTGTGGGTGACAGATCCCGCGTCGGGTGACATAAGCCGTCTTAGCGCGATTGGCGGAACCGGGAATAACATCAAAGGCGTACACAACAAGGCTCTTAAAGGAAAGGTGGCCAAGTTTGTGGATGGAACGCCCTCAGCCAACGCAACCGATTTCACCGCTTCCATCAATTGGGGCGACGGCAGTAAGCCGTCCGCAGGAACGGTTGCGGGTCCAACGGGCGGCCCCTTTACCGTCAGCGGAAGTCATACCTATACCCAAGCGGGTGATTTCAAGGTGAAGGTCACGCTGCACGACACGGTCGACAACTCCAACTATCAGGCGAAACCGGGGAAGGCAACGGTGAAATAAGGGATAACTGCTCAGAATCCTGGTGGTCTCTCGCTTACCACGTTGAGGCTTCTCTCCATCGCTATCCCCAGTTCCCCTAACCTGCCTTCGTCAAAGAGGCGGCCGATCAGGGTAACGCCATGCGGGACTCGGCGCGGCGTGGCGAACGTGGGTAGCGGATGATTGGGATCGGGGGCCCAGTCGGTGCGAGCGCGGGAGACTTCAACGAATCCGGCGCGCAGAGTGAGAGAAGGATGTCCGGTGAAGTTGGTGATGGTCAGCATCTCGTCACGGAGCGACGGCACGAGCAGCACATCCACCTCGGAGAAGACTCGTGCCATCTCCATTGCTACTTTGCGTCGAAAGCGGTCTGCCTGTACCAAGTCCACTGCAGATAGGAATCGCGCCTGGCGAAACAGGTTTGGCCAGGCATCGGGCACCTGCATTTTCAGCTGATCGATATCGTGGCTAAGCGTGAGTTCTTCGAACGCGGCGGCGGCTTCGGCGAACAGGATCAGGCCGAGCGATCCGTAGGGCCAGTCGGGAATCGAGACCTCAACCGGAACCGTGCCAAGCTGTTGCAGAACCTGCAAGGCATGGCGATCGACGTCGGTGGCGGGCCTTTCTTTCATCCAGGCAGGGAAGTAGCCGACGCGTAAATCCTTGATCGGGGCGGCGGAATCGAAGTCGAGATGGCTAGGAACGCTGGCCACATCGCCCGAGTCCGGTCCAGAAATAGCATGCAGCACAAGCAGCGCGTCTTCTACGGTACGGGTCATGGGTCCCAGTTTGTCGAGAGACCAGCACAGGGTCATGGCCCCGGTGCGGGGAACACGGCCGTAAGTAGGGCGAAGTCCGGTGACTCCGCAACGCATGGAAGGGCTGACGATGCTGCCTCCAGTTTCGCTGCCGATGGCAAAGCCCACAAGACCAGCAGCAGTGGCGGCCCCGGGCCCCGCACTTGATCCAGAAGAGCCTTCTTCGGGGAGCCAGGGATTCATTGTCTGGCCTCCGAACCATACATCGTTGAGCGCCAAGGCTCCCAAACTCAGCTTGGCAACCAATATGGCACCAGCATCGTTTAGGCGCCGGACGACCGTAGCGTCGTCTTTAGGTATGCGATCGCGGAAAGGTTCAGCTCCATAGGTCGTCGGAATTCCCGCGGTGTCGAGAAGATCCTTGACCCCGTACGGAATGCCATGCAGCGGGCCGCGATAGTGACCAGAGGCGATTTCCGTGTCGGCCTGCTTCGCCCGTTGCAGCGCATGATCGCTGGTAATCGTGATGGCGCAGCGCAACTGCGGATTGAAGCGTTCGAGGCGGGCCAGATAAATGCGAGTCAAGCGTTCTGAGGTGAGTTGGCGGGTTTCGATCCAGCGGGAGAGTTGGGTGACCGGCGCGAATGCGATGTCTTCATCGCGAGCCGGAAGCGGGCCCGGATCCGTGTTGCTGCGCACGAATCGATCTCGCTCGGCAGAGGCTTTCTCTCCGGGAAGAACCGGATTCCATTGCGACGCCGGCGCCAACGTCGATTCGAGTGCAACCTTGCGCGGGCCGACTCGGCGCTCGTACAGCGGCGCCATCGACTTCCGCCAGTTTCCCGCGACTTCGGTGCGATCGGGGGCGGTCAGCGTTACTTGAACTAACTTCTCAGCTTCGGCAAAGGTGGTCGTCGTGACCTCAGGGCCGACGTCGGGTCCGGTGCCGAATGCCGACGGCGATCCGGGCGGCAGTTCGTTCGATACCTGGGCGTGAGCGAAATAGGACAGCCCCCCGAGAAGGCTGAGTGAGGTGGCAGCGAGAAATTCTCTGCGGGACGGCGACATGCTTCCTCCTCCGAATCGGTAATTGTAGCCGGGAGGCGGCTCGAAGGTTGTCGCCGAGCGGAAACAACGAGATTGCACAGCGGACGAGCACGCCCACGTTCTACAGCGACCTCTCTAGAGGTGCCCTATTGTGAATCTTCCGTGACCGTATTGTTTCGATCCTGTGAATTCGCATGTTTGGCGCCGTTTGTGAGGACAGGAAGAAGATGCTTGCGAATATAATCCTGCCGAAATCGTCACAGAATAATTCTGGAGGCTTCCTTTGCGACGCGCCATTCTGCCGCTCTTTCTTTTTCTTACTTTCGTTCTTGCCGGTTGTGGAGGTTCGTCCAAGTCCTCGGTGAATAACAATCCGGGAGTCTTTGTCTCGGTGCTTCCGGCTGCGCCAACTCTAACGGTAGGCGATCCGCTCCAGCTTCAGGTCGTGCCTAGCCCGTATGGAAATAATCTGGTGCCGACCCCCACCGGCACCTGGGCATCGTCCGATACGACCGTAGTCACGGTAAGTTCGGGCGGTCTGCTGTTTGGTATTGCCCAAGGATCCGCAACGGTCACGTTTTTGTGCTCTTCCTGTCCGTCGGTTGACGTTCCCGTCACCGTCAATCCCCGGGCGTCGTCACTGGCCATCACGCCCAGCAACGCAACCATCAATGCCGGCAGTTCATTTCAATTTGCGGCGAACGGAATTGTAAATGGCAAACAGCAAGATTTGACCAATGTAGGGCTCTGGAGCATCGACAACTCGCTGGGCGGAGCAGCCTCGATAACCGGCGGACTGCTGACTACAGACACCGGCGCGGTCTCGACACAGACTGTCATTCAGGTCACAGTCACGTACGGAGGCTTGAAGGCGACAGTGCCTGTCTTCGTCAATCCGTGATCTTAACTTGCGCATCCTTGGATCGAGCCTTCGCTCTTGGGCGTCAGTTTAGGATGTTCATATGTGGTGGATACTGTTCACGGCAGTCGATCTTTACATTGGATTCGTCGTACTGAAAGCGATGGAACCGACCGTGCCTCCGGAGAAGCACGGTCGGCTGAAGATTGTCGAGAAAGTAATTCTCATTCTGCTTGGCCTATCGGTGCTAGCTTTGGTTGCGAAACTCTTGCGTTGACCACGTTGAGAGCAAGTGGCTATAGAGCGTTGGCAACGAGTCCACAAAAAATCCCGCCCAAGCAAGCCTGGACGAGACGCTAGACAGAGTTCCAAGGCTACGCTTCGGGAACCTGTGCTCCATGCTGGAAGTGGTATTGCAAGATCTTCGCCGCCAGCGCCGGATGTATGGTTGAGCCCGCGGCGCTTACGGTGCGAACCACTTCGCCGCGGCATACGACTTCCGCTGCGGACAAGCCGGCAATTTCCGCAGGCAACACCAGGTTGATTTCCACTTGAACATTGGGAGCGAGAGCTTCCTCGGCACGAAATAAAAGTCCAGAGCGGCTTATATTTTCGGTGGTTCCATCGCGCCAGTCGTCACGACCAAGTTCCCGGTACTTTAAAGGCAACTGCAAATTGAAGCGTTGGGCGCGAGCGGAAGAAAGCTTGGTGCGCAGCGGAGTGAGTGGTGCTTGAGCGAGTCGAGCGGACATCGAATCCTCCAGGGGGATGGCCGTGTCGAGCACTTCGCGAACCTTAGTCCGCAGTGTCGGCAGGCTGAAGGGCTTCTGAAGCAGAATGATTCCTGCGTCCAGCATGCCATTGTGACCAATCGCGTTCTCTGTGTAGCCGGACATGTACAACGTCTTCATGTCGGGACGGCTCTGGAACATCTGATTGGCCAGTTCGCGCCCAGTCATTCCCGGCATAATGACGTCCGTCAAAAGCAGGTGAATGGGGCCTTTCTGTGCCCGGGAGATTTGTAGAGCAGCCGCTCCATCGGCGGCCTCAAGCACGGCGTACCCCTGAAGTTCGAGATACTCGCGGGCCAGCCGGCGCACGGTGGTTTCGTCTTCTACTAACAGAATTGTTTCGTGACCGCGCACGTTGACTGGGGCTGCCACGGTTGGTTCGATAGCAGCGATCTCGCCGGCCTGGTCGACGCGCGGCAAATAGACTTTGAAGGTGGTGCCTTTTCCGGGCTCGCTGTAGACCCAAACATAGCCGCCACTTTGCTTGATGATGCCGTAAACCGTGGAGAGCCCCAGACCCGTGCCCTTTGTCCCCTTGGTGGTGAAGAAAGGTTCGAAGATGTGATTCTGGGTATCGACGTCCATGCCCGTCCCGGTGTCGCTGATGGCGATCATCACGTACTGTCCGGGCTCGGTAGGGGCGTGCATGCGCGCATAGGTTTCGTCCAACGAGATATTCGCCGTTTCGATGGTGAGCTTGCCACCTTTCGGCATGGCGTCGCGCGCATTCACAGCGAGATTCATGATGACTTGCTCGATTTGCCCGGGATCCACTTTCACCATCCCAAGTTCGGAGCCGGGGATTACCACCAGATCGATGTCCTCGCCGATCAGGCGCGTGAGCATTTTCGAATTTTCTGTCACCACGGCATTCAGATCGAAAACTTTCGGCATCAGCATCTGCTTGCGGCTGAAGGCAAGCAACTGGCGCGTGAGCGATGTGGCCCGGCTGGCCGCGTTCGCAATTTCCTGAGCAGGGCCGCGCACGCTTGGGTCGGAACCAATGCGCTCTAGAAGGAACTCGCAGTATCCGGAAATGACCATCAGCAGATTATTGAAGTCGTGGGCAATGCCTCCGGCGAGGCGCCCGACCGCTTCCATTTTTTGCGCCTGCCGTAGTTGGAGCTCGAGCGCGCGACGCTCGGTTACATCTTCGGCGAAAAGTTCGAAGAAGGTCTTGTCACGCTCATCGCGAATTTTGCGCCCTGAGAGTCTGACCGTGATGGTACTCCCATCTTTGCGATTCCAGTCGGCCACGAGATTGTTGAAGCGTTGCAAGGCGCGGAAACTATCAGCCACCATGAACCACTGTTGCGAGTCAGCGTAAAGATTGGCCAGATTGCTTCCGACCAGGTCCTGATGCGAGTCGTAGCCCAGCAAAGTGACTAAGGCGGGATTCGCGCTCAGCAGGATGCCGGCCGCGTCGCAGCGGCAAATTCCGTAGGGAGCGTTTGTGACTAACGAGCGGAAGTTGACCTCGGAACGCCGCAAACCTTCCTGGGCTGAACGTAGAGCGGCATTAAAAGAGCAGATCAGCAGTGCCACAAATACGAAGAGAATGAGATGTATGATGGCTTTGCGATAATCAGCTTGGGTGCGTCCGGGGGCGAGGGAAAAATACGCGCTCACCGTGAGCGCGAAAGAGGTGGCAACCAGGCCCGGTTTCCACCCGCCATACCAGGCGCTGACCATGATGGCTACGGCGAAGACGACGAGGCGGCTCTCCACCACGTCGGAAAGCATGAGAGCTGGTATCAGCGCGAGGATAATGCTGAGTACAGCGACACCGTACCGGAGGATGGGGGCCCGGCCCGGGGAGATACGTCTGCGGAGAAGGGGGAGCTTCGCTCGCATAAGTTCAAGGTAGTTCTGATACCGGAAGTCCGCGAGTTACATGAGTGCATGCGGGTTCCGCGATATTGACTAGGTGGGCGCTGGCCGTGAGGACAACCCCACGACGAAGAAGGCGTAGTCTGAATGTACAACGAGAGTAGCTGTGAATTACAGAACTACCAACTTTTTCGGTGGATAGAACCAAGTTCTGCAATCACTTAAGGGCAGGTTAGAGTCTGGCGAATACACCGCACCTATGAACATCGGACTGTTTGGCGGGACCTTCGATCCCATCCACCAAGGCCATATTGCGCTGGCGAGCGCAGCGCAGGGGCGCTGCAACCTCGGGAAAATTCATTTTGTTCCAGCGAATATCCCGCCGCACAAGCAACGCCACCCGCTCTCGCCGTTCATTCATCGCTACGCTATGGTCTCGTTGGCCGTGACCTCCAAGAAAGGTTGGCTGCCGTCGTTGTTGGAGGCTCCGCCTGAGGACGCGGCTACGGGCAACCCGAAAAAGGCGACCGTCAAACCAGCCGCAGCGAATTACAGCATTGATACGGTGCGGAAGCTGACGGGAGCGCTCGCCAAGAATGACCGGCTTTTCTTTCTGATCGGCATCGACGCCTTCAACGACATTGCCAAGTGGCACCAGGCTGAAGCCTTGTTTGCCGAGTGTGAGTTTATCGTCGCCAGCCGTCCCGGATATTCGTTGGCCGACGTGGCCAATGCCCTGCCCGAAAGTCTTCGTCCCAAGGCCCACGTCACCAAGCCATTCAGCAAAATGCCGGCGAATGGAGAACTCATGTTGCCCGGGGTGCGCCTGCATTTGCTGGACGGTGTGAAAAAGGATATTTCCGCCACGGCCATCCGCGAAGCCGCAGCCGCAAAGAAGCCGCTGACCCGGTTCGTGACTCCCGAAGTTGCGGAGTATGTAAAGAAGATGGGACTGTACGGGAGCCGATAGGCATTGGTCGTCTGGCTACTGCCCGCAGTCGTCGCGATTAGGGGCTGGGGAGTCCTGCGTCAGTTAAAATGGAATTCGAGGACGAACGACTAACTACGAAGAGCCGAGGACCGACGACTAACGACCATCGACTGATTCCACCCCATGAAAAAAACTGACGTAAAGAAACAAGTTCATTCAGCCATCACCGCCTGCCAGGACAAGAAAGCCGAAGAAATCGCGATTCTGGAGCTCGAGAAAGATTCGGGAGCTTTCACCGATTACTTTGTGGTTTGCAGCGGGACCAACCCGCGACAGATTCAGGCCATCGCCGACGAGGTCGAACTGCGGCTGAAAAAAGAAGGCATGCGCCCCAACAATATTGAAGGCTACAAACAGGCCGAGTGGGTGTTGCTCGACTACGTTGACTTTGTGGTGCACGTTTTCTCGGAGAAATCGCGGCGCTACTACGATCTCGAGCGGCTATGGAAATCCGCCAAACGTGTGGAAGCTTCTGAGTTGACCACGCGTCCCCGGGCCAAAAAGCCCAGCGGCAGTGTAACCAAAAAGCGCGCGTAGCTTGAGCCTCCGATGAATGCCACCAGCAGTTCCGATCCACAGTGGGGTGATTCCTACCGGCTCATTGCGTCCGAAAAGTGGAAAGCAAAGTCAGCCGCGATGGGCCGTCAAGTTACGGAAACCATCGTTGAATATGCCCAGCCGCGCCCCGGCATGAAAGTTCTAGATCTCGCCAGCGGTACTGGTGAGCCCGCGATTTCACTCGCCTCACGGGTCGGTGCCTCTGGACATGTCACGGCTTTCGATCTGAGCCCGGAACTTCTGGAGATTGCGGCCGAGCGTGCCACGCAACGTGAGCTTGCAAATTTCGCTATCCAGCAGGGGGACGCCCACCATCTTCCGTTTCCGGATGAGAGCTTCGATCTCGTCACCAGCCGCTTTGGAGTGATGTTCTTCCGCGATTGCGTTCTGGCCATGAAAGAAGTCCATCGCGTGCTGAAGCCGGGCGGCCGAGCGGCATTTCTGGTGTGGGGACCTTTCGAACAACCTTATTGGTCGAGCACCATGGGCGTCGTTCTGAAACACGTTGGTGGACCTCTTCTGGTTCCCGGCGGACCCGATCCGTTTCGTTTCGCTGAGCCCGGGAGCTTGCCGCAGGTTTTGTGCGCGGCTGGCTTCCGAGATGTGGCGCAGGAGGCCAGGTCTGTGGAATGGACCTGGAACGGCTCACCACAGGAAGTCTGGGAGCAGGCGCAAGCGGTGGCGACGCCCTTCTTACCCATGCTGAAGCGTGTCTCCGCAGAGAAGCGCGAGGCGATTGACCGCGACGTATACCAGGCGATCGAACGGTACATGAAGGGCGGAAAAATCGAGTTTGGCGTGGTGGTGGGATTGATTTCGGCAGTGCGGTAGTCTCAGCCTCGTCGTCATCCTGAGCGCAGCGAAGAATCCCTATGCCAAAGGCGGCGTTGGCAGCTCCGAAGGAGTGATTGTCCGCCGCATCCCTACGCTGGCTCCGGTTCGTGGTTAAATCTTCTGGTGAAGATCAAAATTGCCTGGATCGGCAAAACCAAAGAGCCTGCGATCCAATCCCTGACTGATGAATATCTGAAGCGGCTGGCTCGTTATGTTGAGACGGAAGGAGTCGCGCTGAAAGACGAAGGGGCTCTGCTGGCTTTGAGTCAGGGATCGAAGTCTCAGCCTAGGCATTTTCTGGTGTTGTTGGACGCTCGGGGGAAGCAGCTCTCATCTGAAGAGCTGGCCGATTTCGTGCGCAATTATCAGGATCGCAATCCGCTTCCGCTACTATTTGCCGTCGGACCTGCCAACGGCTTTGGCGATGAGTTAAGGCGGGCTGCCTCGTTTACGCTTTCGCTGGGCAAAATGACGTTGGCGCATGAAATTGCGCGGGTCGTGCTGTTGGAGCAGATCTATCGCGCGTTCACGATCATGAAAGGGCATCCCTATCATTTGGGGCATTGAGAGCCTGGCGAAAAGTTTCGGGCTGCACCTTCGTGATGTTACCCTGTGGTGCAAGTAGGCTTACACTCACCATCATCTCAGCCAACGGAGTCCCCGATGAAAGATCCCTTTGAAGTACTTCGAGCCAAAGAGCAGGAACTGATACGGATCAGAAGAGAAGTGGAAGCATTGCGGATCGTAGCCAAGATGCTTGCCGACGACGACTCCCCAAGTGACGGTAAGATCGAACTGAGGCAAGTGGTGCCGATGCCGTAGAAGTGCATGAACCCAATCTGTCTTTGCCCTGGGGTGGCGCAGCGCTTCGCTCAGTCGCACCTTCGAACCCCTCAGAATGACAATTTCATAAGAAATGGTATTGCCGTGGCTTGAGGCCACGCCGTTTCAAAGCCTGCTC
Organism: uncultured Acidobacteriaceae bacterium; assembly: GCA_963708575.1. Taxonomy (GTDB): domain Bacteria; phylum Acidobacteriota; class Terriglobia; order Terriglobales; family Acidobacteriaceae; genus DASVWZ01. The sequence continues at coordinate 587,413 of CAVPTB010000003.1, forward strand.
CTCGCCTCCACGCGCTGCTCGCAAAGAATGTACAATCAAAGATTGTCTTCTATGCCGGATGTCCGCCGTGGTCTCATCATCGTAAATACAGGCCCTGGGAAGGGCAAAACCACGGCCGCCATGGGCACAGCGTTGCGTGCGGTGGGCCAGGGTATGCGTGTGCTCATGCTGCAGTTTCTAAAGGGCTCATGGCATTATGGCGAACTGGATGCCGTACAGGCGTTCGGCGACAAATTCATCATGAAGCAGATGGGCCGGGGCTTCGTGAAAGTTGGCGCGGAGAAGCCCGATCCGGAAGACGTTCGCATGGTCGAGCAGGCCTGGGCTGAAGCCGATCAGGCGATCCAGTCCGGTACCTGGGACCTGGTTGTCCTCGACGAGATCAATTACGCCATCGGATACGGTATGCTTGATCCGGCCAAAGTGGTCGAATCTCTGAAGAAGAAGCCGGAGATGGTGCATGTGATCCTGACCGGTCGGAACGCGCATCCGTCGATCGTTGAGATTGCGGATACGGTAACGGAGATGCGTCAGGTCAAGCACGCGTACGAAAAAGGTGTGATGGCGCAAAGGGGAATTGAGTACTGATTTTCAGGTTGGCAATTTGTAATTGATAAGTTGAGCGAGCAGATTTTTCGGTTACCAATTACAAATTGCTCAATTACAAATTTTTATGGCTTGGTTTAAACGACAATCCGGGGAGCTGGATACTTCAGGCGAGAAGAAAGTCCGCACCGAAGGGCTGTGGGTGAAGTGCGAGGGTTGCCGGCAGATCATTTGGAAAAAAGATCTGGCCGAGAACATGAATGTCTGCCCGAAGTGCGACAAGCACTTTCGCATCGACGCCCGCACCCGTCTGGGACTGCTGTTGGACGGCGGCCAGTACGAGACATTCAGAGACAACCTGGTTTCGACCGACCCGCTGAAATTTGTCGATCTGAAAGCTTACTCGGGACGTTTGAAACAGGCTCAAGCTGAAACGGGATTGAAGGACGCGATCATCAACGCTCGCGGTAAGCTCAATGGGCGGCCGGTCATCGTCAGCGCCATGGAGTACGCGTTCATCGGCGGCAGTATGGGCGCCGTCGTCGGCGAAGCCATTACCAGTGCGATCGAGTTATCCATCGAAACCAAGTCTCCCCTGATCATTGTGTCCGCCTCCGGCGGGGCGCGCATGATGGAGGGCGTTATCAGCCTGATGCAGTTGGCAAAAATCTCGGCTGCGCTGGCCAATCTCGACGAGGCCAAAGTTCCCTATGTTTCAGTCCTGACCGATCCGACCACCGGCGGAGTGACCGCCTCATTCGCCATGCTGGGCGACCTTAACATCGCCGAACCCGGGGCTTTGATCGGATTCGCTGGTCCGCGGGTGATTGAGCAGACCATCCGGCAGAAATTGCCACCCGGCTTCCAACGCAGCGAGTTTCTGCTTGATCACGGTATGCTGGACGCGGTCGTCCCTCGCAAAGAAATGAAGGCCTACATCGCGCGGGCGCTGGACTTCATGGTCGCGGCCGCAGCGTAGAAGCTGCCCGCTAGACGCTCCGAAAACTCGTGGCTTCTGGAAATCTGGCCGCGTCTCGCGTGTTGCAAATTTGCGGATCGAAAACTCTCAACGGATAATCTGAACAGTGAGCTTTGGTCTTCCGTTACCGCCAACGACCGATGACGAACGACCGACGACGGAAGACGAACGTCCAATCGTGTCTTACCGAACCGCAGTCACGAAGATGTATGCCCTCGGCCATGAACTGGCGCAGACGCCTTCGCACAAGTTCGACTTGCAGCACATGCGCGTCCTGCTGGCGGCTTTAGGCGACCCGCAACTGCGATTTCCGGCGATCCTGATCGCAGGCACCAACGGAAAGGGATCGACGGCAGCCACGCTGGCTTCGATCTTGCGAGCGTCAGGCATTAAGACTGCCCTCTACACCTCGCCTCACCTGGTGCGAATCAATGAACGGATTCGAATCAATGGCGAGACCATCAGCGACGACGAATTTGCCGCCATTCATGACGTCGTTGACCGCACCGCCGAGCGGCTGGTCGAAGAGGAAGAATTGCCTTGGCATCCCAGTTTTTTCGAGATGCTCACTGCGATCGCCTTCGAATACTTTGCGCAGAACCGCGTCGGGATCGCCGTCCTCGAGGTGGGCATGGGGGGACGGCTGGACGCCACCAATGTGGTCGAGCCAATCGTCTCAGTAATCACTGACATCTCACTCGATCATCAGAAATTCCTGGGGGATACGGTCGCCGAGATTGCGCGCGAGAAGGCGGGAATCATCCGTGCGAATGGAGTTGTGGTTACACTTCCGCAGTCGCCTCAGGCGAATGATGTGATCGGCAACACGATTATGGAATTGGGCGCTCGCGGCGTCAGTGCGGTGCCTTATGTGCCTCCAGTGTCTCCGGGAAGTGACACGTATCTGGTGCGGGAAGAGAAATCTCTCGCCGCCAAGGACACCAAGGACCCTATGGCGACTCTTTCCTACCGCTATCCCCTGCAGGTTATGGGCTCGCAGATTCTGGTGGAGACTCCGTTGGTCGGGCGGCATCAGTTGCGCAATGTGGCGCTGGCGATCTCTGCAGCGGAAGAGCTCAGCAAGCAGAATTTCCCGGTAACGGCTGCATCCATCGAACGCGGTATTCGCGAGCCGCAGTGGCCCGGCCGCTTCCAGCGTTTCCGGGCGTCATCCGATGGCCCTGAATACCTCTTCGATGTGGCTCACAACCCGGCCGGTGCTTGGGCTTTGCGTTCCGCCCTTTCGGCCTGCTATGAAGATCGCAGGATCATCTTTGTTTTTGGGGCCATGCGCGACAAAGCGATCGCCGAAATCGCGGAGATTCTGTTCCCGGTGGCAGACAAGATCATCGCCACCCATGCTGACAATCCCCGATCTGCGACGCCGGACGAGATTCGACAAGCTGCCGCACGGACCGGGCAGGACATCCTAGATGCCGCGGACGTGCCTTCTGCCTTGCGGAAAGCCGCGGAACTGGCTGGCCCGGCGGACGTTGTCGTGGTGACCGGCTCGATTTATATCGTCGGGGAAGCCATGCAAGTGTTGGGCGTGAGGGTTTAGCCGTCTAAAATGCAGGAAGTGGACAATCCAGTGGGAAACGCGCAAAACCGGGCCGTGGGGGCCGTCGGGGTTGCGCCGGGACAGCGCGATGGCTCTGAGTTGAGTCTCGAGGAATGTCGTCCGCCCGACGAGAAAAAGTACGGCTGGCTCAGCCGCCTGCGCTCCTACTTCATCTTCGATCCGCTGATCTGGCTGTACACCATTGTTCTCGGCATCGTGGCCATTCCGGTTTCGCTCTTCGGCGATAAGGAACGCATCCTCCACAATTTCGCGCGCTTCTGGTCGCGACTGATCATGAAGACGATCCTGTCGCCAGTCGCTGTGACTGGTCTCGATAGGATCGATTTCTCGAAGCCTCATGTCTACGCAGTAAACCACGCTTCGGCACTCGACATTCCCGTGCTTTACGTGTATCTCCCTTTTCAGTTCAGGATTGTTTTCAAGAGCGAACTGCTCGCCTACCCGGTCGTCGGATGGCACTTAAAGCGTTCCGGACAGGTTTGCATCGATCAACAAAATCCCACGCGTTCCATCGGCAGCGTGAGATCCGCGTTGAAGAGCCTGAAGGCCGGAATGCCTCTGGTGATTTTTCCGGAAGGTGGCCGCACGCCGGACGGCGACATCAAACCTTTCATGGCGGGAGCATTCTTCCTCGCCATAAAAGCTCAGGTTGACGTAGTGCCGGTGGCCTTGGTTGGAACCTACGAACTGTTGCCGATGAACACCTACCACATCAAATCGCGGCCCCTCGAGATGCGGGTGGGGGACCCGATCTCGACCGTTGGATGCACGCTCCGCGATATGGACGCGGTCTCCGACAAGGTCAAGACCGCCATGGAAGCGCTCTACCGGAAATAATCGGCCGGTACCGGGTCGTCGCGTTTTCCGGTGAGTCGCCTCACTTTCGGTTTCTTAGTTCCTCCGCCCAAGTTTGCTGCTGCTGGCCCCTGTCGGACAAAAATGTCCGACCCCTAGAGAGCTTCCTACCTGACAAATCACACCTCTCTCGTTCATAATTCTCACCCGGGAGAAATCAATGAAATTCCGTCTCTTCGCATTTCTACTTTTATGCGCTCTGGTAATTCAATCGCATGCCGCCTCCAAACCCACCGTTGCCGAAGCGGAACAGTTCATGAACCAGGCACAATCGCGTCTGAACGAACTTACCGTGAAAACCGCGCGGGCCACGTGGGTGCAGGAAAACTTCATCACTGACGACACTGAGGCCTTGTCCGCCGACGCTCAGGACCAGATCACCGCCGTCACGGAAGAGTTGATCGATCAGGCCAAGCGTTTCGATGGCCTGAAGATGCCACCCGACCTCACCCGCAAATTCCTGTTACTCAAACTGTCGCTGACCGCGCCGGCGCCCAAAGATCCCGCGTTGCGCAAGGAGATGACCAAGATCGGCACATCGCTCGACGCCGACTACGGCAAAGGCAAGTACTGTCGTAAGCCGGACGATTGCCTCGACATCACGGCGATAGAGAGCATCATGGCCGAAAGCCGTGATCCGCAAGAACTGAAAGATCTGTGGGTGGGATGGCACAAGGTCGGAGCGCCCATGCGCGATCGCTATGCCCGCTTTGTCGAGTTATCGAATCAAGGCGCGCGCGAGATGGGATTCAAAGACACGGGCGTACTTTGGCGTGCCGGCTACGACATGACGCCGGAGCAGTTTAGCGCCGAACTCGAGCGGCTGTGGCAGCAGGTTCGTCCGCTCTATATGTCGCTGCACACTTATGTTCGTGCGCGGCTGGTGGAGAAATACGGCGCGCAGGTCGTGCCTCCGGATGGACCGATTCCCGCGGATTTGCTGGGCAATCCGTGGGCGCAGGAGTGGGGCAACATCTTTCCCATTCTCGGTCTCCCGCAAAACAGCCGCGGCTACGACTTGACCGCCTTGCTGAAGGCAAAAAACCTCGACGCCAAAGGAATGGTGCGCTATGGCGAGAACTTCTATAAATCACTGGGATTCGCTCCGCTGCCCGCGACTTTCTGGGAGAGATCGCTATTCACCAAGCCGCGCGACCGCGATGTGGTTTGCCATGCCAGCGCGTGGGACGTCGATAACCAGGACGATCTGCGCGTGAAGATGTGCATCCAGATTCGCGACGTGGATTTCGTGACCATCCACCACGAACTCGGGCACAACATGTATCAGCGGGCCTATAAGAACCAGCCTTTCTTTTTTGAAAATGGCGCGAATGACGGCTTCCACGAAGCCATTGGCGACACTATCGCGTTGTCCGTCACCCCGGAATACCTGAAAGAAATCGGTTTGCTCGACACCGTGCCTTCAGCCGACGCCGATATTCCTCTGCTATTACAGAAAGCGATGAACAAAGTTGCCTTCTTGCCCTTCGGCTTGCTGATCGATCAGTGGCGCTGGAAAGTATTTTCCGGTGAGATCAAGCCCGCGGACTACAACAAAGCCTGGTGGGAGTTGCGGCTGAAGTATCAGGGAGTCGCACCGCCCGTCGCGCGCAGCGAAGCCGACTTTGATCCCGGTGCCAAATATCACGTCGCCGGCAACGTTCCGTACATGCGTTATTTCCTGGCGGACATTCTGCAATTCCAGTTCTACCGTTCGCTGTGCAAGGAAGCCGGCTATACCGGACCCTTGAACCGCTGTACCTTCTTCAATTCAAAAGAAGCCGGTGCAAAGTTCAACAAGATGCTCGAGATGGGAACCAGCAAGCCCTGGCCGGACGAGTTGGAAGCTTTGACTGGACAACGGCAGATGGATGCGACGGCAATCCTGGATTATTTCGCGCCGCTGCAGAAGTGGCTGGACGAGCAGAACAAAGGACAGAAAACAGGCTGGTAAGATAACGCACATGTAGCCCCGGACGCCCTCGTCCGGGGCCTACCGCCGCGAGATCGAATGACGACTTTCGATACTCCCACGCAGGTGTTGCCCTCCGTGAGCGATCGCTCTCGTCTGGAATCCGTCGACATCGTTCGCGGCGTCATCATGATCCTAATGGCGCTTGACCACACGCGGGATTTCTTTGGTTCCGCCGCGAATCCCACAAACTTGGCCGCTACCACGGTAGCGCTCTTCTTCACGAGATGGGTCACCAATTTCTGTGCGCCGGGTTTTTTTATGCTGACCGGTGTCGGCGCATACCTTTCATTACGGAAAAAGATCGAAGCGCGAATTGTCGAGATTCTTATTTACGCGCGGCCTGTGGCTGATCTTTCTGGAACTGGTGGTGACTCGCGGTTTCGGTTGGCAATTCAACTTTGACTATCACGCCACCATGCTGCTCGTCTTATGGGCTTTGGGTTGGTCGATGATTTCGCTTTCGGCTTTGGTCTACTTGCCCACTTGGGTGGTCACGGCATTCGGCGTGGTTCTGATAGCGATCCACAACCTGTTTGATTCCGTGCAGTCCGCGAATCCATTGTGGACGATTCTGCACTCCCCGAACTTCATTCTCAACACGCCATCTCACCAGATTTTTGTCGCTTACCCGTTGATCCCATGGATTGGCGTGACCGCGGTTGGATATGGGCTGGGCCAAGTTTATCGGTGGGACCCGGCCCGACGAAGACCGTTTCTATTCCGCCTGGGTCTTTGCATGACAGTGGCCTTCATTCTGATGCGTGCGGTTGACAGGTATGGCGACCCGAATCCTTGGGCGAAGCAGACGTCGGCAGCATTCACAGTTCTTTCCTTCCTTAACACCCTGAAATATCCGCCGTCCCTACTGTTTCTTCTGATGACGTTGGGACCGCTTCTGATTTTCCTGGGGACGATAGACGCAGGCACTCCGGACTGGCTGCGGCCGGCGCTCGTCTATGGCAAAGTCCCAATGTTTTACTACCTTCTCCACATTCCGTTAATACACCTGCTGGCTTTGATCGTGTGCTGCGCGCGTTATGGGACGCTGCAATGGATGTTTGAGTCGCCGACTCTCGCCGACTTTCCTGTAACGCGCCCGCCGGGATGGGGATTCTCGTTACCTGTCGTCTATCTGGTCTGGGTGATCGTCGTCGTTGCTCTTTATCGCCCATGCCGCTGGTTTGCGGGGCTCAAGCAGCGTCGCCGGGACGCGTGGCTGAGCTACTTCTAAAGCTCGCCTCTACCGCTGGGAAAGGGGGGACGAAGGCGTCCACCCCTACGACGCGTTCAATTCCCGTTCAGCCAATCGGAATAGGCTTTGAACGAATACGGCCTTCCCAGAAAATCCTCAACCAACGCAGCCGCCGGCTTCGTTCCGCTTTCGGCTAGCACGGTATCGCGATATTTCGCTGCGATTTCCTGATTCGTGAGGCCATCCTTCTTGAACTCGGTGAACATGTCTTTGGCAATCACCAAGGACCACATATACGTGTAGTACACAGCAGAGTAGTTATTCAAATGACCGAACGCGGTTTGCATATGCGTGCCCTCCACGTATGCAAACGGCGTGTACTGTTCTTGCAACTGGGCCACCAATTTCGTCGTATCCAGTCCCTGCGGATTGCGATTGTAGAAATCCAGGCTGATGGCGGCATAGAACATCTGCTGCCGAACTCCCAGCGCTTTGCCAAATTCATCCGCGGCTCTGGCCTTCTGCACCAGGTCTGCGGGAATGGGCTCGTTGGTCTTGTAATGATGCGCGAAGGTCTGCACGATTGCCGTGTCCTTCGGCCACTCTTCGAACATCTGCGACGGGGCTTCGATGAAGTCGTTCTCCAAATCTCCGGTCGCCCATTGAGTGTTTCCCCGCATGATCCCGTGGATTAGGTGCCCATACTCGTGGAAGAAAGTGATCACATCTTCGCGGTCCATAAGGCCGGGACCATCGGTGGCTTGGGGAAAGTTGCAGACCAAGACATATTCCGGCACTCGGACGCCTTGTTTCCCCGTCGATAGGTTGAACGTCGCATAATGCTTGTACTTATTTTCGCGGGGGAACATGTCGAAATAAATCCGGCCGAGCAGTTGGTCGCCCTGAAAGACGTCGTAGGTGGCCACGTCGGGATGCCAAACCTGCGCCGTTGTCACGCGCTTGTAGTTGATGCCGTACATCCGGCTGGTAAGGTCAAGTATTCCTTGCACAACTCGTGAATACTCGAAATACGGCCGCACTGCCTGCGAGTCGTAGCCATAGCTGTCGACCTCCACCAGATGCGACAGGTAGGAGTATTCCCAGCGATTCACTTCGGTGGCATTCGGGTCCGACCGGCGTTTATACGCCAGCAGTTGATCGTAGTCCCGCTTCGATCCCGCGTCCGCCGCTGCTGAGATCTTCTCGATGAAGTCGGCCGCATTCTGCTTGGTCTGCACCATCTTGTCTTCCGTGATGTAAGCGGCCCAGTCGGGATAGCCGAGCACATTGGCCAGTTCGTATCGCTTCTGCAGCAAACGGCCCAGCACTTCAACATTCTTGGGATAGGCGCGTTGGTTGTAGAGAAGGTATAGCGCCTTTCTCGCCGAATCGCTCTTGGCGTACTGCATGAAGGCAATGTAATCGGTGTTATCGGTGGTAAGCGTTACCTTTCCGGAAGCATCGGGCGGGTGCGAATGCTTGAAGTCGTCGGGGAGCCCATCAAGTTCTGAGGCATTGACCTGCAGTTTGCGGACATCGTCGGGAATATTCTTGTCGAATTCCTGGCCGATCTTTACCAGCTCTTCCTGCAGTGCCCGAATCTTGGTCCGGGTTGCATCGTCGCGGTCCACGCCGGAACGGTGATAGTCGCGAAGGGTGGTGCGAAGGTAGTACGAACCAGCGCTATCGAGCTTCGACCCATCCAAAGAAGACAAAACGTTGTACATGTCTTTGTCGAGAGAAATGTCGGTGAGCACCTGGCTGGCTTCCTGCTCGCATGTCTGGGAAGCTTCGCGGAATTCCTTGGAAGGGTGCACCTGTTCCGCGAGATTAGCCCGGGCTTGCGCGTCGCTGCCCACCAGGAGGGCGGTGTCGAAAGCCTGTAGCGTCGTGCGAGCGTCACGTTGCGATTTGTCAGCTTTAATGTCGGCGACACGTTTCTTGGTCTCGGCCAGATCAGCACGACAGGCCACCAGGAAAGATTGTGACGTTCCGGCCAGCAAGCTTGAAGCGTTCGGCGCGGGCGGTTGACTTTCCGCCGCCGAAGCCAGACTCAGTAAAAAAGGCGCAACCAGGGCCAATATTGGTGCAAATTTATCAGTTTTCACGAACATTCTCCGGGAATGCAGGTTGGGGCTCAGGGAGTTCTAAAGTGATAGACGAAGCAGAACGGCAAACGTGAGTCGCCGCCGTCGGCCCTAATCTCAAAACACGAGCCACAAACGCCCTCGTCCAGGGCAACTGGAGGATGCGCCTGCCAAGGATGCGCCGCGCTCGTTTCCGTGGCGGACGATGCGTCCCTCGCTGCGTGTGTCACGGCCTCCGGCCGCTACGTGATTTATACTTATCTCCTACTCTCATGGCAGACAGCATTCATATCAAACTCCCCGACGGGAGCAGCAAAGCGGTTCCTAAGGGCACGACCGCCCTGGACATTGCCAAATCGATTAGCCCGCGGCTGGCGGACGCCGCCTTTGCGGCCAAGACCAACGGAAACCTGATCGATCTCACGCGGCCGCTCGAAAAAGACACCGACCTCCGCATCCTCACCGACAAAGACCCGGAGTCGCTCGAGGTCTACCGGCATTCGTCCGCACATCTGCTGGCGGCCGCCGTGCTTGAGCTTTTTCCTGAGACCAAGCTGGGCCACGGCCCCGCAACCGAGAACGGATTTTTTTACGACTTTTATCGCCCTACTCCGTTCACGCCAGAAGATTTGGAGAAAATCGAAAAGAAGATGCAGGAGCTGGTGCAGCAGAACATTCCCTACGCGCGCGAATTTCTGCCACGCGAACAGGGACTGGAAGAATTTAAAAAAGACGGCGACTTCATGAAGTGCCACTTCATCGAGCAATTCACCAAGCCCGATGAAAAAATTTCGATTTACCGCACCGGCAAGTTCACCGACTTCTGCCGTGGCCCGCACATTCCATCGACCGGAAAGATCAAGGCATTCAAGCTGCTGAATATTGCCGGAGCCTATTGGCTGGGCGACGAGAAAAATCCGCAGCTGCAGCGCATTTACGGGACTTCGTTTTTCTCGAAGAAGGAACTCGAAGAATACTTTCACAAGCAGGAAGAAGCCAAAAAGCGCGACCATCGCGTCATTGGGCAACAACTCGATCTGTTTTCCATTCAGGAGCTCGCGGGCCCGGGATTGATTTTCTGGCATCCCAAGGGCGGAATTATCCGCAAGGAGATGGAAGACTGGATGCGCAACGAGTACATCAAGCGCGGATATTCGCTGGTGTACACGCCGCATGTGGTGCGCAAGCATCTGTTCGAAGTCTCCGGACACGAGGGCTACTACTCGCAGAACATGTTCGACTCCATGGAGCTGGACGATGCCGAGTACCGCCTCAAGCCTATGAATTGTCCGGGACATATTTTGATTTATCGCGATTCGCTGAAGTCATATCGAGATCTGCCGGTGCGGTTGGGAGAGTTGGGCACCGTCTACCGCTATGAGCGCTCCGGCGTGATGCATGGTCTGCTGCGCGTTCGCGGATTTACCCAGGATGATGCGCACATCTTCTGCATGCCCGAGCAGATTGAAGATGAGATCGAGGCCTGCCTGGATTTCGCGCTGGACGTCTTGAAAGACTTTGGATTCGATAAGTTCCAGACCGAGCTTTCCACGTGGGATCCGAATCAGCGCGCGAGTTTTGTGGGCAGCGAGGATCAATGGAGCCACGCCACCTCTTCGCTCGAGAAAGTCCTTAAAAAACGCGGAATCGAATACAAAACGATTCCCGGCGAAGCTGCTTTTTACGGACCGAAAATCGATATCAAATTAGTCGATGCGATCGGCCGTCTGTGGCAGCTGTCGACGGTACAGTTCGATTTCAATCTACCGGCACGCTTCGGACTGGAATACGTCGCCGAAGATGGCAGCCGCAAGCAGCCGGTCATGGTACATCGCGCCCTGTACGGATCGGTCGAACGTTTCTTCGGTGTACTGATCGAGCACTACGCTGGAGCCTTTCCAGTTTGGCTGTCGCCCGTGCAGACCGTGATGATTCCCATCGCCGAGCGTCACGTCGAATATGCGAACAAAGTTGCGGACCAGCTAAAAGCAATCGGCGTGCGAGTCGACGTTGATGCCCGCAACGAAAAGATGAATGCCAAGATTCGCGAGCACGCTATGCAGAAGGTGCCGTTCCTGCTGGTCGTCGGAGATAAAGAAGCCGAAGCCGGTAAGGTGAACGTCCGCACCCGCGGCAAAGAGAAAACCGAAGACCTGCCAACGGCGGAGTTCGTCGAGAAGATCAAAAAGCTGATCGCAGAAAAGGCGCCGACGCTCGCGTAAATTGTCATGCCTTCCGATTTCTCCAAAAAACGTGTCGCCGTCCTTGGGGCGGGGAAAATGGGCGGAATTCTGCTCAAGGCTTTGCTCGAAAAGCAGTTGCTCTCCCGCAAGAGCACCGTGGCGACGGTCCAACATGAGGAGAAGGCCCGCAATCTCACTCAAAAACTTGGCGTTCCCGTTGGTACCGACAATCGAGCCGCTGCAAAAGGCGCCGACATCATATTTATCTGCGTGAAGCCGCAGATTGTCGACGACGTGGTCAAGCAGATCGCGCCGGTGGTGACGAAAAATCAGATCATCATCTCCGTGGCGGCGTCAGTTCCTACCAGCCGCATCGAGCAGACGCTCAAGCGTCCTGTGCCCGTGATTCGCGCCATGCCCAATACTCCGTGTGTGCTCGGGCAGGGAATGACCGCGCTCTGCAAGGGAAAATTCGCCACGCCCGCTAACATGGAAATCGCCAGCGCGCTCTTCGATGTGGTCGGCCGAACCGTCGTGGTCGACGAAAAGCACATGGACGCGGTCACCGGACTCTCCGCCAGTGGTCCCGCGTTTATCTACATCATTCTCGAGTCGCTAGCCGAGGCTGGTGTAAAAGTCGGATTACCTCGCGATATTGCCACACTCCTCGCCGCCCAGACCACCTTCGGCGCTGCGACGGTTGTTCTCGAGACCGGCGAGCATCCCGCTCAACTGAAAGACGCCGTCACCACCCCGGCGGGCTGCACCATCGACGGCATTCTCGAACTCGAAGAAGGCAAGCTGCGGGTCACACTGATCAAAGCTGTCGTCAAAGCCGCTCAGCGGGCAAAAGAACTGGCTAACGGATAAGCCAGCCGGGCCGTTGTTACGATTTCCGGACAAATCACTTTTCTGTTGGCTTTCGCTTGCCGCTGGACGTATCTTTCCTTCCTCAGAAGCGCTTCCACCCCTCGGGCCACCGTTCGATTTCGCGTGAGGCCGTCCAGGCCTACGAAGGAGTGCAACCATGAGCATCGGACATTATGGGTGGGTCCCCGACCTTCCCGACCATCGCGACTTAACCTATGCGGCGCCGGCCGTCTTTCTCACCGCTCTGCCAACCGCAGTCGATCTGCGCCCGAAGTGCCCTCCGGTTTACGATCAAGGGCAACTGGGCAGCTGCACCGCCAATTCGATCGGCGGCGCAATTCAATTCGAACAGATTAAACAGGGATCGAAGAATTTCGTTCCGTCCCGCCTGTTCATCTATTACAACGAGCGCGTTATGGAGAATACCGTCAACTCCGACAGCGGTGCCCAGATCCGCGACGGCATGAAAGTCGTGGCCAAGCAAGGTGGGCCTCCTGAAACCGATTGGCCGTACGACATCGCGAAATTTGCGGAGAAGCCGCCCGCGGTGGCGTTTACCGATGGAGCGAAAAACCGGGTGCTTTCCTACCAGCGCGTGTCCCGCATCCTCAACCAGATGAAGGGCTGTCTGTCGTCCGGCTATCCGTTTGTTTTTGGGTTCACGGTGTACAACAGCTTTGAAAGTGCAGCCGTAGCCAATTCCGGCCACGCTCCCATGCCCCAGCCCGGAGAGCAGGTGGTCGGCGGACACGCCGTGGTTGCGGTTGGATACGAAGACTCGCAGCAGTGGTTTATCGTGCGCAACTCCTGGGGTCCGTCATGGGGGATGGACGGCTATTTCACTTTGCCGTATCAGTATCTGCTGGAGCCAAATCTGTCGGATGACTTCTGGACGATACGGCTCATGGAAGTATCTGCGGCCCACAAGTCGTCAAAGACGGCCGCGAAGAAGAAAAAACACTGAAGCGAAAAATTGCTTTGCAACCCTCTAGGGCCGGACCCGGACTTTCAGTTTGAAAGTTTTGGACGGCCCTTCCGAACTCTGCCACGGACGCCCGTAATGAATCTCTAATTCTGCGTCTCCCTCGGCGGATGCCCGAAACCGCCAGTGGTGCGTTCCTGCCCCGCCTGTTCGCGCCGGATCTGTTTCCGTTTTCTCTTCCATAAGTTGAGACTGTGCCGGCGGATCGTTTTGCATTTTCCACTGATAGCCCGCGGTGCGCACCTCGGGCAAGGCAATCTCAAACTCCTCGCCGTTTTTTAGGTTGATCTGCCGGCCATTCGCGCTTTCGTCGTATTGCATACGGCTAGCCTATTCCAATAATCGTTCGACGCAAACTTTGCCTGAACTCCGGCATGTTGTACAAACGATTCGTGCCTGCTGTTCGTGTCGGTGTTATTTCGGATACTCATGGGCTTCTGCGGCCGCAAGCTCTGGCGGCCTTGAAGGGCTCCGATTACATCATCCATGCGGGAGATGTTGGGGATCCTGCGATTCTCAATAGTCTGGCGGAAATTGCGCCAGTCACCGCAGTGCGCGGCAACGTTGACCATGGCGATTGGGCGAAGAAGATTCCCGAAACGAATGTGCTCGAGGTTGGCAGGACTTCTATTTACGTCTTGCACATCCTCCGGTCCCTCGATCTGAAACCGGAAGCAGCGGGATTTTCCGCCGTTATTTTCGGACACAGCCATAAACCGGGACAGGAAACGAAAAATGGAGTGCTGTACTTCAACCCCGGCAGTGCCGGTCCCAAGCGCTTCGGCCTTCCGGTCACTATTGGAGAACTCATTGTCAGCGCCGGACAGATTCGCGCCGAGATTGTAATCTTGGATGTGTAGGCGTGAGACGTTAGGCAGACTGCATTCCTTCGGTCAGTCGAAGGGCTCAACGACGAGGGACGCAGGGGTTCAGGAAAGTTTCCAAACTGACATGCTTCGACCCAGGATCAAAGTTTGCTGCATGGGCACCATCGAGGAGGCTCAGCTCGCCGTCCGCTATGGCGCCTCGGCCCTGGGGTTCGTGTCCGCCATGCCCAGTGGCCCCGGACCAATCGACGAAGAACTTATCGCCGAAATCGTTCCCACCGTCCCTCCTGGAGTCGCGACGTTTCTACTCACATGCCAGTCCGACGCGGACGCGATCATTGATCAGCAGCATCGAACTCGGGTGAACACGCTGCAACTCGTTGACAGCGTTCCCATCGCCACTTACGAAAAACTCCACAGGGCGCTCCCGGGTGTTTCTATTGTTCAGGTGATCCATGTGCGTGGCGAAGACTCGATTGACGAAGCGAAGTCTGTAGCTCCCTACGTGAATGCGATCCTGCTGGACTCAGGAAATCCTTCATTAACCGTCAAAGAACTCGGCGGTACCGGCCGTGTTCACGATTGGTCGATTAGCCGTCGTATTCGCGAGGGAGTAGGCCGGCCATTATTCTTGGCTGGAGGGTTGAAGGCGGAAAACGTAGCTCAGGCCATGACCCAGGTAGAACCCTACGGTTTGGATCTGTGCAGCGGAGTTAGAACTGACGGCAAATTGGACGGGACCAAACTGGCGGCATTCTTCCGAGCGGTCGATAAGGTGACGTTGAATGTCGCTTGAGTTCCAGGTGGAAGCTCAATCCGGAGCTGCGCGCAAGGGCCGGCTCTTAACTCCACATGGAGAAGTCGAAACTCCAGTCTTCATGCCGGTGGGCACGCTGGCCTCGGTGAAAGGTGTGCCGCAGGATTTGCTCGAAGACCTCGGTGTTCAGATTCTTCTCGGCAATACCTACCACCTCTATTTGCGTCCTGGCGTCGACCAAGTCCGCAAGCTGGGCGGCCTGCACCGCTTCATGGCGTGGAACCGGGCAATCCTCACCGATTCCGGCGGTTTCCAGGTGTTCAGCCTGAGCGAACTCCGCAAAATTACCGAAGATGGCGTCACGTTTCGATCGCATCTTGACGGCTCCTCCCACTTCTTCAGTCCCGAGAGCGCGACAGAGGCGCAAATCGGCCTGGGCGCGGACATCATCATGGCTTTCGATGAGTGCACCGAATATCCCGCCGACTCTGATCGACTGCGCAAATCCATGGAACTTACCCTGCGCTGGGCGGCCCGCAGCAAGAAGTATTTTGAGGACCACAAACACGAAGTGCCATGGAATCAGCTAGCGCCGGACGCGACTCAATCCTTATTCGGTATCGTGCAAGGCGGCATGGATCCGCAGCTTCGCCGCGAATCCGCCGAACGGACCATCGAGATCGGCTTTCCTGGCTATGCCATTGGCGGACTCAGCGTCGGCGAGCCCCGCACCCTGACGCGCGAGGTCGTCGCCGAAACCATCCAATATCTTCCCGCGGATAAGCCTCGCTATTTGATGGGCGTCGGGACGCCCGAGGAGATCGTCGAGTACGCCCGAATGGGCATCGACATGATGGACTGCGTCCTGCCCACCCGCGCCGCTCGCCACGGGCTTCTCTTCACTTCCGAGGGAAAAATTTCGATCAAGCAGGCGCGCTACGCTTCCGACGCCGGACCGCTTGATCCCAACTGCAATTGCCGTGTCTGCACCCGCTACTCGCGTGCTTATCTGCGCCATTTATATGCGTCCAACGAAGTCTTGGCGCAGGTCCTGAATACCGTCCACAACCTGAGCTTCTACCTTGACACGATGCGGGCGGTGCGTCATTCTATTGCACTTGGGAGAGGGGGCCCGTAGTATGTCTCATGTGGTCTCTACCGACCGTAGCTCGGCATCCCCTGTTTTAGTCCGAAGCTGAAGGAATCTCCGCCCAGGGCACGCGAGAAACTCCAGCGGTACAATTTTTATAAAGGGCCAGTGCGCCCCAGGGTGCGCGGCAGTTTCTTATCCTGCAACATAGGAACGATTCGGTTTCATGAGCATTCAGCAATTATTTGCGATGCAAACCAGTGGTGGTCTTGGGCTTTTGGGCTTCGCCCCATTGCTCTTCATCTTCGCCATCTTCTACTTTCTTCTGATTCTTCCTCAACAACGGAGGCAGAAGAAATGGCAGCAGATGTTAAGTGAATTGAAAACCGGGGACAAGGTCGTCACCACCGGGGGCTTGCGCGGAACCATCGTCGCTATCAAGGACGATTTCGTTCACCTCCGCGTGCCTCCTGACAATTTACGTTTGGAAGTTACCCGCGCCTCGGTGGCGTCAGTTTCAACCGGCGATGAGATCGCAAAAACGAGCAAGTGAACGCAGCAGTATGGTTAAAGGCAGTGCATCCAAGCTGTTAACGGAATAATAATCAGTATGAACAAGAATTTGGGCTGGAAACTGATCGTCATCGTCGGAACTCTCGTTGTTTTCCTGTTTGGAATCTTCGGAATTCCACAAAACTGGTCGGGTAGCGGCCTTTTGGCTGCCCTGCAGAACCGTATCCACCTCGGCCTCGATCTCAAGGGCGGAACTCACCTCATTTTGCAGGTGCAGGTCAATGACGCCGTGAACGTCGATTCCGACAACGCCGTCGAGCGGCTGAAAGCTGACCTAGGGGCGCGCAAGATCGCTTATGCGGACATCAGCAAGCCCGATCCGGTAAATCACCCTGAGCAGGTTGTGCTCAAGGGTGTGCCGCCTGAGGCGACCTCAGACCTGCGAACGATCGTGAATGATCGCCTACCCGAGTACAGCCTCGCCTCCGGCCCCGACAACACCTGGACAGTCGCCATGAAGGCGCAATCTCTGGCGGATTTGAAAAATCGCGCCGTGGCGCAGGCCATTGAGACCATCCGCAATCGAATTGACCAGCTGGGCGTCAGCGAACCGATCATCGAAGAGCACGGATTGGGACAGTACCAGATTCTGGTCCAGCTCCCCGGTGTGGACGATCCCGGCCGTGTGAAGGAAATCATGCAGTCCACCGCCATGTTGCAGATTCGCCAGTCGCTGGGCGGCCCGTATGGCAGTGAGCAGGAAGCATTGCAGCAGCACGGCGGCGTTCTGCCCCCGGATGCCATCTTGATGCCCGGAAAAAATATCGGTGCCACCTCGAGTGAAGGCGGTCAGGTTTGGTATTTGATCTCCCGCGCTTCCGCGGTGACAGGCCGCGATCTTCGTAACGCCGAGCCTTCACGCGATGAAAATGGCCAGCCTTCCGTGACCTTCAATCTGACAGGTGACGGAGGCCGCCGCTTCGGAGACTTCACCGGTCGCCACGTCGGCGACAACCTTGCCGTCATCCTCGACAACAAAGTTCAGGAAGTCGCGGTCATCAAAGATCAGATCCACGATACTGGCGTCATCAACGGCCGGTTCACCGAGCAGGAATCCAAAGATCTGGCCATGGTTTTGCGCTCGGGCGCACTGCCGGCTGGGATCAAGTATCTCGAAGAGCGCACCGTCGGGCCTTCGCTGGGTAGCGATTCCATCCGCGCCGGCGTAAGTGCAGCTGTGATCGGCATGCTGGCCGTGCTCATCTTCATGTTGATCTACTACCACGCGGCTGGCATCAACGCTGACATCGCGCTGATCTTGAACCTGATCATTCTTCTCGGATTCCTGGGATTCAGCGGCGCCACTCTCACGCTTCCGGGTATTGCGGGCGTCATCCTTACGGTCGGTATGGGCGTGGACTCAAATGTGCTGATCTTTGAGCGTATCCGCGAAGAATTGAGGAATGGCAAAACGCCGCCCTCGGCGGTGGAGCAGGGCTTTGGTCATGCCTGGATCACCATCGTTGATACGCACGTCACGACGATCGTATCGGCGGTGATCCTGTTCATCTTCGGAACCGGTCCGGTCAAAGGATTCGCAGTCACGCTCAGCTTCGGGTTGTTCGCCAACTTGTTCACGGCGGTGTTCGTATCGCGCGTGATCTTCGACTGGATCCTGACCCGTAAGCAGCGCGGTGAAGCACTGAGCATTGGTTAACGCAAGGCGAGAAATTACGAGGTTTCAAGCAATTCACGATTTCGTTTTCTATCTTGAAACTCGAAACTTAGAAACTTGAAACTACATAAGGGGTAGCAGGTGGAATTCTTTCGCAATCCGAATATCGACTTCTTAGGCAAGAAATGGTACTTCCTGGCATTCTCGCTGGTGTTCAGCGTCGCCGGCATCTTCTCCATGATCTTCTGGCACGGCGTTCCGCTGGGAGTTGATTTCCGCGGCGGCACTCTTGTCTACGTCAAGTTCGCGCAGAACCCGGACGACAACGGCATCCGCGCCGCGATGGAGCGGGCCGGCCTGAACAACCTTCGCATTCAGCGTTACGGCGCCCCGCAAAACAACGAAGTGCTGATCGACGTCTCGGAGAGCGAAACCAACGAACAGGCACTTGACCGCAGCAAGACTGCCATCATCAATGCGCTTGAAAGCAATGCCCCCGCCGGCAAGCAGGACCTGAATAACACCAGTTCGCTGGCCATTAAGGACTACCTGCTGCAAAAGGACCCGCTTCACGTTGGCACTGACGCCGAGCAGAAGTATTCAGCAGTGGCCCAGTCCATTGTGGAGTACCGCGATAAGACGAAGGGCGGCGTTCTCACCTCGCTCGATGACCTGAAGGCCGCCGTCGATCCCGCAGTCGTCGCTTCGCTTTCGGACGGCTTTTTTCTCTCCAACTTCGGCGTCCGCAACGTTGAGATCGTCGGTCCCCAGGTGGGCCATCAGTTGCAGACGCAAGCCAAGCTGGCAGTCCTTTATTCGCTTGCGGGCATGCTGGTCTATCTGGCCTTCCGCTTTGAATGGATTTACGGCGTGGCTGCAGTAATCACTGTATTTCACGATACGCTGATCACGGTTGGAGCCTTTTCGCTCACCAATAAAGAGATTTCACTTACAGTCATTGCCGCAATTTTGACCCTGATTGGCTACTCCAACAACGACACCATCGTGGTTTTTGACCGTATTCGCGAGAATCTCAAGCTGATGCGGCGGGAGAAATTGTCGGATATTGTCAATCGCAGCATCAACCAGACCCTGAGCCGAACCATCTTAACCGCCGGCCTGACGTTCCTGACCGTGCTGGCCCTGTACCTGTTCGGTGGCGAAGTGCTCAGAAATTTCTCCTTCGCCTTGGTAATCGGCATCCTAATCGGGACTTATTCATCGATCGCTATCGCCGCCCCGATTTTGGTGGCTTATCAGGAATGGCGTTCGAACCGTGGAAAGCCGCCAATTGCCATGCCGGTGGCCAAAGACAACGTTCGGCGGGAAAAGGTCAAAGCCAAAGTTTAAGGGCTCGACCGTCCCCACCCATGGCTCCTAGGTTTGTGATTGGTGGGGATTTGATTTAGTATTTCCCGGTTTCTGTAACGGTCTGACCGGGCCATCTGTAGTCGGGAGCAAAATGGCCGCAGGCGGTGTCTAAGATTAGCTAGGGTTCGTGTAGGAGAAACCTTATGTTTGAAGACAGCCTATTAGAGTCGGGTGGAAGGCTGAAGACCAACCGTGGCATGTTCACCACGATTTCCATGATTGTTCAGATTGGTCTTCTCGGTGTGTTGGTGCTGATTCCGTTGCTGTTTACGGAGGCATTGCCCAAGACGCAGCTGATGACCTTCCTGGTGGCGCCTCCGCCACCTCCGCCTCCACCGCCGCCACCGACCGTGGCGCCAAAAGTTGTGAAAACGGTTCAAACCGATCTGGTCAACGGCCAGCTTCGCACCCCCACCAAGATTCCTGAGAAAGTCCAAATGATTAAGGAAGAGGAAGCGCCTCCGCCAACCATGGCAAGCGGCGTCGTGGGCGGCGTGCCGGGCGGCGTCCCGGGTGGACAGATGGGTGGTGTGATCGGCGGCATCATCAGTTCCACACCCGTTGCCGTTCCCAAACAGGTCGTTCCGCAGCGCGTTCGGGTGTCGCAAGGTGTGACCCAGGGTCTGTTGGTCAAGAAAGTACAGCCTAACTATCCACCTCTGGCTCGCCAAGCACGCATCCAAGGAAGTGTGTTGCTGCAAGCTGAAATCAGCAAGGACGGCACCATTGAGAACCTGCGCTTGATCAGCGGACACCCCATGCTTGCGCCGGCTGCCATCGAAGCCGTGAAGCAGTGGCGCTATCGGCCCTACATTCTGAACGGAGAGCCGGTGGAAGTGGAAACACAGATTACGGTGAACTTTACCCTGGCTGGCGGCTAAACTCGGCGCCAATCCGCGGTGTCAATAGGTTTTAAGGAGTTTGAGAACGGTAACCTTCCCCCAATCCAGCCTTGGTTTCACTCGGATAGGGGATCTCTGCCAGCCGGAAGGTTCCCTTACTCGCACTCCCGTGCGGTCACAGATCCAAACCGGATTCGCAACGTGATGCCTGATTCAGGCAGAAGCCGGCGAAGTTTGTATCAAGTTTGATGAAACGCGATTTGAATTAGTTCCGAAAAGTTCCGAGGAGGAAAAAGCAACTCATGCTATTAGCCAACGTAGCAACCCTAGCATTCTGCAACCTTCACATGGTAGCCACTTGGTTACTCCAAGAGGAAACCATGACCTGGGACCCGATCTCGCTCTGGAAGAAGATGGGTATCCTCGCCAAGATCGTTGTCTTCATCCTTTTCATTATGTCTGGATGGTCCATCGGCGTCATGATCGACCGTTACATGGCATTTAGCGCAGCTCGTAAACAGTCCCGCGCATTCGCGCCAGCCGTAGCCGGCGCCCTCCGCGATGGCAAGATCGACGAAGCCATCAAGGTTGCCGAGCGCAACAAAAAGAGCCATCTGGCCAAGGTTGTCACCGCTGGTTTGATGGAATTTCGTGCCCATCAGGACAGTAGCGATATTCCGGGCGAGACCATCGAAGCCTCTAAGCGCGCTTTGGAGCGCACTGAAGCCATCGTTCACGCCGAACTGAAGCGCGGACTTGGCGGTCTGGCTACGATTGGTTCCACGGCCCCGTTCGTCGGACTGTTCGGAACGGTCGTCGGTATTTTGAATGCCTTCCGCGGCATTTCGGAAAACAAGGCTACCGGTCTGGGCGCAGTCGCCGGCGGTATTGCTGAAGCGCTGGTCACAACGGCATTCGGACTTCTGGTGGCCATTCCCGCCGTCATGATGTTCAACTACCTCACTGGCCGCGTGGAAGCATTCGACGTAGAGATGGACAACTCCTCCAGCGAGTTGATCGACTACTTCCTCAAGCGCAGAGGGGTTCGCCGGCCGTAAGCTTGCTCTGTTGCTGATCTTGAGTTGCTGGGCAGTGCCGGAAATGGCTCCGGCACTTGCCCCTCCAACCGGGAGCAAGTCAGTAGGTGGCGGGTTCGTAGCGCAGGAGAGTTTTCATGTCATTGAATAAACGAAACGAAGGCGCCAAGGTCAACTCCGACATTAACGTCACCCCTATGGTGGACGTCATGTTGGTGTTGCTGATCATCTTCATGGTGATTACCCCCATGCTGCAAAAAGGTGTCAGCGTCGACTTGGCAAAAGTAAACAATCCGGAGCAGATGCCGGACGCCGATAAAGAAGACGCGCTGATTGTGGCAGTGATGCGCGACGGTAAGGTATTTTTCGGCAACGATCGCATCGATCCCGACCAGTTGACGCAAAAAGTAAAGGACCGTTTGACTGGCCGTATCGATAAGCGCGTGTTTGTGCGCGCCGATGCACGCGCCAAGTTTGGCGCGGTGGTAAGCGTCGTGGACAACGTCCGTTCCGCCGGTGTGGACCAGTTGGGCTTGCTGACTGATCAGAAGAAACAGCAGAACGCACCAACTACTACTCCAGCTCCCAATACGGGGCAATAGAGGAGATATTTGTTATGGGTATGACAGCGGGAGGCTCCAGCGGGGGCGCAATCGCGAATATCAATATGACGCCGATGATTGACGTCCTTTTGGTACTGTTGATCATCTTCATGGTGATCACGCCTCTGACTCCAAAAGGACTCGAGGCATTGGTGCCGCAACCACCTCCGCCCAATCAGCCGAAAAACACCCAACCCGACCGCACCATCGTTGTGCAGTTGATTGATCGCGGTCCGGGACAGGCTCCCGGGGTAAAGATCAATCAGGAAGACACGACCTGGGACGGTCTGCAAGGGCGTCTCACCGACATTTTTAAAACGCGAGCCGAGAAAGTGATGTTCGTGAAGGGCGACGACAACGTTCCCTTCGCCGATGTCGCCAACGTAATCGATATTTCTCATGCCTCGGGCGTCGACAAAGTCGGTTTGATCACGGCCAAGATCGAAGCTGGCCAGTAGAGTTTTCATAGTCGAATCTAGATCGTCCGTGCGGAGCGGTTCGAAGGCCGCTCCGTTCATTACCCTGCGATTAGTTCATCCGTCACAGATTTTTTCAGATCGCTGGGAGGAGACTTAAAAGCAATGACAAAGAGCGTACGAATTCTGGCACTCATAGCAGTTGGCTCGGTGCTGTTCTCCGCCTCCGGATGCGACAAGCTCAGAGCGCGCGACCAGCTGAACAAGGGTGTCGCCTCCTATAAAAACGCGAAATACGAAGAGGCCATCAACCATTTTCAGCAGTCGGTTTCGCTGGACCCCAGCCTCGTCGTAGCTCGCCTCTACCTGGCGACTGCCTTCGCCCAGCAATACATTCCCGGCGTCGATGCTCCGGACAACACCAACATGGCTGAGCAGGCGATCGATCAGTACAAGCACGTGCTTGATGCCAAGCCGGCCAAAGAGCTGCAGATCAATAGCAACAAGGGTATCGCTTACCTCTATCTGCAGATGAAGAAGTTCGACGACGCCAAACAGTTTTACCGGGCAGCCCAGGAATTGGATCCCAACGATCCGGAGCCATACTATTCCGTCGGCGTGATCGATTGGACCGAAACCTACCAGCCCCGCATGGAAGTTCGCGCCAAGCTTGGCCTGAAGCCGGAAGAGTCGTTGAATGCCAAGGACAAAGAGCAGAAGCAGGCCTGCGCCGATCTGAAGGTGAAGAACACGCCCAATATTCAGGACGGCATCGACTCCCTCAGCAAGGCACTTCAGCTTCGTCCCGACTACGACGATGCCATGGCGTACATGAACTTGATGTATCGCGAAAAGGCAGATGTTGAGTGTGACGATCCCGCTACCCGGGCCGCTGACTTGAAAACCGCTGATGAATGGGTCGACAAGACCATGGCTACCAAAAAGGCCAAGGCCGAAAAGCAGCCGGGCGCCCAGGGCATTACACTCGATCAGCCAAAACAACAATAATTGCCGTCACTTTTTACCTAGCCCCTTCCTCGGAAGGGGCTTTGTTTTTGCGGTGATACACTCCGGTAACCTCCCGGACAAGGACTTCGGTAAGACTCACCTGTGCTTCCCTCCCGGTACCATAAGAAGGTCCGCTTTGGAGATTGAGGAGCGATGAAACTCAAGCTGGATCGCATCATCAGCACCGCGACGCTGGTAACTTCGGTTGTCGCTCTGATCCTGGTTTTGAAGAAACCCCATCCCGTGGCGCCCACTCAGCCTCCAGCCGCAGTTGCCGCCAACGCGGAGTCTCTCGAGCGCAAGATCCAGGACCTCACTCAGCCTCGGGAACCGGGGTCTCCACCCGTCCAGGTCCGCTTAACCTCGGAAGAGGTCGGCGCGGCGCTGGCGCAGGCCACTAACGCTTTGGTGGCTTCTCAGAATACTTCCGCCGCACCCGCACCTTCCGGAGGCGTCAAGAACTCAACCACAGTAAGCACCGAGCTTCCGACCAGCGTGCCGTCTTCCGCCGAAGCCGTTCTTGCGGCTGGAGACGCCGATGTAAAGGACTATCAGGTCAACTTCGAGGGAGACATCGCGCGCGGCCAGTTTGTTACTCAAATCGGCGGTAAGACGGTTTACGTCACCTTAGCCGGACACCTGGGAGCGAAAGACGGCCACGCGACCTTTGATCCGACAGAATTCAAAGTAGGTGATCTCAACATTCCGGTGTCCCTCGTCAATGACGCTCTTCAGAAAAAGCTGGCCGAACAGCAGGATCGCCTCAAGCTCCCGGACGGCGTTGCCGACATGCACGTGGAAAACGGCCAGCTCGTAATGACCTCGAAATAAGCTCGACCAAGTCACGGACCCCAGACCGCATCAGTGCTAGAGTCGACGGCCTTCCACCGTCGATCCTCGGGCCTCGGGAACGCCCCCGATCTCAATTCGCCAGGCTTTCTATAAATTCTTCCAGCACCCGGTTGAACTTCTCCGGATCATCCACGAACAACGCGTGCCCGTCTCCGTCGAATCGCTCCAATCGAACCTTGTCTCCGAATTTTGATTTCAGGAAGTCAGCGCCTTTCTGCGAGTCGGGCTGGTAAGCGAACAGCACCGGCCGGTTCATGCGGGCGAAACCGCCAGAGAAATCCTTAACGGCAATCATGTCGTAGATGAGAAGGGCCGCCGTATCAGCGGGAACCTGGGTCGACGCGTCGACGAGGCGTTTTATATAGTCTTCGCTCTGCGGCTTCTTGAACATGTTGCGGACGAAGCCATCAGCTTGTTTCTGGCGATCTTCCTGCAGTTGGTTCATCCATCCCGACATTGCGGCAAATAGCTCGGGACTGAGTTTTTCTGGAAGATAGCCGTCCACCAGCACAAAACCGGCAACATTCTCGCTGCCGAATTGCTCGGCATACTTCACCAGCTCGCCACATGCCATCGACCAGCCGACCAGGATCGGCTGCTTTAAACCGAGGTGATCGACAAGCTCTTTGTAGTCGCGGGCGCGGGTTTCAGGCAAGTGACCGTAAGTGGGTTTGTCGCTCTCGCCCTGCGAACGTGGATCGACCGCGATGACCTGATATTTGCGCGAGAACTCATCGATCTGCTTCTGCCAAATCCACGCTGGCATCGTCCATCCCGGGATGAATACGACCGGGCGTCCGCTGCCAACTTCCAAATAGTGGATACGGATGCCGTCGGAAGTTTTGAAAAACTCGCTCTTTGGTTTCTGCGCTGCGACGCCCGCCATCGGAAAAACGCACAGAAGAATGACAGCTAGCCTGATTTTCATGTTGCTCCTCGAGGGACGATCATCTCACGACGTCTGCGAGCTTTTCCAAGTCAGGATTTCAGAGAGCTCGGACGGCGAAGCACAGATTTGAAGCTCGGTTGCTGAAGACACACGTCGGTATCAGAGTTCAACGGACCTCAGCCGTCTTCACGTGCTCTGGTCGGAAGCCCACCCCGACCACGCGTGCCGGAATTCGCCGCAAAATCGGCCATCGGCCTAATAATTTTAGCGGCCATGGCACGGTCAGTGGTTTGTCGCCGGCTAAAACCCGGCTGATCACATTATTCTGAATGACAATTTGCATCCCTTGCGTCAGCCGGGTGGGGAACATCCTGCGCTTTTGTACCGCCTGCAGATCGCGCTCTGTCACGCTGCCTGCTCGAAAGCGCGGACCAAGAATGTTTGAAGCAGCCACCGCGTCCTGAATCGCCAAATTGATTCCGACGCCTCCGATCGGTGACATGGCATGAGCCGCATCTCCAATACACAACAGTCCAGGGCGAGACCAGTCGGTTAGCCGGTCGACCGCAACCGTCAACAGGCTGACGTCTTTCCAATCGCGCAACTCTTCCACACGATCGCGCAAAAATGGCGAGAGCGCAACCAGCTCGTCGCGGAATGCCGGCAGTCCTCGTTGCCGGATCTCGTCCGCCGCCCCTTTGGGAATGACAAAAGCGCACTGCCAATACTCTTCGCGATTGATCATGACGAGAATCTTGCCGCGATCGACGCGGCCCAGCGTTTGCTCCGGATCGGTGTTTTTCCGGCTGATCCGTGTCCATAGCACATCCATGGGAGCGCCCATGCTTTTCACTTCGAGCTTTGCCCGAGACCGCACGATTGAGTGGCGTCCATCCGCACCAACCGTGAGCTCGGCGCGAATCTCAAGCGGTCCCTCTGCCGTTTTCGCGCGTATTCCGACAACGCGGCCATTTTCTTCGATAAGATCGGCCGCCTCTGCCTGCATCTTCAAGTGAAACGTCGGATAGCGCTTGCCCTGTTCGGCGATGAAATCAAGGAAGTCCCATTGCGGCATCAACCCGACAAATTTGCAGTGCGTCGGCAGATGCGTGAAATCCGCCGCCATGACGGTTTCGTTCCCGATCTGAACGGCGAGCTCGCGCACTTCCTGATGCGGCCGCTTCAGGAACTCGTCGAGAATTCCGAGCTCGTACATAATTTCGAGAGTTGAAGGATGAATTGTGTCACCGCGGAAATCGCGCAGGAAGTCGGCATGCTTTTCCAGCACCCAAACATCCACGCCCGTGCGCGCCAGGAGAAATCCCAGCACCATACCGGCCGGGCCGCCTCCGACGATGCAACAGCGTGTCTGAATAGCTTCTGCCACACAACTATCCTATGCGACTTGTGGGGTATCGAGAGCTGAACTTGGTTAGTTGTGTTTGATGAATTCTCCGCCCTTGCTTCCCGTCAAATCGTTGTAGAGCGTCACCAGCCACTGCTCGGTTGTGATGAAGTCTCCTGACCACTTCTGCCACGGCGCAAGCAGGTTCGCCGACTTCATCTGGTCAAGCGATTTCCCCTGCTTGATATTGCTCTCCACCACTGCTCTTGTGTCCTTCAGCATAGCGACGTAGCGGCGCATATCGTCGACATTCGATACCGGACCATGTCCCGGAATGACCTTCACATCAGCCGGGAGCTTAGCGATCACGTCGTCCACGGCGGCTATCATTCCGTCGACGCTTCCTCCCGAGGCGAGATCGATGAAGGGGAATCCATAGGTGACGAAATCGTCGCCCATGTGCACCACGTTGGACTTGGGAAAGAAGATGATGCTGTCGCCATCGGTATGTCCATGAGGTACGTGTAGCGCGCGAATGTCCTCGCCGTTCAAATGCACGGTGACATCGTGATCGAAGGTGATGATGGGTAGCGCATCCTTAGGTTGCGGCTTGGCGACGTTCTTTACCGCTCCGTAGTTCCCGGCCTCGCCACCCTCTTGCAAGCGTTTGCGGACATTGTCCTGCGCGATGATGGGTGCCATTTGCTGAAAGATCGCGTTTCCGCCAGTATGATCGCCGTGAAAATGTGTGTTGATGATGAATCGTACCGGCTTGTCAGTAATGCCCTTGAGAGCCGCCTTCACCTTGTCGGCCATAGGCGCGTACTGATCGTCCACGATCACGATGCCGTCCTCGCCGACGGAAGCCCCAATATTTCCCGCGCCAGCGCCTTCCAGCATGTACACGCTGCCCGCAACCTTCGTGACTTTGAGTTCCGCTTTGCTGAAATCCTGATCTTGAGCGGCCGCAAGGGAAACAAGAAACAAACAGAGCAGAGTTGCGAAGAGTTTTCGTAGCATAAGATTTCCGGCTGCGAATTGTAATGGCTGAAAAGGAATTCTGCCACCTTCGACAGGCTAACATCGGAGAAGTGTCCTGTTTGCCGGTCGGGTTTAGGGTTAGACTGTCTTTCTTAATGGGGAGGAATGAATGAAAAGCATTTTTTCTGCAGTCTGCCTGTTGGTAGTTCTCGCGGCAGGTCTTCGCGTCGCGGCTCAAATAAATCCCTACAAGGAAGGCACGCCCGGGGTAACGGGATATCGCTCCGAGGTGCTTTCAGAAGTGATCGTTCAAGAGGACAAATTCACCCGCCTTGCCGAGGCAATCCCGGCGGAAAAGTACACATGGCGCCCATCGCCCGACGTGCGTTCGTTTGCGGAGGTCTTCCTGCATGTCAGCGGTGCCAACTACAACCTCTACAAAATAGTAGGGGCCCCGGCTCCGGCAGGCACGGACCCCAAGACGCTGGAGAAGTCCACGACCGACAAGGCCAAAGTGATCGCAACCTTGAAAGACTCATTTGCTCATGCGAAGAAATCGATCACCGGCCTGCCTGACGCCGACTTGGGAAAAAGCATGGATTGGTTCGGTGGAAAGAACACCGAGCGCGGCGCGTTGCTTTTCATCGTCCGCCACAATGCCGAGCATCTGGGACAATCCATCGCGTATGCCCGATTCGTCGGCGTAGTTCCGCCGTGGACCGAGGACGCCCAAAAGAAAGCGCCGGAGAAAAAAGAGGCTCCAGCCAAGAAGTAACGATAGACGGCCGATGGTTATCCGCCCGGCGATCCTTCGTATATCGGATACAGCTGGTCGCCGATCACGCGGTAAATAGAAAATACGCTGCCTGCGTCGGAAACTTTGCGGAACAACAACTCGCCCGCTCCATCGCCATTGGCGTCCACGGCGTCGATCAAATCCCAACGAGGCAGGACATCCAAATGTCGGGTGTCGGTCACGTTCGCGAAGACCTTGTGCAGATCTCCGTTCAAATCCTCGCGAGCCACTATGGTCACGAAAAATTCCCCTGCCGGCGCCGCCGTCTCGCCGGTCAAATGCTGTGCTGACCCTTCAGCACTGGCCGTCAGAACCAGTACCGCGTCGTTGCTGTTTGTAAGGTCAAACACTCGCAGCTGGATGTTCGAAAACTTGGGCGCCGGGCCTTTCCCGGCTGCAGCCTTGGCGCGTCGTCCCGCTTGCGCCACCGAGGTGACCGATTCTTGTACCAACTGCTTTTCACGACCCTTCACTGCGTCCGCGGCCAACCCCAAAATCTTCTGCTGAAACTCCTGTTCCTCGCCCGCCTTCATCACAAAGGCATAGTTGCGCGGATCCGGCCCGCCAGCATCTGAAATAGCCGGAATCAACTGAACGTCGGCGGTTGCTGATGACTTTGGGGCGGTCTTACCAGGAGCGGTAGCCGGTGCCTTAGTAACCGCCGCCGCACTCTCCGGTTCCTCACGCTTCTCTGGTTGTTTGCCGTGTTTCAAAACCGGCCGGTTAGGATCTTCCGCTTCCTGAGACTCAGGCGTCGGCGCAGCCGTCGGAGCCGCACTGGGCGAATTCGAACCGGGCTCAGCAGTCGGCGGCCCCGCCGCTCCCGCCTGCGTTGCCGGAGCCGAACTCGCGGAGGGGGAAGCAGTCTGCGGCGCAGAACTCTCTGGCGGCTTTGCCGCGGAATGCCGCAATACCGGCGGCCCTGAGTCCTGGTCCAACCCTCGTGGCTTCGACGGAGGCGCGGAACTCTTTTTGGCTCGTGCCGTCAGCTGTGCCGTGGTCTCGAAACGCCCTTCCGCAATCCATGCATGGGTCTGCGTATTCTGCAGCGCTCCGCTTACGGTAAAAAGTCCCTGTGAAATGCCCGTTTTCTGCGCGTCATAGACGGTTTCCGACCACAGCGCCATCGGCACCGGAGACGCCTTGTACGCCGAGGCATCATAAAACTTACCGTCCACCATTATGCAGATGGGCACCAACCGGCCCTTCCCGTTGGCGGGCAGCTCCAGCAACCCGACAGCCCGAGGCCCCAGGTCAACTTTGGACTTAAGCGAAGCTTGCGCCGGCGCCACTTGAACTCCGGAAAAGGCCAGGGCCAGCGCCACGGCCGCATGGGTCGCGCAGCAGTATAGAATTGTCCGGAAAGGAGAGACCCTCATGGAAGTCAATGATAAAGCCCCTGAATTTACTTTGCCTGACCAGAACGGCGAAAACATATCTCTGAAGGATCTTCGTGGCAAATACGTTGTCCTCTATTTTTATCCTCGCGCCGACACTCCCGGATGCACCATCGAAGCCTGCGAATTCCGCGATACCTATTCGAAGATCAAGAAGACCGGCGCCGTCCTCCTGGGGATCTCTCCCGATACACCCAAGGCCCAAAAGAAATTCGAAGAGAAATTCAGCCTGCCCTTCACGCTCCTGGGCGATGCCGACAAGAAAATCGCGAACGCTTATGGTGTGATGCAGGAAAAGAACATGTACGGCAAAAAAGTGATAGGCGTCGCTCGCACCACGTTCATTATCGGTCCCGACGGCAAAATCAAGCACATCTTTAACAAAGTGAAGGCCGAAGGCCACGCCGAGCAGGTCCTTGATTATCTGAAAACAGAAGCCACGGGCGCAGCCTAGATATGAGCGCGGGTGTCCCCGCCCGTGTCCGCGTGAAATGAAAGGCGCATCGGGATCAGAAATCGCTGCCTTACGATCCCGCGAAGCGAACGTCGTGAACCGCAGGAGAAGTCATGAACTATTTCCGTGTTCCGTACTCGGGCCGCATCGCGAAAGCTGTCGCTCTCCTGATCATCACAAGCTCGCTGCTTTTCTCAATCCGGAAAGCTTCCGCCGAGGATTGGCCCAAATACCAACGGGACCTCTCCAACTCCGGCCATAGCGCCGAAACCGCAATCAGTTCGAAGAATGTGAAGTCCCTGCAAAGTAAGTGGACCTTCGCCACCAAAGACAAAATCTCCGCCTCGCCCGCAGTCGCGACCGTTAACGGTACTTCTACCGTATTTCTCGGCGCTTGGAGCGGCGTCTTTTACGCTTTGAACGCTGTTACCGGGAAACCGATATGGTCATTCACGGTAGACCTGAAAGGGAATTGCAGCCCCGCAACGGGCTGCCGCATTGGCTCGACGGCGGCTGTAGATGTTTCCGCCAACCTCGTTTTCTTCGGTGCGCGTAACGCTTACCTCTACGCCCTCAACGCGACCACCGGCGCTCTGGTTTGGAAGCAGTCGGTAGGAAACAGTAGCTCCGGCTACGAGATCTGGTCTTCGCCCGCAATCTACAATGGCAACGTTTATGTCGGAGTCGCTTCTCACGGAGACGATCCCTGCATTCCCGGACAGGTCCGCGCCTTCAATGAACTCACGGGTGCTAATGCCTGGGCCCTCAACACAGTTGACCAGCGAACCTGCCCGGGCGGCGGCTTGTGCGTCGGCGCTCCCGTCTGGTCTTCGGTCGCGATCGATAGCTCCAACGGCATTGTCTATGCGGGAACGGGAAATCCCGGCACCACCTGCAATCCGCCGACCCAAAATTTCGGGCTCTACCCTGACAGCATCCTCGCCATCAACGCAACCACCGGCGCTCTTCTCAACTACTATCAGGCCATCAAGAACGATAACCACGACAAAGATTTCGGGTCTTCGCCCTTTCTGCACAGCGTAAGTGAGGTTAATCAGTGCACTAACACCAAGACCACCACCGACTGGGTCAGCGACGCCAGCAAGAACGGTCACCTCTACACTGCCCAGCGCAACGCCCACGGGCTTACTGGCGGGGTCGCTGACACCCTGGGAAACCACACTGGATTTATTGCAACCCCTACGGTACGGACCGTACAAACCACGACCTCATGCGGTGACGGCAAGAACATCATCGACAACAACGATTACCTCTATGCTCCCAGCTCTGCCGGACCCCTTTATCTTTTTTTTCAAACCGGAACTGGCGCTTTGAGTTTGAAGAGCACCATCAAGATCAGCAAGAACGCGCTGCTTGGAGCCGCCGCCTCGATTGAGGACGTGGTTCTGTTCGGAGCCATGGACGGCAACCTCTACGCCACCGGGGCAGGCGGAAAAGTCCTGGCCACATTTCCGATCGGGCCGTCGATCATGGCTGGCATTGCGATCTCGAACGGACGGGTTTACTTCGGCGATCGCTCAGGAGTCATTCACTGTATGTCGATCAACGGCGGTTAATCTCTACTTCCCGATACAAAAAGTGCTGAAGATCAAATTCAGGATGTCGTCGGTGGTGGTTGCGCCGGTGATTTCGTCGAGCGCCCGCAGCGACCCGTACATATCCATCAGCACCATTTCATGAGGAACTTTGTTTTCGACGGCAATCTTCGCAGCGTCTAGCGCCGCAATCGACTGCCGGACTTTTTCCTGATGGCGAACGTTGGTGAGAAATCCGCCCTCCGCTTGGGCGCCAGCCTCACCGCCCACATACCGCAAGATCTCCGCTCTCAATTCGGAAATTCCTTGTCCCGTAACCGCCGAAGTGCGCACCAGGGGCAACTCGAAACTCGAAGCATGAAACTCAAAACCAAGGTCAGCTTTATTCCCGACCAGAATTGCCGCCCGGTCCCTTACCTGTTTCAGCAATTCTTCATCGTCCGGGACGATCGTCTGCGAGCTGTCCACCACAACTAGCACCAGGTCTGCGTCCGCCCGCGCCTCCATAGATTTGCGAATACCGATGCTCTCCGCTTCATCGAGAGCGCGCCGAATCCCTGCGGTATCGACCAGCTTCACCGGAATCCCACCGAGCGCCACGGTCTCGCTTACCAGATCGCGGGTCGTGCCCGGCGTGGCCGTCACGATAGCTCGTTCTCGTTCCACCAGGCGGTTGAACAAACTCGACTTGCCAACGTTCGGACGCCCCACGATAGCCAGCGTCAATCCCTCATGAACAAGCTTTCCATACTGGAAAGATTCGGCCAGAGCGGCCAGTGGAGCGCCAATATCCGCTATGCGTTGCAATATCTGCGCGGATGGCATCACGGAGACGTCGTCTTCCGCAAAATCAATTCCCGCTTCAAGCACCGCGATCAGCTCTACCAGCTTCTGCTTGATGGGCTGCAGGCGATGAGACAACGCGCCTTCCAGCTGCTGCGATGCCACCTTGGCCTGATACAGCGTCTGCGAATCGATCAGGTCGCGCACCGCCTCCGCCTGCGTGAGATCGATCCGCCCATTCAGAAATGCCCGCATGGTGAACTCACCAGGCTCGGCGATGCGGGCGCCACCAGCCACAGCCAGCTCGACGATGTGCCGCAGAATAACCGGCGACCCGTGCGCCGAAATTTCAATGATGTCGTCAGTGGTGTAAGAGTGAGGCTTGGCAAAGTAAGTCACAACAACCTCATCGAGCCGCCCAGATGTAGCCGGCGCAACACCCAGGTTCGTCGCGGGCGTCTCCGGCACTGCAACGCCGCCGTCTGGCTCAATCAGCTCCCCAAACACCGCCCGCCCTGGCTCGAGCGCATGCTTCAAACGCAGCATCGGGAGCGCAATGCTCTTTGCCTCCGTCCCTGCCAGACGCACCACTCCGATGCCGCCACGGCCCGCAGGCGTGGCAATCGCAACGATGGTGTCGTCAAGGTTCACGAGCCGATTGTAATGGTTTTGATTAGCCGCAAGACGCCGTAGAGAACTTAGCGTCTGCGGAAAGCCGGCTTCGCCGCCGCCGGCTTGTAGTTCTTCGGATAAACCACCAGACAGCGCCGTCCGCCTTCGCCCTGGCTCTCGGTATGCAAATCTTCCTGCTCCCGCAATGCCAAGTGGACAATCCGCCGTTCTCGCGATGACATGGGGGCAAACTCGTAAGGCATCCCGGTCTCGCGTACCCTTGCGGCCGCCACTCCAGCCGCAATGCGCAGTTCTTCCAGCCGCAGTGCCCGCTGGTTCATGCAGTCGAAGTTAATCTTTTCGTGCTCATTCCCTGGCAGCCGCAGCATTTCGATGGCAAGCAACTCGATTGCGCGCAGCAGCTCGCCACCGCGTTCCAGCAGCAAGGTCGAATCCGGCCCGGCCAGATCAACCAGAATTTCCGGACGCTCCCACTCGCGCTCTTCGGGCAGTGGAGGATCGACCGTAATGCGATATTTCAAGCGCAATCCACCTTGCGTCACAACTCCACGGAGAAATTCATCAATCTTCTTGGCAGCGGCAATCTTGTCAGGAATTGGCATAAAAAAGCTGTCAGCTCTCAGCCATCCGCTTTCAGCAAACGCATCGTCGCAACGATGAGATCTGACAGCTAGAAGCTTGAGCTTTTCTCTCTTAACTCTTACCAATCAGCCTCCAGCAATGAGCCCCTTTCAAAGCTGAGAGCTGATAGCTGACGGCTGATAGCTTTACTTCTTCTCTTTCTTTCTCGCCCGTTTCTCCGCCAGTTCGCGCATCTCGCGGCCCAGGCTTGTGCGATTCATGATCGACTGCTGGATGATCATGATCAGATTGCTTTCCGCATAATACAAATTCAATCCCGCCGCCAGCTTGAAGAAGATGAAGCCCATCATCAGTGGCATCATCAGGTTCATCATCTTCTGCTGCGCTGGGTCCATGCCGGTCTGCGGCGTCATACGCTGCGTCAGGATCATGCTGCCCACCATCAGAATCGGCAGGATCAGCCACGGATCAGCCGATGACAAATCGTGAATCCAGAGCCAGTGCGCGTGACGCAAATCGAGTGCCGAAGCCAGCATGCTGTAGTAAGCGAACAGGAACGGCATCTGGATGACCAGCGGCAGACACCCTCCCACCGGGTTCACTCCTTCGCGCTTCATGAGCTCGCCGATCTCGGTGTTCATCTCCTGACGCCGCGGATCGCGCATGCTGTACTTCTTGTACTTTTCCTTGATCGCGTTCATCTGCGGCTGAATCTTCTGCATCTTCAGCGCCGACTTCATGCTCGAGATGCGCAACGGCAGCAACGCTCCCGTAATGATCAGGGTCTGCAGCACGATCGCCCAACCCCAGTTGGGCACGACGTGGTCATAAGTCCACTTCAGCCACAAGAACAGCGGGCGCGCGATGATGCCGAAAAATCCAAAATTGATCAGCCCGCGCAGGTCCTGCTCGGCCCCCACGATGGTCGGAACTGGAGTAGTCTCCAGCGTCTTGAGTTCCTTCGGGCCAACATACATGCGCTGTGACGTTACGCCGCTCGGGCTGCCGACCGCCCCTCCCAGCACATCGACTCGCGTTAATTCGGAGTTCGGCTTATCCGGATCCTTTGCAATATCCAGCGGGAAGTGCAACAGCACCGCCGCCATGCCCTGCGTGCTGTCGGGAATAAATACCGATGTGAAAT
Source organism: uncultured Acidobacteriaceae bacterium (assembly GCA_963708575.1). Classification (GTDB taxonomy): domain Bacteria; phylum Acidobacteriota; class Terriglobia; order Terriglobales; family Acidobacteriaceae; genus DASVWZ01. Next base: position 622,214 of record CAVPTB010000003.1, read on the forward strand.
ATTGGTCGCTGACACCGAGCCAGCTGAACGGATCACGCAAAGTCGCGCCGCCGCTGACTTTCTTGTAGGCAATGCGTTCGATGTGATCGCCGTGCTGGTACTCGATTTTGCCCGCGGCATAGGCGGCAGCATTTGTTTCATCGCCAAAGCCCGACGGCCAAGCCGGATACGCGGTTACTGGGCTACCGTTATAAAACACCGACGTGTCCACGTGTATTACGTAGCTGTGATCGAAGCGGAACGATTTCCTGACCACCCAGCCTTGCTCCACATATTCGAAAGTGAGATCAGTGGGAGCGTTTACCGTCCCTGAAGCCGACGGAACATACAGCGCCGAGTTCAGCTTCGCCCGCTGTCCGTCGTCATACGCCCACAGCGACAGCGGATAGCCATATTTTTCCGACGCCGCCTGATTCACCAGGTCCAGGGGACGATGCTTGTCGTCATCAAACTTCTTCAGAATCCATGACTTCACCTGCGCGCCGCGATTGGTGAACGTGATCCGGTAAAGACCATTGTCGACCACGGTCTCGGTTTCCGAACTCGCTACCTTACTTCCCGCAGCCGCCGGAACCGTTGCTGCCGCCGCCTGGGCTACGAGCGAGGGAGTTGCCACAGGAGCCGCGGGTGGCTGTGTCGGATTTTGGGTCTGCGCTTGCTGTTGTGCCGGCGCACTCGCGGTTTGTGGAAAATACTTCTTGAGAACAGGCTGGAAAACAACGATGACGAGGAAAGTGAGCGCGAACACCAGCAGCAGCCTCTTCTCCATGCCGGGTTCTTGTTGCGGATTTTGAAAGTCTGCCAATTTTTCTCTCAGTGACTGCAAAGCCCGGCTTTGCCATGGCTCGCCGAGGTCTTGCTATCTTCCCGGCGTTCCGGCACGGGATCGTATCCACCACGCACAAACGGATGGCAGCGCAACAGCCGCCCGGCCGCCATCAGGCTTCCGCGCAGCACGCCGTGGCGCTCCACCGCCTCCATGGCGTACTCGGAACAGCTCGGCACATAGCGACATGCCGGAAGAAACATCGGCGAGATTGCCCATTTGTACCCGCGCAATGCACCTATCACGACTTTCTGCGGCAGATTCATGGCTGTTCGATCTTCGGCGTTCGCTTCTCCACGAACTTCTGAATCACTTCGAAGCCGCGCGTGACTTCCTTGCATAACTCGGAGAATTCCATCTCCAGCATTGACTTCTTCGGATTAATGACTACGTCCACCGGGATCGCCATTTCCGGCAAATGCAGCCGAACCGCTTCCCGCAAACGGCGCTTCATGCGATTGCGGACGACTGCGCCGCCCAGAGCCCGTCCCACCGTAAATCCCACCCGCAGCCCATCCCCTTCAGGACGCGCCAGATAGAAAACAGTGATGTGGGCAGCGAAATGGCGCCGTCCTTGCCGGTAGACCCGGTCAAAATCCGCATGCCGCAGCAGGCGGGACCGGCGGGAAAAGTTCAACCGCTTCCGGGAAGCAGATGGCTTCGAACTGGCGTTGGGAGCGTCTCCGCTCACTGGGAACGACCTGAACTCAGCTTTCAGAATTCCTTCTAATTCCGGAAAAGGGGAAACTCGACTACTCACGGAAACCGGGCTTTACCGAAACCCGCTTGCGTCCCTTGGCCCGCCGGCGCGAAATGACCGCGCGTCCGCTTTTGGTCTTCATCCGCGTACGGAACCCGTGGACCTTCGAGCGGCGACGGCGGTTGGGTTGGAAAGTGCGCTTAGGCATGGAACTTCTGTGCTCCTAACTGTTATGGGTGTAATCCAGACTACGAGACGAAGCTAAAAGTATAAATGACCCAAGCACAGTCGAGCAAACGGAGGGGCGGGCAATACAACACAAAACAGAGCAAAAGTGAGATCCACTGAAATATAAGAGAACCAAACCGACAATATCTACTCTGCTATCTATCTTGCGCCGGGTGCCAAATGTGCAGGATTTCAACGGCATCGCCTTTCACGCGGTAGGCGATGATATGCGGCAATTGTCGGTGCAGCAGTTCTCGGGTACCTTCCTCACGTCCCTTCCGGCCCTCTCAGCGGAGGCTTTTTCAGCGAGCGAACGGATTTGAGGACTTCAACCACGGTAGGCCTCGCTAAATGAGGCTCCTGTTCTAGTCGTAGATGCCTTGCAGGTCTGATACGGCAGTCGGAGTCCAGCGGAGGCGCATCAGGAATTAAGCATCCGTTCGATGCGGGCGTCCATCTCTTCCTCTTCGATAAATTCCTCCCGATCAGCCTGCGCGATGCCGTCTCTCACTGCGGCGCGAAACCGCGTGTCCTGCTCTAGCAAACGCAAAGCGGCATCCTTAACCAGTCGCTCGGTGTCCGTACCGGCACGGCTGGCGATTTGAGATAGCTGCGCCTCCTGCTCAGGGGTGAAGCGGACTTCCATGCCTGTCAGTCTAGGGCGATGAATCTAGGCTGTCAACGGGCGTAGTCGTCGAGGGGCGTCTACCCTAACCGGTCCGCGCAAACTCCATCATCTGATTCAAACTCCAGGCACAAAAGAGTAGAGTAATCCGCAATGAAACCGACCTCTTTCATGCAGCCGTTTGTGTTGGCGCTCTGCCTGTTCGTCATTGCTGTCATTGCCGGTGCGCAGCAATCTCGCCCCCAAATTACCGGCATCTCGCACATGTGCCTGTACTCCAGCGATGCCGGCGCGACCGAACATTTTTACGTTCATGATCTCGGAGCCACCAAGGCTCCCGATCCGCAGGACCCGAACGGCACCCGCTACTACTTCAGTGCCACCCAGTTCGTCGAAGCATTGCCCTTGCCAGCAGATCACACCATCAGCCGGATGGCCTGCGTCGCTTTTCGCACCTCGAATGCGGACGGCCTGCTGAAGTATCTCCAAGCCAAAGGCGTCGACAGTCTCAGCCAACTTCACACCTCAAGCGACGGTAGCCATTGGTTTCAAACCAAAGATCCCGAAGGCAATCAGGTTCAATTCGTCGAGCCAGGGCAGGCTGCGGTAACGGTCACCAGCACGCCAATCGGCAATCACATCATCCACGTGGGCTATCTCGTGCGTAACAAATCTGCGGAAGATCATTTCTACAAGGAAATCCTAGGATTCAGAGCTTACTGGTTTGGCGGTATGCAGCCCGACCACATCGATTGGGTTTCGCAACAAGTGCCCGACGGACACGATTGGTTGGAGTACATGCTGGTCGGCGAGGGCTCGGACACGCCCTTGGACAAGGTTGACCAGCAACGCCTGGGAGTGATGAATCACTTTTCCGTGGGCGTCCCCAATATGGAGCAAGCGGTAACCACGCTCATGCGGGAAGATCGCCTTAGCCCGCGGCACGATGGCCCGCAAATGGGCAAAGACGGCAAGTGGCAAGCCAATTTCTATGATCCCGACGGTACCCGCGTCGAGCTCATGGAATTCCAGCCCGTGATCAAGCCTTGCTGCTCAGACTTTACCGCCGACAGCCCACTCAACTAGGGCGGTGCTGGTTACGCCATTTTTTCTCTAGCGTCCTGCCAGAGATCGATGCCCGCATCCTGCGCGTGGCGATCAATCTCTTTCAGCTCCACATCCGTGAACTGAAGGTTGTTCACCGCGTTGAGTGAGTTGTCGAGTTGCTCCACGTTGCGCGCCCCAATGAGTGCCGACGTGACCTGTTGGTTGCGCAATACCCACGCAATCGCCATTTGCGCCAAAGACTGCCCGCGCCCCTTGGCAATGTCGTTTAGCGCCCGCACATGTTTGAGATTCTCGTCGCTAAGGAATTCCTTCGGCAGCGACCCTTCCGTTTTGGCGCGCGAGTTCTCCGGCACGCCATTCAAATACTTATTAGTCAGCATTCCTTGCGCTAAAGGAGAAAAGGCAATGCAGCCTACGCCCAATTCTTCCAGAGTGGCAAGCAAACCCTTCTCGATCCAGCGGTTCAGCATGGAATACGACGGCTGATGAATGAGCAGCGACACGCCTTCACTCTTCAAGATCTTCGCTGCCTCTCTCGTCCGCTCCGGGCTGTACGACGAAATGCCGACGTACAAAGCCTTACCTTGCCGCACGGCGTGAGCAAGTGCTCCCATCGTCTCCTCCAGCGGCACGTCCGCCCACGGCCGGTGTGAGTAGAAGATGTCTACATAATCGAGCCCCATGCGGTGCAAGCTTTCGTCGAGCGATGCCAGCAGATACTTTCGCGAAGCGCCGATGCCGTAAGGCCCCGGCCACATATCCCATCCCGCTTTCGACGAGATCAGCAGCTCATTACGATGGCTGCGAAAATCCTTCCGCAAAATGTGGCCGAAGTTCTCTTCCGCCGAACCATAAGGTGGCCCGTAGTTGTTCGCTAAATCGAAATGGGTGACGCCCCGGTCAAAGGCGCGCCGGACCATCACCCGCCCGGTCTCGAAGACATCGACGCCACCGAAGTTCTGCCACAACCCAAGCGAAATCGGCGGCAACACGATCCCCGATCGTCCGCAGCGTCGAAATTGTGCGGCATCATACCGCTTAGCGGCTGGCACGTAGCTGGTTTCCATGGATCTCCTTCTGGACTACTCGAAAGTGTTTCTGACGCCGAACAGTCCTCAATGGCCACGAAGAAGCCGGCGATTTTGCCCAGCAAGCAATCATAGTTGGAATGATACTTCCTGGTGCCACCGATGAGTAGGGACTCATATCGCGATGAAGATTTCCCGATTCGAACTCTCTAAAATTGTGAGCTTCATCACTGCACAAAATGGGTCCGAGGAAGAAAATAATTGGCTTACGCGATCGTAGAGCAGAGAAGCTGCACCACTCGCGCGACAGTTATTAAATCGCTACTTGACTTTTTTTTCGGAGAGCGTTTTCAATCGTTGTGGCACGTGAAAAATCTTTCACGAGATTTCCACAAAACCAAATTTTTTGTGCTAGTATGCCCCACTGTCCCTGCTCATTGAAATTTTTCTCAGGTCCGGCGAAACCGCGCTGCCGTGCGGGTTTTAGATCGTCGGAAATTTTTTACTTTTGCTGCAATGATTAAGATCCGGCGCTGAAAAACGGCGGCTGCGCTAAAAAGAATTCATCCTATGTCTGTTCCAAGTCCAAGCCTTGCTCCCAATCCGTGGTTGCGCATTCTCGATGCGCTGGAAAAGAAAATCAACCGGCACTCTTATGACACTTGGCTGAAGCCGACACGCTACAGTCACTCCAGCGGAGGGGTTCTTTTCGTTCGCGTCCCCAGCGCAGAGTTTCGCCAGGTGCAAGACAAATATGCAGACCTGATCCAGGAGGCGCTCGACAACCTCGGCATGGAATATCAGGACGTGCAGTTCGTTGCGCCCGACGATGGTCCGTCCGCAACTGCGGTGCGTCACGACGGAGGTCTTTCTCCTCAGCCGGTTGCAGTCCCTCATCATGTTTCCCAATCGCGTTTCGATTGGGATGGCGCCGCTCAACTGAATCCCCGCTACACCTTTGACGCCTTCGTCATCGGCAGTGGCAACCAGTTTGCCCACGCTGCCTGCCAGGCTGTCGCTGAGCGCCCTTCCAAGGCCTACAACCCGTTGTTCCTGTACGGCGGCGTCGGTATGGGCAAGACTCACCTGATGCAGGCCATCGGCCACGAGATCGCTCACCGCATGCCCCAGGCTGCCATCTGCTACGTCTCCAGCGAGAAGTTCACTAACGAGATGATTAACTCGCTGCGTTACGACAAGATGACCAGCTTTCGCGACAAGTTCCGCAACGTCGACGTTCTGCTGGTAGACGACATCCAGTTCCTTGCGCAAAAAGAGCGTACCCAGGAAGAATTCTTCCATACTTTCAATGCCTTGCACGAGTCGATGAAGCAGATTGTCATCGCCAGCGATCGTCCGCCCAAAGAACTGGCCGAAATCGAAGACCGGCTGCGCAGCCGTTTCGAGTGGGGACTGATCGCCGACATTCAGCCGCCTGATCTTGAGACCAAAGTCGCGATCCTGCAAAAGAAAGCCGAGCAGGAAAAAGTTACTCTGCCAACCGACGTGGCCCTCTATATCGCGTCCAACATCCGCTCCAACGTTCGGGAGCTCGAGGGTGCACTGATTCGTCTGGTCGCTCACTCTTCGCTCATCGGGGCCGAGATCACGCTCTCCTACACCCAGCAGGTGCTCAAGAACTTCATCGACTCCCAGGCCCGCAAGGTTACGATCGAATCGATCCAGAAGGCAGTGGCTGAGCAGTTCGGATTGCGGTTAGTTGAGATCAAAGCCAAGAACAACTCGCGCGCCATCGTCTATCCGCGGCAAATTGCGATGTATCTGGCGAAGCATCTGACCGAAGCGTCGCTGCCCGAGATCGGACGTCAATTCGGTGGCAAGCACCACACGACGGTATTGCACTCCGTTGAAAAAATTGATCAGGTTCGCCAGCAGGACAAAGACCTGAGCCGCATGATCAACAAGTTGACCGAGCAGTTAGGCGGCTAGACTGTTCAGGTTCGGAGCCAGCAGAAGGGAACCCAGCCTCCCAACGCCCTCCCGATCTGGCATTTGCAACCGCAGTAGGGCGGTCTTGAAGGGAAATCGGGAAAGACTCCCACTATTTCCGGCTTCCCCTGATAATCGCTGGTTTTCGTGGTTTTTCTTTTGGTATAAGTGATGTATTCACGCCATCCGCGCGCCGAGGGAGCTGGGATATGCCGGTAGAAGCGATTGCATCCGCTGCAGGGACCACCACCATGGAGATCACAGTCAGCAAGTTCGAATTGCTGCGCGAGTTGACCGCCACTCAGGGTGTGGTCGAGCGTAAAACCACCATCCCGATTCTTTCGAATTATCTCTTCGAAGCGGCGGGTGACAAGCTCTCTCTCACTGCGACCGACCTCGATCTCAGCCTGCGCACTTCCTGCGTCGCTAAGGTCAAGAAAGAAGGCTCCTGTACCATCCCGGCCCGCAAGCTGCACGATTACGTCAAGTTGCTCCCGGACGCCGATATCACCATCAAGCTCCTCGAGAATCACTGGGTCAGCATTCGTTGCGGACGCTCCAACACCAAGATGGTTGGCATGGCGAAGGCGAACTTTCCCAGCCTGCCTGCCTTCCCGACCGCGGGCGTAGTCAAGATTCCATCGCAGGTGCTGCGTGCCATGATCGCCAAGACCGGTTTCGCCATCGCCACCGAAGAGTCGCGTTATACGCTCAACGGTGCGCTGATGGTTCTCAAGCCCGAGTCGATGACCATGGTCGCTACCGACGGTCACCGCCTGTCGCACATCGAGCGCGTCGGCACCAAGTTCGACGGCATCTCCGGAGAACTCAAAACACTGGTTCCCAAGAAAGCCATGGACGAGCTGAAATCTCTGCTCGATTCCACCGATGCCGAGGAGATCGAGTTCGCGAAAGACGAATCCACTCTCTTCTTCCGCATCGGCACCCGTCTGCTGACTTCGCGCCAGCTCACGGGACAGTTCCCCAACTTCGAAGCCGTTCTGCCCAAGGACAATAGCAAGTCGATCACGCTCCACGGCGATGAACTGGCTGCGGCCATTTCGCGTGTGGCCCAGTTTGCCGACGAGCGCTCGCGCGCCGTCCGCTTCAAACTGGAAAAAGGTGAGTTAAAGCTTTCCGCATCTTCGACCGAAACCGGCGAATCCGAAGACTCGCTCGAAACCGACTACAACGGCGAGACCATGGCGATCGGTTTCAACGCCCAGTATCTGCTGGATTTCCTCAAGGCCACGGGCAGCGGCGACGTCAAAATCGAATTCAAAGACCCCCAATCCGCCGGTCAAATGCGCCCCGCCGAAGGCGAAGAGTACAAGTACCGCTACATCGTCATGCCCATGCGAATCTGAGGGCCCAGAGCCTTCAGAAGTTCACTGTCCCTCCCGCAGGCGCGTTCCGAGCGTCCAGTAGTGGATTTCCCTTCGTGGTGAAGCTTTCCCCATGGATCTCTTTGAGGAGATTCCAGCTCGAAGCTAGCTAGTTCCTCCTGCTTGACTTTCGTGATAAGCTGGCCGGGCCTTTTGTCACTGGAGGCGTTGGGGCGTGCTCCTTTGTCGCAAGTATGAGGAGTTCCCATGTTCCGAACCTTCCTTCTGCTAACCCTCGTTTTGGGAAGTACTTCCGCTGTGCTCCGCGCTGAAGCTGGTGTCAAAGACATCATCCCCGCTGGCACGCTCTTGCAATGCACGCTCGACGAACCCAACCTTTCCTCCAAGACCGTTCTGGTCGGCGATCCCATCCTCTGTCACCTGGGACCGCTCGGCTCCTTCGGTCATTCCGTGTTTCCGCGCGGCGCCATGCTCGGAGGCCATCTGCAGGACTACAAGAATCCCGGTCACTTTGTCGGCAAAGGCTGGATCGCCCTCGAGTTTGATCGCCTGATTCTTCCCGGAGCCGAAATTCTTCCGCTCTCCGCCAAAGTCATCTCCGCGCCACATCTCAAAGTCGACGCTCAAGGAGACATTCACGGCAAAGGTCACCCCACGCGTGACGCCGTCGAGTGGGCCATTCCCATCCTGTGGCCGATCAAACTGCTCACCCTTCCCGCCCGCGGCCCGTATCCGGCTCTCAAGGGCGAGACGCGCATTGCCCTGCGCCTCATGGACGATGTCGAAGTCCCGTTCCCAACCTCGACACGAAGCAGCATTCCCATGCCGCCATGGGCCAGCCCCACCTCCTACCTGCCGAGCAGCTCTTCGACAGTCTTCCGCCCCGCCCGAGTCCAGGAGCAGGAGATTCCCCAGGCTACCCCCGCGGTTTATAAAGCCCCCCAGCCGGCCCCGCAACAGTTTTCCGCGCAATCCGAGAACCAGCAACCGCTTACCATCGTGGCTCTCAAAGATGGCGCAGCCTATCTGGCTCGCGAATATTGGATCGAAGGCGGCCAGATGCATTGCCTCTCGGATAACGGAGTCGAGCAGCAGGTTGCACTCGAGAAAATCGACCTGGCGCAGACGCTCCACCTGAATCAGGAACGCCATGTCGATTTTGTCCTGCAATCGCGGGACAACGCGGTACAGTGACGCTCTTTTTACCCCGAGGAAAATGATCTTTCGGGGCTGGGTAACGGTCAAGAACGCGGCACATCCGTCCTTGACCTACCCACTATCCCCGCCGTACAGTGACCTGCATCCCTGTAGGAGGGTGTCCCATGCTCAGTGGTTTCAAGCAATTCATTCTTCGCGGAAATGTGGTTGACCTGGCTGTCGGCGTCGTGATCGGCGCAGCGTTCGGTTCAGTTGTTACCGCTTTCACGAAAGACCTGCTCACTCCCCTGATCGCCGCTCTCGTGGGCAAGCCCGATTTTTCCGCTATCAAGTTCACCATCAACGGATCCATGTTCCCCATCGGCGACTTCATTAACGCCACCGTTTCCTTCGTGCTGGTCGCTGCGGCGGTTTACTTTTTCGTAGTGACGCCGCTCAATGCACTGGTCGCCCGGATGCGGAAAGCGCCGGCCCCGGCCGATCCGACCACCAAGAAGTGCCCGGAATGTCTCAGCGAAATACCGATCGACGCGCGCCGCTGTGCCTATTGCTCCCAGCCGGTAGCCGTTGGCATCGCTGCCTGATCGTTCACGATTGCCCGCTAATCGCGATCGTAGAGACGTTGTTTGCATTGTCTTGTCGGTAGCAAACGTTGAAGTTTGCCGGAAGGTCTTTGCGTCCTTAGCGAGCCCTTCTTTGTCCTCTTTGCGGTTCAAGATTTTGTCTGAACTTGCGGTTTGAGCCCTGAGCAACTCCTGCTGTCCTTTGCGCAGGAGTCGTTGATCTGTAACATAAGGCCTGATGATCTCGCGCCGCCTCGCCCTTATCTTCTGCGTCTCCGTATCTGTAGCAGCCCTCCAGGCTCAACAGAAGCCAGCCACCGCCTCCGCATCGTCCACGATGCGCACAGCTGCCAACCAGCCTCTTGATCCCGGAGAAACCGTCGACGGCGTCTATCGCAACATCTCCTTCGGATTTACCCTGAAACTCCCGTATGGATGGGTCGACCGCACCGACGACCTGCGCCGGGACAGCGCCGAGGCGTCGAAGGCGGACCCAGGCAAGTCGACCGTGCTGCTTGCCACATTCCAGCGCCCTCCGGACGCCCCGGGCGATGCGGTCAATTCGGCCATCGTTGTCGCCGCGGAAAGCGTTTCTTCCTACCCCGGACTCAAAGACGCAAGCCAGTACTTCGGGCCCATCGGGGAGATCGCCAAAGCCAAAGAGCTTTCCCCCATCAATCAACCGTACGACTTTCCCATCGACGGCATGCCCATCGTCCGCCAGGATTTCAATAAGAAAATGGGCAACGTCACCATGTATCAAAGCTCCATGGCGCTCGTCGAAAAAGGCTACGTGGTCTCTTTCACCTTCATCGCGGGCAGCCTTGATGACATCACCGACACCCTCGACGCGCTCCGCTTCGGCCGCGTAAAACCCCCCAGGAAGCAGTAGCGAAAGAAGTCTGGTCTTCGTGATCCTGAACCGCTCATAGCGGCTAAGGTTCTCGAAGATTTTTCCATCTGCCTGACCTTGGAAAATCCTGAGAAGAGGTACCTGCAAAGCCATCAAAAGTAGAGGCTTACTGCCTCAAACGGGCGTCGGATTTTCCCCCGAAATGTGCTACAATAAAACATCTCATCCGGTGTTCTAAGTATTAGCAATTTCAGTAATTTGACTCGATTTTCGAGGTACCGGAAAAGCGCGCCGGTCAGGGCTCAAATCCGGCAGTTTTCCACGGAGCGGAATGGCGACTAAAGAAATCTCTGCAGCTGAAATCGCTGAGGCAAAAACCAAGAACGGCAACGCCGACTACAACGCGGATTCCATTAAAGTCCTCGGCGGTATGGAAGCGGTCCGTAAGCGTCCCGCCATGTATATCGGCTCGACGGGTGAAATGGGTTTGCATCATCTCGTCTACGAAGTGGTCGACAATTCTGTCGATGAAGCTCTCGCCGGTTACGCCGATAAAATTGAAGTAACCATCCTCATCGATAACTCCATCACCGTCGTCGACAACGGCCGCGGCATTCCGGTCGACAACATGGACATCGACGGCGAAAAAATTCCCGCCGCCCAGGTGGTGATGACTACGCTTCACGCCGGCGGCAAGTTCGACTCTTCCACCTACAAAGTTTCCGGCGGCTTGCACGGCGTCGGTGTTTCCTGTGTAAACGCTCTCAGCGAAGAGCTCGATCTCGAAATCTGGCGCGATGGCTTCACCTGGGAACAGACCTATTCGAAGGGCGAGCCAACCAGCAAGCTGAAAAAAGCCGGTGCGACCAAAGCAAAAACCGGGACCAAGGTTCACTTCCTTCCCGATAGGTCCATCTTCACGGCCACCGAATACAACTTCGACATCCTTTCTCAGCGCTTGCGGGAGTTGGCGTTTCTGAACAAAGGCCTGCTGATCACGCTCACCGATGAGCGCCAGACCGATTCGAAAACCGGCGAAGCCAAGCGTGCCGAATTCAAGTACAACGGCGGCATCGCCGAATTTATCAAGCACCTCAATCGCGGCAAGCAGACGCTTCATGAGAAGCCGATTTACATGGAAGCCGACAAAGACCAGGTCCACATTGAGATCGGCCTCCAGTACAACGACGGTTATTCCGAGAGCGTTTTCAGCTTCGCCAACAACATCAACACCGTCGATGGCGGCACCCACCTCTCCGGATTTCGCACTTCGCTCACTCGTACCATCAACTACGCCGGTCAGCAGATGGGTCTGTTCAAAGACGTCAAAGAAAATCTGACGGGCGATGATGTTCGCGAGGGTCTGGTAGCAGTGATCAGCGTGAAGCTGCCCCAGCCCCAGTTCGAAGGCCAAACCAAAGGCAAGTTGAACTCCGATATCGCTGGAACAGTTCAGGCGGTGGTAAACGAAAAGTTGGGCGCGTTCTTCGAGCAGAACCCCACCGTCGCCCGCAAGATCATCAACAAGGCGATTGACGCCGCTCGGGCCCGTGAAGCCGCCCGCAAAGCTCGCGACTTAACCCGCCGTAAAGGCGCTCTCGATGGCGGAGGCCTGCCCGGCAAGCTTGCCGACTGCTCCGAACGTACGCCCGAACGCTGCGAACTGTTCCTTGTCGAAGGTGAGTCCGCAGGTGGAACCGCGAAACAGGGCCGTGACCGCCGCTTCCAGGCGATCTTGCCCCTCAAAGGAAAAATTCTCAACGTCGAAAAAGCCCGCTACGACAAGATGCTGGGCCACGAGGAAATTCGCGCCATGATCACGGCGCTCGGCACCGGAATCTCCAAAGAAGATTTCGATGCCACCAAGCTCCGTTACGGCAAAATCATCCTGATGACCGACGCCGATGTCGACGGAAGCCACATTCGTACTTTGCTGCTCACCTTCTTCTTCCGCCATATGCAGGAGCTGATCAAGCGTGGCAATGTCTACATCGCGCAGCCGCCGCTTTACTCCATCAAGAAGGGCAAAACCCAGCAGTACATCAAGGACGATAAAGAATACGTAAAAGTCATGGTGAAGCGCGCCTCCGACGGCTTGATCGTTCGCTACGGAGAAGGCGCGGCCAAACTGGAAGGCAGTGCCCTCGCCAAGTTCATCACCGTGCTGAACGAGTACATCGGCTACTTCGACAAGGTCAACAAGCGCCTGCGCGACGACCGCGTCACGGAACTGATCCCCAAAGTAGATCTCTCCAAGCGAACGGATTTCGAGGGCGACAAGAAAACTGCTCCCAAGAAGATCGAGAGACTCGAAAAAGATCTGAAGAAAATTCAAAAAGAGCGGGCCCTCAAGGAAGTCGAGAGCCGCTTTGAAGAAGAACACAATCTGTGGGAAGTGCGCTTCGTGAATTCCCAAGGCGCCGAGCACCTCATCAACTGGGAATTGGCGTCGACGCCCGAATACCGCCAGCTGCTTTCGAAGTTCAAGCAGATTGAGCCCTACATGGAGCCGCCATTTGTTGTGGAGTCCGTGGGCAGAAGTGCCACCGACAGCAGTGGCAAAAATGAAGCCGAAGAGTTGAGCGACGAAGAAGCCGCCGATCAGGACAAAGACCAGAAGAAGGCCACGAAAGAATCTCCCGCGCGAGCTTCGAAGAAAAAAGAAACCGAGACGGTCGAGAAGTCGAACGCCCGTGACCTCTTCGAATACGTTCTGGCCCAAGGCCGCAAGGACTTTATCGTGCAGCGCTATAAAGGTCTGGGCGAGATGACTTCGCAGCAGCTCTGGGAAACCACCATGGACCCCGAGCGCCGCACGCTGCTTTCCGTCAGGCTTGAAGACATTGCGGAATGCGAAACCATCTTCACCACGCTGATGGGCGAAGACGTCGAAGCGCGCCGCAAATTCATCGAAGATAACGCGCTCGACGTAAAGAACCTCGACATTTAATCAACTCGCATAGGGCGGACGCCATCGTCCGCCCTGTGTGATCCCCTTTGCCCTCTGTGGTTAGTTTTTGGTTTATCGATGAAAACCATAGCCCTGGCCACTTCTGCCGCCCATCCCAATCTGACGGAAGACGATCAGTCCGTGATCGCACCGCTGCAGGCGCTGGGCATCCAAGCGCGTCCTGCCGTTTGGGACGACCTGAGCTTTCCCTGGAACGACTCCGACGCCGTCATCCTGCGTTCTTGCTGGGACTATCACCTCAAGCTCCCGCAATTCCTCGACTGGATCGCCGCACTCGAAACTGCGGGGGTTCGAGTCTGGAATACGCCATCCATTGTCCGCTGGAACTCGAACAAAACTTACCTACGCGATCTCGAACGAAAAGATATTCCGATCATTCCGACTTTCTGGCCAGAAGCCAGCGTCTCTTTGCCAGGCAAGCTCAACGAACTTGGCTGGAATGCCGCCGTGATCAAACCCCGCGTTTCCGCCACCGCCCACCGGACTTGCATGACCTCAATCAACGATGTCACCGAGGGACAATCCCTGCTGAATGAACTCGTGGCCGGGCCGGGCGCCATGGTGCAGAAGTTCGTAGAAAACATCCGTACCCAGGGCGAGTGGTCGTTAATTTTCTTCTCCGGACGTTTCAGCCATGCCGTGATCAAAACGCCCAAGCCCGGAGACTTTCGCGTGCAGCACGATTTCGGAGGCACCGAGCGTCCCACGATACCTCCACGGCCAGTTCTCGAAGCCGCCTCGCGCGCCGTCTCCGCTGTCGATCCCATCCCCCTTTACGCCCGCGTCGATGGCGTCGAACACGAAGGTCAGTTTCTCTTGATGGAACTCGAACTCATTGAGCCGGCGCTGTTTCTGCTTTCCGATCCGTCTGCAGCCGGCCGCTTTGCCGGCGCTATCCGACAGTGTGTTATCCCCCGGAGTTAACCGCTAATCATTTGTTCCGCAAGCGTTCTCAGATCCAGCGTTCCTCAATCGAAGAGCACCGGGCAACAAATCTGTCTTCGCCGGACTCTAACCTTGGATAGCGAGAGGCAATCGCCATGGCATCGACTTGGGGCTTGTCCGCAACTCATAACAAGTGGTTCCGGAACGCATGGCTGGTCACAGCCTTGTTTATTGCCGTTTATGTAGCAGTTCGACCCCTGCCGCAGCCCGTTCCGGTCTCCAAATCGTTTTACGCCTATCAACCGGACGCGCTAATGGCTCAGCGCTCCGAATCCGCCGGCGTTTTCAGAGGGGTTGAGGCCGAGGCCAAGACCGCGCTGCACTTTACCCGAAGCGGCGAAGCCCATCCGGCGCCTCCACCACCGCCACCCGGCTCTGATGACCGCAAGCTTATTCGCAGCAATTCGCTCGATCTCATCGTGCAGAATCCCGCCGAGATGGTTGAAAAAATCCGCCGGCTCGCCGAAGGCGTTGGCGGATTCCTTGTGACCTCACAAGTTAGCGGTGCCGAGAATACCTCTTCCGGCTCCCTCACCGTTCGCGTGCCGGTTTCGCACTTCGACGAAGTGCGCGCCCAAATCCGCAAGCTTGGCATACGAGTCGAAAGTGATCGCATTGAGGCCCAGGACGTCACCCGGCAATATGTCGATCAGGGATCGCGCTTGCGCAACCTGCATGCGATGGAAGACCAGTACCTCAGCATCATGAAGCGCGCAACAACCGTCAAAGACACGCTCGACGTGAGCGAGAAATTGAACGACGTCCGCGGACAGATCGAAGAACAGCAAGCCGAGTTCAATGCTCTATCCAAGCAGGTGGAAACCGTCGAGGTCGCTGTCCAACTTCGAACCGAAACCCAGACGCAAGTCTTCGGATTGAACTGGCGTCCGCTCTACCGCTTGAAGATGGCCCTGCGCGACGGCCTTGATGGCATCGGAAATTACATGGCCAGCATGGCCGCAATTGTGTTCTATCTCCCCACGATCCTGCTCTGGTTGGGAACTATTTTGCTGGGAGTAGTGCTGGGGTGGCGCGTCCTCCGCTGGACCACACGAACCTTCTTCGCTGGACCGGCGGCGCGCATAGAGAACGTGTAGAGAAAGTCTAGAAGAGGACTCGCTCAGGCAGCCTGCGATGGGCCCGATTGCGCCACGCAGATCAGCTCGAAATTTCGCTGTCCCTTTTGCATTGCGCTGTGCTCAGCTTCGTCGCGGGTCTTCCCGGTGGCGATCACTGAATCGTCTTCCAGTGATAGCGCCGCCCATGTGCCAGGCGCGAGTCCAGCCAACTGGCTCGCGTGGGAATGCGGCGCATGATGCTCACCCGGGTTGGGAATGCTCGACGGTGGATCGCTTGTAGGAAACGAATCGGCCAGGGTTTTATCCAAACCCCGCTCTGCGACCGAATCTGGCCCCTTCGAACGCGGACTCTCGGTTGCGTTCTTTGGCTCGGTGTTCTGGGCATTCTCCACGGAATTCGAAGCCATCAGGAAAACCTCCTCGTCTAGACTCGTCCGAAACTCGTCAATGCGCTATAGGGGAATCCCTGATATTCGGCAACTCAGGAGCCTACCCGGTTACCCCGAATTACCTCTGTGCCTCCCCTGTGTTTCTATGTCGTTAAGTCTTTCGCGCAAGTTTTTCAGCTACTCACGTTCTTCCCACAAGGCCGGAGTTCTCCTCCCTTGTCGTTTCCGGCAAAACTGTTGGAGGGCTTCCATGAAGAACCTGATCTTGATTTTGTGCTGCCTTTGTCCGCTGGCATTTGCCCAGGACAAAACCGCCGAGGACGACAACCAGCCGGCGCTGACCATCTACAACCAGAATTTCTTTGTCGCGCGCGAACGCTTGCCCATGGACTTGAAAGCCGGCGTGAACCATGTGGACTTTGCCGGAATTGCCGCACACCTCGAGCCTGATTCGGTGATCCTGCGCGATCCCAACGGACGGGCTCTGCAGATTCTCGAGCAGAATTATCGCAACGATCCCATCTCGCAGGAATTGTTGCTCTCATTTTACGAAGGTAAGACCATCGACTTCCTGGTGCAACGCGGCGAGAAGCAGGAGACCATCAAGGGCAAAATCATTCGTAGCGGCTATGTGCCCAGCTCGGCCTACGTCAACGGCTACCAGCAACCGGGCTACGGCCAGCCGCTGATCGAAGTCGACGGCGTGCTCCGTTTCGGATTGCCCGGCCAGCCATTATTTCCAGCGCTTACCGGAGATTCCATTCTGAAGCCAACGCTCAGTTGGGAGATCGAAACCAACCAACCCGGGCCGTTCAACGCCGAAATCTCCTACGTCAGCGGAGGCATGAGCTGGCAGGCTGACTACAACCTTGTCGTCTCCGATAAATCCACCGCCAAGTTTGATCAGCTCGACATGGTCGGATGGGTCACCATGCGCAATCAAAGCGGCAAGACCTTCGAAAATGCCCGCATCAAGTTGCTCGCTGGAGACGTCAACAAGATCCAGGAGGGCACGCTTTCGAATCGCGCTTATGAGGTAGCAAAAGCCATGGACGCCGCAGCCCCCATGGCGCCGGTAGTTCAAGAGAAATCATTCGACGAATTTCACCTCTACACGCTGGAACGTCCAACGACTCTGCGCGATCAGGAAACCAAGCAGGTGGAATTCGTTCGCAGCACCGGAATCCACGCGCAACGCGTTTACATCTACGACGGCGTCCGCACCGATCAGTACGCTTATTACAATCCCGAGCAGATTCGCAATGAACCCGGCTACGGCACGCAGTCGAACCCCAAAGTCTGGGTCATGGAAGAATTCAAGAACGCCGACACCAACCACCTCGGCATCCCGCTGCCCAAGGGCAAACTGCGCTTCTACCGACGCGACACCGACGGGCACCTCGAGTTTGTCGGCGAAAACACCATCGATCACACTCCTAAGGACGAAACGATCCGCGTCTACACCGGCAACGCCTTCGACGTAGTCGGCGAACGCAAACGCACCAACTTCCATGTGGAGTCATCCCAGCGCTGGATGGAAGAGTCTTTCGAAATCCGCGTGCGCAATCATAAGAAAGAGCCGGTGAACGTGCGCGTCGTCGAGCACCTCTATCGCTGGACCAACTGGAAGCTCACCGAACAATCGGAATCCTCCCGCAAGACCGATGCCCAGACCATGGAATTCCCCGTCACTGTCGCCCCCGATGGAGAGCAGGTGGTCACATACACGGTGCACTATTCCTGGTAGCCGGGGAATCCAGGATCGCGGCTGGTAAAGCGTTTCGATGCTATACTCCTGTGCGCCGGGGACTGACTTTTCTTTCCGCGGCGCCATTCCCCCAGGAGTCGCCTCCATGAAACACCTAACCCGCTCATCTCAGATCCTGCTGTTAACCACTTTTCTGATCTGTGTCCCCCTGGTTTTCGCTGCCCCCAAAGAAAGCGTGCTCCACGTCTTCACCGGGCCGGACGGAGCGAATCCCTGGGGAAACCTTACTCGCGATCCATCAGGAAATCTTTTTGGCACCACCGCAACGGGAGGTGCTTACAACGGTGGCACGGTTTTCGAATTGATGCCGGGTAAGAACGGCACTTGGAAACAGAAGGTCTTGCACAGTTTTACCGGCGGGTACGACGGTTACGTGCCCTATAGTGGCCTGATCTTCGACTCAGCCGGAATCCTGTACGGCACGACTGCATATGGTGGGGGAGGCGGGTGCGATGGTGGCTGTGGAACCGTGTACAAGCTCAGCGCCAATTCGCAAGGACAGTGGAAGGAAGACGTGCTTCACATTTTCAATGGCGCCGACGGATCCAACCCAACGGGGAATCTCATCATGGATCCCTCAGATAACCTCTTTGGCACTACCGAAGGCGGCGGTCATTTTGGCGGCGGCACAGTTTTCATGCTCGCGCCCGTCAACGGCCAGCGTTACTGGAAAGAGACTCTATTGCACAATTTCACGGGAGTCAACGACGGCAATCGCCCATTTGCCGGAGTGGTCTTCGACCCCTTAGGAAATTTGTATGGCAGTACGGTAGATGGCGCAGGCCAATCTGGAACAGTGTTCAAACTTTCTCCACTCAAGAGCGGTAAATGGAAAGAAACAATTTTATACTTATCTGAAACGGCGGGACCAATCTATGGCGGGATCCTTGTCGATAACGCTGGGGATTTGTTCGATACTACTTTTTATGGCGGTACGGGGTTTGGCCAGGTCTTCGAACTAACCCCTTCACGACGGGGCTACAAAGAGATTACGGTTTATCTTTTTTGTGACGGAACCTGCAGCGGAGGAGCCTTTCCCTATTCGGGGTTGATCATCGACAAAACCGGTAACCTCTACGGGACGACCGGCGGAGGCAACAATGTTAACGGGGCAGTCTACAAGCTGACCCACACCAAGGAAGGCTGGAGTGAAACTGAGTTGCATTCTTTTGCCGGCGGCGCGGACGGGAGTAACCCGATTTCAGGAGTCACAATTGACCCTTCCGGCAATTTGTACGGAACGACGGCTTACGGTGGCAACACGCTATGCACAAATAACGAGGGCTGTGGAATTGTATTCCGAATTTCCCCCTAACCGCCGCGAGTGCCCCCCCGCGAATACTGCACTTCCCGGTACACCCGATCAAACGCTAACCGCATCATCAGCGCAATCACGACGAAGATCAGCAAACTTCCCTCTGGCCCAATGCTTCCGTCGGTGAACCAGCGCGATCCATGGAGCGACGAATTCAGCAAATGCCCATCGGAATCCTCTCGCAAGACCGATGCCCAGACCATGGAATTCCCCGTCACTGTCGCCCCCGATGGAGAGCAGGTGGTCACATACACGGTGCACTATTCCTGGTAGTGGAAACGGGGGCGAAAACCGAAAAGGAGCACAAGAACCACAACTCACCCAAAGAACAAAAGCGTTCGATGACTGAATAAGTCATCGAACGCCTCTGTCGAACAGCCCTCCCCCGAAAACTGCTCAACCCAAACTTAATCTGTCTTGTGTCCTACGTGAATGGCCCAATTGTGCCTGCTGCTGCACGACTGGGCTATGCCTCGAGTTCCTCCGCCGAGAGGCCACAAACTTCCTTCCGTAGCCGCTATATGACAGGATTACTCAGGAATCCGAATGCTTCCGTCGTCCGCTACTGCGAAGAACGGATTCCATGCAACCTCCCATAGAAATCCGTCCGGATCAGAAAAGTATCCCGAATAGCCGCCCCAGAACGCCTCCTCAGCAGGCTTCACGATCTTCGCTCCCGCCCCTTCGGCCTCTGCAAGCACCGAGTCAACCTCGCTATGACTCCGCGTGTTGTAGGCCAGCGATATTCCTCTAAAGCCATCTCCGTCTACAGTAACGTTCGCATCCTTTGCAAGTTCGTCGCGCGGATACAGAGCAAGCGCCATTCCTCCGGCCTGAAAGAATACGATGCCCTCAGTTTTGGCCATCGACCGCCGCCAGCCGAGGCGCTCGTAGAATTCGCTGCTACGTTTCAAGTCCGTTACTCCAAGCGTGATGATGCTTACCCGCTGTTCCATGAGTTCCCTTTCATTCGGCTATCTCACTAGTTCGGCTGCTGGGGCAGGACTTCCTGCGCCGTATCGAACTTCCCGGTACACTCGGTCGAACGCCACCCACATCAGCGCAATCACGACAAAGACCAGCAAGCTTCCCTCCGGCCCGATGCTTCCGCCGGTCAACCAGCGCGATCCGTGGAATGACGAATTTAGCAAATGCCCAACGGAAATCTCGCCGCTGTCCGGTGTCGAATAAAAATAACTTTCGCCCCAATCCCACGACGCATGAAATCCCACCGCAAACCACAAAGTCCCGGTTCGCCGAATCGTGAGGCAAAAGAATAGTCCGATCGCCGCGGCGGCCAGCACGCCCATCAACCCTTCCCCCTGATTGCTGTAGTGGACTGCGCCAAAAATAATCGATAGCAAAATTGCCGCCGGCCAGTACCCCTTGCCTCGGGTCAGCGTGTATAGCGAGTATCCGCGGAACAGGAATTCCTCAAACAAAGCGACGGTGAGGAATGCCAGCGCGTAGAAGCCCGCAAATTTCAGAATGCGAACACCATGGATCGCCAGTCCACCGAAGTAAAAAGCCCCTGCCAGCCGTAGAGTCAACATCAAAATCGACAGCCAGACAAATCCCCACACCGTCCCCACCCAGAATTCCTTGCGCAAAGCGCCTGCCGCGGGGAGACCATACTCCCCTACCGCGCGTCCTTCGATTTTTGCCATGATGCTCGCAGAGGCGAGCGTAGCCAGAAACAGCTCCAGCTCAATCAGCCAGTTCTGCCAAAGTTTTCCCGCACCATGCGGATGCCAGTGCGACGTCACTCCCGCCAGCGACAATCCAATTCCCGCCGACATCGCGAAGAACACCAGCAGACGCCATCCCGGACGCAGACCGTCTGGCCCAGTAAAAATCCGATGCACCCCATGATCAGAGCCGGAAAGGGAACTCAAAGCACCGGATTGCTGTTGCTGCTGCGTGTTCTCTGTCGGTTCATTCATGCGCGGTTCCACAAACTCTGCGAACATGGTAAAACACTCAGCTTGCCTTTATGGGCTCATTCTTTACACGCGAACGTTTCGGAAAACCGCAGTTCATCGCCGCCGGCCTGTTACTGATTTTCCTGGCCCAATGCGTCTGGCTGATCGCACGCGGCACCGCGCCCTCCGACGTGGACTCCTCCGAACTCTTCCGCGTCGAAGAAGGGTTGCATCAATGGCGAGGCCAATCGATCGCCGGAACCCCCTCGCCCCAGCGTCTCGAAGAGAGCGCTGGTGCGCCTCCCGAAGTCGAAGACAACGCCGGCTACGATCCCAACCATTCCCCTCTCTGGTATTTGCTCGCCGCGCTCCCGTTGTTGAGTTGGCCCGGATCTTGGCAGCCCAACACCATCCCGCTCTGGGGATGGCTGGCCCGCACGCCATTCATGTTGTTCGGAATTCTTTTAGGCGCATCGCTCTGGTACGTCGCCCGCCGCCTCTACGGAGATGCCGGCGGCTACATCGCGCTCACGCTTTATTGCTTTTCACCCGTCGTCATCCGCAACAGCGTCATCTGGTCCGCGCAGCCTGAAACCGCGGCCGCCTGGGGAACCTTCGGCGCCATCTTTACCGCCATCGCCGTCGCCCATACTCTCTACGCGCCGCGCGAAGTCATTCTCTGGAACTGGCGCCGCATCCTGCTCCTCGCCCTCTCGCTCGCCCTGGCCATCGGATCGCAATTCTCGCTGATCGTTCTTGCGCCACTTGCTCTAGGCTTCATGCTCTACGTCGCTCCTACGCGCCAACGCGCAGCATTTGTGATTTGGCTGGCCGCTTGCCTCATTGCCGCAGTCCTGCTTTATGCCGCGTACGCGTTCCATCCTGGAGCTCTGTGGCAAGGCCTCCACCACGCCAGCTTTTTCGGAAAAACCTCGCGTGCCTATCTCATGCCGCGTGCCTATCTTGGAATTCTATCTGTCATCGCGCAAAGCGGGGCCGTCGTCCCCATCGCGTTGCTGGTGGCGGTAGTTGTATATTTCGCCTGGCGCCGCTCCCGTTACTTTGGCAACACCTCGCCCCTGTTAGTCGCGCTGCTCTTCGTGGCGCTGTCGTTGGCCGCGCCACACTACCCGGGTATGGGATTTCAGTTCATGGCTATCCCGTTCCTCTTCGTTTTCATTGCCGGCATCGCCGCCGATCTCCTCGAGACCCAGCACGGCTCGCTTGTCGCCGCCTGCATTTGGGGGTTGATCGCGGTCGACGTACTTTGGAACCTGCTGCAGCTGGCCCGCGTGGGACGGGGTTGACCAACTCCCGTCTCCACGGTAACCCGCCTCCAATTACTTTCCGGCCAATTCTTCTACGTAGTTTCAGCAGGTTAGCTCGACTTCAGCGGCTCAATCCGCTCCACCATTCTGCCTCGGCAATTTCTCAGCAACTTCGCCCCCCGCCTGATGTTCTAATAGGTAGGACGCAGAGAATGGGGGCGAGCCATGAACGGATTTTCGGAGTATGATGGTCGTGTGAAACGGCTGAATCGGGCTTCCGTTGCGGCTTTCGCGGCCCTCTCGCTGACGCTCTTCCTGGCTTCAGCTTCCTTTGCACAAATTAATGGCGTGCCGTCTTCGGTCACGTCGGTAGGTTTCGGAGGCCATCCCGGAAGCATTCACGGCGTTGCGCCCAGCGTCACATCCCTCGGCCCTCGCGGCTATACTGCCGGACCTCACAGTAGTCCCGGCGGTCTGTTCGGAGTCAACTCCGGACATAATATCAACGGTCATCATCGTCCCGGCCGAGGCTACTATCCCTACGGCGGCTATTACGCCGCTCCTTACTACGGCTACTACGATAACGGATACGACGACAGCAGCGACCAGTCACAAGCTGCGCCCGCCGATCAATACAATGGTGGGCCGACGATTTTCGATCGGCGCGGTTCCGGACCGCCGCCCAATGTGCCGTCCCCCTATTCCCAGAACCAGCCGGCACAGGATCAGCAGAGTGACAATTCGGCTTCTGCCGAACCAGCTCCCGCGTCCGAGCAGACGCCTACCGTCCTGATTTTCAAAGATGGGCATCAGCAGGAAGTCGAAAACTACGCGATTGTCGGCAGTACGCTTTACGATCTTTCCGACGGCCGCCGTCGCAAGATCGCCCTTGCGGACCTCGACTTGACCGCGACCGCCAAACAGAACGAAGACCGCGGCCTGGATTTCCAGCTTCCCGCCGGAACCCAAGCCAACTAACAACGCGCCGACCGCGACAACGCGTAGCAATAGCCACCTCGGCTGTCCACTGTGTCTTCCTTGGTGATCCTTCGTGTCCTTTGTGGTAAGCGCCTTTTTCTGTCCACCAGGCACTCTGGGCATTTTCGGCGCTCATCGCTCTGGTATCGATAAACCCCCAAAACCACCGGCTTTTAAGCCACCGAGGCACTCTCCGCCTGTGCCCTCAGCACTTTGCCCGTTGCTGAATCCCCGGGGTATCCTTTAGAATCAAATGGTTCGAAAAGAGGTCAGGAGAACCATGAAGGCAGCTATCCATCCCGCATACAATGAAATTCGCGTTCTGTGCGCTTGCGGCAACAGTTTCACGACGCGTTCGACCCATCATGGCGACATCCACGTAGAAATCTGCTCCAATTGCCACCCGTTCTTTACCGGCAAGCAGAAGCTCATGGACACCGCCGGCCGCGTGGAGCGTTTCCGTCGCAAGTACGCCAAGGCCGAACCCGCAGCCAAGAAGTAAGCCGGGCTTAAGCCAGTTCAGCTTTTCAGAGAGCCTCCGTCACCGGAGGCTCTGCTTGTTTGCCAGCAATCGCGCAGCTTCGCACTAACCGTGAACCTCTGTGCCCCCTGTGGTTGAGCTTTTTGTTCTCCCGGCGAATACTACTCGTCGTCTTCCATTGGAGAGATCGGTTCCCCGACGATGTTGTAACGAACTTCCTTCGGAGGCCTGGGCTTGGTTGGCTGAGCGGCGGGTGGCGCAGGTGTGGGTGTCTGCTTGGGCGCCGCTGGCGTTGAACTGACAACTTGAGGAGCTACCGGAGCCTTGGCTGGGGTCATCGGAGCCGCATTAATTGGTGTGGCCGATACAGGTGCGGGCATCGCTGTCGGTATCGCGGGAGGGACCACACTCATGCTCGAACCGCTCTTGGTGGCCGCTCGACGCCTCGCTCTCGGAGGCCGGCTGACCCAGACATTTACCATCACCGCTACCAGACCCGCCAGGCAGAGCTGCATGACCGCCGTAAAAATCGACGCCCCACTGAAGTCACCCTTTCCCAAAGGCACTGCCGACTGAGCGTCCACTCCCATGAGTCGCGACAGAAAGGGCACAATCAAGTCTCGGGTTAGCGCTAGAAGCACTCCCCATATCCCCTCCGCCACCAGCACGCCGACGATGACGCGGCCAATCCAGCGGCCCGGATCCTGCGATACCCCTTGGGGGGAAACTTGCGACGCTTGGTCCATGTTTATGTGATGCGATTGTGCCATATCTGAGGATAGAAAGTAGAATAAGTGGGTGCGCAAGTTCTGGGATAACCCGGCAAGTCTAGGCGCGAGCGTTCCCGCTCGTGTGCCTGTCCCGGCGCGCCTGATGTTGGGCAACGTCCAGATCTCTCCCGCCACCGTCCTCGCTCCTATGGCGGGCGTCACCGACACCGTCTTCCGCCGCTTCATTCGCAATCTTGGCGGATGCGGTCTCATCATGACCGAGTTCACCTCGGCCGACGGAGTTTTACGCAAGAAAGATCAGAAGGCAAAACGCTACCTGCATTTCTACGAAGACGAGCATCCCATCTCCGCACAACTTTTCGGCAGCAATCCCCAGGTGATGGCCGAAGCCGCCCGCATGGTCGAAGGCCTCGGGTTCGACTTGGTCGATCTCAATCTCGGATGCCCCGCCAAGAAAGTCGTCAAGTGCAATGGCGGATCAGGTCTACTGCGCGATCTTCCTGCGATTGGTGAAATCTTTAAAGCGGTTCGCGCCGCTGTCACGATTCCATTCACCGTGAAATTCCGCGCCGGATGGAACGACGAAGAAATCGTCTGCGTCGAACTGGCCAAGATGGCCGAAGACTGCGGACTCTGTGCTGTCGCCCTCCACGCCCGCACCCGCGAACAAGGTTACAGCGGCCAAGCCCGCTGGGAATGGATCGCCGCTATTAAGGACGCCGTGAAAATTCCGGTGATCGGTAACGGGGACATTCGCTCCCCCGAAGACGCCTGCGCCATGGTCGCGCAAACCAGATGCGACGCCGTCATGATCGGTCGCACCGCCCCCGCTAATCCCTGGATCTTCCGCCAGATCGAGCAGTACTGCGCCAGGCTTACCGAAACTCACGACGGGATAGCCGTTCCAGGCTTTTCTTTCGAGCAAAGCTCGACCAGCTTGCATCCAGAGCGCCAGCTTTTGGAGCACAGAAGGGAAGGGCACGACTTCAGTCGTGCCGGGGGCAGCGTAAATCCCAGCACGGCTTTAGCCGCTGAGTACAAACCCTACGATGAGCCTTCCGAAGCCGATCGCTACCAAATGATTCGCACGTATTTCTCCATGCTGATCGAGGAAGAACTCCCCGACGCCATCGGCAAAATGAAACAGTTCGCCTCCTGGTTCACTCACGGAGTTCCCGGCGGAGCCGCCCTGCGCAAGGCCATCTACGATGCCAAGAGCGCTCCCGAAATCCTCAGCCGAGTTGAAGAATTCTTCGAAGCCAGATTGTATGGAGCGGGCGCTCTCGCCCACGAAGGCCGCTAAGCACTAAACTCCGTTAGTCCGGATCCACACTCACCCGATCGCCGAGGCACGATGCGCTATTGTTTGGTTCTGCCTGTGAAACCCTGTGTCCTCTGTGGTGAGTTTTGATCTTTTCTTCCTCCTGCCCTAGGGACTCTTCGGTTTCAGTGCGTAACCTGCGCTCTTTCCTCGAGAAACTTGTCCTGACACTGCTTGGCAGCCGTAAGAAGCTGTGGGTACTCCGGCGCACTCCGCACTGAGGCCAGCATGGGGTCTTTCTGCATCCCGGTATAAGCGCAATAGTGTCCCTCGATGACGCTCTTCAGCAGGCGCAGGGCCGCCTGCCTTTCGCCACAGTAAGCCATGTGGCCGGCAAAAAGATAACGGTTTTCCGGATCGGGGTTCGCGAGCATGGTGGGCTCGATTTCGCGGGCTATTCGATCAAACTCCGATGACGGCGACTGTGTTGAGGACTGTTCCAAACATGCTTGGAAGAACTTGCTGTCCGGATGGTTCAGCGGTATCGTCCGGTCGAGGTCACGGGCTTCTTTGACTTTGCCTTCGCTCAAAAGGACCCGCACCATGTTGCGGTTGCTCCAGTCCGAACCTGCATCCAGGCGAAGAAAGTCCATGGCCCGCTCGGGATTGCCCAACTGTGAAAAAACGATCGAGCACGAGCGCAGGCCAAAGTTTCCCGGATCAAACGATATGGCGGCCTCGCAGTCCCGCGCCGCCTCATCCATCAAGCCGGCATAGCGCAGCACATAGCTTCGCGCAAAATGCGAAAAGGAATTATCGGGATTGCGCTTAACCAGATCGTTTGCGAACTTGTAGGCTCCCGCCAGGTCTCCTCGCTCTACCCGGTTGGCGGTGATCTGCACTGACGCGGTCATCAGATTTGGATCCAACGTCAGCGCCCGCTCCAATGCCGTATTCGATTTCTGAAACGCCGCCTCGCCCCCATCAGAATATTGAGAATCCCAGTAATAACGCAGACCCAATTCAGACCACGCCGGAGCATACGTGCCATCCAATCCAATCGAACGCTCCAGTACGGCGATGCCTTCTTTGTTTGGGGCCGGATCGTGTGGCAGGGCAACACTACGAAGGTAGAGGTCGTAGGCTTCTTCATTTTTGGGACGAGTGCTGGTCTCCGCCGAATCCGTGCCCACTCCCAGCGCCGGAACCAGCCCCTGCCGCACTTTCGATGTGATCTGGCCGCGCATGGCGATCATATCCGGGGCCGCGACGTTAAGCGTGTCCCGCCATAAAGTGCGATTGTTCTCCACGTCAACCGCTTCCAGCGTGATTTCCAGTTGTTCCCCTTCTTTCAAGAAGTGCCCGGTAACGATGTCGCTCACGTGCATCTCGCGACCGGCCTGCTGCAGGTCCAGCCCCGCGGCGGTGTATTTACTCGTGGTAGCAAACGGCCGGATCGATAGCGCGCGCACATAGCTCAGTCCGGTTGCGATCTCATCCGGCAACGCCAACCGCAGAAAATCAACGCTGTTGTCGGCGCTCATGTTCTGAAAGGGAAGCACGGCCACGGTCGTGGGATTCGCCGCACTCACCGCCGGCGCCGCATGGTCCTTGCCCCGTGTAAATAAGAACCAGCCGATCGCCACGATCACAACCAGCGCAGCAACGATGCCGCCAATTTTCGCGTAAGGCCGGCGCTCGGCCGCTCCGGCTTGCGCAACCGCATGACCGCTGGACCCAGTCCGACCAGAACTCGCCAGCCCAGCCGTCGCACCCGAATTCTCTGTCTCCACGGGCAACACCGCGCGTCCGCTCTCCGTGTCCCGCTTCAGCCGTTGCAGGTCACTGCGCATCTCGGACGCATGTTGATAGCGTAGCGACCGGTCTTTCTCCAATGCCTTGTTAATGATGTCTTCCAGCTTCGCGGGCACATCAGGATTCAATCGCACCACTGGTGTCGGCCCTGAGTCGAGAATGGCTTTGAAGATCAGCGCGGACGTTTCGCCGCGAAATGGCAACAGGCCGGTCGCCATCTCATACAACACCGCACCAAACGAAAACAGATCAGTGCGCGCATCCAGTTCCTTGCCCCGAGCCTGCTCCGGAGACATGTAGGCGATCGTGCCCACCATCGTCCCCGGACTCGTCAGGTGCGCCTCGTCGGCTGTCCCCGTCATGGTGTTGGCCGACGCCACCTGACTCGACGAACTCGCCGTCGGCGTGACTTTCGCCAACCCAAAGTCGAGAACCTTGGCGTGCCCGCGCTTGGTCACAAAAATGTTCGCCGGCTTGATGTCGCGGTGGACAATCCCTTCCGAGTGCGCCGCATCCAGCGCGTCAGCAATCTCGATCGCCAGCGCGAGCAGCGTTTCGTTCTCCACGGGACGTGCCGTGATCATGTGCTTTAGCGTCATCCCATCCAGATACTCCATGGCGATGAAACGCTTGCCATCGTGCTCGCCGATCTCGTAGATGGTGCAAATATTCGGATGGTTGAGCGCCGAAGCTGCTCGCGCCTCGCGCCGGAAACGCTCTAGCGCCTGCGGATCTCGCGCCACATCGTCCGGCAGAAATTTCAGGGCGACAAAGCGGCCCAGTGAGATGTCCTCGGCCTTGTAGACCACGCCCATGCCGCCGCCGCCCAGCTTCTCGACGATGCGGTAGTGCGATATGGTCTCGCCAATCACGTGCGCGAATCTTACGTGGAAGAAAAGGAAAGAGTCAATGAAAGCGGCGTATCAACTGCGGCGTCTCTATCCACTTGCGGTTTCGAACGGTGGGACACGAAACTCGATTCTCAATTTCTTATTTACCTCAGGGAACCCTATGTCCTCCGTGGTGAGTCTTTATTTGTTCTCCGCCGGCAAAGCCACCATCTTCCCCTTGTCATCCCGCTCCACATAAGCCCAAGGAACCTCCGGATCGTGTGTGAAGATCGTCAGCCACTTCTCCGGAATCGCCTCGGCATAATAGTTTTTCCGGCTGGCCAGCGTCTGCAGCGGATAAAGATCGAACGCCATCACCCAATTCAAATCGATGTGCGCCCGCGTCGGAATCAAATCGGAGATATAGCACGCCGTTTTCCCACCGCTGCGAATGATCACCGCCTGCATATTCTCCGTGTGTCCCGGAAACACTTTCACCGAAATTCCCGGCAATATCTCCCGATCCCCTCGCAGAAGCTCCATCTGCCCGCTCCGCACCAGCGGGTCGTAGTTCCCGGTCATGTAGCTGATGCCGTCGCGCTCGCTCGGACGCTGCGCATACTGCCACTCTCCCTCCTGCACGTAGTACTTGGCCTTGGGAAATGTCGCCACAGTTTCGTGGCCGCGCAGCAAGGTATTCCATCCGCAATGATCGAAGTGCAGGTGGGTATTGATGACGATGTCGACGTCTTCTGGAGCGATCCCCGCTGCGGATAAATTGTCCAGCAGTTTCGCAGGCTCACCGAAGATCTTGATCAATCGCTCTGGCAGCTTGTTCCCGATCCCAGTCTCAATCAGGACGGTCTTGTCGCCCGTCCGCACCACAATCGAATTCAGTCCGACGGGAACGTAGTTGGCCTCATCCGCCTGAACTTTCCTCGACCACATCACCTTGGGAATGACGCCGAAAAAAGCCCCGCCATCCAGCTTGTAAAGCCCGTCCGAAACCGCCGTCAGTTCAAAATCACCCAGAGTCAGTCGCTGCATGCGTTTCATACTAACTGCGAGCGGCTTGTGAGTTCCGCCGAAGATATCCTGGTTAGGCTGCACTTGTGCCGAGGTTTATCAGCGTCAGATCTCCGCCAAGTCCAACCGTATCTTGTATTTATCGACTATTTATGGTATAATACTAAAGACCGACCTGCCTCAGCTCCCTTCTGTGGAGGTGGTAAGCGGGTAGTTAGGTTATCAACCATAAGGAGAAGACCGTGGATCAACTCGTTAAGGAAGTTCTCAAACGTTACGCAGAGGCGAATTCGGCCTCTGACATTGCGGGAATAGGCGCCTTGTACGCAGATACGTTTCTTTTCGCCGGGCCGAAGGGCGTACAGGCAGTAAAGAAGGAGGATTTCCTCAAGGCGATCCCGATGATTAAGGACCGCTTCACCGCCATGGGACTTCGCGAGACCCAGCTAGGATCCTTCGACAGTACGGCTCTTAATTCTAAGTATGTCCTCGCGCAGACCGGATGGACAATGACAGTTCGGACCCCGGCTGGCGCGATGAAACAAGTCGATGCGTTCGCCACCTACATCCTCTGGCAAAAGGAGGATGGCATGCTGGTGATCGTGTTTCAACTCGATCACCAGGATTTGGCTACTCTGATCAAGAATCTGCCAGAGTAGAAATAGTCGAGCGACCTCGCTATTTCAGCTCTCTTTCCAGATGATCATCGATCGCATGGAACAAATGATCCCGGTCCGCCGACCCGCTAATTCCGTGCGTCTTGTTCGGATAAGCCATGAACTTGAACTGCTTTCCCGCCCGTATGAATCCCTCAATCATCTGAATGCTGTTCTGAAAATGGACATTGTCGTCGCTCGTGCCATGTGCCATCAGCAGCGATCCATGCAACTGCCCGGCAATCTCCGGTAGCCGTAAATCCTGATATCCCTTGCCATTCTCTTTCGGCAACCCTTGATACCGCTCGGTATAAATCGAGTCATAGTTCCGCCAGTCGGTCACCGGAGCCACCGCTATCCCAGCTTTGAAAAGATCCGAGTGCAGCATCGAATAAAGGGTCATCGACCCACCGTTGCTCCATCCCCAAATCGCCACCCGGCTGCGATCCAGCTGCGGATACTGCACAAACAGCTGGTCCAGCGCCGCCAGTTGATCGCGCAATTCGATCTCGCCATACTCATGCCGGATCGCCGTCTGGAACTTGCGGTCGCGCCCCGGAGTTCCCCGATTGTCGACCGTTAGAATCGCGATCCCTTTATCCGCCAGGTATTGATGGAACAGTCCCGTCCCACCGATCCATTCGTTGCGCACCGTCTGCGCCGCCGGGCCACCATAAATATTGACCAGAACCGGAATCTTCCCCGTCGGCGTCACATGCGTCGGCATAATCAACTCACCGTACAGCTTGGTCCCATCCTCCGCCTTGAAGTTGAGGAATTGCGGCGGAATCAAGCCAAAGTCATCGCCCGCGCGCGCATTCCACACCGCCTTGCACGCGCCGCCCGGAGCGCACACCGATAAGCTCGGCGGCGTCAGCGTCGCCGAAAAATTGTCCACGTAGTGCTTGCCGTCGTCGGAAAAAGTCGCCTCGTGGGTGCCCTCTTCCTGAGACACGCGCATGAAATCGCTTCCATCGCTTTTCACGGAATACAGCTGCCGTTGTCGCGGATCATCCTTGTCGCACGTGAAATATAAAATCCCCGCCGCATCATCAATCGCGTCGACGCTGAATACTTCAAAGTCGCCCTTGGTCAACTGCATTTCCAGCTTGGCATCCGCCGAAAGCGGATTGTCCTTATTAAAGCTGTACAGGTAAAGATGAGTGTTGCCGTCGCGCCAGCTTGACCATGTAAAACGATCCGCTGACTTCAAAATCTTGAAGTTGTCATTCACATTTACCCAAGCATCCGGAGCGCTCTCCGTCAGCACCTTACGCGAACGTCCCGATTTCGCATCGATGAAATAAAGATCAAGGTTGTCCTGATGCCGGTTGAGAACTTCCGCCCACATCACGCCGTTGTGCACCCAGCCGAATCGCGGAATATAAATGTCCGGATCGTTTCCCAGCGAAATCCACTTCGGCTTGCCGCCCCCCGCGCTTATTACCCCAATCCGCACCTCGGGATTCGCATCACCTGCCTTCGGATACTTCTCCTGATCCACCGCCGGGTGCGTCGGTATCCAGTTGGTGATGGGATAAGTCGGCACCTGCTTCTCATTCATCTGCAGAAATGCGATTTCCTTGCCATCTGGGGACCAGAAATAATTGCTGCGAACATCCAGTTCTTCCGAGTACACCCAGTCCACTTCGCCATTCAGCAGGTCCTCGTCTTTATCCAGTGTCAGCTGCTTCTCTTCATTACCCTCCAGCGCCCGCGTGAACAAATTATGTTTGCGCACGTAGGCTAAAGTTCTGCCATCAGGAGAAAACTTGGGATCACCGCTGCCATCCGACGAAGACGTCAACTGAATGGCAACGCCGCTCTCGATCGTATATAGCCATAGCTGGCCTTGAGAGTCGAATAACAGGTTCTTCGAGTCCGGCGCCCACTGGTAAGCTGCCACGTGATAGCGGCTCACGCGCTCCTTCTCCCGCTCGTTGCTGATTTTGCTCGCTGGGGGCGCCAGCGAGCCCAGCTTCACCTCGCTGACCAGCACCTTTTTCTCCCCGGTCGCCACATCCACGTACCACAATTCGCCATGCTCGCCCGAGTCATCGCGCTGCACGAAAGAAACCTTCGCTCCATCCGGACTCCACTTGATGGTCTCGGGAGCGCGTCCCGTAACCCCACCTTCGGCGAAGATCGCCTCAATGGTGAGAGGTTTTTTTGTAGGAGAGCCGCCTTGAGCGGCAGCAATGGCAGCCAACAACAGGACACACATCAACAGGGCGAGTTTTTTCACGAAGCACTCCGCGCAGCGAGATAACAGTCAACGGAAAACCCCAAAGTGTACACCGTCCGCGAAGGCTCATGCACGAACTCCTTCGCGCCCCTGCGTGTCTTTTAGCGGTATTAAAACCCCGTCCACACCAAGAGTCGGAAGAAATTCACAAAACTAAACACACACCCACAGTTATGCCGCCGAGATTTGTCACAACTTTTTACAGTTTCCTCCGCTCGATCCCGTTTAATATGTCCACCTTGAACCACGCCGTCTCCCCGGCCTGCCACTGCATTACCTCTCTAAAGAAAGGGACCCATGAGAAAGACTCTGTTTATTGCTAGCTTGCTCCTCTTGATTGCTTCCGCCTGGGCGCAACCGAAAGAGAAAGTCATCTTCAGCTTCAACCTGACCAACGGAAATCTTCCCAACGCCGGCCTCATCGCTGACAGCAAAGGGAATCTATACGGCACTACCTCCTACAATGGCGGCCAGTACGGATACGGAAATGTCTTCGAATTAACCCCCTCCGGCAGTGGCTGGAAGGAAACTGTCCTCTACGACTTCAAGGGCGGAACTGACGGCGCTTGGCCCCTCGATAGTCTGATTTTCGACGCGAGTGGCAACCTGTACGGAACAGCCCAGGTAGGCGGCAAGGGCAAGTGCGTGAATGACAACGGCAAGATTCTAGGTTGTGGAGTCGCATTTGAACTGACCCCGGTCAAGGGCGGTGGCTGGAAGGAAACAGTCCTCTTCAGCTTCGTCCCTGGCAAGGTGAAAGGCGTGATTCCCGTAGGCGGCCTGGTTTTCGATAAAGCGGGAAACCTCTACGGCACGACCTGGGCGCCCGGTGTGGGCGGGGATTTCATCCTGCAAAAGGCGAAACCAGCGTCCGGCAAAACCTTTTGGGGATGCAATGCCCCGGGCTGCGGCGGCACGGTCTTTCAGTTGACTCCAACCAAAACTGGCTGGAAGGAAACTGACATCTATGCCTTTACCGGCGAGAAGGACGGTTCTACCCCGCAAGCCTCACTCATTGTCGACGCAAAGGGTAATCTCTTCGGCACCACCGTGTACGGCGGTACCACCGGATGCACTTCCGGCTACGGCTGCGGCGTGGTCTTCGAGATGTCTCCCCAGCAAAAAGGCTGGAAAGAAAAGGTCCTCTACCGCTTCTCCGGAGGCAAAGACGGCGCTTATCCCAGCGGAAGCCTCATCTTCGACAAGTCCGGCAACCTGTACAGCACAACTTCTGCCGGCGGCACGGTTGGAGACGGCACGGTTTTCACCCTCAAACCAAGCGGCACCCGATGGAAGGAATCCGTTCTGCATGCCTTCACCGGAACCGATGGAAGTCTCCCGCTGGCTGGCGTAATTCAGGACAGCAAGGGCGTCCTGTACGGCACCACCAATCAGGGAGGCAGCTATTGGGGCGTTGCTTACAAGCTCGTTCAATCCAATGGCTCTTGGAAGGAGACTGTGCTCCACACTTTCGATCAGAGTGGCGACGCCGAAAATCCCGCCGCACCCCTCATCATCGGACCCAAAGGATACCTCTATGGGACCGCTCAATCCGGAGGCTCATCCGGGATCCACGGCGCCGTCTTCCAGGTGGCCCCGTAGTCCGTCGAATTAACCTCGATGTCCTCTAAAGCAAAGCCCGGCCCGGGAGGAAGTGAGCTGCCTTCGTCCCAGCCGGGCTTCTTTCTAGGAAGCAACCGACTTCGGCAACGTGCGTGCTAAAATTGCAGTAGCTCCACTCTCCATAATGCTTCCTGACGTTCAGAACCTGATCGAGCTGCAGAAGGCGGACCGCGAAATTCAGCGGCTCAAGGACGAGGTCGCGGCCCTCCCTAAACGCGTGGCCGCGATCGAGGCGAAACTGGCTGGGACCAAGGACGGTCTCGAAAAGGCCAAAGCCTCCGTCAAGGCCGATGAAGCCGCCAAGCGTAAGTACGAAACCGCTATCCAGGACCTGCAGGGCAAAATCTCCAAGTACCGCGACCAATCTCTAGCCGTAAAAACCAACGAACAATACAAAGCTCTGCTCCAGGAAATTCAGTTTGCCGAGCAGGAGATTCGCGGCAACGAAGACAAGATTCTCGAACTCATGCTGAACGCCGACGTCCGCGAAAAACAAGTGAAGGCCGCGGAGCTTGAGCTGAAGGCCGAAATGGCCGAGATCGAAAAAGAAAAGGCCGAGGCTCGGGAAAAGACGGCTGAAGACGAGAAGCAGCTTGCCGAATGGAACGCCAAGCGCGACCAGGCCCGCAAGGGAGTCGAAGAAAGCACGCTCCGCCAGTACGACCGCGTGGCCAAGTACCGCGGCACCGGACTTTCCGAAGTCCGCGATCAGAAATGCCTGGCTTGTCAGGTCATGTTGCGCCCGCAGACCTACAACGAAGTCCGCTCCGAGACCAAGCTGATCGTCTGCGATTCCTGCCAGCGCATTCTCTACTACGACGCTTCGAAAGACGTGGTTGAAGAGCCATCGGTGGTCGCCGCCCGCAAGCGCCGCGCCCATCCGAAATTCGAAGCTAGCCAGGCTTGGTACTATCGCCCCGATTATGCCGAATACGGCGAGGTGTTTCTCTCTTTCATCAACCAACGTGGACAATCCACCCGCCGCGTCTATGACGTTCATACCGGACGCAACGTCGGAGATATTCTCGGCCGCGATGGAGAATACCGCCTCGCCTTCCCTGAAGACCTCACTGACTCCGCGATTCGACTGAACGGTACTTGGCCCGAAGCCAAGCTGGATGAATGGGGCAACGAGTTGCCCATGTTTGTCCTGGACGCGCTGATGCGAGATTTGGATTTGGCCCGTGCCGAAGCCAGCCGTCCCCATACCCATTCCGAAACCGACGAAGCCTCCGCCGAACACCCCGCCGCCAGCTAACCTGTGTGGCCGCGAGTGTCCCCGGCCGTTACCTCACCTATTCCTGCTCTTCCCGACCGGGAACAGCGGAATCACCTCACGGGTCTATCGGATAGATGAGCCCGATCCTCAATTTTGGCGAGTGCGTGCGCTCTGAGCAGTCTGGCCCGTAACAGCGAACCAGCCCACCGCGGCCAGCATTCCGCACCAACCCAGGATTCGAACCGTCGCCGCGATTTTTGTATCGTAGTTCAGAACTCCCAGGTTGCTGAAGATTCGGAAAAAGTCGTGCTCAACGAAATCCGGATCCCCGGTTGTCACCAGCGGCAGGACTTGCGCGCGGGCATCGGCCATATAGGTCGCCGTGTAAAGCCAGTTTTCAAAAAAGAAAAACAGGCTGAACACAAATCCGGCGGTCTCGTATTGGCTGAAAAAATACACCGCCAGAAGAAGCGGAACCAGCCACTGTAGGAGTGTGCCTCCCCAGAGTCCCAGCGTGGGACCAAACCATCCGAAAAGATTATGCCCCCCTTCGTGAACCACGAGGTTGGCGCTGTCGATGAAAAGAAAACCGCCGTGGGCGGAGAAAGCGTAGACCAGAAATCCCGCGTAGAAAAGGAGCCATGCTGCCAGCGCGGGCCGTGACACCGGCTTCCACGGTCGGTCGAAAATCGATGCGAACGAGGCAATCATGTGCGGTTAGGCGATTTTAAGCGCCTTTGATTCGTGCCAGGCAGATTACGAACGTGCGGGCGTCGACCTCATCGCAGTCCCTCTTCACTCTTCAACTCAGGTCTAGCCCCCCGGGCCACTGATTCCGTCCTCTCCCGGAGTACGATGAATCAGTGAACCCAAAAACTTCGCAATCCAAAGTTGTCTCTCCTCTGGTGAAAGTCTCCCGTCGCGGGGCCAGCCGTCTGAAAGATGGTCACGTCTGGGTGTACCGCTCGGATTTGGTTTCCGCAGACGGCGTCGCTCCCGGATCTCTGGTGACGATCGCCGACGAGCGGGGCAAGCCGCTCGGCACCGCACTCTACAGTTCGTCCTCGCAGATCGCGGTCCGCATGATCTCTCCTGGAGCCGTCGCCGACCTGCCCAAACTCCTTCGCGAACGCCTCGATCAGGCCATTCAGTACCGCGAAAAAGTCGTTCGTGACACCGACGCCTATCGCCTCGTCTTTAGCGAAGGCGACTTCCTCCCCGGCTTGATCGTCGACCGCTACAACGATCTGCTCTCCCTGCAAATCCTCACCCAGGCCATGGATGCCGAGCCGGTCCGCGCCACCGTTCTCTCCGAGTTGACCGACCAACTAAAGCCCACCGCCATAGCCGAGCGCGTCGACGCCCGCGTCCGCGACCTTGAACAGCTTCCGGCGCGAACCTCCAGCCTGCTCCAGGGAGAGAAGTCCAGCACCGTCTTCACCATGAACGGCGTCAAGTTCCACTATGACGCGCTCGAAGGCCAGAAGACTGGAGCCTTCCTCGATCAACGCGAAAACTACGCTGCTGCTGCCCAGTACGCCACTGGTGAGGCTCTCGACGTCTTCTGCTATCAGGGAGGCTTCGCCCTGCATCTCGCTCCGAAATGCTCCCAAGTTACCGGGGTCGACAGCTCGCGGCCCGCCCTTGAGACCGCCGACCAGAACGCCACCCTGAACGCCCGCAACATCGAATGGATCGAAGCCAACGCCTTTGACCTGCTTCGCGACTACGCCGACTCCGGTCGCCACTACAACACCATCGTCCTCGATCCCCCCGCCTTCGCCAAAAGCAAGAAGAACCTGGAGACCGCCCTCCGTGGCTACAAGGAGCTGAACTTGCGAGCTCTGAAGATGTTGAAACCCGGTGGCTTGCTGGTCACCTGCTCCTGTTCCTATCACGTAAGCGCCCCGGAATTCCTCAATATCGTGGCCGCAGCCGCCCGCGACGCCCACCGTGACGTCCGTGTCCTCGAGAGCCGAACCCAGGCCAAAGACCACCCGATTCTCCCTAGCGTGCCCGAAACTGCCTATCTAAAGTGCCTGATAATGTTCGTAAGTAATTGAAAATGATTAATTAATATCTTGTTGACAATACTGCACTCATATTTTATGATTCTTTCATGCTAAGTAGGCATCCAACAGCTACAGATGCCGTTCAATTTCAAGATTTCTGAAGGAGGTAGTTCAGCCATGACAGTTATCACCCGTTGGGATCCTTTCCGTGAGTTCAGCACCTTGCAGGACCGCATGAATCGGTTGTTCCGTGATTCGTACGGAAGCGAGGGCCGGGAAGAGTCGTTAACCACCACCTCGTTCGCTCCGCCAGTCGACGTCTACGAAGACGAGCACAACATCACGCTGAAGATTGAAGTTCCGGGCATCGACGAGAAAGACATCGATGTTCGCCTGGAGAACAACACTCTGACCGTGCACGGCGAGCGCAAGTTCGAGAAAGAAGAAAAAGAAGAGAATTATCGCCGCGTGGAGCGTCAATATGGCAGCTTCACCCGCTCATTCACTTTGCCCACCATCGTCGACGCCGAAAAGGTTGCGGCCAACTACGATAAGGGCGTATTGAAGATCCAGCTGGCGAAGAAGGCGGAAGCCAAGCCCAAGCAGATCAAGGTCAACGTTGGCAGCGAGAAGACCCTCGAAGCCAAAGGCGCGAGGTCGGCCGCGTAAGTGTTGTGTAGGGCGGACATTCTTGTCCGCCAGCTTGTGCGGGACAGCCGCTTTCGGCCGTCCCGTCGAGCCAAGCTCGATATGAGAAGAGCGGGAGGCGGCAGGTTGCGCCTCCCTTTGATTTTGCAATGGTGTAATCGGGTCATTGATTGTGAGAGCCGCCGATTTTTCGGATTACTCAATTACCCGATTTCCCGATTACGAAATTCTGAAGAGCTAGAATGAGATTAAGGAGTGTTTCCCATGGCGATTCGTTGGGACAAATTTACGGTCAAGGCGCAGGAAGCAGTCCAGCGCGCCTCCGAACTGGCCTCAGAGCACGGCAATCCCGAGCTCATGCCATTGCATTTGCTGGCGGCGCTGCTTGAGGACAAAGAAGGCACCGTTCCGCCAGTGCTCGAAAAAATTGGCATCGGCCCGCAAGGCTTGCTAACCGAGGTGTACCAGGAAATCGTTAAGCTGCCCAAAGTGTCGGGAGCTGCCATGCAGCCCGCTATGTCGTCGGCGCTCAACCAGCTTCTCGATCAAGCATTCAAAGAGGCCAGCAATTTCAAGGATGAGTACGTTTCTACCGAGCATCTTCTGCTGGCCACAACCCAGCTCAAGCGCGATCCCGCGCAGCAGACCCTGATTCGACACGGCGCGACCTACGATGCCATTCTCAAAGCGCTGACCTCGATTCGCGGCTCGCAGCGAGTCACTGACCCCAATCCTGAGGCCAAATACCAGGCATTGGAACAGTATGCGAAAGACCTGACCGAACTCGCCCGTCGCGGCAAGCTTGATCCTGTGATCGGCCGCGATGAAGAAATTCGCCGCGTGGTGCAGGTTCTTTCCCGCCGCACCAAGAACAATCCGGTTCTCATCGGCGAACCTGGCGTCGGCAAAACCGCCATCGTCGAAGGCCTGGCCCAGCGAATCGTTTCCGGCGACGTCTCCGAGATCTTGAAAAACAAGCGGGTGGTTTCACTGGACCTCGGCTCCATGCTGGCTGGCGCCAAGTATCGTGGCGAATTCGAAGACCGGCTCAAGGCCATCTTGAAAGAGATCGAAGACTCGCAAGGCAAGATCATTCTCTTCATCGACGAGCTCCATACTTTAGTCGGTGCCGGCGCGGCCGAAGGTGCCATTGACGCTTCCAACATGCTGAAGCCCGCCCTCGCTCGCGGAGAGCTTCGCGCCATCGGCGCAACCACGCTTGACGAGTACAGAAAGCACATCGAGAAAGACGCCGCGCTCGAGCGCCGTTTCCAGCCGGTTTACGTTGGCGAGCCGAGCGTTGAAGACACCATCGGAATCCTTCGTGGCTTGAAGGAACGCTACGAAGTTCACCACGGTGTCCGCATTAAAGACTCCGCGATCGTCGCTGCGGCCACTTTGTCGCACCGTTACATTACCGATCGCTTTCTTCCTGACAAGGCGATCGATCTGATCGACGAAGCCGCGGCTTCGTTGCGAATTCAGATCGACTCCATGCCAACCGAAATCGACCAGCTCCAGCGGCGCGCGGTTCAGCTGGAGATCGAAAAGCAGGCATTAAAAAAGGAAGACGATCCGAATTCCAAAGAGCGTCTTCAGACGATCGACAAGGAACTCGCCGGAATTCAAGAGAAAGTCACCGGGCTGAAAGCCGCCTGGCAGCGCGAGAAAGACCTCATCGCGCGCTCTCGCGAACTGAAAGAAAAGCTGGAACAGCTCAAGATTGAAGAGCAAAAAGCCGAACGTGAAGGCAATCTGCAGCGCGTAGCAGAAATTCGCTACAGCCTGATACGTCAAACCGACCAAGAGCTTTCCAAAGTCGGCGCCCAGCTCGACGCCCTGGGGAAACACCGCATGCTCAAGGAGGAGGTCGACGAAGAAGATATCGCGCGCATCGTCTCCAAGTGGACCGGTATTCCCGTCTCCCGAATGCTGGAAAGCGAGATCAAGAAGCTCGTCACCATGGAAGATCGCCTCCGCCAAAGAGTTGTCGGGCAAGACCCGGCTCTGGAGCGCGTTGCCAGTGCCATCCGCCGTGCTCGTGCCGGACTGAGCGATCCCAAGCGCCCCATCGGCTCGTTCATCTTCCTGGGACCAACCGGCGTCGGCAAAACCGAAACCGCGCGTGCCTTGGCGGAGTTCTTATTCGACGACGAGCACGCGCTCATTCGCATCGACATGTCGGAATACATGGAGAAGCACGCCGTCTCGCGGCTGATTGGCGCGCCTCCGGGATATGTTGGCTACGAGGAGGGCGGACAGCTCACCGAGCAAGTCCGGCGCCGTCCCTACTCCGTCATCCTGTTCGACGAGATCGAGAAAGCGCATCCCGACGTATTCAACATTCTGCTGCAGATGATGGACGATGGCCGTCTCACTGACGGCCAGGGCCGTACTGTCGACTTCCGCAACACGGTCATCATCATGACCTCGAATATCGGATCGATGTACTTGCAATCCGAGAACATGCGTACCGCCGACGAATTCGAGCAAGCCGCAAAACTGGTCATGCAGGCGCTGCACGGCCACTTCAAGCCAGAATTCCTGAATCGCGTCGACGACGTCATCATCTTCCGCCCACTCGGCAGAGAGCAGTTGGTCAGGATTATCGAGCTACAACTCGAGAGTCTGCGACGTCAGTTGGCGGAGCGCAAGATTTCTCTCGAATTGACTGATGTGGCGAAAGAGACGCTGTTCACCGAAGGCTTTGATCCCAACTTCGGAGCACGTCCCTTAAAGCGCGCGATCCAGAAGCTGATCCAGGATCCGCTCGCCATGAAGATCCTCGATGGCGAGATCCTGAACGGAGATCACATCGTGGTCGACGCCGACCGCAAAACCGGCAAGCTGGTCTTCACCGTCAGCGAGCGAGTAGGAGAAAAAACTCCCACCGCGAAAGTGAAGGCATAAAACTCAGTAGGGACAGCCGCCTCGGCTGTCCCTGCCTTTTCAACTGGAGAAAATTTCCTTCACCGGTTCCTGATACAAGTACCAAACCATCATCACCCGCACGATCACTCCCAATCCCGCGATCGCCAACTTCCCCATCCGATACTCAATCACCGCGCTCGATACGTCTGGGATCAGCATCACCAATCCGAACAAAGCAATCCCAATCGCCACCCGCCGCGCCCACCGGTTCCTCCGCAACAAGCCATACCCGGTCAATGCCCCCACTGCCGCCACCAGCAGAAACATGTACGGTCCCGCCAGCTCGAGCCCCTCCAGCAACGGCTCTCCCCATCGCATCGAAACCACCCCGGATCGACCAGCGAAATTATTCCGAGGACAGCCAGGTAGGCCGCGCAAAGTAAGAAACAAATCGCAATCGCGGCGACGCCCTCCGGCCGTTCGTGGTTGCGGGTGTTATCGAACAGACCGGTCGTCATCCCGACTTAAACCGTAACCGCGTTAGCACCCTCGCGCAGCAACTTTTCGAGTGTCACCGCCGGACAAATGTTCTGATGAATGTAGTTCAGAATATTCGCCGCCAGCGCATGAATCAGAGGTTCGACCGTAGGATCGGTCGGCTTTCCCGACTTGTCGAAAACCTTCTGCACATTCGCGATCGAGACCGGCAACGGCAGAACGATCGCGCCAATGTGCGAGCAGATGCTGCGCAATTGCTCCAGCGATTTGATCGCCCCAATCGATCCCGCCGCCACCCCCAGCAACGCCACCGGCTTTCCCGCCAAAACCGAAGGGAATCCCAGGTTCTCGATGACCAGCTTGATCACGCTGCTGATGCCGCCGTGATATTCCGGCGTGGCCAGCACCACCGCCGTCGCTTCCTTCACCAACGCTTGAAGCTTCAATGTTCCGGGAGCTTTGAAGTCGGTTCCCGGCAGCGGCAGATTCAACTCCGCCGGATGAACCACCTCCACCGAAACCTTCGCATCCTTGCGAAGTTCGTTCACCAGCAGCGTGGACGCCATGCTGCTGTAGTTTCCCGCCCGCACGCTTCCGTTAATAACTACGATCCTGATCGGCCTTGAGTCGTCTGCCATGGGTGCCTCGGTGTCTATTCAACCATAAAGGCAAGGCAGGCGATCCCACTTATCTCATAAACGTACCTAGCTGCCGTTGATGGTGTCACCCGTGATTTTACGAGAGTAATCCGGAGCTGAAGCCCAAGGTGGTTGCAGATTGTGGGTCCTCATTTGCCTAAGCGGCGGCGCTTGTTCCCTTGAGGAGGGGCCGTAATGTACGTCTGCGAGGCGATCGAAATTGTTCCCGGTTCGCTTTGTAGATTTCCGTTTGTCGGATCAATCAAGAAAATGGGTTCAGGCGTGTGATCTGTTCCGACACTAAGAAAACGGCCACTGGGATCCACGCCTAAGCCGAGTACCTCGTCGCTGTTGTTCGACAAAATATCGATGCCTCCATTCAGGCCGAACGAGCCCGTGTTCAGGTCGAAACCAA
This sequence comes from uncultured Acidobacteriaceae bacterium, assembly GCA_963708575.1. Lineage (GTDB taxonomy): Bacteria > Acidobacteriota > Terriglobia > Terriglobales > Acidobacteriaceae > DASVWZ01. The sequence goes on from CAVPTB010000003.1 coordinate 664,163, forward strand.
CCCACTCGACTCCAAACAGATCCAACCCACCGCTCCTGCAGTAGGCGATTGTTCCCGACGGGTGCCATGTCCAAGGGAAAACGCAACCAAGAAGCATGTCGGCGGGCCTGGTGGTCTGCGCGCCTTGCGGAGGTATTGTAACCTCGCCCGATACCGGATCAATTCTGTAGGACGCTACTCCATCGTCAGTGCCCCCGGTTCGACTCCACAGGAGAAAATTCCCCGCAGGATCGATTTGCATGAATCCGAGTGAGATCGGTATTGTGGACACGATGCTCAGTATGCCGCTTTCTGTGCCAGTCAACAGGTGTACGACGCAGGGATGCGAACACAAATTAGGTCCGTTCCACTCTGGTCGTACAACCACTTCCCATTGGGATGGGGTGAATGGAATGGATCACCGTGTCGAAGAATGGCGATCCTGGAGCCGGAGTGAGCAGCCCCGTTCCGGAATTCACTTGAGAATACGAACAGGCCCAAAGCCCATCCACTTGCATACAGGAACCTTCCCGCAGGTCGAAGGATAATCCCCAAGACCCCACTGAAAGTGGGACCACACCGTTCACCGGAGTCAGACTGCCTGTCCCGGCGTCAACGACAAGGGTAAGTACTACAGGATTTTTGTCAGAAGATCTCGACGCAACAACATAGATGAAGCGTTGTCCGGGATCCGCAATTGCAGAACCCACCCAATCGTAACCCGAAACGAACGACGCCACCTGAGTTGGTTCACCGGTTTGCCCGTCTATAGAAGATCAGAAGCGAACCGCCGCTCGGCAAATAGCCATAAGTCGCGACAGGAACCGTGACCGTCGCGTCAGCGGAACCAGACAGCGAGTTAGACTCGCCTGTATGGTGGCGGCTCCTCCGCTCCGACCTGCGGCAAGTCCGCCAGCGTTCACGGTGACAATGCCTGTAGGAGACGAACTCCATGCGACCGAAGTGGTCACATCTTCCGACCTACCGTCACGATATGTGGCTGTTGCAGTCAGCTGAACAGGGCGACCCAATGTGATCGAGGCGCTTGCCGGCGCGATATGGACGGATGCAAGTTGATCGCTCGCCGGAGAAGTGGCAGCCTTGGAGCCACCACAACCACAGAATGATAGGACTATGAGGACGAATGCGATCTGGGCAATGATCTGCATACACTACTCTGCTAATCCGCCCCAGGGTTGTAGCTAGGTGCCTTGGCCGACACCCAGCACAGTGTCATACTCGCAAACAGTGCGTCTGTGATCTGAGGCACCGCTTGATGGTCAACGTCCAATCCTGAACTGCGAGGATAACAGCTATCCCGCTTGAAAACGGCGTATGGAAACGCCCTCTTAAGCCAGATCGAACAGCAGAATCTCCGATTCCGCCGTCCCCTGAATCTCCAGCTTCGACTCGTTCTCCACCGCCGCACCATCCCCTTGCGACAGCGCCTTCCCATTCACCGTCACCGCGCCCTTGGCCACCTGCAGCCACGCGTAGCGCCCTTTGCGCAATTCATGCGCGACCGTTTGCCCTGGCGCCAGTAACGAAACATACAAACTCGCATCCTGATGAATCGTCACCGAACCGTCTTTCCCATCCGCCGACGCAATCAGCCGCAGCCTGCCGCGTTTCTCCGCCTCCGGGAACTCCTTCTGCTCATAGCTCGGCTCGTGCCCGGAGCGGTCCGGCATAATCCAAATCTGTAGCAGATGCACCGGGTCCGTCGGCGAAGCGTTCTGCTCGCTGTGCCGAATACCGCGCCCGGCGCTCATGCGCTGCCCGTCGCCCGGACGAATGACCGAACCCGTTCCCAGGCTGTCCTTGTGCTCCAAGGCCCCCTCAAGAACATAGGTGATGATCTCCATGTCCCGGTGCGGATGCGTGGGGAAGCCCGTCGCCGGGGCGACATGGTCTTCGTTAATGACGCGAAGCGAGCGGAAGCCCATCCACGTCGGATCGTAATACTGATCAAAAGAGAAGGTGTGACGGGTGTTCAGCCAACCGTAATCGCCGCCACCCCGTTCCTTGCTGCGCCGAATGTTGATCATGGTGATATCCTCGTTATAACGACTAATTACCAGGATTGGATGTGATTGGCCCCTCACGGGATTCACTGCGCATTCCACCCGCCACCCGCCAGCCTCGGAACCAAACTATGGAGTCCGCCGCCAGGGTACCGATGAAATCTGCGCCAAGACCCTCACCCGCCGATGTGCATAGCCAGAGGTGATCATGGTTCGAACCGTAACCATCCTGCTGCTGACTTTAGTTCTCTGGGGATGCGGTGGTAGCGACGCTAGCCTCGCCAGGCAAGGCTTTATCAATCGGACTCGACATTCGGATGCCGAACTGCGAACCCTGTGGCAGGCCGCACAGCAACAGATCGCCAGGCAGATCGATCTGAATCCACTTCAGCAAGCGCAATTCAAAGCCGCCGCGCACCTCCTGCCGGGCGACTCGCGCGCATTAACCGTGATGCCGCAACAGCTAACAGTCGCGCCTCAGCCCGACGTTTCTGCGCAGGCGCTATTTGATAAGACTGGCACGCTTCGCGCCGATCCGACCGGCTTGATCGGCTGTCCCCAGCCCTGCAATGTTCGCTATGCGGTGGCTTATTCGCTCTACCGTCCGCCGGCCGTGAACTACGCGGCGTCGTGGGAATCCGAAGACGGGAACTTCGATCCCATCCTGCAATACGAGTTCGAGAACCAGATCTTATTTACCCTGGGATACGACATGACTTGGAGATGAAATCGCGACCAGGAGCTAGCGTGGATAAGGTTCTGGCGCCGCAAAGCGACCTTTACTTCTTTTCGGATTTCTTGCCGGACGGCTTGGACTTGTCTTCCTTCTTCGATCCAGAGTCGCTCTTCGCTTCACTCTTCTCCTCCGACTTCGACTCGCTCTTGGAGCCGGAGTCGTTGTTGGATGACGAAGGCGCGGAAGACTTCTTGGCGTAGTCGGTCACATACCATCCCGACCCCTTGAACTGCACCGCCGGGGCGGAGATCATCTGCTCGACCGGTCCGCCGCAGTCAGGACACTTCTTGACCATCTTGTCGGAAAATTTCTGGATCCGCTCAAAGCGGTGGTGACATTTCTTGCACTCGTATTCGTAAAGTGGCATGGGCTCGATTCTGTGAAGTCGAATTCCTGTTCTTTGATTCTAGGGAGCGCAACGCGATTCCGTCAATTTGCCCACCACCATAGCCTAGCCCCACGTGACTCGCCGACGCTTCGCTGCTGTAACAAGACTCAAATCGGCTCCGCTCCACCTCTACAGAGACGTATCCGACTGGAGGGCCGCCCGCCGCAATTCGCCACCCCACGAATGCTAAACTCGCCAGCATGGCCACAGATCCCCCAGCAGCAGGCCACACCAGCAGCCTTGCTCCCGGACTCTACCTCGTCGGCACGCCCATCGGAAATCTCGAGGACATCACCCTGCGCGCCGTCCGCGTTCTCAAAGAAGCCGACATCATTGCCTGCGAAGATACTCGCCAAACCCAGAAACTGCTCAGCCACTATGGCATTCATACTCGCACTACCAGCTACCACGAACACAATGAGATGACCAAAGCGCCCGAGCTTGTCGTCGAGCTCGAGCAGGGTTCGCGCATCGCTCTGGTGACCGACGCCGGCATGCCCGGAATTTCCGATCCCGGCTTTCGTCTGATCTCGCTCGCCATCCGCCACCATATCCCGGTCGTGCCCATTCCCGGGGCTTCGGCGTTTTTGTCCGCCCTGGTAGCCAGCGGGCTCCCCACCGACTCCTTCCGCTTCAGCGGATTTCTCCCCGCCAAAATCGGACAGCGCCGTCAAGTCCTCGAAAGTATCCGCGACTCTCCCCGAACTCAGATTTTCTACGAAGCCCCGCACCGGATCAAGGAAGCTCTCCAGGATGTCGTCGATACTCTCGGTCCCGACCGCCACGTCGTGATCGCCCGCGAGGTCACCAAAATCCACGAAGAGTTTTTGCGCGGCCGAAGCCGCGACGTGCTCGATACCCTGAACTCGCGCGGCGATATCAAGGGAGAGATCACTCTCATCATCGCAAAGCCCGACGAGAACGCCAGCCCCCAGCCGATCCCGCGAGCCGGCCTGCGTCAGCGCCTGCAACAGTTGATCGCCGAAGAGAAGTTGGACGAAAAAGCCGCGCTCAAGAAGGTCGCGAAAGAGTTGCGAATTTCTAAGAGTGAAGCCTACCGCGAACTGCAGAGAAGTAAGTAAACCGGAAGTCCGAACCGACTACCGGGTCGGCCTCTACGCTACGCCCGCGCCGCCGACCACAAAAAGAACAATGCCAGCAACATCGACTTCGGCAGACGGCGCATGATTTTCCAGACCACGATGCTCATCGACAAATCCTCCGCGCGGGGGAACCGCGAATGAATCGGTCGTCCAGCCCATAAAACCGGGCCGAAGCTCCAACCTTCAGTTATCCGTAGATGAATCGCAGAGATTTTAGGCAAAATCAGCCGAAACTGGCAAGTCCTGGCAAGCGGCAGGAAACCCCCCGCCGCCCCTAAACTTATTGCCACCATAGAAATTATCAATGATAGTTTTCCACAGCTTTGCGCTATTGTGCCTTTTAGTTGCTCGACACGATCATTCGGTAAGCGGGGTGTCTTATGGCAATCGCAGGCTTTGCAGACTTCGGTGAACTGTACCGCGCGGCTTTTGCGGAATGCGATCCCGACCGCAAATCCATCCTATTGCATGAAGTTCAGATCGCTTTGGCGGAGTGGGAACGCCACGCCGAGCCCCCGGCGTCTCCGCCACCCCTTTCCCGCGCCGCGGCCGGTCCTCCCGCCTGATCTTTTAGTAACACTTTCGCAGCGGGTTTCGACCAGCAACCCGGCTGATTCATAATAAAATCGAAGTAATGAAGTCCAAATCCGCTCCTCCGACAATCGCGTATTTTTCCATGGAGATCGCCCTTGATCCCAACCTGCCTACCTACAGTGGAGGCTTGGGTATTCTCGCCGGCGACACGCTTCGTTCCGCTGCCGATTTGGCCGCGCCCCTGGTTGCCGTTTCCCTGGTTTACCGCAAAGGCTATTTCCGCCAGGTTCTTGATCAGGCTGGCAATCAATCCGAACAGCCGCAGCACTGGCAGCCCGAGAATGCTCTAAAGGAACTCCCCGAACGCGTCTCCGTAGAAATTGAAGGCCGCCAGGTCTGGATCAGGGGCTGGCAGTACACGGTTCAGGGAGTCACCGGCGCTACCATCCCGGTCTACCTCCTCGACACCGATCTGCCCGAAAACTCCGAACAGGATCGTCGAATCACCGATTCGCTCTACGGAGGCGATGACCGTTACCGCTTTTGTCAGGAAACCGTTCTCGGCTTTGGTGGATTCAAACTCCTCCAAAAGTTGGGTCTCAGCACCATTCAGTCGTATCACATGAATGAAGGCCACTCCGCGCTGCTCGCTCTCAAGATCCTCGAGCGCCGCTTGGACCAGAGTTTTTCCGGACGTGTGAAGAAGCTCGACATCGATGGCATTCGCAAAATGTGTATCTTCACCACCCACACGCCGGTGCCCGCCGGGCATGATCAGTTTCCGCGGTCCTTGGTCGAGCAGGTTTTGTCTCCCGACCAGATCACGTTGCTCGATCAGGGCGAAGCCTGGCACGGCGACTTCCTGAACATGACCTACCTCGCGTTGCGCTTCTCCGGATACGTCAACGGAGTCGCCATGCGCCACGGCGAAGTCTCGCGCGGCATGTTCCCCAACTATTCCATCAGCGCCATCACCAACGGGGTCCACGCCGTTACCTGGACCTCGCAGCCATTCCGCGAACTCTTCGATCGCTACATCCCCGGCTGGCGTACCGACAACAATTACTTGCGCTACGCCATCAGCATTCCTCTCGAAGAAATTCGCCAAACCCACGCGCTCGCCCGGCAAAACCTGTTTACCCTCATCCAGGAACGCACCGGAGTCGAATTCGATCGCAAGGTTTTCACCATCGGCTTCGCCCGCCGCGCCAGCACCTACAAACGTGCGGACCTGCTGTTCAGCGACCTTGAACGTCTCAAGCGGATCGCCCGTGAAGTCGGGCCTATCCAGCTGGTATACGCCGGCAAAGCCCATCCGCGCGACGGCGGTGGAAAGGATCTCATTCGCAAAGTGTTCGAAGGCGAGGCAGCGCTCGCCGGCGTCATTCGCAGCGTCTACCTGGAAAATTACGACATGTATATCGGTGGACTCATCACTGGCGGCGTCGACGTATGGTTGAATACGCCCATGCGTCCCCAGGAAGCCTCCGGGACCAGCGGCATGAAAGCCGCGCTCAACGGAGTCCCCAGCCTCAGCGTGCTCGATGGCTGGTGGGCCGAAGGCCACATTGAGGGCGTCACCGGATGGTCGATCGGTAGCGATGAAGTTTCCGAAGACTCCGAAGCCGAGGCCTCCACTCTGTACGACAAACTCGAGCGCGAGATCCTCCCCATGTTTTACGGACGCCGCAGCCGCTACAACGAGGTCATGCGTTCCGCCATCGCGTTGAACGGAGCCTTCTTCAATACCCAACGCATGCTCCAGCAATATCTGGCCAACGCCTACTCCACCCGCAACGCCGAGGCCGCCCTTCCCCCCCAACTCATAGCCACTCAACCATAGCGATCGAGAGTCTTGTGGAGTGGGCACTCTCGCCCGCGGAACGCTAACCCAGCGAAAGACCATATAGCGACGGACGTCTCGTCCGTCAACTCGCCGCGTTCCAATCATCAATCCCTCCGAATGCGCTACTCTTTCCCTTGATGGACGCCTCGCTCGCCCGCTATCCCGCAGATTTTTTCGCGCTTGGCTCAGACATCGCCTACGTCCAGCGCAGCGGATATCGCACCGTGCGTTACTCCTACCGCCGGGTGGCAGAGTTAGCCTTCCAGTTCGCCCGCCGTCTCGACGCCCGATCGCTCGCTAAAGGCGATCGCCTCATGCTGTGGGGTCCAAATTCCGCCGAATGGGTCGCCGCATTCTTCGGCTGCGCCTTGCGTGGCGTAATCGTCGTCCCCATGGACGATGCCGCCTCCCCGGACTTCGCCAACCGCGTCTATCGGCAAGTCGGAGCGAAGTTGTTGGTGTGCTCGCGCGATCATGCTGATCCCTCGATCCCCACTCTCTTGCTCGACGAATTCCCCGCCACAATCAGCCAGTACTCGCCCGCTTCCTATGCTCCAGTCGCCCTCACCAACGACGATCCTATCGAAATCGTTTTCACCTCCGGAACCACCGCCGATCCTAGGGGAGTGGTCATCACTCATGGCAACGTTCTCGCCAACCTCGCACCGCTCGAAACCGAAATCGCAAAGTACCTGAAATACGAACGGCTGGTTCATCCTGTCCGCTTTCTCAACCTTCTGCCTCTAAGCCATGTTTTCGGACAGTTCCTCGGCATGTTTCTTCCCAAGGTCATGGGAGGTACGGTCGTATTCGATAACACTCTCAAGCCTGCCGACATCATCGCCACCATTCGTCGCGAACGCGTCTCCGTTCTCGTCGCCGTTCCCCGCGTCCTGCAATCGCTCAAAGAAAAAATTGAGCGCGACATCGAGACGGAAGGCTATCTTGAAAGCTTTCGCCAGCAATATAAATCCTCGGCCGCCAAACATTTTCTGCGTCGCTGGTGGATCTTCCGCCGCATTCACCGCCAGTTCGGCTGGAAGTTTTGGGCTTTCATCTCCGGAGGCGCTGCCCTCGATTCAGACACCGAAGAATTTTGGGGACGCCTCGGCTACGCCGCGATCCAGGGCTACGGACTCACCGAAACCACCTCCATCATTAGCGTGAATCACCCGTTCCGCCTCGGCAAAGGTTCGATCGGCAAAGTGCTGGCCGGTCGCGAAGTCAAACTGGCCGGCGACGGCGAAATCCTGGTCCGTGGCGGAGGCGTCGCCTCCCGCTACTGGAGCGGCGTTCAACTTCAGCCTGTAGCCACCGAGGAAGGTTGGTATCGCACCGGAGACGTCGGCGAACTCGACGCGGCCGGGCATCTTTATTTCAAAGGGCGCAAGAAGGAAGTCATCGTCACTCCCGCGGGAATGAACATTTATCCCGAAGATCTCGAAGCTGCCTTGCGCCGTCAGCCCGAAGTAAAGGACGCGGTTGTCGTTCCTCTCGCTCGTGGTGGCAACGCCGATCCTTGCGCAGTGCTGATCCTGCGTGACAACGTCGCTCCCGAACCCATCGTTAAGCGCGCCAACCAAACTCTCGCCGAATACCAGCGGATGAATGTCTGGTTTGTTTGGCCCGAGCAGGATTTCCCTCGCACCTCCACTCAGAAACCGCGCCGCGGCGAGATTCAACAGACGGTTCAATCCCGTCTCACGAACCCTTCCGCCGCGCCCGTCGCCCATGGCGGACTCGCCGACATGATCGCTCGCATCACCGGGCGTTCTCCGCAGAATCTTTCTCCGGAGGCGAGTCTCGAGTCCGACCTGAATCTCAGTTCGCTCGATCGCGTCGAGTTAATCAGCGCACTTGAGGATCGCTACCAACTCGATCTCGGCGCCAGCCGTTTCTCGTCCCTCAACACCGTCGCGGATCTCGAACGCGCCATGAGTGGCAGCCTGCCTCCAACAATCGAATTCACCTATCCCCGCTGGGCGCAACGTTGGCCCTTCACCTGGATTCGCCTGGCGAGCAACTACCTATTACTCCGTCCGTCAGTATTTTTATTGGGGTGGCCCAAGGTGAAAGGCCGATCTCGCCTGCAAGACACTCGTGGCCCGGTCCTTGTCATCTGCAACCACATTGCGGACGTCGACGTCGGTTTCATTACCGCTGCGCTTCCGCACCGCTTGGGCAATAGGTTGGCAACGGCGACCGGCGGCGAGGCTTTACAGATTCTGCATTCCCCTCCACCGGCTCGAGGATTCTTCGCGCGTCTCTACGATCGTGTTCGCTGGGCCCTTGGTGTTTCGCTGCTCAATCTCTTTCCGTTGCCACGCGAAGCCGGCTTCCGTCAGAGCTTCGCCTTCGCTGGAGAAACCGTCGATCGTGGCTATAGCATCCTGATTTTTCCCGAAGGCCGCCATACCGAAGACGGCAAACTCCGCCCATTTCGCACCGGCATCGGCTTGCTCGCCAACAATCTCGGACTACCCATCGTTCCCCTGCGCATCGATGGCCTCTTCGAATTGAAGCAGGCTGGTAAAAAATTTGCCGGGCCTGGACATATCCGGATCACGATCGGTTCTCCCGTTCAGTTTCCAGCCGGCGCCGATCCCGAACAAATTGCCCGCAATTTACACCGAATCGTCGCAGACCTTTGAACACCCGCCGTATACAATGTCTGAGCCGATCCCAGTGAGTTTGATTGAGGGAGAGCTTGAGCAAACCCAGGCCGCCGAAGAATCGCGCCTCCGACCGCGCCCCATCTCCGTCCGTCCGCGTTTCGCGACGGGCAAAAATCATTTGCACCATCGGACCATCCTGCAACACCGAACCACTGCTCAGGGAATTGATGCGTCTCGGCATGGACGTGGCCCGTCTCAACTTCTCCCACGGCACTCATGAGGAACACGCACAAAACATCCAGCGCTTGCGCCGCGCCGCTGAACGCGAAAAACGCACCATATGCATCCTGCAGGATCTGCAAGGACCCAAGATTCGCACCGGACTTTTGAAAGCCCACGCGCCCGTCATCTTGAAATCCGGAGCCAAGCTCACCATTACCCCTCGCAACATCGACGGCGACGCCTCCCTCATCTCGACAACTTTTCCCGATCTTGCCCGCGAACTGCGCCCGGGCACGCCTATCCTCCTTTCCGACGGCCTTATTGAGTTGCGCGTTCTGCGCGTCCGCGGCAGGGACGTCGAATGTGAAGTAATCAACGGCGGAATTCTCGGAGAACACAAGGGCATCAACTTGCCCGGTGTCGCCTTATCCATTCCGGCGCTGACCGAAAAAGATCGTGAGGATCTGAAATTCGGCCTGCGCCATGGCGTCGACGCCGTAGCCATGTCCTTCGTTCGTTCCGCGAATGACGTTCTCCTGGCCAAACAACTGATTGCGAAAGCCGGCAGCGATGTGCCGGTCATCGCTAAACTCGAAAAGCCGCAGGCCCTCGATCACCTCGAAGAAATATTTGCCGTCGCCGACGGCGTCATGGTGGCGCGTGGCGATCTCGGTGTGGAAGTGCCTCCCGAGAGAGTCCCGGTGATTCAGAAGCACATCATTCGTCGCGCCCGGGAATGGCGCAAGCCCGTCATCACCGCGACCCAGATGCTGGAATCCATGATTGAGAATCCCCGTCCCACTCGCGCCGAGGCCAGCGATGTTGCCAACGCCGTTTTCGACGGAACCGACGCCGTCATGCTTTCCGCTGAGACTGCCAGCGGGCGCTACCCGCGTGAAGCCGTTACCATGATGGCAAAAATCGCCATCGAAGCCGAGCGCAACCTGGAAGATTTCTCCAGCCTGCGCCGCCGGCGCGACCGCCACTCCCTCACCATTCCGGAAACCATCTGCGAAGCCATATCCCATGCTGCCGAAGATCTGCACATGGGAGCCATCGCTGTCTTCACCGAGAGTGGCAACACCGCGCGCATGATCTCCAAGTACCGTCCCAAGGCCAACGTCTACGCCTTCAGCCATCTCGCATCCGTTTGTAATCGCATGAATCTGTATTGGGGTGTGCAGCCCTTGCAGCGCGAGCAGGCCCGCAGTGCCGAACACATGCTGGCTGCCGCCGAGCAGGAACTGCTGCGCCAGGGATGCATTCAGGCTGGCGATGTCCTCGGCGTGGTCGCCGGAACCCAGATGGCTTCAGGTTCCACCAATTTCTTCCGGCTGCACACCGTGACCCCGGAAGAGGTTCGTCGCACCCGCCAGACTTGACTTCCCGGAGACAATAGATTTCGGTATGTCCAAGGAAATTCTCTCGATCGCTATCTACGAGGCCCTGCCCGGTATGGAGCAGGAATCCATCGCCACCATGCGCGCCCTGAGTGATGCCCTCGCCAAGGGCGGATTCAGCCGCGACGTTCTCTTCCGCGATGCCGGCCCCGGCCGGGAATACGTTTTGCTCCGTCACTGGAAGTCGGAAGAGGCGCGCCGCGCCGCACAAGAAGATCCCGAAAGCCTGCGCTGCTGGGCCAAACTGGCGCAGGAGATTCGTACCGTGCGCATCTACGAAACTCTCGATCCAATCATCGAAAAGCCATGATGGATCCAGCCTCCCAACCACTCGGAGCAGAAGCATTTGCCGACGCTCGTGTCGACCCGCCGGTCCGCGGATTCCTCCATCGTCCCTCGGCGCCATCGGGCGTGGGCCTGGTCATCGCTCACGGCGCTGGAGGAAATTGCCGGGGTCCACTGTTGGTGGCGCTCGCTGAAACTTTTTCGTCTGCTGGATTCTTCGTCCTTCGCTGTGACTTGCCCTTTCGCCAGAACCGATCTTTCGGCCCTCCCCGCCCGCCCGAGGCTGCTCGTGATCGCGAAGGCCTGAAGAATGCCGTCCATGCGCTGCGCCAGATCGCCAAGGAAAAGGTGTTTCTCGGAGGCCATTCTTACGGCGGCCGTCAGGCCTCCATGCTTGTGGCCGAGAATCCCAATCTCGTCAGCGGTCTGTTGCTCACCTCGTATCCGCTTCATCCGCCCGGCAAGCCCGAGCGCCTTCGCACCGAGCACCTGCCGCAAATCCGCGTTCCCGCGCTATTCGTCGAAGGGACGAACGATCCCTTTGGCACCATCGAGGAAATCACTCGGGCGATCAAACTTATCCCGGCGAAAACTTCGTTGCTGCCGGTAGAAGGCGCCGGACATGAGTTGGGATTCAAGGCAAAATCCCGCCGCGACGATTTACCCGCCGCTGTACTGGATGAATTCCAAAAGTTGATGAATCAGGCTTAGCGGGAATTTAGCAAACAGGAAGGGAAGCGCGCGGAACGCGCAAAGATCAGTTCACCCAGCCCGATTTCGATCCGCCATTTTTCTTATCGTCGTCCGGTGGAACATAGTTCCCGTGCTCGTCGAAGGTGACTTTCCGGTTGTGCTTGCTCATGTAGACTTCAAACTTCTTAGCCGCCCGCCGGCGCTTCCAGCGATAGTACGAATTGCGTACGTTAAAGTAGCGCTCCGAGGCGGCGAAACCCAGCCCACGCTTCGGCAGGAATTTTATATAGACGAAGCCAAACAGCAATCCGCCCAGGTGCGCAAAGTTCGCCACCCCGCCTTGCGAAGGCTGAAACGTGGCAATCACCACCAGCAACACCATGATGAGCACCATGTATTTGGCCTTCATCATGAAGGGCAGCGGGAACATGAAAATCTCGCGGTCCCCATACAGCATGCCAAACGCCACCAGGATCCCGTACACCCCGCCCGACGCACCAATCGTCGGAGTTCCCGGATGCACTCCCGGAATTGGCGAATACGCCACCGCGATCGTCACCAGCGCCGCGCCCACTACGCAGAACAGGTAGTACTCCAGGAACTTCTTTGATCCCCAGTCCATTTCCTCCTGCGCGCCGAACATCCACAGCATGAGCATGTTGATCAAAACATGGCCAACGCTGGCGTGCAGAAGCGAGTAGGTGACCAATTGCCAGACCGCCCCGTGCATGACCCACGCCGGAATCAGCGCGCCATAAAGGATCAGATATGAGCCGAGGCTCGGAGCAACGGCTCCCAGGATGACCTGCAGGAAATACAGCGCCACACACGCGATCACGATCCGCTTCACCCAGTAGGTGAATGGAGGAAAGCTCAGCGAAAGCGTGCGTCCACGATACATTCGCAACCCGCAACGGCCAGTGCTCGCCAATCCTGTAGCGAACCAGCACAGGCCACCAAGCCACATCTTAGCAGGTAAAATTCTTCCAGTTTGCAGGAATCCCAAACCTGCTGGACGCATCTACAGGGCTTCAGTAGCGTTTCGGGAATCACGCCACTTGACCGCAAGCACAAAGAGAATCTAAAAATAAAAGCGGGGTGTGTTCCTAGGTACCGGAGGCAATCATGGTTTATTGTCCAGAGTGCGAGAGCGATCTCGATATTGAAGAAGATGACATCGACGAGGGCGAGATCATTTCCTGTCCCGAATGTGGCACGGATTTCGAAGTGGTCACCACCAGCCCGCTCGAATTAAAGCCCGTCGAAGAAGAGTACGAGGAAGAAGAGGAAGAAGAAGAGGAAGCCGAAGACGGTGACTTCTCCTAGCCCCGGGCCCATTTTCGCCTTGTCGCGTTTCTTTCCCTTCCGCTTCGCCCCTCCCGCCGTTCTGTTCGGAATGTTGTTTCTTATCGCGCTCTGTTCCGGGCCCGCGCGTGCAGCGGACTCCCATCCCGGAAATCACGAAAAGCCCTACGCCCTGATCTTCGGTACCGTCTGGGGTCCCGACAATCGTCCCGTGTACGGAATTAAAATCAGAATTCGCCGTGCCAGCGAAAAGAAGTATCGCTGGGAACTGTTTTCCGACCACGCCGGGGAGTTCGCCCAACGAGTGCCTGCCGGCAAACAAGACTATGTCGTCTCCGCCGACCTTAAAGGCGTAAAGTCGACCGACGGTAAGCCATTGCAAGCGGAAGATGTTACGCTCCATGTCGACAATGATGAGCGGGCGGATATCAGTGTGCATCTAAAACAGTAGAGTTGCTGGATCGAGGCAACCAGAGAAAATTATGAGAAAAAGTCACATTGCCTTGCTGATCGTTTTCCTGGCGGCTATGACCGCCTTCGCCGGTGCCAATCCCAGTCCCAGAGATAAAGACAAGGGGTCCATCGGGCGCCAGCTCACCGGCAAGGTTCTCGATAAGCGCGATAACCCTCTCCCCGACGGCGTCGTCTACCTTACCAACACCCGCACTCGCGCGGTCAAAACTTATATCGTGAGCAATGACGGTTCCTATCGTTTTCCGGAACTTTCCCCCAACATCGATTACGAGGTCTACGCCCAGTACAAAGGCTTCCGTAGCGATACCAAAACCGTCAGCCAGTTCGACGATCGCCCCCAAGTGAACATTATTTTGAAGATTGATGTGAAATAGAGATTTGGTTCCGAAAGATCCCGTGCTCCAGTCGGTTCACATCGGATGTTGCTCCAACAACTTGCAAAACTGACCAACCGCACCGCGAAGACTTCCGATCACGTATTTCCTGTCTTTAGAGATTCCCATCGCCTGATCGTCAATCTTGTCCAACACAAGCTGCGGGTGGATGTGATATCGACCAATCAGAAAATCCTCGGCCGTTTGACAAAGCACTCCAAACTGTTCCAAACATTCTTTCGGAAAGTGCTTTATGTTTTGCGTAATGATCGTGTCGGCGCCCGACATGATCGCGGCAGCGAGCACATGCCTATCGTCGCGATCGGGCAAGCACTCGGCTGCTTTCAGGAGGTCAGGAGGTACTCTAACCATTGCCTCCGGAAACGAATCATTCATCTTTTTTCGCCGATAGGCTGCATCCGCATCACTGCGATGAATTTTCGTTTTCAATGCCCGGACCATCTCCCCCATGATCTGTTCGCTCCACAGCGGGCGGTACATGGCTGGCTCTTCGGCCAATCGCAGCAACGTATCGCATAGCGAAGCCGGCACCAGGACGCAGGCATCCAGCACCGCGGAGTATTCATTTTCAGGAGTGAAAATCATCTGGGATCTTGTCGTAATCCCCTTTATCAAATTCGTGTTTGGCTAATTCGTTCAGCGTGCCTCGTCGGGCCGCATCACGTTTTGATTTGTAGGCGATCACATCGCGGACGTACATACGCCGGTGCGTGCCCACCTGATGAAAAGGGATTTCCCCTCTCTCCAGCAGTTGAACCAGGTACTGCCGAGAGACGCCCAAGACCTTACCCGCTTCGATGGTGGTTAGTTCATGTTTGCTTTGCAGGATGGTGACCGCTTGACCTGCACGCAAATCAGCCAGCAAACGGAGCAGGAATGAGTAAACGTTGTTGGGCAGGTTTTCCGTCCTGCCATCCGAGCCGATCAGCTTGGCTTCGGCTTCCCGGAGTTTATTGTAAATCTCAACCATTTCCTGTTGTTCCCGGTGAGAGAAATCGAGCTGCGGCGTCGCCTCGCTGGCAGTTGCCATTTCAGACTCAACCTCCTGTCGGCTTGCTCGTATGCGCTATTCTATTCCATTAAACGCTATAAACGCAATCAATAGGTTACTTTTGTTAGGAAGATTACTAACTATCAGCTTTTACTTGTAGCGCTCTAGCCAGAAAGACGAAAACTCGCTCAACCTGCCAGGATGAAGTCCGCCCCCACAGCCCAAACAAAAAGGCCGCCCATAAGGCGGCCCTTCATCTTCCAACAGACTTCTCAACTAATTGTTTTCGTTGCTCGCGCGCTTCCACGTAATCAAATCGCCAATCGTGGATCCGCCCGTGCTCGAAACCGGCTGCTTGTAAGCCTCGACTTCCGAACGCGAAGCTTCTTCGCCGACTGCCTTGATGCTCAGTCCAACCTTCTTCTCATCCGGATTCATCTTGATGATCTTGAAGTCGTGCTCATTGCCCGGTTCCAGCGTCAGTGGCTGCCCGTTCGCATCCACCGCTTCGGAGTTGTGGCAAAGACCTTCAATGCCGTCGGCAATCTCCACGAACGCACCAAAGCTGGCCACTCGCAGAACCTTGCCATGCAGCACATCGCCAATGTGATGCGTCTGGAAGAAGCTCTCCCAAACGTCGGGCTGAAGCTGCTTCACGCCCAGCGACAAACGCCGCTTGTCTGGCTCAATCGCCAGAACAATGGCCTTCACGCGATCGCCCTTCTTCAAGACTTCCGAAGGATGCTTCACCCGCTTGGTCCAGCTCAGGTTGCTGACGTGCACCAATCCATCGATGCCGTCTTCAATCTCGATAAACGCGCCGAAGTCGGTCAGGTTGCGCACCCGCCCCTCAACGGTCGAGCCCACCGGATACTTATCATGCAAAGCATCCCATGGATTCGTCGCCAGTTGCCGCATGCCCAGTGAAATGCGCCGCTCCTGCGGATTCACGTTGAGCACAACACACTCCACGTTGTCCCCAACATTCACCAGCTTCGAAGGATGTTTCATTCGCTTCGACCACGTCATCTCGCTGACGTGGACCAAACCTTCGATACCCTGCTCCAGCTCAACAAACGCGCCGTAGTCGGTCACGCTGATGACGCGCCCGCCCACATGCGCTCCCACCGGATAGCGATGCTCCGCATCCAGCCACGGATCAGGCGTAAGCTGCTTGAACCCGAGCGAAACCCGTTGCTTGTCCTTGTCGAACTTCAGGACCTTCACCTGGATCTGATCGCCAACGTTGACCAGATCGCGAGGATGCGTCAGCCGCCCCCACGACATGTCGGTGATGTGGAGCAGGCCGTCAATTCCGCCCAAGTCCACAAACGCGCCGTATTCCGTCAGGTTCTTGACCACGCCGGTCAGGATCGCGCCTTCTTCCAGGTGCTCGAGGGTCTTGGAGCGCTTTTCGTGCTGCGCCTCCTCCAGAATCTGCTTGCGCGATACCACGATATTGCCGCGCTTCCGGTTGAGCTTGATGATCGCGACTTCGATGCTCTGGCCCTTGGCCGCATCCAGGTTCCGTGTCGGACGCAGATCGGCCTGCGACCCCGGCAGGAATGCCCGCGCGCCCATGATGTCCACCGTCAACCCGCCCTTGATGCGTTCAATGACAATGGCCTGCACCGGACGCTTCTCGTCGTGGGCCTTCTCAATTTCGTCCCACGCGCGTAGCCGCTGCGCCTTCTGGTGAGAGAGGTTGATGTAGCCTTCCTCCGCCTCGCCCTTGTCGCGCATGACGTCGATTTCGTCGCCCGGCTTGAACCTGGGATTGCCTTCATGGTCCAGCACCTCGGAAAGCGGCAGCATGCCTTCCGACTTGGCGCCGATATCCACCACGACGTGAGTGCCCGTCAGCTTAAGAACAGTACCCTTAATGATGTTGTCTTCAGTAATCGCTTCTTCGGTCTCAGTCGTGAAGCTCTCGAGAGCCGAGGCAAAATCGTCGGCGCCGCCCGTAGCTGGCTTCTCTTCCTGGGCGTGCACTGCTGGGCTCTCCTCGTGCGAAGCCGGTTCATGGTTGTTGGAGTTAGGGATCGAGCCCTCCGGGGAATCAGCGCGCTCCTGCACAGCGGAGGTCGCGGAATCCAGATTGTGGGCGGTGTTGTCGTCGAACAAGGTCATGGCCTCTCTGGTGTGCTCGCGGTGGCAACGGGGCTACTTAGCAGACAGCTGGCTTGAGTATTCGGTTGTGTTGAGCTCGTCCTGGCGAACGGGCCTATACATTTCCAGCGGTCGGACGTTTCTAAACAGCTAACCCGCGTCCTAAGGGAACTCTCCGACTATAACAACCGCTTCCGAACAGTGTCAAACCCCGGAAGGACTTTTCTTTGCGGATATTAAAGAGGTGTTACAGCCTGCTCAGCCAAAGTCTTAAGATAAAGCCGTAATCCCTCCATTTTCGCGCCGGGTTTGGGAATTTTCCTCGATCTGCTACGCTGCCCAAGCATGGACAATCTCTGGACTCCTTGGCGCTACGCCTACGTCACCACGGCTGAGAAGATCTCGGGTTGCGTCTTCTGCGACCTTCCCAAACTTGGCGACGACGCTCGCGCTCGCATCGTGCTCCGCGCCCGCTACTGCTTCGTCATTTTGAACACTTATCCCTATACCTCGGGACACGTCATGATCGTGCCGTTTCAGCATCTCGACCAGTTGCAAAAGCTACCCGTCGAGGCCGCGCACGAGATGATGGAGCTCGCGCAGAGGTTGGAGAATGTTCTACGCCAGCTTTACTCGCCCGACGGGATCAACCTGGGGATGAATATCGGCAAGGCTGCTGGCGCGGGTGTCGCTGGACACATCCACATGCATGTGCTGCCGCGCTGGGTAGCGGACGCCAGTTTCATGTCGGTTGTGGCGGAAACGCGAGTGCTGCCGGAAAATCTGGAGACGACCTACGAGCGGATCAAGGGAGCCCTTGCCGCGGCGGCAACATCCTGAGCGTAGATTCGAAGGGCAAAGAACCTACGCCCAAGATACTTGCCTCTGAGCATAAGCGCCAAACCGCAGCCCGTTGCCAGGAGGCGGTGCTCCCGAGGCGCCCATGCCGGACCTTAACGGTACCTTCCGCGTAGAGTAGCTGTTTCCCACTGTCAAAATTGTCAGGGATATGTAAAGAAATTGTAACGTTCCTCGGAATAACTTCACCCCGTCTCATCGAAGTTTTGCCCCTGTGCTCCCCCGCGCCCTCTGTGGTTAAAGCTTTTCTTTGCGACCTTAGCGGTCAAAGCTCTTGCAGATGTTTTCCCCTTGGTGAACCGTAGTACCCCTGCGGCTAATTCCTGCCCTTTAAAACTCCAATCCCCACCAACCCCTCCAACTCTTTTTCCCCGATCACGTTCACCTTCAACTCCCGTGCCTTCTCCAGCTTCGACCCCGCATCCTCGCCCGCCACCACGTAATCCGTCTTCTTGCTCACCGACCCCGACACCCGCCCGCCCGCATCTTCAATCATCTTCTTGGCTTCGTCCCGCGTATGCCGCGCCAGCGTCCCGGTCAGAACAAAAGTTTTTCCCACCAGCGCCGTTCCCCGCTCTTTCTTTTTCGCAGTGAAGGTGAGACCAGCCTTGCCCAGGCGCCCCACCAGCTTGTGGTTGGCTGGATTGCCGAAGAACTCTGCGATGCTTTCGGCGATCTTGGGGCCCACTTCGTTCACCCCCTGCAATTCCTCCACGCTCGCTTCGGCAAGCGCTTCCATCGATCCAAAATGCTCGGCGAGAAATTGCGCGGTGCGTTCGCCCACCATGCGAATGCCAAGCCCATAAATCACACGCTCCAGCGGGAGCTTCTTTGAGCTCTCGATTTCCCGAAGAATGTTTTCCGCCGACTTATCGCCGAAACGATCAAGACTCAGTAACTTCTCCTTGCTGAGTTCATAAATGTCGGCAACATTCTTGACCAGACCGCGTTCGATCAGCTGATTCACTAGCGCCTCGCCCATCCCGTCAATATTCATCACTCCCCGCGAAGCGAAATGCAGGATCGTGCCCACCAGCTTCGCCGGACAGTTAGCGTTCACGCAGCGGTAATCAACTTCGCCTTCAGTGCGAACTACCTTCGTGCCGCACACCGGGCACTTCTCCGGCGCTTCAATTTCCCGGGTTCCACGCGGATGGGTTTCGTCGTCAACGACTTTCGCAACTTTCGGGATAACGTCGCCGCCCCGTTCCACCTGCACGTAGTCGCCTATCTTCACCCCCAGGCGTTCGATCTCATCCATGTTGTGCAGCGTGGCGTTCCGCACCGTCGTTCCGCCAATCGAAACCGGCGCCAACTCTGCAACCGGCGTCAACTTTCCGGTGCGCCCGACCTGCCAACGAACGTTCTCCAATTTCGTAACGCCGGCGCGAGCCGCATATTTGTAAGCAATTGCCCATCGCGGAGCCTTGCCGGTAAAACCCAACTCATCCTGCAAACGGGTGCGATCGACTTTGATCACGATGCCGTCAATCTCATAGGGAAGGCTATCCCGCTTCCCCTCCCATTCCTGAATAAACTCCCAGACCTCTGCCATCGAGTGGACGAGCTTGCGGAAAGGGTTGACCTTGAAACCCGATTTTTCGAGCGCCGTAAGCGTCTCCCAATGCCGCTCGAAGTGGGTGCGGCCGTTGGTCAAAAGGATGTAAGGAAAGAAATCCAGACGGCGCTCAGCCGTGACGTTGGGATCCAGTTGCCGCACGGTCCCGGCGGTAAAGTTGCGCGGATTGGCAAAGGTGGCCAAGCCGTTTCGTTCACGTTCTTCGTTGAGCTTTTTGAAAGCCGCTGTCGGCATCAGCAGTTCACCGCGAGTCTCGAAATCCGCGGGAATGCCCGCCTTCTTCAACTTGGCAGGATCAATGGAAAGTGGAATCGACCGCACCGTACGGACGTTGAGGGTGACGTCCTCTCCCACCGAGCCATCCCCACGCGTCACTCCGCGAACCAGCCTCCCGCCCTCATAGATGAGGGCCAGGGACATGCCGTCGAGCTTGAGCTCGCAGACGTAGTCGATTTCCTTTCGTCCGCTCAGCTCGTGAACGCGATGCTCCCAGGCGCGCAGTTCTTCTTCGCTGTAGGTATTGTCGAGCGACAGCATCGGCGAAGAGTGCCGGACTTTGACGAATCCCTCGCGCGGCTTGCCCCCCACCCGCTGCGTCGGGGAATCCGGCGTGACGAGCTCAGGGTGCTCGCCTTCTAGCTTCTTTAACTCCTCGACGAGCTTGTCGTAATCGAAGTCGCTGATCTCCGGAGAGTCGAGGACGTAATAAAGATGTTCGTGATGGCGAATCTCGTCGCGCAGAGTTTCGATCTTCGCCGAAATGTCGTGTGACGCCCGAGCCATCGAACAAGATTATAGGCAAATCTGGCCGACGAAAAGCGCCGCTGTCGTCCAGCAGACCTTTGTCATGCTGAGCGAAGCGAAGCATCCCTATCCGACCCAACATTGCTCGGGATAAGTTTGTCCTCGACGGCGCCTTCGCTCTTATCAAGGCGCACCCACCATTTTCACAACCCGTTTTTTCGGCTTTTGTCGGACAGGTGGTCCGACCCACTCTCGCCGCTAAACCAAATCCTCCATCCGCAACTCGCTCCCACCCTTCCACGACGCCTTAAACTGATCGGAGACAAACCCGTGCATCATAATTCCCATCCTCGGCCTTCAGCGCCTGCTGCAATCCAAACAGAGATCGCGGATTCCTCGGATTCCGCTCCAGGTCCTCGCGAAAAACTTTCTCCGCGCCAGCCGCATCGCCATTCATCATCAGCGCCGCTCCCAGCGACTCCCGTACCGGAAAAAACCAATCCGGAGGCTCGCCGTACTTCAACGTATCTTGCAGTGCTACCGCTTCACGCAATTGCCCAATAGCCGTTGTCGGGTCCTTCTTCGCCAGCGCAATCTTTGCGCCCAGCACATCCTGCGCAATTTTCAGGATGTCCTTCGCCTTATTGTTCACTGGCATGGCAAAAATCGCATCCGCCGGCGTCGCGGCTTCTGCCGCCCGCCACGATTTTGTATTCCGCCTCAGCCTCGCTTACTTTTCCAGTTCCCGCAAACGCCATGCCACGTCCGAAGTGCCAGCCTGAGCGCAGCGCGGCGGTTTACCGGCCCGATTCGCATCCGCTATCCTGTCTGCCGAGCGAAGGAGTAGAAATCTCGCTTTTGGCACTGTTCGATGTCTGCGACCCCCGGTTTCAGTACAATCCCCCTGACTCATGCGCAAAGCCCTGCTGCTCTACAACCCGCTCTCCGGACAACGGCAGGAGCGCCGCGCATCCGATATCGAATCCGCTCTGTCCACGTTGAGGTCCTCTGGAATCGAAGCGTCCACCGCTCCCACCACCGCAGCCGGTCAGGCCATCGATCAAGTCCGCCAAGCCATCGCCGACGGCTACGACGCCATCTTTGCTTGCGGCGGAGACGGCACTATCCACGATGTCCTGCAGGGTCTGGTGGGAACTCAAGTCGGCTTGGGTATCATTCCGCTCGGGACCGCCAACTCCTTCGCTCATGATCTGAAAATTCCCACTGAACCATCTGCCGCCGCACTTGCCGCCGTGAACTCACCCCCCCGCCGCATCGCCGTGGGCCACATCGCATATCAGGACTTCAACGGCAAGCCCGCCTCCCGCTATTTCGCTTTCATCGTCGGCATCGGCGTGGACGCCCACCTCTTCTACAAAATCAACGCCGCCGCCAAAAAAAGATTTGGCATGGGCGCCTACTGCCTGAAAGCATTTCAGCTCTGGCTCCTGCACCCCAAGGATCCCTTCGCTGTCGAATTTCTGGAGGGCGCGCTATCCCGCCAGGCAGAGGTCTCGCAGTTCCTCGCCGTGCGCATCGGAGATTTCGGAGGAGTCTTGCGCGACCTGGCCCCCGGCGCATCGCTCGATCGCGACGACCTTCGTTTCGTTCTCTTCCACACTCGCAGCCGGATCAAATATCTCCGCTACATCCTTCGCGGCCTGTTCGGCACCAACTGGCAAGTGCCGGGGATCGAGTTGCTGCACAGTACGGCCGCACATTGTTGGACGCTGGACAACGCCGGTTCATCGCAACGAGTGCTCATCGAAGCCGACGGAGAACTACTCGGCATGCTTCCCGCAAAAATCACCATGCTGCCTGACGCCCTCACCCTTCTCTCGCCAGCCTCATAATTCTGCCCGAGTCTGCAAACTGCATCAGCTCGACTCCGTCTAACATCTAAGTCGCTTTGCACTGGTTCGCGATAAACTCCATCTTTGGAACCGATCACACATTTCCTGACTGGCGCCTGTCTCGGACGCGCCTTCTTCAACCGCAAAACGGCACTGGCCACTGCCGCTGCCACCTTGGCGGCCGAAGCGCCCGATCTCGACGTTTTTGGCAGCCTCAAAGGCCCGGTCTTCGGCTTTGCCCATCATCGCGGCTTCACCCACTCCTTCGCTGGACTTGTCCTCATGTCCGCGCTTGTGGTCGGAGTCGTCTACCTCTACTGGCGCATCATCGGACGCAAAATCAAAGATCCCAAACGTCCCCCGCGCTGGGGACTTCTCTTCGGCATCGCTTACTTCGCCGGACTCACCCATATCCTCCTCGACTTCACCAACAACTACGGCATTCGCCCCTTCTGGCCCTTCTCCGAGCGCTGGTATTCCTGGGACATCGTCTTCATCGTCGATCCCTTCATCCTGCTCTTGTTGACCGTCGGCCTCGTGGCTCCATCGCTCTTCGCCCTCATCGATAGCGACATCGGCGTTCGCCGCAAAGTTCCACCCGGACGCTGGGGAGCGATCTTTGCGCTGCTGGGTATTGTCGCTATTTGGGGCTTGCGTGACTTTGAACATCGCCGCGCAGTGGGAGCGTTAGAAGCTCGCACCTACGCCGACGCCAATCCGCTCCGCGCTTCCGCCTATCCCTACTGGTGGAGCCCGTTCCATTGGATGGGTGTCGTCGAAACTCCCGGCTTTTACGCCAACATGCTGGTCGACACTCTGAACTCCGACGTCGATCCCGACGGCCAGATGCAAATCCACTACAAGCCCGAAGAAACTCCGGTGACGCTCGCCGCCAAGCGCACCCGCTTGGGACGCGTCTATCTCGACTGGGCGAAGTATCCCATCACCGAAACCGAACCGCTCGAGTCCGGTGGATATCTGGTCCGCTTCAAAGACGAGCGCTTCGACTATCCCGGACGCCTGGGCCGCGCCGTCTTATCCGGCACAGTCGAGCTAGACCACAACCTGCACGTAGTCGCCGAACAATTCGGGAACCGTAATCAACCCGCCCCAGACTAACGATGTTGTGAAGCTCTCGAAGTTCCTTCGTGCCCTTAGTGTCCTTGGTGGTTGAAGCTCTTAACGTTCCTCACCGAACCTCGCGATTCATCGAAGCCCAAGATTTCCCCGCCATAACTTGACGCCGCCCCGTTCCCGCGCCACAATCGAATATTACGAGGTGACCATGCTGGCCTATCTGTTCTTAGCAATCGCAGTCATTGTGCGCTTCATCCCGCATCCCTGGATGTTCACTCCGGTCACCGGATCGCTTCTTTTCTTCGGGGCCCGTGGATCGCGCCGCCAGCTCTGGATTCCGTTTACCGCCTTGGTCCTCTCGGACGTCCTCTTGACCACCCTCGTCTACAAATATCCCTTCACCATCGATCACTTTGTAACCTTCGCCTGGTACGCCGGGGTAATTTGGCTGGGAACCCGCCTCAAGAATCACGAGAAGCCGCTGCCCATCATGGGCGCCGCCCTCGCCAGTTCGATTTCCTTCTACCTGATCACGAATCTCGCCGCCTGGGCTTGGCTCGACATGTACCCCAAGAATTTCCAGGGAGTAATGATGTCCTACGCCGCCGCGCTCCCGTTTTTCCGTCACGCCGTCGAAGGTGATCTACTCTTCACCGCCGCCATGTTCGCGACGCCGGTCCTGCTAAAAACGCTCTCAGGATCCCTGGCCACCGGAGACCACTCAGCGGCCTAATCCTGGCCGATGTCATTTGGAGCGGGCTTTTGCTAGGTGCCCCTTAGCGTACTTATTAGTGAGAGCTCTGAAGTTCCTCAGTGCTCCTCTGTGTTCTCTGTGGTAAAAACCCTTGAGTTCCACTCCGTCGGAAGAAAGTCTCAGGCGGTTAAGCCGTCCCCGCTCAAGCGGTCTTTCCGATCTCGACTACGGACCGCTTCCGCGCCGATCGCTTCCTCTGCATCCACCACCCAATCAAAGCCGCCACCACCAGCGTCAACAAAAGATAGAGATGCTCCCGGAACATCCCCCCGAGCAGCCGCACCACGTCCGGCCCAAATTTCACCGTCAGCACCGCCAGAATCAGGAACCGCACCAGCCTCCCCGAGAAGATCGCCAACAGAAACCGCCCGAACCCCATCTCCGAAACCGCCGCCGCCAGCACAAAAAGCTTGAAAGGCGTTGGCGGAGGCAGCATCGCCGGAAACATCAAGCTCCAGAACGGATGTTTGTCGAACGCCGCATGAATCTTGTCGAAACGGTGTGCCGGAATGCGCTTCCGCAGCAGCTCCTCGCCACCCTTGTACCCGATCACGTAAATCACAATGCTTCCCAGCGCCGACCCCGCCGAAGCCATGATGACGTAAAGCAGAAAACGCGCCCTGTCGTTATAGACATAGCTGGCGACCACGGCGTCCATGGGTAGCCCGATAAAGCTGCCGTCCAGCGCTGCGACCACCAACACCCCCCACGCGCCGAGCGGCTTTAACAGAGCCCAAAGAAAGGCCGTGTACCGGGCAAGAATGTGCTTAAGGATTTTCAAGAGGCAAGCCTAGAGTGTACTTGAAATGGCCGTGACTCGAGGACGCTCCCCCCGCCCTCGCTATAAGAGAAGAGTGGCGAGCCTGGCTCAATGCTCGCATGGATTTTGAGGGTCTGAGAGCACTGGGATGGCCACAGCCAGCTATCACACCTACTGTCGATTCTGTATTTTGGACACCGGACGCTGTGCAATAGCTGTTGAAACTGTGATATTCGTCACAACCACGCTTATCAGATAGGTTAGGTCAAGTCACCCGCCGAACGAAGGTAATCACCTGGTTAACAGCTACTTCCCCGAAACCACTCCGCAGGCAATCCGGTCCCCCGAGTTACCCGAAGGGTCCGTTTTCATATCGTCAGCCTTGGCATGGATCACCAACGCCGTGCCGCCATTCGCGAATAGCGAGTGCGGGTCGGTTGCCGGATTCAGGTTCACGTCGTTGTCCGACACCCGCACTTTCGCCTTGCCGTGCGGGTCGACCTCGAAGTTCATCATGTCGCCGGCATGGTGCCCCTGGGGATTCTGCAGGCCATGCTCCTTCCCCTCCGGATTGAAATGCGCTCCGGCGGATTTGAAGTCCGGGCCCTCGCACTTGGCGTTCTGATGAAAGTGGATGCCATGATCTCCCGCGGGAAGCCCGTGCAGGTTCGCATCCACCTCGATTCCATTCCCGGCCGGCGAAATCTTGGCCGTGCCAATGCTCTTTCCCTGGGCGTCCTTCAGCTGAACCTTCACCGTCTTCGCAGCAGCGACCGAAGACACAGCCAACACAACCAAACAGACAAAGATGGGTAGTATCTGGCGTTTCATAAAGCGGATTATATCCAAAACATCTTCCCTGGCGACGTCCCCCGTCGCCCCAAGCTCCTTTGTGAACCTTAGTGTCCTTGGTGGTAGACCCTTCTTTGCATTCTCTCTTACAGAAACAGCCCTGCCTGCCGCAATGCAACCCTTCCCACCCGCTACAATATCTCCCATGCCCCCGCGGAAAGGACACCGCCCGCCGCGCTCCATCCACACCGCGGAGAGCACCGGCCTCCTCGCCATTGTCCTTCTGATGATTCTCCTTGCCCTCGTCCGCTACTGGCGCTTCGTCCACTGGAGCTGGCGCTGACCGTGGCCCGCGATCCGCTTTTGGTCGTAATCCTCGGCCCAACCGCCGCCGGAAAAACCTCTCTCTCCCTCACCCTCGCCGAACATTTCCACGGAGAAATCGTCAATTGCGATTCCGTGGCCATGTACCACGAATTCGAAATCGGCACCGCCAAGCCTACTTCCGAAGAACGCGCCCGCGCCCCGCATCATCTCTTGGATTTCGTCGATCCCACCGCCTACGTTACCGCCGGAGAATACGCCCGCTTGGCGCGCCAAGCCCTCGCCGAAATTCGCCAGCGCAAGAACCTCCCCATCATCGTCGGAGGCACCGGTCTCTATCTGCGAGCCCTTCTTGAAGGCTTGTTTCCCGGACCGCAGCGCTCCGAAGAACTCCGCGTCCGCCTCCGCCAGAAGTCTGAACAAAAAGGCTCCGCTCACCTGCACCGCATCCTGCTTCGCCTCGACCCGCAAGCCGCCGCCAAAATTCACGCTAACGATGTTCCCAAACTTATCCGCGCCATCGAAGTCTGTCTCGCCTCGCGTCAGAAGATGACCGAGCTCTGGGACCAGGGCCGCGAGCCACTGCAAGGCTTTCGCACTTTGCGCGTGGGTTTAAATCCCGACCGTCAACCGCTCTACGACCGCATCAATCGCCGCGCCCAGCAGATGTTCGACAGCGGCCTCATCGACGAAACCCGCAACCTCCTTGCGAAATACGGAAACAGCGCCGGGCCGCTCGCTTCCCTCGGATACAAACAATGCGTTCAACTCTTGCGCGGAGAAATCGATGAGCCCTCAGCCACTGCCGCCGCTCAGCAAGCCCATCGCAATTACGCCAAGCGCCAGATGACATGGTTCCGCCGCGAACCGGAAGTCGAATGGCTCAACGGTTTCGGCGACGACCCCGCCATCCACCGCCGCGTGCTCGATCTAGTCGCAAGCCGCATCCCGGATGATCAATAGCCACCTACTCTGACCGTGTTATCGTCAGCCCATGCGCCGACGAATGGGCTTCGTCCTGACCTTTTTTTCTTTCCTTCTCGTCTCCCCGGTCTTCGCCAAAGACAAACTCCAGCCCCCCAGCCCGGTTCATCTCGACCGCGACGGCGAAAAATGGGCGGAGAAAACTCTTCGCAAACTCTCGCTCGAAGAAAAAGTCGGGCAGCTCTTCATGCCTTGGGTTCGCGCCAGCTTTCTCAATGTGCAGAGTCCCGTCTACCTACAACTCCAGGACAATCTCCGCAAGTATCATCTCGGCTCATTCGCCATGACCGTCCGCTGGGAGCCGCCATTCCTCTATCGCAACCAGCCTTACGAAGCAGCTGAACTTCTCAATCGCCTCCAGCAGGATTCGCCGCTTCCGCTCATCATTGCCGCCGATTTCGAACGTGGCTTATCGATGCGTCTCCTTGGCACCACCGAATTTCCTCATGCCATGGCCTTCGGAGCCGCCGGCAAGCTCGAATACGCCGAGGCCTTCGGTCGCATTACCGCCCAGGAATCCCGCGCCATCGGAGTCCATTGGAATTTCTTCCCTGACGCCGACGTCAATTCCAACCCCGCGAACCCGATCATCAACACTCGCTCCTTCGGCGAAGATCCACAGCAGGTCGGCGATCTCGCCGCCGCTTACATTCGCGGAGCTCGCGCCGCCGGCATGCTCACTACCGCCAAACATTTTCCCGGCCACGGCGACACTGCCACCGACTCGCATCTCGGCCTCGCCGAGGTCACAGGCGATCTCGGCCGCCTCGACTCCGTCGAACTTCCTCCGTTTCGCAAGGCGATCGAGGCCGGCGTCGATTCCGTGATGGTCGCCCATGTCACCGTGCCCGCTCTTGATTCCACCCCGGACCACGTCGCCACCACCTCGCCCGTCATCGTCACCGGACTCCTGAAAGACAAGCTCGGCTTCAAAGGAATCGTCGTCACCGACGCCCTCGACATGGCCGGACTCACCCGTCTCTATGCCCCCAACCCCGGCCGCGCCGCGGTTGACGCCTTCAAGGCTGGATGCGATCTCCTCATCATTCCCGCCGATCTCGACGCCTCCTTTCGCGCCATGATGGCCGCCGTCCAGAGCGGTGAAATCTCCCGCGAACGGCTCGACGCCTCCGTGCTCAAGCTGCTGAAAGCAAAGGCCTCCGTTGGACTGAACAAGTCTCGCTTAGTAGATATTGACCTGCTTAGCCAAACCGTCGGCAAGCCGGAAAACCTCGCTCTGGGCCAGCAAATCGCCGACGACGCCGTCACCCTCGTGCGCGATAACGGCAAAGTTCTCCCACTCAAACGTGTGGGAACTGTTTTGCCTCACCTTCCGTATCAGTCTGTGGAAGAAGTGCGGGAGCATGTCGTCGTGATCATCTTTTCGGAAGATGTTCGTACCGACGCTGGCCGGACATTTGAGCGCCAACTGAAAGCACGTGTCCCCGACAGTCACGTGATCTACATTGACCCGCGCTTCGCAGCTGCTATGACGCCCGATATCCTGCATACCGTCGACCAGGCTCAAACCGTGATCGCCGCCGTCTACATGGTGCCGACTCCCGGAGCCCGCACCTTGGCCATCGGCAGCGCGCCCAATGCAGTAACGATGCCCGACGCCAGCGGCGCTTTACTCCAGGGTGTCCTCGATCACGCCGCAAATAAGACTGTCGTGATTGCCATGGGGAGCCCGTTCATTGCGCAGGATCACCCCTCGGTGGAGAACTATCTCTGCACCTTTTCCAACGTTTCCGTTTCTGAAGTCAGCGCCGTCAAAGCCTTATTCGGAGAGATTCCCATCCACGGCCACTTGCCGGTGACCATTCCCGGCATCGCACAACGTGGTGCAGGTATCGAACGCGCCCGCCAAGTTGCACAAGGAGGCTCACCCGATGCTCATCCCCAAACCACTGGACGTTAGAGCGCGTCTCCTCATCGCCATCGCATTCATCTGCTGGCTCTCCTTTCTCGCTTGCAGCGTCAACGTCAAGGACCACAGCGCCGGAGAGAAAAGCAAAGTCGACATCGACACCCCAATCGGCGGCATTCATGTGAATGAGGACGTCGATGTCCGCGACACCGGAATGCCCGTCTATCCCGGCGCTCACAAAAAGCCCAAAACCGGCGACGACGAAAAAAGCGCCAACGTGAATATTTCCAGCAGCTTCTTTGGCGTCAGGGTCGCTGCCATCGAATACGAGTCCGACGATTCACCCGACAAAGTCCTCGCCTACTATCGCGACCAGCTTAAAAAATACGGCAACGTCGTCGAATGTCACACCGGGAAGCATGGTGGAGACTTGACGGTGAAAGCGGGTGACAAGAACTCGCACAATCCGGTTGGCTGTGACGGCGCAAATTCCGGCAACGTGGTCGAACTCAAGGTCGGCACCGACGACAATCAACACCTGGTTTCGGTCGAACCCGAGGGCAAAGGCTCCGATTTCGCCCTGGTCTTCGTTCAAACCCGCGGCAAAGAAGGTTCAATCTAGGAGAACTTTATGGCTCGAGAAATTCACAACATTTCCCGCAAACATCTGCTACCCGCCCTCTTCGTCGCCCTGCTGATACCGGCGCTCTCTCCCGTCGCAGCGTTCGCCCAGAACGACAACAAGAATCTCGATATGCACACCTCCGGAGCCGACCTGCACATCGGTTCCGACGCCGATGCACGCGACATCGGCTTGCCGATCTATCCCGGCGCGCGCGTGAAGCGCGATGACGATAAAGACAAAAACTCCGCCAACCTCTCTCTTCTTACCGGCGCCTTCGGCATGAAGCTGGTGGTCATGAATTTCGTTTCCGACGATTCGCCCGACAAGATCCTCGATTTCTACCGCGGCAAACTCAAGCGATTCGGCAGAGTCATCGAATGCCACAGCAGCGGCACCGATGTCGACGTCCACGATACCGACGACGACAAAGACAAAGACCAGGGCCGGAACAAAGAACTCAAGTGTGAAGGCGATAACAAAGGCGACAACGTCGAACTAAAAGCTGGCACCGAAGATAACCAGCACACCGTCGCCGTCGAACCCAACAAATCCGGCCACGGAGTGACCTTCGCCCTGGTCTACGTCCGCACCCGAGGCAAACAAGGCGACATCTAGAACCCCCAAGTGTGGGGCGGACATTCCTGTCCGCCAACTGCCAGAACGTGTGGGGCGGACATTCTTGTCCGCCAACTGCCGGAACGTGTGGGACGGACATTCCTGTCCGCCAACTGCCGGAACGTGTGGGACGGACATTCCTGTCCGCCAACTGCCGGAACGTGTGGGGCGGACATTCCTGTCCGCCAACTGCCGGAACGTGTGGGGCGGACATTCCTGTCCGCCAACTGCCGGAACGTGTGGGACGGACATTCCTGTCCGCCAACCTCCGGCTCTAACAGCCACTGACGTCCACGTAGCGGGGACGCCCACCCATCTTGCGCCCTCTTCTCCAACTCCTGTACCTTGAACTCCAGTGGAACGCCCCTGCTACAAATGTGGTGCGCCGGTCGACGAGGGCACTCCATTTTGCAAACAATGCGCCGCTCCCCAGATCCGCGTCGCCGGATTCGAGCCCGAAACCTCCGCCACTCTCGACGCACTTCCCACCGCTTCATACGCCGGTTCGCGCACCGTCGATTGGTCTCGCGCCCTGCCTGCCGTCGCCATTTCAGGATTCATCGCCGCCATCCTCATGCTGGTTCCCCTGGGCGCCTACGGTTTGGGAATGCTGGCCGCCGGATTCCTCTGCGTGATCCTCTATCGCCGTCGTAACCCGACCTCTGAACTGACTCCCGGCTCCGGTGCTCGCCTCGGAGCCGCCTGCGGAGCCATGGGATTCACCTTCTTCGGCATCTTCACCGCCATCGAAGTGCTGGTCTTCCACTCCGGAGGCGAACTCCACGCCGCCCTCCTCCAGGCCGTCCAGCAGTCCGCCTCGCGCACCACCGACCCCCAGGCCCAACAGATGCTCGACTATCTCCGCAGCCCTTCTGGTCTCGCCCTGGTCATGGGAATGGGCCTGGCCGTCATGTTCGTGATGTTCCTCGTCTTCTCCAGCCTCGGTGGAGCCCTCAGCGCCTACCTCCTTCGTCGTAGATCGCACTCCTGAACCTTGCCTGCTCAGAAAAACATAGCCCTGACCGATACCCAACTAGCGACAGCCCCCCAGGTCCAGCGACGCCCGCTGCCGGCGCACAGCGCTCCGAGTGGGAAGGCACGACATCGGAAGCTGACGACGTGGGAAGTCCGCGACGTATGAAGGGCACGTATGAAGTGCACGGCATGGCAAGACACGACGTGGGAAGAGCACGACGTGGGAAGAGCACGGCATGGCAAGACACGACATGGGAAGGGCGCCACATGGGAAGAGCACGACATGGCCAGACAGGACATGGGAAGAGCACGACGTGGGAAGTGCACGCCTGGCAAGACACGGCGTGGGAAGAGCACGACATGGCAAGACACGACATGGGAAGGGCGCCACATGGGAAGAGCACGACGTGGCAAGACAGGACACGGGAAGGGCACGACTTCAGTCGTGCCACCAAGCCACCCGAAACCTGCGCTTCAGCGCCTGAGGTCCCCTTTTTGCCTGTTCAGCAAAGCGAAGCCGCTCAGTCCTGAGTGCTAACTGCCGAATGCAGAATTCCCATGTCCTTAGCGTTCTTTGCGGTTAAGTGTTGCCGTTGAGAGGCCAATGCTTCACCGCCGCGATTCATCACCTCAGCCGCCGGCGCAGGTGTGCGGAACCCCGCCCCTGCCCGCCAACCCCCCGCTTGCCCCGCACCACCCGCCCCGCGTATGATGCACCGTTCATGTCTCCCCGACCCTCACCCCGGCAGCCCAACCTGCGAGAGAAATCGCAGCTCATGTCCGCCTCCGAAATCGAGCGCACCCTGGTCCGCCTCGCCCACGAAATCGTCGAGAAAAATAACGGCGCCAAGGGCCTCGGACTGGTCGGCATCCGCCGTCGCGGGGTCTTCATCGCCCAACGCCTCGGCGAGATGATTTCTCGCATCGAGAAGTCCACCGTCCCCGTCGGCACCCTCGATATCACCCTTTACCGCGACGATCTCTCGACTCTGGGGCCCAAGCCGGTGGTGCAAAAGACCGAGGTCGGAATCCCCATCACCGGCAAAGACATCATTCTGGTCGACGACGTTCTCTACACTGGACGCACCGTTCGCGCCGCCCTCGACGCGCTCTTCTCGCAAGGTCGCCCGCGCCGCGTGCAGCTCTGCGTGCTCATCGATCGCGGCCATCGCGAGTTGCCGGTCGAGGCTGCTTTCGTCGGACGCAAGGTGCAAACCACCGACCGGGAGATCATCGAAGTGCAGTTGCGCGAAGTCGATAACGCCGAAAAGGTTCTGCTGGTGGAAAAACAAAGTTGAAATCGCGATCCAGCCTTGGAGCGGGCGGTCGAGCATCGACAAACGGGACCGCGGCCGCCGGAGTTCACTCCGGATCTCTACTCGGCATCGAACACCTTTCCGCCTCTGAGATCCTGAAGTTGCTCACCGCCGCTCGCGGCATGAATCCCCGCAACCCGCGCCCTCTGCTGCGCGGCCGGAAGATTCTGCTGCTTTTCTACGAAGCCTCCACCCGCACCCGCAGCTCCTTCGAAATTGCCGCCAAGTCGCTCGGAGCCATGACCACTCTCGTTCTCTCCAGCGGCTCCAGCATCGAAAAAGGCGAGTCCCTGCTCGACACTGGCTACACCCTGCAAGCCGTCGGTGCTGACGTCATCGTCATCCGCCATCCCCACGCCGGAGCCCCCTTGCTGATGGCCAGGAACGTCGAGATCCCCGTCATCAACGCCGGAGACGGCATGCACGAGCATCCTTCCCAAGCTCTACTTGACGCGTTCACGATTCTGCGCCACAAGAAAACTCTGAAGGGTTTGCACGTCGCCATTGTCGGCGACATCTACCACAGCCGCGTCGCACGCTCCGCCTGCCACCTGCTCAGCAAGTTCGGCACCCGCGTTACGCTTTGTGGACCACCGGAATTGTTGCCGGAATATGCCGCCAGTCTGGCTCCCGGAGTCGAGGTCTCGCGCACCACCGAAGACGCCATTCGCGGAGCCGACGTCGTCACCGTGTTGCGCGTCCAGAAAGAGCGTCTCGCCGGATTGAAAATCAGCTTGCAGGATTACATCGCCCGCTACCAGATCACCATGTCACGCCTCAAACTCGCCGCTAAAGACGCGCTGCTTATGCATCCCGGCCCTATCATCCGTGGTCTCGAGCTGACTTCCGAAGTGGCTGACTGTCCGCAGTCCGTGATCGTCGAAGAAGTGCGCAACGGAGTTCCTGTCCGCATGGCGATCCTGGCCAAAGCTCTGGGGAAATTACGATGAGCACCACTCCGCGAAAATCCGGCAGCCTCCTCATCAAGGGCGGACACCTCATCGATCCCGCGGCCCACCTCGACGCCGCGATGGATATTTTCCTCCACGACGGACGCGTCGCCGAAATCGCTCCGGCCGGCAAAGTCCGCGCCAAAGCCGACGAAACCTTTGACGCCCGCGGCCTCATCGTTGCTCCCGGATTCATCGACCTTCATGTGCACTTGCGCGAGCCCGGCCAAGGCTACAAGGAAACCATTGCCAGCGGGACCGCAGCCGCGGCCGCCGGAGGGTTTACCTCCGTATGCTGCATGCCGAACACCGCCCCGGTCGTCGATTCGGCCGAGTGGGTCACCTGGATGCAGCAGCCCCAGCGCGGTGCCGTGGTCAACGTTTTTCCCATCGCCGCCGCTACTCACGCCAGTAAAGGCGCGGTGCTCACTGATTTCCGTTCCTTGCAACGAGCTGGAGCTGTCGGCGTCAGCGATGACGGCAAACCCATTCTCAGTGACGCCATCATGCGCGAAACCTTGCGCCTGGCTGCGGAGATCAATCTCCCCGTCATTCAGCATGCCGAAGATACTCGTCACACCGAGAACGCTTCCATGAACGAAGGCGAAGTCTCATTCCGCCTCGGATTGCGCGGCATGAACACCGCCGCCGAAGCTTCCATCGTCGAGCGCGACGTCCACTTGGCCCAACAGTTTGCCGGAGCCCGTCTGCACGTCGCCCATCTTTCCACCGCCGACTCCTTGAAAGCTGTCCGCAAAGGCAAACGAAGTAAAGCCCGCGTCACCTGCGAAGTCACGCCACACCATTTCGCGTTGACTGACGCCAGCGTGGGTGATTACGACACGAACTGCAAAATGAATCCGCCGCTGCGTGCCTCCGAAGATCGCGAAGCGATACTGGTTGCCTTGGCCGACGGCACCATCGACGCCATTGCCACCGACCACGCCCCGCACGCGCCGCACGAGAAAGACGTCGAATTCGAACGCGCCAGTTTCGGCATCACCGGACTCGAAACCGCGCTGGGTTTAGCCATCACCCAATTGCATCGCGATCAAAAAATTCCGCTCAGCAAAATTGTCGAGCTGTTTACCGCTGGCCCTGCCCGCGTCGTCGATCTTCGCGGACGCGGCACCCTCGGCCGTGGTGGCTACGGTGACGTCACCATCTTCGATCCGAAAAAACAGTGGACTTTCGAAGCCCGTAAATCAAAGTCCAGATCGCACAACACGCCCTTCGACGGATGGCGTCTGACCGGCAAAGTCATCGCCACCATCGTCTCCGGAAAAATCGTCTACCGCGCCGACTGAATTTCTCGTGGCTCACAAGACCAACGCCGTCCGCCTGCTCGATCAGCTTGGCATCCGCTACGAACTCAGGGAATACGTAGTCGACCCTGAAGACCTGGCGGCTGAAACCGTGGCCGCCAAGATCGGACTTCCCCCCGAACAAGTTTTCAAAACGCTCGTCGCCCGTGGCGACCGCAACGGAATCTGCATGGCGGTCATCCCCGGAGACGCCGAACTCGACCTCAAAGCTCTAGCCGCCGCCTCCGGAGACCGCAAAATTCAACTCGTCCCCGTAAAAGAACTGCAAGCCCTCACCGGATATATCCGCGGAGGAGTCACCGCTCTGGCCGGCAAAAAAGATTACCCAGTCTTCGTCGACGAAACCATCGAACTCTTCGCCGTGATCTCCATCTCTGCCGGAATCAGAGGCCTCCAAATCCTGCTCGCTCCCGCCGATTATCTGAAAGCCACAAAAGCCAAGACCGCCCCCCTATCCCACCCGAAGCTCTGACCAGTAGTTTCCTCAGTGTCCTCAGTGGTAAAGTTCTTGTCCTTAGCCCTTGGTAGCAAACTCTGCTTCGTGTTCCTTCATGTCCTTTGTGGTTAAAGGTTTTCTTTGCGGCCTTCGCGAGCACTGCTTAGTGACCTTAGCGGTTATTGCTTTTGCAGGCTGTTCTTCCTTAGTGAACCTTCGTGTCCTTCGTAATTAAGTTCCTATGCCGGTTCCACGCCTTTCCTCTATTCCCAAGCCGGTGAGCCGAGCAACCTCCCGGTTTCCAAATAGTGATTGATGGCTGTTTCCCACCCCGTCATCTTGCTCTGGAACCATGCCTGATCGTAGCGATCCACCACCCGATTGCCTTCCTCCGACAGCCCAGTGTAGGTAAACCGAATCCGCGCCGCCGTCTCGCTCTCTCCTTTTCTCGCTAACTCGATCTGAAGATGTGCCGTCACCACCCCCGGCCGAACCCACACATAAGCAATCCGAAAATTCCCCGGATCGTATTCCGTCGTCATCCACGTCGACTCGCCCCCATCCTCATTCGGAGTCGTAAACACGCATCCCAGCTCCGCCACTCCCGACTTCGAATAAATCAACCGGTACTCCCATCCCGGCACCCACTTCTCCTCTTCCACCGGACACAGCAACGGAAACACGATCTCCGGAGCCGCTACATTGGTCTGAACATACTCATGCGCCACTCTCTTACCTGTAAATTTACTCATCGTTTCCTCCCCAAAAGAAAACGGCCCGCGCCAAGAGGCACGAGCCGTGTTCGAATGTCCAGAATATCTCACCCCAGCCAGTTTTCCAAAGAAAAATGGAGGTCCGCCGGGTGGCCCACCCTGAAACGCGTTCGCTGCGTTTAGGGTGGGGTTTTCGCCGGCGATCTAGAACAAATTCCACAGGAACTGGTTATAAACGTCGTGGTGATACTGCACCTCCGGCGCCTTCACAAACGTCCCCAACAGCCGCGGACACCGGTCTGCCGATGCCTGCTTCAAATCTGCGTACCGCGCCTTCACATCCGCGCCCAGAATCTTTGTCGTCCAATCCGCCTTACGGAAGTTTTCCAGCGCCGCGTAAATGTTGTCTGGCAAATACCGCTCGGCCTGCCGCAGGTTCTTGATCTTCGCCGTATCACCCTCCAACCCGGTCTTGAAAATCGAGTACATCACCATATACGGGTTCGCGTCCGGCGATACCGACCGCACTTCCACCCGCATGCTCTTCTCGTTCCCGATCGGAATGCGCACCATCGATCCGCGGTCCGTCGGAGACGCTTTGATCTGGTTCGGCGCTTCAAAGTGCGGATCCAGCCGCCGGTAAGCATTCACACTGGCATTCAGCATGAGGCAAATATCGTTGGCATGGGTCAGAATGCGGTCAATGAACGAGTAGCCCAGCTTGCTGAGCATCTCTTCACCCTTCGGATCCCAGAACAAATTCTTCCCGCCTTTGCTGATCGAAACATTAGTATGCATGCCGTTGCCGTTCACGCCCACCACCGGCTTCGGCAAAAACGACGCCGTCAATCCCATGCTGGTCGCCACCTGCCGGCAAATCAGCTTGTAAAGCTGGATCTGGTCGGCCGCCGCCACCACTTCGCCATAGCTGTAATTGATTTCGAATTGCGAAGGCGCTACTTCCGGATGGTCTTTCTCGTTCTGGAAGCCCATCGCCCGCTGCACTTCCGCCGAGGTATCGATGAACGTGCGCAGCAAATCCCCCGGCAAAGAGTGATAGTAGCCGCCGGTATTCACGTACTCGAACTGATGAGTCTCGTGATAGTGCCGCTCCGCGTCCGCTCCTTTGAACAGGAAGCCTTCAATCTCGTTCGCCGCGTTGAGTGTGTAGCCCTCTTTCTTATGCAGGCCGTCGGCAAACTGCTTCAGCACTCCGCGAATGTCCGCTGCATACGGCTGCCCGTCTTTATCAATGACGTGCCCAAACACCAGCACCTTGCCCGCGCCAAAAAAATCCGCTGGAGCCCAGTAGAACGCGCTCCAATCGATCCCCAGCCGCAGGTCGCTCTCGCGCTGCGCCGTAAATCCTCGTATCGACGACCCGTCAAAAGTCAGGTTGTCCCAACTCTTGATCAGAAACTTCTTGTCGTAATCCAGCATGTGCAGTCGGCCTTCCAAATCGCTGAACAGCACCGTCACGGCTTTGATCCGCTTCTCCGTACTCAGGTACTCCAGCCGCTCTTCCTGGATGGTTTGCGCGGACACCCGGTTCTTGCGTTGGTCTTTGGCATTCAGATTCAGCTCTTCCAGTTCGTCGTAAGGGATAGCCAGAAAATTTCGCAGGTCGCTTGGCATGGATCTCCTCAAAAAGTTTTTGTGAACTTTGCGTCAACGATGAATTGCAGGATTGTCAGGAACCACAAAGATTAACGCCCAGCCTGCCCGCCTGCCAATCAAAAAAGCAAATGAAGCCCATTCAGAAAATTTATGCGAAACGAAGAACGTAGCAAATCCGGCAAAGTCGAGACCCTGTGTTCCCCTGTCTCCTCCGTGGTCAAGCTCTTAGATTTCCAGCACCTGTCCCGGAGTCCACCCGCTCTCCCGTAAATGTCGCAGACTGAGCGAATCATGCCGTTTCGCGAGACGCTGTCCGGCCTCATCCCGCACCAGGTCGCAATGGTAGAAATCCGGAATCGCCGCTCCCAGCGCTCGATACAGAAGAATCTGCCGCGCCGTTGACTTCAGCAGATCCGCGCCCCGCACCACTTCCGTAATCCCCATCTCGGAATCATCCGCCACCACCGCCAGCTGGTATGCCGGAACATCGTCCCGCCGCCACACCACAAAATCCCCGAAATCTTCTCCCGCCACGAACCTCTGATGTCCAAGATGCAGATCGGTAAATTCCACCGCCCCGCCATCCGGCACCCGAAACCGCCAATTCACCCCCGCAGGCTCCGGGAACTCCCGCGCGTCCTCTCGTCCCCGGCACCGCCCCGGATAAACCGGCTCGTCATCCGCGTCATTCGGAGCGGCCACGGCCACAGCCAGATCCCTCCGCGAGCAAGTACACGGATAAATAAATCCCCCATCCCGCAACTTGCGCCAAACCTCCAGATATGTCCCCCGCCGCTCGCTCTGCGAATAAGGACCAAACGCCCCGCCGCAATCCGGCCCCTCACTCCACCGAATCCCCAGCCAATGCAAGTCCTCGATCATCGCCTGCACAAACTCCGTCCGGCATCGCTGCGGATCGAGGTCCTCATTGCGAAGCACCAGCGTTCCCTGATGTTCCTTAGCCCGCTGCGCCGCCACCCAAAAAGTCCGCGCATGTCCCAAATGAAGCAGCCCCGTCGGAGAAGGAGCCACCCGCCCGCGATACCTTTGATCCATCAAAAATCATTCTAACCATGTATCCATTTTCCATTCCGTGACTGACGGAAGCATCTGCTGTCCTGCGGATGAAGCCGTACATCGAATACCACCAAGGTTGGCCCACGAACCCAAGGTTGGCCCACGAACCCAAGCTTGGCCCACGAACCCAAGCTTGGCCCACGAACCCAAGCTTGGCCCACGAATACCACCGAGGTTGGCCCACCATTCGCGATTTTCGAAGGGTGGGTAACCGAACCACACCGTCTCCCGCCCCCCACACCGTCTCCCCCCGCCCACACCCCGTAACGACCCATCTTCCACTAACTCCAAAGCCATCAACATCCATTCCCTCGGGCAATCCCGTGCATACATCTCCTGCGACTGGAGACCCCAGCACAGGAGATCAATATGACGCAGTTCACTCAACTCGGACTTTCGGGCGACTCGAACCAGAAGCCCCTGGACCAGAAGAAAGACCAAAAGAAAGACCACAAGAACGACAACAAGAAATCGGACGACAAGCAGACTCAGAACCACGGCAAGCGCCAAGGCCTCACCGACAAAAAAGCCGCAGCCTTCGTCGGCACCATCGTTGCCGGAGCCGTGGCAGGAATTTTCCTGCTGCAAACCGGAGGCTGTTCCCGCGAAGAATCGAAGCCCGTGGCCAACATGCCCGCGAACGCGGTGACGTTCAATCCGGCGCCCGCGCCGGTCGCCACCAATCTGCCTCCGCAGGCGCCCGCCGTCGCGCCTCACGTGAAGAAAGCAGTCAAGAAGCCGCGCCCCGCCGTGGTCGGCTATAGCGACCAGATCTACGGCGTGTCCTTCCGCTATCCGCGCAAGTACATGCTCAAGGGCGGAGATACCACGACCGGCAGCACTGACAACTCGAAGACTGACATTTCACAGGAAGTAGCCATGAACTTCGCCCAGCCCGGCGGACTCTCGATCGTCAAAGTCGAAGTTCCCAAGGACTCGTTCCCCGGAACCGACTTGACCTACGCCGCCTTCAATCTGAATGTCAACAAGACCACCACCGAAGATCAGTGCTACCAGTTCGCGTTGCCCCAGCCCGATTCCTCCGACCAGGCGCAAACCGAGCCTTCAAAGGTAAAACTGGGTGTGATGGAACTGGAGGAAGTTGAGAACCTCAGCGGCCCGTCCACCAGGCAGTCTGACGCGAAGTACTATCACGTCTACGACAACGGCTCGTGCTACGAATTCGCGCTCGGCCTGGCCACCGAAGACGGCACCGACCAGGACTTGACCCCGGTAAACCGCGAGCAGGTTTTCAAAAAGCTGGAGAACATTCTGGCGACGGTAAAAATCCAGCCCCTGGCCAAGCCGGAAGTAAAACAGGAAGTGAAGCCGGAAGTCGCGAAGACTACACCTCAGAATCAGCAGGAAGTCCCGACCAGGAGCGACGTGAAAGCTGAAGAGCCAACCAGCACGCCCGAAGCGAAAGCGGAATCGGCCGTGACTTCACCTGGCGTCAAGAGCCAGGATACAGCCAAAGACACGGCCAGCACTCAAGCAGCCGCGCCGGCGGCACAAGATGTCACCCAGCAGTGAACCAGCCGCAGCGAATGCTCAACGGGGCTGCGATCCCCACCGCAGCCCCGAATTTATTTCAGATCGCGCGGCCGTCGCGTGAC
Organism: uncultured Acidobacteriaceae bacterium; assembly: GCA_963708575.1. Lineage (GTDB taxonomy): Bacteria > Acidobacteriota > Terriglobia > Terriglobales > Acidobacteriaceae > DASVWZ01. The sequence goes on from CAVPTB010000003.1 coordinate 704,122, forward strand.
GGTAGCCTTACCCGCGGTGGGAAGTTTGGTAGTAGGGAATCGTACGCCCGCTATTGCCGATAGGAAGCGCGCTTCTCAACGGCTGTTTTCAGTTAGCGCAAGCCTGCGCCGTTTGTCCGCTGCTTAATAGAGACTTTGAGCTGAAAGCGAAATCGCCAGAGAAGCACCTGACGTCAAGAGCGCCGAAGTGACGAGGCAGGACACGGCCAGCGCTCAGACGGCCGCACCGCAACCCAGCAGTGAACCAGCCCTCGCCGTGTGGCATTTGCCGCTTCACACCTGATGATCAGACGCTCTGTCTGTCGGCGAAAGGAACGACATGCCCTTAGTGCGCAGCAGCAGAACCACCCCAATCACGACACACATCAGCCCCGGCACGCTTGCTTCCAGTCCGAACGCGCCTCCGGTCAGCCATTGAGGCCCGTAAAATAGAGGTTTAAACACCCCAGCCTCGCCATTGCCGCTCACGCCGAACCCTAGAATCGGTCCTTGCATCACATTCGCCATGAAATGAATACCGATCGGCATCGCCAGGCTGCGCGTTCTTAGAAAAGCCACGCCAAACAGAATGGATGCGAGAAAGATATTGATTCCCGCCCAGAATCTGGTCGCTCCAGTCATGCCGGGATTGTTGAGATGCGTCAGCAGAAACATGCCCCCAACAATAATCTGCGCTGGCCAGGCGCCCAGACCATCAACCAGGCGTTGGAACAGAAACCCACGAAAAAGCAGTTCCTCGGCAATCGCCACGGCGGCCATCGTTTCCACGCCGCTGATAAGCGGTGCCGCAGCGAACATCCCAAACTGCCAACCTATCGCGCCTATGCTCGTCAAAAAAAGGGCGGGGACGGCCATCAGCAGTGCTCCCGCAGTCACCCCGATGCCAAACTGCCGTAGCCAACCGATATCAGGTCGTCCGGTGACCTCTACGATCGGTCGCCGCCGCAGCGCTTGGCACAGGACCGTCACCGCCGCTATCATCACCGCCTGATCGGCCACGGTGAGTTGGTAGTGCGCCCGCGAGGCCAGGATAATCGCGGGAACCAGTACAGCGGCGAGACATAGAAAGAAGATCGCAACCCACCATCCGTTGCGCAATTCTCCCTCTGAATTCACGAACAGCTTCACCAGACCCGACACTGCTCTCCCTTTTGTTGTTCGATCGGCCGCGCCAGTTTCTCCGGCATTGCCCGACTGCACACCGCAACTGAGCCAACCAGGAAAATTAAATTGCCGTCAGCGGAGTATAACCGGCGAAAACCGGCATAACTCAAAACCCTGCCAAGAGGTCAATGAGAGTTTGTTCTCTGTGGGAAAGATTTCGACTCTCTTCGTAACCACCTGGCTTTCCTTCCAAATCCCTGTCGAATAAAATGACCCCGATCAACATTCGCGAAATCCCATCGTGGAGAACACAATGAAGAAACGTCCGTTTCTCGCTATCGCCCTGCTCGCGGCGGCGTTCGCGTTGCCCGCTCATGCGCAAGACGCCATGAAGAAAGACGCTGCCCTTAAACCCGCCGACCCGGAATCAAAGGTCGTGCTCGATTCCTGGAACGAGATTGGCGGCAAACTTGTAGCCATGGCCGAAGATTTCCCCGAAGACAAATATGATTTCAAGCCCACCCCCGCGCAACGCAGCTTTGCCGAGCAATTGCTGCACGCCGCCGGCGCGAATTATTTCTTCACCAATCCCGCCATGGGGAAAGAGCCTCCTGCAGCAGAAGATCCGAAGCGCGAGAATTACAAAACCAAGGCAGACATTGTCGCATTCCTAAAGAAATCCGTCGCCGATGGCGCGGCAGCGATTCAATCCAAGGGTGAAAAGGGACTGAACTCTACGGTTCCCTATGCGAATCAGCAAACTCGCGTTCTCGACATCGCCTATGGCTTGATCGAGCACAGCGGCGAACACTATGGCCAGCTCGTTGTCTACTACCGCCTGTCGGGCCTGGTTCCCCCGGAGTCGCGTCCGAAGAAATAAAACTGGAATTGGAAGGGTGCCCCGTCCTTATCGCGCACCGTTTGCGCGATAGGGCGGGGATTTTTACGTCAGGATCGTAAACACGGGAACATCATAGCTGCGGATAACAAGTGTCGGCACAACTTCGCCGAGTCGTTACACAACTTGCGACACGACGACTGCCAAGAACCACCCTTGGCACAACCTGGCGGCGGTGTCGGCAAAGAAGTGAAGCAGAGCTACTCCCCGGTTGAGTTAGCACTCAAAACCCCAGTCGGAAGCTCAATGAGTGTAACCGCGATGTTTCGCCAACAATCTGCCTGAAGGCCCCCAACAAGCCTAAGCTTCCGCCCACACAAACTTGAGACTGCGACTTATTTTGAGGGGGATGACGGTTTCTCTGCCTTGTTTACGCAATGCGTAAAGGAAGGGATTACCGAGAGACCAGCCTCGGGGGCGGAGTCTTTTGTCTTGACCGCCAGTTTCATCGGGAGGAAGATGGCATGTTCGCTCGCATCATCCCCGATGCTGTTCGCAAAGCCGATCAGGCTTCCTATCTGTCGAGAATCTCATTTGTGTGTGTCTGAGCTTCGCCCTGAGGAGGGATACCAATGACGAGAAATCGAATCTGCGCTCTGGTTGCCGGCGCGATGCTCCTGCTGGGCGTCGGGGCAATCGCTACGGCACATGCCCAAACCTATACGGACCTTTACAACCTTGGCAGCAAGAGCGACGACCCGACGGACCCGGGTTGGCTGGGCCTTTTCGCCCAGGGCCGCGATGGCAACCTGTATAGCACCTCGCAGACCGGCGGGAAGGGTTTCGGTGCGGTCTTCCAGCTTTCTCCGGCGGGGAAGATGACCGTGCTGTATTCCTTCCAGAACAAGAACGACGGCGCCTTTCCTAAGAGCGGCCTGACGCTAGGCACCGATGGCAGCTTGTACGGCACCACCTCTGCCGGTGGCTCGGTGGGGTATGGCACAGTGTTCAAGATCACCACCGCCGGATCCTTCAAGGTGCTGCACAACTTCAACGGCAACACGGAAGGCGCACCCGCCGATACCCCTCCGATCCAGGGCATCGACGGGAACTTCTATGGCACCGTCAGTGACGGTGGAAATGCAGTCTTTGGCACGGTGTACAAGATGACGCCCTCGGGCAAAATGACCGTCCTCTATACCTTTGGCGGTACGGTCCGGTATCCCGTGGCGCTGATCCTGGGTACCGACGGCAACTTTTACGGCACATTCCTGGGCGGCAGCGGTGCAAACGTGGACGGTGGGGTGTTCAAGATCACGCCGCACGGCAAATTCACCGTGCTCCACAGCTTTAACGGCACGGATGGTCAAAACCCTATGGGCGCGATCATTCAAGCCACCGACGGAAATTTCTATGGCACAACCAGACAGGGAGGATCGAGCAGCGAAGGCGTGGTTTACAAGATGACCCCAGCCGGAGCTGTCACCGATCTTCGCAATTTCGCTAACGACGGCAATGGCTTTGCACCTTTCGCCGGCCTGGCGCAGGCAACCGACGGGAAACTCTACGGCGTCACCACCACGAACCCCGGCACCAGCTACGGCGTCCTGTTCCAGATCACATCGACCGGCACCTACTCCAATCTTGTTTTGTTCACCAACACCACTGGCAAATTTCCCGGAGCCAATCCACAGGTTTCTCTTTTCCAGCACACCAATGGAACCCTCTTCGGAGACACTTACGGAGGCGGCAGTGGGACGCTGTGTTTTTGCGGCGTTCTTTATAGCCTAAACATGGGGTTAGGCCCGTTCGTCAGTTTCGTGGGTCCCGATTTCTCGGGCAAGGTCGGGAAGACCATCGAAATTCTGGGCCAGGGATTCACCGGGACCACCAAAGTCTTGTTCCATGGAGTCCCCGCAAGCTTCGTAGTCGTCTCCGACACTTATCTGACCGCGGTGGTTCCTGCCGGCGCGACCTCGGGATCTGTAACCGTAAAAACACCTGGCGGAACGCTGACCAGCAACAAAATTTTCCGGGTCACGCCCTTTATTCAATCTTTCAGTCCCCCGAGCGGCCCGGTGGGAACGCCCGTCATGATTACCGGAACCAGCTTCACCGGCGCGAAGAAAGTGACTTTCGGTGGGGTGAAGGCCACTAGTTTCACCGTGGAGTCCGACACCCAGGTGACCGCAACTGTTCCGACGGGGGCAGTAACCGGAAAGATTGCCATCACCACCCCGGGAGGGACCGCTGTGAGTGCCACAGATTTCACCGTGACACAGTGAAACATCAACTCGTGAAAACTTAAGAGAACGAGACCGCCTTCCGGGTGGCTTTTCTCGTACTCCGCTAGGGACGCACGGTAGCTTCTGATACCCGGCGATTTCACTCCGGGGCGTCCGACATGGGCTGGATCCCTCTCGCTTGGCCGGAGGCTAAACCTTCATTGAGACAGCGTGGCGGACAACAAAATGTTCGCGACCTCGCCCGGACACTCGACATGGCAATCGTGGCCAGTCTTCAGTTCGGCAACTCTCCAGCCGGATGCTCGCGCTTTCGCGGCAAATGGTTCGAAAAAACGCTTGGCGGGGTATCCTTCCGCAATACAGCTCACGAAGGTTGCCGGAATGGCGGCCTTTCGATTCGCCGGGAGGCAAAGCGGCTCCTCAAAGCAACGCAGACTGAAGTCACATAGCCTCGAATGCACAAAATCTCGCGCTTCTCCCGGCTTCAATCCCCACAGATCAAGTTGGCCCTCTCCTCCCTGGCAATCTCCAGCCATCCCCGAGTTCTCGCGCTACCTTCCGAAAATAGTCTCCGATCTCAGACGGAAGCAGGTCTAATGCGCACTGTCCATCTTCCGGAATGAACGCATCCAGAAAAACCAATCCCTGCACTTTACTCGCATTCGCTTCCGCTACTCCGCTGATAACCATGCCTGCATAGCTGTGCCCTACGAGTATCGTTTTGTCCCCGAGCCTTGATAATTCGGTCGAAACGTCTTCCACGTGTTGACGCAGCGTGATGGCAGAAGAGAGACGATGTTGGTCCGTCCCAAGCCCACTAAGGACTGGCGTAACCACTCGGTGGCCGTGGCTTTGCAGAAAAGGGACCAACAGGTCCCATGTGCCAGTTGACTGCCATGCGCCGTGTACCAGAACGAACGTTGACATGGGCAAGAGCTTAGCAGGTGCCGATCTATCTGCGCCGTCCCAAGCGCGCCCTGCAAGGCTGGGTCTCGGCTATCGCAGTTTTACTTTGCGGCCTTGGTTTCGATCCCTTCAAAGACCTCTTCTGCCCGGCTCAAAGCTTCCTGCACGTTGCTGCAGATATTCTTCCGTCCCACCACTTCCTCGAACTCTGCCTGATGAATCAGTTGTGCCGGCTGTTCCCGCGCTCCACACAAAATCAGCGTGCGCCCTGAAGCGTGCAGTTGCTTGGCGACTTCCTCCAGCGCAAACAACCCCGTTGCATCGATCGCCGTCATGTTCCGCAAACGAACAATCACAATCGGAGGCAGCTGCTGAATCTTCTCCGTCACCATCGCAATCTTTTCCGTCGCCCCGAACAGAAACGGCCCATGAACGCGAAAGATCGTGCAATAGTACGGAATGTCTTTGTCTTGGAGGATGTGCATCCTCCCATCTTCGACGTAGTCGTCGGTCACCCGCGAAACCGTCGTCGTGTTCGACACGCGGCCGATGAACAGCAGCGCCGCCAGAATCATTCCCGCTTCGACCGCGACCGTAAGGTCTGCAAACACCGTCAATGCGAATGTCACCAGCCACACGCTGATGTCAGTTTTCGTCAGCCGCAGCAGCTGCGGAATTTCCCGCCACTCGCCCATGTTGTAGGCCACGATCATCAGAATCCCCGCCAACGCCGCCATCGGAATGTAGCTGGCCAGCGGAGCGGCAAACAACAACACGCACAGCAGCGTCAGCGCATGAATCATTCCAGCGACTGGGCTCTGCGCCCCCGCGCGAATGTTGGTCGCCGTCCGCGCAATCGCTCCCGTTGCCGGCAATCCGCCAAACATCGGCGAGAACACGTTGGCCACGCCCTGCGCGATCAGCTCCACATTCGGATTATGCCGGTCATTCGACATGCGATCCGCCACCACCGCCGACATCAGCGACTCAATCGCTCCCAGCATCGCCACCGTAAACGCCGGCCCTAGCAGCCCGTGGATCAACTCCGCTCGAAATGGAGGAATCGCAAGATGCGGCAATCCGCTGGGAATCCCGCCAAAACGTGTGCCGATCGTCTCTACCGGCAACTTGAACACGAACACCGCCACCGTCGCTCCGACCATGGCGATAATCGGTCCAGGGATCCGGCTCGAAAGCGCGCGGCAGATCAGCAAAGTCGCGATCGTCCCCGCCGCCACCATCGTCGCCCGTGGCGACCACGTCGGAAACGCCCCCGCCAGCGCCTTCATGCGCAGCCAGAATTCACCCGGAACTTTGTCGAGATGCAGTCCGAAAAGATCTTTGATCTGCGTGCTGGCAATCAGGACCGCGATCCCGTTGGTGAATCCAATCACCACCGGCCGCGGAATGAATTTCACCGCCGTCCCCATCCCGGTCAGCCCCAGAATGATCAGCAGAATGCCCGCCATCACCGTGCACATGAACAGGCCTTCAATGCCGTGCACCGCGATGATTCCCGCGATCACCACCACGAACGCCCCGGTCGGTCCGCCAATCTGCGTTCTCGATCCCCCCAGCGCCGAGATCAGGAATCCCGTCACCACCGCGCAATAAATCCCCGCTTGCGGCGATAGTCCCGACGCAATCGCGAACGCCATCGCCAGCGGCAGCGCCACCAATCCCACCGTCACGCCGGCAATCACATCCCGCCCAAACTTATTTATGTTGTAGTCGCGCAGGCACAACACCGACTTGGGAAGCCAGCGATTGTCCGCCAGCGTACTCTCACCATCCGCCATATCAGTTGATTATGACAGTCCTGACCAGAAACCCTCGGTGATGGTCAACACTGAAGGGCCCGCCACTTTCGAATACAATTGACCGTTTGGAGAGAGGTGCTTTGCCGTTGGACATCCTGCTGAACCACACTGAAGCCCGCGTGCTCGGCTCCCTGATCGAAAAAGACATCACCACCCCTGACTATTACCCGCTGTCGCTGAACGCGCTGGTCAACGCCTGCAACCAGAAAAATAATCGCGAGCCCGTGATGACCCTCGACGAAACCGCCGTCCGCGACGCGCTCGCCGCATTGCAGGAGATGCGCTTCGCCGGCCCCGCCAGCGGCGCCGACAGCCGCGTCACCAAGTACGAGCATCGCCTGCAGGAAGTCTTCAACTTCGACCGCCGCGAAATCGCCATCATCTGCGTGCTCCTGCTGCGCGGCCCGCAAACTCCCGGCGAACTGCGCGGCCGCACCGAGCGCATGTTCCGCTTCGAAACCCTGGACGACGTCCAGTCCACCCTGCACAAGCTCTCGCAACGCGATCCATCATTAATAAAGATGCTGCCCCGCCAGCCCGGCACCAAAGAAGCCCGCTACATGCACCTCTTTCTCGGAGACATAGAAGGCGCGGAAGTTCCGCTCTCCAACGGCGCCATGTCCTCCAGCCGACCCGCCGATCCCGACCGCTTCGTGCAACTCGAAGCCGAAGTGGCCGAACTCAAAAAGGAGGTCGCCGACCTCAAGCAGCAGCTCGCCGGCTTTCGCCAGCAATTCGAGTAACCTGCAAAAAGTTACCTTGGTCATCTTCCGTCGTCGCGCAAAGTTCGGCGATAGTGTTGCGTTCTCCCAGAGCACTCACTTCTGTTTAGCTGTACCGCCCGGCGAGAACAAACCGGCGGAGGCACCTTGAAGTACGAGTTCTTCTTTCTTAAGTTGAGCAAGAAATCCCGACCCAAAGTATTGCGCGCCATCGCTCCCAACGCCGCCCAGGCCCGCTGCATGATTGCCCGGCGCTACGGCCTCGACCTCCTGGCGAGCCCCAGATCCGCCAAACAGAATCTCGACTCCCTGCGCATTTATGAAGTCGACGTAGAAAACGTCCTCGTCAGCGATCCAAGCAGGGAAGCCTTGCGCCGGTAAAAAGAGTCGTGGCGAATTTCCTTTCGATCAGCACTTGAATGGTCGCTATCGCTCAGCTTTCTATGACGGAGCCGGGCTGAAACCAGGTGCGCACGTCGAAGTCCGGATCGAGGCCGAAGCGTCGGCTACAACGCCCAAGACACCGTAGTGGGCTGGCCGCTGCACTTTTTGGTATGACTCCGGGTCTGACGCCCGACTCCGAGGTCCATAAACTCTTCGCTAAAGCGCCGAGCTAACGCAACCCTCATAAGCTGACTGTCTGACCACACAGCAAATCCCAGGCCTCCCGATAACGAGAGTAGCGAGACTCTTCCCGATGCGGCGACAGCATGACATGGCTCTGCCCCGCAACCACCGCCGCCGGAATGATGTACCAGCAGTCTGCCGGAATGACGTAAGCCGCGATGAAATCCATCTGCGCGCTGGTGTAGGGAACTCCATTCCTGGTCACGTGGCATTTGTAAGAATTGTCGCGCTTGTACATTGTGCATTTCACCTGCACCCGGACAAAGCGTCCTCCATGCTCGACCGCAAAGTCGTAAGGAGCGCTATCTCCCCACGGCTTGGAGACCGCCAGCCCATGCTCGGCGGCCCGCACCATAAAACACAATTCCGCCCATTCACCCCGCTGCTTGGGGTGCTGTATATCGATTCCTTGATTCATGATGGTTGGGATAAGAAGGCTGTGAAGTTATAGCCTATGGTTCTATTATATCAACCAGAAAAGGGCAAAGATGCCACCTTGCCCAGGATTATATTTGCTTTGCTGAGTTGAACTTAAGCCCGTTCGAGTAATTTCTGCCTATTGACAAGATTTTTTGCTGAATTGTGTGGGGCGGACATTCCTGTCCGCCAAACGCCGGTCCCATAACCGCCCTGTGTGCAGAGACGGAAGGCACAAGTTAAACGCGATTTCAGCTTGCGATCTCACGCAAGTCCCGATGCTTTTGGGAAGGGCACGAGTTCACTCGTGCCGATACGGCAACACACCCCCCGGCTTCAGCCTCTGAGGAAACCCTCACCACACGCAAGATTTCTGAAAGGGCACGGCTTCACTCGCGCCACATCCTGCCGCATTTTGAGGCTGCCCCACCATTCGCGGTTTTCGAAGGGTGGGGATGCATGACCACGACTCAGGTGGCCGCCGCCATCGCCCATCCACTCAAGAAAAAGCTTGTCATGCTGAGCGAAGCGAAGCATCCCTACCGAGCCGGCAAACCGATCCCGAGGTGATCCCCGTGTGGGGCGGACATTCCTGTCCGCCAAACGCCAGTCCCACAATGAATCTAGGTGGAGAGGACTACCCTTTGCGTTTTCCGACGCAACAGTGTGGGGCGGACATTCTTGTCCGCCAAACGCCGATCCCATAAACGCCCTGTGAGCAGAGACGGAAGGGCACGGCTTCACTCGCGCCGCATCCTGCCGCATTTCGAGGCTGCCCCACCATTCGCGGTTTTCGAAGGGTGGGGATGCATGACCACGACTCAGGTGGCCGCCGCCATCGCCCACCCGCTCAAGAAAAGCTTGTCATGCTGACGCGAAGCGAAGCATCCCTACCGAGCCGGCAAACCGATCCCGAGGTGATCCCCGTGTGGGGCGGACATTCCTGTCCGCCAAACGCCAGTCCCACAATGAATCTAGGTGGAGAGGACTACCCTTTGCGTTTTCCGACGCAACAGTGTGGGGCGGACATTCTTGTCCGCCAAACGCCGATCCCATAAACGCCCTGTGAGCAGAGACGGAAGGGCGCGCCTTCACTCGCGCCACATCCTGCCGATCCCCACCGTTTCCAGACTCGCCGTGTTGAGGCTGCCCCATACCGAAACCAAACTTTCCCCCTTGCATCCCCCGAATCGTTCTGCTATAACAATCAGACACCGAGAGCATCAGTGGCAGCCGGACAGTTTTTGAATCTCTCGTGCGAGTTCCGGCATCTATTTCAGTAAGCTTGAAATAACAAAGCAGCCTGTAAAGGCAATTATCCCGGCCACGGGATTACATTCGGGGACAGAGCTCCTCGAAGGGTTTTAGCGTTACTCGCAAGAACCTCATAAAGATCTTTTCTCAATCAAGCGTCTTCCGCCTCGGCTTGCGCCGAAAAGTAAGTGTTTGCCTTCATGGCGGAAGATCGATTTCGTTGCGCGCTTAAAAGCGGCGGAAGCCAGTGTTCCGCACCACTCGAGCTAAGCTCCCTAATGTGAATATCAGGTGGAAAACCTGTGATTTCATTGGGTTGACAGTGGGTGAATAGAATCGATAGTCTTGACAGGTTTCGAGGACAGCCGGATCCGTTCTTGTAGCGGCTTCGGTCTGGACTGAAAGCGCGCCGCTCAGGCGGAAACGCGATTCGGTTCTTTGACAACTAGGTTGAACGTGCCAGTCGTGAGAGGACAGATTCGGGTATAAGTCCGAGCGATCTCACAAGATAGGCCACTCGTGCTTCTTAGCAGAGGCTGCAGTGGTCGCCATCACATCCCTTTCGAGCGGCGGAGATGGCAGTCTACCTTCTACCCGTCGGTAGACGAACAGGTTTCAAACGAGAGTTTGATCCTGGCTCAGAATCAACGCTGGCGGCGTGCCTAACACATGCAAGTCGAACGAGAAAGTGGAGCAATCCATGAGTAAAGTGGCGACCGGGTGAGTAACACGTGACTAACCTACCTTCGAGTGGGGAATAACTCCGGGAAACCGGGGCTAATACCGCATAACATCGCGAGATCAAAGCAGCAATGCGCTTGAAGAGGGGGTCGCGGCTGATTAGCTAGTTGGCGGGGTAACGGCCCACCAAGGCGAAGATCGGTAGCCGGCCTGAGAGGGCGCACGGCCACACTGGAACTGAAACACGGTCCAGACTCCTACGGGAGGCAGCAGTGGGGAATTTTGCGCAATGGGGGAAACCCTGACGCAGCAACGCCGCGTGGAGGATGAAGTCCCTTGGGGCGTAAACTCCTTTCGACCAAGACGATAATGACGGTACTGGTGGAAGAAGCACCGGCTAACTTCGTGCCAGCAGCCGCGGTAATACAGAGGGTGCGAGCGTTGTTCGGAATTATTGGGCGTAAAGGGCGCGTAGGCGGTGCGGTAAGTCACTTGTGAAATCTCCGGGCTTAACTCGGAGCCTGCAGGCGAAACTGCCGTGCTGGAGTGTGGGAGAGGTGCGTGGAATTCCCGGTGTAGCGGTGAAATGCGTAGATATCGGGAGGAACACCTGTGGCGAAAGCGGCGCACTGGACCATAACTGACGCTGAGGCGCGAAAGCTAGGGGAGCAAACAGGATTAGATACCCTGGTAGTCCTAGCCCTAAACGATGATTGCTTGGTGTAGCAGGTACCCAATCCTGCTGTGCCGAAGCTAACGCGATAAGCAATCCGCCTGGGGAGTACGGTCGCAAGGCTGAAACTCAAAGGAATTGACGGGGGCCCGCACAAGCGGTGGAGCATGTGGTTCAATTCGACGCAACGCGAAGAACCTTACCTGGGCTCGAAGCGCAGTGGAATCCGGTAGAAATATCGGCGCCCCTTAAAAGGCTGCTGCGGAGGTGCTGCATGGCTGTCGTCAGCTCGTGTCGTGAGATGTTGGGTTAAGTCCCGCAACGAGCGCAACCCTTATCCCTAGTTGCCATCAGGTCAAGCTGGGCACTCTAGTGAAACTGCCTCGGATAACGAGGAGGAAGGTGGGGATGACGTCAAGTCCTCATGGCCTTTATGTCCAGGGCTACACACGTGCTACAATGGTCGGTACAAACCGTCGCAAACCCGTGAGGGGGAGCTAATCGGAAAAAGCCGGCCTCAGTTCGGATTGGAGTCTGCAACTCGACTCCATGAAGCTGGAATCGCTAGTAATCGCGGATCAGAACGCCGCGGTGAATACGTTCCCGGGCCTTGTACACACCGCCCGTCACATCACGAAAGTGGGCTGTACTAGAAGCCGGTGAGCTAACCGCAAGGAGGCAGCCGTCCAAGGTATAGTTCATGATTGGGGTGAAGTCGTAACAAGGTAGCCGTAGGAGAACCTGCGGCTGGATCACCTCCTTTCTAAGAGAGAACGTCATGGCACTTCCGCGCTCCTTCGGGAGTTTAAACATACGGAGGATGTTGCCATGTACCCCGTCTTCGCTCCGCATAACCTGGGGATGCGTCGAGAGGAAACCCGTTCGGATCTCTCTTTCTCGAGTCTTTCCGCATGATGGTCAGATCGGGCTTAGCTGGATCGCACGTTCAACCTTGTCCTCGAATATAAATCTGAAGCCATCAGCTCTCGCGCTCTCAGCTTTCAGCACTTTGGTTCTGATAGCTCGACGGCTGAAGCTGGATGCTGAGTTATAATTTTGGCTCCGCAGTGACATAACCGGGCCTGTAGCTCAGGTGGCTAGAGCGCACCCCTGATAAGGGTGAGGTCGATAGTTCAAGTCTATCCAGGCCCACCAAAATCAGCCGTCAATCCTAGTAGTCGGTCGTCAGCAAGGTTTTGCTGATGACTAGGCGACCGAAGGCTGCCACTGGGGCTGTAGCTCAGCTGGGAGAGCGCCTGGTTTGCAACCAGGAGGCCACCGGTTCGATCCCGGTCAGCTCCACCAATTCAATGTTGGGCGTCAATCACGACAACCGTGAAGCCGTATCACGGTTCGAGAAAGTTGCTTGGCGCCGAACATTGGGTTGGAAGGCAGCATAAAGCTATCAGCTCTCAGTAAGACCGATAGCAGCTGAGGCGAGTATAGACTCGATACCTGCTTAGGCGGGTAGCCGAGCTGAAAGCTGGTCGAGGACGATATTTGACAACTGAATAGATTGGGCAAATTACAAGGCGTGTAAATTTTTATGAGTGCCTGAAATAGCCTGCTGGTGTGCGTTATGCGTAATAAGCATGACGTGCGATGAGCAGGAATGAGGCCCATAGAGTTTGCGCGGCGTGTTCGGGAAAGTTCTTAGCTGAAAGCCAAAAGCTGATAGTCGGAGAGCGATCTGGAGTGTGTCGAGTAAATTTTATGGTCAAGCTACTAAGGGCGCATGGTGGATGCCTTGGCAGAAGCAGGCGATGAAGGACGTGGCAAGCTGCGATAAGCCTCGGGGAGCCGCAAGCAGGCTTTGATCCGGGGATTTCCGAATGGGGAAACCCACGGAGGTAAAACCTCCGTACGGCCCGATGAATCCATAGTCGGGCACGAGCGAACCCAGGGAAGTGAACCATCTCAGTACCTGGAGGAAAAGAAAGAAACCTCGATTGCGAAAGTAGTGGCGAGCGAAATCGCAACAGCCTAAACCTGTACCACCTTCGGGTGATACAGGGGTTGTAGGGTCGACAATAGTAGAGTTACCAATCCAGTCGTTAGTCGAAGCCCTCTGGAAAGAGGGGCCATAGAGTGTGATAGCCACGTAGGCGAAAACGAACTGGACTCGAAGTCGATACCTGAGTACCGCGGAGCACGAGAAACTTTGCGGGAAGCTACGGAGACCATTCCGTAAGGCTAAATACTAGCTTCTGACCGATAGTGAACCAGTACCGTGAGGGAAAGGCGAAAAGAACCCCTGCGAGGGGAGTGAAATAGTACCTGAAACCGTGTGCCTACAAACGGTGGGAGGACTATGCGGCGCAAGCCGAAAGTCTGACCGCGTGCCTATTGCATAATGAGCCGGCTAGTTATTCTTGTCAGCAAGGTTAAGCGAAAGCGAGCCGTAGCGAAAGCGAGTCCGAATAGGGCGATATCAGTTGGCAGGAATAGACGCGAAGCGGGATGATCTACCCTTGGCCAGGCTGAAAGTGGGGTAACACCTACTGGAGGGCCGAACGGGTGTTTGTTGAAAAAAGCTCCGATGAGCTGAGGGTAGGGGTGAAAGGCTAATCAAATTCCGTGATAGCTCGTTCTCTCCGAAATAGCTTTAGGGCTAGCCTCGGATGATTTGTCGTGGTGGTAAAGTACTCGATGGACTAGGGGGCTTTCCAGCTTACTGAATCCAACGAAACTCAGAATGCCATTGAACAACCAATCCGGGAGTCAGACGGCGGGGGCTAAGCTTCGTCGTCGAGAGGAAAACAGTCCAGATCGCCTGCTAAGGTCCCAAAATACAAGCTAAGTGGGAAAGGAAGTCGGAACGCCCAGACAGCCAGGAGGTTGGCTTAGAAGCAGCCATCCTTTAAAGAAAGCGTAATAGCTCACTGGTCAAGCGGTCCGGTGCCGACAATTTAACGGGGCTCAAGCTTGTTACCGAAGCAGCGAATGCATCGCTTAACGGTGATGCGTGGTAGGAGAGCATTCTCAACAGTTTGAAGCCAGACTGAGAAGACTGGTGGACGGTTGAGAAGAGACCCTGCCGGCATAAGTAGCGATAACGGAGGTGGGAACCCTCCGCGCCGAAAGTCTAAGGTTTCCTGAGAAAGGTTAATCCGCTCAGGGTCAGGCGGTCCCTAAGGTGAGGCCGAAAGGCGTAACTGATGGACATCCGGTTAATATTCCGGACCTCCCTTGTGTTCGTTATCACGATGGGGTGACGCAGAAGGATAAGCAGGCCGTCCTATGGCTATGACGGTCGATGCGTGTAAGGTGTTTCTCGTAGGCAAATCCGCGAGGAAGTTATCACTGAGACGCAAAGCAGTAATCCGTATGGGTGAAAGCTGCCGATTCCACACTGCCAAGAAAAACCTCTAAGGAGAACATAAGGGAACCGTACCTCAAACCGACACAGGTAGACGAGGAGAATATCCAAAGGCGCTCGTGAGAACACTTGTTAAGGAACTCGGCAAATTAACCCCGTAACTTCGGGAGAAGGGGTGCCTCACTAGGGTGCATAGCTCGAAGAGGCCGCAGAGAAATGCGCACTGCGACTGTTTAACAAAAACACAGGTCTCTGCAAAGTCGAAAACGACGTATAGGGGCTGACGCCTGCCCGGTGCTGGAAGGTTAAAGGGAGAGGTCAACCGCAAGGTGAAGCTTCGAACTGAAGCCCCAGTGAACGGCGGCCGTAACTATAACGGTCCTAAGGTAGCGAAATTCCTTGTCGGGTAAGTTCCGACCTGCACGAATGGCGTAACGAAAGTGCGACTGTCTTAATGAGTGACACGGCGAACTTGTAGTGCCGGTGAAGATGCCGGTTGCCCGCAACTAGACGGAAAGACCCCGTGCACCTTTACTACACCTTTACTATGAACTATGGCACCTTGCTGCGCAGGATAGGTGGGAGGCTTTGAACCCAGGTTCTCGGATTTGGGGGAGCCACCGGTGAGATACCACCCTGCGAGTTCTGTGGTTCTAACTTACTCCCGTTAACCGGGAGAGGGACATAGTAAGGCGGGTAGTTTGACTGGGGCGGTCGCCTCCTAAATTGTAACGGAGGCGCGCGAAGCTACGCTCAGGCTGTTTGGAAATCAGCCGACGAGTGCAAACGCATAAGCGTGGTTAACTGCGAGACCTACAAGTCGAGCAGATACGAAAGTAGGCGTTAGTGATCCGGTGGTTCTGTATGGAAGGGCCATCGCTCAACGGATAAAAGGTACGCCGGGGATAACAGGCTGATCGGAGCCAAGAGTTCATATCGACGCTCCGGTTTGGCACCTCGATGTCGGCTCATCGCATCCTGGAGCTGTAGAAGGTTCCAAGGGTTAGGCTGTTCGCCTATTAAAGCGGTACGTGAGCTGGGTTCAGAACGTCGCGAGACAGTTCGGTCCCTATCTGTTGTGGGCGCAGGAGATTTGAGAGGGCCTGTCCTTAGTACGAGAGGACCGGGATGGACGAACCTCTTGTGTTCCAGCTGTCATGCCAATGGCATAGCTGGGTAGCGAAGTTCGGTTGTGATAACCGCTGAATGCATATAAGCGGGAAGCACTCCTCAAGATAAGATCTCCCAACCCATAAGGGTAAAGAAGGGCCCAGGAAGACTACCTGGTTGATAGGCCGGAAGTGGAAGCGCGGTAATGCGCGTAGCTTACCAGTACTAATCGCCCGTTCGGCTTGACCATAAAATTTACTCGGTGCAGTAACAGTTGTTGGTCGTTGGTCGTCAGTCCTTGGTCAGAACCTGGACTGAGACTGAAGACAAGCTTTAGAATCCGCCAGAAACTGGGCGGAGAGAAAGCGAGGGTGACTAACGATTGTGCGCCGACGAATACAGGTCTTGTCGATTTGACAAGAAGTATCCCAATCTATTCAGTTGTGAGGCATTGTCCTCGCGATCTTTGAAAATCAGCTCTCAGCTTTCAGCCTTCAGCTCTCAGCTTTTTGAGAGATGGGGATTGCGAACTGGGATCACCAAGTTTGCTGGGCATCAGCCCTTGACAGTCAGTACGGCACACAGTTGCTGGAAGCTGACGGCTGATCGCTGACAGCTACGACTTGTCGGTGATCTTACCGCGGGGGATCCACCCGTTCCCATCCCGAACACGGAAGTTAAGCCCCGCAGGGCCGATGGTACTGCACGCGAAAGTGTGTGGGAGAGTAGGTCGTTGCCGGCATAAATAAAGGCCAGTCATGGAAACATGACTGGCCTTTTCCTATTTGGGTCAGCCGTGACCTTACAGATTTCTTGCCTTCCAAAACGCCGAAACACTCTGGCGGCTAGTAAATCCAGCTAGGAGATCTTCAGCCAGAATACGTCTAAGAGTTTCTCGCACTAAGAAAGCTAGCGCGTCATCGAGGACGCTGACTGCTTGCCGTCTGGTCCTTTATCCGGAAGAAGGTATCTGTCGGGGATACGCTCGCCATGGGCGATGAAGTTTCGGACGTCATTGATATCGTCAATGACATCGCCGATAGTTACATTTTTCGAACCTAAGAATTCAAATTCTGGATGTTCTCCCAGTGGATAGATGGTCGTGTCTTGCCCCAAGAACGCCTTGATTCTCTTTACGAGCTTATTGCTGTTAGGCGAGTACAAAGCGTGAAGCGCAGAAGAACCCCAATAGAGATACCGCCCCTTCCAATCGTTCACTTCGTATCCACGATTGTAATACTCCATGGCCATGCGAAAGGCCCAATGGTTGCCATGTATTGCGGTCAAAAACTTAGTAACCATTTCACGTAGGTTTTCGAGATCCTTGTTCCGGAAGGCGAATAGCTTTATCCCTCGGGTATATCCACGGACATGTCAGGGAAAGTCGCTCCGCGCTGATCACTCTCCCTTCGGTCGTTAGGTACCCGGTGACAGATGCATGACGCCGCGTCGGGCGCAAGATTCTAGAGCAGGCGAAGATCTCGTTCAGCAAGTCGTCATTCTTTCCGAGAACGTTGATCGAATCCTCGAAACTCGGACCGTTTGGGCGTTCCTCATAACGGTGAACAACGCCATACTTGTGCTCCCCATCAAAAAAGCGAATCCGCTGAAGTCCGACCTCAGCCTTCATATGGTCGAACATCGAAGGTGGCAAGAGTTTGGATACGTCCGCAACTTCGACGTTGGGCATGATGGCAAACGGCAGCTGAGAAACGTCAAACCGTTGTGAGGACAACATGTCGAGCGGAATGAGTTGTATCGCAATTTTGGTGGTCATGTTCTTTAATGTTTTCAGTATGGACGGCGTACATCTTTCAGCTGATGATGCGAAAACTCGACTTGTCAGGGGTGCCCGGCCGTCGAAAACCGCGAAGGGTGGGGCACCCTCGTCTATTTTGGCGGAGAGCTAAGCCTACGCCTTCGCCGCGGTTTCATGCACGCAGCGTCAGAGCCGCTTGCTGTACTCAATCAAACGCATCCCGAAAAAATCCGAGACTCTCCCCGAACGAGAGTAGCCGTGTTTCTCGTAGAACGAGATGGCGGACTTTAAGGGCTCCGTAGTGTCGAGAGTGACTTCCCTACTTCCGCGGGCGCGCAACCAGGTTTCGATTGCCGCAAGCAATTGCGACGCGATGCCGGTGCCACGCCACTCCGGCAGTACAGCCATGCCGCGCAGATGTCCTTGCTCTCCGCTAGTTGTCGCTGAGATTGTCCCCACGACTGTGCCGTCCGCGGTCGCAACCAACACCGTCATGTGTTCAAGGCGAACCAACACCTGCTCGACGGTCGGAACGGTGTCGGCGAATGCCAAAGGAGTGTACGCGGATTGATAAGGAGTGAACGCTTCGTGCAGACAGAATGCGATCGCCGCAGCATCGGCCCGGCTAGCGTCACGAATGATTGTTTCGGCGGTGCCCCGCATGGTGGGAACGATTCTACGCGCATGCCAGAGTTTGCGGCCCGCGGGTCCCCCTTTCAGTCATAGATAAAAAGCCATTTGAGTCCGCACGGGCTCTCGTTTTCTCCTGCGACTGCTTTTGACACTCGCATCGGTAGCTCCGCCAT
Organism: uncultured Acidobacteriaceae bacterium; assembly: GCA_963708575.1. GTDB lineage: Bacteria > Acidobacteriota > Terriglobia > Terriglobales > Acidobacteriaceae > DASVWZ01. Next base: position 722,404 of record CAVPTB010000003.1, read on the forward strand.
ACGAGCCTCTTTGCAGCTATGTCCATTACTACCGAGTACCGGGGGATTACGGCGCGTCCGATACTTTTGAGAAGCAGGTTTACGTGCTGGACTTTAGAGTGCCGCTCCCTCGGAGCTGAAGCATAGGTGTAAGGGCTCGGATAGAATGGCTCTCCGAGGTATGCCATGCTGGTTCGGTTCTTGCTCTTCGTGGTGATTTCGATTCATTGCAACTTGGCTTTGGTGGCGGCGCAGCAGGCGGGGACGCTTGATCCGTTGGTGAAGAAGTATGTTCGAGTGAGTGCTCCTCAAGTGATTCTCGAGCATGTGCGGGTGATCGATGGGACGGGGCGGGCAGCGCTGGTCGATCAGGATGTGGTGATCGAGGGTGGGAAGATCACGGTGGTGCGGGCGCACTCGACGTCGGCGGCAACGGATGGGGTACAGATACTCGATCTTCACGGATACAGCGTGATGCCGGGCATCGTCGGCATGCACAACCATCTTTATTACATCGCTCGCCCGGACATGAAGGCTGATTGGAGCTGGGAGCCGCCGATCCTGATTCCGCAGATGTCATTTTCTGCGCCGCGGCTTTATCTGGCGGGTGGGTGACGACGATGCGAACGACAGGCAGCGTCGAGCCGTTTGCCGATGTGAGCCTGAGCCGGCAGATCGATGCGGGAAAGTTGCCGGGGCCGCATATTGATGCGACCGGACCTTATCTTGAAGGGGGGGGAAGTTTCGCGATCCAACTGCATGAACTCACTGGGCCCGATGATGCGCGCGAGACGGTGAAGTACTGGGCGGACCGTGGCGTGACGTCGTTCAAGGCGTACATGCACATTACGCGGGCGGAGTTGGGAGCCGCGATCGAAGAGGCGCACAAACGCGGCATGAAGGTGACTGGGCATTTGTGCTCGGTGACTTATAAAGAAGCGGTGGAGTTGGGGATCGATAATCTTGAGCATGGGTTTTTTGTGAACACGCAACTTGATCCGGATAAGAAGCCGGATGTTTGTAGCGACAGCGAGGGAGCTTACACGCTGGAGCACATGGAGCCTAACGGTCCTGCGGCGAAAGATTTGATTGAGACACTGGTGAAACATCATGTGGCGATCACGTCGACGCTGCCGGTATTTGAGAGTGGAAGCTTTCCGCGGCTGACTCCGTTACGGCAGGAGTGTCTGGACGTGATGAGTCCGTCGGCGCGTGAGGCGTATTTGTACAAGCGCGAACGGCCGGCGGGAATTCCACCTGCAAAACATGATTGGGCGGCGCTGCTGAAGCGCGACATGGAACTGGAACATGAGTTCGTGGAAGCCGGAGGGTTGCTGCTGGCGGGACCGGATCCGACGGGCGACGGGGGCGTGGTGCCGGGTTTCGGCGATCAGCGGGAGATCGAGTTGCTGGTGGAGGCGGGATTCTCACCGGTGGAGGCCATCAAGATTGCCTCGCTGAATGGCGCGGTTTTCGAGGGCAAGCAGGATCGGATTGGGTCGATTGCCCCAGGGAAAAATGCGGACATGGTGGTGATGAAGGGCGACCCTTCCACGCATATTAATGATGTGGAGAATGTGGAGATCGTTTTCAAGGATGGGGTGGGGTATGACTCGCAGAAGCTGATTGATTCGGTGAAAGGGCGGTACGGGGAGTACTGAGTAACGTTGACTGCGGACATCGGGAAGCGGTTTGGGCCGGAGGGCGATCGCCGCTCCGGCCTAGATACGGTGCGAGGCGGCCTTACCGGTGGTCGTCGTGATCATGGTCACGATCATGATCATGGTTGTGACGCCAGTCCCAGTAGCGCTTCTGGTCATCTTTTGAAAGATGGTTGTAGTCGCGATTCGGGTCGATGTGATATTCGGTGACCCACTGATGGTAGTAGACGTCCTCGTGGGTATCCCAGCGGTGATTGTCGCTGTAATAAGGATCATAGACAGTGGTGTAGTGGTGGGCGCAACCGGTGGTCGCCAAGGGTACGGTGATAGCTAATCCGAGGTAAAGCGGAGCCGAGAAAATAATATCCACGACGGATGCAAACGTCCTCCTTGCGGACAGGAGGTTTGGTTGCCGAATGGGGGAATGTGCGTTGCCTAACGGCAGAACGCTGGTTTGAAGGATGGGGTGAAAGGAGACGGATGAGACAACTGATGGTGGTGCTGCTATTTGCGGTAGTAGTTCAGGCGCAGAATTCGACGCAGGCGGGAGGGAAGGACAAGGCGGCTTCGGCGGGGACGCCGGTCGATTTAGCTTCGCAGGTTCCGGCGGCCCGCGCAGAGGATGTGAAGTCGATGGATGCGCTGCTGGGCGCGATTTATGACGTGATTTCGGGGCCAGCGGGGGGATCGCGATTGGGACCGGTTTTGTTCGATGTTCGTGCCGCAGGCGCGGTTCACGCAGATGGGGAAGAATCCCGATGGCAGCGTGAGGTTGAACTTGATGAATGTGGATGAGTTCGTCAAGTTGGGGAGCGACTACTTCAAGACGGGAGCGTTTTATGAAAAGGCGATCGTGAACCGCGCGCAGACGTATGGGAACATGGCGCAGGTGTTCAGCAAGTGGAACGAAGTTGCGGCAGGCCCCGGGAGAAAAGCCGTTTGCGCGAGGGATTTAACAGCATTCAGTTGTTGAACGATGGAAAACGGTGGTGGAGTACTGTAGTATTTTGTGGGATGAGGAGCGGGAGGGGAATCCGCTGCCAGCGGAGTTTGCAGGGAAGTAGGGGTGCGCCTCTAGCGGACAGTGCTGAATATGGGGACGAAAGGCTATTTACCAGGAAGGACACTAAGGGCCACAAAGGGGGGCTGCTTTCCAGGATGCGATATGGAGTGACCGAATGGGTTTTGGGGAGTCCATAATGTGAGAGAGAGCGACGGCTCTTCGGGAGTAGATATGAAGCGTCGAGAGTTTCTTGTTCATACAGCGCGTGGGTTGAGCGCCGCCTGGCTCGGTTCGAAGGGATTGACGGCATGGGCTTCGACGACAACCCTGACAAAGAAGTTCAGCGCGTCGGATACGGTGACGCTGGGGAAGACCGGGATCAAGACCAGCCGGCTGGCGATGGGAACGGGCACGGTGGGGACCGGACATCATTCGAATCAGACGGCATTGGGCGTTAAAGGGCTTTCGGATTTGCTGCTCAACGGATACGACCAGGGGTTGCGATTTTTCGACAGCGCGGATGCGTATGGAAGCCATGAGCATGTGGCGGAGGCGCTGAAGCATGTGCCTCGGGATAAGGTGACGGTGCTGACCAAGACGTGGGCGCGCGATCCGAAGACGGCGCGGGCCGATCTGGACCGGTTTCGAAAAGAGTTGGGCACGGATTATCTGGATGTTTGCCTGATGCACTGCGTGACGGAGGCGGATTGGACGGAGCGCTATCGTGGAGTGATGGATGTGTTCTCGGAGGCGAAAGAGAAGGGCATCATTCGAGCGCATGGATGCTCGTGTCACAGCATCGAGGCGCTGCGGGCGGCGGCGAAGTCGAACTGGGTGGAGATTGATTTGGTGCGGATCAATCCGATTGGATCGCACATGGATGCGGATCCGGCGACGGTGGTCGAAGTCCTGCACCAGATGCGGGCGTCGGGGAAAGCAATCGTGGGAATGAAGATTCTGGGACAAGGCGATTTGCGGACGCGGCAGGACGAGGCGTTGAAGTATGCGTTGTCGTTGGGAGTGCTGGATGCGTTCACTATTGGAGCGGAGAGCAAAGTTGTGGGATGAGGAGGGGGAGGGGAATCCGCTGCCAGCGGAGTTTGCAGGGAAGTAGGGGTGCGCCTCTAGCGGACAGTGCTGAATATGGGGACGAAAGGCTATTTACCAGGAAGGACACTAAGGGCCACAAAGGGAGGCTGCTTTCCAGGATGCGATATGGAGTGACCGAATGGGTTTTGGGGAGTCCATAATGTGAGAGAGAGCGACGGCTCTTCGGGAGTAGATATGAAGCGTCGAGAGTTTCTTGTTCATACAGCGCGTGGGTTGAGCGCCGCCTGGCTCGGTTCGAAGGGATTGACGGCATGGGCCTCGACGACAACCCTGACCAAGAAGTTCAGCGCGTCGGATACGGTGACGCTGGGGAAGACCGGGATCAAGACCAGCCGGCTGGCGATGGGAACGGGCACCGTGGGGACCGGGCATCATTCGAATCAGACGGCACTGGGCGTTAAAGGGCTTTCCGATTTGCTGCTCAATGGGTATGACCAGGGGCTGCGATTTTTCGACAGCGCGGATGCGTATGGAAGCCATGAGCATGTGGCGGAGGCGCTGAAGCATGTGCCTCGGGATAAGGTGACGGTGCTGACCAAGACGTGGGCGCGCGATCCGAAGACGGCGCGGGCCGATCTGGACCGGTTTCGAAAAGAGTTGGGCACGGATTATCTGGATGTTTGCCTGATGCACTGCGTGACGGAGGCGGATTGGACGGAGCGCTATCGCGGAGTGATGGATGTCTTCTCGGAGGCGAAAGAGAAGGGCATTATTCGAGCGCATGGATGTTCGTGTCACAGCATCGAGGCGCTGCGGGCGGCGGCGAAGTCGAACTGGGTGGAGATTGATTTGGTGCGGATCAATCCGATTGGATCGCACATGGATGCGGATCCGGCAACGGTGGTCGAAGTCCTGCACCAGATGCGGGCTTCGGGGAAAGCAATCGTGGGAATGAAGATTCTGGGACAAGGCGATTTGCGGACGCGGCAGGACGAGGCGTTGAAGTATGCGTTGTCGTTGGGAGTGCTGGATGCGTTCACTATTGGAGCGGAGAGCAAAGCGGAGCAGATGGATTTGATGGGGAGGATTGGGAGGGCGGCGTGATTGGCTCGCGAACGAACTGCTCGCCAGGCCTCTTGAGTGAGACGACGGGAAGGGCCGCGACAACGATATTCATACGCATACACATGGGCGTTTTCACGATGGCGATGAATTGGGGTCCGAAAATATTATCTCGCATTTCCAAAAAGACAGGGCTCACTCGTAGCGACCTGTGAAACTCGAATCGAAGAGAGTCAGCGAAGACGCTCGGCGGTGGTAGGCGCTGTTGCCGCACAAAAGCCAAGACCGTTCTTGGGTGGTGTGTTGGGCGTGTGTAAGGCCGGCAGTCGCGGGCAGTCCCGCCCGCGCCACATCACAAAGGCAAATCTGACTGAATTTTAGGGCTTAGGTGTCAGGCTCCGGGTGGCGTTCGGCTAAACCCTTCCTGGTGGAAAGGTTCGGCGTACAATGTTTGGTTTTCGTCTTGCAAGGAGAAAGCCTCATGTCGCTTCGCGCGTCGTTCCGTTCAAGTTTTGCCATCGTTGTTCTTGCTTCTGTTGCTGCCTTGCTCGCGGGTTCTTCACTGGCTCAGAATTTACCGGAAGGACGTCTGCTCCGGTTTCCTGATGTGTCCAAGGACAAAATTGCTTTCAGTTATGGCGGAGACCTGTGGCTGGTTGCGAAACAGGGCGGAGTGGCGCAGCGGATCACGAGCCATCCCGGGCAGGAGCTGTTTGCCAAGTTTTCTCCGGATGGAAAGTGGATCGCGTTCACCGGGCAGTACGACGGCAATCACAATGTGTACATCATGCCGGCGGAGGGTGGCGATCCCAAACAATTGACGTTTCATCCGGGTGGCGACCATCTCAGCGAGCGCATGGGAATTCATAACCAGGTGATCACGTGGACTCCGGACAGCAAACGAATTGTTTTTCTGACTCGCCGGGATACGTTCAATACGTGGTTTGGACGGCTTTACAGCGTGAGCATTGATGGCGGACAGCCCGAGGCGCTGCCATTAGACAAAGGCGGCCTGACGTCTTTCTCTGCGGATGGGAACAGCATTGCGTACAACCGTATCTTCCGGAATTTCCGCACATGGAAGCGCTACACGGGCGGGATGGCGCAGGACATATGGATTTACGATCTGAAGGCCAATCACATCGAGCAGATGCCCCATACGGAATGGACCGACACGTTTCCCATGTGGCATGGCGACACGATTTATTTTGACTCGGATCGCGGGCCGGAACACCGGCTGAATCTTTACAGCTACAGCTTGTCCACCAAAGAAATTAAACAGCTCACACACTTCACGGATTTTGATGTGAACTGGCCGAGCCTGGGACCGGATTCGATTGTGTTCGAAAACGGTGGCTATCTTTATTTGTTCGATCTGAACACGCAACAGGAACACAAGCTGACGATTTATCTACCAGGGGACCGCGATCAGGCGCGTAAACACTGGGCGAATGTGAGCAAGCTAATTACCGATTTCGATATTTCTCCGGATGGGAAGCGGGCGGTGTTTTCGGCGCGTGGGGATATTTTTACGGTTCCGGCGAAGGAAGGCAGCATTCGCAATCTGACGCGAACTTCGGGAATTCGGGAGAAATATGCGGCGTGGTCTCCAGATGGCCGGTGGGTGGCGTACACGTCGGACCGCACGGGAGAGGATGAGTTGTATATCGCTCCGCAAGACGGGCTGGGTCAGGAGCAGCGAATCACTACTGATGGCAAGGTATTTCGATTGCCCGCGATTTGGTCTCCGGACAGCAAGAAGCTTCTATTTGCTGACAAGGAGGTGCGGCTGTTCTATATCGACATCAAGGACAAGAAGCCGGTTCTGATCGATCAAGGGAAGTATGCGGATTTGACCGATTACAACTGGTCTCCGGATAGCAACTGGGTGGCGTACTCGAAGGCGTCGGAGAATCGCAATGGCGTCATTTATTTATATGGGCTGGCGGACAAGAAGATCACGGCGGTGACGACTAACGCCAATGACAGTTCGGCGCCGTACTTCGATCCGGAAGGCAAGTATCTCTACTTCTTCTCGAATCGCGATTTCAATGAAGTGCTGGGCGTGTATGACATGGAGTTTGCGAATCCGAAGGCAGGGCGAGTTTACATCGCGACGCTGCGAGCGGATGAGCCGTCGCCTTTTCCGGTGTTGAGCGATGAGGTGACAGTTGGTCAAGCGCCGGATGTGCTGCTGCCGCCGACGCCGGGAACGCCGCCTCCGGCACAGAAGCCGCCGGAGACGCCGACGAAGAAGACGAAGCCTCCGACCAATGCGAAACCGGAAGCGGGGGCGAGCGATCACAAAGGTGACTCCGAGGCTGATAAAGAGGAGAAGCCGGGGACGCGGCCGGCGTTAAAGGATTTCCGGATTGACCTGGATGGGATCCAGCGGCGCATTGTGGCGCTGCCTATGCCGCCGGGTAATCTGCAGAATCTGGCGGCGACCAAGGGCGTCATCTTCTATATAACGTCTCCGGTGCAAGGGCTGTCGGGTCCGCTGCCGGGAGAGGCACCGGCGATTCACGCTTATGATTTGAAGGATCGCAAGGACCACGTGTTTATGGAGGGAGCCGACGAGTACGTGCTCTCGTATGACGGAAAGAAGTTGTTGTATGGAGCGCCGAAGGAGGGGGGAGGGGGAGAGGGTGAAGGCGGAGAGCACAGCTTCGGGATTGTTGACGCCAAAGTGCCCGAGGGGGAGAAGGAGAGCGATCCGAAGCCTCTGAATCACGCCGGCGATGGTGGTTTGAAGCTAGAGGGGATGCGGATGGAAGTGGATCCTCCGGCGGAGTGGACGCAGATCTTCAATGAAGTTTGGCGGCAGGAGCGGGATTACTTCTTCGAACCGGAGATGAACGGAGTGAACTGGCAGCAGCAGCATGACAAGTATGCGCAACTGCTGCCGTATGTGGCAGACCGGCTGAGTCTGACATATGTGTTGGGCGACTTGGTGGGCGAGCTTTCGAACTCGCATACGTATGTGGGCGGAGGGGAGTATCCGGACATCGACACGGTGAACGTTGGACTGCTGGGCGCGGATCTGGAGCCGGATGCGAAGAGCGGGATGTACCGGCTGGCGAAGATCTATCCGGGAGAGAACTGGAATAGCGGGCTGCGGTCTCCGCTGACAGAGCCGGGGGTGATGGTGAAAGAAGGGGACTACCTGCTGGCGGTGAACGGGCGTCCATTACGGGTTCCGCAGAATCCGGATGAATTATTCATCAACACGGTGAACCAGACGACCACACTTTCGATCAACAGCAAGCCGTCGGAGCAAGGAGCGCACAACGTGGTGGTGCGGCCGATCCCGAGCGAGTTTGGCTTGCACGAGTTGAACTGGATTGAGAACAACCGGCGCAAAGTGGAGCAAGCCAGCGGCGGGCGGATTGGCTATGTTTACTTGCCGGATATGGGCGCCAGCGGGCTCAATGAGTTTGTGAAGCAGTATTTCCCGCAGATCCGTAAAGAAGGAATGATCTTCGACGTGCGGTACAACGGCGGAGGATTCGTCGACCAGATTATTTTCGAAAGGCTGCGGCGGGTGCTGGCGGGGATGGAGACGGCCCGGAATTGGGAGTCGGATACGGTGCCCAGCAACGTGTTCAACGGGCACATGGCGTGCATTACCAATCACTATGCGGCTTCGGATGGGGATTTCTTCAGCTACTTCTTCAAGGCTTACAAGCTGGGGCCGCTCATTGGGGAGCGGACATGGGGCGGGGTGCGCGGGATTCGCGGAGAAATTCCTTTGATGGACGGCGGGTATGTGACGCGTCCGGAATTCGCGTTGTATGGGAAGGACAGCAAATGGCTGATCGAGAATCGCGGGGTGGCGCCGGATGTTGAAGTGGATAACCGTCCGGACCTGGTGAGGGAGGGGCGCGATCCGCAGCTGGAGAAGGCGATCGAGATGGTGATGAAGGAAATTCAGGAGCATCCGATGAAATTGCCGGCACGGCCAGCGGATTTGCCAGCATATCCGGAGGGTCCGGGGTTGTAAGAGGTTGAAGACGTTTTGGGAAGGTTGGAGGGCCGGGGGGAGAAATGCTCCCGGTCTTCTTTTTATTGCCATCAGTTGGGGAGAGTTCCTTCAGTAACCCGGTCGTACACTCCCTTTCGGTAACCCTTAGTAACCATACAGTTCTGGCGGCCCAGCCGTACAATTGGCCTTGTCCGAAGGACCATCTCTTCACCTGGCGAAAACCAGCGGAAGGATGGCCACTCAGCCACGAGCTCTCTTCAAGCAACGCAAGGAACGAGAGCTGGAGTCCGCATTTATATGGCGTTTGGTTTTGGCTTCAACAAACAGAAGGTGCTCAGCGCAGCGGAGAAGTTTGTCCAGCAGGGCAAGCTGCCGAATGCCATTACTGAGTACGAAAAAGTCCTGAAAGCTGACCCCAAGGACCTCACGGTGATGAATACCGTGGGCGACCTTTATGCGCGCTCGGGCAACAACGAGAAGGCGGTGGAGTGCTTCAAGAGCGTGGGAGATGCTTACGCCTCGCAAGGATTCACGGTGAAGGCGATCGCGATGTACAAGAAGCTGAGCAAGCTGAAGTCATCGCTCGAGGGCGTGCTGCGGCTGGCCGAGCTCTATACGCAACAGGGATTATTTAATGATGCGCGTGCGCAATATTTGCAGGTAGCGGAAGAATTTTTGCGGGATGGACAGTTGGAGCAGGCGGTCCGGATTTTCCAGAAGACGCTGGAGATGGATCCGGAGAACGTCGCCATGCGAACGCGGCTGGCGGAAGTATATGTGCGGCTGGGTAAGAAAGACGAGGCGTGGCAAATCTTCGCGGCCGCGGCCGAGACTTTGCGGAACAAGGGGCAGTTGGGGCCGGCGGAAGACATTCTGCAACGCATGCTGACGCTGGACCCGAATAACAGCAAGGCTTTGCTGTTGCGAGGCAAGAACGCGTTCGAGAATGGCGATGTTGAAGGCGCGGCGAAGTATCTGGAAAAGGTCGCGGACCTGGACAGCCATCCCGATGGATTGAAGACGTTACTGCAGGCTTATCTGGAAACAGGCAAGCTGACGCAAGCGGGGAATCTGGCCGAGAAGCTGCTTTCCGTCCACAACGATATCGACGCGATCATGAGTTACGGCGATGCGTTGATCGGCGCAGGCCAGTTCGAAGATGTGCTTCGCATTTACCACAAGCATGCGGACCGGCTGCTGGCGGCGAATGCGGATAAAGTGCTGGAAAACCTGCACTCCATGATTGGCCACGTCCGCGAAAACACGGGCGCGCTGGAGATGCTGCTGGAGCTATTCAACAAGGCCGGCGAGAACACGCATCTGACCGAGGTTTACGAACTGCTGGCGCATGCTTACGTGCAATCGGGTGAGTTGGAGAAGGCTCGCGACTTCTATCTGAAGCTGACGCAGCTGGAACCGGAAAATCAACTGCACTCGAAGAACTACCAGCAAGTGCTGGAGAAGCTGGGAGCGCCGGGCAAGGTACGACTGATTACCGCGGAAGAAGGCGCGGTATGGGTCGACGAGCTGGAGGCGACGGTACCGTTTATCGACCAGCGGTATGACGACGATGTGGCGCTTTCGATTCGAGCGGCGCTGACTGACGCCGAACTGTTCATTTCCTACAATATGCCGGCGAAGGCGCTGGGGCCGCTGCTTTCAGCGTTGCCGATGGCGCCTCGCGATTTACGCATCAATCAACGGCTGGCCGCGCTGCATACGCGCGCGGAACGGTTTACGGAAGCGGCAGTATGCTGCCGAACTCTGGAGAGCATTTACCACGATGCCGGGCATCCGGAGGAAGCGAGCCGTTACGGCGAGCTGGCACAGAAGTACGAAGAGCGCACGAATGTCGCGCCAGCAGCTCCGGCGGCAGTGGTGGCTCATCCGGTGGCGAGCGTTGAAGCGGCGGAAATTCCGGAAATTTCGATTGAACCTCAAACTCCGGATTGGTCGGTGGAGGCGAGTGCGCCTGAGTTGCCGGTGGCTGCGGTAGAAGAACCTGGGGCGGCAGCGGGATTGTTCTTTCATGCTCCGGTGGCGGGCGAGTCAGAAGAAGGAATTTCCGTTCCGACCGAGATGCACGTGGAGCCGGGGTCTGACCAAGTCGATATTTCTGACGAATGGGAAGGCTCGCTGTCGGTTGAGCCGGTAACCGGGATTCACGAACAGCAATCGGTGGAGGTGCCGCTGGCGGCAGATCATGCCGCGGCCGCTAAGGCGGATCCGCAAGCGGTTTCGGAAGCGATCGAAGAGATACGGTTCTACTTGAGCAATGGAATGCTTGAGGAAGCGTATGCCGGATTCCAGAAGCTCGAGGATCTGAAGCCTGAGGTTTACATCCTGGATGGCGTCCGCGATGAGATGGAAGCGGTGCGAAGCAAGACCCAGGGAACGAAGGTTGAGGAAGCACCAGCAGAACAGGTTTCAGTTGAAGTGGATGAAGTGCCGGCGGTTGCGGAGGCGGCGACCCCCGAACCGGTTGCGGAGGAGGTTGCAGCACCGGAGGCGATCGAAGAGCCTGCGCCAGAAGCTGCGGCTGTTGAAGCAGCAGCGACAGAACCTGAACCGGAGCCTGAACCCGTTCCGGAACCGCATCCTGGAGTGCTGGATGAGTTTGTTTCCGATCTGGAGAGCTCTTTAGGAAACGATTTCCTGCCGCAAACCACGGCACACGAAGTTCCGGCGCCAGCACCTCTGCATGAAGCGGAGCCGGAGACGGTGGAAGTGGCGGAGTCTGCTCCGGCGGGTCAGGCCGGGGGTCTGAACGAATTTGTTTCTGAACTGGAAGCGTCGTTGGGCGACAACTTTATGCCTGACGCTCCGGTTGTACCTTCGGAGCCGCAAGTCAGAACGGAATTGCCAGGGTGGTCGAAATCGGAGCCACCTGCGGCGAAACCTGCTCTGGCACCGGCATCGCCAGTACCCACGGTGGGTATGCCCGCGAGCGCGGGGGCAGCCGCGGCAGCCGCGGCTCCAGCATTAGAGCCTCAGGCGAGTCCGACAGCAGCACCGACATTTACTTATCAACCGTCAAAGATACGTCCGTTGGCGGGAGCAGCAGCCGTGGCGGCAGCAGCGGCAGCGGCCGCAGCGGAACCGGCGGTCGATCGAGTGGCTGGGGTGGACCTGGTCGACATGTTCGACGAGTTGAAGCATGAACTCGAAGAGGATGTAGCCGCGACCGACGAAGATCCCGAGACGCATTACAACCTGGGAGTGGCGTTCCGGGAAATGGGTTTGCTGGACGAGGCGATTGGCGAGTTGCAGAAGGTCTGCCAGTCGGTGGAACACGGGCATCCGTTCCCGCAAATCATGCAGACCTATACGTGGCTGGCGCAATGCTTCCTGGATAAAGGCGTGCCGGAAGCGGCAATTCGCTGGTATGAGAAGGCTTTGAAGCTGCCAAATCTGGATGGCGAGGCGCGTACCGCTTTGCACTACGAACTGGGCTCTTCCTACGAGACAGCGGGCAATAAGGCTGCGGCCATGACGCACTTCACGGAAGTGTATGGCAGCAATATCGATTATCGAGACGTGGCCGAGCGCATTAAGAGCCTTAAGTCGTAGAATGTAGGGATGGGCCGAAAGATTGTGACGCTTGGGGCGTCCCCCGGAAGAGTGAAAGCTTTTTCACCGATGAGCGCGGGGGGCACTGCCTAATGGCGGATGCGAAGACACCCAGCAGCGGGAATCCCTCCAGCTTGCCTGCGAAGCCAGGTTCGGCCGAGATGACGAGTCCGGCGGCAGTGCTGCCACCTCCCGAGGAAGCCCCCAACGAAGTTCATTACACGGGATTTGATCTGTGGCTGCACCGCATCACCATGCTCTTGTTCGTATTCGTCTGCGCGGTGGTGGGAGTGTTGCTGATTATTCTGCCGTGGCGTCCGGAGTGGACGGACAATCATTTATTGCTGTCGTCCCCGGGGTTTCGGACGTTTGTGGCGAGCGGGTTCGTGCGTGGCATTTGCAGCGGTTTGGGAGTGCTCGATATATGGATTGGCTTCTGGGAAGCGATCCATTACCACGAAATTAAACAAGGCTGAAAGGGCGCGGACCTGAGTTGCAGGCGGGGTTGCATGGCGCCGACGAATAGAACTGGCCGGCACAGAAAGAAATCATCGAAAAATGAGCGACGAAATCAAGCGTGCTCCACTCGCCTATGAGAATCCTAGTTTCCTAAACAGTCCAGACGGGCGGGTGCTGCGCATCATGTCGGAGTATGCGGAGCCGTTGGCACGATTCCGCCGGGAACAGATCCAGGACACGGTAGTATTCTTCGGGTCCGCGCGCTTTCATAGCCGGGAAGATGCAACGGCGCGATTGAATGCGCTGAATGATCTGAGCTCTCAGCTCTCGCCCGACGAATTGGAAACGCGACACAGGGAGGCGATGGCTGCGGTGGATATGTCGCGGTACTACGAGGATGCGCGCAAGCTGGCGTCGCTGTTGAGCCGGTGGTCGATTGAGATTCCAGCGCGGCGACGGCGGTTCGTGGTGACGACCGGGGGCGGTCCGGGGATTATGGAAGCGGCCAACCGGGGAGCGCGTGAGGCGGGGTCGAAGACGGTTGGGCTGAATATTCACCTGCCGTTTGAACAGCTGCCGAATCCGTATATCACTCCGTCGTTGAATTTCGAGTTTCATTACTTCTTCATGCGCAAGTTCTGGTTCGCTTACCTGGCGAAGGCGCTGGTGATCTTTCCGGGCGGCTTTGGGACGATGGATGAGCTGTTCGAGATTCTGACGCTGGCACAGACGGAAAAACTGGCGAAGAAGATCCTGGTGGTGATTTACGGCAGCGAGTATTGGAAGAAGCTGATTAATTTTGACGTGATGATCGATTCGGGGACGATTTCTCCTCAAGACCTCGAACTATTCAAGCTGGCGGATACTCCAGAGGAAGGTTTTGAATTCCTCAAAGAGGGATTGACGCGGCATCATCTGGAGCCGGAGCCGAAGCGGAAGGCGCAGGCGGCAGTTCCGGAGATTGCCAAGACGAATCCTTAAATCGATGCCGCTACCTAAAAACTAAGAGCAGAGATTCACCGCAGAGAACGCGGAGTGCGCCGAGAATTTCTGGGCGGTGTGTCGGTTCGGCCTCGGAAGGATCGCTGTGATCGGGTTCGCGACAGTCGTGACTTGTAGCGTTTCCCGTTTAAAACCCCCAAAAAAACTTACTTGTGCGAGCTTGCCGGGGCGTCTAGCGCAGAGAACGCGCTAAAGGTGCGGCAACCTCGGTTGCGTTTGATGGGGATTCCTACGGACCTTCGGTCCTTTGGGCGGGACGCTCGCGCTACACTGATGGGTGCTGCTTCTTTGTTACGTTACTGATCGCGCGCAGTTTTCTGGGGATGAAGTGGAGCGCCGGGCTGAGCTCATCAAGCGGATCGGTGCGGCGGCGCGGGCGGGGGTGGATTTCATCCAACTGCGCGAAAAAGATCTTTCGGCGCGGGAACTGGAAGCGCTGACGCTGTCTGCCGTCCAGGCAGTGCGGGAAAATTCCCTAACCACACAACTTCTGATCAATTCACGCACAGATGTGGCGATCGCGTGTGGAGCGGATGGGGTGCATCTCACGACGAATGATATTTCTCCGCGCGAGGTTCGGCGGGTGTGGAGGGGAAGTGCCACTTCACGCGATGCCGAGCCGGTGATCTCAGCGGCGTGCCATTCCGAGGCGGAGGTTGCGCGTGCGCAGGCAGAAGGAGCCGACTTTGCGTTGTTCGCGCCGGTATTCGGGAAGAAAGATGCTCCGTCGGTTGCTCCCGCGGGGTTGGATGGGCTGCGGGGGGCTTGTAGAAAGAGACTTCCCGTGCTCGCGCTAGGCGGCGTTGACCTGGCAAGAGCGGGCCGATGTTTGCAGGCAGGGGCGGCGGGTATTGCTGCGATCCGGTTATTCCAGGAAGGCGACGTCGGAGAGACCATGCAGAGTTTGCGCCGGCTGGGTGGGCCGCAGCATGTTAGCCTCACGTGAAAGATGGCATGACTTCACGTGCCGATGATCGAGGACCGGAGCTGGTGTCGATTCCCGGCGGGCCGTTTCTCATGGGGTCGGAAACCGGACAGGAGAATGAGCGTCCGGTGCATAGCGTGCTGGTTGATGAGTTTCTGCTCTCGCCTTACCAAGTGACCAATGCGGAGTATTCCGCTTTTCTTCGCGATAACAAAGCGCCGGCTCCGGCGTTCTTCAACGATTTGAAGTTTAATCATCCCGAGCAGCCGGTGGTGGCGGTGTCATGGTTGGAAGCGGTGAAATATTGCGAGTGGCTCAGCCGGATTCATGGGAGGCATTACCGTTTGCCGACGGAGGCGGAGTGGGAGCGCGCGGCCCGTGGCGGGATGGAAGGAAAACAATTTCCCTGGGGAGATGAATCTCCGCTGACTTTGCCGGAGTACGAGCGGCGGTGGGCGAGCGCGCCGGAAGCGGTGGGGCGCTTTGCTCCGAACGGATTCGGTCTGTACGACATCTGCGAAAATGTGCACGAGTGGTGCAGCGACTGGTTCGACGCGGAATATTATTCGAAGTCGCCGGAGCGGAATCCGCGTGGCCCGGAGGAAGGAATTCGCAAGGCTTCGCGGGGAGGGTCGTGGCGCCATCACATCAAGGTGGCACGATGCGCGGCGCGGTCGAGCATTCCTCCGGAGTTCAAGTATGCAGATTACGGGTTTCGCGTGGCTTGCGATCCGAGATGAGTCTTAGTGCTTTTTTGAAAGAATGGTGAGGATTTCGCGCAGGCCCTGGCGAATGTGCTTGAGATCGGACGAAGGTCGTTCGGGGAACGGCAAAGGGGTTTGAGTTTTGTCCGTCTTAGTTTCTTTCAGATGCTGGCGTGCGCCGGCGATGGTGAATCCTTCGTCGTAGAGGAGCTGTTTGATGCGGAGGACGTTCTCGACGTCCTTGCGGCGGTACATGCGCTGCCCGGTGCTGCTTTTGACGGGCTTGAGCTGGGGGAATTCGGTTTCCCAGAAGCGCAGCACGTAGGCGGGAAGGTCGCAGAGTTCGGAAACTTCACCGATGCGGAAATAGAGTTTGTCCGGAATGATGATTTCTTCCGGAACTTTTGCCGTCGCTTTGGAGCGTGCGCCCATCGAGAGTTTGGAAAGGGCTTCCATGGCCCTATTCACCGCCTCCATAGGCGTTTCTAGCATGAGCGGGCGTTGGGAACAACCCCTCATTTGTGCCATACAGTTTGTACCGTAGCGGGGACGTGAAAAAGCCCCTTCAAGAGGTGCTTCTCTGGTAGGGGCTTTTCTAAAATTTCCAATCGCGCGAGGGCATCCTCGCTCGCGATTAATGTTTCTTTTTCTTCTTCGCTGCCTTTTTCTTTGCGGGCATGAATTCCTCCGTTGTGAAATTCCCTTGAATTTTAATCGGGCCCTTGCAATACGCCATGCAAATCTTGTACCCATGACGTACTCACCCCAAGATATTGCGTGTTATTAGCTTCAATGTCAATAAAATTCGTGGTGCAGGGAGGAAGTTTCAATCTGTTTGTTCGAGGAGTGAGGTTGTTGAGTCGGCGATTTCAGAGGAGGAGGATTGGTTGATCGGAGATTTGCGTTGCCCAGGTTAGCGTCGGACGAGCAGATGTGAACCTGGGGCGCCGATTTACAATCGTTCTACATTTATGAATTCATCGGACATTCGCCAGCATTATCTTGCAAGAGATTCGCAAACAACTGGGCGGGCACAAACGTCTCGCGGAAGGGGCGATGGCTCAGCTCAAGGACGAAGAACTGTTTGCGACGTTGGACGCCGAGTCGAACTCGGTGGCGGTGATGGTGAAACACATCGCGGGAAACATGGGTTCGCGTTTCACGGATTTTCTGACCACGGATGGCGAGAAGGCGGACCGTTTTCGCGACCGGGAGTTTGAGATGAAGCCGGAGACGACGCGGGCGGAGATCATGAGGCTGGTGGGAGGAAGGCTGGAATACAGTTTTTGCCACGGTGGATGGGTTGTCCGCGGAAGACCTGGAACGGACGGTGAGCGATCCGCGGCGAGCCGCATACCGTGTTGCAGGCTTTGAACCGCGCGCTCGCGCATTACGCTTTTCATATTGGGCAGATCGTGTTTCTGGCTAAGCACCTGCGGTCGGGGGAGTGGAAGACGTTGAGCGTTCCGCGTGGGAAGTCGGAGGAGTTCAACGCGAAGATGCTGGAGAAGCAAAAGTAATCCGCACCATCCTCCGCCGGGTGGCCCATTCATTCGCGTCCTTTGCGAATGAGTGGGGCGGGTTGAGGCCGGTACCCACCGAAGGTTTCCCGCGGACACGGCTTGATCTCCAGTGGCCACTCCTGAAAGTTCAGCCGCAACCCGCCAATCTCACCATTCGCATAAGAGCGAAAACTGCTCCATTGCCATTGCTCCGGCTGGCCCACCAATCCGCGCTTCACTGGATTGCGGTGCATATAGCGTAGCTTCTCGATTCGCTTGCGCCCCGTCCATACGTTGAAATCTATAAAAGCGCCTTTGCCACCCCTTCCCCGGTTCAGCCCCGGACTGGTCTGCACAACGCTCTCCACGATGAACCGTACGCGCAAATTCCTGCTTGACCACTTTCATCACTACCGAAGGATCGCCCTGCTCCGGCTCGCTGATGAGGAGATGGATGTGCTCGGGCATCACCACATAGCCGACGAATACAAAGTGGTATCGCTGTCGCGTTTGTTCCAGAACTTGTAAAAACAAATCGCGGCGCTCGGGCGTGCCCAGCATGGGCAGCCGATGGTAGCAGCTGCAGGTAATGAAGTGCAGGTGTTTCGCGCTATAGTATCGATTAAGACGACCGGGCACGATAGCAGGTTAGCGGTGTTGCGGTACGAGTTCTGTGATGAATGAACCTAAGTTCGTTGTGCGAACGGCATCTTTGCCCCACTCATTCGCACAGAACGCGAATGAATGGGCCACCTCGTGAAATAATTTAGGCTTGGGAGGTCACTCGATGCATATTCCGGCGATATCTTACCGTAGCTCACTCCGTTTACTTCTTGTCTTTTGCTTCTCGGCTTTGTCGGTCAGTACCGCTCTGGCGCAGACAGGCGAGCCAATCGTAAAAACTTCTACGAGCACGAGTCCGAGCCCTCAGATAGGGGAGAGGGGGTCCGGTGCCATCGGGTGGTAGAATCAAGAGTTTTGTTTCTTACTTTGCTCTTATAAGGTGACTCGATGGAGAAAACCATGCTTGCGGTGGTGAAGCCGGAGGCTGCTCCCGGAGCGGAGATCCGGGAAGTGAAGGTTCCCGCGTACGGGCGGAATGACGTTCTGGTGAAAGTGAAAGTGGCTTCGATCTGCGGCACCGATCTTCATATATACGAGTGGGACAAATGGGCGCAGGGACGGATTCATCCGCCGCTCATTCCGGGGCACGAGTTTTGCGGGGAAGTGGTGGCGTTCGGCGACGAAGTCACCAGCGTAAAAGAAGGCGATTTTGTTTCGGCGGAGATGCACGTGGCTTGCGGCAAGTGCTTTCAGTGCCGCACCGGGGAAGCGCACATCTGCCAGAACGTGAAAATCATTGGCGTCGATGCGGACGGAGCGTTTGCGGAATATGTGGTGATTCCGGAGTCGAATATCTGGAAACTCGATCCGGCGATTCCGCAGGAATATGCGTCGATTCTTGATCCGCTGGGGAATGCGGTCCATACCGTGCTGGCGGGCGAGATTGCGGCTAAGACCGTGGCAGTCACAGGATGCGGGCCGATTGGATTGTTTTCGATTGCGGTGGCGCGGGCGGTGGGCGCGGCGCAGGTATTTGCGGTTGAGGTGAACGAGCATCGCCGGAACATCGCCAAGCAGATGAAGGCGGACGTCATCATCGATCCCGTCAAAAGAGAATGCGCGGGACGTGGTGATGGAGAAGACCGGAGGACTGGGCGTCGATGTGGTGCTGGAGATGGCTGGGCATCCGGACGCCATTCGAACAGCCTTCGACATCGTGCGACGCGGCGGACGGATTTCTCTTCTCGGGCTGACCTCCAAACCAATCTCGCTGAATTTCTCCGAAGACATTATTTTCAAAGGCATCACGATTCAGGGAATCAACGGCCGTCGCATGTACCAGACCTGGTACCAGATGACGGCGTTGCTCAAGAAGGGAAAGCTGGATCTGCATCCGGTGATCACCGATCGCATCGCCATGAAGGATTTCTCCAAGGCAATGGATCGGCTGAAGACCGGCGAGTCGAGCAAGATTCTCGTCTATCCGAACGGAACCAAGTAGAGCTTCGATCTACTGGGTCACGGTAAAGTTGGTGGCGCTGGTGGCGGTTCCGAGGGGAGCGGTGACCTGGATTTTTCCGGTCTTGGCTCCGGTAGGAACGTTAGCGGTGATCTCGATGTCAGAAACCACTTTGAAACGTGGTGGCGCTGACACCTCCGAAGGTCACTTTGGTCGCTCCCGTAAAATTGCTGCCGTTAATGGTGACCGGCGTGCCGACAGGGCCGCTGGTCGGCGAGAAGCTCTGGATGCCGGGGAGCACGCGGAACTTGCGATTGCTGGTGAGCGTGCCTGCGCTGGTAGTGACGGTGACGAGACCGCCGGTGACGCCGGAGGGAACGAGCGCAGTGAGGTACGTGTCGGAGACGATGGTATAGGTTGCGGGAGTTCCGTTAAACGAGACTGCGGTGGTTTCCTTCAGACCCTGGCCGAGGATTTCGATGGTATCTCCGACGGCGCCCCACCAGTTCACGAGTCCGGCGTAGGGCTTGAGTCCGGCGTTGAGGCTGTAGAAGACGCCGCAACGATTTCCACCACAATTGATTTTATTGCCGTTGCCGCCGGCGACGGTGTCTCCGTAGAGGATGCCGTTGGTGTTTTGAACCAGCGTAGTTTTGGGGATCCCGCCGGTGGCGAGGCTGAACGTGTAAAGGACGGTATATTTGCCCTTGGGCGTGATCTGGAAGATGGTGCCATAACCGCTGCCGCCGCTGGAGGTGGTTCCGTAGAAGTTGCCGTCTGTGCCTTGGACCAAGCCGGCAATGGGAGTGCCGCCATCAGTACAGTTCTGCACATTGCAGAAGTTATAGAGGACGGTCAGTTTGCCGGAGGGCGTGAGTTTGTAGACAACGCCACTGAAGTAGTTGGAGTAAAGGTGGGTTCCGCCGCTGCTGGTGGCTCCGTAGAAGTTGCCGTCGGTGCCTTGAATCACGCCTCCGATAGGGTTGGCGCCATCGTAGCACTGGCTGACCGAGCAAAAGACATAGAGGACTTTGTACTTGCCCTCAGGGGTGACGCGGAAGATGACTCCGGAGTTTTTGAAGCTGTTGCCGACGGATCCTCCAACGGAGGCGGCTCCGTAGAAATTGCCATCGTTGCCGAGAAAGAGAGGGTCGTAAGGATTCGCGCCGTTGGTCTGATCGAAGGTGTAGAGGACTTTAAACGAGCCGGAAGGAGTGATTCTATAGATGACTCCGCAACCGCTGTCGCCATAGGTGCATTTGGTGCGGATGCCGTTGGCGGAAGTTGTGCCGTAAAGATTGCCGTCAAAACCCAAAACCGGCGGCGAGAAGGGCTGGCCGCCGTTGGCTCCGTTGGTGCCGCCGAGGACGTTGCTGTAATTGGTCTCTTTGCCGGAGGTGGTGACCTTGAAGATGGCTCCGGCGTTGAAGTCTTCGCCTTCGGTGGTGCCCCAGAAATCGCCATTGAGTGCGAGGGTGAGGCCGCTGAAGGGGCCATAGCCGTCGGTGCCTCCGTTGAAGCTATGCAACACGGTCATCTTTCCTTTGGGGGTGACCTTAAAGACGGCGCCATTGACGGGGCAGCCGCCGCCAGGCGAGGAACTGTACAAATTGCCGTCGCGTCCCTGGGCGATGATGCCGGCATTACTCGGAGTTATGGGATCACACGAGGTGGTGGCGAAGTTGTAGAGCACAGTGTAGGTCTGGGCGTGGAGTGCGACGGTACCGGCGACGAAAAGGACGACGAGCAGTGCGAGACTTTGGAACCGTTGAACGTTCTTGGCTTGCATGACTTTCTCCTAGCTGAAGACGTATGGCGCGATCGGACCGGAGGGATTGCGCAGGGGGTGCGCTCGATCCGGCAAAGCTTCCTGGGGAGTGTCAAAAGGCTGAAACTGTACCACAGAATGCAAAGCAAAACAGAAAAAGTTAAGGACTGTGAAAGCGACAGAGGCCGCGCGAACCCAGGTCTGGCGCGGCCTTTGCGCGTATCACCCATGATTAAGGTCCGGTTACGCTGACCGGTTGGGTGTTAAGTCCGACGGCCGAACAGATGACCTGCCCGGCGGAGTATTGGGTGCAACCGGGGCCGGCGAAGATGGGCTTGGTCCCGATCTTGGTGAACGAGCTCCAGTTGGTGCCGTCGAAGGTCGCTCCGTACATAAAGGAGTCGGCCAGACTATGGGCGGCACAGGCGAGGGTTCCGGCAGATGGCATGCCGCAACTGAAAGTGGGACCGACTTCCGCGCCGGTGATGGCGCCCCAACCGGTCCAGTTGCTGTTCTGCCAAATTCCACTTTTGAACATGTTGCGATAGATGGCGGTGTTGTCGGCCCGATCAAAGCAGACGACCTGTCCCTTGACACCCAAGGGAGTGCAGCTCGGGTTCGATCCGCTGACGCTGCCTTGCAGGGTGAGGAATCCGTCCCACTTGGTGCCGTTGAAGCGGTTGGCGACGATGGTGTTGTTGTTGGCGCTGGCGATGGCATTCATGACGCAGATGACGTCGCCATCGCTATCGCCGGCGCAACCGGGACCCGAGGTGAGCATGGCTGTGTTGGTGATGAACTTGCCCCATTTACCGGCGGAGAATGCGGATGCGGTGAGATTTCCAGTCAGACTACGAGCAGCACAGAGAATTTTTCCGTTGTGGACGAGTCCACAACTGGGAGCGGAACTGATCTGGCCAGAGGAATCTACCAAGGCGCCCCAATTCTTCCCGTTGAAAACCGTCACGGCCAACGTACTAGAGACGGTTTCGACGGCGCAGATGATGTTGCCCGAGCCGTCGCTAAGACAATTGGGATCGGAGCCGACGACGTCGGGAAGGTTGGTCCAACCGACCCAGGCGTTGTTGGTGTACTGATTCACCATGAGAGTATTTTGTTGGCTGCGGGTAACGCAGACGACGTTTTTGGATCCGAGTGAGGCGCAGGATGGCTCTCCGACGCTGGGGGTCTTACCCATGTTTTTGAAATTTCCCCAAGCAGCGAACGCGGAGGGAACGAGAAGAAAGTAAGTAGTAAAGACTACCAGTGCGAGCAAAACCTTGGGTTTCATAGCAACTCCTTTGATTTCTTATGTCGCGCGACGGCGAGTGGGTTTTAATTGCAAGGTGCGTGGCTGACTGGTAGCATTCGAATCCCAGGAAAGATGTGGGCTTTCCTGACTCCTCCCCCAGTCGGCTCCCCGTAGCCGGCATCCACTACGCATTACGCAGAAGCGGGGCAAAAACCGTCATGGCGTTTGAAAATTCTTGGTTCTCGGACAGCGAAGAATTGAGCGGGTTGGGGAAAACGGTGGCCGAGCGGCACGCGCTCGACGAACTGTTTAGCGTGACTTACGAGGAACTGCGGCGGCTGGCGTCGAGTGTGAAGCGCAGCGCTCCAGGAGCGACGCTGAGTCCTACGACCCTGGTGAATGAGGCGTGGGTGAAGTTGGCGAATTCTCCAAACTTTGCGACAACGTCCCAATTGCATTTCAAGAGGATCGCGGCGCGAGCCATGCGGCAAGTTTTGGTGGAGGCGGCGCGCCGGCGCAACGCGCAGAAACGCGGCGGCGGCGAAGGCGTTGCGGTGGTAGTGTTTGACGATTCGCAAGACGGGATGGCGCCTTGTGGCCAGGAACTGATTGCCTTGGATACGGCACTGCAGGAGCTGGCGCGGATACAGCCGCGGCAGGCGATGATGGTGGAGAGCCGGTTCTTTGGCGGTCTGGATGTGAGCGAGACCGCGCAGTTGCTAGAAGTATCGGAAGCGACGATTCTGCGGGATTGGCGGGCGGCGAAAGCCTGGCTGGCGAATGAGCTTCGGCAAGGGCGGTGAAAACTACTTTCGCAGACAGCGTGGGATGGGCAAACAAAAGGCGATCACCACCAAGGACACTAAGGAGCACTAAGGGAGCCAGGTTGGGGGAGCATGGACAGGGAGCGGTGGGAACGAATCCAGACTGTGTTTCACGACGCGGCCGACTTGCCTGCGGGTGAGCAGCAATCGTTCCTGAAGAATGCCTGCGGGAGTGATTCCGAATTGATGGCAGATGTGTCTGCCATGCTGAAAGAAGATGCCCGGGGATCATCTTTATTGGACCGCGACCTGGCGCATGTGGCGCAGGAAACTCTGGATAACAATCCGTCGTTGTTTCTTTCCGGAATCAAAGAATTTGGTCCATATCACATTCAGCGGCCGCTGGGCGAGGGCGGAATGGGTGTGGTGTATCTGGCTGAGCGCAGCGATCTGGGCAGCCTGGTGGCGATCAAGGTCTTGCGGGATGCGTGGCTCTCTCCGGCGCGGCGGGAGCGGTTCACAGCCGAACAGCGAACTCTGGCACAACTAACGCATCCTTCAATTGCGCGACTCTACGACGCCGATACGCTGGGCGATGGGACTCCGTGGTTTGTCATGGAGTATGTGGAGGGGGTGGCGCTGACGGAGTATTGCCAGCGGCATGACTCGCCGATCAGGGAGCGACTGCAGCTATTTCGTTCGGTGTGCGAAGCCGTGCAGTACGCGCACTCGCACGCGGTGATTCATCGCGACCTAAAACCCTCGAACATTCTGGTGAAGGACGACGGGACGATCCGGTTGCTGGATTTCGGTATTGCGAAACAGCTCGAAGCCTTGGATGCGCCGATGGACCAGACGCGGACCGGGCTGCGCCTGATGACTCCGGCGTATGCTGCGCCGGAGCAGGTGCGTGGCGAGCGGGTTGGAATCCACACGGACGTTTATTCGTTGGGAGTGGTTCTGTACGAGTTGTTGGCTTCGCGATTGCCATTTGATTTGTCGGGATGCACTCCGGCGGAGGCGGCGACACTGATTGTGCAACGGGAGCCGGAAAAACCTTCGGCGGTGGCCGGTAGCACGGTGCAGTTGGGGCGGGCGGCCTGGGCCGATCTGGATGTTTTGTGCCTGACAGCGATGCATAAGGATCCGGCGCGGCGTTACCGGTCGGTGGAAGCGCTGATTCGAGATGTCGATCATTATCTGAAAGGAGAGCCGCTCGAAGCGCGACCGGATTCGGCGCTCTACCATCTCCGGAAGTTCGTGAGCCGCAACCAACGAGCGGTGGCGGTGGCGACGATGGTGTTTCTGATCGTCATCGGCCTGGTGACATTCTTTACGGTGCGGTTGGCGACGGCGCGCAATGCGGCGCTGGCGGAAGCGGCGCGCACGCAGAGAATTCAGCACTTCATGACGAATCTGTTTCAAGGGGGAGACCAGGCGGCAGGACCGTCGGATACCTTGCTGGTTTCGACTTTGCTGGATCGCGGCGTGCAAGAGGCGCAGAGTCTGAATAACGATCCGAAAGTGCAGGCAGAGCTCTATCAAAATCTCGGGGATATTTATCAGAAGCTGGGGAAATTTGATAAGGCCGAACCACTTCTGACTTCGGCGCTGCAACAGCGGCAGAAATTGTTTGGGGCGGACAGCCCGGAAGCAGCGGAGAGTTTGGTGGCATTGGGATTGTTGCGGGACGACCAGGCAAAGCTGGAGGAAGCGGAGAAACTGGTTCGGCAGGGCGTCGATATCGACAAGCGGCGTTTGCCGCCAAACCATCCGACGGCGATGAAGGCAGAGGCGGCGTTGGGGAAGGTGCTGGTGGATCGCGGGCAGTACGACCAGGCGATTCAAGTTCTGGACGCGGTGGTGAAGTTGCAGTCGGACGGAAGCGCACAGAATGCCGACCTGGCGACGAGCCTGTCGTCGCTGGCGGACGCGCACTATCTCGACGGTCATTACAAAATTGCGGATTCACTTTACCGGCGCGTGCTGGAGATGCACCGGCAAATTTATGGAGACCGGCATCCGCTGGTGGCGGACGATTACGGCAATCTGGCCGGAGTGCAGCAGGACTTGGGGTACTACACGGAGTCGGAGAAGTTCAACCGGCAAGCGCTTGAGATCAATGAGGCGTACTACGGCAAGGACAATCCGAGGGTGGCGACGAGCTTCAATACGCTGGGACGGTCTCTGGAATTTCAGAACCGGTTCGATGAGGCAAAGGATTTATTTCAACAGGCGCTAGCCATTCGAGAGCGGATTTATGGACCGGTGCATCCGTCGGTGGCGGCTTCGCTGAATGAATTGGGGGCGGTGGCGCTGCAGCGCGATCAGTATAAAGAAGCAGAAGCAAGTTTTCTGCGGATCGGGGACATCTACCGGGAGATCTACGGGGATCATCACTATCTGATTGCGCTGGCACAGTCGAATCTGGCGAGCGTTTACATGGCGGAAAAGGATTATGCGCGAGCCGAGCCGTTGTATAGAGACGCGATCCGGCGATATTCGGAGGCGCTTTCTCCGGATCATCTGAATGTGGGAATTGCGCGGATCAAGTTGGGGCGAACGCTGTTGCGGGAGAAGCGGTTCTCGGAGGCTGTGGTGGAAACACTAGCCGGATACAACGTCATGATCAAGCAGTCGAACCCGGCGACAACGTTTGTGCACGCGGCGCGGACAGATCTGGCGGCGGAGTACGACGCACTGCAGCAGCCGGAGCAGGCGGCGAAGTTCAAAGCGGAATTAGCACAAGAAAAAGTGACGCAGACCGCAGCGAAGAAGTGACTGCGAGGGCCGCGTCAGGAAGCTTCGCTGGGCATTTTAACGATCTTCTTCTGGATAGCGTAGGTCACCAGCTGGGCTTTATTGTGAATGTCCAGCTTGCGCATGAGATTGAACTTGTGGGCTTCAACGGTCTTAATGCTGAGGCCGAGAAGCTGGGCGATTTCTTTGACGGAATTTCCTTCAGCGATCATCTTTACGACTTCGCGCTCGCGCGGGGTAAGGGTTGCGCCCCGGACCTGACCACGAGCGCCCTGGGAACGCGAGCGAAAATCATCCACTAACTTACCCAGAACTTGCGGGCTAAGATATTTCCGGCCTTGGTATACATCGCGGACTGCGCCGATAAGTTTAGGGGCGGGAGCGTCTTTCAGGATGTATCCATACGCTCCGACGTCCAAGCACTGCAGTAGGTATTCTTCGTCCTCATACATGGTGAGGAAGATCAGACGGCTTGACGGGGACTCGCGTTCCATCAGCCGGGCGGCTTCGAAACTCGACATGCCGGGCATTCCGATGTCCATCAACACGACATTGGGATGAAGATCGCGAACGCGTTCAAGCGCGCCGACGGCGTCGCCAGCTTCGCCCACAACCTCCAAGTCGGGTTCGCTTTCGAGGACGCGACGCAATCCTTCGCGGAACAGTGTGTGATCGTCAACAATGAGACATCTGATCGACATAGGCCCCTTAAGTTGCTCCAAACTAACCCGCTTTGTGCGATACCGTACGTTTGACAAACGGGACAACTTCTCCCTGGGTGTCCGATTGCGCGATTGCCTCAGGGCTTTTGACCGGAACCACGATGTCCAAGGTGGTTCCGCGACCACCCGCGGAATTGATGCGAACTTCGCCGCCCAGCGCTGCGATTCGTTCGCGCATTCCGACTAAGCCAAAACTGTGTTGACGCGACCTTGCGTTCTTGACGAAGCCGATTCCATCATCGTGAACCAGCAAACGGAGGCGGTCAGGCGTTTCCTCCAACACGACTTCGAATTTCGTCGCTTTAGAGTGCTTGGCCACGTTATGCAAGGCCTCCTGGACCGACCGGTATAAGGCGACATGGACGTCGTAATCGCCTGCGGCCAAGGCCTTGGGCAGCGTCAAATCCGCCTTCATGCCCTTGTTCTTGCTGAGTTCCCGGGCCTCCTTGCGAATAGCGGTCACGAGCCCTAACTCTTCCAAGACTCGGGGAGAGAGGCGGGCGATGATTCTACGCAGGTCTCCGATGGTGCGGTCGAGCAACTCAGTTGCTTGGGAGATCTTTTGTAGTGACCCCCGGCTCTTCACTTCATCGGCAAGCATGCTGAGATAAAGGCGAAGAACCATGAGTCCCTGGCCGGTTTCGTCGTGTAATTCGCGGCTAATGCGTTTGCGTTCTTCCTCGAGGGCGCGCAAAAGATGGCGGGAAGGTTCCTCAGAAGCAAGCCTAGACGTTTTCGCCGGGACGGCTCTGGAGCGCTTCGCGGAAACTCGTGGAGACACAGTCATCTTCGCCCCAGACCCCTTCAGCAGCGGGTTAGATGGGATGTAAGGTGCAGGGTTTGCCCGCTGTATCGTATACAATCCATTAGCGATGCTGCGTTACCACACTGCAGGGGAGTCTCACGGAGAGGCCTTGGTGGCCTTTATTTCCGGCCTGCCAGCCGGGTTAAAGGTGGATCAGGGCTTTCTGGACCGGGAATTGTGGCGCCGGCAACAAGGTTATGGGCGTGGCGGCCGGATGAAAATTGAGCAGGATCGGGCGCATATCGTGTCCGGAGTGCGACACGGGTGCACGATTGGGTCGCCGATCGCAATCCTGCTGGAAAACAAGGATTGGAAGAATTGGACGGAATCGCTGCCGGTGGAGGAGGGCGATCGGGCGAAGTTCAAGCGGGTAGGGTCGCCGCGTCCGGGGCATGCGGACCTGGCCGGGGCACTGAAATACAATTTTTCGGAAGCGCGGTATGTGCTGGAACGGGCGTCGGCGCGAGAGTCGGCGGCGCGAGTGGCGATTGGCGGGCTGGGCAAATTGCTGCTCCGAGAATTGGGGATTGAAGTTTTGAGCCACGTGGTGGCGGTGGGCGCGGTGGCGTTGAAGGAAGAGGTGTCGTGGCCGGAAATTGTTTCCGTGAGCCAAAAGGAAGAGATCCTGCTGAGCTGTGCAGTGCCGGCGGCCGAGGCCGGGATGAAGGAAGAAGTCGACAAGGTTTTGAGGACGGGAGATTCGGTGGGCGGAGTTTTTGAGGTGGTGGCGCATGGGGTGCCCCCGGGACTCGGGACTTATGTACAGTGGGACGAACGGCTGGACGCCTTGTTGGCGGCGGCAGTGATGTCGTTGCAAGCGGTGAAGGCGGTAGAAATTGGCGCCGGGGTCACAGCGGCGGGTTCGCCGGGGTCGGCGGTCCACGATGAAATAGGATATGAGAAGGCGGCGGGATTCAGCGGATTTACGCGAAACCGGAACAATGCGGGCGGCATTGAGGGTGGAGTTTCGAACGGCGAA
Organism: uncultured Acidobacteriaceae bacterium; assembly: GCA_963708575.1. Lineage (GTDB taxonomy): Bacteria > Acidobacteriota > Terriglobia > Terriglobales > Acidobacteriaceae > DASVWZ01. Next base: position 750,379 of record CAVPTB010000003.1, read on the forward strand.
GAGATTCGGGTTCGGGGATATCTGAAGCCGATATCGACATTGCGGCGTCCGCTACAGTCGGTGGACTTTGAGAGCCGGGAGCCAGTAAAGGCGGCGTACGAGCGATCGGATGTTTGCGTAGTTCCGGCGGCCGGGGTGGCGGCGGAAGCGATGGTTGCGCTGACGCTGGCGCGCGCGGCGCTAGAAAAATTCGGCGGCGATTCAATGGTAGAGCTTCATCGGAATTACGAGGGGTATCTGGCGCAGCTGAAGAATTTCTAGCTGGCGCGGCGGTTACGGGGCGGTTGGGCGTTTCTAATTTACACAACAGGCAAACTGAAAAACGGAATGATCTATCCCATCGTGAAGTTTGGAAATCCGGTACTGGAGAAGGCGGCTGCTCCGGTCACTACGTTTGATGACGAGCTGAAGAAGCTGGTCGAGGATATGTTCGAGTCGATGTACGAGGCCAAGGGCGTGGGGTTGGCAGCGCCACAGATCGGCATTTCGAAGCGGCTGGCGGTCATCGACGTGACTTTTAAGGAAGATCCGGATGCGAAACTGGTGCTGGCGAATCCTGAGATCATTCGCACCGAGGGCAAGCACACGCAGTCGGAAGGCTGCTTGAGCATTCCGGAATTTCGCGAGCCGGTGACGCGTCCCAAGAAGGTGACGATTCGCGCGCAGGATGTGAATGGCAAATGGTACGAGAAGACCGGCGAAGAACTGCTGGCCCGCGCCTTCCTGCATGAGACGGATCACTTGAACGGCAAGCTCTACATCAGTCACATCAGCGCGCTGAAGCGAGATTTGATGAAGCGCAAAATCAAGAAGCTGATGAAGGCGGGGGAGTGGTAGAGAGATTGGGTTGTTGAGCGATTTGGTAATTGGAGAATTGAAGCGCCTCTCGCCGTGCTCAATTACTCAATTGCCCGATTGCGCATTTGCTCAATTCTGAATGTCTTCCTCTCTCAATCTCGTTTTCTGTGGCACTCCGCGGTTCGCAGTACCCACGCTCACCAAGCTGGTGGAATCGGGACTTCGCGTTTCTCTGGTGGTGACTCAACCAGACCGGCCGCGAGGGCGGGGTATGGCCACGGCTTATTCTCCGGTGAAGGAGGAGGCTCTGCGATTGGAGTTGCCGATCACGCAGCCGGAGAAGATCAAGAACAATGGGGAGTTTCGCGGACGGCTTGAAGATATCCGGCCGGACGCGATTATTGTGGTGGGATACGGGCGGATTATTCCGCAGTGGATGATCGACCTGCCTCGGCTGGGGAACATCAATCTGCATGCGTCCCTCTTGCCGAAATATCGCGGGGCAGCGCCGATCCAGTGGGCGATTGCGCGCGGGGAATCGATGACGGGCGTGACGACGATGCGGATCGATGCAGGGCTGGATACAGGGGACATTCTGTTGCAGCAGGAAATGCCGATTGAGGCTCGCGACACTTCGGAGACGGTGGGACCACGGCTGGCAGTTGATCGGGGCCGAGCTTTGATGGTGGAGACGTTGCGAGGCATGGAGGCGGGTGCGGTGCAGGCGCGTCCTCAGGACGATTCGCAGGCGACCCTGGCGCCGATCCTGAATAAAGAAGACGGGCGAATGAATTTTGGTCTGACGGCGGGCGAACTGCTGAACCGGTTACGCGGGTTTCAGCCGTGGCCGGGAGCTTTCACGACTTTCCATGGCAAGACTTTGAACGTATGGCAAGCTCAGATTAGCGAGCGCCAGGTAGGTGCGGCGGAACTACTGGTCGAACCAGACAGGATGATTGTGGGTTGCGGCGGCCGGACTGCCTTGGAGTTAATGGAAGTGCAACCTGAGGGCAAGAAGCGCATGCCGGCGAAGGCATTCATTCAGGGCTACCGTCCGCAAACCGGCGGGAAGCTCGGCGTTTAAGTATGGCTGTTTCTCCAGCGCGGGTTGCCGCTTACGAAATTCTGCTGCGAATTGACCGCGAAAAATCCTACGCTACCGAGCTTCTTCACTCGGGCCAGTACGAAAAACTTTCTCCCGCGGATCATGGCCTGGCTACAGAGCTGGTGATGGGGGTGCAGCGCTGGCTCTCGGTGCTGGACGATTTGATTGCGGCAGAGTCGTCGCAAAAGTTGGCGAAGCTGGATGCGGAAGTTCTGACGGCGTTGCGGCTGGGCGCATATCAACTCATGTTTCTGGATCGGGTGCCGCAGCACGCGGCGGTCAATGAGAGTGTGGACCTGGTGAAGCGGGCGCGAAAACGGTCGGCGGTGCCGTTCGCGAATGCAATCCTGCGAAAACTGGCCAAGCAGCCGCGGGAAGCTTCTTCCATTGGAGCAGCGAGCGGGGTGGAGGAGCTGGCGAGAATGTCGGCTCATCCGACGTGGCTGGTGGAGCGGTGGACGAAAGCCTACGGGATCGAAGTGGCGCGGGCCATTTGCGAGGCGGACCAGCGGCATCCTGAAATGGCAATTCGAATTTCGGAGGCTGGAGTTGAAGGTCAGTTAAGCGATGCGGGGATCCGGCTGGCGCCGGGGAAAGTGCTGGCTTCTGCGCGCAGAGTTGTGTCGGGAGACATCACGCACACTCCGCAATATCGTTCGGGGCAGATCGCGATTCAGGACGAAGCTTCGCAGTTGGTGGCATTGCTGGCGGGAAAGGCGTCGAGTTTGCTCGATTGCTGCGCTGCTCCGGGAGGGAAGACTCGGGTGCTGGCGCAGCAGAATCCGCAATCGACGGTGGTTGCGGCGGAACTGTATCCGCAACGAGCGCGGTTGCTGGCAAGACTGGTGAAAGACAAGAACGTTCGCGTGATGGCGGCGGATGCTTGCGCACTCCCTTTCGCGAGCGGGTTTGAGCGGGTGCTGGCGGATGTGCCTTGCTCGGGAACCGGGACGCTGGCGCACAATCCGGAGATCAAGTGGCGGCTGCGACTGGAAGATCTGGCGGATTTGCAGACGCGGCAGATTGCCATTCTGCGGTCGGCGATGGCACAGGCCGCGCCGCGCGGGAGGGTTATTTATTCGACTTGCTCGCTGGAGCCGGAAGAGAACGAAGAAGTGGTGGAGCAAGCTCTGGCGGGGAATGCAGCGTTTCGGGTAGTGGATTGCCGGGAAGAGTTGGAGCGGCTTCGCAAGGATGGGGAGTTGGTGGGCGATCCGAACGCGATGCTGCGAGGAAAATACTTGCGAACGATTCCTGGGGCGAATCCTGGTGAGGGATTTTTCGCGGCGATCCTGGAACGAGTTGATGGTTAGGTTCTGCCTGGAAGTTCTGCGTTTATTTCACTTCGAAATTTATGGTGCTGCCTGCGGTGATCTTCCATCCGGCCGGTGGAGTTTGAGAGACGATCACACTGGTTGGTAGTGGCGTTGCCAGAGGCGGCGGTGGAGTTGCGGAGGCTAGGGGCGTTGGGGTCGAGTTCGCCGGTAGAGAGTTGTTGGGAGGCGGAGTCACTGGCGGAGCGGGCGGCGGAGCGGTGACATTCACGTGGCCGAGTTGGAAGCCGGCGTTTTTGATGGCGAGGGAAGCGTTGCCCAACGTTTGACCCACGAAACTCGGCATGACGTAAGCGGCGGGCGGAGCGGGCTGTCCGGTCAGCAAACTGATTTTGGGAGTGGCGACTCCGCTGGCGTTAGGCGGAGGACTCTGCGCCAAAACCAGATTGGCGGTCGCGGCAGGTAAAGTGATTTCGGCGACGCTGCCCATATCCAACCCGCGACGGCGGATGTTGAGTTCGGCGGCACGCTCGCTTTCCCCCATCACACTCGGTATCTGCACTCGCTGGGGACCAAGGCTTTCGGCAACTCGAAGCTGCCAGCCCCGGCGAATCAGAGTGCCGGCAGTCGGAACCTGGGAGAGAATTTTTCCTTCAGGAACGGTGGCGCTGAAGAATTGGCGCTCGACTTCGAAGTCAAAACCGTTGGTTTCGGCGAGATGACGAGCTTCGGCGGGAGTTTTTCCAACCAGATCGGGAACCTTCGTCTCGCGTCCATGAATGGCGAAGCGCATGGCGGTGAGCGCGGAGACCAGCGCCACTACCAGCAACACCAGCGCCAGCAAGGCGAAGCGAAAGAAGGATTTCATGGGGCGTGATCGATTATAGCGTCCCTCTTTGAATTCTCGATTGCAGGAATGTAGCGCGTCACGGTCTGTGGACGAGGCATTCCGTATACTGGGCAATCGTGCCGGAAACGATTTCAGAAAACGAGCTTCACGAAGCGCTGCAGCGGTATTGGGGATACAGCCTGTTTCGTCCCATGCAGGAGCGCATTGTGCGAAGCCTGCTGGAGCGGCATGACACGTGCGTGATTATGCCGACGGGCGGAGGAAAATCGTTGTGTTACCAGTTGCCGGCGCTGGTGTCGGGAAAGACGGCGATCGTGATCTCGCCGCTGATTGCGCTAATGCAAGATCAGGCGATGCAACTGGCGCAGATGGGAATCCCGGCGGCGGTACTGAATAGTTTCCAACCACGCGACGATCAAAATGAGGTCATGAAAAAAGCGCGCGCGGGAGAGTACAGGCTTCTGTATCTTTCGCCGGAGCGGTTGGCGCGAGCGGACACGGTGGCATGGCTCAAGAGCGTGCCGGTGGCGTTTTTTGCGATTGATGAGGCGCACTGCATTTCCGAATGGGGGCATGAGTTTCGTCCGGAGTACCGGCAGTTGAGCAGCCTGCGGACGAATTTTCCGGAGCAACCGATTGCGGCCTTTACGGCCAGCGCAACCCGGCAGGTTCGACACGACATTCTGAAGCAGCTGCAACTGCGCGATCCACACAGATACATTGCCAGCTTTCACCGGGCGAATTTGCGCTACATGGTGCGGCAGTGCGAATCCGAACGGGCACAGTGGGCGTTGCTGGTCCGGGCGTTGCGGTCTTATGCGAAGAGCAATGTGATCGTTTACGCGCCGACCATCAAGCGGGTGGAAGAGACAGTGGACGCGCTCGAGGAGAACGGGATTGCTGCGGTGGCGTATCACGGGAAGATGGACGCGGAGACGCGCAAGCGCAACCAGGAGCGATGGAGTTCGGACGAAGTGCGGGTGCTGGTGGGAACGATCGCGTTCGGGCTGGGAATCAATAAAGCGGATGTGCGCGCGGTGATTCATCTGTCGCTGCCGAAATCGATTGAACAGTATTACCAGGAGGCGGGACGGGCGGGGCGCGATGGGAATCCGGCGGACTGCATTTTGCTGTGGCAGGCGCGGGATGCGGGGCTGCTGGCTTATTTCAACGATCAGATTTCGGACCCAGTTGAAAAAGACCGGGCGTGGGACCGGTACCACATCGTGCGACGGTTCGTGGAGTCGAGCAAATGCCGGCATCACCAGATTTGCATGCATTTTGGAGAGACTCCGAAGTGGAGTTCATGCGGATCGTGCGACGTGTGTGGATGCGAGTCGGACTGGCTGACCAAGCCGATCGGGAAATCGGGTTCAAGCAAGAGACGGCGCTCAGAAGAGGTGGCGGACACAGAGCCGGCGCGCAGACCTACGGGCCTTACCGGGATGGATGTGGAGTTGAGCGATTACTTGCGGGAGTGGAGGCGGAGCAAGGCGCGGGAGCGTGGGGTGTCAGCGTTCATCGTGATGTATGACACGGCGTTGGAAGAAGTGTGCCGGGTACGTCCGAAGAGCCTGGGCGAGTTGCGGGGAATTTCAGGATTTGGGGAGCGAAAGATTGAAACGTACGGGCAGGAGATCCTGGAAGTTCTACAGCGATTTCAGGAGGGGGCGCGGGCCGCCGAGGTGCCGCAGAAGATTGCGAAACCGGCAGCGGAAACTTTGCGTTTGCTTTCGGCGGGGCACAGCTTTCAAGAGATTGCGGACTTGCGCGGGCGGCAGGTGTCGACGGTCATCAACGCGGTGGCTTGCCTGGTGGAGAATGGCGACGTGGAATTTCAGAGTGCCTGGGTCGATCAAGACAAGTTGGCGATTATCGAGGCGGCTTGCGCGCGAGTGGGGACGGAGCGGCTGGCTGGGATCAAGGAATCGTTGCCCGGGGAATTTACTTATGATGAAATCCGGCTGGTGGTGGCGCGGCTGCGGCGGGCGCAGCAGACGGCGCATAAGGCTTCGTGACGGGCGTCGGGCAACTGTTCTGGCAGGATGGATCACGCCTTAGAAATCTCTGTTGGTTTATGCTTATCGTCTGAGGAATCATCATGGCGACTATTCCGGTTAGTGAGACTCACCTTACTCGCGAAGAGATCAACCGCAAGCAAAAAGAATTCATCTTTCCCTCGGTCACGAATTACTTTGCCGATCCTGTACCCATGGACCACGCGTCGATGCAGCACGTTTGGGACGTGGAGGGAAAGAAGTATCTGGATTTCTTCGGCGGGATTGTGACGATCAGCGTGGGGCATTGCAATCCGCGGGTGATTGCGAAGACCAAGGCGCAGATTGACAAGATGCAGCATGTGTCGACGTGTTTTCCGAATGAGCCGATGGTGACGCTGGCGGAGAAGCTGGCGCAGATTACGCCGGGAGCGTTGAAGAAATCGTTCTTCACCAATAGCGGCACGGAGGCGAATGAGACGGCGATCCAGTCGGCGCGCATGCATACGGGGAATTTTGAAGTGGTGGCGCTGCGGCATGGCTATAGCGGGCGGTCGTCGCTGACGCGGGGGCTGACCGGGATGAATACGTGGCGGAAGGGAACGATCGAGGTAGGGATTGTTCACGCCATGAATCCTTATTGCTACCGCTGCCCGCTGGGGCTGAAGTATCCGTCATGTGAGGTGGCTTGCGTGAAGGATGTGGAGAACGTGATTCAGTTCTCGACTTCGGGACGGATTGCGGCGTTTCTGGCGGAGCCAATCCAGGGGGTGGGGGGATTTATCACGCCTCCGAAAGAATATTTCAAGATGGCGTTCAGCATTGTGAAGCAGTATGGCGGCGAGTTCATCTCGGATGAAGTGCAGACGGCGTGGGGGCGTACGGGAAAGAAATGGTTTGGAATCGAGCACTGGGAAGTTGAGCCGGACATTATTACGTCGGCGAAGGGATTGGGGAACGGAGTGCCGGTGGGGCTGACGATCGCGCGTCCGGAAATTGCGGATGCGTTTCAGGGATTGACGATTTCGACTTTCGGGGGAAACCCGGTGACGAGCGTGACGGCGAAGGCTGTCATCGATGTGATTGAAGAAGATGATCTGCGAACGAATGCTCATGTGGTGGGCGGGTATTTCCGGCAGAAGCTGGATGAGTTGAAAGAGAAACACTTGCTGATCGGGGATGTGCGCGGGATGGGGTTACTGCTGGCTTTGGAACTGGTGGAGGATCGCGAGACGAAACAGCCGTCGCCGAAGGGAACGAACGCGGTGATGGAAGAGGCGCGGAAACGGGGACTGCTGATTGGCAAGGGCGGGTTTTACGGGAACGTCATACGGATGTCGCCTCCTCTGAATATTTCGAAGGCGGATGTGGATGAGGCAGTGCGGATTCTGGATGAAAGCTTTGGAGCGGCGGGTAAGTGAGTTTCTGTTTTGAAGAGCAAAAAAAGCTTTACCACTAAGGACACAAAGGATCACTAAGGAAGACACTGAGGACTGGCGGGTGAGGCTTAACCGCAAAGGGCGCTAAGAACGGCCGCTAAAAGTGCTAAGACGGCCGCTAAAGCCTGAAACTGGAGAGTGTCACTCAAGACTTGGGACTAGTGGGCTTCTTCTTCGGCGGGAGCGGTGTCGGGGGTGTCGACTTTCTTCGCCAGCGAGGGAGCACCGGCCTCGGGTAACGGCTGAAAGTCTCCTGGATCTTTTCCGGCGAGCGCGACTTTCATGAAATCCATCCAAATGGGGAGCGCGGCGCGGGCGCCGCTTTCTTTGGGACCAAGTGTTTTCTTTTCGTCGTAGCCGATCCAGACTCCAGTTGTAGTGGCAGGAGAGAATCCGACAAACCAGGCGTCGGTGAAGTCGTTAGTGGTCCCGGTTTTTCCTGCAATCGGATATTTCATGCCGGCGGCGGAAATTGCGGTTCCATGGAGAACGACTTCGCGGAGCATGGAGGTCATGATGCGAGCAGTGTGGGCGCTGATGACGTCTTTGACTTCGGGATAATCTTCTTCGAGGACGCGGCCCTCGTAGTCCTCGACTTTCTTGATGTAGCGCGGGGTGACGCGCACTCCGTCGTTGGGAAAGACGCTGAAGGCGGAAGTTTGTTCGAAGAGCGTGACTTCGGCGGCGCCGAGCGCGACCGGAAGATACGGGAGTAGAGGAGAAGTGATTCCGAAGCGGCGGGCGTAATCGATGACGGTCTTGATGCCGACGCTGTCCGCGAGTTTGAGTGCGGGAATGTTTCGCGACTGGGCCAGGGCACGGCGGAGGGTGATGGTGCCTTCGAATTTGTCGTCGTAGTTGTGGGGCGTGTAGGGGCCGGAGGCGGTTTGAAAGGTGATGGGCAAGTCGACGATGGTGTCGTCGGGCTTTGCGCCCTGATCAATTGCGGCGGTGTAGACGTATGGCTTGAAGGATGAGCCGACCTGGCGCAGGGCCTGGGTGGCGCGATTGAATTTGGACTCCTCGAAGTCGCGGCCGCCGACCATGGCTTTGATTTCGCCGGTGGCATTGTCGATGGCGAGGAGCGCGCCTTGAGCTCCGGAATCCTGTTCGAGGCTGACTTTGGCTTTGCCGTCAGGAGTGAGCGAGACGATCTTCACGTAGATCAGATCGCCTGGCTTTAGCATCTCCGATAATTTTTGTTGGGTCCATGCGGCGTCGGCTTGAATAAGAGAACTGGTGAAGCGGCCGAACTTGAGCGCGGCTCCGGTGGCGGCGACGTCGGTGACCAGGGCGTGGATGTAGTGTCCGGCTTCGGGCTCGTCGTCCCAATCGGGATGCTGGTAGGCGGCGAGGGTGGCGTTTTCGGTAAGAACGTTCTCGAGATGATTCTTCCATCCGTGACGGCGCTCGTAGGCGGCGAGGCCGTCGAGCACGGACTGGTTGGCGGCGCGTTGCAGATCCATGTCGAGTGAGGTGTAGACGCGCAGGCCGCCTTCGTGAACCTGGTCGCTGCCGTACTTGTTCTCAAGGTAACGGCGAATGTCTTCGACGAAATAGGGCGCGAGCGAATTGGGATCGTGCTGGAGCTTGAGCTGGATCGGTTGATTGCGGGCGTCGGCGGCCTGCTGCGCGGTGATCTTGCCGTCTTCCATCATGGAGTTGATGACGAGATTGCGGCGGCGCAGAGCACGGTCGGGATGATTGATGGGCGAGTAATTTCCGGGAGCCTTGGGAAGTCCGGCGAGGAGCGCGGCTTCGTCGAGGGTGAGCTGCTTGGCGGGCTTGCTGAAGTAGTACTCGGAAGCAGCTTCGAATCCGTAGACACCGGAGCCGAGAAAGATCTGGTTAGCGTAGAGGGTGAAGATTTGATCTTTGGTGAAACGGCGCTCGATCTGAATGGCGAGCAGAGCTTCTTCGATCTTGCGATGGAAGGAACGGTCGGGCGACAAGAACAGATTGCGCGCGAGCTGCATGGTAAGCGTGGAGGCGCCCTGAACTTTGCCTCCGGATTCGATGTCACGGTAGGCAGCGCCGGCGATGCGCCAGACGTTGATGCCCCAATGGCGGTAGAAATCTTTGTCTTCGATAGAGATGAGGGCATTGCGAAGGACGTCAGGGAAGTCGTTGTAGTTGGCGACGACGCGGCGCTGCAGGGCGAATGATCCGATGATGCGGTTCTGGTCGTCGTAGAGTTCGGTAATTGAGCTGGGGCGGTAGTGCTCCAGCTGATCGACTTGCGGGAGGTCGGTGGAGTAGACGAGGAGAAGTCCGGCGGCGGCGCCGATGGCGGCGGAGAGCAGCACCAGCAAGGTGTAAAAGAGGCGGCCAACGATCTTGCGCCCGCCGATCTCCACGGGCGGGAGGTGCTGATAAATGACTTTCATCCGGGTTCAGGGTCAGGATAGCAGGCAGGGGCGCGGGGTCGGTAGTGACGGTTGATTGACAGGGGATTCGAGGCGGGAATTTTGGACGCAGCAATAGACAAGCTTTCCTACTAAGGGCACAAAGGAGAGCGACGAGCTTAACCAGGAAGGGCACTAAGGGGCACGAAGGAGAACAGCAACATCAACCACAGAGGACACTGGGGAGCGGAGGGAAGGGAAACATCTTAACCGCAAAGGGCGCTAAGAACGGCCGCTAAGGACGCTAGAAAAAGCTGTGACCAGCATGGGCACTAAGGGGCAGTGAGGGAAACAGGTTCGGATTTTTCTGGGGTGACAAATAGCGTGGCGTTTTTGGGGAGGTAGCTTTTTCGGCGGAACCAGTCCTCCATCGCCGCCTTCAATTCTTCCAGGGGAACATTTCTACCTATTTCCATGCGGCCATCGGCGACGGGTAAGGTGTCGTCGAATACGGTGGCGTTGGTGAAGTTGCGCATGGAGAAGCTATCCAGCCACTTCATGGGGCAGGGGAGGCGTTTTCCATTGTCTTCGTATTCGACACGAATGCGGCGAGCGAACATAGGTTGATTTAATCAGAAAGAAGTGAGTGGCGAACTGCTTTATCGGGGCCGAGTTGGAGCGCCTAGACCGACGGTGGCGGGGCGGGGGCCGGAGCGGCTACGGGCTCGTTCGATCCGGTGTTGACCAGGTCCTTCAACTCTTTGCTGGGCTTGAAGAAGGGAATCTTCTTGGCCGGCACTTCGACGCGGTCTCCGGTTTTGGGGTTGCGGCCGACACGAGGCTTGCGCTGACGGGTGCGGAAGCTGCCAAAGCCGCGAATTTCGATTTTGTCGCCCACGCGAAGCGAGCGCACAATGCTGTCAAAGATCGTCTCAACAATGACTTCGCTGTCTTTGCGGGTAAGTTCAGCCAGCTGCGAGACTTCGTCGATCAGGTCGGCTTTTGTCATTCTTCGCTCCGTCGCTATGCGTGTGAATTGTGGAGGCTATGTGCCAGTTCAGACTCCCGAGCCACCATCAGGGTATAGATAACCTTCTCAAATAACACGGGTTGTACGCAAGTGGCTTTTTCGCTCACGGGTTCATGCTGACTCGAACCCAGGTTGGGCGGTTACTTCCACAGGTAGTAAAAGCCGATCTGATTGTCCATCAGCTTCTCGCGAGTGGGCAGATATTGGGAGACGTCGCCAAACATCAAATCGAGCAGGCTTTGACGGTTCTTTTCGGGCCGGACAAGCGTCGGTTCTCCCTTGATTCCAATCGACTTAGCGGTGTCCTGTACGGCTTCCTGGAAGTCGCCGATCTGATCGACCAAGTGCATGGAGAGGGCGACTTGCCCGGTCCAGACTCGCCCGTCGGCGATGGACTTGATGTCGTCGAATTTGGCGTGGCGGCCCTCGGCGACGGCCTGCACAAATTGTCCATACATGTTGTCGATTAACGACTGCATGTAGGCGCGCTCGGCGGGGGTCATTTCGCGAGTGGGATCGCCGGTGTCCTTGAATTCGCCGACCTTCAGGATTTCAGGTTTGAGCTTTATCCAGCGCATCAAGTCTCCGTAATTGACCCACTCGGCAATGACGCCGATGGAGCCGACCACGCTGCCGTTGTCAGCGAAGATCTTATTGGTGGCGGAGGAAACGTAATAAGCGCCGCTGGCGCCAACGGTTTCGATGGAGGCGACGATTTTCTTCTTCTTTTCGTCGCGCAGGCGCTTCACTTCGCGATAGATCTCTTCGGAGGCGGCGACTCCGCCGCCGGGAGAGTTGACGTGAATGATGATGGCTTTGATGGAATCATCGTCGCCAAACTTTTTGAGCTGGCCGACCACGGTCTTGGGATCGAGGATGACTCCTTCGAGATCGACGACACCGATCTTGTCGCCGAATCCGCTGAGGGCGGAGTTGTCGTCGCTCCCGGCGTGCAGGGTGAAGTAAACCAGAGTGAACACGGCCAGGACAAAGAGGAAGAACGCGCCTCCTCCAATTACCACCCAGAGCCATACGCGGGAACGACCGTTTTCAGCCATAAGAATGTGAGTAGTTTAGCACCGGGGGAGCCATCTGGCCGGTCGCGGTGGGGAAAGCGAGGGGAAACGCACGGGGAATGATGCGATGGTGGTTGACCACAGGGCAAAAGGTTCGTAAGATTCCGGCTTCTTTTGTAGCTGTCGTTTGCTAGGGGGCCGGTTCGGGTCCGGCTTTGATCGGCAATACGATTTCGGGAGGGATGGTATGGCAACTTTTTGCGGGAATTGTGGAGCGCCGCTTGGGGCGGGCGCAAGATTTTGCGATAAGTGCGGCACGGCGGTAGGAGGGCAGGTAGCGACACCAAGTGCGCCTGTGGTAACGACGCCAACGGCTACGGTTGCGGCGCCTCCCACGGTTTCGCCGTCCGCGCCTTCGACTGGCGGCAATACGGCCGTGAAGGTGATTTTTGTGGTGCTGGGAATTTTTGTGTTTCTCGTGTTGCTGGTGGGCGGAGGCTGCTTGTACGTTGCTTATCGCGTGAAGCAACGAGCGCATCAATTTTCCGAGCAAATGGGCGGCAGCGTTCCGGCTTACACGGGCAGTCGCGTGCCGTGTGCGATGCTTTCAGCCGCGGAGGCCAGCACCGCGCTGGGGCAACATGTTTCTTCGTTCGCGCAACGCGGAATGAGCACCTGCGAATATCAGTACGGACCGGGCGGCAGCAAGACGGTGGCAGTGGAATACACCTGGCAGGGCGGAGCGATGGCCTTGCGCCTGGCTCATGGCGCGATGAAGGCGGTGTCAGGGATGGAGACGATGACGCCGGTCGACGGCATCGGGGACGAAGCTTACATCGTGCCTGGAGGATCGGGGTTCATGATGCGCAAAGGGGATGTGATGGTGAGCATCGACCTGCGGGCGAATGGAGTCAGCGTGAGCCAGGCGGAAGCGATGGGACGAGCGATTGCCGGGAATTTGTGATCGGGACGTCATGAGACTGGGACGATGACTCGTAAAACGCTGCGAGCGACGCTGATGTCGATGGGCGTCTGGCAGACGTATTCGCCGTCGGCGTAGACGTCCTGAGGAGTTTCAGTTTCGATTCGCAGGCGGGCGGTCTGGAAATATTTCACTTGCGGAACGCTGAGATGCTTTCCGAAGTACACCGTCGGAAACAGGCAAAATAATTTCAACTTGTTGATGTCGTGGATGAGGCAGACGTCGAGTTTGCCGTCGTCCAGGGTGGCGTGGGGGGCGATCTTCATGCCTCCACCGTAGGTTGGGGCGTTGGCGAAAGCGACGAGATAGGTGCGCTCGTCGAAAGAAACTTCATAACGTTCCGGCTGAGCTGCGGCGGGTTGGATGATTTTTGTTTTGTGGGCGGTGAACCCGAGCAGGGCGCGGGGCAGACTGAGAGCATAGCCACCATGGCCGCGGAGCCAGCGCGGCATGCGGTTGGCAAGGCGTGTGGCTTCGGCGTCGAGGCCAAGGCCTCCGACGCAGCAGAAATAATGTTGCGGCTCGGATTCGCCTGGCGGCGAGATGATGCCGAGATCGATGGTTTTCAGGTTGTTCTTTCCCGCACAGAAATCGCGCCAGGCATTGAAGGAGTCGCGTTGGCCGCGCAATTTCAGGGCGCGAGCGAAATCGTTACCGCTGCCTTCGGGAACGACCAGGACCGGAAGTTGCAGTCTGACGAGTTGGGCGAGATGGCGGTGGATGGTGCCATCGCCGCCGAAGATCAGGATGGCGTCGGCGTCGGCGGGAGTGGCGGGCAAGCCGAGGGACCAATTCGCCGGTGCGATTTCTCGAAAGGGGCTGAGATCTTTCTCCCGTGATCCTAGGCCCAGGATGGCGGCGGCGCGCATGTTCGCCGAGAAGACTAACAAAAGAACTTAGGTAGGGACAGCGAGGGGGCTCGGCGAAACGCGGTTCTGCAAAACAATGCGGTGCCTGATACACCTTCGGCTACCTGTTCGGTCTAGCCTGCTTCTTCGGCGGCAGCGGCAATCGGGCGCCGCCGGCGGTGAAGGCTGGCACTCCTCGGGGGCGCGGGGCGATGAGTGGAATCTATCAACACCCGGTGTCTTGCCTCCCGTCTGAACACAGCAACACTGGGTCCAGATGCCCGCGTAAGTTATGACGCAAACCGCTGATTCCGCTTCAACATGCGTCTGGCGTTTGGCGTGCATCGTGTCCCATAATGGCGTGCTAGTCAGATGAGAACACTTATTGCACTCTGCGTTTGTGGGCTGTCGATTCCGTTGCCCGCACAAGCTCCGCTGCGAACGTTCACCAGCCCGGATGGTATTTTCCAATTCAAATATTCAGATGTGCTAGTTGATTGCGGGTCGTTGGGAAAACAGGAGAATGCCACCGGTTCTTCGGTCCCGGAAGCCTGCATGAGTCAGGGTTCGATCTGCGGTGGAATGGGAGGGGAGGAAAGCATCTCGGCCTGTTTCGCTTATCCGAAGGAAAGATTCAAAGACAAGGACGTCTTTGTTGCTGCGACATTTTACGTTTCAGAGATTCTGTCGGCGAAGACCGAGGACGTGTGCTTAAGAGGGTCGTCAGACTGGTTAGTGATCAAGTCCGAAGCGAAAGTGACTACGATCAATCACATTGCTTTTAAGACCTTTGAGATTGGCGATAACTGGACAAGTGGAGGCCAATCGGGGCCTGCGTATCGAACCTTTCACAAGGGAAAATGCTACGAGTTGGGTATCCAAAATGTCTTTTCACGTGCGGTGTATGAGCCGGGAACAGTCAAGAAGTTCACCAAGAGAGATTCGTTAGAAGTAGAGAGCGGCTTACGACAACCTCTCAATTCTTTTGTGTTCCTTAAGTAGGGATTCTTAGGCATGGTTGGCGAAAGATCGCAGGGGGCTCGGAAGTGAGAGTGGAGAATGCACCGCCCGAAAAACCAGCGAGCTCTGCTCGCCGGACAGCCGAGGGCGGCTGTCCCCACGCGGGCAGCGCTAATCAAGACCCGTTTTATCTTCTTTCCGAGTTGCACTACTTTTTCGGACTCAAGCAGGATGCTGACTAGAGGTTGAATAACAGTTTTATCATTCACACGAACGGTCTTCGGTTCGATGGATCATCGGGGGCTGTGCCGGCGCGATTATTGCGTGACTACGGCTATCTTCAGGCGTTTGCCCACTCGCAAGGGCATCTTGAAGGGGAGGTCGGCGATGGCGATTCGGGGATTGTGTTCGACCTTGTCGAAGACTTTTACGGATCCTTGCTTCAATTTGCGGCTGGCGTCGGTGGCGGAGTCGGCTAATCCACATTTCACCAACAGGCGGTCCAAGCGCACTCCTAAGGCGTGGGCGGTCGGCGTGGCTTCCGCTTGATCGTCTTTCCCGGTCCATGCAATTTCTTCGTACCGTATGGATACTTCTTCCACGTTCTCCGGGACTTCGTCTTTTTGAAATTGTTTAGCCCAGTCGTCGGCGGATTGGGTGGCGGCGTCGGGTCCGTGAAAATCGGCAACGATACGACGGGCCAGTTCTTTCTTGGCCTGCATGGGATGAGCTTCCTGCTTCATCTTTTCGATGTCAGGCACCTGCACGTCGGTGAGGAGTTCGTAGTACTTCCACATCATCTCGTCGGAGATCGACATGACCTTGCCGTACATTTCGAGCGGCGGCTCGTGGATGCCGATGGCGTTGCCGAGCGACTTCGACATTTTCTGTACGCCGTCCAGGCCTTCGATGATGGGCGTGGTCAGGACGACTTGCGGCTCCTGGCCGTAGGAGCGCTGCAGTTCGCGTCCGACGAGCAGGTTGAATTTCTGGTCGGTGCCTCCGAGTTCGACGTCGGCCTCGAGGGCGACGGAGTCGTATCCCTGAGCGAGCGGGTAGAGCAGTTCGTGCAGCGCGATGGGCTTCTCTTCCATGAAGCGCTTGTGGAAGTCTTCGCGCTCGAGCATTTGGGAGACGGTGTACTTGGCGGCGAGGCGAATGAAATCTTCGGCGGTGAACTTAGAGAACCAGCGGCTGTTGAAATCGACGACGGTCTTTTGCGGATCGAGAATCTTAAAAACCTGGGTCTTGTAGGTTTCGGCATTCTGCTCGATTTGCTCGCGAGAGAGTGGCGGGCGCGTGGCAGAGCGTCCGGTGGGATCGCCGATGAGTCCGGTGAAATCTCCGATGAGGAAAATCACGGTGTGACCGAGGTCTTGAAAGTGCTTGAGCTTGCGGAGGAGCACGGTGTGGCCGAGGTGGAGGTCGGGGGCGGTGGGATCGAATCCGGCTTTGACGCGGAGGGGCTTGCCGGAGGCGCGGGATTTGTCGAGTTTCTGGCGGAGGTCGGACTCGCGGATGATCTCGGCGGAGCCCTTTTTTATGTAGGCGAGTTGTTCGTCGACTGGGGCGAAGGTGGACATGAGAACGATCATTATAGAGGGGAAGGTGGGGATTCGGGAGATTCGAGGGAAGGTTCGAACGCTTCAAAGCTTTTACCGCCAAGGCCGCTAAGGACGCAAAGGAAGGACAAAGGCTTTACCACACGGGGACGGTGGGGAATTCTGGTGTAGTCTTTCGGACGGTATGAATTTTCATCTGCGCAGCGCGAGGCAAGAGGATGTCCCACTGCTACAGCAATTGATTGATGCGTCCGTGCGCGGGTTGCAGGCGGGGGATTATACGGCAGTGCAGATTGATCTGGCTTTGAAGACGGTGTATGGAGTCGACTCGCAGCTGATTGCGGACGGGAGTTATTTTGTGGTGGAAACGGAGGGGGGTGAGATTGTCGGTTGCGGGGGATGGAGCAAGCGCAAGACCTTGTATGGGGGAGATCAGTTTGGCGGGCGTGAGGATTCGCTGCTCGATCCGCGGCGGGATGCGGCGAAAATTCGGGCTTTCTTTGTGCGTCCGGATTATGCACGGCATGGAATCGGCAGCATAATTCTGCGGGCTTGCGAAGATGCGGCGAGGGCTTCTGGTTTTCGACGGATGGAGATGGGAGCTACCTGGAGTGGCGTCGCGTTTTATGAGGCGAAGGGGTATGCGCGAATGGAGGAGCTGGAGGTGCCGCTCGGAGGTGGGGAGGCGTTGCCGATTGTGAGGATGGGGAAGAAGGTTTGAGCGATCCGCGAAACCTGAGCGACCTTTGCCGCAACAGTTTCTATGAAGCCTGTTCCAAGTAGTCGTTCACTATTCGCTTGATACCGTCCTTGAGCAGGACAACGTGGAAGTTGATCAGGAGACCCACCGGAATGTCGAGCAGGCGAAGGTAAGAGAGGAGTTGTGCTTCATCGACGGGGTAGTGCTTCTTTGCACTTCGTTTCGACGACCACGCGTCCATTAACGACGAGATCAGCGCGGAATCCGCAATCTAATTTTACGGATTCATAGATCAGCGGCACAGGTTTCTGGCGCTCCACGCGGAGGCCCAGTTTGGTAATTTCGTATGCGAGGCAGCACTCATATGCTGATTCCAGCAACCCAGGGCCCAATCGGCGATGGATCTTGATGGCGGCTCCGATGATCTCAAGAGTGAGATCTGTGTTGCGCATGGCAAAATCTTAAACCGCAAAGGGCGCAAAGGTGCGCGCAAAGGACGCAAAGAAGGCAATCTGGTGCCGTTATGGAATACGCCTTGCGGGCGTAGCGAGGCGTTCTTAGCGATCTTTGCGGTAACGCTTCTTGGTTGTCAGGACCTGCGTAGGCGGCGGCCTTTTATTGCGAAGTCGCCCTTTAGGACGATGTTGATGGCTTCGGTGTAGGCGATGTGTTCTTGCTCGAGGATGCGGGCGGCTACGGTGTGTTCGTCGTCACTGTCGAGGATGGGAATCGATTTCTGGATGATGATGGCTCCGTGGTCGAGTTCCTCGTCGACGAAATGAACGGTGCATCCGGAAACTTTGACTCCGTAGGCGAAGGCTTGCTGTTGGGCTTCAAGGCCGGGGAAGGC
This sequence comes from uncultured Acidobacteriaceae bacterium, assembly GCA_963708575.1. Taxonomy (GTDB): domain Bacteria; phylum Acidobacteriota; class Terriglobia; order Terriglobales; family Acidobacteriaceae; genus DASVWZ01. The sequence goes on from CAVPTB010000003.1 coordinate 768,135, forward strand.
GGGCAGGAGCGAGGGATGAATGTTGAGGATGCGCTGCGGGAATTGCTGCACGAACCACGGGGAGAGCAGGCGCATGTATCCGGCAAGACAGATCAGATCGACTTTGTGTTGCTGAAGCGCGGCGACAACTTCTTTGTCGTGCTCAGTGCGATCTTTGCCTTTGGAGGGGATGACCAGCGTCTCGATACCCATGCGGCGCGCGGTCTCGATGCCTCCAGCGCTGGGCTTGTTTGAGATCAGGACGGCGATGCGGGCTCCGGGAATTTTCCCGGCAGTCACATTTTTGGCGATTGCTTCAAAATTCGATCCTCGCCCGGAAAGAAGTATGCCGATATTTTTCATGAGAGGCCGCTCGTCGAGCCGAACGTACATGATAGTGCATCGAAGGAAACGTTGGTGGAATACTGGGCGCGGCGATGTGCACGCAAGATTCACTGAGCTGATAAAGTTCGACGTGAAGTTTCTATGTCGCGAAAAATATTGGTGAGCGGAGCGTCGGGTCCGATTGGCAAGGCGCTCCTGCCTCTATTGCAGCAGCGGGGATATGAAGCCACGCGGCTGGTGCGTGGGGTGCCGCGCGGCGCGGATGAGCTTCGTTGGGACCCGATGCAGCCGGTAAGTCCAGAGTTGGTGCCGGGGTTTGAGGCGGTGGTGCATTTGGCAGGGGAGTCGATTGTTGGGCGGTGGACTCCGGCGAAAAAGAAAGCGATCCGCGATAGCCGGGTGCTGGGAACGCGGCATTTGGCGGAGGCGTTGGCCAAGACGGCTCAACGTCCGCGAGTGTTAGTGGCGGCGTCGGCGGTGGGATACTACGGCGATCGCGGCGAAGAGGTTTTGCGGGAAGAGAGTCTCCCGGGGCGAGGGTTTTTACCGGATGTTTGCCGGGAGTGGGAGGCGGCGACGGATGCCGCCGCGGCGGCGGGAATTCGCGTGGTGCACGTACGGATTGCGATGGTGCTCAGTCCAAAAGGCGGAGCGCTGCAGGCGATGTCGACACCGTTCCGCTTGGGCGTTGGAGGAAAGATCGGGAGCGGGAAGCAATGGATGAGTTGGATTGATGTACGCGATCTCGCGGCGGTGTTTGTTTATGCGGTTGAGAACGAGAATTTGCAAGGTGCGGTGAACGGAGCATCGCCGGGAGCGGTGCGGAATGCTGAGTTCACCAAGACGTTAGGTAGAGTGCTTTCCCGGCCGACGATATTTCCTTTACCCGCGTTAGTGGCGCGTTTGGTTCTGGGGGAGATGGCGGATGAGTTGATTCTGGCGAGCCAGCATATTGAGCCAGCACGGCTGGCGGCGAGCGGATTTCAGTTTCGCCATGCTGATTTAGAGTTGTCGTTACGGGCTAATCTGAACAAATGAACGCGATTAGCGCTGTGTGATTGTGGTCACAGACTTCCTGGTCATAAGGTAGCAAGCTGGAACTCAGGAAGACTTGTGAAGCAGCGATTCATTGCGGCGGTTTTACTGCTCAATGTGGTGAGTTGGGCGAACTCCGCAGCCTATTGCCTGTCGGGCATGGGGCGGATGGCTTCGCAAATCACCGGCGTGTTGAAATCTGGACATGCGACGTCTCCCCAGACGCACGCATGCTGCCCGCACTTGCCGAGCAAGCCGGAGTCAAGGGACTCGGCGGTCCCAGCCTCTGAAGGGATCGACCATCGCTGCTGCTTCGTGCAGAATCCGCAGATACCGTCGAACCTGCCAGCGAAATCGCGAAGCAGCAATCCGTACGGGCAGAGCTTGGCGGGTTCGAACGAAGTTTCGATTCCGGTGCTTGCAACGATCGATTCCGAAGTTCTGCCGGCGGCTGTTTTCAGGAACTGCTCGACACTAAGCACCGTTCTGCGTATCTGATCCCTTTCTTCTGTCTCCCTTATTGTTTCCTTCGCGCTCCGTCTTGATGTGCGAAGGCAGATACGAAACCAACGAATTTCATCCATTGAGGAGATAAGGAAATGAGATCCATATCGAAGACGATGATGGCGGTACTGATTCTTACCCTGGCGTCATGGGCACAAACTGCAACACCGAACGCGCCGGCTGCAGGCAATCAAAGTACTCAAAGTGTGCAGTCCGAGAAGGCATGTTCCTGCTGCGCGAAGATGGCGGAGAGCAAGGACGGGATGGCGTGCTGTGCGCGTCACAAACATGCCAAAGGCGAGGCGGGGATGGCGTGCTGCAACGGCAAGGACGCCAAGTCGTGCACGAAGGCGGATGCTTCCGGCACGGTTAGCTGCAAGGGCGGGAGTTGCTGCAACAGCAAAGATGGAAAAGACTGCTGCGCTTCTTCCGGAAAGAACGACAAGATGGCCATGGCGTGCTGTGGCGAGGGAAAGTGCGGCATGTCGAATCACGATCACGGCGACATGGATAAGTAGGGTTCGTCTGCGATGGTTGCGCCGCCGTTTTGGGGCTACCGCGTTTCTACGACAGGAAGCGGGGCCGCCAAGACGGCGGCGCTATTTTTATGTGGTGGGACTGGCGGGCTTGTCGTCGCGGTGCATTTCGTCGAGCAACTTGGCGAGCACTTCGGCGCGCTGGTCTCCGTTCAACTCACGGCGCAGCTCTTCGAGAGCCAAAGCGACGATGTGGTAGTGATGGGCGCCGGCGAATCTTGAATCCGAGGTCACATCGAGCCATACCTTGTGCATGAGCTCGAGATCTTGCGGGCGCATACGCGGAGCGTGGGGGCCGAGCATGTATTCATGGACGCTGCCGTTAGGGGCGTGCACTTCTACAATCATGCGCGGACGCGGCTCAGGAAGGCGTTCCCAGGCATCTCCGGTGAGCTTGGCCTGCTCGTCAGTGGTGAGCTTGTTGGAGAGCCCGCAGACGATGCGGCTGGAGTCCAAGCGCTGGGCGGTGACGACGATCGCCTCGAAGACGTCGGTGGCGGGAACGACCAGGAGCGAAACCGGCTTACCTTCTTTTTCGGCAACGGCGACGGCGGCGGTGAAGAGTTCCTGTTCGTAGTGATCGAAGACCTCCGAGGCTTCGACGACGGAGCTGCCACTGAAACTGTGTTCGCGATGATAAAGGCGGCCGGTCATGACGACGACATCCTGGCGGTTCGTGTCTGTAAGGCGGAGAACGTCGCGAAGGTAATAGAGATTACGAGGATCGCGGACCGCTACGAGAACGTTGCCGGGGCGTACACCCATGGCGCCGCTTCCCAGTTCCTGGTTGCCGTAGACGCGGAATTGATCCAGGCCACCCGGCTTGCCTTCGCGCTCCAACGCTACCCGGCGTTCCGAGTAAGTGAAGATGATGAAGAACAAGACGCTGAATGCGACCCCTCCGATGGTGGCTTCGCGCTTGGTCAGCAAATTCACGATGGCGGTAGTGAACAGCACCGCCGAAATGAGGATGACGCCCAACGGAATTTCACGATGAGCGATGGTGATGTTTCCGGGCACCTTCCACTGCCGTCCACTGGGTTCTTTGTAACGAAGCACGAGGACGGCGAGCGACATCATGGCAAAGCTCCAGATGACGCCGAAGGCGTACAGACCCGCCAGAGTAAAGACATTCCCTTTGGTGAGGATGATGGTGAACAACTGCAGGGCGACAATCAGATTGATAATGCGATAGCTGGTGCCAAAACGCGGGTGAGGTTTCTGAAACGCGGAGGTCAGAACTCCGTCCTCAGCGACGCGGTTCAGGACGCCGTTAGCGCCCACGATTGAGGTATTTTGAGCGCCGGCGAGGATAAGCACGCCCACCAGCACTACGAATCCGTGGAACAAGAGCTTCGCCCATTGTGGGCCGACGAGAAAGATCGCGATGCCGCCGATGAGGTTGCCGAAGTACTCCGGCCTGATCTTATCGGGGATAATCATGACGGCAAAAAAGGACACGAGCGAAGTGAAGAGCAGGCTGTAGACGAAAATCACCAAGCCTGTCTTTTCGAGATTTTTAAGCTTGGGGTGGGCAATCTCGCGGTTGACCTGGGCCAGAGTTTCCTCGCCGCTCATGGCCAGTACCGAATGCCCGAAGCCGACGAAAAGGATGATGAACGTGAGATGGCTGATCCATGAGCCATTGAGCCATCCCAGCGATTCAACATTCAGCGGAACAACCCCGGGGGTGAAGGGACTGGGAGGAAGGTGAACCGGGATGTGGAAAAGCGTGATGGTACACCAGATGATTAAGAGCACCACCATGACGGTGGTGACGATCATGATTTGAACTGCCTTCTGGCTCGACTCGTGGATACCCTGAGTGTTTTTCCACCAGAAATAAATCGCTACCAAAGCGCCGAAACAGGCCGCGAAACTGTTTTCCGGAAAGTGGGGAAATGGATGCCCCATGTAGCGGCCGACATCCTCAATGAATCCGGCAAGATATTGTCCGGCGACGACGGCGCTGATGGGGCCGGTGAGAACGTAGTCGAAAAGCAGGGCAGAGACGGAGAACTTGGCCAGGGTACCGCCCATGGCCTCTTTCACGACACGGTAGACGCCGCCACGGACGAACATGCTGCTGGATTCGATATAGAGGGCGCGGACGGCGTAGCTGAAAAGCATGACGGCGAGAATGAACCAGGGAGCGCTCTTGCCGATGACCTTCTCGGCGTCACCGCCGGCGTAGTAGGCGGAGGAGGCGAGGTCGGACAGAACGATGGCGGCCGCTCGCCAAAACGAGATGAATGTCAGCATGACCGTGGTGGCCACAAATACCTTGGCCGCCGGGCGTCTGACGTTTTGTAAGGATGAGGACATCACAGCTTGCGCTGGAAAGCGCAAAAGTAAAAATCTAACACACTGCTGTGAATACGGCAGCCGGGAACAAGTAGAGCAGACGATTTAACCTCTAGATAATCTAACCGGTTACGGGGTTTTCGAGCTGAGTCGTAGGTTTCGCCGAGTCTTTCGCCATATAGGTTCGAGTGATGCGGTCATGCCAGCAGAGTTGGTCTTCATCGAGCCAGCACCAGGCGTAGCCCAGACCTACGGATAGTCCGGAAAGCACTGAGGCGAGAGCCCTCCACCGGCGGAGGGTGCGAGGAACAGGCTCTCCACTGAAGCGGGTGAGGGAAAGCTTTGCCAGCTTGAGTCCGGGAGTGGTACCTGAGTGAACCAGGAAAAGATACTGATAGGCAGCCCAGAAGGTAATGATGAGAGCAGCGCAGACTCCGGCAGCCTCTTTGAGTGACGGTATGGTCGAGGCAATCCTGCAGCCGATGTAGGCGAATCCCGCAAAAGAAGCGAGCACCAGCAGCGCGTCGAACATTCCCGCAACCACCCTGCGCGACATTGGCGGGGGATTGAGAGGAAGCTCGAATCCTGGGCGTCTTTCCGCCGGGGATTGCTCCTGCGCCTCGATGGAGATACCGCCGAGAGCAGGCGGGAGGCGGCAACTGCTCGGGAACCTCCAAGATTCTGGGTCGATCCAGCACCGGCTCCGCCAGCTCATCGAAGGTGATCAGGGGAGTGGTGAAGAACCTGGGAAACTCGAGGATCTTGGCGCCTTGATCAGGGACGGCGGGTTCAACCACAGCAGGTTCGGGTGAAAATGTGGGAGGGAGTTCAGGTGCGACTGGTTGCATAGCTACAGCGAGGCGAGTAGCGGGCACTTCTGGAGGCGGAGCGGATCGATGATTCCAGGCGGCCTCGTCGAATTTTAGCTGGAGCGAAGGGTAGCGAGGCGATGGCGCCCGCTTGCGCGCGCGATAGTGATCGAGTTTAGCAGCCAGCTCTCGACGCCACTGATCTGCGGATGGAGCGGGACTGGCAAGGTCCTGCTTCGCGGCTGATTGTGGCACGATGGCATCGTGTGCGGCGGAAGAGGCGTCATTCGCCCTTCGCGATGGGATTTTGATCGGAAGACGGGTTCGATCCGAGTTCGCCGATGGTCGACCTGGAAGCGGCTTGGGACGTTTGGTGTCTTCAGGCCCGAATCGTTGGGGAAGCTAGCGTTCGCTGTAGAATCCGTTCGCACGTCTGCGCTATGCAGCGGGAAATCGGTACTCTCGGGTTCGAATCTAGGTCTCATCACCAAATCACGGCACGAGGAATTTCACGGCGCGAGATGACATCAAACGGAGTACCGGTTGGAGCCAAAGGCGCGGCCAGAGCGAATACTGATCGGCAAGCGTTGGAGCGAGAGTTTTTGCTTGTGAAGCCAGCGGCATGCTAACGTCACGGTACCCGAGCTTAAACTCAAGTTCCGGGGAGCTCGTGCGCTTCCGATGAATTCCCGCACACGAATCCTTATCACGGTGGCGTTCGTTTGTCATCTGCTACTCGCGCCTCGATTAGTAACCAGCCAGTTGCTGTCTACTTCGACCAGCCAATCTCATGGCCTGCCGAGCGCTCCGTCCGCGCTGAATGAAGAAGACGTCACTATCAAAGCGCTGAGCCAGGAAAAAGACGGAAATATCTATAAATTGCACGGCCAGGCTGAGATTCGCTACAGCGGGTACATCCTTTACGCGGACGAGGTTACCTACAATGCGGACACCGGTGTGGCCATCGCCGACGGCCACGTCGTGCTCGACGGGAGCTTGAACGACGAGCACATTCAAGCGACCCATGCCGTTTACAACATCCGCGAGGAAACGGGCCGCTTTGAAAATGTAGTGGCAACGATTGGGGTGAAGGCGCGGGGCAACAAAGTTGTTTTGACTTCGCCGAACCCGTTCTTCATTACCGCAAAATCTGCAGAGAAGAGTTCCGCCGATCACTATGTGGTCTACGACGGCACAGTCACGACCTGCGAGTTGCCTCATCCCAAATGGCGTTTTAAGGCGCGAGAGATCGTGGTGGACGTGGGGGCGACCGCCAAGATTTATCACACGAGTTTCGGAATCAGGGGGATTCCGATTTTTTACTTCCCGTTTGCCACTCTGCCCGCGCAACGCGAGCCGCGGCAAAGCGGCTTCATGATTCCGAACTTCGGGACATCGAGCGTGAAAGGGACGATTCTTGGGGAATCATTCTTCTGGGCAATTAACCGCAGTCTGGATGCTCATGTGGGAGCCGACTATTATTCCGCGCGGGGATGGGCGCCACGGGGAGAATTTCGGGCGCGCCCCAGCGACACTTCGTTCGTGGATTTGAACTTCTTCGGAGTTTTGGACCGGGGTATCGGAAATCCGTCGGTGGATCAAGGTGGAGAAGAGGTGAGGTTGAATGCGGAAGGGGAGTTCGGCCACAACTTTCGGGGAGTGGCGAACCTCGACTACCTGAGTTCATTCGTGTTCCGGCTGGCTTTTAGTGAAGTATTCACCCAGGCGGTGAACTCGGAAGTAAAGTCGGTCGCATTCTTATCGAACACCACGAACAATTACTTCACCAACGTCGCGGCACAGCGCTATCAGGATTTTGAGAGCACGACGCATGGGGACGTTATCACCATCCTTCATGCTCCGGGCTTTGAGTCGTCGACGGTGGAGCGGGAGTTGGGACATTCTCCGTTTTACTGGTCGTACGATGCGGCAGCGGAAGGGCTTTCAAGGAGCGAGCCAGGATTCAGCACGGCGCCGTTGCTGGCGCGGTTCGATTTGGCTCCGGAATTGTCGATGCCGTTGAAGATCGACGGATGGTCGTTGCGCCCGGCATTCGGGTTGCGCGACACGTTTTATACGCAGCAGCTGGTTCCCTCGACAACAGAATTCGGAACGGCAATTTCCAATGACATCAACCGCAAGGCGCTGGAGGGATCGGTCGAGCTGCGGCCGCCAACGATAGAAAAGGTGTTCGATGGCCAATGGCTTGGCCGGAAATGGAAGCATGTGGTCGAGCCGCGGGTGGTGTACGGCTACGTGACGGGGGTCAACAATTTCGCGAACATTTTGCGGTTTGACGAGCGGGACATTCTGACGGACACCAATGAAGTGGAGTACGGCGTGGTGAATCGTCTGTATGCGAAGCGGACTTCGAACAAGCCGGAGGATTGCGGACAGGAGGGGATGCCATCTTTGTTTGTGGGAGGAGCGGCTCCGGGTACGCACGTGCCGTGGGAGAAAGCAGGAGCAGCCAAAAGAGGCACCGTGCAATGACGGCCCGCAGGTTCGGGAGATTCTGACCTGGGAGCTGGCGCAGAAGTACTACATCGACCCCACATTCGGAGGAGCGTTTCAGATTGGCCGAAACAATATCTTCGACAGCACGGTGGATTTGACGGGGATTTCATTCCTGACGCAGGAGCGTCATCTTTCGCCGCTGGTTTCGCGGCTGCGCATGCAAACCAGCTCACGGACGGACGTGGAATGGGACTTGGACTATGACTTCAAACTAGGGCGAATCAATACGAGTAACGCGTTTGTGAACTACCGATTTGGAGCATTTACGGTCGGCGGGGGTGACGCCTACCTTCAGGTGCCGGCAGAGACGCTGGGCGCTATATTCTCGGGACAAAAATTTAATCAGTTTCGCCTGCTGTTAGGCTATGGACATCCGGACAAGCGCGGGTTCAGCGCAGCCAGCAACGTGGGATTTGACCAGAATATCGGGTTTCTGCAATATGCTGCGGTGCAGACGACGTATAACTGGGATTGTTGCGGGGTGAATCTTGAGTTCCGGCGCTTTGCGCTGGGATCGGTACGAAATGAGAATCAGTATAGATTTACCTTCGCGCTGGCAAACCTGGGGGCTCTAGGCAATTTGAGGCGGCCGGAGCGGTTATTCTGAGATCGTAGTGCGGCGAAGAGCATCCTTTATGGACGGTTCGTCACCTAACGATCGAGACAGTTTATGCAATCGGATCTGAATTCGAAGCGTGCTGCTCTGGAACTGTGCATTGGGCGGTTGGGGCGTGCGCTGGTCGCTTACTCCGGTGGAGTGGATTCGGCGTATCTGGCGTGGGAGATGCACCGACTGCTAGGCGCCCACATGCTGGCAGTAATCGCGGATTCGCCAAGTCTGGCGCGCGTCCAATTGGAGGATGCCCTGGCGTTTGCGCGGGAGCATGAGATTCCGGTGGAAGTCATCGGGACCTCGGAGTTTGAGCGGGAAGAATACGTACGGAACGATGGCGCGCGCTGTTTTCATTGCAAGGACGAATTGTTTATCAAGATGGAAGAATTTTCGCGCGAGCGCGGGTACGAGACGATCAGTTATGGCGTGAATTTGGACGATCAAGGGGATTTTCGTCCGGGACAGAAGGCCGCGAAGCAGCACCAAGTGGTGGCTCCTTTGCTGGAGGCTGGACTGGGGAAACAGGAAATCCGCGAATTGGCTCGAGAAGCAGGATTAAGAATATGGGACAAACCTGCGTCGGCTTGCCTGTCGTCGCGTTTGGAGTACGGTCGACCGGTGACGCGGGAAGCGTTGAGCATGGTAGAGCGCGGAGAAGATGAACTTCGCAGGCTGGGGTTCCGGCAGATGCGGGTACGCCATCACGGGGAGCTAGTGCGGATTGAGATCGCGCGAGATGAAATGGAGCGGGCGCTGAGTCCGGAAATGGCGGCGGAGTTCAGCCGGATCTTTAAAGAGATTGGTTTCAAGTTTGTGACGCTCGATCTGGAAGGCTTTCGTTCCGGGTCGATGAATGTCTTGTTGACCTTGGAGCAACTTACCCGCAGTGCGTAAGGCGCGGAGACGCGCGGAAAGCCCCAAAAATAGCGGGGAATCGACAACTCCGGACATCTCGTTGTGAGATAATCTGGACTTTGATCCCAATGTGCAGGCGGTTTCTAGTGACGTTCTTCCGACGTTCGTTGTTTGTGCTGCTTTTGATTTGTCTGGGCTGTGCCGCGCAGTCGGCGCCCAGCGATCTGACGCAGAAAATCCAAGGCCAGGTTCGGGCTTACTACAAGATTCCAGCGGACGTAGCGATCAATTTGAGTCCGCTGCGGCCGAGCGACTTTCCCAATTATGACGCCGTGACCATCACCATGGACGGCGAGGGACAGAAGAAAGTCTTCGAATTTCTGATTTCAAAGGACCAGAAAACGCTGATCCGCATGACCAAGATTGACCTGACCAAGGACGCCTACAGCGAGGTCATGAAGAAGCTCGACGTCACGAACCGTCCGACCCGAGGCAGCAACGACGCCAAGGTAGTGGTGGTGAACTTCGATGACTTCGAGTGCCCATTCTGTTCGCGGATGCATCAGGTGCTGTTTCCGGAAATCCTGAAGGAATATGGAGACCGGGTGAAGTTTGTGTACAAGGATTATCCGCTGACGGAGATCCATCCCTGGGCGGTGCACGCGGCGGTCGATGCGAATTGCCTGGCGGCGCAGAGCGGCGATGCCTACTGGGATTTCGCCGATTACATTCACGCCAACCAGCGCGAGGTGGGTTCGGAAAAGGGTCGCGACAGCCAGTTCAAGGCGCTGGACCGCATCGCCACAGATCAGGGGCAGAAGCACAATGTGGACCAGGCCAAACTGCAAGCATGCGTGAAGGCCCAGAACGAGGACGGCATCAAGGCGTCGATGAAAGAAGCCGAGGAAGTGGGAGTGACAGCGACGCCGACCATGTTTATCAACGGGCAAGAAATCGACGGGGCGTTACCGATCGACGAGGTGCGAGCGACTCTGGACCAGGCTTTGACCCGGGCGGGAGTGCCGGTGCCGAAGCATACGGCGACTGAGCCGGCCGCCAGCGATACCAAACCTAAAGGCGAGTAGCCGACAGGTAGTAAGCAAATATCAAGTTCAGTCTGCTGAAGAAACGGGCGCACCGAGTTGTGCGGAGGGGACCGAGTGAAAAGCAAAAAGCCTATTCGTCCAAGCGCGTTGATTGCCGTTTGTTGTCTGCTTGCCATTGGAGTGGGTTGCAGCGGAAAGCAGGGCGGCGGCGACGTGATGGCCACCGTGGATGGACACAAGATCTACAAAGCAGACGTCGATAAATATTACGAGAACCAGACGGCGGGCTCGCAACAGCAGCCGGTGGGCGAGCAATCCACCAGTTTGCGTCTGAGCATTTTGCGGGAGCTGATCGACAACGAGATTCTGATGCGGCGCGCCGAAAAGCTAGGACTATTGGCGGCTGACGACGAAGTTGAGCGCAAAGTCAACGAGATCAAGTCGCCGTATACGAAGGAAGAGTTCGATGCGCGTTTGAAAGAGAAAAAGCTTTCATTGGACGACTTCAAGCGGGACTTGCGGCGGTCGTTGACGGTGGACAAGGTCCTGAACAAGGAAGTGACGTCGAAGATCAACATCTCGGACCAGGACATCACGAATTATTACAACGCGCACAAGGCGGAATTCAATCTGGTAGAACCGCAGTACCATCTGGCGCAGATTTTTGTCACCACGTCGCCTAACGCGCAGGTGCACAACCTGAAGAACGACAAGGCGCAGAACGAAGCCGACGCGAAGAAGAAGATCCAGATGATTGCCAACCGGCTGGACAGTGGCGACGACTTCGGGACTGTGGCCATGAACTATTCGGAGGATCCGGAGACGTCGGGAAACGGCGGCGACCTGGGGTTCACGCCGGAGTCATCGCTCAAGAATACCGATCCGGTTACGCGCGATACGGTCGGGAAGATGAAGCCGGGGCAGTACAGTCCGGTCATCACGGTGGTGAATCCGATGACGAAACAGTTGGTCGGGTTTCGAATCGTGAAGCTGGTGGCGAAGGAACCGGCGGGACAGCGTGAGCTTGGCCGATCCGCGAGTGCAGGAAGCGATCCGTTCGCAGTTGCGCGATCGCCGCGAGCAGTTACTGAAGGCGGCTTACTACGAAGTGCTGCGAGACCAGGCCAAGGTAGAAAACTTCTACGCGCAGCGGGTGCTGGACGGAAACGGCGCGGCGCAGTAGCTGGCGCTCTCGTACAGCCTTGGGTAGCTTTCCGGGGTTGTAGCATCCGGCTTCCTTGGCGGTTTCCGGGGCAATTCGAAAGCCCTTTTGGGGACCCCCCCTCCCCCCACCAGATCGCTAAAATATAGATTCTATTGGGACGATCTGGTCAGACCGTCTGCAAAATATAGATTCCACAGATTTTACACGCAAAATCTAGATTTCAAAGAGCTTAGCTTCGGGAGCTTCCGCCCGAACTGTAACAAGTGGAACCCGCAACGGGTTCAGGCGAGTGCGCACACACTTTACCCTCACTTTATCCGCCGAAATTATCGCGCCGAGTAGATGATGCAGTCTGTATCGGCAATCGCGCCGTTTCAGAAATTCGTCTGTGGAAATCCAGATTTGGCCAATACTTTAAGAAGGGTGGCTCCATTCCCAGTCTCGGAAGCCACTCCTTGATTTCGCTTCATGGCAGCCTATGCAGAACCCTTCATCTTGACGATGCTGGCCGCTTGAGAAGACACTTGCGAAGCGACGGAGCCGGGACGTGATGAAACCGATATCTTGTTTTACAGCCGTGATGCTGGCAGCGTTATCCGTTGTCTCGATCGATGCCTCCGCCGGTCAATTTAAGAAGCCGACGTACTATTACGCGGGCAGCCTACCATTTAAGGTGGTGTCCGCCGATTTCAACAACGATGGCAACGCCGATTTGGCCTTCGGGGATTGGTTGAGCAGCCAACTTGTTGTCCTTCTTGGCAACGGCAACGGTACATTTCAGAAACTCCTGACCTTCGCGGTCGGGTCCCCAGGTGGTCTGGCTATCGGAGACTTCAATGAGGACAACATTCCGGATCTAGCAGTGGTTGAGTCCGGGGGTACTGGAGATGGAGCGCTGGCGATTTTCTTGGGTGATGGACAAGGCGGTTTCAAGCTGTTCTCAAGCTACCAAATCGGTGTTGAATCCGGCAACGTTGCCGTAGCGGATTTTAACGGCGATGGGCACCTCGATGTCGCTGTCAGCAACCTCGGTTTTGAGGGCAATGGATCTAGCGTAATGACGTTCTTCGGAAACGGGCACGGTAAATTTGGCCACCGCAGGACATACAAGCCAGGGAACGGGCCAGCGGGGATAGCAGCGGGTAATCTGAATGGCGACCACTTCCCCGACCTGGCAGTGACACTGGCCGGAGATGGCTCGGTCGCAGTCCTGATGAACGACGGGACCGGGCACTTCAAGAAGCCAGTCACCTACAGCGCCGGAGGAGGAGAAGTGGTGGATGTCAAGATCTCCGACCTGCGGCATGACGGCAGAAACGATTTGGTGATTGCCAATGGTTCTCTGAGCGCGGTGGGCGTCCTGCTCAACAGGGGCGATGGAGTCTTCGGGCCTGTCACCCTTTATCCCACCCACTGCGACGTGGAGGCGCTAACAGTAGCTGACTTCAACCTCGACGGCAAACTGGATGTAGCCGTCGCCGCTCAGGCCGGTAACTCCGCATTCATGTATGGCAAGGGGAACGGCACCTTTGGGTCGCCCGTCCCTATCAAAGATGCGTACGGCAACAATAACTACGGCGGTTTCTCCATCGCCTCCGGCGACTTCAACAACGACGGCGCTCCCGACCTTGCCATCCCCATCGAGAACGCTGGCAAAGTCGCCATCATGCTCAACGCGCAATAGTTTTTTGCGGGCCTGATCGACGCGGCTAGTCGACAATCGCCAGAACATCTCCGGGATTGACGCTTGAGCCTTCGGTGGCCACGATCTTGCGGACGACGCCTTTCTTAGGCGACTTGATCTCGTTCTGCATCTTCATGGCTTCCATCACCAGGATGCCCTGCCCAGCCTCCACTGCAGTATCTTCTGGGGCAAGAACTCGAACCACTTTGCCGGGCATGGGTGCGATCAACTTCCTGGGGCCGGAGTCAGTCTCCGGCAGGCTCTTTCTTCCGCGCAGGGAACGAGGGTCGCGCAACTCCGCCGCATAGCGCACCGGGCCCACCCAAAGATGCAGGTCGGTCGCAGTCTGCTCGCGTTTGATTTCGTAAGCCTTGCCGTCGATGATGACGGACAACACGTCGCGGCGAGGCAGAATCGCATCGAGATGAACTTCGCGGCCATCGAGCCGGCAACGCCACCCCTTGTCCATCGGTGGCGGTTTGCTCGCGTTTGATCTCGTAAGCTTTGCCCTCAATGATGACGGAGAGGACGTCGCGGCGGGGGAGAATGGCGTCGAACTGAACCTCGCGACCGTCCAAGCGGCAACGCCACGCTTTGTCCGCGCGCTCCAGTTCGAGCTTGTAATTCTTGCCGTCGATGGTGACGTCGTAGTTCATGGATGAAGAACTATCCCCGCAACATTTCCGATCGGGCGGCGCGCTTCCACCCGTTGCCGTGTTGATTTGCCGCCGGCGGCGTTAGCATTCGCCGATCCCGATCCGGTTACAGCGCGTGACGGCTCCAAAATTGAGAAAATTCCCGCGGCGATCGCGGCGACGTCTCGCGTTCGGGCGCTCGACTTCCGGCAGTCGGCGTCTTGAGCAAGCGATCGAGGTATCCGGTGTCGACTTTCCCGGCATGAAAATCGGGATTGCTCAGAATTCGGCGGAAGAGCGAAATATTGGTCTTGATGCCGCCGACAAAATATTCGTTCAAAGCCCGAACCAGACGAGAGATGGCCTGCTCGCGATCGGTTCCGTAACCGATCAACTTGGCGAGGAGCGGATCGTAGTCGATAGGAACCGTCCAACCCTCGTACATGCCGCTGTCACGACGAATGCCGGGCCCAGACGGGGCGAGAAGCAGCGAGATGCGGCCCGGACTCGGGAAATAATTGTTGTCGGGGTCTTCGGCGTAGATGCGGCACTCGATGGCATGGCCGCGGATGCGAACGTCCTGCTGAGTGAAGGGCAGCTTCTCTCCGGCGGCGATGCGGATTTGCAGGTGAACGAGATCGAGTCCGGTGATGAGTTCGGTGACAGGATGTTCGACCTGAAGGCGGGTATTCATCTCCAGGAAGTAGAAATTTTTCTCCTGATCGACAAGGAACTCGACGGTTCCGGCATTGGTAGTATCCCGCAGCTTGGGCGACGCGCACCGCGACTTCTCCCATGCGGCGGCGCATATCGGGATCGACGATGGGCGAGGGAGCTTCCTCCAAAACTTTCTGATGGCGGCGCTGGATGGAGCACTCGCGCTCGCCGAGATAAACGGTGTTGCCATGCTCGTCGGCCAGCACCTGCATCTCGATGTGGCGGGGATTGATGATGGCCTTCTCGATGTAGACTTCGTTGTCTCCGAAGGCGCGTTGGGCCTCGCTTTGAGCGGACTCAAGGGCCGACTTCAATTCCTGCGCGGAGTGCACCAGGCGCATGCCTTTGCCGCCGCCTCCGGCAGCCGCTTTCAGCATTACCGGGAAGCCGATTTTTTCCGCGACCTGCCGGGCTTGCTCAGCGGATTCAACTCCCTTCGAAGTGCCCGGCACGAAGGGAACGCCGGCAACTTCCATGTGCTGGCGGGCGCGGGTCTTGGAGCCCATCATTTCCATAGAGGCGGCGGTAGGTCCGATGAACTTGATACCGGCGTCGGCGCAGGCCTGGGCGAAGCGCGCGTTCTCAGAGAGAAATCCGTAACCAGGATGGATGGCGTCAGCGCCGCTGACCTTGGCGACTCCGAGAATTTTGCTGAAGTTCAAGTACGATTCGCTCGCGGCGGCGGGCCCGATGTGGTAAGCCTCGTCGGCCTTGCGAACATGCAGCGAGGCGCGATCGACATCGGAGAAGACGGCGACGGAGGTAATGCCCATCTCGCGGCAAGCGCGGATGACCCGGACCGCTATCTCTCCACGATTGGCAATGAGAATCTTCTTGAACATGCCGGAAGGCTAAGGCGAAAACTGGAACTGCTTATTGTACAAGTTGTCTCAGCTGATGTGGGGGGACATCTGGCGCGGGTTAGCCCGCCAGTTTCTTTGCCAGCAAATCATTGACGACTTGTGGATTGGCCTGGCCTTTGGAGGCTTTCATCACCTGACCGACGAAGAATCCGATGAGAGTGGTTTTGCCGCTTCGATATTGCTCGAGCTGTTTGGGGCTGGCGGCGATTACTTCATCGATGATCTTTTCGATGGCAGAGGAATCGGAGAGCTGCTGGGGCTTTTCCTTTTCGTAAACGGCGGGGAAATCTTCTCCGCGCTCAAAGCTGAGATCGTAGAGGTCCTTGAGCATCTTGCCGGAGATAGCGCCGCTCTCGACCAGGTCGGCTGACATGGCGACGCCCTTCATGGAGATGGGAGACTGCTCAATTTCCAGACCCTTGGCCTTGAGGCGGCCTTGCAACTCGCTCTGAACCAGATTGGCGACGCGCTTGGGATTCTTCGCGGCGCGGGCGGCTTCTTCAAACTGATCGGCTAACGCCTTGGTGGAGGCAAGCACTTCAGCGTCCTTGGGGGTAATGCCGTAATCAGTGACCATGCGCTGGCGGCGAGCTTCCGGCAACTCAGGCAGGGTGCGGCGAATCTCTGATTGACGAGTTTCAGTTACAACGAGCGGAAGAAGGTCAGGCTCGGGGAAGTAGCGGTAGTCATGCGCTTCTTCCTTGGAGCGCATGGTGTAGGTCTTGCCTTCGCTCGGATTGTAGAGGCGAGTTTCCTGGGTGATACGGCCGCCGGATTCGAGCACTTCGACCTGACGTCCGATTTCGAACTCGAGGGCTTCGCGGATGAAACGGAATGAGTTCACGTTCTTGATTTCGGTTTTGGTGCCGAGCGCGGTTTCACCGCGAGGACGAATGCTGACGTTCGCGTCACAGCGGAGCGAACCTTCCTCCATGTTGCAGTCGCTTACTCCGGTGTAAAGAATGATCTCGCGCAAGCGGGTCAGATACTCATAAGCCTCGTCGGGCGAGGCGATGTCAGGTTCGCTGACGATCTCGATCAGAGGTACTCCAGTGCGGTTGAGATCGACGGCGGTGGAAGTCGCGGAGCCGGGGAATCCTTCATGCAGGCTCTTGCCGGCGTCCTCTTCGAGATGGATGCGGGTGATACGAATCTTTTTTACGCCGGACGGAGTGGGAATCTCGATGTATCCAAATTCGGCGAGCGGCTTGTCATACTGCGAAATTTGATATCCCTTGGGCAGGTCGGGATAGAAATAGTGCTTGCGGGCAAAGATGGAGGTCTGGTTGATACGGCAGTTCAGAGCCATGGCAGCCAACACCGCGAAGTCGACGGCCTTCTTGTTCAGTACCGGGAGCGCGCCAGGCAAACCGAGACATACAGGACAGACATTGGTGTTGGGAGGATTGCCGAATTGCGTAGAGCAGGAGCAGAAAATCTTGCTGGCGGTCAGAAGCTGGACGTGGACTTCAAGGCCGATGACGGGCTCGAACTTGGCGAGCGCCGAAACCTGGCTCTCCGGCGTAGTGACCATAGACGTCGATTATAGCTGCGCGAGAAGCTCGCAGGTTTGCGGCCGCCCCTTCAGGATTCGCTGTTGAAGACCAATGTCTTGTTGAGGCCGGAGAATTGGATTTCGAGCAGGGTGCGGGAACCGTCAGGATTTTTCTTGAAAACGAAAGCATCGCGGCGGTACTTCGTTTGGCTCGGAACCCATCGGCCGGTGGTCTTGGTTACGAGCAGGTGGTCTTGCTCAATTTTGACCAAGGTGTCGGTGGCATAGGACTCCCAACTCACGGTGCAATCGCCATCGGGCATGTGAGTGCCATTAAGCATGAGGCCCGGACGCAGAGTGAGGTTGCGGGTTCCCCTTTCAAAGGGACGCGGTGTGAAGTCACGAGACTCGAGCGTCTGACTTGCGACCTGGGCCTGCTCGTCGGTGGAGTAAGGGCCGACGAGGACGAGATAGGAGTTCATCCAGAGACGGTTCTTTTGCATCACGGATGTATGGAATCCGAGCTGCGCTAACTCATCTTTGGTTTTGTGGGCGCCTCCGGAGTCTTTGAACTTGCCGACTTCGAGGAACATTTGCGGAGGCGGACCCGGCTTGGAATTTTTCGATTCCTCGCGAGCGACCTCTACCTGGGTCGCGGAGCGAGAAGGCTGAGCCACTGGAGGCGGATCAACCTTGGTCGCAACGAGGTTGCCAACTAATAGACCCGAATGAGCGGGCAGGGAATTAGCTGCGGGCGTAAGAGAAACGGGTAGGGATGCGCTGGCGGCAGAGTTGTTTTTCGCCGGCGGATCATTGGGAACGACCGGCGAAGTTGACGCGATTTGCCGGGTGTCCGGCTTGTCAGGCTCAGGCTTGGCCCGTTCCGTTTTTGCTTGATCGATCCTGGGCTGAACTGGCGTCGGCGGATCGAGTTTGGCCGACGCAAGTTTGACGGTGTCGGCAGTCGATGGCGGCGCCGATTTCTCAGGCTTGGAGGAAACGGGCGGCGCGGTCTGAGATCGATTGGACGTTACAGGCTGAGGGGCGCCCGGAATCATCTCGGGCACGCTTGAGGCGGTCTGGGGTTCGGGTTGGTGAGCGGCAGCCTGAGAAGCAGCCTGAGTTCTGGCGGCGAAGCGCTCGCCGATACTGATCAGCGATTCCCCTATCTCACGGCGATAAGCTTGAAACGTGAAAATTGCGGCGACAAGGGCGGCGACGACGAGCCCGACCGCCAAGCCTCCGGAGAAGCCGCTCAGTCGAGCGGGAATACGGATCTTGGTGGGAACCATCGCGGGCGCCGAGAACCGGCTGGAGACGGCTCCCGCTTCGAATGGTCCGGGTCCGATCACGGGCGGAGCAGGAAGCGAAGCGACGGGCAGAACCGGGTCAGGAACAGCTAAAGGCACGGTCGGGTTCGTGATCCAATGACGGATCTGGTCTCTGGCCTCGTCGGATAGCGTGGTGAAGCGCAAACCACCGGTTTTCTGGGTCTCATTGGTCCAGGCAACCTCACCCATCGCCTCGATGCGATGGTTGTGTTCCGAAAACCAGAAATGGACGGTACGGTTGCGGGTCAAAGGAGAGACGGAACGGAAGCAAAGTCCCGACTCGGAGATATTGAGGACACTCCCATAATTGTTGGCGCCTAGGTTGATATAGGCGAAAGTTTCGAGCGTCGTCCTGGGGGATTGGCGGCGTTCTGGGCCTGGCATTGGCAGCACCACTAAGAAGAAACAGAATTAGCGGACGATTGCAAAATTGTAAGAACTGACTTCCGACACCCTCGCGCCTGGCCTTTGGGAACGGCAAACCGGGCGGCGAAAGCAATTCTATGATCGAGCGGTAATATACACCGGAATCGACAGTTACACAATCCAGCTACTTTCATTTTTTGAGGTTGGGGAGGCGGAAGGCTCGCGACGGCCTATTTGGGGGAGGGGGCGCTGAGATACTTTTCGAGGGGGATTTCAAAATACATCAACTCATTGCCTTTGGAGTCGCGGACGCCGGTGAAATAAAAGTGGGCGCCGGCCAGCGGGGCGGAGATGCCGGAGACGTCGAAGAACATGAATCCGGCCTGGGTGCCGTGGGGTTCGACGGCTTTGGCGGCGAATTGGGAGTTATCCATCTCCTCCTGGGCGTCTTTGCTGACGCCGGTTTTGACTTTCTTGGGCCAAGGCAACGGATTGGGAGCGGTACTGGCGGAAGGATTAGCGAGACGGCGATAGATATCGCCCTCCACCGCGGGGGGAATTTTGGTTCGATCGACAGTTACGAGCTGAGCGGTGGCGTTGGCGATGGAGATGGGCTGATCACTCTCATTGGTGACAATGACGAAGATAGGAACAAATCCGATATCGCTGTAGTGGATGGAAAAAATGCTGGCCTTGTCGGCCATGTCATAGGGATCGAGGGCCAGAGTGACGTGCTCCATGGGATGCTCGTCATGCGCGGGATAGGTCTTGGCGGGCTGCGGCTTAGGCATCACGAAGTGCTTGGCAGCTACGCAAGTGGCACCGGACAAAAGAAGCGTGCAGGCGACGGCTAGCCTGATGGCGTGAGAGAAACCTCGATGCGAGGATGACATTTTCTTTCATTATAGGATGCGAGCGGCTCGCGCAGTGGTGCCTGTTGCGGACCTGGTGCGGTTAGAATGTCCCTTCCTTCATGTATCTGCTTTACAGTGCGCTGCTGGCGATGGGGCTGTTGCTGAGTCTGCCTTATTGGCTGTGGCAAAGCTGGCGGCAGGGGAAGTATCGGGCGGGGATCGGAGAGCGGCTGGGCCGAGTCCCGGAACGATTGAAAACGGCGAAGCCGGGACGGTCGATTTGGGTGCACGCGGTTTCTGTCGGCGAAGTGCTGGCAGTCGTGGGGTTGGTGGAGGAGTTAGGGAAGCGATTTCCTGAACACAGAATCGTTGTCTCGACTACTACGGATACGGGACAGAAGCTGGCGAGAGCGCGCTTCGGGGAGAGTAATGTGTTCTATTTTCCGCTGGACTTCAGGTTTGCGATTCGGCCGTATTTGAAGTTGTTTCGGCCGGAACTAGTGGTGGTGGCGGAGACCGAGTTCTGGCCCAATTTTCTGAAGGCCGCAAATGGAAGTGGCGCAAAGATTGCCATCGCAAATGCGCGAATTTCCGACCAGTCGCTGCGAGGATATCTGCGATTTCGGGGATGGTTGCGCAGGGTTCTGGAGAACGTGGACCTTTTTCTGGCGCAAACGGAAACCGATGCTGCGCGATTGAAAGAGATAGGCGCCCGGCCGGAACGAGTCCGAGTGAGCGGAAATTTGAAGTTTGATGTTCCGGTTCCGGCCGCTTCGCCGATTGTGGAGAGCCTGCGGAAATCGTTTCAGGAGTCCGACGCAGGTCCAGTCATTGTGTGTGGAAGCACGGTGGAAGATGAGGAGCCGTTGCTGTTGCGGGCGTTTGAGATTGTGCTGGCGAGCCATCCGCGGGCGGTACTGATTTTGGCTCCACGTCATCCGGAGCGTTTTGCGAAAGTCAGCGAGTTGCTGCAGCAATTGAATATCCGATTTTGGCGGCGGTCGCTGTGGGGCGGTGACCCGGTGGCAGGAGGAGTACTGCTGATCGATACGATCGGCGAACTGGCGGCGCTGTACGGTCTGGCGGACATTGCCTTCGTGGGCGGCAGCCTGGTGCCACGGGGCGGGCACAACATCATTGAGCCGGCGCAACACGGGGCAGCGATTGTGGTGGGGAATCACACGGAAAATTTCCGCGACATCATTGGACTATTTCAGAGCCAGGACGCGGTGCGCATCGTTGGCCCGGCGGAGTTGCCGCTGGTTTTTATGGAGTTGATTGCAAATCCGGAGGAGCGGGTCGCGTTGGGAAAGCGGGCTGCGGAAACATTGCAACTACAGACTGGAGCGACGGCGCGGACGGCAGAGGCTCTGGTCGAATTGATGCGCCGGAAGCCAGTGGGCGCGGAGCGGCAGCCAGGCCAAGCAATCCCATGAATACGCTGGGATCCATCTACGGCTTGATGGCGGGAGCTCGCAATTCACTTTTTGACCGTGGCTTGCTGGCGGCAAGAAGACTTGAAGGTGCGGTGGTCAGCGTGGGTAACCTGGCCATGGGAGGAGCGGGCAAAACTCCGTTCGTATTGCTGCTGGGCGGGCTGTTGAAAGAGCGAGGCGTAGCGTTCGATATTCTGTCGCGAGGATACGGAAGAAAAACCAGCGGAGTGGCGGAAGTGGATCCGAAGGGAACGGCGGCACTGTTTGGCGACGAGCCTCTGCTGCTGGCACGGCGGCTGGGCGTCCCGGTCATCGTAGGTGAGAGCAGACATGCTGCGGGACAATATGCGGAACGGAAATTCGGAGCGCAGCTTCATTTGCTGGATGATGGCTTTCAACACCGGTCGTTAGCGCGCGATTTTGACATTGTTCTGATCACGCCGGAGGATTTGAACGATCGGCTGCTTCCGGGCGGAAGGTTGCGGGAACCGTTGTCGGCATTGTCGCGGGCGGATGCGGTGGTTTTGGGCGGGGATGTCACGGCAGATCGACTGGCCGGGCTGGGGAAAGCGGTCTGGCGGGTGCAGCGTGGAATCGAAGTGGCTGCAGTGCCGGAGCGTCCGGTAGCGTTTTGCGGGATTGCGCGGCCGGGGAATTTCTTTTCTCAATTGCGAGCTTCGGGTATCGATCCCGTGGCAGAGTCGGCATATCGCGATCATCATGCCTACGTTGAAAACGATGTCCGGCTTCTGCTTGAATTGCGCGAGGAAAAACGCGGCGGTGGGTTTATCACGACGGAGAAGGACGCGATCAATCTGGGCGGATTTGCGGCGCAGCTGCAACCGCTGGCAATCGTGAAAGTGACCATGGAATGGGAGAATGCGGCTAACGCCGTCGATACCATGCTGCGCACAATTGAGGAGCGAAGGCGGCAGGCGTGAGAGAATTCAGCTTACCTTCATGACCAAGCACAACAAAGAAGTCGGCCGGCTTAAAAAGATCGTGGAATCGTTTCCCAAGGTGACGGTGACGGTTCTGGGTGATCTGGTGGCGGACGAATTCGTATTCGGAGAGATCTCGCGGGTGTCGCGGGAGGCACCGGTGCTGATATTGAAGCACCGCGAGAGCAAAGTGGTGCCGGGCGGCGGGGCGAATGCCGTCAACAATCTCGCGGACATGGGAGTCAACGTCTTGCCGGTCGGGGTGGTGGGTGCGGACGAAGCGGGAAGGATGTTGATTCGGGAGTTCCGCCACAAGCATGTGCCCATCAGCGGCGTGCTGAAAGACAAGAATTACCGTACGGTCACCAAGTCGCGAATTCTGGCGGGCATGACGCACACTGCGGGACAGCAAGTGGTGCGGATCGATCGCGAGCCGGAGGCGGAACCGAATTTTCACTTGAAGCGCGAGCTGATTCTGGCGGCGAGGCAGTATGCGCGGGCGTCAGACGCGTTGCTGGTTTCTGATTACGGTTACGGTGCGGCGACTCCGGCAATTCTGAATGCCATCCGGCAGCGCGGGCGGTGGGACCGGATTCCGATCATTCTCGATTCGAGGTACCGGATGCTGGAGTATTCGGGGATCTCCGCGGCGACACCGAATGAACCCGAAGTAGAAGCTGCATTGGGGATGAAGATTGGCGATGATTGGGAGCGGCTGTGTGTCGCATCGGACCAGGTCATGTCGCGGATGAAGTTGCAGTCGCTGGTGATTACTCGCGGACGCGACGGCATGGTGGCGTTTCCGGAGAAACAGAAGCCGGTGGATATTCCGATATTTGGTTCGGACGAGGTGACGGACGTGACGGGCGCCGGCGATACCGTGATCGCGGCTTTCACGGCAGCGTTCGCCGCAGGCGCCACCACGGAAGAAGCTGCTCACCTGGCGAATTATGCCGGAGGCATCGTGGTGATGAAGCGGGGAACCGCGACTGTTTCGCAGCAGGAACTGTTGGACGCCATCGATCAGGCGCAACCACGAACCCGGCCGCATTAGGTTATGCCCACTGAGAAAATCCTGAATCGTGAAGAGTTGAAGAAGCAGGTTGGCGAATGGCGCAGCCGGGGCGAGTTGGTGACGCTGGCGAACGGCTGCTTTGATCTGCTGCACGTCGGGCACGTGCGTTATCTCCATGGCGCGAAGCAACTCGGCGGCCGCCTGATTGTCGCGATCAACTCCGACGAATCAGTGCGAGGGCTGAAGGGCGAAGGACGTCCATTGATGCCGGCGACGGAGCGCGCGGAAATTCTTGCGGCGCTGGCAGATGTGGATGCGGTGGTGATTTTTCCGGAGCAAGACGTTCGAGCATTGATTCGCGATGTGCGACCGGATGTTCAGGCGAAGGGCACGGACTACACCGTGGATTCGGTTCCGGAGCGCGATGCGATGCGGGAAATTGGCGGACGAGTCGAAATCGTGGGCGACCCGAAAGATCATTCCGCTTCGAACATCATTCGAACTCGCATGCAGCGGGAACGCTCCTGAGCATGGGATTCTCCGATTTCAAAACTGCGGACAATTCAAGCCGGTGGGGAGTTCCTGAGCGGCTGCTGATTGTGCGGCTGAGTTCCATGGGAGACGTTCTGCATGCCCTTCCCGCAGTGGCCGCGCTGCGCGAGGCATTTCCAGCTACCGAGATTGGATGGGTCGTTGAAGAGCGCTGGGCGGAATTGTTATGTACGGTGCGCTGCGTGCGGTCGGGGGCACGCTCGGCGGAGCGGCCGCTGGTAGACCGGTTGCACTTGTTGACCAGCAAGGCGTGGAGGCGGAAACCTTTCTCGGCGCAAACATGGCAGCAGGTTGCGGCCAGCGTGAGCGATTTGCGGAGCGTACGTTATCAGGTGGCGGTCGATTTTCAAGGTGCAGTTCGATCGGCCATCATTGCGCGTTTGTCTCAATCTCCGATTGTGTACGGGCCAGCCGAGCCGCGGGAGAATGCGGCTAGCATGTTTTACACCAGCCAGGTGATTACGCGCGGAGCGCATGTGGTGGAGCAGGGATTGTCGTTGGCGAGCGCGGTGGCACATCGACGGCTTCCATTCGGCCGGGTGGAACTTCCTCGAGATGAGACAGCCGAGCAGAAATGTGAATCTCTGCTGCGCGAGATGGGGATTGATAAATTTGTCCTGCTGAATCCGGGTGCAGGTTGGGGCGCGAAGCAATGGCCGGCGGACCGGTACGGTGAAGTGGCGCGACAGCTGGCTAAGGGCGGATGGGCCTCGTTGATCAATTTTGGTCCCGGCGAAGAAAAATTGGCGACCGCCGCGGAGCAGGCCAGCGCGGGAAGCGCGCGATGTATTGCGTGTTCGATCTCGGAACTGATTGCTTTCACGCGCAGGGCAAAACTTTTTGTCGGCGGGGACACGGGGCCGATGCATTTGGCGGCGGCGCTGGGAATTCCAGTGGTGGCGATCTTCGGACCCACGGACCCGGCTCGGAACGGGCCTTTCGGCACCCGCAGCGTGGTGCTGCGAAGTTCTCTGAGCGATACTTCTCACGCGCGGCGCACGGAGCCCGACCCAGGGCTGCTGGAAATTCGCTGCGAAGAAGTCCTGACAGCGGCGCACAAATTGTTGGGGACTATTCATGATTAGTTGGTCGCGGATTGCACGCCGCATTCGAGTGCCGCTTGGCTTTGCATTCGCGATTTTGTATTTGTGGGTGGCGCGGCCAAACTGGAAATCGATGGCGCTGGGGCTGGGATTTGTTGTCGCAGGGTTGGCGATCCGCGCGCTGGCTTCCGGACATGTTGAAAAGAACGAACGGCTCGCAGTGACGGGTCCATACGCGTACACGCGCAATCCGCTTTATCTTGGGTCTTTGGTGTTGGCGGTTGGATTTGCGATTGTGTCCCGGAACTGGTGGATTGGCGTGGGGCTGGTAGTAATGTTTCTTGCGATCTATCTGCCGGTGATCCGGTCGGAAGAAGAATTCCTGCGCCAGCGTTTTCCGGAATTCGAGGAATACTCGCGAACAGTTCCTCGCCTGTGGCCTCGGCTGGTCTGGTGGGGACGCAGTGGAGGATCGTTTTCGTGGCCACTTTACTGGAAGCACCGAGAGTACAACGCAGCATTGGGCGTGGTGGCCATACTGGCGTTGTTGGGGGCCAAACTACTCTGGTTTCGGCAATGAGGCAAGGCATCTTGTAAGCTACCCAAGGCGTCCTAGCATTGACTGGATTGATTTATAAAAAATGAACATGTCAGGGAATCGCTTTGGGGGTGCGTTGCGGTTGGCTGCCGTAGCGATTTTTGCCTGCCCCATGCTCGCACAAACGCGGCCAGCGACGCCGGTTGCGCAACCTCAACCACAAGTTCCAATCGCGACGATTAGCGCGGGACCTTCAGCGCAGGTGATGCCGCCGCCCCCGAACTATCACTATCCGAACGGCCAGACTTACGTTTATTCGGTGGAATGGCATTTGTTCAATGCGGGCACGGCGAAGGTTGGCATTGACGCAACGGGCAATCAGGAGCACGTGACGGCGATCGCGGATTCGGCTGGCGTGGTCAATTCGCTTTTCAAAGTGCACGATCACTTTGAGGCTTTCTTCGATCCGCATACGTTTTGTTCGTTGCGGATTTCGAAGCACACTGAGGAAGGATCGCACTCAAAGCAAAGCGAGGCGACTTTTGACTATGGCCATCGCAAGAGCGTGCTCGACGAAAAAAATCTGAAGACCGGAGAGACGCGGCACCTCGACAACGAGTTGCCGGCCTGCGTCACGGACGTGATCAGCGGCTTCTACTATCTGTCGTCGTTGCCATTGCAGGTCGGCAACACCCACATTTTTTCCATCAGCGACGGTGGAAAGACCACCGAAGTCACCGCGCACGTAGAAGCCAAAGAGAAAGTGAAAGTCCCGGCGGGAACGTTTGAGACCATCCGCCTGCGGGCCGAGGCCACTTCGGGTTCGATGAAAGGCAAGGGTACGGTGTGGGCGTGGTTTACCGACGACGCCAACCGTACTCCGGTGCAAATGCGATCGAAGCTGGGATGGGGCACGCTGCTATTTCAATTGCAACGCATCGACAAGCAATGACCTCTGTCACTTCTGCGCCAGCAGCGACTTGGCGTGGCTTACCTCCGGACGATCAGAGTTCGATCCGGCGCAGGTTTTCAGTAGCTGTGCATAGTAAGTGTTGGCTTGGGCGCTCTGGCCCGAGATCTCGGCGGCGTGAGCAGCCCCGTACAAGCCGTTAAAGCGATTGGGATTGAATTTCAGATCCGTCTGATATTCGACCAGGGCCTGCTCGGGATGGTGCAACTCCAGCAGCATGTCGGCCAGCATCTCGCGGGCAGGGATGGCCAGAGGTTCATCGCCTTCCGCCTCTTCTTTCCCGGCAACGGTGCGAAGGATTTTCGCCCCTTCATCCGGCTTGCCCTCCGCGTAGTCGACCCACGCCTCGGCTTCCTGGCGATCTTGCTCTACTGCGTCCACGTAATCAGTTTTCTTCTGTTCGACCAGCAACTTCTTGACGTTCTCGATTTCAGTCAGGTTTTTTCGCGCTGCCACCGCATCTCCACTGCGCGCGGCACCAATAGCCCGGGTCCAATAGGTAATTGAGTTGTCACCCGTCGAGGCTCCGGAGACGAGCGTGAGCGCAGCAGCATCGGGCCAGCGATGCAGTTCGAGCGCCTGGCGGGCGGGAAAGGCGACCAGCGAATAAATACGCGGGTCGTAGTCGGAGCCATACATGGTGTCTTTCGTTGCCGGCATGGCGCGAATTTCGTCGATGAGTTTTTGCGCATCCGCCTCCCGCCCGCTTTGCAGGTAGGCGTACACGAGAAAATCCATGGCATGGAACTGATGACCTTCTCCGCCCATGTGCATGGCAGCACTCTTCCGGGTGGCGGCGACCGAAGCGAGATTCGAATCGATATCGTCCTGCCAGAGTCCGAGGCGGGCGAAGATATGGGACGGCATGTGTAGGGCGTGAGGCGCGGCGGGAGCGATCTGCGCATAGCGGCGGGCGGCGGGCAGCCCCAAAGGAGCGAGTTGCGGCTTGTCGTAGCTATGAATCAAGTAATGGGCAACACCGGGATGGTTGGGCTCTACAGCGAAGAGCGTTTCCAGAATGCCGGCAGCGTGTTTGCGGTTGGCAAAGGTTGTGTCGTTGTCGGGCTCTGAAGCGAGCAACGAGAGCGCATAAAAAGCGGCCCCTTCGCGGTCTTCAGGATTCTTTTTGTAAACCTGTTCCATGGCGGTAGCGTAAGCGCCGGCGCGATCGTGATAGGCACGACCCGGAGAACCTCCGTAGAAAGCGTCCATGGCAGCGATGTAGTCCTGCTCGCGGCTGGTCTTGGGATGGAGCGCCTTGGCCTGGTTGATTTCTGAAATGCCTTTGGCGACTGTCGGGGCGTCGGGATGATTCCACAGTTGATGCCAAAGACTCATTGCCAAGCCCCAGTGCGCCATGGCGCATTGGGGATCGCCCGATGCAACAAGCTTGAAACTCTCTTGCGCCTGCTCGTACCAAAACGAATGTAGCAGTGCGACACCTTGTTCAAATGTTTTCTGCACTGAGGCGGAACAGGAAATCGGGAAATGAACAGCGCCGAGTTGCTGAGGCGAGAGGTCTTCGTGGTGGTGGCCCTCGTCGTCGGCTAGAGCCGGAAATGAGAGCAGGAGAGAAATAGCCAGGAACCAAGCCATGCGTTTCATGAAAGGACCCTCACGAAGAGTGAGTTTAAGCGGACCAAACTCAGAAGGTCAACGGAGGGAGATCCTGCCGGAGGCAGGTGAAGTAAGGTTATTGCAGGCGGAAACGTTCGTTCATCAGGCGCTGCAAACGGGGCTTGTAGAGAATATCGAAAGCAAATTCTTTGTCGGGGAACATTGCGAGGGCGGCTTTTTTGGCGCCGGCGGCTAGCTCTGAAGCTTCTTCGATGGTCAGGTTCGGGTCCTGGCTGATGACCGACATGACCATGCTAATCATGACTTGCAGGCGGCGGATATTACGAGCCTCTTGTTCCCGTTCGTTGATTGCGACGGACCGTCCCGCAAATTCCGGACTACTCATGAGGCCCCCACTCGGCGAGCGCAGCTGAAACAGCGTCACCGCGTTTCCCTATTGGATGATGCGGCTTGCCAGGACGTTGCGCTCAAGCTTTCGGTATTCTGCGGCCAAACGGATCGAGATGCAATGGCCCGAGGGTGGTGAACTTCGGTCACTTAGTTCGATTTTCATTGATTTCCAGCCAAGTGGCATCAATGTACGCTGCAAGACGCGGTAGAATCAGCGGTGGGGCGATCCTGTTTCGCTGGTTCGCATCTGAACGAATTGACTGGAGGGTTTATGGCTGAAGCATCGCGACCGGTGGGTGAAGCGCGACGTCCGGATCCGAATGAAAAGCTGGTTCGTGTGTTCGACACAGAGCAAGAATCAGAGGCGATGGTGGTGCGAGGATTGCTGGATTCGGCTGGGATCGAGGCCGATGTTACGGCGCTCGATGCACCACAGGACATCCTGCCGGGAGTAGGGGGGCACCGTCATTCTGGTCCGCGAAGAAGATGCTGCGAAGGCCCGCCAATTGATTGAAGAGTATCGCCAGACTCCCGAAGAAATTGAAACCGCAGATGCCGAACTCAGTGCTGACTCGCCTGAGGAATGACGTTTTCTCCATCCAGATAAAAAGTGGACGCACCGTCCAGATCGGTGCGGTAGGTGTGTACGCCCGCGTTGCTTAGCCTGTCCAGGACTTCGTGGCGAGGGTGTCCGTAAACGTTGTGGGCGCCGACCGAGATCACGGCAAAGCTGGGGTGCACAGCGGCTAGCAGCTCGGGAATGGTGGACGTTGCACTGCCGTGATGCGCGATTTTCAGTAGGTCCGCGTGGGGCTGCAGGCGGACCATGCGACGTTCAGCTTCCTTTTCGGCATCTCCCTCCAACAAAGCGGTTGTGTTTTTGTAAGTGACCGACATGACCAGAGAGTCGTCGTTGGGCCGCCAGGCTCGGCTGATTTCGTTGCGCTCGGGCGCGAGGACATGGAACTGCAGCGGGCCGCTTGGGAAGCGGTCCCCAGCTTTTCGCAAGCGCACTGGGATGTGAAGGTCTTGGGCTTCGGAGAGAAGCTTATTTAATTCCGGGCTGGGGGTATCGACTCCGAGCCAAATTTCCTGAGGGTGAAAGTTTGCGAGAATCGCGCTCATTCCGCCGATGTGGTCGGCATGGGCATGGGAGACGGCGACGGTGTCAATGCGGCGAATGCCGCGCGACCAGAGGTAAGGAGAGACAACATCTTCGCCGATGTCGAGGTCGGAGTGCATCCAGTGCGGAATGCCACCCGCGTCGATGAGAAGAGTCTTGCCCTCGGGGGAGACCAGCAGAATCGAGTCACCTTCGCCAACATCGATGGCGGTGACCTCAAGAACGCCGGGACGAAGCCGAGGATGGGGTGGCACGAAGACCCAAGCGGCGCTGGCAAAGAGCGCGGCGAGTCCTAACGCGGCGAGGAGCGGTCGGCGGCGGGCGAACAGAATGGCGAGCGCGATGCCCGAGGTCGCCACGATTATGTCAACGAGAGTCGGCGAGGGCAGACGAATGTCGGAGATATGAAAGCGTCCCATCCCGTGGACCGATCCGGACATAGTTTGCACCGCGATTCCCGCGACGAGCGCTGGAAACCCGGCTGCGATGAGTGAGAAGTGCCCGATCCCCAGCGCCAGCATCGCAGACACCATGGCGATTTGGGTTAAGGGGACAGCGAGAATATTCGCGGGTAGCGAAACCAAGGTCGCGCGATGGAAATAGAAGGCCATTGGCAGGGTGAAGCCTACTTGAATCACGAGCGAGACGATCAGGAATTCGCAAGCGAGTAGAAACCATCGAGCACAAGTAGAAAAGAGGATGCGAGGAAGACGCTCTCCGCAGAAGAGGCTGAGGCGCTCCATGATCATACGCAGATCGAGACGAAACTGTGCAAGCCGCGGAGAGAGAGCGAAGTCATAGCTCGTGGAATCGATGTTTCGCAGAGCACTGAGGAGTGGCCGGACCGTGCGATCGAGCAATGGTGTGCCGATGCCTACGATGATCAAGACGCACAGAAAACTTAGCTGAAAGCTGGCAGTACTGAGCGAGGCTGGGTCAATCACGAGCAGAGCAATGGCAGCGGCACCAAGGGTGTTGAGCGAAGAACGGTCGCGGTAAAGCAGCCGGGTCACGAGGTAGATCACCAACATCAAAGTGGCACGCCAGACCGGGACTCCGACATCGGTAAGCCACGCATAGGCCAACGTAACGGCGATGGTAGCGATACTGGCAGCGAAGTTGCCGAGACGCAGCCGGCGCATGATCCAGAAGATGAAGACCGCAAGAATGCCAACTTTCAATCCGGAGATGACCAGCACGTGATAAGTTCCGGTGCGTTGGAAGTCGGTTAAGAGCCGCCGGCCGACGAATTCGTTTTCTCCGATCAGCAGGGCGTCGAGAAGAGCAGCCTGGTTCTCCGGCCAGAGCGTGTGGATTTCGTCAAGCAGATGGCGGCGAAGTTGCGTTCGCCAAAATTCGGTGCGCGTGCCGGCGACGCCGGGCAGCACGGTGATGTTGTCGATCTTCGAAGACGCCAGGGCGGGTATTCCCTGGTCAGCTAGAAAAGTTTGGTAGTCGAATGATCCGGGATTGCGGAAATTGTGGGGAGGGTAGACTTTTGCTGGTAAGCGCAGGCGATCTCCGTAGTGGAACTGGCGCATCGGTTCTGGAGATGGCTCAGGTTCGCCGGCATGGAGAGCCTTGCCGTAAATGCTCAAACGGATGTGCGATCGTGACGGAGAAGATACATTTTCGCTGGCGATATCTTCGAGTTCGAGATCGATCCGCTGTTGGGTGTCGGCCGCGATCTGTTGGGGAGTTCCTTCCTTGATGACGTGCCCAGTGAGAATGACCTCGTGGCCGTCAGCGAAGTTGAGAACGCTGCGATCAGATTCGACGTGAGGCGGGCGTAGTTGCGTGACCAACGCGCCGGCCGACAATAGTGCGAAGAGTACGGCAGCGCTTGCGCACTGGGGACGTCGCTTTCGCCAATAAGTTGCGGCGGTCAGAAAAATTGCGACGGCAGCGAGCCACCATAAGAGTGGCCGCCAGGCATAAGCTCCGAGGGTTAAGCCAGAGGAATAGGCGAGTGCGGCCCAGAATAGCGGACAGCGCCGAGACCTGGGAGCGCGAGCGCCCGGCACATACGGCCGCCCAGGATTTATCGGGCTAGATTGAAGATGCTTTCCAGATGAAAGGTCTGCGGGAAGAGATCCAACAGGTGCGCTTGCTCGATCCGATAACCCGCCTGGAGCAGGCCGGCTAAGTCGCGAGAGAGAGTCGCGGGATCGCATGACACATAGGTGAGCCGAGGAGCGTTCAGGTTCAAGAGGCCGCGAACGACGGCGTCACCGAGTCCGTTGCGAGGCGGATCGACCACCACCAAATCGGGATTCAACTTGGAGGCAGGGCTCCGCAGAAATTGGTCCGTCGTGGCCCGCACCGGCTTCACATTCGCAGGAGAATTGTAGGCAAGATCGGCAAAGGAAATCGGTGACGGCTCTACCGCAATGACCTGTGCAAAACCTGCGGCCAGGGCGGTCGAGAAGAGGCCTGCGCCAGCGTAGAGGTCCAAAGCAGTTGCGCCCTTGGCGTCGCGGATTACGGTGTCGATCATTTCGCCGATCAGGTGGCGATTCACCTGAAAGAAAGATCCAGCACTGACGCGATAGGAGTGAGGGCCGACGTTGTAGTTCAGTTCGGGCGAGCCCACGGTGACTGTCGACTTGGGTTCGGCCGGGGAGTGGGATGCGGTGCTGGCTTTGAATACCACTGCGCCGGAAATCTCGGGCATGGCAGTCTTCAGATCTTCGGCACACTGCCGCAAATTGCTGCGAGTGGCGTCTTGGGCACAATACAGTTCGAGAAGCAATTGCGAGTCTTCGGCGTTGGCGGCGATCTCGATCTCCAATGCTTCTTTGACGAACCGGCCGGCTTTTCCGAATTCCCAGAGCGCCGCGATCGTGCGATTGATCAGCGGAGAACTGATGGGGCACTCTGCTACCGCCAGCAATTCGTGGGAGTCCATCTTGTAATAACCGAGAGCGAATTCCGGCTGAGTCTGGATTTTGAGGCGAGTGCGGTTGCGGTAGTTCCAAGGCGGCGAAGGATGGATCTTCAGCTCGACTGGCAAGTCGATCCTGGCCAGGCGGCGAAGATTTTCATTCAGGATCGAAGCTTTGGTTTCAAGCTGCTGCTGGTATGTCATGTGCTGGTACTGGCAGCCGCCACAGCGTTGAAAGTATGGGCAAGAGGGCTTAATTCGGTGAGGCGAAGGCTGCAAGACAGAATTGAGCCGGGCGCGCGCGAAGCTCTTTTTTTGCTCGATCAGGTTGGCGTCGACTATTTCGCCGGGCAAGACAAATGGGACGAAGACGGTTTTGCCGGGACCTTTGTCGTCGGCCTCGAGGCGAGCCAGTCCGTCGCCTCCGTACACGAGTTTGTCGATGGTGAGATTCAAGGGAGTCTTTAACAGATTACATGTAGAAGAGGCTCAAGCGGGGAAGGCCATACTTTTCCAGCAGACGTTTGTGGATGTATTGCTTCTGCAATTGATCGATCTGGGCGGCTTGCATCTTGCGACGATAGGGCGCCAAGTCGCGATCGGCTTCGGTGCGGACGGCGACAATGTCATCGTCAGGCGTAGCGGCTAACAATATGGCAAACAGTTTTTCCTCGGCGACGGTCAGGCGACGTTCCAGATCTTCGAGGCGTGGCAAGGTTTTGGCAGATTCCAGTTCTGCCGCCAGTTCCCGCAGGGTGGCGGAAGTTTCCCGCGCCAGTGGAGCTGCGGAAACGCCGCTTCGCTCCGGCAACTTTGCGGAATCGAGCTGCTGGGCATTGCGGCGCAGGAATACGCAGATTTCCGCCGCATGAAATCCGGCCGGAGAATTGGTTGATCTTTCGGCGGGATTTGCTCCGACAGCGGCTTCCTTCATATCTTCGGCGGCGGTCAGGACCTCCTGCGCACAAAATGCCAGGCTGTTGACCTTCCGCGATTTTGTGGGACGCTGGTCGTAGCGGTCAAAGGCAGCTTCTATGCCACGGAGAACGGCTTCGAGAGGTATACCCGCGTCTTTCCAAGTTTCAATGAGTGCCCAATCGAGCGGCGATAGTGTGCTGATGCTGCCGCGGCGACGCTGGTAGTGTTCCTCGATTTCGGTGAAGTAGTTGAAATAATTTTCCACGGGACTTAGCGAGCTTTTCCGGTGGAGGACTTGGCAGACGGGCGCTCGGCAGTGGAGCGAAGCGTAGGGGAAGTGGCGGGTTCGCGGGCAGGCTTGCCGGAGGAGTTGCGTTCCCAGATAATGCGCAATCCTTCGAGCGTAAGAAAATCGTCGACATGCTTGATGTACTTCGAGGCGGTGCCGATCAGGTTAGCGAGACCTCCGGTGGCGAGAACTTTGGTGTCGGCGCCCATTTCAGAGAGAAGCAGTTCGAGAATTCCGTCGACCAAGCCGAGATATCCGTAGTAGAGCCCAGACTGCAGGCTGGCAACCGTGTTGGTGCCGATGATGCGTGGGGGCTTGCGAATGTCGACGCGCGGCAGACGGGCGGTGCGGGCGAACAGGGCGTCGGCGGAAATTTTAATGCCGGGGCAAATCACGCCGCCTTGATATTCACCTTTGGCGGTGACACAGTCGAAGGTAGTCGCGGTACCGAAGTCGACCGCGATGCACGGGCCACCGTATTTTTCGAAAGCGGCGACTGAATTAACGATGCGATCCGCACCAACCTCGGCGGGATTTTCGTAGAGAACCGGCATGCCGGTCTTGATGCCGGGGCCGATGAACAGCGGCTTGGTGTTGAAATAACGCTCGCAAACCTGGCGCAAGGTGGAATCGAGCGGCGGGACGACGGAAGAGATCACGATGCCATGGATGCCCTTCACCTCAATGTTGTCCATGGCAAAAAGATTGCGGAAGAGGACGCCGTATTCGTCGACAGTCTGGGTGGCGACGGTGGCCACGCGCCAGTTCGCGGCTAGCAACTCGTAGCGAGCATGTGATGTTGGATTCTGCGCTTTTGCGGGCGGAAGCTTGGCGACTCGGGCAAAGACGCCGAGCACGGTATTGGTATTGCCGACGTCGATGACGAGAAGCATAGAATTTATTTCGCTCTCACTGTTCCGCTTAGGACCGTGTGTAATCCCTGGTCGGTTCGGACCCGCAGGAATCCACGCTCGTCGAGCCCTTCGGTAATGCCGTCAAATCCGTCCTTCTCTTCCACGTGAACGTGCTTGCCGAAGACCGAGGAAGAATGCTCCTGAAAGCGCCGCAAAATCGAGGCGTGCGCGTCAGGGTCCTCCTGCAAATTGCGATACTCGCGGTCTAGGGATTTTAGCAAAGCACCACAGAGTTCCACGCGCGACCATTCCGTTCCGGTGGCAACGCGCAGGGAGGTGGCGATGGGCGCGAGATCGGGAGGGAACGAATCCTGGTTGACGTTGATACCGATTCCAACCACCACGTGTTTTACCCTTGTGACCTCTGCGCTCATTTCGGTGAGGATTCCGCAGAATTTTTTTCCGCGTATGAGCAGATCGTTGGGCCATTTGAGATCGGGGTCGGAACGGGGATCAATCTCCTGAATTGCTGTTCGTACGGCGAGCCCGCTAGCCAGAGCCAGTACGAGAACTTCGGAAGGCGGCAAAGTAGGGCGGAGCACGACCGAGCAATAAATTCCTACAGAGCGTGCAGAGTGCCATTGATGGTCGCCGCGGCCGCGACCGGCGGTCTGTTGTTCGGCCACGAAGACGCTGCCTTCGGGGGCGCCAGCGGCGGCGGATTCCATGGCGGTGCTGTTGGTGGATCCTATTTTGTAGAAGTGGTGGAGGTGTTTGGCAAAAATCGTTCCAGTCAGCAGTGGGGCGAGAATGTCGGGCAACAACAGGTCCGGCATGGCCTTCAATTGATAGCCAGTGGCGGGGTGGCCCTGGATATCGACGCCGAGTTCTCGCAGCTGCTGGATCAGCCGCCAGACTTCGGAGCGGCCGGTGCCGATTTCCGAAGCGATTTTGGTGCCACTGACCACAACCGTGGCGTAGCTGGTGAGCAGGCGCACGATGCGGCCGAGACGCGCGTCGGTCTGGGCTGTGAGGACCTCCGACGGAGAATCCGGACGGCTGCGGAATTTTGTGGCCGTGTTGATGGCCAAATTATGAAGCAAAGCGCGAGCGACTACAATCGCAGCCGCGCGAAATCATCGGTCAAAAGGGCTAGAGACTCATTGCGCAGTCTCGGTGAAGGTCACGGCTGGATGCCCGAGTCCGAACGGGCCCTCGGCCTTGACGTGAACGGTTCCAGGATTTTGTGGCAGGGTCAGCACGACCGGCGCGTTGCCGGATGCGTCGGTGGTGACCATGCGGCCGGAAAGAGAGCCCGCATCGGTGGTGAAGAGTATGGTGGCTCCGGGGGCGCTTCCGCCCGATCTTCCGGGCTTCAAGGTGACGGAGAGATTCAACTGAGTTCCTGTGCCGCCTTTTTGATTGTCACCCTGCTTGGCGAGGGAGGCCGGAGGATTGCCGACCAAAATCCATCCATTCTGTTGCTGGGCGACGCCCGAGTCGTCGGTGCTGGGAACGGTGAAGTGGTAGAAACCGGGCGTCTTTCCGGCGGCCACGGTAATGCTGCCGTTCTGCCCGGATTTGAGAGTTCCTTGAGTGACGGTGAGGGTGATTCCGCTGTCGAATTGAGGCGTGCCCAGCGTGACGGTGCCTCCGCCAGAGAGGATTTTCGGGGAGAGCGTGACTTTTCCGTTGGCGGGCAGCATGGTTGTGTCGGGATTCAGGTCCCACTCGGCGCTGGGAAGTTGTTGCATCGAGCCGCTGACGACCAGCAAGGTCGCCGTGTACGGTGCGACCTTCACGGTGGAAGACCAGGCATGCGGCTTGGAAGCGACGATCTGATTTGGAGTCTTCGGCGAAAGGGTATAGGACGTCACCTGGCCGGGTTTAAAACCGTTCAATGCGAACTGTGTGGAAACTGAATTGTGCGGGTCTTTGTTCAGCGCCATCACGGTAAGAGTTGTTCCAGCGCTGTTGACAGCGGCATAGCTGCTGAACAAATTGGGATTGGCGTCGTTGGTATCGGATACTGAAATGGGAGCGAAGGTGTGGTGCTGGCCATCGTAATTCGCGTATAGCTTCAATGCCTGGTAGTTCGGATTCGCTGGATCGGGCGCAGTCCAACGAGAGGCAAGATAGGCGCGTTCGCGTCCGAGAATGCCATAGGCATCGGCGTCGCCAAGAGCGGTTGAATAGTCGGATTCACCGGCGAAGGCTGCGCTCCACTCGGTCACGGTGAGCGGCGTGCCCGGATAGATCATGTTCACCATCGCACGCATGCGCGGCAGACGAAAGGGAGTTCGCTTTTTTGGTTGTATGAAGGTTGCCCATTTCTGGTTGATGCTTCCGGACTCACTGACGTACGTAGGGTCCCAATAGTCCCGGTAGATGCGGACGGCCAAGGCCTGCTTCTGGGCTTGCGTCCATGTGGAAGTATCGGGGCTATCCGGATAGGCGTGGATATCGAACAAATCGAGCGATCGGGTTCCGGCGACTTTATCCTGCCAGTAGACTTCGTTCAGCCACCAGGGCAGGAAGTCGTTTCCGGCGTGCGCGCTTTTATCGTTGTTATCGGCGCCATTCCAGTAAAACCACCAGCAGCAACTCACCGGGCCGAGGCGAATCGCGTTCGCGTCCCAGCCTTTCAAGGCACGGGCTTCCGCGATGTAGGTGTCGCGCAGTTCGTCATAGGCCGACGGATTGGGGTGGACATCGCGATGCGTCCCGCCCCAAATGTCGATCTCGTTGTCCATATTGTAGAAGTGGGGCGCACTGCCGAATGCCGTGGCCAGCGCGGCGGCCCACTGATTGCGATAGACCGTGCCCGGCGGATCACCATTCTGCGGCGAGTCTTTGAGGGGAACATTGGCATCGTTGGGATCGTTGCCGGTAATGTCGGTGGCGCAGTCGGTCTTGACGCCGTCGCCGTCATCGGAGTTATAAGGATTTACGGCGCACTGCGCACCATACTTCGCGACAGAGAAACTGTAGGCGCTGCCGTCACTCACGTCTTTCGCCACCCAGTCGAGCATCACCATCGTCATTAGGGGATTGCTGCCGGCGGCTTTGACGTCCCGAATATATTTTGCGGAATCGGAGTCGCCGATTTCGGTGTAGCCGTAATCTCCGAAATACCAGTCGGCAGCAGCATTGTTGGTTCCGGCTTGCCAGTTGTAGCGCGAAGTTGCATTGCCGCCCCAGCGCACTACGGTCATTCCACTGTCGGTGATTGTGGCGGCGTCTTTCGGGTAACTTCCACCGTAAACGTACGGGCTGATAGTGTGCCGGTTGGCGAGCGCATCAATCGTGACGTTGACTGTGTGAAGCGTGGGCGTTTCGCTATGGGAGCTCTTTGCGGCTGTTTGAACGGCGGCAGGCGCGCTGTTTGCGGGAGGAGAGGATTGCAACCGCGTGTCGGGAGATTTTCCGGCGAGCGGGATTGCGAACGTGAGCAGGGCGAATGCGAACCGAACGGGGTGGTTCATGGAGAGGGCCTCCGTATCCGGTAACTGTAATCCTTATCCGAAGGCAGAAGCCACACGGAGGTACATTGGGGAAATTTGCGGATTGCAGCGGCCGCGGTTATGCGGGATTGACGCGCATGCTCAAATCGACGGCGGGCGCGGAGTGAGTGAGAGCTCCGACCGAAATGAAGTCGACCCCGGTCTCGGCATAGCCGCGCACGTTGTCGAGATTGACTCCGCCGGAAACTTCCAGAGGGATACGGCGCCCGACTTGTGAGCAAAGTTCGACAGCTTTCTTCACGGTTTCGGCCGACATGTTGTCGAGGAGAATCGCCTCCGCTCCGTGGGAGAGCGCTTGCTCGAGCTCGTCGAGCGAGCGGACTTCGATTTCGATGATTTGTTCGCCGCGACGATTCCGGACAGCTTTTTCGAGCGCGGGAACGACTCCTCCGGCGAGAGCGATGTGATTGTTCTTGATCAACACGCCATCGGAGAGGTCAAGACGATGATTCTGTCCGCCGCCGCAACGCACTGCATATTTATCGAGAGTGCGCAGGCCGGGAGCGGTTTTGCGGGTGTCGAGAATGCGCGCCTTGGTGCCCGACACGGCGTCGACGAACTTGCGCGTAAGGGTGGCGATACCTCCCATGCGTTGCAGCAGGTTCAGGATGACGCGCTCGCAGGAGAGCAGTACTCGGGCATTGTGGCGAATGACGGCGACGGATTGGCCCCTGTGCAGGCGGATTCCGTCGAAGATTTCGGGATGGGTGGTGACCTCGTAATGCGAGGTAACCGCGCCGTCCAGTACGGCGTACACATCGAGAATGCGGGCAATGCAGCCGATGCCGGCGAGAATGCTGTCCTGCTTGGCGATGATGGTGGCGGCGGCGAGTTGTCCGGCATCGATGCAGGCGTAGGAGGTGGCGTCACGGGTGGCGCGATCTTCCTGCAGCGCGTTTTCGAGTACAGCAGTGATACGTCGGCTATTCCAGTCCATGATTGAATCTGTAGAGAGGTTGCTTGGAACGTCTCGCCTTATAGCTTATCAATTTGGCTGCGCTTTCGGTACGTGCGAAGCTCCATCTTTACGGCTTGACGCCCAGTTCTTCGAGCTTGCTCTTCGTCTTCTGCTGCAAAACCGCAAGCTCTTGGCCCCGGCTCCGAATGCCTTCTATGACTTTCGAGGGCGCCTTTGCCAAGAAGTTTTCATTGGCGAGTTGGCGCTGCCCATTCGCCATTTCCTTCTCAATCTTTTCCAGTTCTTTGGTCAAACGTTCGCGTTCGGCCGCGATGTCGATTTTTCTTTCGTAAATGACGTGAACGTCGAATCGCGCCGTGTGACGGGCTTCGGTCATTTTGGACAACGACTCTTCAACGAATGCGACGCTCTCGGCATTGGCAAGCCGTTCCACGGCCCCCTGATTCTGTTCGATCAGTCTCCGGATCTGCGGCTCGGGAGCGTACACCTGGATCGGAACCTTCAACTTGTTATCGATTTTAAGTTCGGCGCGGAGGTTTCGCACACTGACAATCAAATCCTGCAGGATGGCCATCTCGGTCTCGGCAGCCAGGTCGATCTGCCTTTCGTCAGCGCTGGGATAAGCTGCGAGTGCGACTGACTTCAGGGGCGGCGCGCCGGCATAGATCGCGTGCCAAACTTCTTCGGTGATGAACGGCATCACCGGATGCAGAAGTCGCAAGGCGCCATCGAACAGATTCACCAGATTGGCGCAGGCAGCGCGCGAGATCTCTGGAGCGGCAGATTCGAGGAGCCGTGGCTTAATCAGTTCGAGATACCAGTCGCAAAATTCGCCCCAAAAGAAATCGTAAATACGATTCGCGGCTTCGTGGAAACGATAGGTACGCAACGATTCGTTTACGTCAGCGGCGACCCGGTTGAACCGTGAGAGTATCCAGCGATCTTCCAGCAGCGAGGCCTGAAATCCGGCAACGCCTGGCTGGGAGCCGCCTTGGGGACGCAAGCCCGCGTCCACGCGATCCACATTCATGAACATGAAGCGGGCGGCATTCCAAATTTTGTTGGCGAATGCGCGATAGCCGTCAGTGCGGCTTTCGCTGAACGCAATGTCCGTTCCAGGAGCGGCCATGGCGGCCAGCGTGAAGCGAGTGGCGTCGGTGCCGAAGCGCTCGATTACTTCCAGCGGATCGAGCACGTTGCCCTTCGTCTTCGACATCTTCTGGCGTTCGGCATCACGCACCAGGGCGTGAATGTAGACCTCGCGGAAGGGGACGCTGTCGTCTTTTCTGTCGGCGCCTTCGCTAAGCTGCTTGATCGCCGGATCCTGGTGATGATCCTTCATGAAGTGGCAGCCGAACATGATCATGCGTGCCAGCCAGAAAAACAGGATGTCGAAGCCGGTGATCAGCAGCGTGTTCGGGTAGAACACTTCCAGATCGCGCGTCTTCTCTGGCCAGCCCAGCGTGGTGAAGGGCAGCAGTCCTGAGGAGAACCAGGTATCAAGAACGTCGGTGTCCTGCTCGAGTTGCGTGCTTCCGCACTTCGGACACTTGGCCGGGCGCTTCGCGGGCTACGATGATCTCATCGCACGCCACGCAACGCCACGCGGGAATACGGTGTCCCCACCACAACTGGCGCGAGATGCACCAGTCGTGAATGTTGTTCATCCAATTCAGGTAAACTTGCCGGAAATTATCCGGAGTGATGCTGATCTCGCCGTTTTCCACGACTTCGGTGGCGCGTTTCGCGAGCGACTGAATCTTGATGAACCACTGAGTTGACAGGCGCGGCTCGACCACGGTTCCGCAGCGGTCGCACTTGCCGATGGAGATGGTGTAATCCTTTTCGCCAACCAGAAAGCCCTGCTCGCGAAGATCTTCGAGGACGCGTTTTCGCGCCGCATAGCGATCCAGACCGGCGTACGGGCCGGCGTTCTGATTCATTCGGCCGTGCTCGTCCATCACGTCGATTTGCGGCAGGTTGTGCCGTAGGCCTGCCTGAAAATCGTTGGGGTCGTGCGCCGGCGTGACTTTCACGGCGCCGGTGCCAAACTCGGGCTGGGCGAGTTCGTCGGTGATGATCGGAATCTCGCGATTCATCAGCGGCAGGCGCACCGACTTGCCGTGTAGGTGGGTATAGCGCTCGTCTTTTTCATTCACCGCGATGGCGGTATCGCCCAACATAGTTTCCGGACGCGTTGTGGCCACGGTGATGTATTCAGTCGAGCCGATGACCGGGTAGCGGATCTCGTACAGCTTGCCGGCGATGTCTTCGTGCTTGACTTCAAGATCGGAGATCGCGGTCTCGCAACGCGGACACCAGTTGACGATGTACTTGCCGCGATAGATCAGGCCTTCTTCATAAAGGCGAACGAAGACTTCACGCACGGCATGCGAGAGGTTCTCGTCCATGGTGAAATATTCGCGGTCCCAATCAACGGAGGCGCCGAGGCGCTTCATCTGATCGAGAATGGCGCCGCCATAGTGCCGCTTCCATTCCCAGACGCGCTCGATGAATTTTTCGCGGCCCAGCTCGCTGCGCTTCTTGCCTTCGGCGGCAAGTTGGCGCTCCACCATCATCTGGGTGGCGATTCCGGCGTGATCGGTTCCGGGCAGCCATAGCGTGATGAATCCGCGCATGCGATGCCAGCGCACGATGATGTCCATCTGCGTCTGGTTGAGCATGTGGCCCATGTGCAGGCGACCGGTGACGTTGGGCGGCGGTAAAAGCAGGGTAAACACCGGCCGCTTTTCGCCGGGCGGAGGGGTGGGGACGGAGAACAGCTTCTCCTTGATCCAGTAGTCGGCCCAGCGCGTCTCGATCGCGCCGGGTTCGTACGATTTGGGTAATTCGTGGGCCATTTTTGAAAACCGCTGTTAACTGTTGGTTCTTAAGCTCTCGGCTCTTCTGGACGGCGGTCAGTAGGGCTACCTACCCATCGGCGAGAAAACGTTGAGCTGAAGGCTAACGGCTAAGAGCTAACAGCTTTGCGGTGAATCTTTGATCTTACAGGCGTGTAGAAAATGTGGTCAAACCCACCGGGGGTCAGTGTAAGGCGACGGCAAAATGCTCCCTCCCCAAATGGAACCCACCTCGGGTTATGGACCGCC
Source organism: uncultured Acidobacteriaceae bacterium (assembly GCA_963708575.1). Classification (GTDB taxonomy): domain Bacteria; phylum Acidobacteriota; class Terriglobia; order Terriglobales; family Acidobacteriaceae; genus DASVWZ01. The sequence goes on from CAVPTB010000003.1 coordinate 809,872, forward strand.
GTTCCGTGCTGCGAGGAGGGCATTAAGATCTTGACTCTGGCGAATGATCGGCCGGGATTACAGATGGCAAAACAGAAAATCGAAGCAGCGTATTAAGTTTTAGGTATTTGAACTGGCACTAAGGAGTAAGCTCATAGGCCGAACCCACCGTAGTGCTTTCGTTGCCAAATGTCGTACCGTAAAGATTTCCGGCGGAGTCGATAACCACAGCTCCAAAAGGCTGAGCAGAAGGAAAACCGCCAAACGCATGCAGGACCGATTCACTCCATTTTCCATTCGAGCCTTGAACTAGCTTGAAGACAGTTCCGCATCCGTGATTGCACGCCTGAGGGTCACCTCCACTGAGAGTCGTTCCGTATAGATTTCCTGTCCGGTCGAAAGTCAATTCAGCCCAAGGGATTGCACCGTCCCTGCCGCTCTTAAATTGATGAAGCATCTTTTCTTTCCAAGCTCCCTTAGCGGTCGGCAATAATTCGAAAATGGTACCAGCACCCTTCGAACCTCCTCCCTGAGTCGTGCCATACAAGTTGCCTTTTGCATCGAAGATGACAGCGTCTGCCGGGGCGCTTCCGTCGGTGCCGTGAAAGTCGTAAACAGTGCTCTCTGTCCAACCTCCGTCCCGGCTTGGAGTGAGCTTAAAGACCAGTCCACTCGATGCGAGGCCTCCTCCGACCGTGGTGCTGTAGAGATTCCCCATGTGTCGAAGACGAGGCTGGCGTAGGGCTCTTGTCCATCACTACAGTTCGTAAGCGAGCAAAAACTGTAAAGTACACTCTCAGTCCAACTGCCATCCCGGGTAACACTTAGTTTGAAAACGGCGCCCATGCCATTGGAGCCACCCATAGAGGTCGTGCCATACAAATTCCCGCCCTGGTCGAAGACCAATCCTCCCATCGGATATGAACCGTCCGCGCACTTTGAAAAAGAACAAAAGCTGTACAAAACGCTCTCGGCCCAAGTGCCATCTCCCTTCGGCGTCATCTTGAAGACCGTACCAAAATCCATCGGTCCACCCTCTCCTGTAGTTCCGTATAGGTTTCCGGCACCATCGAAAATCAACGCGGCCTCAGGTCCGGCCCCGTCGTTGTGGTCATGACCGGCAAAACTATGAATAATGTGCTCCTTCCATGTTCCGTTTGTATTGGGCGTTAGCTCAAACACGATTCCTGCGCCTGAGCGTCCTCCGTTCGAAGCCGTGCCGTAGAGATTTCCCGCTCCGTCAAAGACCAGAGCCGAACTCGGAAAGTCTCCGTCATTTCCTCCAACAAACTGATGAAGAGTCTTAATCTTGCTCTGAGCAAGAGTGCCGTCAACGAGCACTAGAATAAGCAGAGCGAAAATCATGGAACAGATCTTCAATGTGCTGAGGAATCCAAGTATGCTGTTGCGGTACATAGCGGTATCCTTCACAAGAGACATCTTTTTAGGCCACGCAAGCCCCACGAGTGTACCTCACAACTGCTTCCAGCGGACGATGCGCTGCGGGGCGTCGAAGGTGAATGTTTTGCGGAGGTCCATGATCAGCGCGCACAGCAGAAAGAAAGCAGTCACGAAGAGGTTTTTCGGTTGGTGGCGAGCGATTGCGATGTAAAAGGTGAACATCGCCCCAGCTACGCAGATCGCGGAGACCCATCTGCTGCCAGCGACAACCACAAGTTCCTGCGGTGTCTGTCGTGCAATGTGCATGGGCTGTCTTGCCAAGAACTATCGCATGGAAGCGGATCGCATAGAAAGAGGGATTTTTGCGCGATTGCATGACTGGAGTTGATCCGGGCGGCGAAGATATTTCCACTCTCCTTCGATCGAACTTCACAATCGTCCGTGCCGCTTATCACTGACTTTCCCCGGCCGTTACTGCTATACGCGGGAACATGCACCTTCCGTCTTATTCGGAAGTGTCAGGGATCGTCCGCCGTTCTTCGCAAGACTCGCTCGCAAACGCCAATCGCTCGTCTTCTTATTCGACTTCGTTATCTGATTTCAAAACGGCACATGCGGTTGCGGGCTGGCGGTCAAGAATCTGCTTCGAAAAAACCTGGCCCAGGAATTCTGATCGATCACTTCGCCATTGCTTTGGCGCGTGCCGCATTTCTACGTGGAGCTCAATATGAATACCAAGCGCACACTTTCATCGTCTGTTTTTCTCTGGCTGCTGACGTTCTCATTCCTACTTCCCGCGACTTCGTTTGCGCAATGCTACCTGCGAAACGGATGCAAGCCCGTCGACGATCTCACCTACCAGCCTAACGGAACCGGTCAGGTGTATCACGGTGACGGCGCCTCCAACAACGGGGCGGGTGGGTGGACGACGTACTACACCGACGTTAACCAGTGCTTGTCGTGCCATTACGGTACGGACACCTACCCTTACCTGCAGACCGGGCACAAAAATACTTTGCGCAAGATCGCTCCAGGTGCACTTTGGGGCGGTCCCGATAACAGCATCTATCTGACGACCGACGACTATTACGGCTCCGGAAGCCTGTACAACTGGACGACAGGACAAATCACCATCGGTTGGTGTGATCCCCTGGGGACTCCGCTGCAGAACGGATTGACCGCAAAGGACCCGACTTGTCAGTATCCGTACTACACACTGCCCAACTCGCACGCTCCAGCGCCGTACACTCCCGTCGCCCCGAGCCCTTCGACTGGAGGAATCCAGAGCCTCCTCTATCTCTATGGCGGCTGGATGAACTACGGAGGGTCCAGCAATCCCACCGCAACCCATCTTGACTCCGTCTTCACCATGGGGTTTAGCGGGGACATTTATCCGAACGGCAATTTTGATTGTGCACGGTGCCACGCTACGGGATACAACTTCGATAAGTCCGCACCCGAACCCACCAGCAACACCAACAATATTGTTGCCGCCATTCCCGATGCACAGTTCAGCCGAGTTCCCAGCGATGGTTACATTGCTCCAGGAACCAACGGCAGTTCCTCCTGGTACCTGAGCGGCATTCAGTGCGAAAGATGTCACGTAGCCGCATATTCGTGGGGTTCGCATCCCTGGGACAACGTGACCCCAACCATCGCATACAACGAGGCCGCGACCGCGTTGTGTATGGAGTGCCATCGTGAGGAAACCATCACCGTGGCTGATCAGAACGGCAATCCGGGCAACATCAGCCCGGCCAGCACTCTTACTACCCTCGATCACGGTTACTGCTCTGATCTGTCTGGTGTGACGTACTCAGCTTGCCTAGCCAACGACTATCGGTGGATATATAAACCCTACGTTGATCACGAAGCGGGCCAGGCGTTTCTCAATAGTCCGCACGCGCGCTTCAGTGGCAGTTTGATTCAGAACGCACAACACACGTCCGATCTCTCCATCACCCTTTCCGGAACCTATGCCAGCCAGTTCAGCGAAAACATCGCTGACCCGACCAAGAACTCTGGCTGCGTGGGCTGTCACGATCCGCACCAGAGCACGGTGGCGCAAGTGAATGCGAAACCGATCGTCAATAACTGCACTGTCTGCCACCGTCTGTCGAAAACGATTATGTCCACCATCAACCACCCGATGGGTCCGGGCACTCCGTTCCCCACGGGGACGAGCGCCGATCTTCCCGGCGCCTGTGTCACCTGCCACATGCAAGCCGCCTTGGGACGTGCGAACAGTCACCTGTTCCGGATCAGTACCGACCCGAACTACAGCACCTTCCCCGCGGCCAATCAGCTTTACACGCAAGGCGTCGCCGCTCTCAATACAGAGTCCGAGTATTCGCCCATGGATGGGACCTACTTCAGCGCCGCAAGTTGGCTCGATGTTGACCTTGCCTGCGGTCAATGCCACGTGGGTGGCGATGGCCTGGACAATCCTTACAATTTGACTTTGCCTGCGGGCATGCCGGGCGCCCACGCTTACACCAAGAGCCAGTTGGCGTACTGGGCTTCTGTCATGCATCCTCCGGATCCTTCAGTTCCGGCCCCAACGTATTCTCCGCAGCCGGGTACTTACCACACGCCGCAGAGCATAACGATCTCGGACGCGATGAAAGGGGCGGTCATCTATTACACGACCGACGGATCGCAGCCGACGACTAGCTCTCCGGTGTACTCGGTTCCCATCCCTGTCTCGATCAATACAACTTTCAACGCCATGGCTACCTATCCGGGATATCCCCGGAGCAACGTCGCCCTCGGGCAATATTCCATTCTTCTTCCCACGGCGCCGGCGCCGGCATTCTCGCCAACGCCATCCGTGTTTAGCTCGCCGCAGTCGGTGTCGTTGTCGAACACGGCGAATTTACCGATGTACTACACGACGGACGGATCGACTCCAAATACGAATTCGACTCCATACTCGGGGTTGATCAAGGTTTCGCAGAACACCACTATCAAGGCGATCACCGCGGCTGCGGGTTACCTAACCAGTTCGGTCTCGAGCGGCTTCTTCCAGATTCAGGCGCCGAATCCGACCATCTCGCCGAACCCTGGTACTTACTACGGTCAGGTGAACGTGACTGTGTCTGACAGCGTCGGAGGCGCGGCCATCTATTACACCGCCGACGGGACAACGCCCACCACATCCTCCAACCCGTGTTCGAATCCTTGTTCGCTGGTGGCTTCGACCACCGCAACTATCAAAGCGATCGCGTCCGGTGGCGGCTATGCCACGAGCAATGTCGCAGTCGCGACGTACACGATAGCGGCGAACAACCCGGTTTTCTCCCCAGCCTCGAACATCTATTACAGCCCGGTCCAGGTGACCATGACCGATTCCACCAGTGGCGTTCTGATTTACTACGCAACCAACGGTTTCCCCTCGACGTCATCGCCTTCCTGTGCCAGTCCGTGTACGGTGCTGATCTCGACCACGACTACGCTCCGGGCGATGGCGGCGGGAAGCGGGATTTCGCAGAGCGGCACGACCGTTGGAGTCTATACGATCGCAGCGGTTATGCCGACGTTCTCGCCATCTCCCGGCAATTACAACGGCCAGCAAACCATCAACATTTCCGATGCGACCAGCGGGGTGACCATCTACTACACGACCAATGGATCGATCCCTACAACCACATCGCCTTCGTGCTCGAGTCCCTGTCCGATAGTCATTTCGACTACGACCACGGTCAAGACGATGGCCAGTGGGAACGGGTTCTCACAGAGCAGTGTGGCGGTAGGGACGTACACCATCCACTAGCTTCGAACCGTATTAGTCCCATCCTTCTCGCGTTGAAGCGAGAAGGGTGGGAATCTTCAAAGTGTCGCGAACGGGCTCAGAGCGCTCCGCAAAGGACTTCATTCCATGAGACGCAACATCCTGCCGTAAGGAAGTGCGAGTCCAGGTACACGCTAAATCCGGGGAAAGCGCACACTCCTCTACGGATTCTGTAGAATCTATTCCAAAGTGAGCAGGTGTTTAGGGAATACGCGTGACCAGGGGTTCGTTTTTCATGGCAGTAAGACCGGCTCGTGGTAGTTCTCCTTGGCTTTGGGTGATGTTTGGGTTGTCAGCCCTCGGGACGACCGGGTTGTTCTTTTTTCCCGCCTACGTCATCCGTCCTTTTGCTTATCAGGCGCCACGGGCACTGTACTGGGCGATGGCGATTCGCCAGCATGCTCCGCTGGCAACGCTTTTCACGGGCCTGCTTTGCCTTGCGATCGCAGTGGTGCTTTGGCGCACAGTGGGCATCTGGCGCAGGATCGCGCTTGGGCTCGTCATGTTGCCTGTGATTTTTTCAGCGGTCATGGCGCGCATCAACTACTTCGAGTGGATGTTCCATCCTGTCGACGACGTGCGCTTTGTGGCCGAGAATACAAGCCAGCTTGACGCCGGTGAAATGGTCATGGCGGTAAGCTTTGGCAGCGACGCGCGCGCTTATCCGATCAGCGAAATGGCGTACCACCACATCGTGAATGACGTGGTTGGCGGCGTCCCAGTGACAGCTACTTATTGAACGCTCTGTCACACCGGTCTGGTGTGGACGCGTACGGCAAACGGCAGAGTCCTGCATTTTTATCTTGCGGGAATCAACAACCAGAACTTTCTCATGCGTGACAAAGAGACCGGCACTTGGTGGCAGCAGATCACCGGCAAAGCCATCTATGGGCCGCTGAAGGGAGCCTCGCTAGAGCTGGTTCCTAGCGATGAACTGACTTTCGCGGAGTGGAAAACAGAAGTGTCCGACGGCAAGGTGCTGGCGCCGGTGGCGAAGTTCACCAAAGAGTACGACAGCAACTGGGAGCCGGAAGTGGCCAAACTGCCGGTCGTCATTAGCTTTCCCGGAACTGAGTTGAAATCACGCGACGTGGTGGTGGGGCTGGAGATCGGGAATGCTGCGCGTGCGTATCCATGGGACATCGCCGTACAAAGCTCGCCGATCATGGATCGCATCGCCGGAACTCCGTTGCTGCTTGCAGTAGGGCCCGACAAAAAATCCTTTCGCGTGTTCGTTAGGCGGATAGATGGCAAGGACGCCGAATTCTTTCTCAAGGCAGATACCAAAGATTGGGTCCTGCTCGATAACGCCACTGCCAGCGAATGGAATTTTCAGGGATGCGCGACGTCGGGGCCCGCGCAAGGAAAGTGCCTGGATCGAGTTCCTGCGCTGAAGGATTATTGGTTCGACTGGCGAAATTATCATCGGGATACGACGGTGTACAAACACTAACCTAGCGAAAATTCCCGATCAAGATCACGTCGCTACTGATATCACCGCGTGCGGCCAGCAACTGTTGGCCATCGCGAGACCAGGCGAAGCTGAAGATGCGTCCAGATTTGAACTCAGTAATCCGCTTTGGCGTCCCGCCGGCCAACGGCTGTCTCCACAAATTCGATACCGCATCGCGCGTGATGACGTAATCGATAGCGGTCCCGTCCGGAGCAAAGTGATATTCCCCAAAGCCCGCGGGGATCGCCCATGAGTACATTCGCTTGCCGGAAGTGGAATCCACCACGACGATGGCGTTGAGTTCTTGAATTTCCGAGGCAAAGGCGATGTAAGAGACAAGCTTTCCGTCAGGAGAAATCCGTGGCTTATATGCCCATTGATGGGTCAAACGGATAGGGTTGCCGCCATCGATGGCGATCCGCCACAGCGCAAGGCCTTCTGACTTGTCCGACGACTGATAGACCACCCATTGGCCGTCAGGAGAGCAGACCGGAAAGGATTCTCCATCGCCGCTGGTCAATTGAGTCTGATTCGATCCGTTCGCCTCCATCTTCCAGATATTGTCAGCCGAGCGCAAAGATTCGAAGACAATATGGCGGCCATCTCCGCAGGCCGCGGCAGCGCGAATGTTATGGGCGCCGGGAGTCAGTAGGGTGCGATTGGCTCCGTTGCGGTCGACGATCAGGAGATCGCCCTTGGTGTTCTGTACCAGGATCTTGTCCTCCGTGAGCCAACTCGCGTCGGCGATCGCCTCGTTCGAGGTAATTTGCTGAGCCTTGGCCGCGGCGCCCGCCGGGGCAAGCCAGAGATCGGCAACATAATTGTCCTCAATGGTCGCAATGGTGTCAGCACTTCGCGTCAAGTCAAGGCAGCACAGGTCGTAATTGGTGAGGTCGTTGGTGACTCTTTGCACTTTCCCGTCCGGGTACGAGAGGTGCCAGATCTGTCCGCCGAGTCCGCTCGCCGGATCGGCAATGACCATGAGCAGTCCGTCACCATCCGGCAGCCATTGCAGCCGTCCGAGAAAGCTCTTGCTGGAGTAAATGTCCCGCGATTCGCCGTCAGAGACCGAAACGGCGAGCGCGGCAAAATTACCGCCTCTCAGTCCCTCGCTCGTCGACGCGACAATGGTCTTTCCATCTGGCGACCAGGCCGGTCCCACGAAACCCTCAACAACGTCGGTGTCGAAATCAGCGAACGTAAAGGAACGGGGCGATTTTTGGGTCGCGAGTGTTTGCTCGTTGCTGCCGTCTATATTGGCGGTGACCAGGTAAGACTCGCCCTTCGCAGGAGCCCCCCGAATAAAGGCAATTTTCTTTCCATCAGGAGAGAAAGTGATCGCGGTATCGATGTTTCGAACCACCCAACGAGGAGCTGCTCCAAGAACCGCCATCTGGTACAGGTGTGACAAATTGAAAGTGCTTTTGTCGCTGCGGACAAAGTAGATGTAGTTTCCGTCTGGGGAAAAAGTCAATCCATAGAAGACCACCATGTCCGGAGCCAAGATCTGTACGGCGCCCTCCGCTGCCACCTGGCGCATCCACAAACTCTGTGCTTCGCCTTCTCTTAACACATAAACCACGTAACGCCCGTCGGGCGAAATTGCGGCAACTTTGGCCTTGGCATTCTCGGTGAGCCTCGAGATCCGCATACTTTGCAGGTTCAGCCACGGACCAAAGGCTCTGTTCCGTTCATACAATCCGAAGCCAATGGCTACGAGAAGAATTGATATGAGGACGACAGGGATGGCAAACCTGTTTCGCTGATCTTCAGAAACGAGGACGCGGCCACTCGACGACGGAACTTCTAACGAGGGGACGCCGGTGCCGCCCGCCGAGGAGTGGACGCTTTCGATTTCGAGAGGCGCGATGAAACGGTAGCCGCGTCGGGGAATGGTTTCTATGAACCGGGGCGAATCTGCGGAATCTCTCAGCGCGTCACGTAGCTTGTTGACCGCCTTGTTCAAACCGCGTTCATAATCGACAAATGTTCCGTCCGGCCAAAGTCGCCGGATTAGTTCCTCGCGGCTGACCAACTCTCCCGGACGCTCCAGCAGTGCGAGCAGCACTTGAAAGGGCTGTTCGTGGAGCAGGTCTTTGCGTCCGTTGTACTGCAGTTCGCCCGAGCGAACATCCAGTTCGAACGGCCCGAAGCGAACGATCGGACCAAGTTGGCTCTGCTTCTCCAAAGGGCCTCACCCCCGCCGGTTCACGCGAGTCTAACACTCCCTCCCAAACCCTCCAATCGAAGCCTTCGCTCTGAGGAACACTTCCTGTAAGTTCAGCTTCCAAAAAGAGTAAGTCGGGAACCCACGTTCCACACCGAGAGCACATACAGGTGTCTTGAGGTCCTGACCTGGGCGCAGCAAAGTCCGCGTCACCACACGCCATTGCGGAGGTGACGCATGAAACCATTCCTGCTTTCGATAGCATTCGTCATAATTTCGAGTCTGCTTTGCAGTTCCTCACCCGCCCAAACGAGTTCCGACCCGTTGCCGCGAGAAACAGGACGCGTCAGAGAGTTGCCCATTCAGCTCGGTCTCGGCTACCTGGTAGTCGTAGAAGGGTCGATCGGAAAATTGCAACAGTTGACTTTCCTGATCGATACCGGAGCATTCCCGAGCGTGGTCGATCAGAGGATCGCGTCTGCGCTTGACCTCACGGAGAAAGAAGGGAGAGTAGCGTTGGTTAATGCAACTGTGGCAACAAAACTCGCTACCCTGCCTTTCGTCCAATTGGGCCCCGTCCGGGTCGAAGATGTTCCGGTCTTGGTGCAGGATCTTTCCTCCATCGAAAAAACGCTGGCGCGGAGAGTGGACGCAGTTATCGGTCTGGACGTATTGGGCAAGAACAGCTTCAGCATCAACTACAGAAGCAAACGCATGCATTTCGGCCCAGTCGAAAGGAGCCGGTCGGCCATGCCATTTCAGTCCGACGGGTCCTTTGTCGTTGTAGAGGCCCGCTTGCACGACCAGTCTGTACGGCTCATGGTCGACACTGGGGCATCGGCGTTGATGCTGTTTCGCAGTCGCCTAAAGGGTTCGATTTCCGGATACGAAGGACGAATAGCCACAGCGACCAATCTTGGGGGCCGGTTTCAACGCCAGTCGGTTTGGATTCCAGAAGCGTGCCTGGGAAAAGAAAACCTCGGTCCCGTGAGAGCCTTTGTTGTAGCCGATCAAAAAGATGACGGGCGAGATTTCGATGGCGTATTGAGCGTGCGAGGCTTAGGCTTGGAAGAAATCACTTTCGACTTCGAAAATCGCGAGATGAGCTGGAGGAAATGAAAGTCCAACCAAACTCCTCCAACTCACTCGGACTCGTCCTATTTCCAAAGGGAGAGCTTGGCGACTTAGTACGTCGCTACGAAGCCTCCTTCGTAGTTGTTGTCTGGCACGAAGTATCCCACCACTGTGTTCTTGTCATTGATTCCTGAACCGTAGGTGCCCATGCTCTTGGGATGATCGAACTTGTAGTATTTGCCGGCGTGCAGCAAGGCTCCGTGGGGATGAGTGAGCGAATCGAACCATTGGAAGACGACGTCGTCGGAATTATTCAGGTCCATGGCGTTGGTAGAAAGCGCGTCAGGAACGTCGATGGTCTTATAGGTTTTCCCGTTGTACAACGACGATTCGGTGACCTGCTGGTTATCGAGCCAGTACATCACCATGTGTCCTTTATTGTTGATGCCGGTGACGATGGTCGCGAGAGCGCCGGGCACGTCGATAGTTTTGTACTTTCCGTTCTTCAGAAGGAATCCGTGAACTTTGCCGGCGGAAGTGTAGTACGACCCGACGATGACTCCGTCGTCATTGATCCCGTTGGCGGACGCGCCAGCGGCTTTTGCCGGGCCGACGAGCTTAGTGAACTTGCCCTTCACGTAAAGAAATCCGCTGGTCACACCCTTGGCGCTGGTGAAATTGCCGACGATTGCGCCGCTGGAATTGATCTGGCTGCAGAGGGTTTGTGCGGCTTTCGGATAATCGATTTTCGTGACCGTTTTACCGTTCATCATAAAGCCGCGCGGCGTTCCGGGTTGGACCTGATAGTTTCCCACCACCACTCCGGAATTGTTGATACCTCCGCCGGCGGTGGTCAACGCTCCCTTTACTCGCACGGTGCTGAACTGGAAATTCAAAGTCGGCGCTTCGGCCGCAACTGCCACCATCAGGAAAGCCAGAACAACTGCGGACACAACGGTAAATCTGGCGAACATTTTCATGATCTTTCTCCTTGGGGAAAAGATTCGCAATGCCCCACTGGCGCGCAAATCGGGCTTGAACCCGGCAACGGGTGCCGATTCTACACCTAACCCGGCGGCAACCGGCAAGGTTAAATTCAGGAAGGGTGGGAAATCTCTAGGGTACGAGGATCGGAGTCACGGAGACTGGTTCATCCACCTGCGAAATCCGCAAGCCGCTCGTGGTACCCAGATTTGTGTGTGCGCTGCGAGTCTAGTAGTCGCGCGGATCTTGGATAAGTCGGAACCCCGGCAATCCGACCTGGTCAAACGAGACGTGATCCGTAGATGCGGTGTTTCGCAAGGTAACCGGAAGGCTGTTCCTCGGCGCTAGTGCTGCCGAACCCACTCCCCAACCAGCTTCAGAATTTCTTCGCTACGCGGATCCCACAGTGTTGTGTGGGGAACATCGGGCAGAATTTCGAGGCGCTTGTCCCTGGCGGCAGACCTCCCATGGAACCCAATGCATTCTCCATGGCTAACAACCGTATCCGCCCCGCCCTTTACCAGTAGCGTAGGAGTATTTACTTTGGGAGCGATAGCCCATCGCCAGTCCCAAACCAGTCGCTGGATATCAAGAAGATAGCCGAAGCTGATGTTCTTGTAAGCCAGCGGGTCGGCCCGCCGCCGCGCCACAAAATCAGTATCGCGTGAACTGGCGTCCAGTCGGTCTCCCACAAGGCTGATCACCGGCTTGCGAAATCCGAACAGCATATTGGGAAACAGTCGCGCGCTTTCCAGGCTCAGATATTGGCTCAAATGCAGGTTCAGGGCCAGAGCCATGAGGATCAGGCCCTCCAATTCATCGCCGCGAACGCTGGCGTAGGCTACGGCAAAGTCTGCACCCATGCTGTCGCCCATCAGAAAGATCTTGGCCCCAGGCCGTTGTTGCCGGACAAGTTGTACCATGGCATCCACATCCGCGATCACCTGTGGACGCGTGCCAACGAATCCCCTTGGTCCCTGAGACAGCCCGTGGCTGCGCGCGTCCAAACCGTAGACATCAGTACCTTCGGGGTTTAGCGCATCGGCAATCACTTTATAGGGACCGCTGTGATAGCCGATTCCATGCAGAACCACCACGACCCGTCCATTCCACTGGCTTGCGGGCCAATGGCGGTAAAACAACGAGGTACCGTCGGCAGAACTTAAGCGGCCGTGGCGGTCGGAGAGTTCTGGGGAAAAATGATGTGCTTCCGCCGGCGAACTCACTTCCGGCGGCATCAAGCCTTCTTCGAGCGTCAAATCAGACATGGAGTATGGATGATAACTGAGTCGCGGACGATTGCGAATGTTGTCGCGGAGTCGATTCAAACCAGCGTAACCGCGTTCAACCGATCGAAAATCGGCGATTTTTGTGGGCTTTTGTGGTTCCGGGTTGAAAAAAGCCGCGTAAAATAAGGCTGAAACGCTGGTTTTCCACAGTTAATTCAGCTAACATGCATGGCATCGCTGGAAAAAATCAGGTTTCACTTTAGAGGAGGTTTCATGGCTACTGGACTTACCAAGACGCAACTCGTACGTCTTCTCGCGGAAAAGCTCGAAGTTAACAACAAGACTGCAGCCGCATTTTTAGAGCACTTGGCTGACACTGCCGTTAAAGAGACGAAGAAGAACGGCGTATTCGTGGTACCCGGTCTCGGCCGCCTGGTGAAGGCACATCGCAAGGCCCGCCTGGGCCGGAATCCGCAGACTGGCGAACCCATTCAGATCAAGGCCAAGACCGTAGTGAAGTTCCGCGTGGCCAAGGCTGCCAAGGATGCCATCGCTCCCAAGAAAGCCTAGTTGGCATTTTAAATTTCAGGTAATGAAGGCCGGCGCAAGCCGGCCTTCGTGCTTGGAGGGGTGTCGGTCGGACGCTCTGCCCGCCGCGATTGATCTGTAGTAGAAACGCGTGAGCGGTGCGCAATGCCCGTCAAAACCGGGGTTCGCGTCGTCGAGCTCAGGCGTCCATCACCTATACTGGAGAAGAAATTTCGGCTAGGTGTGCCTTCATTTCGACGCCAACCTGCCTTTGAGGAATTCATGGCCGCTTTGATTGATGCGATTGACGTCAAACGCAAGACGTTGTTTGAGTTTGAAAATACTCCGTATTCTTGTCTGGAAGCGGAGGTGAACACGCCGACTGCTCGCGGTGGACAAACCCTCGTGCGTCTGAAGATGCGCAACTTGTTGACCAACGCAGTCTTTGAGAAGTCGTTCAAGGCCAATGACAAGTTCAAAGAGCCGGATATGCAAGAAGTCGAGGCCTCCTATCTTTACAGCGATGGCGACGGTTCCCACTTTCTGGACCAGGAGAGTTTCGAAACGCTGACCCTTACCGAACAGATGGTGGGAAACGCATTGGATTATCTGGTCGAGGGCGCATTGATCCAGTTGCGAAAGTTTAATGGGAATCCGATTGGTCTGGAACTGCCGATATTCGTGGAGTTGAAAGTTGCCTATACCGAGCCCGGCGCGCGTGGCGACTCGTCGAGCGGCAGCGGTACCAAGCCTGCGAGATTGGAGACCGGTCTGGAGATTCGCGTTCCCCTGTTCATCAAGGAAGGGGAGAAGGTAAAGGTTTCAACCGAGAGCCGCGAGTTTGCCGGAAGGGCGTGAGTTCCACGGCGTTTGAAGTCGGAATCAGTGCAAGGCCCCTTTTGCGGCGGTGGAAGCGCTGCGCCGCCCAACTTTAGGTAGAGGTAGCTGAACTGTGCCTTTACGGAATATTCTTTCCAGCGCCTCGTCGACCGTCGAGCCCCCACACGCTTCCCGCGTCAGCGTAGTAGAAGATTACAAACAGAAATAGCAGCGGCAGATGATCGAGTTCCGCGCCGAAGTAGCGCCAAATAGGAACTCCGTGGCCAGGCTCCCACCATGTGGCGAGAGTCAGGCTCAACATGTGAAGTACGCCTAGAATGGACGCCCATCGCACCCACAATCCAATCAGGAGCGACAACCCGATGAACATCTCGACCGCTCCGACGACATATCCGAAAAACACGGCGTGCGGAAGGATCAAGCTAGCTAAAACGGGACGATAGAAGCTGACGGCGCTTTCCGCAATGTATCCTTGCAAATATTGCTGGAATCCGTCGTGGGCAAATCCGGGACCGAATAGTTTGTACTCGCCGAACAGAAGAAAGAAGATCGCTGTCGCGACGCGCACGACAGCGATTACCGTTGCTAATTTCCGATCATCCGAAGGACCAGTAGACGTCATGGTTACGCCGGGGTCGCATACTTACTTTATTTTATTGCGATTCGAGAAGCACTGGGCGCGGTCCGACTTTTACCGGTCCGGCGACCGCACTCGAGCCTCCATCGAGATCCCGCATCTTCTTGAACGATCCCTTCAGATTGAGATTCTTTTCGCCTCCGACATTCCAAACAATCATCGCCGGGTGACCATCCGGACGAGTCAGGTTACAGGTCCAGGTCGATCCGTCCGCTGAACAAGCCTGCGTCATCGTCGAACCGACCAGCCAGTTGTACAGTTCACGGTAAGTGTTCCCACCCTTGGTAAGACTCCCCGGTCGACTGGAATCGCTAGGGTCTGCCCGCCACAGAGTGCCGAGCTCGGGATTATTGTACGAATACCAGTACAACCTCTGAACTCCCGAAGACCAGTGCAGGATGTAGAACTGAGCAAGGAAAGCCGATTCGATATTCTCGTCCGCAAAGCCGAGTTTTTCTGCATTGCCCCAACCTGCTTCCGTATCCCAGAGAGGCTTTGATCCCAAGCCCTTGGCAGCGAGGTTTTTGCGAAAGTCAGCGAGAAAGTTCACGAAGTTCACCGGATCGGGAACCTCTCCCTGCTTGCCGGTAATTACGTATCCGTGAAAGGCAATTACATCGGCGTATTCGCCGCCGCCTGCTGCCAGGTAGTCGTCCCACCAGCGTAGGACCTTGTCGCGCTTCAGAAGTGGCGAGGGGGTCAGCACCAGCGCATCGGGATCGAGGTTATGGATGATCGTCTGCGCATCTTTTGCCATGCGAACCAACTGGGCTTGGGTGCCAGTCCAGACTTTGTCGTGGAACGGCTCGTTCCAAACTTCCCAGTATTTGATGTGGTTGGTGTGGCTTTCCTTACTGTGAGTCACGATGGCGGTGACAAAGTCTTTCCAGTACTGATCGGTTCCGCTGCCGTCGGGCTTTAGGTCGGAAGGCGGATCACATGAACCGGGGCTGTAACCACACTCGCCGTCGTTGGGCTTGCTGGAGGCAAAGTCTGGCACTCGGCCGAAAGTGTAAAGGATGTCTTCGACGTGGTGTTCCTTCAGGTCCGAGAACCATTTGTCCAATTGTTCCCAGTCGTACTTGCCCTTGCTGGGGTTGAGTTGCGCCCATGAGGTATTGGAATCCCAGAGCCGGAAGGTACCAAAGGGAACCGTGGGCCAGGGCTCAACTTTCTTTCCATGCACGTGGCGGTGAATGCCGAAGAATGTCGGGGGAATGGGCCCGGACGGCGGACCACCTTGATCTCGAGGTATCGCGAATGCCGATCCTGCAAATGTGGTGGCAAGAGAAACGCCAAGGATGGTCGCGAACCGAAACCGAATTCGAAGGGAGAGATTTTTCATGGGAATATCGCGCTCCTGTGAAATGGTTATGGAATCAGAGGCATGCGGCCCGAATTCAGCAAGCCGCAGACAGGATGCCGGTAAGCCGAGTCATGGTACGACGCTCAAAAGCATGGTGTCAACGAACGAGCCTCTCGGGGTTCAAACCCGAATGCCGGTTTTTGTTGTGCTGGGCGAGATCTCTGGCAGAATGTCGGAGAAGGAGTCGGAATGAAAAATCGAAACGGGACGGACATGGGTGGCAAGTTTCCCTGGGCGATCATAAATAAGGAGAAGGTCGAGTTACGGCTTGGGTGGGCGATTATTTTTCTGTCGACTTTATTCCTAGTTCGGGGACGGCTTGCAATGGCGGCCGAGCCTTATTCTATGGAAGCCGCGACAGTACATGCTTCCGACGCGTTGCCGCAAACAGTCGTGAACGCCTTGAATCCGGAAGGCTTGATGCTATTTACCTACGCAAACGGTATCAAGATGCCGATTTGCGAGATTTTCTGGGCGAAGGCCGTCTCCTCCAAAGCGCGGCCAGCCGCTTTACGGAATGCTCCTTATCGCAATATAGAGGAGGGATCCTTCCTTGGAGTCATTCATTTCTTGGCCGAATCCAGTGAGCAATTTCGCGAGGACTTCCACGACCAAAAGTTGCAGCCCGGTTATTACAGCATGCGGTATGCGGTGTTGCCCGATGGCGAGACTGGAGATTTTGCCATGCTAAATCCGGTGAATCTAGACCAGGATCCGGAGCGAATCGGATCGAGGCAGGAACTGGAGCGCAGAGGGAAGGTCGCCGCTCACGGAGACGAGGCCGCAGTGTTGAGCCTCGCCCCGGTCGACGCGAGTGAAAAGAGGCCCGTCTCGCTTCGGATGGATGATAACGGTACCTGCATCGTGCAAGCCAAGCTTCACGCCAGACCGTCAGAAAGTACTGCGCAGAGTGAGTTGTCGCTCGCGATCATCGTGGTGACTCCTTTGAAGGAGGGGGAAGGCTCCTAGGCCCTGAAGATCAAAGTTCGGGGCCGGGAATCCCCATCCGCGGGCCCAGAAACCTATTGAAAGGCCGCCAGTCTTGTGTTAACTTCACCAACCAATCGCGTGTGGGCCAGCAGTTAGCGCTTAGATATCAGAAAGTTCAGAGATCTAGTTTCGTGCGTGCCGATGACGCGAAGCGCCTTTCAGACTTCGATTCTACGATGTGCTCCCCCAGTACGTCGGTCTAAGAGTCCCGAGGCGTTCGACCATCCCATGGGCAAGATCCCTCATTGACTCACGAGCTTGCGAAGGCCTCGTGTGGAGACAGTTATGAGAACGCAGGATTGGTTGACATCTGGCTTGTTGTTATTTCTTCTCACGCCTATTTCCGCAGTCTCTCAAACGCGACGCCTCGGTAACAACGAGATCCAGCACGTGGTGTTCATCATTAAAGAAAACCGCACCTTCGATAACTACTTCGGGCGATTCCCGGGAGCCATGGGCGCGATAAGGGGAAAAATTTCAACCGGTCAATCTGTCCCTTTGTGGCGATCACCTGACCAGACGGGGACTGACCTGGATCATTCCTATCAGGGCACCCTCTTCGGCATGGATGGCGGCAAGATGGACCGCTTCGACCTCATCGGAGAAGCCAACATCAATGGTCAGCTATTGTCTTACAGCCAAATGCGGGAAGGGGACATTCCTAACTATTTCGCATACGCAAGGACGTTCGCCCTGGCGGATCAGATGTTTTCGTCGATGCATGGAGCCAGTTTTGCCAACCACTTGTACACCGTCGCAGCTCAGAGCGGAATGGCGATCGGAATTCCTACTCTCAATGGCAAGTTCATAGACGCTTGGGGATGCGATTCAGATCCGAACACGATTGACCTTGCCTTGAATCCCGATGGGGCTTTCTCGAATGTCTACCCTTGTTTCGATTTTCAAACTCTCGCGGACTCAGTCGATAACGCTGGACTGACTTGGAAGTACTATGCTGGAACTCCCAATTCCGGCGGCTATGTTTATTCTGCTCTCGACGCAATCAACCACATTCGCAATTCCGGGGAGTGGGCTACCAATGTGGTGCCGACTTCCCAATTTATAAAGGACGCCCTCGCCGGGAACCTGCCCTCGGTATCTTGGGTGACGACGACGCCGCCCGATACAGACCATCCGCCGGAGAGCGTATGTGACGGCGAAAATTGGACCGTCAAGCAAATTAACGCCATCATGCAAGGGCCGGACTGGCCTTCCACGGCGATCTTCGTTGCTTGGGACGACTACGGCGGGTTCTACGATCACGTGAAACCTCCGCAGATCGATCAATTCGGACTTGGTCCGCGTGTGCCGTTGGTGATCATCTCACCGTACGTCATGACCGGCTACATCTCGCACACTCAGTACGAATTCGCTTCAGTGCTGAAGTTCATCGAAGAGGTGTTCGGGCTGCCTGCTCTGACTAGTCGTGACGCGAACGCGAATGACACGAGTGACAGCTTTAATTTTGCTCAAACTCCGCTGCCTCCTTTGGTGCTAACACCCCGGACTTGCCCGTGCTTGTCAGCCTCTACTGTGAATTTTGGGAACCTGCTCGTAGGGTCCAGCCGGAACTATCAGGTAAAGTTCGTCAATCATTCAGAGGAAAATCTAACGATTAGCAGCGTCACGACAACTGGTGATTTCACCACCTCCAACTCTTGCCCTTCCAGCTTGCCGCCGGACAAAGGTTGCAAGATCAACCTCACCTTTACGCCAACAGTGGCTGGATCGAGAACCGGAACCCTTACGGTAACCGACAACATCCATAAGGTCGCTCCGACGTCGAAATTGATGGGGGTGGGGACCTTCGTAAATCTGCCGGTCTTTTATCCGGGGCTTACGTTCTCTGGAACGGAAAACATTGGAGCAAGTGCCAAGAAATCCGTCACCGTGACCAACACGGGTACTTCAGCCATCACGATTACCAAAATTCAGATGGTCGGCGACTTTTCGGAAACCGACAACTGCACTCCCGGTCTGGCGGCCGGTGCCAACTGCAATATTATTGTCACCTTCGCGCCGACCGCCTCAGGGACTCGCTACGGCACGTTGGCAATTTGGGACAGCGACGCAGGCAGCCCGCAGACGGCACGATTAGTCGGCAAGGGACTTCAGTCGGTTCTTTCACCCAAGAGCTTAACCTTTGGTTCGGTCGCAGTAGGGCAGAGTAGTACCCCTCAAACCGTGAATATAAAGAACGACGGAAATTCGATGCTCTACGTCGCAGGAATTACCACCAGCGGCGACTTTTCCCAGACGAACACGTGCGGTGCTCAAGTCGCGCCCAAGAAGAGCTGTGTGATTACGGTCATCTTCTCCCCGACTCAAAAAGGAACGCGCAAAGGCATCCTGACGATTAACGATAGCGATTTCAATAGCCCGCAAACGGTGCCAATGACTGGAACTGGTACCTAATTCCTAGGAGGATTATGCGTCACCACAGACTCTTCAATGTTTTTTCTCTCGTCCTGGTTTTACAAATGGTTGTGGTGACAAGCCCGGCCTTGGGCGAAGACTGGCCCAAATACCAGAGAGATTTAGGGAACACGGGTCATAGTGCGGAGACGGGTATTGACTCCTCGAACGCTGCCTCGTTGCAGACCAAGTGGAGCTTTCAAACGGGCTCATTCAAGATTTCCGATTCTCCTGCTGTGGCCAAAATCAATAAGGTCTCCAGAGTGTTCATTGGTTCCTGGAGTGGGACTTTTTATTCCCTGAACGCGGTGACAGGGAAACAGATCTGGTCATTTAAGGTGGACATGGTGGGCAGGTGCAATCCCACGAAGGGTTGTCGCATCGGCTCTTCCCCCGCGGTGGATGTGAGCCAGAACTTGGTTTTCTTTGGGGCGGCAAACGGCTACCTGTATGCACTCAATGCCACCACCGGCAAGCTGGTCTGGAAAGAAATGCTCGGCAAATCCGGGGAGGGTTACGAGATTTGGTCTTCGCCCGTAGTTTTTAACGGGAACGTTTACATTGGCGTCGCCTCAAGCGGAGACGACCCATGTGTAGTGGGCCGAGTCGACGCGTATGACGAGCTGAAGGGAAGTCAGGTTTGGAGTTTTTCTACTCTGGACCAGTCCACCTGTCCGCAGGGCACATGTGTCGGCGCCGCGGTGTGGTCTACCGTAGCGATCGATACCACTAACGGGATTGTTTATGCGTCAACCGGCAACCCGGGCGCCAGTTGTTCCCCCGCGACCAAGAACGCCGCTCTCTATCCGGATAGCGTCCTTGCAATTAGCGCCAGCACCGGTGCTTTGCTCAATTACTTCCAGGCTAAGTCGGACGATGATAACGACGACGATTTTGGCGCTTCGCCGGTTCTCCATATGAATGGCGAAGACAATGAATGCAAAGGCACCAACACAGTGGACTACTGGGTCACCGCAATGAACAAGTACGGCGGAGTCTACATGCTGGAGCGCGGCACGAACGGACTGACGGGCGTGGTCAAGAAGCCATCCTCTCCTACTGGCTTCATCGCCACAGCGGCGCTATTGCCGCAGACCGCAGTCGTAACTTGCGCCCAGGGCAAACATGTAACGAAATACACCAATAACTTTTACGCTCCAGGCCGCAAAGGGGACGTCCTAGATTACTTCCAAAATCTTGTCGGAGGGGTGAGTTTGAAAAACGACAACAATCTAGGCACTGACCCGCTAATGGGTGCGCCGGCAGTGATCCAGGATGTTGTACTGTTCGGAGGGAATGCGGGCAACCTGAACGTCATCAAGACGGACGGGACAACTCTCGCGCAGCTTCCGATCGGAGCACCGATCTTTGGCGGCGTCGCAATTTCAAACGGCCGTGTGTACTTCGGAGCGACCAACGGCACGGTCTATTGCATGTCGCCGAACGGAAAGTAGAAACCATCGGAGCGGGGAATTCTAGGGATACAACCGGCAAACAAATCGGGCAGCGTGTCATAGATTCCAAGACACGCTGCCCGAAAATTTCCCGCTGACAAACCTACTTAGCGTTGATCGAGAGGCAGTGGATCACGCCTCCGGTATCGCCAAAATAGACCCGCCCATTCGAGATCGCAACCCCACCCCAAATCGTGGGCCCAATCGGGAAGGTGGCTAACACCTTTCCGTACTGAGCGCTGGCATAGAGATTGCCATCGGTGCCGCCATACAGAACCACATCTTGAATGGAAGCTGGTGCGCCGAAGAGCGCATTCGTGCTTACTTTGACTTTGGTCTGTAAGCCCGCTTTCCCGGTGCCATCCTGGTAGTACAGATCGAGAGGGCCAGTGACGCTTGGTGCATAGATGTAGTTAACGCTATCGATGATGTTCTTGCCCTGGCCGCACGAGGTTGTAACTTCAACATTTCGGACAGCAGGCGTTGCGATGTAACCCCACTGGTTTCCGACGTTATCGTAGACCTGTCCCGTAAGCCCATGAGCGTTGCGTTGGGCTGTGTAGAGATGGCCATTCTTACTGGCGTTGCTGACCCAGTACGTAGTGGTCTTGGTGTTGGTGCACTGGTTGGTTTCACTCGCGGTGTGCAGAAATGGTGAAGAGCCAAAATCTTTATCGTTATTGTCGTTCTTGATCGCCTGATAGTAATTGAGCAAAGCACCGGTGCTGGCATTGATAGCCAGAATGCTGTCGGGATAGAGGCCGAAATTCTGAGTTGGAGGATTGCAAGTTGTCCCTGGATTTCCGGTGCCTGCGTAGACAATTCCGCTGCCGCTGTCAATCGCGACCGAGGACCACACCGGAGCCCCGACACAAACGCCGCCGCCGGGGCAGGTTCGCTGATCGATGGTGTTAAAGGCCCAGGTATTCGCTCCAGTGAGCTCATTGAAGGCTCGCACTTGTCCGGGGATGCAGGGATCGTCTCCATGGGAAGCGACGCCTACATATACGTTCCCCTTATAGACTGCCGGGGAAGACCAAATCTCGTATCCGACCGTGCTATCGCCTACCGATTGCTTCCAGACCAATTGGCCGGTCGTTGCGTTCAGCGCATAAAGGTAAGCATTGCGGGCTCCAAAGAACACAAGGTTGGCAGAAGTGTCGACGGCTGCAGACGAACCGATCCGGCATCCACCCTTGGGGCTGCAGTTCCCGATCAAATCCACGGTAAAGGACCAAATCTGCGCACCGGTCACGGCGTTCAGCGCGTAGAAAACACCATTGTCGGCGCCAAGAAATAACATCGACGTGCCCTTGATTGTGGCTACCGCAGGTGAGGCTGAAATCTTGTCGTTGGTCGCGAAAGTCCACTTACTTTTCAGCATCGCTACATTGCTGGAGTTGATTCCAGTCTCGCTGCTATGGCCTGAGTTGGCGAGGTCCTTTTTGTACTTCGGCCAGTCCTCGGAGAACGCTTTCGGGGCGCTGGTACAGGTAAAAAGAAAAGAACTTGCAATTGCCAGCAGAAAAATGAATGTCCGCGAGCGGCTCGGGTGCGCTGTACGGAAACTTTTCATGATTTGGACTCCTAACGGTTATTGATTGGGCGATTCGGGGAGGCGAGCGTTCTCATCATACTGCAGAACCCGAAATACAGTGGAACGAAAGTAACCTTATTCTCAGAAATCGAATGGAGTTGCAAAGGATTGCGCAAATCTGGGAGAGCGCTTCCACAATCATATTCAAGTTGGACGGATGGTAAGACCGGCGACGGTTCTGTGAGGCTAGTCCCAAGTCATGCAATTTCTTTCATCTTGACCGAAGCCCGTAACGAGGGGAGAATCGCCAAAGCGCCCATCCTGCTGCGTCCCCGCGCAGTCCCGGGTTTCGAATACATCTTGCGGTCTTTGGTAGGAGATCCGAATGCGTAACACTCTCTTGTTGTCGTCGTTCCTCTCGTTCTCCCTGGTCATTTCTTTTTCGCCAAACGCAGCTGGGCAGTCGCGGAACTCGCAATTGTCAAATTTGCCCGCGCTCGCGCAGGCTCCAGTTTCAGCGGCGCTCGGACAGGACATTGCCAGCTATCACGCGCGCGTGTCGAAGACCGGTGTTGAAGTTGAGAACGCTTCTCAAAAGCTGAGTGCGGAGTTCACGCAGCGCGGAGTCGCGATTCGCAACGGGGAG
Source organism: uncultured Acidobacteriaceae bacterium (assembly GCA_963708575.1). Classification (GTDB taxonomy): domain Bacteria; phylum Acidobacteriota; class Terriglobia; order Terriglobales; family Acidobacteriaceae; genus DASVWZ01. The sequence goes on from CAVPTB010000003.1 coordinate 832,362, forward strand.
GCGGATTTTCAGTTGGCACTGAAGGGGTATGGCCATGGTTCTGACATCCAGCTGGTGCAGAAGGTTGAGCCGGTGAGCGAGCGAAATCGCGTCGAATACCGACGCGGACCGCTGACTGAATGGTACGTCAACGGGCCAGTAGGGTTGGAGCAGGGGTTCACCATCAACGAGCGCGGGAAGACGGCTGGCGAGCCTCTAACACTTGTTCTTGGCGTTGCGGGAAATCTCCGCGCGACTGAAGAGAGCCGGCAAGGTGTACTGCTGGCCAAGGCCGACGGAACTGGGGTCCTTCGCTACAGCGGCTTAACCGCTTACGATGCTGCCGGCAAGACCTTGGAAGCGTGGCAGGAAATTAGTGATTCGCAGCTACTGTTGAAAGTCAACGACCAAAACGCGACGTATCCAATAGTAGTTGATCCGTGGGTGCAGTTGGCAAAGATGACGGCGGATGTTCCGCAAGAAGCCGCCGAGCTTTCCTACTCGGTGGCTGTGAGCGGTAACACAGTTGTTGTGGGAGCTCCGTTCGATACCATCAACGATGTTTTCCCGCAGGGCGCAGTCTACGTGTTCGTTCAGCCCTCTGGTGGTTGGGCAAACATGACGCAGACCGCAAAGTTGACGGCGTCGGATGGTGGGTTGGGTGACGTTCTCGGGGTTTCGGTTGCTATCAGCGGTAACACGGTTGTAGCGGGCGCTGCCGGGCAGAACATCGGTTCGAATCAAGCCCAAGGCTCAGCCTACGTATTCGTCCAACCGCAGTCCGGCTGGACAGATATGACAGAGACGGCCAAGCTGACCTCCTCGGATGGTCAAACATACGACTTTTTTGGATCTTCGGTTGCGATTAACGGTGGGACCATCGCAGTTGGAGCAGATGGAGCGACCGTCGCATCGAATGCCTATCAAGGCGCGGTTTACATTTACGCGGAACCGAGCGGGGGATGGAGTACTACTTCGACGTACACGGCGAAACTGACCACTTCTGACGGGATAGCCGGAGATCAGTTCGGATATTCAGTGGGGTTGAGCGGCAACACCTTAGCGGTTGGTGCGCGATCCGCCACCCTAGGCTCCAACTTCATGCAGGGTGCGTCTTACGTTTTCGTCGAACCGACGGGTGGATGGCAGAGTGCGTCGACCGCTACCGCCAAATTATCCGCTGCGGATGGGGCCGCTGGGGACTGGTTTGGGTCCTCGGTCGCCATCAGCAATAACAACACCGTTGTTTCCGGAGCTCCACTAGCGGCCAACGGAAAAGCCGCCCAGCAGGGCGCAATCTACGTATTCGTTCAGCCCAACACTGGCTGGCAGACTGGCACCCAGACTGCAAAGCTAGTGAACTCAGGTGGAAATGCCGGCGATGAGCTCGGTTTCAGCTCAACCATCAGCTCTGATGGTAAAACGATCGTCGGAGGAGCGCCCGGTACCGCCGCGGGAACCGTCTACATATACAACCAGCCGACCAAAGGGTGGGTCAATAACTCCCAGTCAGGGAAAATGAAGGCTCTGGACGGGAGCCGGGGGACGTGGCTCGGCTTCGGAGTAGCTATTGCGAGCGGCACAGTCTTTGGAGGCTCGCCTTGCGCCACCGTGACATCCGGTGGACCACGGCCGCCTGTCATCTACGGTGCGAACCAATGTCAGGGTGCGCTCTATGTCTTCAGCAACTGAGGGGAGTGGACCTGGCCTACTGAGCTTCGAGAAGGATGGGGTTGGCCCCAATGGTCACGGTTGAGGAGATCTGGTGGGTGGTCCCGCTTAGATCAATCCAGTCTTTGTTGAATTGGGCAGGGACCGAGTAATTGGTTGCGCCGCAGATAATCGGCTGAGACATCTGGCTACAGTTCTGGCCATACTGGGTATCCCAAACCAACTCCGCAGAGCCTCCGCCTGTTTCAGTGAAGTCGCATGTGTAGACAGTTCCCTTCACTGAGCAGAACGGCGAATTCGTCGGCACGGCGCCCACCAGCCACTGAGAAGTTACCTTCCACGCGGTGGCCTGAGGTTCAAGCAACTTGCCGCTGTTAGGGTCAAAGAGCATTCCTATCGAATTGTCGTACGCGTACCAATAGTTAAGAGCCAATCCTGCCGACCAGTACATGGCAAAGAATCGCGGGATGAATCCTGCCTGAGAATAAGGGTCGCCCCAGATCATCCCTGGTCGTGACGGATCGGACCAACTGCCTTCTCCGTTAATGAGAGGCTTTCCTTTGTCGGTAGATGAGAGCATGGCGCGAACATTCTGAATCTCGCCGGAGGCGACCCGCTCGGGAGTAGTCGTTGTCGCGTAGAAATGAAAGTTAACGATGTCGATTGCCTGACTGCCGGCGCTGCCGGTCGAGCAATTAGAGCCGGCCACGGGAGCGTGTATGCCCGTGCCGTTGCAATAGAGGAAGTTCTGCACAACGTCCATGCCACCTGAGTACGTCACGCTCGAGGGTGCAACGATCTGAGCGCTGGCGTCAATCGCCTTCGCATTGCATGGTGTTGACTGCCCGGCAGTCGGGTAATTGTGAATGGTGCCCTTGCCGGTGATGATGCAACGCATGTCTTCCGTAAGTCGCACTAGCTGCGCGTAGGTTCCTTCAAAGGATTGAGAACCGACGTAATTGTTGAGAACGGTAGAACGATAGTATTCGTTCCAGGGCTCCCAATATTTGATGTGGCTATGCGTCTGCAAGTATGTGGCGTCGTTTGCTCGAGTCGCCGCAGCAGAGATCCAGTTCTTCCAAATCTGATCAGTGCCACTCCCATCCGCATTGATATCAATCGGTAGCAGGCACTGCCCCGGCACCTCGGATGGATTTTTCGTTCCCGAGACATAGTAGTTACACTCGAGACCATTTTGGCCGGTGGGGTCGGCGCTAAGATCTACGGCCCAGTTCGGAGTGCGAGACATGGTCATCAGGATGTCATTCACTCCGACCGAATGAAGACTGCTCAACAGAATATCGAAATCGGACCAATCGAAACATGCATCATTCGGATCTCCGCTGGCGGCTTTGCACTTCTCCACAAGCACCCATTGCGCCTGCGAGTTATCCCATATCCGGTATTGCCCATAGGGAAGTTGCACGGGGAAGTTTGCCGGCTGATTGACGATCATGCCCCAAAAACTGCCCGGAATTCCTCCCGTGGAGTTGGAGTTGGTCGGGTCCGAAGTTGATCCGGAAGTGCCGGTGCTCGTGCCGGTACAGCCTATCAGGACGCTGCAAAGGACCATTATTCCTAGTCGCCCCGCCCAGGTTGTAAGTCGTCGAAACATAGATTGATCCGAGTGACTATCAGCCTATTGAGGGAGGAGGAGGCGGGAAAGTAGCTAAAGGCCAAGCCGAAACCGCAATCGGGACAGACCGCTACCTGTCCGTAAGCGGATATCGTAGTGTCCCACTGGGAAGAAGCGGCGCTCCATATAAAGGAGAGATTCTCAACCTGATGGGAAGGCGTGTTCGGGGAACCGGGACCCGTGAATCGTTGTCCATTCTTGTCTGGGATCATGCGGATTCCGGGGACAGGTAACTTCCATACATCGTCCTAATTCCCGCGATGGGCGCCCGTTTCGCCAGATCGCCCGTGACTCCTGTGACGTTGTGACATCGCCGCCGCCCACGCAGAATACACACATGAACGGGGAGACCAGTGCTGGTCAACTTGGAGCCAAACGCTCTCTTCGTCACTTCCCTGGAGGCCGGTCGATGTATATGAAAGTCTGGTTCCTTCGCGTAGCAATGTTAGTCGCTGTTTTTTCGCTGATGGAAAGTACTCCGTCTGCTTCCGCTCAAATGTCCAAGAATCTGTTCGGTCTACGAGCGGATACGGAAGTCGTCACAACCTGGCATACCGAACCGTGGCCGTCGGTGCAGTTCGGTACGATCCGCTTGTGGGATAGTCAAACCGCCTGGATGGATATGAATCCCGCCCAGGGTCAATATAACTGGACATATCTGGACCTCTGGCTTGCTCATGCAAACACTGGTGGCCAGAATGTGCTTTACACGTTCGGAAGAGTTCCGCGCTGGGCGTCCTCGAATCCCAACGATCAAACCTGCCACGTCGCGCCAGGAGTCTGCGATCCGCCGAATGACTTGAACGCCGATGGTTCAGGACCTAACCAACATTGGAAAGACTTCGTAACCGCCATCGTTAATCATAATCAGAACAGCACGACAGCAAAAATTCAATACTGGGAACTATGGAACGAACCGTTTCAGCTGTGGGAGTGGAATGGAACGATCCCTCAAATTGTCCGGATGGTCAGCGATGCAGCTGCCATCATCAAGAACGCGGATCCTACCGCAGTGGTCTTGTCCCCTTCATTTATGTGGGAAGACAAGGCGTATCTCACTTGGATGAGCTCCTATCTCGCTTCCGGTGGCGGTAAGTATGCGGATGCCATCGCTGTCCACGGTTATGTTTACTCTCACGGGGGCAAGGATCCTGTTCCTGAAAATCTCATTGCCTACGATCAGAATTTTCGTGCGGTATTGAGCAACTACGGCATGGCTTCGTTGCCGGTGTGGGACACGGAAGTCGGGTTCGGCATGCCTGAGAAGGGTATGACCGATCCGGACATGCAAGCTGCGTTTGTGGCTCGCTTGTTCCTTATGCACCGTTCACGATGGATTCGAAGACTGTACTGGTATTCGTGGAACAACCCGATGGGCCAGCTTTGGGAACCAAACAAGAATGACCGCAGTTTGCCTGGAAATTTGCTCAAACCTGGAGTTGCTTACGAGCAGATTAGCGAGTGGCTGGTCGGAACACACATGAAGAATAGTTGTTCTATTCAAGGAAAAGTCGGAACCGTGTGGACCTGCCAGTTATATCGTCCGGAGGACGGTTATCAAGGCTTGGTGGTCTGGGACACGTCCCAAACCTGCAGCAACGGTTCATGTAACACGACCAACTACCAATTCACTGGCAACTACACTTATTACCTAACGCTCGATGGGGACAAGATCGCGGTCAGCGGTAATCAGGTACCGATCGGAGCCAAACCGATTCTGTTGCAGAATCAATAAAATCTGCTCGGTGGAATGCCCTTTACGCGGTCAGTCTCACGGCTGGCCGCGTATTTTCTTTGGGTTAGGAGCTTTATCCGGTTATGGACCCGCGGATTCCGCCTTTGGTTCATTGTCCTTTTGGATGTACTTCTGAGAGCTTGCCGGTTCCGTCGCGGATCAGCGAGAATGCAGTCACAATCGAGGCACTCAGAAGGGGAGATTCATCAGTCTGAGCGCTCCGGTCTACTTCCCTGGGGGCTGTTGTGACGATCAGAAGATGTTGCCTTCGTGTGTCGCCGTTCTTATTGTTGATATTTGTCCTTTGCCAGAGCGCATCTCTCGGCTGGGCGCAAGTGCCAGCTAACCTGTTTGGTCTGCGTGCTGATTCCGCATTAGTGAACCCGTGGCATACCGAACCTTGGCCGGTCGTACAGTTTGGCTCCGTTCGGTTGTGGGACGCCCACACCTCGTGGATGGAAACCAATCCCTCCTACGGCACGTACGACTGGACTTATCTGGATCTCTGGTTACAGCATGCCGCCGATGGCGGACAGAGCGTGCTTTATACTTTTGGGCTGACGCCATCTTGGGCATCTTCCAACCCTAACGACCGTTCCTGCCACACTGCGCCAGGAAGCTGCGATCCCCCCAACGATCTGAATCCCGACGGTTCAGGCACTAACCAACACTGGAAGGATTTCGTCACGGCCCTGGTGGATCACAACCACAACAGCACCACGGCGAAAATCACCCTCTGGGAATTGTGGAACGAGCCCTTCCAACCGTGGGAGTGGACTGGCACTATTCCACAGATGATTCGCATGGTGAGCGATGCTCGGGCGATCATCAAGAACGCTGACCCGAATGCGGTGGTGCTATCGCCATCTTTCATGTGGGAATCTAAGACATACTTCAAGTGGATGAGTGCCTATCTTGCGGCTGGAGGTGGTCAGTACGCAGACGGGATTACGGTTCATGGATATGTTTACTCGCATGGCGGCAAACATCCCGTAGCCGAAAACCTGATGACTTATCTCGCGGAGTTCAAGGGCGTGCTCAAGACTTTCGGTCTCGGATCCCTGCCGATTTATGACACCGAGACAGGATTTGGCATCCCCAACAAGAAATTGCTAGCTGATCCTGACCTTCAGGCAGCGTTTGTAGCTCGCCTGTTTCTACTCCACCAGGCGAATGGTCTGAAATCTCTCTATTGGTACGCGTGGAATGATCCGATGGGCCAGCTCTGGAAGGCAGATCCCCGCGATCACACCAAGCCCGGCACCGTTCTAAAGCCGGGTATTAGTTACGGGAACATTAGCGACTGGATGGTTGGAGCGAATATGCCCAGTGGTTGCAATGTGAGCGGAGGAACGGTCTGGACCTGTAAGCTTACCCGCTCCGGTGGATATCGAGCCTTGGCGGTCTGGGACACAGCCGAGACCTGCCATTCGGGATCGTGTGAAACGTCGAATTACCAGTATTCGGGAACTTACAAGACGTACCTGGCGCTGGATGGAACAAAACACACGATTAATGGCTCGAAAGTGCCGATTGGTGCCAAGCCAATCCTTCTGCAAAACCGCTAAATATAGGGAACCAGGTACTCAGCATTCAAACGGCGTCGCAACCGAGATTGCGGCGCCGATTGCTTTTTCCTCCACAAGACTAGTGCCGCTAGTAACTGCCAATATTTGTCCACGAAGCCTGGGAAATTCGTTATAGTGAGACACCCCCGTTTTCTCCCCTGCTGGAGGATTTTTTTCATGTTGGTTGGTCCATTCCGCTTCCTGTTACTCCTGTGTTTGCTGGGAGTGGCAGTGCGGTGTCTAGCGCAGGGAGGTTCGCCTCCAGGACTTGGCGGCAGCGGCCAGTCCTCCCCATTTCCGAGACAAGATACGGTGGTCACGGTATCGAGTGAAGCGATGCCGGTGTCTGCCAGCACGTCTTCCGTGACGGTAATTGGGGAGAAGCAGATTCAAGAGAGTGGTGCGCAAAACGTCAGTGACATTTTGCGTCAGGTTCCGTTCCTTCACTTGCAACGTGCAGGAGGTGAAGGAGGCCTCTCCACCATCTACATCCGTGGTACCAAAGAAAACCTGGTTATGGTGATGATCGACGGAATGCCCGTCAATGACATTACCAACACGCTGGGCGGCTCGTTCGACTTCTCCACGCTTAGCACGGATAACATCGAAAGAATTGAAATTGTCCGCGGCCCGATGTCCGCCCTATACGGATCGGAAGCGATTGCTGGAGTCATCAACATAATCTCCCGCCACCACGAGGACAGCCCGTTTGTTCAACTCAACGCCGAGGGGGGCAATTTCGGGACTGGGCAATTCGGGATCAATACCGCCGGAAACTTCCAGAAAATCGACTACTCCTTTGGAGGATCTTACGAACGCGTAGGAGAACAGATCGGTCTGGACAGTTTGCACCTAGGAACTGGCGCCTTGAATACCACCGTGAATCTGGGCAACAAGAGATTTTTGCAGTTCAATGTGCGCTACGACAACCGGGAGAGTGACGGTTATCCGGAGGGCAGCGGCGGACCGGAATTTGCCTTACAGCACATCGCGGAAGTCGATCATGCTGGCGAATTGGTCGCCGGCGTCACCTATCAGCAGGAGTGGAAGCCGTGGTGGTCCTACAACGTCAACTTCGACGCGTTTAACCGCACTGACCATAACTACACTCCCGCCATCTGGGACCAAGACCCGCCTACTTATTATTCACTTCCTTCGACGCTGGGAGACACCAACTTTCGAAGATTGCGTTTCCAGCAAGGAAATAATTTCCGCATTTCCCACGCTCTGTTGGCGCACCTGGGTGCGGGCTGGCAACAAGAGCAAGGAACAAATAACAGCCTCATCTCGGAGACAACTCCGTTTCATTTTGACCTGGAGCGCAACACGCTCGAGGTCAACAGCGAGTTGGTTTACAGCACCCGCCGCCTGACAGCGAGCGCGGGCATCGGTGTAAACAAAACCGAGGGATTTGATGGCGTCTTTTCTCCGCGGTTTGGAGCCAATTATCTGCTTACACGGAACACCCACCTGAAAGCTACTTGGGGCAAAGGATTTTTCATCCCATCGTTCTACGCTTTATCCGAGCCCGTGATTGGCAATCCCAATCTCAAGCCCGAATACAGTCAGAGTTTCGACGTGGGAATCGAGCACAACTTTCTCCGACCCCATGTTCAAGTCTCGACGACGTACTTTCATAACTCCATGACCAACCTGGTCGACTTCGACTCCGACACGTTTGAGCTGGTGAACCGCAACAACGTTCTGACTCAAGGAATCGAATTCGAAGCGAAGTACGACATCACCAGCAAGCTAGTGTTCGGCAGCAATGTCTCCTGGCTGGAGTGGTCGCTCAACGATCCAACCGAGGTACTTCGTTATGTGCCCCATTGGCAAGGGGGCGCCAACCTGGACTGGAAAGTCAACCGGCGGCTTCATGCCCGAGTCGAGGCTCTAGTGGTTGGGCAGCGCTTCGATTATCAGATTCCGGTCCCCGACATCACGACAGTCGGTGGATACACGACAACCAATCTCATGGTGAATTACGAGATCAGGGACGGCTTGAGCGCGCACCTGCGCGCCGAAAACCTTTTGAATAGCAATTACCACGAGTACATCGGCTTTCCTAATCCCGGAATTTATGTTCGAGCCGGAATTACCTATCGTTTCAAGCCCGGTCGACCTTAGATTTTGACAAGACACTCGGTGGAGTGCCGAAGTTCAAAGGAGATTTAGAGTGATACGTGTTTGCAAAGGCCTCGCCTGCGGATTCATTCTGATGTGCGTACTGCCGGTCGCAACTTATTCGCAGCCGGCACCGGCGAAAACCGTTGAGCCCATCCCCGGACAGTTGGCAGCGTCTGACGGAAAGAAAAGTAATGAACTGGGATATTCGGTTTCGATCGCAGGCGACACGGCAGTCTTGGGAGCACCTTACGCAACGATTCGTTCCAAGTATGCGCGAGGGGCGGCCTACGTTTTTGTGCGATCTGCTGACGGATGGAAGCAGACGGCGAAATTAACGGCTTCCGATGCCGGAACTAACTCATTCTTTGGTTCGTCCGTTTCGATAAGCGGCGACACGATTGTGGTCGGCGCGGACGGCGCTAACTTAGGTGAGAAGCAGGCCGCTGGAGCCGCCTACGTCTTTGTAAAACCAGCCAATGGTTGGACGGACGCTACGCAAACTGCCAAGCTGATGTCCTCTGACCTGAAATCTAATTCGTATTTCGGTTCGTCCGTTTCGATACGCAATGACGTGATAGCAATTGGGGCCGATGGCGCCGCGGTTGGTGCGAATCCTTTTCAAGGGGCAATTTACTTGTATCGCAAGCCAGGCAAAGTGTGGGTAACCACCTCCACCTGCAGCGCGAAGCTGATCGCGTCCGATGGAGCCAAAGGTGACCAGTTGGGGTACTCGGTTTCGATCAGCGAAGACTCCGTCGTGGCGGGTGCGCGTTCAGCCCAAGTGGCGGGGAACGCCGGACAGGGCGCCGCATATTTGTTTGTGAAGCCGGCTGCCGGCTGGGCGAATGCTAATCAGACGTCCAAACTGGTGGCGCGCGATGGAGCGAAGGACGATCAGTTCGGGTCCGCGGTCTCAATCGACGGCGACATTGCCCTGGTTGGGGCTCCCGGCGCGGGGCAGGGAGCGGCTTACGTATTCGTAAAGCCAGGGTCCAGGTGGTCTCAATTGCCTTCACTCGCTGCGAAACTGACGAGTTCCGACGTCGAAAATGGAAAGCAGTTAGGGGCTGCGGTCGAAGTTCGCGATTCGCTGATAGCCGTTGGCGCGCCGTTGGCCAGCACAGCCTCCGCTCCTCAGCAGGGAGCGATCTATGTTTTCACAAAATCCGACGGAGGTTGGGCTACAGGCAAGGAAACCTTCAAGATTGTCGCCCAGAACGGAAAGACAGAGGATCGGTTCGGCGCATCGTTGGATATCGAGGGTCAAACCGTTCTGGTGGGTGCTCCAGGTGCCACTCTCTCTCAAAAGTACCAAGGGGCCGCGTATGTCTTCGATCACGTTCTTGATTCTCGGGGTGCCGATCAACCAGCCAAGGACCAGTCCAAGTCTAATCAATGATTTATTAAAAGATCAGGCCTGATGTCGGCTCACTCCGCATCGCTTTTCCACTATGCAATAGTTTGCATATGCGGGGAATTCCGAAATAGCTGAATTTTCGGCTTCTTATGTGCTTGTGACCGCATTTCGAGAACTTGCGGCCATTCTCTTCGTTAGTCGATTTTGGCTAGAAAATTGCTGATTTTTCAGAGGATTCTGCTGTTTTCAAGTGTATGATTTGCGCATTGCTTGACGCAGTTGCTTCGTGGAACTCCCTCAGCAAGCGACCCCAGAAGAGCGTAGTCACCGGATGGCGGTAATTTCCCAGGGCAGAGTTGCGTAGTGGAGGAAGAATGAGGAAAGTACGGCAAATTCTCGCAATTGTCATGAGTGGAGTCATTTCTTTCGGCGCTCCGCTCAGCGGCTGGGCGCAGAGCGGAGAACCAGGCACAATCGCAACTCTACCTGCCGGCAAAGACGCCACGGTTTTGCAGCACTTCGTGTTCATCGTGAAAGAGAACAGAAGCTTTGACAGCTATTTCGGCGCGTTCCCTGGCGCGGATGGAGCGAAGCGCGGACTCATGTCCACGGGACTTAAAGTGCCTCTTACCCCTTTGCCGGACGTCACAATTACGGATCCCGATCACACGGAAGAGGGCGCCCTTACCAGCTTGGACGGTGGCAAGATGGACGGCTTCGATCTGCAGTTTTACGGGAACATCAACGGCGAGAACATGGTTTATCGGGAGTTTCCGGCCAATGGAAGCGGTATTCCCAACTACTGGACGTATGCTCAGAATTTTGTCCTCGGCGACCACTTGTTCACATCGTTGCACGGCCCAAGTTTCCCGAACCACCTTTACACCATCGCCGCACAAAGTGGCGGTGTTACCGAGGTTCCCGGAAATCCCATCAATCCCCACGGTTCGGGCGTGACCAATGACAGATGGGGATGCGACGCCATTCCCGAGGAACTGGTTCGGATGATCGATACCAGCGGAAATCTCAGCGCCGTTCCGCCCTGCTTCGATTTCCAAACTCTAGCGGACAGCCTGGAGAACAAGAAACTTTCGTGGAAATACTACGCCCCTCCCGAAGGGCAGCGTGGTTACGTGTTTTCTACTTTGGATTCCATCAACCACATCCGCAACAGTGATCTGTGGGCGCAGCACGTTGTGCCCGCCACGCAATTTGTGACAGACGCGAAGAACGGCAATCTGCCCGCGGTGAGTTGGATCGTAGCCGGTATTGAAAGCGAGCATCCTCCGAATAGCACATGTGTGGGCGAGAACTGGACGGTTCAACAGGTCAACGCCGTAATGCAGGGACCGGAATGGAATTCCACGGCGATTTTTATCACATGGGATGATCCTGGAGGGTTTTACGATCATATTCTTCCTCCAGTCGTCGACGGATTTGGTTTCGGAATCCGTGTACCTCTACTGATTATTTCGCCGTATGCGATACCAGGACATATTTCACACACGCGCTATGAATTTTCGTCGGTGCTGAAAACAATCGAAGAGAGGTTTAATCTGCCTTATCTGACGAAACGGGATGCAAGAGCGAACGACACTTACGACTCGTTTAACTTCAACCAAACGCCGCTCTCGCCGGTCATTCTGTCGCCGCGAACCTGTCCTCCCAACTCCACGAACTATCTCCAATTTGGTAGTCGTGGGGTAAGTGTCACAAGCCCACCGATCGAAGTCTCATTCACTAATTACGGCACCAGCCCGATTACGTTTTCCAATGTGGCCATCACGGGAGACTTTGCACAGACGAATAAGTGTGGGACCCAGCTTAAGCCCGGGTATACATGCAACTTTGAGGTTACGTTCACTCCCACGGCGACCGGAACGCGCGCCGGCACTCTTAAGATTACCGACAGCGCTCCGGGTAGCCCGCAAACCGTCTCGTTAACGGGTATCGGAAGTCCGATCAACGTCGTGCAGCCATATCCCGGACTGAAATATGGACTGATTCCGTTCGGAAGTAGCAAAACCGAGTTGGCCACTTTTGCTAACGTTTCAAATCAGCCAGTGACCATATCAAGCGTTGCGATCGTGGGCACGGGTGCGCACGATTTTGCCATCACAGGCGGCGGATGTTCGGTCATCAAGGCGAACTCACGTTGCAGTTGGCAAGTCACGTATACTCCGACGCCGATCAACTACGGCTTTTGGGGAAACGAAGTAGCGAACGTTATGATCACCGATAGCGACCCTGGCAGCCCGCACACCCTGCGGATTTCCGGCGTGGGCACGGCCTTGAACTACTCACCTACCACGCTGGCCTTTGGCAATCAAAAAGTGGGCGGCCAGAGTCAACCGCAAGTTGTGAGCCTGACGAACACGGGGAGTACGCAGTTGAGTGTCGCTTCCATCGAAGCAGTTGGCGACTACTCGCAGACCAATACCTGCGGATCGAGCCTATTGCCGGGTGCGAAATGCCAGGTCACAGTGACGTTCAGCCCGACGATTCAAGGTAAAGATGACGGTCTTCTCGATCTGAATACAAACGATCAAGCGAGCCCACGTCAGCTGATTCTCTCGGGGAATGGAACAAACTAGATCGGCCGCCGGTTGCTAGATTTGGTAGTCCTCGGCGAAGAGCTGATCTGGAATAATGTTCTTCGGATCTGAACCTTCGTCGATGCGCAGGTCGGGCTCTGCTCCCAACGCTTCGTGAGAGTGTTCCTGAAACTTCTCGCGCAGTTCGTGGACTTCGGCTGCCAGCTTGATGATGACGTCTGAGAGCGGATCGCGAATTTCCTTCGGATCGGTGATGACGACACGCTTTCCCTCGCGAAAGACGATGTGCCCCGGCACGCCGACGATGGTGGAATTAGGGGGCACATTACGGAGCACCACAGACCCGGCTCCCACTCGACAGTTATCGCCGATAGTGATGTTGCCCAACAATTTGGCTCCCGACCCCAGGGTGACATCGTTGCCGACCGTGGGATGACGTTTACCTTTCTCTTTGCCCGTGCCGCCCAGCGTTACGCCCTGATAGATCGTCACGTCGTCTCCGACAATGCTGGTCTCGCCGATCACAACACCAAGACCGTGATCGATGAATAGGCGGTGACCGATCTTTGCACCCGGATGAATTTCAATGCCGGTGAACCAACGCGCTACCTGCGAAAGTAACCGCGCAGGTAGGCGCATGCCGGACTGCCAGAACCAGTGGTTGATCCGATGCGTCCAGAGCACGTGAAGGCCCGGATAGCAAAGCAAAACTTCCAGGTAAGAGCGGGCCGCAGGATCCCGCTCAAACACCGCCGTAATGTCTTCTTTGACGGATTTGAAAAAGCCGATCATCCGATCACGCCGTCGATCATACGGGAACCGCGGTCATTTCCGCGGACTCTTTGCGAAGTTGCTCGAACAGAATACTGCTGAGATATCGCTCCCCGAAACTGGGCAGCACCACGATGATAAGCTTGCCCGCGTTATCGGCGCGCCGGCCTACCTCCAAAGCCGCATGCACGGCAGCTCCTGAGGAAATGCCCATCAGCAGGCCTTCTTCCTTGGCCAAACGGCGGGCCATGACGAGGGCATCCTCGCTTGAGACCTTGACGATTTCATCGATCTGATCCGTGCGCAGAATCGCCGGGACAAATCCAGCCCCAATGCCTTGAATTTTATGCGGCGAAGGCTTCCCACCGGAAAGCACCGGACTCTCGGCTGGTTCGACCGCAATCGCTCTGAATGAGGGTTTCTTAGGGCGAATATACTCGCTAACGCCGGTTATCGTTCCGCCGGTACCCACCCCTGAAATCAGAATATCGACACTCCCGTCTGTGTCCTCCCAAATCTCAGGCCCGGTCGTTTCACGATGAATCTTCGGATTAGCCTCATTAGCGAACTGCTGAAGCATGAATCCACCCGGAGTTTGCCTCAAAATTTCTTCTGCCTTGGCGATAGCGCCGGGCATCCCTTTTGGGCCAGGAGTGAGCACAATCTCAGCGCCGAACGCTCGCAGCAGTACCCGCCGTTCCAGACTCATGGTCTCAGGCATGGTGAGAATCAGGCGGTAGCCCTTTACGGCCGCTACAAAAGCCAGCCCGATGCCTGTATTTCCGCTGGTGGGTTCAATCAGGACAGTTTGCCCAGGGTGGATCTTGCCGCTTCTCTCCGCGTCCTCGATCATGCTGACGCCGATGCGGTCCTTCACGCTTGCACACGGGTTGAAGCTTTCCAGTTTGGCCGCGATCTTCGCCTTGGTTCCGCTGGTGACCTTGTTCAGATACACGAGGGGGGTGTGACCGATCAACTCTGTTACGTCTTTGGCGATTTTCAAGGGCTGCTCCTCGATTACTCCTAGTCTAGATTCCTCGCGCCGAGTTTGGCTTCTATCAAACTGGCTTATCTCCTGGCGTCCCGGCCGTAAGTTCGCCGCCCAAACTATAGTAGGTGAGTGTCCGGCGCTCACAGCTTTTTTTCTCCACATCGAACAAGACACAGGAATCAATGGGCTTGGAATAGACGTGTAAGCTAATCGAGCCAAATCGGGATTTTTCGGCGTTTTCCATCTGATGAATGCTCTGAATCTGGTCGACGGTTACGACGCTGCCGTCTCCGACACACGACGTGGTGTCGAGGCGGTCGAGGGTTACATCGCGCGACCCAGCAGCGCAGTCCATTTCAATCACATTCCGGTTTTCAGGTGGCCTACATTTTCTGTGTCGGTAATTGTGATTCAGAATTTCGCCTTGGAGTACCGTAACCCAACCAAGTTGACCATTGTGACTGTGAACCGGTGTCTTGTGTCCCGGCATCCAGCACAGGGCCAGGACTTCGAACAGTTCATCGCGGAAAATCAAATTGCGAGTGTAGGTTTCATCTCGCCAGAACACATAACGGGCCATTGCGTCTGCGGTTAGCTTTACGCTCTGGAGATAGGCCAGTACGCGCGGTTTGCTGATTGCTGCGTTCTCGAGTTCGCGCAAACCGGCGACCAGATCGGCAGCTGTGGCATGCAAGGGGTGAATGTTCCATATCGCCATATCTTTCTCCTTTTCCGCTATGTGTGATCGAGCCGCGATCACCTAGCCCGCAGCGCTTGGTGGCGCGCCGGGCGGCAGTGCGAACCCAAGGAGCGGCAATTCACGCTGGCGTCGGCACGCCACGAAACGTTGCATTTGATCGAAGGTTTCGGACCCAGCGGTGATAAAGCAATCAGGAGAGTAAACAGAACTAAGTCCATCGACATTGTCATAAAAGCCCCGTGTCTTGTCAATAGAAGAAAATGCCGCCTCCAGAGGAAATCCGGTTCCGGGAACTCCCTGGGAGCTGGGTTATAATCCGGCACACCGGGGACCCGTCGCCCACACTTCACGAGCAACCCTTAGGCGAGGGTCCAAAAGTTCACGCAAGTTTTCAGTCGCCATTCCCGATTGCGCGGCGAGTGAGAAATTGACGATTTTATGCCTGTCGATCAGCAGTTAGTCACGCAACTCTTGCAGCAGTGGGGCAATGGCAATCGGGAAGCACTGGATCAACTCATGCCAGTGGTTTACGAGCAACTACGCAAGTTAGCCTCTCGCTGCCTCCGTTCCGAGCGGTCGGACCACACTCTCCGCGCCACCGACCTGGTGCATGAGGCCTACATAAGGTTGGTCGACGCGGATGTCGCCTGGCAGGACAGGGTTCACTTCTACGCCGTGTCAGCCCGGTTACTGCGGCGGATCCTGGTCGATCATGCGAAATCGCACAATCGTCAGAAGCGGGGGGGTGGTGCGGAGAAAATCCCTCTGGATGAGGCCGTTATGGTCGGTCCGGAAAACACCGGTGGGATCGTCGAGCTCGATGAAGCTCTCCAGCGTCTGGCTGCGCAAGACCAGCGCAAGAGCGAACTCATCGAATTGCTTTTTTTCGGCGGACTCACTTACGACGAGGCCGCTGCCGCGTTGAAGGTTTCGCCGGCCACGGTGCACCGGGAATTGAAAATGGCTAAAGCTTGGCTGCACAACGAACTCGCACAAAATTCGTTCCCAGGGCGGTATTTCCTGACGTCAATCGAGGCGCCAACACTCGAGCGATCTAGCCCGCGATGTTTGGAACGCAAAACGAACATTTCGTCCACAATTTGTTGGTTCTTTCGAGCCTCTCTTTTCTGATACTCCTCGCGCTGGTGATTGACCAGGGTTTCCACCGTCTCACGTCTTTGTCGCGCCAACCTGAATGCCTGCATGCGAGTTTGTCTCGCGGCAAGCTCCGCCACCAATTTTCTGTCCAATTCTTTCTCGCGAACGTCCAACGCCGAAAGGCAGAGCACATCGAAATGAAGTTCCGCACCATACAGTCGGCCCTCCAGTTCGAGAAGTTCACGGTTTCGCATTTCGCGTTTCGTGTTCTTCAGATCTCCAATGGCGAGTTGCAATGCTGAGACCCGCTGATTTATTTCCAGCAGTAGCAACTCCTGCTGCCGCTCCTCGCTGTATCGCAGTTTGCGAAGTGTTTCGAGAGGGGAATGGAAGGCCATCGGTCTCAGCTGGAAAGGGAAAGGAATTGAGCGATATTGGCTTCGAGGGAGACTGCATCTTTCGGTCCTTGCTGCAAGAACCCATTCAGGGCAGGTAGAGCCGCGAGTGCTTGATCGAGGGTTGCGTCACTGCCTTTCTGATAGGCGCCAATGCGAACCAGATCCTCGGACGCCGTGTAGGCGGCGAGGAGGCGCCGCAAAAGATGTGCCTTTTCCATGTGTTGGTCTGAACAGACCATGGGCATCAAACGGCTGATGCTGTCGAGAATCGATATAGGGGGATAATGGTTCTGCGCCGCCAGCCGCCGGTCCAGCATGATGTGGCCGTCGAGTAAGGAACGCGCGCCATCCACCAACGGGTCCTGCTGATCATCTCCCTCCATCAGCACGGTGTAAAACGCCGTGATGCTCCCGCAGTCGAATTTCCCGGCTCGTTCGATCAGCCGTGCCATCAGGGTGAAGACCGACGGTGTATATCCCTTTGCAGTTGGAGGTTCCCCGGCCGCGAGCCCGACTTCGCGCTGAGCCATCGCCAGACGCGTGAGCGAATCGACCACTAGAAGGACGTTTTTCCCTTGGGAACAGAAGTACTCGGCGATCGTCGTGGCGGACAAAGCTGCGCGAATGCGCAGAAGAGGCGATTGATCGGAGGTGGAAACAACAACTGTTGTGCGTTTTCTGCCCTCCGGCCCTAACGCCTCTTCCAGAAAATGCCGTACCTCGCGCCCTCGCTCGCCGACCAGCGCCAAAACTGTGAGGTCCGCTCCAGTATTGCGGGTCATCATTCCAATCAATGTGCTCTTTCCTACGCCGCTGCCTCCGAAGATGCCGACCCTTTGGCCGCGACCGCAGGTCAAGAACCCATCGACAGCCCGGATCCCGCATCCAATCGGTTCGTGGATCAGGCTTCGTTCCAGCGGCAAGGGAGCGGGTGCATCGAGCACTCGGTGAAGTCCACCACTGTAGTCGCCCAGGGAATCCAGCGGCTCGCCCACGCCGTCAATCACGCGCCCCAAGAGTTCGTCCCCCACCCTTAATGTGGGACGGGCTCCGCACGTTACCACCGCGTCTCCGAAGCGTATGCCAGTCGGCCGTTCCAAGGGCATGGACAGGACGGTGGTACCGCGAAAACCGACGATTTCCCCGGGAAAGATCCGTCCGCTTGCATTGACAATCTCGCACCGTTCTCCGACCGAGCAGAACGGGCCGTTGGACTCGACCAATTGTCCAGTGACCTGAGTGACCCCTCCTCTCCAGCGCAAGGCCGAACAGGATTCCAGGTGCTCGAAATAGGCAGACAGCATTGTCACCGGTCAACCCCCGGTTTTCGAGCCATCAGGTCGCTTAGTCCTTGCTCGATTTCCTTGAGTTGCACGTCAACCCCAACCTGCGTGGTTCCTAGTGAAGTTTGGAGAACGCAGCACTCTCTGGCAACGGTGTTGTCTTCCAGCACCTCGGGTGCGTCCTGCGCTTCCATGTGATGGGCAAAGTAAGTACGAAATTCGGAGACCTGGCGTGGATTCACGCGAATGGTGGTCTTGGTACCGCGTTCGATCTGGTCAAGAGCGACATGAACCATCCCGGCCAACACAAGCGGATCAACCTGCGATTCGCGGTGGAGGATTTTTCGGGCTATGCTCAGGGCAAGTTGGACGATCTCGGTTTCGACCTGCTGATAGTAAGCAGCGCGTTCCCGCGCGAAATTCAATAGTGCATCGCGAATGTTTCCCCGCAACTGCGCCAGTTGCGCCTCATATTCAGTTTTAGCCTGGGCTATCCCATCCTTGCGGCCTTGTTCCCGGATTGCCTCCTGATGCACTCGCTGGTCATCGCTCGAAATCGCTTCCTTCGATAGTGCGGCCGTGGCGGATGGAGCATTCGATCCACCGCTGACTTCCGCATACGAAAACGGACGGACATCGGGATCGGTCTTCGCGACTCGTGCCGGGCTAGACGACGTACTCATCCTCGTCTCCTCCCAAGCTGATCTTGCCCTCCGCCTCGAGCTTGCGAGCTACTGCGACGGCCTCCTGCTGTGCTTGCGAGACATCGCGGGCCCGCACTGGTCCCATGACCTCCATGTCTTCTTTCAACATCTCCACCGCGCGGGATGACATGGATTTAAAGATGTAATTTTTCAGCTCATCGTTCGCTCCCCGCAGCGCCAACGCCAGAGTCTTTTTGTCGAGTTGCCCAAGCCACTCGCGTATGCCGGCCTCGGGCACCCCCAGAAGATCCTGGAAGGTGAACATCAGATTGCGAATGCTCAGGGCCACCTTCGGATCGTCTTTCTCGATAGATTCCAGAATCACTTTGGCTTGATTAGGGTCCATGCGGTTTAAAAGGTCGGCCACTCCCTGGAATCCGGCGTAAGCCCTTCGATGCTGCTCTCCCAGGGCCTCGAGGCGTTTGTGCAGGGCCATGGAAACCTTCTGCGCAATTTCGGGAGAAAACATCCGCAGCTGCGCCATCCGTTTGATCGATTCCGCTCGAAGCGTCTCAGGTAACCGCATCAACAATTCACAGGCTGGCTTTGCGTCAAGATGCGCCAGGATGAGCGCGATAGTTTGCGGATGCTCGGGCTCGAGGAACTTGGCCAGCTGCTGGGGGTCCGATTTCTGCAATGAATCAAGCTTGCTGGCGCTCATTTCCGCAGCATGGGAAACCTGCCGCAACAACTGGCGCGCGCCGTCATCGCCGAAGGCCTTGACGAGCAGTTTGTTTGCGTATTCCGTGCCGCCTTGCGCCAGGTAATCCTGGGTAAGCGCCATCCGGTGGTATTCCTCGAGAACGGAAACTGCGGTTGCGGGATCGACGTACTCCAACTCCGCAATCGCTTGCGTGAGTTGTTGCAAATCATGTTCGGCCAGATGCCTGTAAATCTGACTTGCGGTTTCCTCGCCCAGGAGCACGAGTAGTACCGCCGCTTTGACTGTGCCGTCCATACGCTGGGCCGCGGCGGTCATGGTTTTGCTGCCTCGCGAATCCAGCCTTGGACCAGCCGGCTCGCTGCCTCGGGTTCTGTTCTCACCTTATCCGCCAGTTGCTTTTTCAAAACGGCGGCCCGTCGCGCCTGGTCAGTCCCCGGGGGCAGTTCAATTTCTACCGCCGCGGTTACCGCCGGGGTGGGTGTAGCGCGCGTAATATGGACGGGTAATTCGCGAAAAGCCGTAATCAACTGTGTCTTAACTGGACGGAAGATCAGGAAATACACAACCAAAAAGAGCGCAAGAATGCCGGCGTAGCGCAATAGCCCCGACCACTGCATGAGAAGCGACCGAGTTCTTTCCAGCCGGCTCGGCGCAGTGATTTTTTCGGGAGGTGCCTCCTGAAATGAGAGATTCTGCACCGAGATAAGGTCGCCGCGTTGAGTATCCAGACCTATGGCCGCCCCCGCCAATACCTCGATCTGTTTCAGTTCCTCCGGGGTGCGTTTACGCCTGCCAGGTTTTCCATCGGCCGCAGCTGGACCGTCCATGGCATCGTCCACCAACAATGCCGCGCTGATTCTCTTGATATCGCCCGCCGGCCGCATGGTGTGGCGGATGCTTTTGCTGACCGCAAATGTCGCACTTTCTGAGCGGGAAGACTGGGAATCATTGGCGGTCGCAGTGACTTTCCCTCCTGTCGCTCCAGGCAAATTGCTGGCCGTGCCAGGGACCCCGGCCGGTAAGCCACCCCCCATAGTCTCTTCAGATTTTTGCTGGCTGAGTGTGGCTGTTTTGTTGGGGTCGTAAATTTCATCGGTATTCTCGCTCGTGCTAGCGTCATAGTCGACGTGAACACTGGCGCGAACGTGCTCTGCTCCGACGACCGGTTCCAGAGTGCGTACCAGTGTCTTCTCGAGATTCTGCTCGATATCGGAACTTGCCCGCTGTCCATTCTTGCCCCGGTAGCCGCGTAAGGGAAGATTGCTGTCCGCATCCACGACCGTAACGTTCTCGGGGCTCAGTCCATCTACGGCGCTTGCCACCAGCGCCGGAATAGCCGCCTGCTCCTGCTCCGAAAGGCCGCCTCCGTGCGTTTTCAAAATCACGGCTGCTTTGGCAGCGCGTTCTTCTTCCGTGAAGAGCGATTCCCGTGGCAGCACCAGATGCACGCGAACCGCCTCCACTTCGCTCAGAGTCTGCAGAGTGCGCTCCAGTTCTCCTTCCAGCGCCCGCTGATAATTCACCTTCTCGGTAAAGTCTGATCCAGTCCAATTCGGTGTATCGAACAATTCAAAACCCAAACGCGCATTGCGTGGTAGTCCTTGAGAAGCGGTCTCGAGGCGAGCAGCGTCGACTTGCTCGGCAGCTACCATCAACGTGGCTCCGTCGGGAGAGAGCTCATAGTAGATATTTTTCGCCGCCAGACGGCTGCCGAGCGCTTGTGCGTCCGCTGGCTTGAGACCGGAGTAGAGTGTCGTCAGTTTGGGTTTCCCCAACAGCCCAACAAACAGCCACAACGTTAACCCGACAAGCGCAGCCCCTCCAAAAAGGTACAGACGGTGCTTTGGACTCAGCCCGCGCAAAAGCTGCAGGGCCTGATTCAATGCATCGTCGAGTGATTTCGGAGTTTCCACTTAGTTTTCCGGCTGCCTTTATCAGAACTGCATGCGAGAAATCTCCTGGTACGCGGAGACAATCTTGTTTCGCACCTGCATCATGAGTTGAAAAGACAGGTCCGCCTTCTCCACCGCGATCATCGCGCTGTGGACATCCATCCCATTGCCGTTGAGCACGGCGGACACTTTATTGTCAGCCGCTCCCTGGAGTTGTTCCACTTGATCCATCGCCCCGCGCAGCGTTTCCGTGAAACCCCACTCTCTTGGGGCTACTTTGGTCGGAGCGACGCTGGTTTCGCTGGGCAGAATGCGCAGGCTGGAAATCGGATTTATCATGTTCATTACTCCCCGTTTACCTCAGAAGGTCCAGAGACTGCGAGATCATGCTTTTCGTAGCCTGTACCGCCGAGGCATTGAGTTCGTAAGCCCGGACCGCTTCGAGGAGGTCAGTGGTTTCTTCGACCGGATCGATAGCGGGATACGCCACAAAACCTTGAGCGTCGGCATCGGGATGTCCAGGCTGGTAACGTCGCACCGGAGGACGGTCGTCCGCCACCACCTGGTCAACTCGCACTCCAGCGTTTGAGGCACTCCTGAAGTCTGCTAGCTGCATGCCAAACTGCCGAATCCGCTGCGCGCGAAACACCACCAGTTGGCGCTGGTAGGGCCCGCCTTGCGGAGTTCGTGTGGTCTCGGCGTTGGCCATGTTGCTGGTTACCACCTCTGCCCGTTGACGTTCCGCGGTCAGAGCCGAGGCGCTTAAATCCAGCATCCCGAATAGATTCATTGCGAACTCCCTTCGTGAATTGCGCTCGATAACATCTTGAATCGGTCGCGAAGCAACTGCACGCAAGTGTTGAAGCGCAACTGTGTATCCGCCAGCAATAAGCCTTCCCGTTCCAGATTGACGTTATTTCCGTCCGGACGCTCAATCAGGCCCTGGACCGGGCGTGCGATCGGAGTAAACGAAGTCTCCTGAAATTCTCCGTTGGCGCGCTGCAATTCTTGCTGAAAATCGATGTCGCGGGTGCGGTATCCCGGGGTATCGATATTTGCCATGTTGGAGAGAATCAGTCCGCCCCGAAAGACGCTCACATCGAGGAAGCGGGCTAGTGAATCGATCGCCGCATCATTCAGCATTAGCGTAACTCCTTTTAGAAGGCAACCCGTAATCGCGGATCTTGTTACGAACCGTGCGCAAGCTGATTCCCAGCATCTCGGCTGCCCGCGAACGATTGCCGCCGGTTGCGTTAAGAGTCAATTCAAGGAGACGCTTCTCTGCTGACTCAAGAGAGATCCCTGGCCGGAGGTTTTCCGCGGGCATGGACAACGCCGGGTCCCCACTGCGCAGTTCAGAAGGCTCAAGAATCTCCAGTCCTATTTCTTCCGGGCACAAAGCAACCGCCCGGCGCATGAGGTTAGCCAGTTGCCGGACATTCCCCGGCCACGGGTACTGCTCCAGACGTGCGATGAAGTCAGGGCGCATTCGCGGGGCGATTCGTCCGACGGAGTAAACTCGAGCAAAGTGTTTTGCCAGCGGCACAATATCCTCCCTCCGGTCCCGGAGAGTCGGAAGCCCGAGCGGAATGACATTCAGCCGATAGTAGAGATCAGCTCGGAACGAACCTTCGTGCACCATCCGCTCCAGCGACCGATTGGTTGTGGCAATAACCCGAATATCAACCTTCACCGGGTGGTTATCGCCTAAGCGGTCGAACTCGCGCTCTTGCAGCACGCGTAACAATTTCGGCTGTAGCGCCAATGGCATTTCGCCGACTTCATCGAGCAGCAGGGTGCCCTCATGGGCTAGTTCGAATTTCCCCACCTTCAGGTTCGAAGCTCCGGTGAAGGCTCCCTTTGCGTAGCCAAAGAGCTCGCTTTCCAGCAGGTTGTCCGGGAACGCCGCGCAATTGACAGCCACCAAAGGCCGGCTGTGGCGAAGGCTGAGCCGGTGAATCATTTTTGCCAGAAGCTCTTTTCCGGTCCCGCTCTCAGCTTGAATCAGAACATCTGCATCGCTCATTGCTACTTGGCGCGCTCGCTGAATTGCCTGTTGCAATGCTCGGGAATTCCCAATCATCTCTGCCGTAGCCGGAGGAGCTGCATGGCTGCGTGTCATGATCTGACGAGCCGTCCGTTCAAGTTGCTCGAAGGAGACAGGCTTGACCAGATAGTCGCAGGCGCCGTTTTTCATCGCTGCAACAGCTCCGGGAACGCTTCCGTATGCAGTCAGGAGGATTACCGCCGCGTCCGGGCTGCAAGCCCGGACCTGACGCATTACAAAAAATCCATCCCCATCCGGCATGCGAATATCCGTAACAACTAGGGCAGGACGAGTCTGGCGGAACTTGGCGACCGCCTCTGTGGTTCCCGACGCCGTTTCCACCTGCCAGCCATGTCGCAGAAAGCTGGACTCGAGTGCAGTCCGCATACTTGCCTCGTCGTCAACGATCAGCACTGCATTTGCAGTGAGCGTTCCAGGTTCGGGAAGCAAGCTACCGGCATTCATTCGGCAATCCTCGCTGCGGGAAAATCCAATTGAAAAGACGCTCCGGTGTTTTGCGGCAATGCGACGATTGAGCCACCGTGTTGTTCAACGATAGTTCTGCAAACGGCGAGCCCAAGTCCCGGACTTCCAGAACAAGTCGTATATCCCGCTTCAAAAATCCGTTCTAGATCTTCTTCGGGAATTCCCGGGCCGGTGTCCTCAATTCGAATCCGGGCGGCCGATTGCTCCGTGCCACAGGCAGCTTGGCCGGAGATCGTCACTACACCGCCCGGGGGCGTGAAATGGAATGCGTTGAGTCCTATATTCATCACCACCTGCGCCAGGCGGTGCCGGTCCGCCATCAGGACAGTCTGGCCGAGCGTGTGCGAAATCTTCAGAGTGATCTTCTTCGCTTCAGCTTGCGGCGCGAGAAATGCCCCGACCGAATCCAAGAGGTCGCCTAAGTTGACTTGCATCATTTCGGGGTGGGGCTGGCTGTGGAAATGCAAAACATTGTTGACGGTAGCCGCCAGCGTTCGCAAACCGGCCTGCACTTGCCGGACCCAGCTATGTTCTTCCTCTCCCAATTGCGAGGCGGCCAGCAATCCGGCAAATAGCTCCAGACTGCCCAGAGGATTGCGAATTTCGTGGGCCAGTGTCGTCGACATATCTGCCAATGCCTGCCGGCGACGTACGACTTCCTGCTGTTGCTCCAGTTTCTTGATTTCGCTTATGTCCTGCACAATAAAAATGGAACTCCTGTGCTGGCCATTTAGCAGGCCCGCGCAGCGCACCGCAGTCCATCGCCTGACTCCGTTGCCGAGAACCTCTAGTTCGCTGCCTCCCTCCGGGACCGACTCGAAAACCGACAAGAGTTGCTGCGGCATGTCGAGATCCCGCTCCAGCCCCAGCAGCAGTTCTGCTTCTTTATTCGCGAGCGAAATTCTTCCGTCGTCTTCGACTACGACCACACCGCAGGGTAACGATTCCAGGATCCGATCAAGTCTTTTTCTCATTCTCTGATTTTCAGTCAGGCTTTCTTCCAGGCTGTGATTGGAATCTGCCAGTTCTCGTCTTAAGCGCGCGACTTCGAGTTGCAACTCGAGATAAGAGCGTTCCAGAGACGCGGCCGCATGCGTGAAAGAGGAGAAAGCCTCGGTCAGAAGAGATTGATCACTGGCTCGAATCGCTGGCTCGATCGTCGCCGGAATTGTTGCGGTTACCATAGGCAAAACTTGCTCATGCAATGTGGCTGCCAGCCATCCGTTCCGCAATTAAGATTTCTCTCACAATCGACGCTCCGCAGCTGCTTCTTGCCCTAGCGCAACCCCGAGATCATCTCTGCTGGGCTCGCGAACACTGGCAAAATAGATGTGGTCGGATTCGATGGATGAGCCGCCATCCACCAGAATCGATGCTCGTTCCATAACCTGCTGTAGTTCGCGGACGTTTCCTTGCCAGGAATGCCTCATCAACATTTCCTTCGCCTCCGAACTAAGCCGGGGTACCAGCCCGCTAGTCATCGCAAACGCTTGCAGAAAAAATTCCGCGAGCGGCAGGACATCTTCTTTGCGCTCGGCCAACGGCGGCAATTCCAGCGGAAACGCGGAAAGCCGGTAATAAAGATCCTCGCGAAACAATCCCTTCTCAACCTGTCGCGGAAGATTGGCATTGGTTGCGGCTACGACACGCACATCCACCTTGACTGGTTCCGAACTCCCCAAGCGCTGAACCTCTTTTTGCTCGAGGAATCGTAGTAGCTTAGCCTGCAGGCTCAGCGGAAGCTCTCCCACTTCGTCGAGAAATAGCGTGCTCCCCTGGGCCGAGTAAATTCGACCGGCATACGTTTGCACTGCTCCCGTGAACGCGCCACGAACGTAACCAAACAGCTCGGACTCCAACAGCGCCTCCGGAATGGCTGCGCAATTCACCACCACACAAGTGCGATTTGAGCGCGGGCTCAACTGATGAATGGCGCGCGCCACCAGCTCTTTTCCCGTACCCGTTGCTCCGAGAATCAATACCGTGGTGGAGCGTGGTGCGACCAGCCTGGCCAGTCGATACAGACGCTGCATTCCAGGAGATGTTCCTAGCATTCCCGGAAGTGGTTCGAATCCGGGTTTTGTTGATACCAGTGCGAGATTGGGAGAGGGGTTCCGCAGAGGCACGATTCGAGGCGCGTTCCCCTGTCGTCCTTCATCGTTCGAATCGACCAAGATGGTTTCAATGCCTGGAAATCGTGTCTTGATGATCGACACGAGCTCCTCAGCGTCCAGATCCGGAAGTTGACGATCGACAAACAGCGTTTGCCAGTCACCACTTTCGAGTTTGGCGAGGGCATCGGCGCCGCCTTGCACCTCCAGCACCGGCCGGCGCCGTTCCGGCAGACTTTGGCGCACCTGTTCCCGGAAAGTAAGACTCGGGCTGGCCACCAACACTCCACCGGGGAAATCGGATATGACGGCTGCGGTTGTCATAACTGGATTTCATCGCTGCGAGATTAAATCGCGATTAAAAAAACCTTAGAACGTTCTTATTGAGGCAATTTATTCCCACTCAGGGAGGCAACGTTGGATATGGGAAATTTCTGGCGCTTTGACCCTGCCTTGTTGGGAAAGGATTGTCGATAGCGTCGGCAAGTAGCCGAGAAAGGAATTTCAGGTGGGAGAAAATCCGTTCGCGACTGCGTTCAGGGCTTCACTCCCAGCTCACCTTACACCGTTGCGTGACCGCTCAATTCATAACCCACACCGCGAACCGTGTGGATTAGTCGCTTACCGAACCCGTCATCCACTTTCCGGCGTAGATAATTTACATAGACATCCACGATGTTGGTGCAGGTATCGAAGGAAATGTTCCACACGTGTTCGATAATCATGGCCCGGGTAATGCGCCGGCCGGCATTGCGCATCAGGTATTCGAGCAGCGCAAACTCCTTCGACGTCAAGTCAATCCTGTGTCCTCCTCGTTCCACCATGCGTTCCACTCGATCCAGTCGCAGGTCGTCGACCTTCAGCACGGATTCGACGGGCAGGTGACAGCGTCGCAAAAGAGCACGGATCCGCGCCGACAGTTCTGAGAATGAAAACGGTTTCGTCAAATAGTCATCCGCACCCAGATCGAGACACTGTACCCGGTCCTCAACCCGGCTTCTCCCCGTCAGAATCAGAATTGGCAGGCTCGGTTTGCGTACCCGGACGGAACGAAGAATCGAAACTCCATCGACCCGAGGAAGGTTGAGGTCCAGAATCACCAAGTCATAGTCGAACTCGGATGCCATCGCCCGCGCCTGTTCGCCGTCCCCGGAAACGTCGACGGCGTAATGCTCAGCTTCCAGCGCTTTCTTAATGAAACTTCCCAGAGCCGGATCGTCTTCCGCTACCAGAATTCGCATAAAGTTCCTCTAATCCTGCGAATCTGATTCTAGGCGGGGGTACGGTTGCCGAGACAAAATCCGAACCACACCAAAGTATTAGCTTCCGCTAATGGAACGAAACCGCGCCAATCGGGAGGGTACCCAGCCCGCCACTCACGCCCGGAACGCTCCAGTAGGGATAATTTCAATCAGAGCAATTTCCCAAGCTGATACGTGACGTGCAGTCCATCAGCTAAGGCTGTGCCGCACCTATGGATATCTGGAATAGGAAGACCCTTAAGTCCCTGGTATTGCCTTCAGGACTGACGCTGCTCCTGGCGTTACTTGTCCTGCAGTCGGGATCTGTCCAGGTCTCTGCTTCTGCGGTTGATCTTTTCTATTACGTGATATTGGCTGCCGGAATCTTGCTGGCGTGGCGTTTCCAGTCCAGTGGCATTCTGTCCGCGTTGATGCTGATCTTAATTTCCCATCGCGCTCTCGAATTCTTCTCCGCAGGAAAGATTGTTTTCTCCGGTCCAGGCCGCGTCGCCTTCGAAGTAATCGGAGTTCTGCTGCCTCTTAACTTCGTCGCTCTGGGTTTTGCATCGGAGCGACGCATTACGCTTTCCACCGTAGGTGCGCGCGGCGCCTGGCTGTTCGTTCAGTCGGTCTTTGTCGCCGCTGTATGTCGGCCCGGGACCACCAAAGCTCCGGCGATTTTCCATGCAGCCTGGGTCAGTAAACGTTTGTTCCAATGGACGCACCTGCCTCAGTCGGCAGTATTGATTTTTCTTCTAAGTTTCTGCGTCCTCGCAGCCCGCTTCTGGATTCACCGCAAGCCCACAACGGCCGGCCTGCTCTGGGCTTTGGCGGCGGTGTTTGCTGGAATGCAGGCCGGCGGAGTTGGCCGTATTGGCAGCGCCTATTTCGCAGTCGCCGCGTTGATTCTGGTCAGCTCCATTGTCGAAAACTCCTATCTGCTCGCTTACCACGACGAACTTACGTCGCTTCCGGCGCGGCGCGCTTTCAATCTGGCATTGCCCGGCCTGACCGCACCCTACTCGGTCGCCGCCGTGGACATCGATCACTTCAAGTCTGTGAACGATACCTACGGGCACGATACCGGCGATCAGGTCTTGCGGATGGTGGCTGCGCGCCTATCGCGCGTCACCGGAGGCGGAGAAGCCTATCGAGTGGGGGGGGAAGAATTCACCATTCTGTTTCCGGGGAAAACCGCGAAAGAGGTGCTGCCGCACTTGCAAGTATTGCGGCAAGCTATCGAGCAATCGAGCTTTCGCCTGCGCATCTCAGCGGATCGCCGCACCGCGCCGCGCGAAAGCAACGATCGCCGCGCTCATGAAACGAAAGGCAGTCCTGGTCGGAAGAGAAGAGTCGTTCCCACTGAATCCGTTGCCGGAGAGCTTTCGGTTACGGTAAGCATGGGGCTGGCGGAGCCGAATTCCAAGACCCAGGAAATTTCGCAGGTGATTGAAGCAGCCGATAAGGCTCTGTACCGCGCCAAACAATCCGGCCGAAATCGCGTGGAAACAGCCGGAGCCCAGCGCGCACGCGCTCGTGCGAAGCGAGCCACCGCCTAGCCGTTTGCCTCTTCGAACTAAGAGCTCCCGATCAGCACGCCTGTAATAAAGACCAGCGCTCCACCCAGTGCGACCTGCATTGCGGCGGAGAGCGTCGGCGTATCCATGTAGCGGTGGCGAATCCACGTGATGACCGCCAGCTCAACTACGACTACGACGGCCGCAACCGCTAGCGCCGCCTGAAATCCTGGAATCAGAAAGGGCAGGGTATGTCCAATCCCGCCGAGGGCGGTCATGGCGCCGCATATCAAGCCACGTACCCACGGATGTCCGCGGCCCGTTAAGCTGCCGTCATCGGAGAGGGCTTCCGCAAAGCCCATGCTGATCCCCGCGCCGATCGACGCTGCCAGGCCCACTAGAAAAGCGTCCCAGCTTTTGTGCGTCGCAAAGGCCGCCGCAAAGACTGGAGCCAATGTTGAAACTGACCCGTCCATCAAGCCAGCAAGCCCCGGCTGCACAATCTGCAACACAAACAAACGGCGGCGGGCCTTTTCTTCGTCGTGCGCCACGTCGGGAGGCAATTCTTCGTCCTTTAATTCTTGGGCCCGGTCTTCGTGGACGCGCTCTTCTTGAGCGAGATCGTCGAGCAACTGCCGGATACTGGCATCCTGCGATCGAGCCGCCGCTTTCTCGTAGAAGCGCCGGGTTTCGACTTCGTTGGCGCTGGCCTGGGCTCGCACCGTCTCCAGACGGAGCGGCGTTACCAACCAGACCGGCTTGCGTTCAATGAATCCCTTCACGTCCTGCCGACGGATTAGCGGCACGTGCTCGCCAAACTTCTTCCTGAACAACTCCAGCAATCGCCGACGGTGCCCCGATTCCATCACCCGCATTCCGTCGAATACCGCCGCCGATGCGGGAAAGTCCTGCCGCAAACCTTCAGCGTAGTCCGCATAAACTCGTTCGTCTTCTTCTTCCAGCGAAATTGCCAACGCAAGAATCTCGCGTTCGCTAAGAGATTCGAAGTTCTTCATGCGGCCTAGTGTAAGCGGAGAGGCAGGATTGCTCAAAGGAATCGCGGAAGATTCTGAAAGCGGGACGAACAGCGCATGAGAGTTTAAGATTTTGCACTGGGAAGCAGGGACCGCAAAAGAAAATGGCCGGAAGCGCAACGGCTTCCGGCCGGACAGTCGTTCACATGCTTAATATGCCCACCATGGAGACGCTGGTTGTCCAGATGTACGGGCTGCCCATCAACGGCGTGAATACCGTTTTTCCAAAGAAGAACGGCAGACCCCAGTCGAAACTGCCGGCAGCATTGGGGCCCGCGAGATCACCGTAAGCCGCATTCGTGGAGTTATTAAATAAGGTATCGGCGTTAGCCACGCTGAAATTTACAGTTCCCGAGCCTTGAGTTGCCCCGATGTTTTGAGCGTTCAGGAAGTCTGTGCTGGAAGGACAGAAGAAGCTACTGGCGTCCGAGCAGACCGGGATTGTTGAATCCGGGAAGAAGTAGGCGTTTGAGCCGCTGTCGATAAAGCTGCTAGTAAGCACCTGGGTGCCATAGTTGGTTGTAAATTCATCCATCGAATTCAGCGTGTATACGGTCGCCAGCCCGAGCGCGTTGTTAGCCTCAGTGCCGATGCCAAACGTCATGGTGCCTGTAACCGAAGGTTCGCCATCGGTTACGCTCGGGAAATTAATTGCCTCGCCGTTGTTGTCAAGTGAGAACGCGACAACCGGAGTTACGATCTGTTGGTTGGGGGATGAGTCAGAACATTCAGACCCACAGGATACGAACGTAGACTGACAGCCAGTCGAAGAACAAGCAAAGTAGATATTTGGTGGAGACTGCTGGCCGCCGTTGGGATCGCAGGCGAAGCCGCAATCAAATGGTTCGGGACCCACCCCTAAAATTCCGTTCGCCCCTAGCCCGGCCTGATTGTCCTCATCGGTTCCGCCGTTCGAACAAGCTGCTGGAATCGCAAAACCGGACGGATCTGCAACTACATGAATCGGTATGCTGCTTGCCGTTTCCCCGGCGATATGTACGTCAGCTAAATCAACCTGCCCCCATAGGAACGAGAGATCAACAAAGCTTACGCAGTTATTTAGAGTCATTCCGTTCGATGTAATCGGAGAAAGACCGAGTCCATTAAGGGAGCTGCCAAGTACTCGGAGACCAACTGACCCGGTGTCGACTAGTAGGTGATCCACAGTTGTGCAGTTGGTTGCACTTCCGGGAACGCAGATTGTAGCGCTGGTGAAAATACCGTTTGGATAAATCGAGCCCGCTACGGGTCCGCCGTCGACAGTCACAAACTGCACATTGTTCGCTGCACCTGACGGGACCACACCGATCTGCGTCAAAGCAGTAGCCGCCGAGCTCGCCACCGACGTCGCAGTAATGGTTGCTACCTCTGCGCCAGAGACGGAAGCAGGTGCGTCGTACGTCACAGAAGTGGTGGTGTTGTTCGTCAGTGTTCCTGGGCCCGAGAGGCTCCAATTGACGCCTGAGTTCGTTGAATCCCCAGTTACCGTCGCCGCGATCGAAGCGGTTCCGCCCTGGTTTATTGTGGTCGTGCCGTTGACGAGAATCGAGACCGCCGTGCCGGTTACGTTTATCTGGATCGAGGCGGAAGAGCTTGAACTCGCCACGGAAGTAGCGGTAATTGAGACGATCTGTGTACTACTCACGGACGCGGGCGCCGTGTATGTCGCCGAGGTCGAGGTCTGATTGCTCAACGTTCCAACGCCCGATAAGCTCCAAGTCACACCCTGATTGCTGGAGTCGTTGGACACGACAGCGGTGAGGGACGAGGTTTGTCCGACCGCGATCGTCGTTGGGGTAGCGGCAACCTGCACAGTTATCGCTACGCCGCTCGGCGTTCCACCCCCGCCACAACCCACCAACGTCCCCAAAGTCGCCACCACTGCTACCGCGAAGAAGCTGCGCACCAATGATTTCATTACCGTATCTCCCCTGCGTTGACTTGCTGCGGCACCATGTCAGGAACGTATGCCCGGCCGTAAAAGGCACGCATATGTCCCCCGGTTTCAACCACCAGTCCGGGTTGCTTCAGAGAAAGCGGATGACGCCCCGGCCGCTTCTGATGATCTTCCTGAGCGGCGGCGGAAAATTGCTGGAAGTAGGTGCCCATCAACTGGTGAATATCCGGCATGAACGGGCCTTGCCAAGCCACGCCAAAGACCCGGCCCGCTGGCGAAACATATTCGCGGACAATGGTGCCGTGAGTATCTTTGATCTCGTGAACGGCGTAGTCCGCCCCCTGCTTGATCTGCACTGTGGCTTTCATGTGCGTCTTGTCTTCTTGCACCGAATTCAAATCTCCACCCAGCGCTGCCATGGCCGGCAGGCAGCAAGCGGAGAGCATAAGCAGAGCGCCAAACGCGGTCACAAAACCCTTATGGTTTCTAGACATAGTCATCCCCTTAACGTGCTTCGCCGAAATACACCAATTGCGTAAGTGCAGTAAAACCCGAAAAACCAGAATAGTTGCTGTTTGTAGTTGGAATGTCCATGAATTCTCGGAAGTTGCACTGCTATCGCAATTGTTTTAGCCGAGCAGCGAATTGTTCGATCTGAAGGCATTCTAGGCCCAGGAACCATCAGCGGCGATTAGCTTCGCTGGTTACCGGCACGGAAGAAATACGATACATTTGTGAGTCATGGCCTTCTGCACCTCATGCGGTTCTCCAGCCCCGGCAAACGGCCGCTTTTGCTCTTCGTGCGGGGCGTCAGTTGGTGCGAGCGCGGATCTCACCTCAGACGACTTAGCTACCCTGGAGTATGCCGCCTCCCGACCGCGGCAAGCCGTAAAGCCCTCTTCCGGATCCTCGTCGAAGCTTTCCAGTTCATCGACCGTACTCCTGAATGAAGGGCGTTTTCTTCCCGGACGTTTGCTTGCAGGGCGCTACAGAATCGTCGCGCTGCTCGGTCGCGGCGGCATGGGCGAAGTTTACCGCGCTGATGATTTAACTCTCGGCCAGCAGGTGGCTCTGAAGTTCCTGCCCGAGCAGGCCACGAACGACGACGCGCTCCTGGAGCGTTTCAAAAATGAAGTCCGCGTCGCTCGCAGAGTCTCTCATCCCAATGTCTGCCGGGTTTATGACGTTGGAGAGGTTGACAGCTACACCTTCTTTACCATGGAGTACGTCGACGGCGAAGACCTCGCTTCGTTGCTGCGCCGCATCGGCCGCCTACCTTCTGACAAGGCTCTGGAAATTGCCCGCCAGCTCTGCGCCGGACTTGCCGCTGCCCATGCCAAGGGAGTTCTGCACCGCGATCTGAAACCCGCCAATATCATGCTCGACGGTCGTGGCCAGGTCGTAGTGACGGATTTCGGCTTGGCCGGGTTGGTCGATCAAATTGCCGGTGGCGACATTCGCAGTGGAACGCCTGCATACATGGCCCCGGAGCAACTCGAGGGAAGGGAAGTCAATGTAAAGAGCGACATCTATGCGCTCGGGCTCGTGCTCTACGAGATCTTCACCGGCAAACGCGCCTACAACGTCGAGTCCCTGCCGGAATTGGTACGAACCCGCAGCGAGAGCGCTCCCAGCCGGCCATCTTCGGTGGTCAAAGATATCGATCCGGTCGTCGAGCGAGTGATCCTGCGATGCCTTGAGCCGGATCCCGCGAATCGTCCCAGTTCGGTGATGGGTGTAGCGGCCGCTCTGCCGGGCGGCGATCCTCTGGCCGCTGCTCTGGCTGCCGGCGAAACCCCTTCGCCGCAAATGGTAGCTGCGGCCGGCGAAGCCTCTGGTATCGCGCCTCGATATGCACTCTTATGTTTCGTAATCGCCGTGCTCGGACTCTTCATTTCGAGCTATCTGAACATCCATGTCAGCGGTCTCGAGCAGATGCATCTGGAGCAATCGCCCGATGTTCTGAATCAGAAGTCACGAGAGATTATCCAGAAGCTCGGATATTCCGACCGTCCAGTCGATCGTGTTGGAGCCTTTGACTACGATTACGAGTTTCTTAACTACGTTCCGAAAACCGACAAGCCCAAGCCCGATTGGAACAAGATAATTTCCGACCGCCCTTCTGTCCTTTATTACTGGTACCGGCAAAGCCCGCAGTACATGATCGGATCGGACTTCCATGATCCTCTGCTGACACCCGATGTGATTTCCATCAACGATCCTCCTTCCATCTCCTCGGGGATGGTGACGCTTAAACTCGATCCGCAGGGCCGGCTTCTCTCTTTCCAGGCGATTCCGCCGCAAAAAGAAGATGACCCCGGTCGAGTGGTGCAGGCAGTCGACTGGACAGCGCTGTTTTCGGCGGCAGGTCTTGAGCCCTCGCAGTTCACACCGGTGCAACCGGAATGGAATTCGCTGGCTGCATCCGATGTTCGTATGGCATGGACCGGAAACTGGCCCGGGAGCAGCCGTCCGCTTAGGATCGAAGCCGCCGCGTGGCGAGGCAAACCGGATTTTTTTCTCCTCATCGGGCCGTGGACCAAGCCCAGCCGCATGACCGCGCAGGAATCCACCCCAGGTGAAAAAATCACGCAGGCCTTCTTCCTGAGCATCCTCATGTTGGTGCTGGTAGGGGCGACTTGGCAGGCGCGCCGCAACTATATGCAAGGCCGAGGCGATCGCGAGGGCGCATTCCGTCTGGCGGGTGTTGTGTTCATTCTGCAAATGTTGCTGTGGCTGTGCCGCGGACACTTGGTTCCCACCATCGACTTGACCATGGTCTTTGTAACCGCCATCAGTACCAGCCTCTTTCTGGCCGGCTTGGTTCTGGTTTTGTATCTCGCACTCGAACCATACGTCCGCCGCCGCTGGCCACAGGGAATCATCTCTTGGAGCCGCCTCCTGATGGGACAATTCCGCGATCCCTTGGTCGGGCGGGATTTGCTCTTCGGAGTCTTGTTAGGATTGACGTGGACTCTGCTGTACCTGCTGCGCCAGGTTCTGACTCTACGATTGGGTGATTCCCCGGGACTCTACTCAGCCACTTATCTGACGGGAGCGCGTCCAGCTCTGGCCGCTTGGTTGATGCATGTTCCGCTGTCGATTCAATCCACCTTGGTCTTCTTTTTCGTTTTTCTGGTTTTCAGAGTCATCCTTCGCAAGGAATGGTTGGCGGCAATCGCATTTGTTGCACTGTTTGCTTCCATGAAGTTGGTTGGCAGCGATTTTCTGAAGGTGGAGGCTGTGCTGCAGGTGCTGGTCTACGCCACAGCAGTCCTTGTAGTCATTCGCTTCGGCCTCGTGGCGCTGGCCGCAGGTATGTTTTCCGCGGATGTTCTCTTGAACGTCCCGCTTACGGCGGATCTTTCTAATTGGTACGCGGCGAACGGAGTTCTTGTGACGCTTAGTATTCTTGCGCTCGCTTCCTGGGGGTTTTACACCGCGCTCGGCGGAAGAAGCCCATGGACCTCCCGCACTCCAGATCCCACTTAGCCGGTATGTTGGCGCCCACGTCTCCGTCATGTTGCTGCTATTTCGCGCTGCCCACCAATTTCTCCACGTCCGACATCTCTTTCACTACACCGGATGACAGATTCTCGGAGCCACTGTCCGTGATGAGGATGGTGTCTTCGACGCGGAAATGCATGTGCTTGTCGGGAAACTCCACGATCGGCTCAACCGTCACCACCTGGCCAGCTTTAATGGGCCCGGTCGGCATCAGCACATCGTGTGTCGCCAGTCCCACGAAGTGGCCGGGAAATCCGTACCACTGCTTGTCCTCGCCATACTTTGCGAGAACAGCTTTGCCTGCGTCTGACGCCTGATCGTAAGTGTTGCCCGGTTTCAATAACGCGATCACCGCCTTCTGACACTCCAAATCGACCGCATACCACTTGGCCTGCTCCGGCGTGAACTTCCCGCTGATGTTGAACGTGCGAGTGATATCCATCGTCATGTGATCGTAATCGGCTGCAAAATCGAAAACGACGAGATCATTCGGCTGAATCTGACGGCGATCATTAAAGTAATGCCAGGTATTGATGTTGTCGCCCGAACTCACAATCGCGGGATAAGCCCAGCCGTCGGCACCGCCGTTTCGGAAAACATAATCGGCTTCTGCCTCGATCTGATACTCGTACATCGGAGGATGCGCGTGAGCGATTCCCTGCTTGATGCCTTCGGCGCTGAGGGCTCCGTTCTTCCGTAGCACCGCGATTTCCTGCGGCGTCTTTATATTGCGCATCTGGTCGATGAAGGGCGTTGCGTCCTTCTGATGCGCCGCCGGATATCGCTCGGCCAGTTTCTTGATGGCGGCCCGGTCCCCCGGAGTCGGATCGCCATAGGACGCGTTGTACTCATCCGCATAATCTCGCCCGGTCTCAAAACGTGCGCCATCCGCCTTGTCCGGATAACTGAGACGCAGCCAAAGGTCGACCTCCTTACCCAGCGCGAACGCCAGCATGCCATCGAGATTAGTGGCTGGCAGGACAGCTTTGTATCCGTACTGCCCCTGCTGTTCTTTGGATAAAGAGAGAAGATTGGGGCCGTAGACCTGTTTCACCCGTGGACTCTGCTCAGGCTCAAAAATCACGGTGTTCCCCTTGGCAACATCCATGACCATGACTGCGCCCGGATCCGAAAGTCCCGTGTAGTAGAAGAAGTCGTTGTCCTCGCGGTAGTGGTTCGCCTCCGGCAGAGTGACGCGCGCAAAAAGGATCAGATAGCCCGTCGTAAGCTGTTTGGCCAGTTCAGCGCGGCGGCGCGTAAACTCCTGTGGCCCGCCCAGGTCATTGATCGCTGCCGGATCGCTGTATTGAGCTGCCATCGGGAGAGCGAAGAAGACCGCAAAAGTCGCCAGAAGCATCTGTCGGCAAAAAGAAGAGGGGATTCTCATGAGATTCTCCAGAGACTCGCGAGTGTAACCCGTCGCCTGCTCTACAGGCAATCCGCATTTCTCAGCAACACACAGAAGGCACAGAGTCGGAAAGAAAAGCTGCTGAATCTCGAAATTTTTCGACCGCCGGGATCCAGCAGCATGCGCGCCATCCAAAATGGTGTAGAGACTATCCGGGATTAGGCCCGTTGTGGCAGTCATAGCAGTTCATGGCATGGCCCAGCGGGAAATGCTTGATGCCATATTCTCCGGCATTGAACGTTTTATTGGTGAGTAACTTGGTCAAGGCCGTGCCCCGATAATCCGTTCCATGACAATACTGGCATTCTTTCTGGTGACCTTCCGCGAAGTTACCGTGCACGTTCACCCACTTCTGGCCCACGGTATGAAGGCCGTGCGGACCACTCGTTTGCGTGACCGGGATCGTCTTATGACAAACCGTGCACTCCCGAATCTGCCCTTTATATCCCTGCAGCGCGATGCTGTACAGGTTGTCATTGCGTTGTGATGTAGGGAACTCGGCATGCTGCGAGCCATGGCAGGACGAGCAGTATAGCTTGCCGTGTCCCATGCTGAAGCGATAAAGATCGAAGCCCTTCGCGGGAACATCAGGGTTGGTGGCGAAGGTGGTGTCGGTAGAATTTCTCCAGTGACCCGGAGAGTCGAATGCGTTGGTGTGCCGAACCCCGCTTTCATGGCACATTTGGCATGAGGGCTCGGAAAGCCACCCGGGACGGCCCGCGGTTCCAACGAAACTGACGTTACCGTGGCAATCCATACACTGCCGTAGCCGCATCGCTCCGCGCTTGCATTTTGTAAGTAGCCCAGGGTGGCACAGGTAGCAGGAGTTGGGATCGGTTTTGGCCTGGTCCAGTGTCTGGCCGGTCTTAAGGTAAATCTGGGGTCCGTGCAGGGTGTGCGTGTCCTGAGTGAGTGGATTGATCCCAGGTAATCCACCCTCCCCCAGCGCCGTGGAGGCATGGCAAGCGTCGCAAAGCACGGGGGTGCCGGCATTGGCCGTTGCTTCCAGGGTGTTCTGATAGGTGTAGCCCTTCTGCGCCAACTGGTTCAGATAGCCCGTGATGTCGAAGCGGTCATCGTGCTTGCGCAGAATATTCAATTTGGTGTCTTTAGATTTGTCTGAATTGTTTACCCACCCCGCATTCGGTTTGGCGTACTTGTCGGAATTGGAAGCGTGGCAGATGAAGCAACTCAGTTCATCGCTGACTGGGACGACGATCTTGGCTGTGGCTAAAACGTTTCCTTTCAGGTCACGGGCAACGATTTTTGCCATCGAGTAAGGAGCCAGCTTCATATTGTCGTCGTAGGGAACAGTGGGCACCCCCGTGACCTCCCAATATCCCAGCGTTGAGTTGAACGACAACGGCCGGGGTGTCAGGCTCTGCACGTAGTTCCCTGTAATGCCTACATCCGGCGGCGGACTTTGAAGCAGAAGTTGTTGTACATAGCTCCAGAAGTTCGTCTTGGTTGAGCTGATGGTGTTGATCGACCCGCTCGGATCGGCGGTCGCTTCGTAGGTGATTGTGACCCCACTGGAGACGACTACGGGGGGTTCGGTGAAGGTCATGAGTTGAGCGTGAATCGTGTTGAAGGGCGGAAGCACTGCAAATATCGAGTAGTCCTTCCCGTCCATGCAATGCATGCCAAGCTCTCCCCATGCGGTGAGTTTGTATTTGGCAGCCGCCGGTACATTCGCGGGGGCGCCTTGCAGTGAGCCTTGGTGCCCGGCTCCCAGACTCAAACTTACGGAGAGGAAAACTGCTGCCAGGATCGCGATCCGTTTTTTCATGGTGAGCCTACCTGATTCGGTGGAGTTGTTCCGAGATTTGCAGCGGTCGGCCAGGATGAGCCCGCTGCCGAGGGCGAACAGGAATTCGGGGTTCCTCCCTCGCAGCAAAGAGTAGGGCAGCAGCGCACGGACTTTCTGTGATGTAGATTACCGGCAAAAGTGACATGTTGCCGGATGTACTGAATTTTTAACGCTTTGACAGCACCGTCAGGTTCGGAGCTCAACCACCGTTGCCCCCCCGCCTCCCTCATTTTGCGGCGGTTCTGAGACCGATTCGACGTGCGGATGCTTTTGCAGAAGTTGCCGCAAGGCTTTGCGCAGAATTCCCATGCCACTGCCGTGTACGACCCGCACTCGGGGCAGACCCGCTAAGAAAGCGCGGTCCACGAATTTCTCTACCTCGCTCGAAGCTTCGTCCACCGTACGGCCGATTACGTTGATCTCAGATGGTGTGGCCTGGTTTTCGCTTTCCAGCGAGACCGAGATGCCTCGTGCCCGCGCCGCTTTGACCGGTGACTCCGCGGAACGCGCTTGCACTTCCGCGATGTCCTCCCGCGCAATCTTCATCTTCATGGCCCCGATCGTGACTTCGAAGTGGTTGTCGTCGATGCGTCGGGATATCACGGCGGTCCTCCCCATCGATTTCAACTTCACCGTATCGCCTTCGGAAACATGCTTCACCAGTTGTGGCTGGGCGTTGGGGTCGCCTCGATCTGCACCGGTGGCATGCGCCACAATCGTGGAATCGAACTGCTCGCGGAATTCCCGTCTTAATTTGGAGATCCGCCGCTCCGCATCTTTGGATAACTTCTGCGCGCTTGCCCGGTCCTGCACCGCGTTTACCGCTTCCCGCGCATGATATTCAAAATCACGCAGCAAGCTCTCCAACTTCGATTCCATCTCCTTGATCTTTGCCAGCTGTTCTTTCTTGCCCTCCATGGCCAGGCGTTCTTTCTCGCGTTGCAGTTCTTCTTCACGCTTACGTAATCGAAAGCGTTCCGCCTCCGCCTCGCGCAAATCGGCGTGAAGGCGATCGAGAAACTCGCCCACGTCGCGCGCCTGCGATCCAAGCCGCGCCCGTGATGCCTCAATGATCGACGGATTCAGTCCCAACCGCTGGGCGATATTGATTCCGGCTGATGCCCCAGGCACTCCGATGCGGAGTTCGTAGGTCGGCTGTAGAGTGGCTTCGTCGAATCCGACCGAAGCATTGACTACTCCGGCCGTATTCGCGCCGAAAATCTTGAGAGAAGTGTGGTGAGTAGAGATGATCGCGATGCAGCCAATCTTTCGAAAGTGTTCTGCAATCGCAACCGCCAGGGCTGCGCCTTCTTCCGGATCCGTCGCCGAGCCCAATTCGTCGAGCAACACCAGCGACGACGCAGTGGCGGTGCGCGAAATAAAGTCGATGTTGGTTACATGCGCGGAGAAAGTCGAAAGATTCTGCTCGATTGACTGGTAATCGCCAATGTCCGCGAGTACGGCGTCAAAGATTGGCAGTTCCGCTCGGTCCGCCGGCACCGGAATCCCGGATTGCGCCATCAAGGCCAGCAGGCCAGTGGTCTTAAGCGCCACCGTTTTTCCGCCAGTATTTGGGCCTGTGATGACCAATTCGCGTGCGTTTCCTTCCAGTTCGATCGTGGTGGGAATGATCGCGGTGCCTTTGCCCTTGAGATTTCTTTCCAGCAGCGGATGCCGAGCCTTTTGCAGAATCAGACGCGGTTCGATTTGGCGCGGCGACGTCGCTTGGCGGCTTTCGGTCAAGACCACGGCGACACAGTTGTAGTCCTCGGCAAAGCGAGCCTTGGCAAACTGCAACTCCAGTTCGCTCAGCGCTTCTGCAGCGGCGCGAATGCCCGGAGCCTGTTCGCCGATCCGGCGGGTCATCTCCAGCAAAATACGATGGATCTCAGCCTGTTCTTCTTCGAGCAAACGCACCAACTCGTTGTTCTGCTCGATCGTTTCCAGCGGCTCGACGAATACTGTCTGCCCGCTCGAACTCGCTCCATGTACCACACCTTGTACCCGGCGTTTCTGTTCGACTTTCACCGGAATGACAAAGCGCTCACCCCGGATCGTGATCAGTTCATCCTGCACCGATCCACCTTCAGACAACCGCCGCAGATAACCTCGCAACGATTCCTGAATCTGCCGTCGCTGCTTCTCCATTTCCCGCCGGATTCTCGCCAACCCCGGAGATGCGCGGTCATCCAGCGTCCCGTCAGGAAGGATCTTGTTGCGGAAGGCGCGTAGGAAGTCGGCGAAGTCCGGAATGCCAGAAGACAGCTGGTGCACCGCCCGCCATTCGCTTCTCATGGCGGCTGGCGGACTCTTTACAATTTCTCGCCATTCCGCTGCCCGGTCTGCTAGTGAAATCACTTCGCGGATTTCGGCGATTTCCAGGGCCGCGCCTGAGATGCTGGACTTCTCAAGCATGAGCGCGACGTCTTCCAGTCCGGAAAAATCGAACTGTCCCCCCACCCGGCGGAATGCCCGGATTTCCTCGGTCAGTTCCTGCTGGTTTTTGATCCAGTTGCGATCTAAAGAAGGAGACAATCGAGCAACCCTCGTGCGTCCCAAATCCGATTGCGTGTACCCTCGCAGCAACTCCAGCAAAGAGTCGAATTCCAGCACTCGGGCGCTGGTATGGGACAGAGGAGAGGGAGTCATCAGAAGTATGTTACAGGAAGGAAATCCGGCCGGGCATGCTCAGAGCTACTGCATTTCTGCACGGCTTGGATTGTAGAGGAACTTGAACCGGAGCCCCAGATACTGTCCACCAAATTCGCTGGGCAATGGTGGAAAAGGATTTGATGCGCTGATGCCGCCCCATGCTCCGCGATCCAATGCGACGTCACCCGACGTGCTCACCAGTTTCATGCCGGCCACGCTGCCATCCTTCAGGATTGCGAATTCGATCGTAACGTTGCCCTTCTTCATGATCGGCGGCCGCGCGGATTCCGGGATCAGGTTGTACCAGTGCACTCTCACCTCGTGCAGAACCCGTTGTAAATACGGTCCAAAATCAACGCCCATGGTATCCGTCAGCACATCGAGCGGGCCCATGGTGGCGTTCGCTCGCGCGCCGGTGCCAAGGCCGTAGTCACCGCCATCGCCGCCACCGCTCAAGCGGTTTTGCGCCGCCGCCCGTGCGGCTTGGGCGATCTGCTCACCAGGAGATAGCGGCGTACTTCTGGCAAATGGATTAGGTGCGCCCACGGGAGGGGTCTGTAACTTCGCCTGCAGATTCTGATCGGGTGGAGACTGGGGCACCTGCTGGGGGTTCTGTTGCTGGGGCGCGGGTGCCTGTGCGCCTGTCGGTCCGGAAGGGGCAGGCTGCGCCTGCGGCGTGGGCGGAGCACTGGGACCGGGCCGCCCGGCTCTGCCGGCATCCAAAATCTTTTTTAGTTCTTGCCGATCGACTTGCGGAGCCCGCGACATCGCCGTGCGGTCTTTATCCGAAATGATGTTGGATTGCGGCCGCTTTGTCAGCTTTTGCTCGTCGGGAGGCAACTCCAAGAAGGTGACATCTTTATCTTTCTGCGATTCCGGCGTCGCGACAATGACTGCTCGCTGGGGAAGAAGCCTGAGCAATTTGTCGGAATTCACGATTAGCAGAATAACCAGCATGTGAACCACGACCGACATCCAAAATGCTTCGCGATGTCTTGCCCGGGAAAGATCGTCCTGGAGTTGGACTAGAAGATGCGGAGTTGAGTGATCTTCCAGGTAAATCGATTCCCAACCCTGTGCGTCATAAAGTTCCTCGCCCCGGGTTTGGCCTGGGGAGGACGGAGGTGGCACTGGGTTTCCTTGCGGGATTTGAGTCGTGGGCATTAAACAACTTACCTGCTGTTAGACACGAATCGAACGGGATTAGTTGCAACCACTCCCATTCCCACATCAGATGCGGATTCGCGCTAGGGACTGCGTTGCTTTATTCTCGCATCTTTTATAAGGATGTGCGAAGAGCTGAAAGTCCAAGTACTTCAGGATTGCATCCAGAATGGCAACTGCGGATGGGGGGTTTACAAATCTTGACGGACGGCGACGCCTTGTAACCCTTCGAGATTGACCTCTCTTCCGTGTTCCCGGATGGCATCCACGATTTCAAGAGCTAGACCGAGCGCCTTTCGCCCT
Source organism: uncultured Acidobacteriaceae bacterium (assembly GCA_963708575.1). Classification (GTDB taxonomy): domain Bacteria; phylum Acidobacteriota; class Terriglobia; order Terriglobales; family Acidobacteriaceae; genus DASVWZ01. The sequence continues at coordinate 874,668 of CAVPTB010000003.1, forward strand.
TCTTCAAGGCCCACCACGGGACGGAGGCGCGTGCGGACGGAATCCAAAAATGATTTCAACTCGGCATGAAGTGGCTCTTCTGCTGTGATCGTGGGCTTATCGAAGCTGATCTTCGGATTGATCGAGGGCACGCCTTTTTCCCCGTCGCCCACGCTGAACACGACCACATCCTGGCGTCCGTAATCGATCGAAACATATTGCCCTGGCTGGAAAAACCGCAATTTGCGAACCCGCTCCGTCGATACCCGGCTTGCCGTAAAGTTGGCCACACACCCCGATCCAAACTCGAGACGTACATTGGCTATGTCCGTCTTTCGCGAAAGAATCGGTAATCCCACCGCGCGAATCTCAGTGACCGGAGAATTCACAAAGGAAAGCACGACGTCCAGATCGTGAATCATGAGGTCTAGGACCACATCCACGTCGAGAGATCGCGGCGTAAAAACACTTAACCGATGCACTTCGAAAAACATCGGCTGAGTAATGAGGGGAACGGTAGCGCGAACTCCAGGATTGAATCGCTCCAGATGTCCGACTTGGACAACGCGTTTGTGCTTCATCGCCGACTCGGCCAGTTGATCTGCTTCAGAAAGCGAGGCGGCCAACGGCTTTTCAATCAATACATCAACGCCGGCTTCTAGGAGCTGTTGACTTACCCTGAGGTGATGAACGGTCGGAACCGCAACTGAAGCCGCTTGCACTTCGCTGTGAGTCGTCAGCAACTGCTCGACCGACCCGAAGCTCTTACACTGGAATTCTCGGGCCACCGCATCGGCTCGTTCTGTATCCGGGTCAACCACTCCCACCAGCCGGACCGCCCCACCCTCTTGTGCGAGTTGGTGGTAGACCCGGGCATGGTTCCGCCCGAACGCACCCACACCGATGACAGCAACCTGGATTAGCTCGTTGGTCAGGCTGATTTTCTCTAGGCAGTAGCCGCAAACACCCGATTAGAACATACCCCAGCAATCAACGGAATTTCTTCAGTAAGGCAATCTGGCCGGCATGATAAAGCTCATGTTGGACAATGCCGCTGAACAGGTAGAAGTAGTTGTAATGTTTCTCTTTCTTGCCAGGAACCTGGTCAGACAGTCGCGAATCGGGGAAGACCGCGACCGCTTTCACCAGTTCGTCGTGCGTCTTTTTCGCATCTGCGACCGCCCGCTTCCATGCGGCTTCGCTTGTGTCTTTCACCGAAGGAAAGTTCTCCTCGTCCGTCAACTCCACCGCTTTTCCCTGGGAATGACGCACGGCCGCGCCATCCCATGCCGCAATGTGCAGCACCAATTCCCATATGCTATGAGCGTCCTTGACGGGGTGCGCGCTCGCGGTTTTGGCATCGACGTCGGATAGTAACTCGAGCAGTGAGTCTCCGTGCCAGGCTTCCCCTTCAAAAGCGCGGCGAATCTGGTCAGCAAGGCGAGAGGATTCAGTCATGTAAAATTCCCTGGGCCGAATAATGCGGATGGCTTACTAGTCTAGTCGGCGACAATCGCCATTTTAGCTGAATCTGCAGCCATGATGATCGCCTCCCCATCCAGCAAAAGACACTTGCCCGCGTCCAGTGCTAGGCAAGTCGCGCCGGCGCTCTGCATTGTTTCAATGGTCTTCACCCCGATCACCGGCACATCGAACCGCATATCCTGCTTAGGCTTGGCGATCTTTATCACGGTCAATGCCCGGCTCAGAGTGGAGGCTTGCGAATCCAACGAACGCATCAGTTGACCGGCTCGTTCAATCGCGGCGTCTGTGCCTTCCATAGCCTCGATCGCCACGCACGCACTCTCGGCTACGATGACCGTCTGGCCGATGTCGTATTGCCCCACGTGCCGGGCGACCTCTCGTCCGTAATCGATGTTCTTTCTTTCTGCTTCAGTCGGCCCTCGCCGAGTTAATACACCGGACTTGGCCAGCATCGGCTCCAAGAAGCCCGTGGAATTCTCTAAGGTGATGCCTTCGTCGGCAAGAACCTTGGCCACAGCTCCAAGCAAAGCGTCCGTGTTTCGAGTTCGTAAATTGAGCAACAATTTGGCCAGCCGCCAGTCGGGTCGAATACTTGAAAAGATCTGTTTGTGCTTGACCTGCCCCGCCATAATGGCTCGCTGCACTCTCTCTTGTTGAAAGGTCTCGATCAATTTGGACAGCTCGCCCAACGACAGCCAATGCACCGCGGCCGCGCCGTGCGATTCAATTGCCGGTGACGCCTCTTCCTTGATCGCGGCAACGATCACATCGAAACCTTGGGCCCGAGCAGCATCCAACACCAGCAGAGGAAAAGTGCCGTTGCCGGCGATCAGACCAATGCGCCCTTTTTCAGATGGCATGAGCTACTTGATGACTCCGCGGTTGGAAGCTTCAATGAATTTGATCAGCCGCTCCACATCTTCGCCGTGCTCCGCCTCGGCCTTTAGTTTTTCCACCGCCTGCGAAGTGTTCAGCTTTGAAGCGAGCAGGAGTTTGTAAGCATGATGGATTTTATGGATCCGATCTTTGCTGAAACCGCGCCGTTCCAATCCGACTGCGTTTAAGCCATAAGCGTGGGTATCACGAGCTGCTGCAGTCTTCGAGAACGGCAAGACATCCTTAGTTACGGTCGTGCCGCCGCCAATAAACGCGTAGGCTCCGATGCGCACAAAATGGTGGACCGGACAAAGCGCGCCCACCTGCGCGTAATCTTCCACGATCACGTGGCCTCCGAGTGTCGCCGCGTTGGCCATGAGGACGTGATCTCCGATCGAGCAATCGTGGGCGATGTGACAATACGCCATGACCAGACAATTGTTGCCGACGCGGGTCACTCCGCCGCCCTTTATGGTGCCCCGGCTGATAGTGACGAATTCGCGGATCTCGTTATGATCCCCGATTTCGAGGCGCGTCGGTTCTCCCGCATAGGTGAGGTCCTGCGGCGCCATGCCGATCGACGAAAACGGAAAAAATCTGTTTCGCGCGCCAATCTTGGTCGGACCCTCGATAGCCACGTGCGAGACAAGCTGGCATCGATCGCCCAATTCGACATCCGCGCCGATCACGCAATAGGGTCCGATCAAACAAGAGGAGGCGATTTTCGCGCTTCGGTCGACAATTGCCGTGGAATGGATATTCATCGATCGCGTGGCTCAGCCTTGCGCTTAATCCCCATCGTCCGCCGTTCCTCGTCCTCGTTCACGGTTTATCAGCTGGCAGGTGACCGTAGCTTGAGCTACCCGCTTGTCGCCAACAAAAGCGGCGCCCTCCATGCGAACCGCGATCGCCCGCGCCGTCGGATGCCAGGTCTTTACTTCGACTTCAAGCCGCAATTGATCGCCCGGCACCACCGGACGACGGAACCGTGCTTTCTCAATGCCGGTGAAGACCATCAATTTGTCGTCACGGTCCTCCACCTCGGTCAACAGCAATGCGCCGCCAGCCTGAGCGATCGCTTCCACAATCAACACGCCCGGCATGATTGGCAGATTAGGGAAGTGTCCGGCGAAAAACGGTTCGTTGATGGTGACATTCTTAATCGCGACAATCCGCTCCCGGCGCGCTATAAAAGTCACGCGATCGATCAACAAAAACGGGTAGCGATGCGGAAGAATCTTACAAATGTCGTTGATGTCCAGCGTGGTTTTCGCCGGTGCGGTGGCTTCGCTTGTAGGTTGAGCAGTATCAGTCATTCGGTTCTCATCAAAAACGCCGATTATACTGTAACCCGTACACTACGGACGTTCCACTAAAGGATTCAATGCCTAAGAGAGTTTTAAAGAAGGCGCCTGCGCGCAAGCCAATCCCGCCTTCATCTTCCAAGCCGGCGGCAACCTCACGCAAACCGGTTCCAGTTTCCAAAGTCGATTTCTCCGCTCGCTTGAGCTACTTCGAAAAAAAGAAGCAGGAAATCGTCCAAACGATCCGCCAATTGGTGGAGATCGAGTCCCCTACAGACACCAAGCAGTCTGTTGACCGGTTGGGAGCCATGCTTGCCGGCCGGTTCGAGAAGCTTGGTGGACACTCCATGTTCCATCGTGTCGCAAACTTCGGAGACCATTTGCAGGTGGATTTTTCCGGCAAACGCGGAGGTAAACCCGTCCTGCTTTTGGGCCACCTGGATACGGTTTACCCCATGGGGACCTTGAGCAGCATGCCCTGCCGCGTGGATGATCGAAAACTCTCGGGCCCCGGCTCCTTCGATATGAAATCAGGTATCGCCTTCATGCTCCACGCTATCGAAGGACTCCGCCAGTGGTATGAAGACACGTTGCCGCGGCCGGTGACGGTATTGCTGGTTTCGGACGAGGAGGTCGGAAGCGACTCTTCTCGCCATATTACCGAAAGCGTCGCCAAACGCTGTGAAGGAGTGCTCGTCGTCGAACCTTCCTTCGGGCCTAAAGGCGCGGTAAAAACCGCGCGCAAGGGTGTCGCAGAGTACACATTCAAAGTCACGGGGACCGCGGCGCATGCGGGCCTGGACTTTGAGAAAGGCGAGAGCGCAATCCTCGAACTGGCGCGACAGATTCCAGAACTCGCTAAGTTGACGGATCTGAAGCGAGGATTAACCGTAAACGTGGGAACCATTCAGGGTGGCACCAGAACGAATGTAATTCCCGCCGAAGCCTCGGCTGTGATTGATGTACGTATCGTCAAGCTGAAAGACAGCGTCGAGATTGATCGCAAGCTGCGTGCGCGAAAACCCTTCAATCGAAAATGCCGGATCGAAATTCAAGGCGGCTTAAATCGTCCGCCCATGGAACGCAGCGCAACCGCATTGCTCTATCAACGGGCCGTGCTAATCGCCAGGGAATTGGGTTGGAAACTGGAAGAAGCTGCGGTCGGCGGAGGCTCGGATGGCAACTTCACTGCCGGACTCGGTATTCCGACGCTGGATGGTTTGGGCGCTGTGGGAGAAGGCGCCCACGCCCCCAACGAATCGGTGCTAATCTCTGAGTTGCCGCGCCGGACGGCGCTTTTGGCAGGATTAATAGAAGCCATCTAACCCAAACGGTGCTAGAATCCGTGCGTCAGAAAAGTAGGTTTCCCAGGGGATGTCACCAATGAATCGTTATTTCTCAATTTCTGCTCTCGCCATTTTCACCAGTCTGATGTTTGGGATAAGCGCGTCAAGTCTGCTCGCTTCTGATTCGACTCATGTCTCCGCCCGCACTCCGGTTATCGGAGTCAGCCGGGACCTTTCCGCAGAGCGTTCCGCCGAGGCTGGTCAAGCGACAGTCCTCCACACGCCGCCAGCCAAGCACAACAAATGGAAAAAGCAGGCTACCCTATCCGGCGCGGTTATCCATGACATTTCTTTCCCGACGCTGAGAACTGGATATGCCGCTGCCGAACTCGGGCAAGTCTGGAAGACCACGGACGGCGGCGCTCACTGGACCGAAATCATGAATCTCGGATTTCCTTACTACTGGTTTGGCGTTCACGCGCTCACCTCAAAGGATGTGGTCATTTCCGGATTCAACGACAATAACTTTTCCGGAATCATTCGCTGGAGCCACGACGGCGGCAAGACCTGGACGGATGACATCGTTCTCACCAGCACCGGTTGGTCTTACCGTGTTCGCTTCGCCAAACCAAAAGACGCGTTAGTGCTCGACGGAGTGAACACACAAAGCCCCAATTCCGCTCACTACACCACCGATGGGGGCGCCGAAGCTTCGGACTGGACATCGGTCGTGCCCGATCCCAACGGAGGCTGGTTCGGAAATCAGTTCAGCCTGCTCCCCAACCTGCACGCTCGCATTGCTGGAATCACTTACTGTGACAGCAAGAATGTGGGCGCAAGTTGGGCCTGCCATGCGTCGGTTGATTCGGTGTTCGACGGGCCAGTGTTCTTCACCACCGACAAAGTCGGTTGGGTCGGTGGCGGCGAGATCTCTCCGAACGTGGAGGGCTGGGTCCATCGCACCACCAATGGCGGAAAGACCTGGAGCGGGCGAACCCTCGACGGTCCATGGCCAATTCGCGAAATCCGTTTCATCAATGCGAAAACCGGATGGGCAGCTGGCGGCAATATTTATTCGAACGTGGGCGGTATGTATTTCAGCAGCGACGGTGGCAAAACCTGGTCGGTGGATATCAACACAGGCGCCGAAATGGATGCTTGTGATAGCCGGCCGACCGGCAGCAACGTTCAGGTCTGGTGCGCGGGCTACGATAGCTCACTCAATGGCCAGATTTATACCGTGAAGATCGCCGCCGCTCAATGATTATGCGTTTGCGGCCCGTTTGATGACGCCGCTTAGGCTGTCTTTGACTCGCTGGGTGCGCTAGCCTAGAATTTGCGCAGGGGTGTTGTGTACTCCAAAGCGCTCCCGCGAGTGCCTGGGCGAACCCCGAAAGAGGAATATCTTATGGGCGGAAAACTGGGTTTGCCCGAAATTCTCGTGATCTTGGCCATTGCGCTCTTGATCTTTGGCCCCAGCAAACTGGCAGATCTGGGTAAGGGATTGGGCGAAGGTATCAAGAATTTCAAGTCTTCCATGAAAGATGGGGAAGAGGGCGACAAGAAGTCCTGACCCACAGTTACCTCACGGCGTGCTCCTGCAGCATCGTCTTTACCAGCGATACCGGTAATCCCACGACATTGGAATAATCCCCTTCGATTCTGGGGATCCATTTTGCCGCGCCTCCTTGGATAGCATAGGCACCCGCTTTGTCCATCGGTTCCCCGGTCGCGACGTAAGCCGCAATCTCTGACGAGTTCAGTACGTTCATTGTCACTATTGTGGTTTCCGAGCGGACATCGATGAAAGGCAAGTACGGTTCCCGACCGCCAGACTCTTGTCCCCGCGGGCCAACCAAACAAACGGCGGTGATCACTTCGTGTGTTCGTCCAGAGAGCAGGTTCAACATCCGGGCTGCGTCATCCGCATCACTAGGCTTTCCCAAAATTTCCTGGTCCACAACCACGATCGTGTCCGCGCCTAGGACAACATCCTCCGGGCTTTGCCGCCACACAGCAAGCGCCTTTTCCTGCGCGAGTCGCGCCGCAAACGATTTCGGCGATTCGCCCTCTGCCGGAACTTCAGGGATATCGGAAGGGCAAATTGCGAACTGAAATCCAGCTTCTCTTAGAAGTTCCTGACGGCGCGGCGATGCAGACGCGAGAACGAGCATGAACGATGATTCTAGCCGATCAGTTCAGTCCGATTTCCCAGTGGAACATGGACGCGGCCGCGTCGCCATTCCAGAATGGCGGCAAAAGGTGCTCGCCCCTTGGGCCGGAATCCGGGGCCATGCCTGTTAGAATCAATACTTAGCCTCAGTCATCATGGACGCCTCCAGAATCCGCAATTTTGCGATTATCGCGCACATCGACCACGGCAAATCCACGCTCGCCGACCGGCTGCTGGAGTTGACCGGGTCGCTCACCGCGCGCGAAATGCAGGCCCAGGTGCTCGATTCCATGGACTTGGAGCGGGAGCGAGGCATCACCATCAAGGCCCACGCGGTGCGCATGGCATACACCGCGCAGGATGGCCAAACCTACCAGCTCAACCTGATTGATACTCCGGGTCACGTAGACTTCTCTTACGAGGTCTCTCGTGCCTTGGCTTCCTGCGAAGGCGCGCTCTTAGTGGTGGACGCATCGCAAGGCGTTGAGGCGCAAACACTTGCGAATTCCTATCTCGCCATTAACCACGGCCTCGAGATTATCCCCGTCATCAACAAGATCGACTTGCCTAGCGCCGACATTCCCCGTGCCAAGGAAATGATTGAAGGTGCAGTCGGGCTTGATGCGACAGATGCAGTCCTAATTAGCGCGAAGACAGGGCAAGGCGTTCCCGATGTGCTTGAGGCCATCGTGAAGCGCGTTCCTCCGCCCAAAGGAGATCCCGAGAATCAGCTACAGGCTTTGATTTTCGATTCCTGGTTCGATCCTTATCGAGGGGTGATCGTGCTCGCCCGCGTCTTCCAAGGTACCTTACGCAAGGGGCAGAAGATTCGCTTGATGTGGAATGGGCGTGTCCTCGAGGTAGAAGCTCTGGGCGTTCTTACTCCCAAACCAGTAGAGATTGGTGAGCTGAAGGCCGGCGAAGTCGGATTTCTGATCGCCAATATCAAGAATGTCGCCGATACCAAAATCGGAGACACGATTACGGACGAGACCAATCCAGCCATCGAAGCTCTGCCCGGCTTCGAAGAAATCAAGCCGATGGTCTTCGCTGGCTTGTACACGGTCGATGCCCACGCCCACACGCAGCTTCGCGAGGCCCTTGAAAAACTCCGGTTGAACGACTCATCCTTCTTTTTCGAGCCAGAGAGCTCTGTGGCGCTTGGGTTCGGCTTCCGCTGCGGATTCCTCGGACTGCTCCACATGGAAATCATTCAGGAGCGCCTGGAGCGTGAATTCAACCTGGAACTGATTACCACCGCCCCGGGTGTCCGCTACAAGATATACAAAACCGACGGCACCATGGTGGAGGTCGACAATCCTTCACGCTGGATTCCGCAAAGCGAAATCGCCAAGATCGAAGAACCAGTTATCATGGCCACCATTCTTACCGCCGAAGAATATGTCGGAGGAATTCTCGCGTTAGTCGAAGAGAAGCGAGGCCGGCAGAAGACTTTTGAGTACGTCAGTTCTTCCCGCGTCATGTTGCACTACGAACTTCCGCTGAATGAAATTGTGCTGGACTTCTATGACCGTCTGAAGTCTGTCTCGCGCGGTTATGCCTCGCTCGACTACCACCTCTCCGGCTACTGGGAGTCCCCGATGGTAAAGATGGATATTTTGGTAGCTGGCGAGCCCGTCGATGCTTTGTCCATCATCGTCCATCGCGACTTCGCTTTCGAACGCGGCAAAGCGTTAGTGTCGAAAATGAGAGAATTGATCCCGCGCCAGATGTTTGAAGTCGCCATTCAGGCCTCTATCGGAGCCAAGATCATCGCCCGCGAGACCGTCCACGCCATTCGCAAGAATGTTCTTGCGAAGTGTTATGGGGGCGATATTTCGCGAAAGCGTAAGCTGCTGGAAAAGCAAAAGGAAGGGAAGAAGCGCATGAAGCGGATTGGCAAGGTGGACATCCCCCAGGAGGCCTTCCTGGCCGTCTTGAAGGTAGGCGAGAGCTCGAACTAGCCAGACTTGGCCGAAGCCCTTTTCCCCTCTAAGTCAAAGAAAAACCAGAGTGCTAGCCCGTCCGCATGTGCAAATCTAAATGGTTGCTCAAATTCTAACACTGTTGACCGCTCAGTAATCCCATTATTGGAACTCGTCGTAAGGCGATCAATTGGTTGCACTTAGTTCTACATCGTGCTCGAAATTACGACCGACCGAGCGGTCGCTACGGCGGGCACTCGTAGCCGAGGTCCCGCGTTCCACATATTTTTCCACAGGGCAGTGGAAGCTAAGGACTGCCTAGCTTCAGGCTATTCCGGCTCAATCCCGCCGTCCGCAAGGGTTTCAAAGCGCGTCGAACTCTTGATAAAGGCCATCTTCACTTTTCCGGTCGGACCATTGCGTTGCTTACGAATTATGATCTCAGCAATACCGTCCAGCGTTGGGTCGTCCGGCTTATAGACTTCTTCACGGAAAATAAAGGCGACAACATCGGCGTCCTGCTCGATCGATCCCGACTCGCGCAAATCTGCCAGCTGCGGACGATGGTCGGCCGATCCGCGGCTTTCCGGAGCGCGGCTCAACTGTGACAGGGCAATCACCGGCACTCCCATTTCCTTTGCCAGACCCTTCAGTCCACGCGAGATCGCTGAAACTTCCTGAGTCCGATTTTCAAATCGCTTGCTTCCTCCCGACATGAGTTGCAGATAATCCACAATAATAAGGTCGAGCTGCCCCTTCGATTGTTTCAGTCTGCGCGCTTTGGCGCGCATCTCGCTAAGAGAAATGCCGGCGGTGTCGTCGATGAAGATTGGCGCCTGGGCCAGCTGCTCCATCGCATGTACGACCTTCGCCACATCGTCCTTCCACAGTGAGCCGGTGCGGAATTTATGCGAATCCACCACCGCCGTCGAACACAGCAGGCGTTGCAGCAATGCCTCTTTGGACATTTCCAGAGAAAACATGGCGACAACTTTTTGATCCTTGATCGCGACGTTCTCCGCGATATTCATCGCGAACGCGGTTTTTCCCATCGAAGGCCGGGCCGCAATGATGATCAGATCGGCTGGCTGCAAACCGCTGGTCATCTCATCGAGCTTCTCGTAATGCGTCTCCAGCCCCGTGACGCGTTGGCCACGCTGCAGAAACGCGTCCACCGACCCAAACGATTCCTTAATAATCTCCTGAATACCGACGAAACCCTTGCCGATGCGCTTATCCGACAGTTGGAAGATCGCCGACTCAGTGTCGTTAAGAATATCGACCGCCGGGTCGCCCTGATCAGCGGCCCGAGCAATCGCAGCGTTGGCTGCGTGAATCAATCCCCGCAACAAAGCCTTGTCGCGAACGATGTTGATATAGTGCTCGATGCTTGGCCGATCCGGAACTCCGTCGAGCAGGCTGGAAATGTACGCCGCATCCCCGATTGCCTGCAGTTCCTTGTTCCGGTCCAACTCCTCCATCAGCGTGATCATGTCGATCGGCCGCGAGGACTCCGCCAGATCCATCATGCGGGTGTAAATGCGCCGGTGAGAATCGAGCGAGAAATCTTCCGCCTTCAGATGTTCAGCTGCCTGGTTGTACGCCAGATTGTCGAGAAGGATCGCCCCTAGAATCGAGCGCTCAGCCTCAATGTTGGCCGGAAGAGCGTGCGCGAGTGTGTAATCGGAAGTGGCCAATGCGATCCAAGCCACAAGTGCGGATGTTCATATAGATGGTGGAGCTTTGATGACTATTCCCCTGTGTGGAAATAGTGGTCGAAACCCTATTTTCCCTGGCGTGCGAATTGCCGCATCAACTTCCCGTTAGCGAGTCGCATTCCTCACCGCTAAAAATTGTATGGCAAACAAAAGGCGAATTTGCAAATGGGAGAATTTGCGATGATCTTCTCGGCGTTTCTGAGTGCTCGGGGGAGAAACCACAGGCATAACAAATATAACGGCCCGGGCCAGCCACCCGGGCCGCATTGCTGGTGGACACCGTTTCACTGCCTCTCGTCACACGAGGCGACGAGCTGCGCATTTCGAAATCGCGCTCTCAAGGAGCACTCATTTCTCCATAGCGTCTGCGGCGCAACCGTGGATTCGCATCCCCGGCCTTCGAACCGCAGCGGTTGCCTTATTCCTGATAGTTTAGTCCGTCCCTAAGGAGGACTTCTGAAGAGGCCGCAACGCCCAGGATCCTAACCGCGCCATGACGCAATTTTGGAACCTCCGGCAGTTCACCCTCGAGAACCACCGGTCACTATCAGTCTTCAGCAACCCTTGGCAGCGTCGACATCACACGCATGCACTTGCGACACTCTGCGACAGCCTGCGGAGTATCGCAACAAAAAACTAACACTGCCTTGTGCGAAAACTGTGGACGACGGCACTTCTTTGTGGAAACCGAAGGAAAATCAAGCCAGTCTGAATCTGAGATTCAATTCTATGGCAGCGCCAGACGAATTCATCGGACGCTGCGCAACTATTCCGCAACCAACTTTAAACTTAGAGGGAATTCGTGCCCACCCTCCTCGCCTCATCTCCCTTTCTCGAAATGATTTCGGATGAAGTTCATCGACGCCTACATTCGCCTCGTCGCCGGACCCATCTCAGCCTCCACCGGTTCGCTCGCACTCTCGTCCTGCGCCTCAAGGCACTCCGTCGCTTTCCGCAGCAGATGCCATGCCTCCCGATATTCTTCATACCTCCCTTCGCGTTCCGATGTGCACAGCGAAACCGATGCCACTCCGCGAATCACCTTCGCCGGAATGATGTACCAGGCGTCCTCCCGGATCACATAAACCGCCAGAAAATCGAAAGCCCCGGCTCGATACCGTGCATTGTTGCTCTTCACCGAGCCGATATATCCCCTTCCGCTCTCTACCGCCGCCATAGTGCATTTCACCTGCCCCCCACAAACTTTCCCGGAAGCCCCACCACGCAATCAAAGCTGTTCGAGTCGCCAATTGGTTTGCTCACAGGCAGCCCGTTCTCCGGGGCCGCGCCACAAAAACCGACTCCGCCCACTCCCCCCCGCCGCTTGTTGTCCTCGATAATCTTCGTTCTCCGCTTTTCCATCGCGCCCCGATTCCAATTCTTTCTCTCCGCCAGCCGCAGAACGCCGGCCACAGAAAAAATAGGCGGCAATCCAATCGCGGACGCCGCCCAACTCTCTATTCGACCTCTTCCGCAAACCCAGATGCAAACAAATTCCGCCAGAAACCAAAAAACTTCCCAAAACGGAAGGGTTCCAGACGCCGATCATACCAACCGGGAAGGCCCGAAAACAGTCGTGCCGGATGCCCCCTGTTTCGTTTTTCGAGACTGGGTTTTTTTGAAAGGGCAACAATGACACCCGTTGAAAGCAACCTGACTTGACATGCAAGTAGAAACTTGCCTATTATTAATAGGCAAGTAAGTGCTTGCATGTTTTATATGGCAGAGCTCCCTGACACCGATGTGCTGTTCAAAGCCTTGGCGGATCCCACCCGCCGCAAGCTGCTGGACCTGCTGCACGCACACGACGGCCGCACCCTCAACGACTTGTGCGAGCACCTGGACATGACCCGCCAGGGCGTGACGCAACACCTGAACCTGCTGGAGATGGCGAACCTCGTCGCCACCGTGCGGCGCGGCCGCGAAAAGCTGCACTTCCTCAATCCGGTGCCGCTGCAGGAGATCTACGAGCGCTGGATTGCCAAGTTCGAAAAGCCGCGCCTCAAGGCGCTAGAGATCTTAAACGACGACTGGAGAAAACGAATGGCTAGATCAGCCTTTGTCTACGTAACCTACATCCGCACCACGCCGGAAAAGTTGTGGTCGGCACTGACTGACGACGTGGAGTTCATGAAGCAATATTGGTTCGGCGTGCACTGCGAAAGCGAATGGAAGGCCGGGATCCTCGTGGAAGATGGTGCACCCCGATGGCAGTATCACCGACGCTGGCGAGATCGTAGAAGCCGATCCGCCAAAGCGGTTGGTCATTCGCTGGCGACACGAGAAAAAGCCGGAGCTCAAGGCCGAAGGCAACTCGCTCTGTACGATGGAAATCGAACCCAGCGGGACGGCGGTCAAGCTCTCCATCACCCACACCATCGAGCGCGAGCCTTCGCAGTTCATGACCGCAGTGTCCGGTGGCTGGCCAAAGATCATCTCCAATCTCAAGTCCCTCCTGGAGACCGGCTCCACCGTTCTCCAGGACCCATATCCGGCAAAGTGAGAGGACACGGAAAATGACGATCGCATTTACGCTACGTATTGCCATCGCGGTTCTGATAGGGGCGGCCAGTGCAGCCGGTCAAACCCGGCCCGCGCCGGTTGACGCGGTGAAGAACATCGTACTCGTGCATGGTGCGGCGACGGATGGCTCGGGATGGCGAGGCGTTCATGACATCCTGACCAAAGATGGATACCGCGTGAGCGTCGTCCAACAGCCTCTTACCGGCCTCGCCGATGATGTCGCCGCGACAAAACGCGTCATCGACCGGCAAGACGGCCCGGTGATACTCGTCGGCCACAGCTATGGAGGCACGGTCATCACGGTTGCCGGTGCTGACCCGAGGGTGAGGGCGCTGGTATACGTTGCCGCCTTGCAGCCCGACGTCGGGGAAACGTCGAATCAGTTGCCAGCTTCCATGCCGGGGACGGTGCCGAGCGGCGACGTGCTGCTGACCAAGGATGGCTTCCTGTTCGTAGACCCAACGAAATTTGCGTTTGATGTCGCGGCTGATCTGCCTCCAGCGCAGGCAAAATACATGGCCGATTCGCAGATGCCGATAGCCGCGGCCGCGTTCGACACCGCAGTCACCGTGGCAGCCTGGCGCGACAAGCCCACCTACGCGATCGTGGCCACGGACGATCGCGTGCTCAATCCCAAACTGGCACGTTGGATGTACAAGCGTTCAAGGGCAAAAGTGAGCGAGGTCAAGTCCAGCCATTTGGTCTACATCTCCCACCCTGACGCTGTCGCCCGGGTCATCGAGACAGCCGCGCGCGCCATCAAGTAAGCAGCGGAGCGCCCCGACATGAGCGGCATGGCCTTGTGTGGAGCGGATATTCTTGTCCGCTTGCCTTTGCATGGGACGGACGCCGGATGCGCGGTGCCCCATGTCTCGTGATTTTCGAGACATGGGGAACAGATCATGCCCCTCAGCTCCAAAAAAAGAATATTCTATGAGAAACCCCGGTGCATTTTGCCCTCGCCCTTCGAAAAGTGATAACTCCCTAACGGATCATTGAATGATTGATAGGAGATATTCGTGACCAACCCATTGTTTCCTGGTCGAAGTTTCTTCCACGGCACTAAGGCCAAATTAAAACCAGGAGATCTCATCAAGGCAGGCTTCAATTCCAACTACGGTAGCAGTGCGACGGCTGCCTACGTTTATCTTTCAGGTACTCTAAATGCCGCGATCTGGGGAGCAGAGTTGGCCCTTGGCGAAGAACCCGGCAGAATATACGTTGTTGAGGCGACCGGCCCTATTGAAGATGATCCCGACCTTACTGACAAGAAGTACCCGGGCAATCCGACGTTGTCGTATCGCTCCCAGGACCCGCTTCGTGTGATAGGCGAGGTCATCGATTGGCAAGGCCATTCCGCCAAAAACTCAAAAACATGAAGGCCGCCGTTGAACGATCAAGGCAGCGTACGCTGAGGCCATCGAAGATTAGGCAGATGGTCCGCATGGGTTGGCGTTCCTTGGGCTAGCGAAAGTGCCTGTGACAATCCGACAGCCCGTGCGACCAAGCCAAGCTTGAGCACGAACCAGCTATTGCACTCGTTTGAGGTCTTGGATCCAATCCGTTTCCCACGTTTTCCCACCGTCGGTTGATTCAGCCTGCTCCCAGTGAGCATGAGGTGGGTGTGATCCCGGACCATATGAACCGTGTGCGGACAGGTTTCCCGTCTTCGGTATCGTCGTTCGCATAGAACGTTCCTACGCCATTGTGGAAACTGCCTATCACGGGCGGGCCTATGGGCGCGAGCGGCTTCCTGCTGTCCATCCACCAGATCGACCATTGCCCCGACTTGGCGTCGAACGATCGCGGAGCTACGCCGCGGTAAGTGCCGCCCGGAACTTCGAACACGGTGTCGTCGACATTCGCGTAGCCACCCATCAGCGGCTGGCTGAATAATGTCCCTTCGAATTCGATCCACTCGTGACTGTTGACGAGGCGATACTTCAGCTTTCGATGATGGACTTGCCAGTGTCCGAACAAAAAATCGAAGTCATGCAGTCCCGGCACTGCACTTTCTGCATGACCAGTATCTGCTCCCGAACCAGGGGAGGACTGCGCGACAGATAGCCCGGACGCCATTAGGCCCAGAATCAGCCATACCGTTACAGCCATGCGCTTACCTATTTGCACGTTTGACTCCTTTTTCCCAACGAGCTCGTAATGCGCGCATCCCGCAGATGCACTTGGCCCAGTTCCTATGTCACAAACTCATCACCGAATTCACCAGTCTCACTAGACGACATGGGAACATTAGACGTAATACAACTCAAAATGTTTAGCGAGGTTATCGAGATTTCCTTTTGATGAATTCCAATCCTGTCATTTCGACCGAAGTGGAGTCACCCGCTTCGGGCGATTCTTCGAAGTGGAGAAACCTGCTTTCGTCCTCCATCGACCTAATCAGACTTTCCGTAGGCATTGCCTGCCCGTGGGATGCCCCATCCTTTCGCGCACTTTGCGAAAGAGTGGGAAATGGGATCAAATTTGGCCTTGACAACATTAGAGTACCTTCGTACTCTTACGCTATGCGATACCCCCCGGAACACAAAGCGGAGAGTCACGAGAAGATTCTTTCCGTGGCTGCTCGCTCTTTCCGCGAGCGCGGCGGGGACAGCAGCGGCATCGGGACCGTGATGCAGAAGGTAGGCCTGCAAAAAGGGGGCTTCTACCGGCATTTTAAGAGCAAGGACGACCTGTTCGTCGAAGCGGTGGCACTGGCACTCGACGAAACGGGGAGGAGCATGGTGGAAGTTGCGAAGTCCGCGCCCGAAGGTCAGGCTCTGCGGGCGATCATCGAGCGATATCTGAGCGTGGGCCACGCAAATTCTCCGGGAACCGGTTGTGTACGCGCCTCCCTCGGGCCGGAACTCGCGCGGAAACCGGTAGCCGTGCGGAGAAGGATCGAGGCGTTGTTGGAAGCGTATCGTGAGCGGTTCCTGCCATTCGTGACCGGTCAGACGCGAGAAGAGAAACAAGCGAAGATCAGGTTGTTGTTCCCCAGCATGGCGGGAGTATTGATGATGGCCCGGGTTAGTTCGGACCCTCAGACGCGTGAGCACATCTTGATGGAGGCGAGAAGATTTTTCATAAAGAGCTTCGCTGAAGAGTGATTTTTTTTGGTCCTAAAGGAGTACGTTCGTACTCTAAAGAAGGACAGCGACACCAAAAATGAATCGAGAGGAAAACCAATGAAATTCATGATCCCTTTGCTTATGGCAGTGCTTCCATCCATGTCCTTCGCGCAATCGCAACCCGAGGCTGGCCAAAGCTTGCCCAGCGGCGCCATACCTAAAACCACCGCAGTGTTTGTCATTCAGACTCCCAAGCAGGGCGTAACCGTTCAACAAGTCATGGCCCTGATTCCGGACGAGATTCAGGCAACGGTAAGACTCTATCTCGACGGGAAAATTCGCGAGTGGTATTCGCGCGGAGATGGCAAAGGCGTCATCTTGCTAGTGGATGCGAATACCGAGGACGAGGCGCGGGCCCTGATGGAAACGCTGCCGCTCGCGAAAGCACATTTGATGGATCACCAGTACATTCCCGTCGGGCCGCTGACGCCGCTAAGAATGCTGAACCCAGCTGCATTCCAGTGACCTCGCGAAATGCCGCCGCTGCAGGACGAAGCAGCTTTAGAAGGAGACTGCCATGATCAAGCCCAGAATCATCGTGACTGGCGCGACCGGGAAGACGGGGAGCGTTGTCGTTAGCGAATTGCTCAAAGCCGGCTTTCCCGTTCGCGCCATGGTGCGCCGGGAAGATGCCCGGAGTGCGCGGATGAAAGCGCAAGGGGCAGAGATCGCAATCGCAGACATGAGCGATGTCGAGCGCGTTGCTGATGCGCTAAGGGACGTTCAGGGCGCCTATTATTGTCCGCCTCTCGATCCTTACATGATTCAGGGCGCGGTGGCGTTCGCGGTGGCCGCCAAGGAAGCCCGGCTCGAACACATCGTAGCCCTGACCCAGTGGCTCTCGAGTCCTTCTCATCCTTCGCTCATGACCCGCCAGCACTGGCTGGTCGACCGATTGTTTTCGATGACGCCCGGAGTCGCGCATACGATCGTCAACCCAGGCTTTTTCGCTGACGCGTATCTGCAGACGATTGGGTTGGCGGCGCATCTCGGCGTCTTCCCCTGGCTGTATGGCGAAAGTCGCAACGCGCCACCCTCGAACGAGGACATCGCGCGAGTCGCCGTCGCAGCCCTGATCAATCCGGCGCGGCACGCCGGGAAGAGCTACCGCCCCACCGGACCGGAACTTCTCGGCGCGGAGGACATAGCCAGGGCGATCGGTCGGGCTCTTGGACGATCGGTCAGGGTTGTGCCGACCCCGACATGGCTGTTCATGAAGGGTGCACGGATGGCCGGCTTGCCTATCGATGTCTTGAGCAACGTGCGTTATTACATCGATGATCACAAGCGCGGTGCCTTTGAACTTGGTGCGCCGACGACCGATGTGCTCGATGTGACGGGGCGCTCACCAGAGGACTTCGAGACGATCGCTCGTCGCTATGCGGCGCAACCCCGCAACCAGCGTACTCTTGGCAACTGGCTTCGAGAATTCGCACAGTTCATGATCGCCCCGCTCAGCCCTGGCTTCAATTTTGATCGCTACGATCGTGAACTGCGCCGTCCGTTCCCATCCCAGCCGCAGTTCGCGCCCGAATCCAAGGTGTGGCGGCGCGAGCACGGCATCACCGACCCCGCCAAGTCTGCAGCGTCAGTCAACAACACGGCCACTTCTGCGCACCAGCCGCCCTCAATGGTTGGAATCTCAATAGGAGGAATTTATGCAAACCCAACTCGCTTTTTTCGTTAGCATCGCATTCAGCTTGATCGCGTGGGGAATCGTCGCCGCCCGATACATCTGGCCGGAACTCCGCCTCCGGCCACGGGCCGAAGCGTTGCGGCCTCTGCTCATCTTCCACAGCTTCCGCTTCATCGGGTTAGCGTTTCTGGTGCCAGGAGTCGTCTCGCCTGACCTGCCATCTGCCTTCGCGCGCTCCGCCGCCTATGGGGACTTGGTAGCGGCGATACTCGCCTTGCTTGCGCTGATATCGCTGCCCAGTGCATCCGGCGTTGCCATCACATGGATCTTCAATCTCTGGGGTACAGCCGATCTCTTCAATGCGTTCTACCAGGCCAATCATGCTGGGCTCATGGCGGGGCAGTTGGGTGCCACATATTTCATTCCGACATTCATCGTGCCCTTACTGCTGATTACGCATGGACTCGGCTTCCGGATTCTTCTGCAACATCACAAGGTGTCCACAGTACAGCAAAGCCGGCACGCAGCATAAATCAGTATGGTTGAAGTGAGCGTCTCGACGGGTGCCCCACGTCTCGTGGTTTTCGAGACATGGGGACTGTTCTGAAACCGGGGCCACGAAGATGCGGGCATCAGTTACAGCGCCTGCCCGGCGGGTGGCCCACTCAAGCCCAGGTTTGGCTTGAGCGGGGCAATCAGTACAAATCTGTTCAATGAGTGATCGGCGATTCACCACTTGTTGTAGATTTCCGGACGTGCCACTGCTTCCGCCGGGCATGAGAGGATTTAATCGCGGCACTCGCATTATCCGAGCAGGAATCCGACGGCATCCGTGAGCAGATGGGCGATCATATTGGCGCCAAGGTCGCGTCGCCATAAGTAAAGGCCGGTGAGAATAACTCCTCCGAATCCTGCAATCATAAGGTGTGCCCAACCCCAATAACCTAGATGTTCGACGGTAAACGCTACGAAAGAGATTGCCGCCGCGCCCCATCGCGATCCGAGAATATCTGTCAGGCGTTCTATCGCAAAACCTCGGAAATACATCTCCTCAAAGACCGCCGCGCGCAGGACGATCAGGACGCGAAGCCAAAACGGCAATGCAGTGACTGCGGCCATCCCGGGTTCGCTGGCGGAAAGTCCTAAAGCCGGATAGACGACCATGTAGATAAAAGCCATACCTCCAACCATGACCAAGGCTCCCAGGACCCCGAAAGTAGCTGTCTTCCAGTTTGGCCGCTCCAGTCCGATGGAAGAGAGCGGACGGCGCTCCACCAGGAGAATATAGGCAAGCAGCACGAGGGTGAGCGCCCAAAATACAACTTCGCGCCACCCCTGCGCAGCCAGGCTTTCTCCATGAACCAGCCAGTTGGGAAGCGGCAGGGAAAGGATCACCATCAACGCGGCCGCGCCCACCGATCTCGCCAGAGATCGCCGGACAGGTCGGGGGTCGGAGACGGTAGCCGACGCTTGTGGCGCAAGTTCTTTGGCAGGCATGAATGCTCCTTAAGTGGACTGATCTCCACTGCCGAAAAGAATTGACTGTAACGACCGTATCATGTAACGATCGTGTCATGTCAAGTAGAAAGATCGAACTGCTGGATGCCTCGCTCCGGTATCTGGTCGAGCACGGCGTGGCGAACGCTTCTCTGCGGCCCATGGCCGCCGCGCTTGGCACCAGTCCGCGAATCCTGATGTTTCACTTCAAGTCGAAGGAAGGCTTGCTCCAGGACGTTTTTGCGGAGCTGAATTCTCGTTTACAGGCTTCCTTGCAAGCGATGGCTTCCGCTGGTTTCAATCCTCGGCGTGTCACTCCGCTGAAACGTTTTTGGCAATGGGCCACCAGTAAAGAGAATTTTCCGTATTTTCGCTTGCTCTACGAAGCCCAGATTGTTGCCCTGCAAAATCCAAAGGAATATGGCCGCTATTTGCAAAAAGCATCCAGTGACTGGCAGGCGGCCGCCTTTGACCTGATGTCCCCCTCTCTGAAAAGCAAGGCCATGGCTTCCCTTTGTATTGCCGTCTTTGATGGGCTGATGTTAGAGCGAATGAGCGGCGGAGAGATGCCGCGCCTGACGGAATCCCTGGACCTCTTTATTGCAATGGCTGCCAAGGCCTCACCGCTTGGCAAATCGCGCCGGTTGAATCGCAAACGAGGCCAAGCATCGCAGTAGCCTCGGCGGTTGGCCCAGCCTAACGCGTTCTTTGCGGAGGCCGAGGCTTTTGCCGGATTCCACGCACGCAACTCGCGATGAAAGCCGCTCAAGAAAAAAGGCACAGTCGGAACCTGTGCCTTTCCCCTATTTGGTTTCTCTGCGTCTCTGCGGTGAAAAGATTTAGTCCCTTACCCCATCCATAAACGCCCGCAGTTTTCTTGACCGCGATGGATGCCGCAATTTCCGCAACGCCTTGGCTTCGATCTGGCGGATGCGTTCGCGAGTGACCGCAAACGATTGCCCGACTTCTTCCAAAGTGTGCTCGCTGCCGTCTTCCAGACCAAAACGCATCTTGATGACCTTTTCTTCGCGCGGCGTCAGCGTGCGCAGCACCTGCGAAGTCTGGTCCTTCAAGTTGACGTTGATCACGGCCTCGGCCGGCGAAACCACCGCGCGGTCTTCGATGAAGTCGCCCAAGATGCGAATCTTCCTCTTCGCCAATCGGCGTTTCGAGAGAGATCGGCTCCTGCGCGATCTTCAGCACCTTGCGGACTTTCGCTACCGGAATATCCATGCGCTTGGCGATTTCTTCCGACGTCGGTTCGCGTCCCAGTTCCTGCACCAGCTGCCGCGAAGTGCGGATCAGCTTGTTGATCGTCTCGATCATGTGCACCGGGATACGAATCGTACGCGCCTGATCGGCAATCGCACGGGTAATGGCCTGCCGAATCCACCACGTGGCATAAGTCGAGAACTTATATCCCCGGCGGTATTCGAACTTGTCGACGGCCTTCATCAACCCGATGTTGCCTTCCTGGATCAAATCCAGGAATTGCAGACCGCGGTTGGTGTATTTCTTGGCAATCGAAACCACGAGTCGCAGGTTGGCTTCAATCAGCTCTCGCTTCGCCTGCTCCGCATCCATGTCGCCCTGGATGATTTCCCGTTGAGTCCGCTTGAGTTCCTGAAAGGAAACTCCCGCTTCCACCTCGAGTTTTTCCAGTTCGGTTCGGATAGCACGCGATTGCCGCCGGTACTCCTTCTTTTGATCGTCGCTGCGAGTGGCGTCAGCCTTCTTCTCCAGATTGATCGATTGACGATCGAGCGAACGCATCATGTCGACGGTCTTGTTGACCCGGTCGATCAGGCGTTTGCGTTCTGCGTTGGTGAAGCCAAGCTTACGGACGCACAGCGAAACATTGACGATGGCGCGAGCCAAGGCTATCCGGTACCGGCGATAGTCTTTGGGGCGCTTCTTCTGTGAAACGGCGGCGAACTTCTCGATCAACTGGCCAGCCTTTTTGTAAGCTTTGGCCAAGTCATCGATTTTGCCGGTGAACTCCTTCAGACGGTTCTGCAGGATCTCATCGGTGATCTCTTCTTCGTCGAAAGTGACCACTTCCTTAATGGAACGAACACCCTTTTTCAGGTCTTCGCCCATGGCGAGAAGTTCATTGATCACGATCGGCGAACGCGAAAGCGCCTTCAAGACGCGCAGCTGTCCCCGCTCGATGCGCTTGGCGATTTCAACTTCGCCTTCGCGGGTGAGCAGCGGGACGGTTCCCATTTCGCGGAGATACATGCGAACGGGATCATTGGTTTTTTCCAGTGCACCAGGGGTGAGATCGAGCTCGACATCTTCGCCAAGTTCGTCGTCATCAAATTTCTTGTCGAGCGCGGAGGAAGGAAGTTTCGGTCCTTCCAGCACATCGATACCCTGCGTGCCGATAGTCGTTAGCAGATCGTCCAGGTCCTCGGGAGAATGCACATCGTGCGGGATAAGGTCGTTGACCTGGTCATAGGTCAGATATCCCTTCTCTTTACCTGTATCAATCAGCTTCTTAATATCCTCGTACTTGTCATCAAGAGCCAAGACGGATTACCCTCAGTCGTCCCATGGGAGGACGTCAAAAACGTCAAAATGAATTACGGTGGGAACGTGAATATGGCGGAGCTAACGCCGACACAAACCTCAGATTGTATCATGTGCGCAGAGGCGCAAGAAAGTGATTTGTCGGCTCCCGCCCGTTATGTTCCTGCCCGTTAACAAGTTAGATGTCAAAGTGCTACCTTAAGTTTCAAGCTGAATCGGCTCGCGGCAGAATTGTTCCTCCGTCGTCCATCAGTGCTGGATTCATCAAAGCCCGCTTCAAACGCTCTTTTTCCTCCAAGAGGTCACGTAAACGACCCGGATCCTGGTCGCGGCGAGACTGAAGCTCCCGCTGAACCGTATCCAGCTTACGTTTCAGCTGAATCCGCCGCAGCCCGCGGACAGCCCCTTCCACGCATTCGGGCGTCAGTTCCTCCTCCGCCTTCATAAGTACGCTGGCCAGCACGGATCGTTCGCTATCGGACATTTCAACCGACAGGGGATCCGCCGATTCCGGCGCTCCCAACAAGGCTTCCACCAGGGATTCGGTGGAAAGACCCAGGTGCAAACGCTCGGTTTCGAGAGCAAATCGGGCCTGACGCGCCGGGTCGAATTCCTCGTCAGCGCCCTCCCGGGCCGAAAAATGCGGCTCCCCACTGCCCATTTCGTGGGCCGAAGTCAGCGCCCGAATCAAGATTTTCTCCGCATCCGTGACCTGCGCCTGCGTCGGAGCCTTGACCGTCGCCGCTGACCGGCTGGTTGCAGCATGCTTCAGCTCCTGCTGTAACACGGCCGAGTCGATGCCCAATTTTTGTGACATTTCCGAAGCCAATTCGTGGCGCACGATGCGGTTGGGGACTCGCTGAATGTGAGGCAGCAGGTAGTTGACCGCCTTTACTTTGCCCTCGGCGCTGCGGACAGGAAACTGGGCGCGCGCCCGTTCGATCAGGTAATCAAAATATTTCTGCGAATTTTTTAGCGCGGCGACGTAGGCGTCCTTACCTTTTCGGCGAATGAATAAATCGGGATCGAACCCGGATTCGAGGGTCAGAACCTTGACCTGAAACTCTTCTTCGACCAGTAGCCCGAGAGTTCGTTCGGTGGCTTTGGCCCCCGCGGTGTCGGGATCGAAATTGACGACCACGTTCTTGCTAAAACGCCCAAGCAGTTTGGCCTGCAATTCGGTGAATGCAGTCCCGGAGCTGGCAATCACATTGTGAAATCCGGCAACGTAAACCGAAATACAGTCCATCTGCCCTTCCACCAGGATCGCGTAATCCAGCTTGCGAACTGCTTCTTTTGCCAACTGCAGGTTGAACAGTACTTTCGACTTCGAGTAGATCGCGGTCTCTGGGGAATTCAGATATTTAGGGCCCGCTTTTTCGTCCGCGGAGAGCGTCCGTCCGGTGAATGCGATGACGCGGCCAGCCTCGCTGGCAATCGGGAACATGACGCGGTTGCGAAACTTGGAGTACATGGAAGCCGCCGGCCGCTGGTCTTCGGTCTTTGGTCTTTGGTCGTTCTCATCCTGGCGCAGAGACTCGGCGCGTTGCGGAGAGCTGACAGCCGAAGGCTGAGAGCCTTCTTTCCAGGAAAAAAGTCCGCTTTCCCGGAGCACTTCTTCGCCGAACTCGCCGCGCAACCGATCACGAAGAACGAACCCGGAGTCCGGAGCGTAGCCAATGCGAAAGTCGCGGATGGATGATTCATCGAGTCCGCGTCCGAGAAGATACTCGCGCGCATGGGCCCCTTCCGGCCGCCGCAAACATTCCTGGAAAAATGTGCAGGCCCGTTCGTGGACATCAAGCAACACGGTACGAAGCTTGGCTTCTTTGGCTTCCGCCGGACTGCTGAAGGTGGCCTTGGGAAGCGCAATCCCCAGCTTCTGAGCGACGGCACGCACCGCCTCCGGGAAGGTGATGTTCTCCATCTTCTGCACAAAACTGAAGACGTCCCCCGAAACTCCGCAGCCAAAGCAGTGATAGAACTGCCGGGTGGCATGCACAGAAAAAGACGGAGTCTTCTCGCCGTGGAAGGGACACAACCCAGAATAGTTTTGCGCGCCCGCCTTCTTGAGCTTGATGTAATCGCCAATCACGCGAACGATGTCCGCCTGCTGCTTTACGGTATAGGCGAAATCGCCGGGGTTAGCCATGGAAGTATCGGATATTTCATATTGTGACAGGTCGCCGGTCTGGGCGAAATGAGAACCGAAGTTCGAGGTGTGCAAACCCTGTGCATTTCGTGAGACTCCGGTGGACCGCAGAGGAAAAGATCGGCGATTGCGCGGGCCGGTTTTCACGACTCCCTTGACATTTTTTCGGAGCAGCTCTCGTCCAGCTAAATCGCGCTATACTCTAAAACCGCTCTCATACTTTGCTATTGGGAAGGGCCATGATCCGATCTCGCCGCCATACTTTGACCTTGATCCTGATCGTCTTGGCATGTTTTGCGCCTCTTCATGCCCGGAGCATTCATTGGAAAGGGCATCACTGGGCAGTCACGACTGGTGGCATGGCTGGCGTTGCTCCCGGCGACCCGGCCAACGTCAGCATCGATAGGGACGGCTTCTTGCATCTGCAAATCGTTAAGCGCCACGGCAAATGGACTGCTTCGGAATTATTCACCGACGATAACCTGCGGTTTGGCACCTATCAGTGGGTGGTCGAGGGCGACGTCTACAGTATGGATAAGAGCACGGTGCTGGGGCTGTTCCCGTATGGCCCCGAACACAATATCGGCGTGGATGGTGAAAACGAGATCGACATCGAGTTTTCTCGCTGGGACGATACTTGTGGCGGGTGCAACGCCGATTTCACGGTGTATCCCGCCGAGCGCACCGATTTTTTCCCTGATCCGAGCTGGGAATCGGATTTCTACGTTTCGGGCGGCTCGCTGACTACGGCCCGAATGCAATGGAATTCCCAAAGCGTCGTTTTTACGATCATGAAGGGCGTTCAACCCATCGGGACGACCGCTCACGTGCTTCAGCACGCGGTCTATTCATCGGCTGCTCCCATGAATATCCCGCAGAAAGCGTTGCCGGTCGGCATCAATTTGTGGTGCTTTCAGAAAACCCCTAAGAAGAAACAGTCCGTAGTGATTCGAGACTTTCAGTTTGTGCCACGGTAACTCGGCAGGGTTTGCCTAGCCGGTCCGTCATGTTTTGCCCGGTCACCGTTGTCTCCTTAATTACCTTATTTGAAACTCCGGAGTTAATTTAGCTGGAATGAGTAAGCTGCGGTCGACGTCGCGGGCATCGCGGGGTGGCACGGAATGTGCTTTTGGACTCATGGCGGAGCGGCCAGTCAAGTCCAAACGATTGCCGCCGATATCCAAGCAGAAGGATAGTTCGGGCAAGGGAGAAAACGATGTCAGTGTCAGGCATTTCCAGCACCAGCCTCTTCGATTACAACACCCAGTCGATCCAGAACAACATGCAGAAGATTCGGCAGGAGTTCCAGCAACTCGGCCAGGATCTTCAGTCGGGAAATTTGTCTGCGGCACAATCTGACTTTGCGACGTTGCAGCAGATCCAGCCGCAGACCAACGCAACGTCGTCCGCACAGAGCAGCAACCCCATCACGCAGGAATTCAGCCAACTAGCGAAGGACCTGCAGGCCGGCAATGTCTCTGCCGCCCAACAAGACTACTCGACAATTCAGCAGGACATGCAGAGCCATGCCGCACAAGTTCACCACCATCATCATGGCGGAGGCGCGGGCGGCGGAGAGAGCGACATCAGCCAACTATTGAATCAGCTGGGTCAAGCGCTGCAGTCGGGCAATCTATCAAACGCGCAAGCGGCATACAGCACGTTGATGCAAGACGCGCAGCAGTTCGGGTTGACGAGCGGGCAGACATCGTCACAGTCCAGCGCGAGCAGCGTTTCGATGACCGCTTAATGGACTAGAGAGAACTGTCGAATTAAAGACTTAGGTCCTCTGCCTCCGGGGCGCCGGGAGAGAAACAACAACTCGGGGCGTGCTAAACTACAAAAAACCGGCGCCGGAGAGGTGGCAGAGTGGCCGAATGCGGCGGTTTGCTAAACCGTTGTACGGGCTAACACCTGTACCGAGGGTTCGAATCCCTCCCTCTCCGCCAGCAAAACGGTCCGCAGGTCTTCCCGCCGGTGGTTCGCGTTTTGGTTCCATCGAGCCGACGCACGTCACGCTAAAACCCCCAGCCTTCGCAAAGGACGCGAAAGGCCGGGCCGCCCGCCGTGGGGGCTCAAAACAGAAATGCCGAGCGCAGCCACTACGAGAAGTCGGCGCTCGCCGAGGTCAGGCTATTAGGCAATTGATGTGGCATCAGCGTTCCACAAACTTCCACCATTTGAATCCGAGACGCTTCTCGGGTCCATTCTGGATCGTAGTGACAACGCCCAAGCCTCCGGCGCGAAGAAATATGATGGGTATGTACTCGCCTCCCGTGTCTCTATGCATCGGATCTCCCGGGTTCTTCTGCCGGTGCCAAGCGTCAGTCTGAAATGGTTGCGATTCGATGACTCGCGGCGGTGCTTTCCCGTCGCCAACGTCGATGCGGGCCACGTGTTCCTGCAAAGTGTTGTCTTCTCCCGAGGACCATGTGGCTGCCAATTCACCATGGCCGCGAGCGATCAAGTATGGAAAGTAGGAAACTTCATCCCGTTCCACGATGTGCCAGCTTGTCCAGGTCTCACCTTGATCAAGCGATCGCGCCAGCCAAAGGCCCTTTTGGGAGCCCCACAGATAGTAGAGGGCGCCGTCCGCATCCCAAGCAACCGGTTCCACCCAGCGTGGGGTTCCCTTGTCCTCGTCAGGACTCCAATCGCGCTCGCCTGGCGCGGGATGCTTCTGCCATGTCTTCCCTCCGTCGCGGCTCACGGCGATCAGATCGACACCTGGTGTGAATTTGTTTCCCGATGCAGACGGCGGAATGACGCGAACAGCGATTTCACCATGCGGCCCTATCGCAAGATGGCTCGATCCTCCACGTGCGTTGATCCGGGGCCGTTCATTCCAACTGGCACCGCGATCCTGGCTGACCTCATAACGGACACCGTTTCCGTCATTCCAGATCACATGAGCGGTTCCGTCGGGCACCACTCCAATCCAGGGTCGGTCATCAAAACGAGCTTCTGAGAGAACTTTCCACGACCACGTCGCGCCAGCGTTCTTGCTGGTGCCGACTGCGATGCGAGTGCCTTCGTCCGTCTTGATGTCGAAAGTCATTTGCACGAAGTAAAGAGCGTCGTCCCGGCCGACCGCCAGATCCACGTCAGAGTTGCCAATGGCCCCATCCGCCTTGCCTCCGACGTTAACTCGCTCCCACGTGGCGCCGTGGTCGCGGCTTCGATACAGATTAGGACTCTTTTCCAGGTCCCCGTCGTATCCGGCCACAAAGAGTATACCGTCACTCAGTTCGATGACCATCGGTTCTCGGGTGAGCCGGTCAAGGTGTTCCACGCCCTCGGTCGCGCCTAGCGTTTTCGATGTTGCGGGGTTGTCCGATGCTGAGTTATTGGTGGCATGCGGCTTTTTCGATCCCAAGGCCCGGCTGGCGAGCACGGTAACCACGCATGCAACCATGACAGTCAGCGCGAGTCGAGAGACAAGCGCCGACAACAGCGGCAGCCCTTGGCGGGTGTGCGGTTGCGAACGTTTGTTGTCCGTGAACATTGAAAAATCCTCCGCGCAGAAATAACCATCCGGACACAGGCTGAATAACCCGGACTGCTTTGTTTATGTCGAAGAAGTATAAGCCAGAGTGGCGCTTGCCGCCGATTGCGGGCGGATCACGAGCAAACCCGAAGATAACTGTAGATAACAACCATAACGCTCATTGAGAAGAGCTGATAGGGAGCCTCTCATTTGTCCTGTTTGTCCAAGAAGGACCAGATCGTAGGTCTAGCCGGTTCACAGCGGAGTGTCGTATGTCGCTTTTGCCCTGCCAGTCGTATGCTGCGTAGCACAGCGCAGAATGGCCTTCCCAACAGCAGGGCGTGCAAGCCGCGTATTCACAGGCGGGGAATCCCTCCCTCTCCGCCAGCAAAACGGTCCGCAGGTCTTCCCGCCGGTGGTTCGCGTTTTGGTTCCATCGAGCCGACGCACGTCACGCTAAAACCCCCAGCCTTCGCAAAGGACGCGAAAGGCCGGGCCGCCCGCCCTGCGAGATTTCCCCGGGATTCAAGTGGTTGACGAGCCTCCTGCGGACGTATTGGAGGACATATCGGACAGAAAGAAATGGCGTCATGGAACCGAGTTATTGGGGTTGTACAGCGGCACTTTTAGGACGAAACAGTCGTACACCCAGGTGAGGTATGCCCCCGACTTGATATTTGTTTTTCGTGGCCCCATTCTGCGGTGTTCAAAAGGAGACTTGCGAACCGAAGTGAAACGGGTGGTCTGGCATGAGGTTGCACACTGGCTCGGCTACGAAACCGAAGAGCAAGTGAAGGCCTTGGGCCTATGAGCCCCTACCGACTCGTCGACGACCTAGCCTTAGGCGATTGCATTCAGAACCGGGCTAATGAGTGTAATGGCGATGTTACAACAGTTAGGGCTACACTCTCGCAATCCATGCGCCCGACCATCACGGAGAACTGTGACAAATGTATTTGTTCCGCTCTTCCCGAACAAGTAACGTAGCCTTGTTAGCAAATTTCCCACGCGGTTGCCCGATACCGGCGAATGGCGAGTCGGGCACTTCGAGAGAGGTATAGCGCAAGTCGGGAGCGGTCAAGTCTTCCCGATTCGAGTTCTCCACCCCGCAAGATTTTTCCAACCCAGGATCGCGGGGCCCACAACCCAGACCGGGATTCGTACTCCTGTTCGCGAAAACTCTCGCAAGTGCAAATTTGATCCATTGGCGCGGAAACGAATGAGTTAGTCCTTAGTAGGAGGAGAATGACCATGAAACCCTGTAAGAGTGCAGAGAAACCTGGCTTATCGAAACTGTCTTGCATTGTTCTTTTCTGTGTCGCGACTGCGATTGTCTCGCCGGCACAAACCTACAAGGTTCTAAAAAACCTCGGCTATTTAACGGCTTCCACACCGGTAGCGTCTCTGACCCAAGGCACTGACGGGAACTTCTATGGAACGAGCCTTAACACACTAGAACTCGGGAGGGTCTTCAAAATCACTCCTTCCGGAAAATATGCCAGTATTTACAACTTTTGCTCCCAAAACAACTGCACTGACGGCGACTCGTCTCATGGAGCGCTAATTCTAGGCACTGACGGAAACTTCTACGGGACCACTGAATCCGGTGGAGACCCTTCTTGCCCAGACATAGGTTGCGGCACGATCTTCAAAATCACTCCGGCTGGCAAGCTCACCACCCTGCATACCTTCGAATTGAGCGACGGGGCTTCCCCCGATGCCGGACTGGTGCAAGGCACCGACGGGAACTTCTACGGGACAACTGGTGCTGGTGGGATGCCCAGCTCTGGCTGCAGCGGCTATGGCTGCGGCACGGTCTTCAAAATCACGCCAACAGGGGATTTCACAACGCTATACAACTTTTGCTCTCAAACCAACTGCACTGACGGGGACTACCCCTATGCCGGACTGGTGCAAGCCACCGACGGGAACTTCTACGGGACAACTACGGCTGGTGGGATGCCCAGCTCTGGCTGCAGCGGCTCTGGCTGCGGCACGGTCTTCAAAATCACGCCAACAGGGGATTTCACAACGCTATACAACTTCTGCTCTCAAACCAACTGCACTGACGGGGTTTTCCCCTCTGCCGGACTGGTGCAAGCCACCGACGGGAACTTCTACGGGACAACTAGGGATGGTGGAGACCCTTCTTGCTCATACGGTTGCGGCACAGTCTTCAAAATCACGCCTTCAGGGGATTTGACAACGCTATACAACTTTTGCTCTCAAACCAACTGCACTGACGGGGTTTACCCCTATGCCGGAATGGTGCAAGCCACCGACGGAAACTTCTACGGGACGACCTTAGCTGCTGGGGCAAACGGCGACTACGGCACAGTCTTCGAAATCACGGCCGCTGGTACGCTGACAACCCTGCATAGCTTCGGTGGCACGGTTGATGGTAACGAGGATGGCCGCTCTCCCTATGCCGGACTGGTGCAAGGGACAAACGGGGTCTTCTACGGCACAACGGCATCCGGCGGAAAAAATAAGCACAATGGCGTCATTTTTAGCCTGTCTATGGGCTTTGGCCCGTTCGCTGAGACAAACCCCGGGTCTGGAAGGGTGGGAACGAAGGTCATTATTCTCGGCAACAATCTCAAGGGCGCGACGCGAGTCACCTTCAACAACAAAGCAGCGAAATTCAAAGCCATCTCGAATTCCGAAATCAACACCAATATTCCGAAGGGGGCAACCACAGGGTTTGTCAAGGTGAAGACGCCTAGCCGTACTCTCAAAAGCAACGTCGTTTTCCGGGTGACGAAGTGATGCCTTGGACTTCTAAGTAAAAGAACACACGCCGCTCGATGTCGAGCGGCTTTTCTCTTGCAGCAGCGATGGTGAGGGTAACTTCCGAGAACAGGCGATTACACGTTTTGACATCGGGTGGGCAGGTCGATGAGTGTAACTGCGATTTTATCGACAGCTACGAGGCGCGAGTGCCAATACCTGGTCGAAATCCAACGTAATTACCACGACGTCTGCAAGAACAGTGCTGACCGCCGCTGTAACAATTAAGGAGGGTCCCGCGCCCTCTGACGCTGAGCGGCTAAGGCGTGATTTCGTACGCGGTACCGCCGTTTCCCGTTCCTCCGCCGGATGTTGTGCCATACACGTTGCCAGCGCCATCGACGATGGGAGGCGCGTAAGGAGAGACGCCGTCCGTTCCACCCTTAAAATCGTGCAAGTCGGTCTCGATCCACTTTCCCTTGGTGGAATTGAACTTCAAAACGTAGACCATGCCAGCACCGACTCCGCCCCCAACGGTGGTCCCGTAGATATCGCCGAGAGAGTCGAGGGTGACCCCGGCAAACGGCTGCGAGGACTTGCCTTTGAAGCTGCGCAGCCTAGTCTCGGTCCAGCCTCCACCCGTCTTGGGCCTCAGGCTAAAGACGATGCCCTGGTTGGCCGTGCCCCCGTACTGCGTGGTGCCGTAAAGTTTCCCCGAAGCGTCGCGGATGAGGCTGGGCGATATGGAAGGTCAGAGGTCATAGAGTCTAGAGTGTTCGCTACAGCGACGAGCCTCGCGCCAAGTGGTATCTGTTGAGCCGCTAGCCCGCGTGGGTACCCGGTGCCGTCATAGCTCTCGTGGTGGGAATAAACTACTTCAGCAGCTTCTGCGAGGAATGGAATTCTCTTCACGATTTGGTATCCGTGATAGCAATGTCGGCGCATGACGGTCATTTCCTCGGGCGTGAGCTCACCGGGCTTGAGAAGAATAGCGTCAGGAATAGCCGTTTTTCCAATGTCATGCAGGAATGCTCCGCGCGCGATCACACGGATTTCGCTGGATCTCATCCCGATGCCGCGCGCCATGGCAATGGTGTATGCGGTCACGCGCTTGGAGTGTCCTACCGTGTTGCCCTCCTTACAGTCGAGGATATCGCCTAGACATTCGAGCGATGTCGTATGACTTTTCCAGATTGGCGAGGAGGGAACTGTTTAGTTGAAGAAGTCTCGCCGCTGGTTCGCGTTTTCGTGCCATCGATTCTGACTCTATCTCGATCTGTCCCCCTGTCCAGGAGTGAACTGCCCGACTCAAGTAAGAGCCGGGCTTGAATGGACCACCCGCCGTGAGTTCGACCAGCTGGTATCCGAGTCGATCACTCCTTTCCGGCAAGTGGAGAGTTGGCCATCATTCGTAATACGCTGGCAGCTTTTTTTGCGCGTCGCTTTGGGGCTGATCGTGGTTGATCCATAGCTGCGCATGGTCCTTCGCGATGATCGCCGCTATCTTGTCCATGGACCGCAACGAGGCCTCTTTACTCCAATTGTTATTGGGGACATAGCGATGTTCAAAGCTTGTCTGGAAATGGACAACATCCCCGCTAAGAATCACCGGTCCAGTCTTAGGGAGTCTCACGAGCAAAGATTGGTGGCCGGGCGTGTGTCCTGGCGTGGAAAGCAGCACGAGGCTCCCGTCGCCAAAGATATCGTAGTCGCCATCGATGAGCTTTACCGGATGCTTCTTATTAAACCCGACGGTGTCTTGCCGGCTTCCAGCCCATTCGTACTCGACTTTCTGTACAAGCATGAGCGTGTTGGGAAACATCTCGATGTTGCCCGCGTGGTCCGGGTGGCTATGTGACACGGCCATCAGCTTGATGTCCGAGGGCTTAACGTGTAACTGCCCGAGTTGAGCGGCGAGCGTGATTGGTTTGCGCCAGATTGGGCCGGTGCCGGGTCCCCATTCATGAAACACCTCCTCGTGATTGGGCAGTTCTGCTACGGCGTCATCAATGCCGGTGTCCCACAGAAACCACCCTTGGGTGTGGTGGATGAGGTAGCAGTGTCCGGGAAAGCCGACGGGGATTCCGACATTGGCTCCTGGTGTCCAACGCGATTCATCGGAGCCGCTGCCATCGCCGCAGTCGATCACATAAAGGCGGTCTACTCCGGACCTGGCCTGTGGGTTGGGGGCGGCGGAAATTCGCACGCCAGGGATGGCGATCGCCAGCGCCAGGACCGTAACCGAGAAGGCGAACGTAACGTTTGCTTTCATGAAAACCTCCGTTCGAACGATGAGCGCAGTTCTCGCGTATGGCTTAGAACGAGCCTTGGGCGCTTAAGGCCGGCTAAGGTTGGAAGCCGTCCGTCACCCACTTTGCGAACAGTTCAATGCGAGATTGCTGCCAGGGACCTTCGCCTCTTGGTGGCGGGGGCGGCATTACAGCGCCGCCGATTCCACGAATGCGATCGTAGATGGCCCCAGCGTGCTTTTTGACGTCATCGTAGCTCCCCAGGTTAAACGCCTTGCTCATGCCTTGAATATCTCGCTCCGTGAATAGCGGGCGAATATCCGCTTGAAAGCTCGTCGTTTTCGTCATTGCGCCTCCCAGGTGTCGGATTCATTCGGCCACAACAAAACCGGCTGCGCAATTGGACGAAGGTATTGCCCATACTTCCGGATCAACTGCAGTTTCTTCGTGACTGAAGTGTCGGGCACTGGATACATCGATACCAAGGTCCAATTGTATTAGTCTCGTTACTCGTGGCCTAATGGTGGCTGCTCGAGACGCATGTTATTGGATTTTAGAATTGTTTGTGAAGGAGAACGCACCATGAGTAAGCACCTCGAATCGCTGTACCAGAATCTTCTCAACGGGAAGCTTCCCCACAACTTGAGTTGGAGCGAGGCTGTCGAACTGGTCGAGCATCTGGGTGAGGTCCGACCGCACGGCAACGGTGAGTTTGCGTTCGTCGTCAATGGCCAAAGCGCTTTTTTCAAGAAGCCGCATACTCATGATGTTGGCGTGGAGGAAGTTTCCCGCCTGCGTAAATTCTTGAAAGAAGCCGGACCCTCTCTGCGTAAATCAGGCGCGCAGGCAGAAGAACCGGCCCAGCCCAGCCGTATGATTGTCGTTGTCGACCACCACGCGGCCCATGTCTACCAGGATTTGGGGGGAAGCCGTCCGGCCGACAAACAAAAGGTGCAGCCTTACGATCCTTATCATTTCCATCATCATTTAATTCATCGAAAGGAAGCTCACTACCGTGGCGAGCGCGTACCCGAAGAGGATTCGTTTTATGAAGAGATCGCGAAAGACGTCACTCCGGCGACTGAGATTGTCCTCATCGGTCATGCCACTGGAAAAAGTAACGCCGCCGAGTTCTTGAAAGAATATTTGAAGACCCATCACCCCGAAATCTCTCAACGGGTTATCGCCACTGAAAATGCAGACCTCTCGGCGGTGACTGAGCCGGAAATTGAGTCGCTAGCGAAGCAGCACATGATCGCAGCCGCCTAAGCAGTTATCGTGGCCTGCATCTCTCGGACTAAGCGCGGTTGATATTCAGGTGTCGCCTTTGTGGCTAGACCCAGCATCGGCTCTCTCGGCACCCAATGCTGTAACAATTGAATGTGCTTGGGTCTCCAGATTCTGGGATATCATAGGCGGATCGTGGGGGCCTGCCGCAGAATCTGTCGCGCTAGTGAGTATCAGAAATTCGACTTTGATGCGTGGCAGCCTGCGGTCAGGAGACGGAAAACACTCAGAAGAGGGCCATGAGCTCACCTCCAACGTCCGGCTCCGCGCGCTGCTCGTTGTCCCCCGGCACCCGATTCGGGGGTTACGAGATTCTGCAACGCCTGGGTGCTGGTGGCATGGGAGAGGTTTATCGCGCCAAGGACGTTCGCCTCGATCGTGAGGTAGCAATCAAGACCATCTCGCTGGACCACGATTCTCAACCGGAAAGCTTGTCGCGTTTTGAACGGGAGGCGCGTTCCGCGTGCGCACTCAACCATCCCAACATTGTCACGATTTATGAACTAGGGCATGTGAACGGCACGCATTACATTGCCATGGAACTGCTGGATGGCGAAACGGTGCGTGAGATGCTCGCCTCCGGTCCGGTTCCATTTCGTAAAGCGGTCGCGATCGCGGCACAGGTTTCGGATGCCCTGGCTAAAGCGCATGAGATTGGCATTGTTCACCGCGACTTGAAGCCAGAAAACCTGATGGTGTCTGCGGAGGGCACGGCAAAGATCCTGGATTTTGGTTTGGCGAAACCGCGAGTGGACGAAAAGCGGGACTCTAATTCGTCGACCGCCATCACAGAGCAGGGAATCGTGATGGGAACGTCTGGCTACATGTCGCCCGAACAGACGATCGGCGGCGAGGTTGATTTCCGTTCTGACCAGTTTTCTTTGGGAGCGGTGCTTTACGAAATGGTCACGGGGGTTCCTGCTTTCCAGAAAAAGACCCATGCGGAGACAACGGCTGCCATCCTCCGCGACGAACCGGAGCGTCTCGGTGCCAGAACGCTTCAAGTGCCCACTCCCTTCATATGGATATTGGAGCGCTGCCTGGCCAAAGACCCGCAGCAGCGCTATCCGTCCACCCGTGACTTAGCCCGAGATCTAGCTGCCGTACGCGACCGTCTCGCCGATGCGGCGACTCGCCCGTCGGAGGTCCGTCCCAACAATCTCCCGTTGCAGCGCACCCCGTTAATTGGGCGCGAACAAGAAGCGTCAGCGCTCACGCAGCTTTTGAAGCGCCCGGACGTACGGCTAGCGACACTTACTGGTCCCGGCGGAATCGGAAAGACGAGGTTAGCATTGCAAGTTGCCGGAGATGTTGGCAGCGAGTTTCCGGGAGGCGTTTGCTTCGTAGGTCTTTCAGCAGTGGGTGAACCTGAATTGATCGCCCCGGCCATTGCGGAGGCGATCGGGCTGCGCGAGACCAGCAACCGGTCGCCGCAAGAAGGGCTGAGAGAGTATGTGGCCTCCCTGGAACGTCCGATGCTTCTCTTGCTCGACAACTTTGAACATCTGGTTTCGGGCGCGCCGTTTGTGGCTCAACTACTCACGATCGGACCGATGCTAAAGGTTGTGGTCACCAGCCAAGCGCCGCTTCATGTCTACGGCGAGCACGAATTCCCGGTGCCGCCACTTAGACTTCCCAATCCGAAGTCCATGCCGCCGCTTGAGGTGCTGTCACGGCTTCCGGCGGTCGCACTGTTTGTCGAACGGGCGCGAGCAGTGAAACACGAATTTGTGCTGACAACAGAGAACGCAGCCGCGGTGGCAGCCATCTGTGCTCGTCTTGACGGGCTTCCACTCGCCATCGAACTGGCGGCCGCGCGCATCAAGCTACTTTCGCCTTCCGCGATGCTGGCGCGCCTGGAAAGCCGTCTTAGCCTGTTGACCGGCGGCGCGCGCGACCTGCCGACCCGTCAACAGACTCTTCGGAGTACGGTGGATTGGAGCCACGGTCTTCTGAACCTGTCCGAACAAACTCTTTTCCGACGCCTCTCGGTCTTTACCGATGGCTGCACTCTCGAAGGCGTTGAAGCCGCCTGCGACACGAAGGGTGATCTGGGCATCGACGTACTCGATGGCATGACTTCAATGGTGGACAAAAGCCTGGCGCAGCACGCGCAACTCGCGGGCGAGACAAGATTCCTGATGCTCTCAACCATTCGGGAATACGCTCTGGAACGTCTTGCCGAGAGCAAAGACGAGGCTGCGACTCGTCGAGCCCACGCGGCCTATTACCTGGTGCTGGCCGAAGAAGGCGCCGAATCCGCGGCAACCCGTCCCGAATGGCTCGATCGCTTTGAGACCGAGCACGATAACTTTCGTACAGCGTTGGATTATCTGATCAAAACCGGCGATGCCGACTGGGGGATGCGCCTGGGGGCAGCGTTATTTCATTTCTGGGAAACACGGGAACATCTGCGAGAGGGTCGTGACTCTATCGCCAAGCTCCTGGCAATGCGAGGGGCCGCATCTCGTCCGAAGCTCCGCGCGCGTCTGCTGTTTGCCGCCGCCGTCCTGGCGGGCGAACAAGGAGATTACGATTCTGCGCAGAAACTGTTCGAAGAGAGTCTCGACACATGCGTCGAGCTAAACGACCAACGCGGGGTTGCCGTCGCCTTGAACGCATTGGCGGTGAATACTCGCGATCGTGGCGATCTCCCGGTGGCCTCTTTGCTGTTCGAACGGTGTGTCCAAATATGGAAGGACCTGGGCGACTCCGCCGACATTGCCCGTGCCACCAGCAATCTCGCGAGCGTGATGAAGTCGCAGGGCGATTGTGCGCGCGCCTCTACGCTTTATGAGGATTGCTTGGTGATGTTCCGCAAGATCAGTGACGACGCCGGGGCCGCTTGGACCCTGAACTATCTCGGTGATGTAGCTCGAGAGAAGGCTGACTTCGTTGCGGCCCGCGCCTATTGCGAACAGAGTCTGGCGGCGTTTCGTCAATTGCAGGATGGATGGGGGATCGCCAGCGCTCTTTCAGACCTCGCCAGCCTAAGATGCGATCAAGGTGATAACGCCGAGGCGCGACGTCTATATGGCGAAAGTATTAAGATGTTTCAGGAACTGGGTCACAAACGCGGCATTGCGCGAGTGCTCGAATGTCTCGCCGCAAGTGCCGCAGCCCAATCCCAAGCAGAACAGGCTCTGCATCTGGCAGGAGCTGCAGCCGCCCTTCGCCAGCGTTTGGGGGCTCCACTTACCCCTGCCGAGCAGCTCAGGTTTGAAAGGGCTTTGGAATTTGCTCGTAGAACGATCAGCGACGCGGCCGGAATGAAGGCATGGATGGAAGGATGGGCAATGCCGGTCGAGCTGGCCATTCAGGAGGCGTTCAACAGCGATTCCAAGCAGAATCTTTCCCTTCCAGATTCTGGTTAGATCAGCTACCGAGGGTGGGATCGATCAACCGCCGAACTGCCGAGATGCGATTCGCCGGTAGCCCGCCGCGACGGGCATGTTCTCTTACGGTTTCTTCGTCTGGTGCCAGGTAGACGCAATAAACCTTGTCGCCGGTTACGTAGCTATGGAGCCACTTAATTTCCGGTCCCATTTCCTTCAGTACGCCGACCGATTTTCTGGCGACTTCCCGTATTTCCTCATCGGTTAAGTTGCCGGCGCCGGGAATTTCACGCTCGATTACGTATTGGGGCATCTACACTCACCGACCGCATGGTAACAGATTTTTGTTGGTAAACTCCGTTGCCTGCGGTTAGGTAAGTCGAGCACGGCGGGTCTGCCTCAGCGAAATCTTGCCAATGCCGCCCTGGCAGCGTGATATCCGCACATGCCATGCACGCCGCCTCCGGGCGGAGTAGATGACGAGCAAATGAAAATATTTCTTGACGACGTAGCATAGTGACGCCAGGTAGGACGAAACAGAAGTTGGCGAAGGTCCATGGCGCCGCCCCCGATGTCTCCGCCAACCAAATTCGCGTCCATAGTTTCAAGGTCGGCTGGTGAAGAGACATTGCGTGCCAGGACTGTTTCGTGAAAGCCGGGAGCAAAACGCTCAATTTGATTTTCGATCCGTTCCAGCATGTCTACGTTCGAACTGTTGGGAACGTGACAGTATGCCCACGCAGTTTGTTTGCCGGTGGGTGCGCGCGATGAATCAAACAGGCTCGGCTGCACCAGCAGGACGAACGGGCGGTCGCTATGCTGTCCGTTCCGCATTGACTTTTCGGATTGCGCGATCTCTTCAAAGGTCCCGCCCAGGTGCACGGTCGCAGCGCGAAGACAATCGGGGGCAGTCCATGGAATCGGTGAGTTTAGAGCATAGTCGACCTTGAAAACGCCGGGACCATAACGAAATTGTGATAGTTGGCGTTTGTAGCTGTTGGAAAATCGCGGTCCGGCGATTCTGAGAAGCTGTCGAGGCGTCACATCACAAAGGATCAGATCATAGTCTGACAACGTATCGACTGATTCCACGGTCGACGAAGTCCGAACTTTGCCGCCCAGCGTCGACAGATATCCGCAGAGCGCGTTTGTCAGGGATTGAGATCCACCCCGCGGAATCGGCCAGCCGACGGCGTGCGCCGGCACCGCCATCAATATGCCAAATGCCCCACTCAGCGGTTCCTCAAGACTAAGGAACGAGTGAGCAGCCAAGCCCGCAAACAGGGCACGTGTACGCTCACTCTTAAATCGTCCCGCTATCGTTTTGGCCGGCAAGAAGGCGTTCATGGCAAATCGCGCCATGAGCCAGGGGTGCTTCGGAAAGAAAGGAATGGGCCGGAGGACTTCCTGCGCGAAATCGGTCCAGTGTTCTACAAACGGACGAAAAAGCCGATCCCAGGCGCTGCCGTCGACTCCGAGCGACGCCTTGGCATTTTCCAAGTCGCGTTCCAGAACTACGGCTGTGCCGTCGTCTAAAGGATGCGCCAGCGGAGCCGGGGAATGGATCCACTCCAGCCCGTGATCCCGCATAGGGAGGGAAGAGAAGAAAGGCGATCCGGCGCCGAGCGGGTAGACAGCGGATCCAAAATCGTGGAGAAATCCCGGCAGAGTTAATTCCATTCCCCGGGCCGCGCCCCCCGGTGACGGTTGAGCTTCGAATACGTGGACCTTCAAGCCAGCTTGTGCAAGAGCAATAGCTGCCGCCAGCCCATTCGGACCGGAACCGACTACGCATGCCTTCTGGCTCATTGCAAAACCTCGATCGAGCTTGTTGTCCAGTTTGCCAAACTAATCCCGCGCCGAAACTGCCGGCCACTCGACCACTTTAATCTTTCCATCCGGTTCACGTTCCAATGTGGGTGCATACAAGCCCAACAGTTTCCTCCGCCACCACATTCCCGTGGTACGCTTCTCCGCCATCGTCGTAAACCAGTATTGCCAGAGCACAGCCCGAATCTGAAGCGGGGGCCTGTTCGAAAACGGGTTGTCAGCAAACAGTTGAAGCACATCCGAATCGTTCGAGAGCAGGCGCACCTCGGTATTCGGCACGATCGGGTACTCACGCCAGGAGCCTAAGGAAGCAAACCATAGATTCCAATCAAAGCGTGGCTGGTACGGCGCGTAGATCCTGGGTGGCTGATCCAAGGCTTGCGGCTTAAAGCGGAATAGGTATGGCACCCAATTCACTCCGTCCGTTGAACCCTGGAATTCAATCTCGTAACGCCCGCGCGTCATCACTGCAAAAAGACCATAAGAGTTCGCGATCCGAAAGGGCTCAAGAGCCGCGACTGGAGAAGTAGGGAGAGGCACTTTGGCGAACATCCAAATGAGTTCAGCTGTTGTTACATAGAAAACCCACGCCAGTATGATCGTGCTAAAGGAAATCTTCACCGTGCGCCAATGCCGATTGAAGGTAATCTTCCACGTCTTTACTGCTGAGGTGGATATCGCTTCTTCACCAGCCAAACGAGATTGGATTTGAGATCGCCATTTTGACGGCAAGACGCGCAGCAGGAAGCGATCATCGAGAAGTAATACACCCATGCTGAGAACCAGATAGTTCAAGAACGCGTAATTCGCCGTCAGGATCACGCCAACCTGCCATGGAGTCACGATAAAAAAGCACGCAATCCTCCAGCGTCGTGGTAAGAACAACATCCATACCAGACCGAGTTCCAGAGCGAGCGTGGCATAAACCGATCCCGCATGAAACCAGTGGGGCAGGTGCTGCACGTACCATCCGATCCAGGTCGGCAGCGGTCCGTTCTGGTAGTACTCGTCCATCGCGGTGAAATTTCGCCACTGCGGATCGCCGCTCAGAATCTTGACCGCGCCTGATTCGAAGTAGATGCGAAACCATTCCCACAGCAGCAGAAACACGGCGGCGCGCGACGCCGGATGTGTACGACCCATGCCCGGGCGAAGTCCAGACGGGGCGAGAAACAGGGAGAGAAACCCAGCCTCCAGCAACATGCCGTCGGATTGGTACCCGGAAAAATCTTGTGCCGCGCTGACGAACGACAAGAAGCAAACAAAACAGACTACGAGCATTCCTCGTGTCCACAGATTGAATAACAACAACAGCGAGGCCACCATCCCTGTCCAACATATAAAACCGAGCATTGCTGAACCGCTGCCGAACCACAATAAAGTTGGAGCAAACCATATTCGTTGCCAGAGGCCGAAGGATTGCGCAACTGTATGCAGATAATCAGCAGCCGGCAGAATGCCCGTGGGGCCAATAAGACCACGAATCTGAAACATCAGAGAGAAGAACGCCGAAAAGTAGATGAAGCCGAGCGCGCGGAGAAATAGCCAGCGGGAAATCAGACGCTCTGGCGGCGTCTGCTGTCCGTCGAAGAGCCACTTGAACGCAGAAGCGACGCTCTGGTTCATGACACCTTGATTATAGGAAACAACGTGGAAAGGTTCCGTCTGTAGTTCGAACTTCGCCGGCAGGCAGCTACTCCGAACCGGGCTCGACCCTGGCGCCATCAGCCGCCGAACAAATATAGACAACTGGTTTAATACCTGTTTCGCGTTGGTAGCCCTCGGAGATCTGAGCGGCGAACTCGTCGGCGCTTTTCGCATCCACCAGATTCAGGGTGCAGCCACCGAACCCGCCCCCTGTCATTCGTCCGCCGTAACAACCAGGAAGGCCCCCGGCTGCCTCCACCATGATGTCGAGTTCTTTGCAACTGACTTCATACAGGTCGCGAAGACTCTCGTGCGATTCTCTCATTCGTTGCCCGAAGGCGCGCAAATCGCCGGCACGGAGAGAGCGAGCACCGTCCAGTACTCGGTGATTTTCTTCCGCTACGTGACGGCAACGCTTGTAGATTGTCTCGGGAATATCCTTGGAATGTTGAGCGATCTGCTCGATGGAAAGATCGCGCAAGGCGCGGATTCCCGGATACCATCGAGCCAGAATCCTCACTCCCTCCTCACACTGCTTGCGGCGCTGATTGTATTCGCCGCCTGCGTGCTGGTGTTTGACCATGGTGTTGCAAACCACCATTCGAACCGTTTCAGGAATCGGAATCAGTTCGAAATCGAGGCTCCGGCAATCCAAAAGCAGAGCGTGGCCGGACTTCCCCGAACACGCGACGAACTGATCCATAATGCCAACGCGAGCCCCAATGAAATCGTTCTCGGTGTGCTGACAGAGCTTAGCTATCTCCACCAAAGGCAGCATCGAACGACTCAGACTGAGGAGTGCAAGTGCGCTGGCCACTTCAATTGCCGCCGAAGAGCTCAAGCCGGCGCCAATGGGCACCTCACTCTGCACCGATAGATTCGCTCCGGACAGTTTGTGACCCTGGCGTTGCAGCATAATGGCGACTCCTAGCACGTAGTCGCACCACGAACCGGTTGCGTGTTGAGGCAGATCATCCAGATCGAATTCGAAGACTTGGGAAAATTCGTGAGACTGAATCCGCAGCTTGCGTTCGGGGCGGGGCGACATCGCAACCGTGGTTCGAAGGCCGATGGCGGTGGGCATCACGAATCCGTCGTTATAATCGGTGTGCTCTCCAATTAGATTGACTCGCCCCGGAGCGCTGAACACAGTGGGCCGAGCCTGGAAATTAGTAGATTGCTGAGTCAATTCATCAACTCCGCTCCGTGGTGCAAATCATTCAAACTGTCGCCGCCATTTTTGCAACCCAAACGTTACACTCGAAAACTTGGACACCCAACTTAAATAGGGTAACGTCAGTGTAAGGCGTCCAAGCCGAAACCGGAGTTGGTATCGGATTGAAGCTGGGAAATCTTTATCAGCAACCACATCGTCGATGTAATCCGCTTACCGGCGAATGGGTATTAGTGTCTCCGCACCGCACGCAGAGACCTTGGTTGGGGCACGCGGAACAGATCGGCGCCCCAACTACTCCGACTTACGATCCGGATTGTTATCTCTGTCCGGGTAACGAGCGTGCCGGAGGCCTTCGCAACCCGAAATACGAATCGACATTCGTTTTCGCCAACGACTTCCCCGCGCTGACGCCGGACATTAGAGCTGCCAGGCAAGACGAATCGGCACGCGGATTGCTGCTTGCTGAATCTGAGGCTGGAATCTGCAAGGTTGTCTGTTTTTCACCCCGCCACGACCTGACCTTGGCACGAATGACAGTTCCGGAGGCCAATGCCGTGGTTGACGTGTGGGCGAAAGAGTATGCCGAGATCGGCGCAGTTCCCTTCATCAAGTATGTG
Source organism: uncultured Acidobacteriaceae bacterium (assembly GCA_963708575.1). Classification (GTDB taxonomy): domain Bacteria; phylum Acidobacteriota; class Terriglobia; order Terriglobales; family Acidobacteriaceae; genus DASVWZ01. Next base: position 917,244 of record CAVPTB010000003.1, read on the forward strand.
CAAATCTTTGAGAATCGCGGCGAGATCATGGGCTGTAGCAATCCACATCCGCATTGCCAAATCTGGGGGAACCAGACCATCCCCAATGAGCCGCTTAAGGAGCAGAAATCCCAGCAGGAGTATCTGGACCACCATGGCGATTGCCTGCTTTGCGACTACCTGCGACTAGAAACGAAGACTGCGGAGCGCATCGTCATCCAGAACGAGGACTTCGTGGTAATCGTGCCGTTTTGGGCGGTGTGGCCTTATGAAGTGCTTGTGCTCTGCAAGGCTCACATCCGCGATGTGAGTTCGCTCGGGGCCGAAAAGCGAAGGTCTTTGGCAGATATCGTCAGACAGCTCACCACCCGTTATGACAATCTTTTCCAGACACCTTTCCCGTACTCGATGGGTTTTCATCAGGCGCCGACCGATGGTGAGGCACACCCGGAGTGGCATTTGCACGCGCACTTTTATCCACCTCTTTTGCGTTCGGCCACGATCCGGAAATTTATGGTCGGCTACGAGATGCTGGCGGGTCCACAGCGCGACATCACACCCGAGGCTGCTGCGGCGACTCTGAGAAGTCTTCCCGCCTTGCACTACACTCTCAAACAACCCTGAAGATACTGATTTCGAAAGCTGCGCAGGCGCTGGCACGTACGCGTGATATTGGGCCTTGGTCTCTCGAGGACGCTCGACTACTTCAGCGCTTTCTCCAACAACGAGGCGGTACTCGACCCGCCTCTGGATTCCACGAACTTGCTCATCACTGGAACGAACTTGCCAGCCATTTCCGGGGAAAGACCCAGCTTGTGGAAAGCTTCTGCAACCTGCGCCATACGACCCATGTTCCCCGGCAAAGAACTTTCCAAGCTCGAAAATTCCGAATGCCCACCCAATGCAGGCGCGGCCTTCAGCAGACCACCCATGCCCGGCACCGCAGCCGACACTTTGCTGAATTCGTCAGTGCTTAGACGGGTCTTCGCCAAAGCGAACAGAGCTCCGGCGCCACCGCGCGCCTGGGTGGGCGTGACGGAGAGTCCCTTGGTCAATTGGCCGACCAGTGCCGAACTCGATCCGGTTGCCGATTGCACGATCGAGCTTTGTGCCGTCGCTTGTCCGACCAGGGTCAGGACGCCACACAGAAAAGGAAACACATATCGAGCAGACAAGCGGTGTTTTCTTGATCTCATTTTGGTACCTCCCACCGCCATAGATGGTACCGCAAGCCGGAGTCTTTTCGGTCTAGTCTTCGTGGGAGGCTAGCTTGATCTTTCCCGAATAGAAGAAAACAGCATCGATTGCAGAACGTAAGTTGGTTTATTTGCTCAAAGGTTGAAATCTCTCTAGTTACGATGAGTTGTTTCTTCGTTGTTAGCGGGAGCTTGGTCAACAAGTAGAGGGGAATGTTTTGTATCAGATCTTAGGTATCAATGTGAGTGTATAAGAATGTATAGCAAAAAGACTATAAAGAGGTGATCATATAGAGAGGAGTGATAGAAAATAGTTCTCTCTATAAGAGAATAGAGATTAGATAGCTTTTGGTGTAGATGGTAGAGACTAGCTTATAGAAACACAAGGCTCGCGTGGCTTCTTTAGAGAAGTACACATAGGGTTTATAGTAGCGAAGCAGTGAAGAGATAATAATGAAGAGACGCGCGCCGGCGGAAAGCAGCGTTCAGCCGCCGGAAAGGAACGGATTCCTCCGCCTACCTGGCAGGGAAGACGCGCGGGTAAACTCGGCCACGAGTTCGCGGTTGTGGCCGGTGCCAAGGGCAGCGTCTAAATCGATAAGTTGAACCAGCGGGAACGAAGAGAAGCGCGTAATCCACTCTTCGTAAGTCGTCGAATTCGAGCGCTTTGCGCTCTCCTTGCACCAGCTGAACAATTTTGCCTCCCATTAGATCGATCGAGGGTATCAGCATGGCCAACGTACCGGGATGCCCGCGTTTTGAAGTTCTTGTTTGAGATCGCCGAGACTAGTGCAGACCGAAAGTGAAAGATGGAAGCGGCAAGCGCTGCATCGGCTTTACCAGTTCCGAAACACGTCAACGAAGCTTTGCGTATTTCCGCCACCTCCTGAGGCGATCACGGGAATGTTTAAGGCTTCGGAAACACGCCCGGGTCAAGTCGCAATCGAAACCGGCGCCGGTGCCATCCGATCCATCGAGGTGAGTAGAATTTCACCGGCGCCACGCTCTTCAGCCTCTAGAGCCCAAGCGACCGCATCACGTCCAGTAGGCTTTCTGCCTCCACTGACGTAAGCTTCGAACTTCGCTTCGCCGTCTAAGCGTCTTGGCGTCGATGGCGACGATTACAGCTTGTGAACCGTATCGTTCTGCAATCCGAGTGATCAGAGTAAGAATCAGCCAGTGCTGCGGAATTGATGCTCACCTTGTCGGCGCCCGCTTCGAAGACCGCCATGGCGTCTTCAAGAGAGCGGATGCCACCGCCCACGGTGAACGGAACAAATAGCTGCTGCGCGGTTCTGGCGAACTGTATCGGCCAGAGGTTGCGCGGTTCTCGCGCGTAGCAGAGATATCGAGCAGCACCACCTCGTCGGCTCCTGCGCGGCTGTGCGCGGAAGCCAAGTTCTGCCGGATCGCCGGCGTCGCGCAGTTGTTCGAATTGCACGCCCTTCACGACGCGTCCAGCGTTTACATCCAGGCAGGCGATGATTCGTTTGGTCAGCATGAGCAGATCCGCAAAAATTCGTCCAGAACCCTCAGACCCAATGTCCCCCGATTTTTCGGGATGGAATTGCACTCCGAACAAATTATCCTGTTCGACCGCGCGGAGAACTCGCCACCGTATTCACAACTCGCAGCGGTGGCCTTCACGATCGGCGCAGAGTAAGAGTGGGTGAAATACACGAAAGAGCCTGAAGGGATGCCTCGAAGCAACCGTGAGCCGTCACGACAGGTTAAGCGAATTCCATCCCACATGGGGGGACTTGACACCCTGCGCAAAGCGGCCACATGCTCCCGGAAAACACACCCAGGCCTGGGGTTCCAGGCGCCTCAGCGCTGCGATTCAAACATCCACTGCATCCCGACGCAAACACCGAGAAATGGCACTCCGTTTTCGATTCTGCGCAAGAATAGCGCCACGCAGCCCATCTTGTCCAGGATAGCTGTGGCCGAAAAGTGGCCGACACCGGGCAGAATAATTTTGTCCGCACGGGCAACTACCATTCGGATCGCGAGTGACAACAGCGTCTGCCCGCAGATGAGTCCAGCGCCTTCTTCACCGAAGTAATATTTCCCGCGCGATAATCAATCACTGCGATCATTAGAGCAATCCCTTCGTGCTGGGCAGCAACCGCGCCATGCGGCGATCGCGCCAGCAGGCGGCGCGCAGCGCGCGCGCAAAGGCTTTGAACAACGATTCGATCTTGTGATGATTGGAGCGGCCATAAAGTACGCGGGCATGCACGCTGGCGCGAGCGCCTCGCGCAAAGCCGTCGAAGAAGTCGTGCACCAACTCCGTTTGCAGATCGCCCACGAGACGGACGCGAACCTTCGTATCCACGGTAACGGAAGTTCGTCCGCAAAAGTCGACGGCGGCTAGGCCCAAGCGTTTCATCCATCGGCATCACGAAATAACCAGCTCGGAGAATTCCGCGTTTGGTCCCCAGCGCTTTATCGAACAGCTGGCCGAGCACGATGCCGACATCTTCTACGGTGTGGTGCTGATCAACATCGAGATCACCTTTAACCTTGAGCTGAAGATCGAAGCCGCCATGGTGAGCAAACAGTTCGAGCATGTGATCGAAGAAACGGATTCCAGTGGAGATCTTGTAACGGCCATGGCCTTCGATGACCAGGACGGCATTGATATCGGTTTCCTTGGTAGTGCGTCGAATCGGCGGCTCGTCTCATGTGGCGGCCACCTCTGTTGCAATCGAATCTCAGTCAGCGTCTCGCGCAAAGCCTGCAACAGTCGCTGCTGTATGCTCAGCAGTTCCGAGCGTAATGCGGACACAGCCCTCGCAGCCGTGATCGCGTGAACGATCGCGCACCAGAATGCCACGCGTCCTCATGGACTGTATGAACGCGGTCTTTCTGTGAACCAAAGCTCGCGAGCACGAAATTGGCTTGACTTGGCCAGTGTCGAATGCCCCACTGATCGAACTCTTGTCTCAAGCTCGTCGCGTCCCGTGGCAAACTTGCCTGAACATAGTCGCGAATATAATTTTGATCCGCGAGTGCCGCTGGGTAAACAGGCAAGAGCCACGCCATTGACGTTATATGGCGAGGCGATTTTGACTCACCATTGCGATGTGCTTTGCATCTCCCGCGAGCACGCCGATGCGAAGACCGGCCAGTCCGATAAGCTTTGGAAAATGTTCTGGCCACGAACAGGTTCGGCAAGTATGCGCCATTGTCTCGAGCAACGTTCTCTCCGTAAAACTCGAAGTAGGCTTCATCTACCAGGATTGCCGCTTGCGGTGACGCGGCTGGCAATCTCAAGCAAGCTTCGCTCGATCCGGCAACGGTGCCCGTCGGATTGTTCGGATTGGCGATCGCGATCAAGCCGTGTGTTGACGTGTGACGTTGGAGAGCAGACTCGGCACTGGGAAATCGGAAATCCTTTTCTGCAGGGACGGCAATGTCAACTCGTGCACCGGTGGCTGCCGCAGAAATCTCGTACATGGCGAAACGTCGGCACCACGATGAGGGCTTCGTCGCCGGGCTGCAAGAAAGTATTCGCAGAGCAAGTGGATGGCTTCATCGACTCCGTTGGTCAGCAGCAATTCGTTTCGGGCTCGATGCCGAGATAATGGGCCACGAGACGGCTTCAACCGGTCTCGCGCTCGGGATAGCAGCGCGATTTTTTCAGCGCTTATTTCGCGCAATCGTCGCCAAGACCCGCGGCGAGCAGCCCACCGTGTTTTCGTTGAAATCGAGACGTAGACCGTCGCGTCCACCAAGGGGCGGATGGTAGGTCGGTAGATTGCGCACCGCTTCACGCGCTTCAAGCATGGGCGACACCTTGTGCGGATCGAATCCGCATGCGCCTTCAAGCCTTCTGCATTGGCGAGACATCGAACCGCTGGTGCAATCTGCTCTCAGCCCGAGCGCGCGAGAGTTTCTGAACGCTGATGAGCTTCACGAAATCGAGAACGCTGAGCCCACCGCGAAATCGCGCTGATCCGCCCGTCGGCAGAACATGATTGGGGCCGGAAGCGTAGTCGCCCGCCGCCTGGGGTGAATAGTCGCCAACAAAGACCGATCCCGCATTGTGGACCAGCGCTAATGTCGGCAGCATCAATCGTGAGGTGCTCCGCTGCGACTCGATTAGCCCACTCAAAGCTCTGGCGAGCGCGAGTCGGCAACGAAAATGCACGCCATTCTGTTGCAGAGACTGCCGTGCGACCACGTTGTCTTGCGCTGAATTTCTTCGTCGCTCGCGCTACTTGACTGAGCCAGCTCTATCCGAGTCGTGATAAAGAGCGCCAATGATTCCGGATCGTGTTCGGCCTGTGCGACCAAGTCGGCAGCGATGAATTCGGGGTTGCCACGAATCACTAACGACCAAAACTTCGGTTGGACCGGCAAGGAAAGTCGATCGAACAATCGAACGCAGACTAGTTTCTTGGCGGCAGTGACATACAGATTTCCTGGCCCAACGATCTTATCCACGCGAGCGATCGTTTCTGTTCCGTAGGCGAGCGCCGCAATTGCCTGTGCTCCACCGACCCGATAAACTTCTGTTACACCGAGCATTCCAGCAGCCACCAAGCATTTCTGCCCGCGGCTGTGGAGATGCCACGCGGATATTGCTGCACGCCGGCGACCTGCGCGGGGATGACCGTCATCAGCAAAGTCGAAACCAGCGGGTACCGGCCGCCGGGGACGTAGCATCCCACCGAATCCAAAGGCAGCACGATCTGACCTACGGAGATTCCCTTTGCGAGTGCGACATCCAGTCCGCTGGTTTTTGGCCCTGCGCAAAACTGGCGGATGTTTGTTGCCGCTGTGCGCAATGCGCGTTTCAATTCAGCGCTCGAGCGGATTTCCACGCCGTGTCGATCTCCAGTTCGGGAACCTGCAGCGGGGCTTGCCTGAAGATAAGCCGTCCCACCGTTTTGCATACCGTACGCAAGGCTCGATCTCCGTTCCGGCGTATGTCGTCGACAATCTTCCGAACGGACGGTTCGACCTCCGCGTAACGCGATCCACGAGCGGCCAGCTTGCGCACTCGAGCCTCAGCCGCGGCACCGGAAAGGATGCGCATCACAGAACCACCTTGTTGAGCGGATACTCGACGATGCCTTGTCCCTTGGCTTCTTTCAATCGAGGGATGACCTGCCACGCTGTGGATTCTTCAATGACAGTGTTTACGGCGAGCCAATCGTCATCGCTCAGAGTAGAGATAGTCGGTTTCTTTAGCGCGGGCAGCACCGCGAGCACGGCTGCCAGATCCTCTTTCCGGACATTCAACATCAGGCCCAACGCGATTCTGGGCATCCATCGCGCCGCGCAACATGAGTGCGAGATTTTCAATTTTCCGGCGTTTTCGACATATCAGTTCCAGGCGCTCTGATTGGCGATGATCTGTGTGTTTGATTCCAGCACGGTGTCGATGATTCGCAGGCGGTTCGCTTTCAAGGAACTCCCAGTTTCGGTTACTTCGACGATGGCGTCGGCCAGCATGGGCGGCTTCACCTCAGTCGCGCCCCAGGAAAACTCCACCTCCACTGGAATATTTTTGTTCTCGAAGTACTTTCGCGTGACGCTCACCAATTCGGTGGCAACAATACATTTGCTCAGATCTTCAGTGCGCTGATAGGGCGAATCTTCGGGAACGGCGAGCACCCAGCGCACTTTGCCCCGGCTCTGCTTCGCGTAAATCAAGTCCGCAGCCGTGACCACTTCGAGGCCGCTCTCGATCACCCAATCGAGGCCCGTAAGCCCGGCATCAAGGACGCCATGCTCGACATAGCGGGCCATCTCCTGTGCGCGGATCAGCATGCACTCGATTTCCGGATCACCAGTGGTCGCGAAGTAGGAACGCGCATTGGTGAAGACTGGGCAGACCGGCGCGAGCGAACAGCTGCAAGGTAGCTTCCTGCAGACTGCCTTTGGGAATGCCGAGGCGGATCTTCATGAGCGGCACCGCCTTCTCTCTCGGTTTTGTTGACCCGACGTCGTCCGGAAGAAAGGTCTTCGTGAAGCAGGAACGCGTTCCTTCGTGGCAAACCAGGCCAGAGCCTTGAACTTCGACCTGCAACAAGAGGGTATCCTGATCGCAATCGATGGATGCGGAGACAATCTTTAGCCGGTTGCCAGAGGTTTCGCCTTTGGTCCAAAGCTGGTTGCGGGTGCGGCTGAAAAACGTTACATAGCCTGTCTGACAGGTTCGATCGAAGGCCTCGCGATTCATAAACCCCAGCATGAGCACATCACCGTTCGCAGAATCCTGCACAATAGCCGGTACGAGGCCTTGCATCTTGTCAAAATCAAGATCTTCTTCCATACATGTCCTTCCGGTTTTGTCTCCAAAAACAAAAAGCCCGCTGAGCTTGAATCGCATCAGCGGGCCGGAATCTTTTTAGGTGTTACGCTAGCTCAGCCAAACACCTCCGCCAATGCGCTTGTGCGCATGATGGTGGTGGAGATGATGAGCCAGATGAATCACGAATTCAAAAATAGCGAACCCGATCGGATTGTCAAAGCAAAATTGATTCAATCAACGTAAATACTTGGACAGGAACGATGCCATACGTCGATTCGCGTCCAGCAAATCTCCACCGCTAAACCCGTGTCCTTGACCGGGATAGATCTTGATCTCATATGACAAACTCTTCTCTTTCAGGAGTTGCTCCAAGTCGCGGGCCCTTTTGACGGAAACCACATCGTCATTTTCTCCATGTAAAATAAGCACCGGCGGCATGGTTGTCATACGGCTGACGGCGAACCCCGGCATGCCCCCATACCATTCCACGACGGCCTTGATCTCCGGCGAGCGATGAGGCGGGGGATGGCTTCGCTCTTCTTCGGCTAACCCCAGAACGAGGTAGCCTCCGAGCGATACTCCGACTAACCCAATGCCCTTGTTATCGATCTCCGGTTGCATCGCGATGTAGCGCGACGCGTCGTTCAGTGTCCTTATGAACGCGACAAACTGGTCGGGCTTGTCAGTGAAATCCCACTTACCGCCGGGCCCGTCAAAGTAATGCGGCACGAACACGGAGTAGCCCTTCCCCACCAGGGCCTCAATGATTCCGCTTTTTCTCCATTCCCCATCGGGACCGCCTCCGCCGTGCACCAGCATGACTGCATCGTGAGTTCCCCTCGGCGCAGGATCAAAGCGCTCGATCACGATCTCGTGGCTTTCGGTTCGGAACACCGTCTTTGTTCCGACTAATTTTTGTGACCAAGCAGGCAGAGCCGTACAAACCGTGGCAAGGATGCAACAAGTGAGGGTTTGCATGCCTGAAAACATACAAGAAAATCCCAGAGAGGCGTAGCTGAAGTTAGTTGGGTGCCACCCCTTGCGACCTACATTCTAGCGCAATTAGCATCTTCCTTCCCCAGTTCCGATAGACATGCTCCCAAACCGGAGGTATAGTCGGTACCCGGCGAAATCCGCCTTCTGGCGCGGTTCTCGCGACAGCGTCCTCAACAAGTCCGTGCAAGGGGTGGGGTATGAAAATCTTTAGTCAAATGACTTTCTCGAAAAGTCTCGCGATCTTACTGGCGTGTGCCGCATTGATCTCTGGAGGTCAGATGGCCTCCGCGACTTCAGTGAATGCGATCAAGTTGGCTGTCAGCCCGAGTTCTGCGAAGGTGAAGCAAAAGATAACTCTGACCGCGAGCGTCACCACCAACAAAAAGGCCGCCACCGGAGGGACGGTGACCTTCCTCGATGGCAAAATACCTCTGGCCAGCGCCCAAGTCGTCGGTAATAAACCTGCCAAGGGATACAAAACTGGCAACGCGATACTAACCACCATCCTCGGCCCGGGAACACACTCGTTAACCGCCGTTTACGCCGGAACCGCAAAATCACCCAAGCCCGTCACATCAAAGGCAGTCCAGTTGAAAGTAACGGGAAAGACCGGCAGCAATACGACGCTTACCGCCAAGCCGAATCAGCAGAACTCCAAGAATTACGATTTTACGGCAACCGTTCAAGGCTACGGTTTCGCGACACCTACGCAGAAGGTCGATTTCACAGACATCACCACAAGCACTGACTTGGGCAGCGCGCCCCTCGGTAAGGTCGCGACCCGCGGTTTCGGCGCGGGCATAAACACCAATGCCCAAGGAATGCCCGCCGAGACGGTCGTTGCTGACTTCAATGGCGACGGACTCCCGGATGTGGCCGCTGCCGATGCGGCTTTTGGCCCGAGCTCTCTCGTTATCTTCCTCGGCAAAGGCAATGGGCAGTTCCAGGACGGAGTCTCCTATCCCGCGGACTATTTTGCCAGCAGCATCTTGGCGGGCGACTTCAACAACGACGGCATTGTTGACCTGGCTGTGATGAGCCAGGACGGCGTCGTCGCTCTTTTTCCAGGCAATGGTGATGGCACTTTCCAAACGCCGCTGAACGACACAATCGGCGGGCTGCCCGTGGCGATCGCTCTTGGCGACTTCAACCGCGACGGCATTCTCGATTTCTCTAGCATCGACTACTTCGCGAATACCGCCTCCGTTTCTTTAGGCAACGGCGACGGAACATTCAAGGCGGCTGTGGCCTATGCCGTCGGCAGCGGTCCGTACTCCATCTCGACTGGAGACTTTAACAACGACGGATTTCTGGACCTCGCGGTCGTCAATGACAACGTGAACACTGTGAGCGTCTTATTGGGTAAGGGAGACGGCACTTTCAATGCGCAGAAAACCTTCGGAACCGGTAACCAGGTCGAGTATGTGACGGCCGCCGATCTGAACCACGACGGCAATCAGGACTTACTGGTGGCCAACTACGCGGACCAGACTGTCGGCGTCTTGCTGGGCAACGGTGACGGTACTTTCGAGAATCAGGTTACTTATACGGTCAGCGGCGTCGACTCCGCAATTGCGGTGAGTGACCTGAATCACGATGGAATCCCGGACTTGGCGGTTGCCTATTACCAGCCACCCCAAATCGGTGTTCTCATCGGCAATGGAGACGGAACATTCAAACCGGTCAAGGATTACGACACCGGCCAATCACAGGGATATCAGGTGACGGTAGCAGATCTCAACGGAGACGGCACGCCCGATCTGATCAGCAGCGACATCCACGCTGAGCTCGGCGTCCTGCTGAATGGGACTGAGGCGAAAGCCAAACTTTCTGATGTTTCGGTCCCAGGAAAGTCCAAAGACACGGAGAAAATCGTCGCGACGTACAGCGGAGACTCACGTTACATGAAGTCGAAGTCGAAAGCGATCAAAGTCAAAGGTTCCGGCGCGGAATAGCAAAATACTCGCATTCGCTAACCTTTACTGCAAACCGGACTGCGTCAGTTTGACCGCGCAGTAGTTACCCGTTCCACATGGAGCGGTTCCACTGGCGGGAGCGTGTAGTGTGCCGAAGTAAATACTGGTGGTCTGCGGAGCAAGACTCACGTTGTCGATGGTGAAAGCACTGGTGCCTCCCCAGTAGCCGGTAGCGCTGGCGTTTGGACTTGTCGTGTTGGAAGTGATTTGAGATGTCGTAGTCCACTCGGTTACCAGGTTCGCACCGGTTGTGCCGCTATAGGTGCCGGTACCAGCAAAGAGTCTGTCCGTCGTTCCGTCAAAAAAGTCCAAGAGGGGCGAGCACGTTCCTGCGGGATTCGATGCACCATTGATTTTGGTGTCGTTGGACATCGCCGGGGTAGCATTCATGATTCCATTTGGCGACGAAAATGATAGTGCATACAAACTAGGCTTGGTTCCGGTAGTTCCGCCGCTTTGCGTTCCGCACGCGTACAGCGTTCCTGCACCGCTCTTCGGACCAGCTGTGAAGTAAGCGTTATCGAAGTCGCCGTCCAGAATGAACTGGGTGCTCTGGGGCCCGATCGCAGCCACCGATTGGGAAGAGAGCGCGAGGTTCATCTGGGAGACGATCGTATCGGCTTTGGTTGTTCCGGAACCTGAGCCGGAGAATACGTAGACAAAGCCGTTAAATGTATCCACGATGGGAGACAGGACGATTGGATCGCCGGTCGTTGCCGCTGACACCACGATCGACCCGTTTGCCGTAAAAGACGTTGCACCCGGCGTGTAGGAATAAACGGAAAATCCGTCCGAAATGAACACTTGGTTTGAGACCTGGTCGTATACCGGAGAAGTCAGCAACGCGTTTGCCTTCACGGTGACGCAATATTGCACCGTTGGCGTGCCGTTAAACACCCCGCTGATTTTGTAAAGCTTTCCGTTGTCCGCTCCGATATAGGCGTCGTCGTTGGTGTAGTCGATGTATGGTGAAGAATTGCTGTTGGCTGCGCTCGCACTACAGTTGGCTGCGCTTGAAGTCGTGTAGTTCACCTTGACCAGCGCCGAGCCGCCGCTTCCCGGAGTCGCAGGATGTGTCGCATCAGTGCCTTGTCCGGCTACCCAGGTGAGAACATCGAACGTCGCGGCCGTTCCATTTTCCACGAAGGCGACCTTCTTACCATCAAGTGAAAGCGTAGGGGACAAGTATGAGGGAGAACTTCCTGCTGCATAGGACCACATGAAAGTCGGTTGAGTGTAATCGGTCGTTGGAGGAGTTTGCGGACCGTATGGGCAAGAGGACGACGTTGTACCTGTGTAGAGATTGTTGAAGGCGACTATGTTTGCTTGCCCAGTGCCAGGCGTCGCCGAGATCGTGTAGACCACGAAGTCGCTGGTGCAGTTGTAGCCCGATTCACTGAATCCATACTTCGCCGGACTCTCGCCGACCGGCATGCCACCATTCGGACCCAGTGACATGGCCCAATCGACTCGAATGGGTTTGCGATGGTTCAAAATCGGATCGGGCGTGCCGTCCACCCGGCGAGGAGTTACGTGCGGCGTTCGCTGCAGCCAGTTTAGGTAGAAGCGGGGATCCCGCATTGCTTCAACTCTGTCTTCCACCGAACCGTGATTCGTGAAAAGCAGGTGGCGGGTGCTCCAGTCCATGGGCAACCCGACGTGTCCCGTCTCTGCCTGCTGTGCGAAGAGCGTCCCGGCGAAGACAAATATGAAGAGAAGGATGCAAGGGAAGACGGTATAAATGCGAGAGTTCTGTCGCGTTTCGGCCAAGCCATGTTGCAGCATGTATTTCACCCTATCGTCCTAAATAAAGACGCTTATCCAGTTTTCGGACAGCAGCATTTCAGCTCTGATTTTCTCGCAGATTTCGGGAAATTGGTCCTTACTTTGGTAACCGTTCAGACGAAAAACGGGTCACGAAAAACCCTGTTTTTGGCGAGCAAAATCGCTTCTTGTCGGCTCAGGCGAGAGGCTGGATTTGGACTAGCCCGGCAGAGTTTCTGGCCGTCCCTCGCAACATCATGTTGGCGCTGGGGATACCCGTTCTTTGGAAGGATTTCTCACAGTCGGCGGTGGAGGGGCCCCGCATATTGCCTTCCATGTAGGCCAGCCCGGGACATCGTGTGCAGGTGCCCACGTGAGCGCAACTAGAGCAGGTTGTCAGGTCGCGGGCCCGGATGGAGCGTACTTCCGATAGTTGTGGCGAACCGCGCCAGATGTCCAGAAATGTCTGTTGGCGGACATTGCCGCTCGGAAGCGGAAACTGCACGCACGGATATAAATCTCCGTACGGAGAGATGTAGCAGGAAGTATGTCCGGCACTGCATGGATAGCCGTCCATAATATCTTCCCCTGGCGGCGGGGGTGGCGCACAGAATTCCGCAACGTTCTCTACCACTCGCTCGTCGTGAAACACTCCGTGCAGCTCTTTGCCCGGAATTCGTAAGCCCAGAATCGAGGTGTCTCCGTCGATCTTTGGCGTAATTGTGGGATCGAGTGAATAAAAGGCTCCTAACTCCTTGGCCAGCGCCATCACTCCGCTGTTATCGAACGAATTGGCCGTCATCAGCACATTGGCAATCGTCACTTTCAATCCTTGTGCCTTCAGACGCCGAATTCCCTCGATGGTGCGCTTCAGCGATCCCGGCAGCTTGGTGATCGCGTCGTGAACCTCAGGGCGATGCGAGTAAACGCTGATCTGCACTTGTTCCACGCCCAATTCGCGGAGCTTCAGGGCTTCCTTGTCACCGATCATCACTCCGTTAGTTTTGATCTTCAGGTTGAATAACAGCCGCCGCGCGAACTCCACCAGATGAAAGAAATCCCTGCGCAACAACACTTCTCCGCCGCTGAAGGTGAGGAAGAAAACTCCGGCATCGGACAGCTGGGTCAGAACTCGCTCGATTTCCGCGGTCGTCATCTCGCCATGATCGTCATGATCGAGATAGCAATGCACGCAACGCTCGTTGCAGCGGTAGGTCAAATCCAGATGAACACTGAGCGGAATGCCCAGGGCCAGAGCCTTCTGGTTCATCTCAGCGAGCAGGCTCATGCGGCGCCTGTGGCGGAACTCGAAGGATTCGGTATGGGCTGGTCTGAAACCAGCAGGACCCCATGTTGTGACAATTCGCTTATGAATTGATCGGCGTCCCGGGCCGCCTGTTCGCGAGTCACGTCGAAATACTGGCAGATGCGGTGGTCAATAATGTCGGAAAGGGGCGTTCGCCCGTCGGCTGACTGCCAAATCAAGGTTGCGATTTCATTCAGGGTGAAGAAAGTTGAATCCACCGCCGACATGATCATCATTTCGCCGCCAATCAATCGCGCGGCGATCGCGGAACTTCGAGCGATATATTTGTCGCTGATAGCGGTTCTCCCTGGGTCTAACCTTTGAGATCAGCCTATTATCTGCCACACTCGTTCGTCTGGAACAAAATACAGCCGCCGTACGGGAACCTTTTCTACAAACTCGCAGGCTGACGCGAAAAGTCTCTTCACTAACCCCTCATCTTTTGCGAAGAACAGAATATTTCTGAGCAAAAGCCGAACCGCTTCCGCGGGATCAACATCCTCGATCCAGTTCTCCCTCGCTTTTTCGAGAAAGAAAAGCGCCTTGATGGGTGCGGACTGATTTTCGCCCACACGGGCCAGTTCTCCGGCAAACGGAGTTCCGCAGGCCAAGTAGGCGCCGTTCTCCCTGACCACATAAGAAATTTCGTCGGTTAAAAGGGTTGCGTCCGGCGGCGCGAGTCGCGAAATCGTGGTCTTTCCTGCGCCTGAAATTCCCACGAACAAAAAGGCGTGTCCGTCCCGAATTGCGCTCGCAGCGTGGGCCAGAAATCCTCCGCGCGACGCCAAAAGAAGGGTATGCACGATTCGCAGGACCGAATCGATCGCGTATGGATTGTTGGATTGCTTTACGCGGCCACTTGCACTTCGTACATTCCACTGCGCGCGAAAATCTCCCCGCGTGAGTTCCCACTCTTCGTCGGTACGTCTGACTTGCACATCGTCATCAGCCGAGACGATTCCAGCGGGCTCTATCAGTTCGACATCGAATTCAAAGTCCGCCCGGCCTTCGGGAAGCACGAACCCGGAATAACGCTCTGCCAGCATCGATCGAAAGTCCGCGTCGTCACTCCGAATACCGACGGATGTTCCGCCAATCTGAATGATGACAGTCTCCGGCACTGACGAGGCGGAAATCATTTTTGTGAAAGTTGATGCATGGTGGGAAAGCGAGTCTGGTGTTCAGCAGAGTTGCCTTCACTCCGTCTTCCCAGTAGCTGTCGAGCGCGATATCCGCGTAACACAATTATGCGGAGGACATCGGATTGCGCCAATATGCTTGAAACCAGTTTTCTCAGGTGGCCGCACGCATGGCTCGGAACGAAGGATTTTGATCCGCGCGACACAAGTGTGACCCGCCCGATGATGCGATCTAAAGTTGTGGGAGGGTCCGACGCCGGAAGCGAGTCGCCGCGAGTTAGCCAGTCAGCATGTCCATCTGCATTCCCGGTCTGGATCAACCGGTGAATAAATAACCGGCTGCCACAATGCACAACCACAATCTTCCCGGCAGTCAATTCGCTCGACCGAATGGGCTCGATAGTAAGCAGGTCGCCGGGCCACAACACCGGAAGCATGCTTGCCCCCAACGCTCGCAACTGGACGACATTTCCGGATCGCAGCGAATCCGCCACCAGAGCCAACTTCGCTTCATCCGACGAGCCGGCTTTTGGGCAACTCATGAAATTGTCAGGAAGTCTTACGGTTGAAACGGCACTGAAATTCGGTGGGACTGATCTTGCCGCACGAAAGAGCCATGGTTTCGAACACCCGTTCAAATCGGAAAGAGGGTTTCTCATACCTCTTCTTGCCTGCCGGCTCCGAATCGGGTGACGTCTGCTCGCCGAGCTTGTTCTTCTCGTCCGCCATGTCAAGTCAGCTGCGGCTCGCCTATTAAGCTCGCCAGGTCGCTGTTGCTCGGCAGTGTATAACAAGTTAACGGATAAAGGGTTACGTTTGTTGGTTCTGCCGCTGATTCTCCCCAACGCCTTACGGGTCGCTCGAGGCTCTGCTTGCGCTTAAACCGTCTGAATACAGCACATCCAGCCGCTTGCAAATCAGCCTGGCGACGCAACTCTTAAGCCAAAGTAGGGTTCTTAAACTTAGACGAATTTAGAGCTTGGCGGGAAGTAGGCTGAGGCTCTAGGGAGAATCGGGCCATGAAGTATCTCGGGCGTTTATTCCATCTCGGCATTTTTGCGGTACTGCTGCTGGCGACGGCCGCTTGGGCAGACGACCCCCCGGGCCGAGTTGCCCGTCTGCAATATATGACCGGTTCGGTTTCGGTCCAACCTGGCGGTGTCGATGATTGGGTGCAGGGTTCGGCGAATCGCCCTCTGACCAACGCCGACAACATCTGGGCCGACAAGGACTCGCGGGCGGAATTGAACCTCGGCACCGGACTCATGCGGATCAGTTCCGAATCCAGTCTTACTCTAACCAATGTGAACAATGACACCGTGCAGGTGCAATTGCACCAGGGCACGTTAAACGTTCACGTCAATCATCTATACAACGGCGAAATCTACGAGATCGATACTCCGAATCTCGCATTCACGGTCAGCAAGTCAGGTGATTACCGCTTCGATGTCGATCCCAATGGCGACACCACCATGGTGACCGTACGCAAGGGTGAAGGCGAGGCGACTGGCCAAGGGCCAGCTGTAAAGATTCACTCTGGCGAGCAGGCGAGCTTTACTGGTGGCAATTCCCTGGCTCACCAGATTCACGACGCTCCTAAGCCTGACGGTTTTGACGACTGGTGCCGCGTGCGCGATCAGCGCGAAGACCACTCGGTCTCAGCACGCTATGTTGCTCCTGGCGTTGTTGGATCTGAAGATCTTGATACTTACGGCACGTGGCGCGAAGTTCCCGACTACGGAGCGGTGTGGGTTCCGACCTCGGTCGCGCCTGGCTGGGCTCCTTATCGCTACGGTCACTGGATTTCGGTCGCCCCTTGGGGCTGGACCTGGGTCGATGACGCTCCCTGGGGATTCGCTCCCTTCCACTACGGTCGTTGGGTCACGGTTGGCGGATATTGGGGCTGGGCTC
Organism: uncultured Acidobacteriaceae bacterium; assembly: GCA_963708575.1. Classification (GTDB taxonomy): domain Bacteria; phylum Acidobacteriota; class Terriglobia; order Terriglobales; family Acidobacteriaceae; genus DASVWZ01. The sequence goes on from CAVPTB010000003.1 coordinate 933,779, forward strand.
CCGGACCCTACTGGGCGCGCCCCTGGTACTCTCCCGCGATGGTCGCGTGGTTCGGTGGACCGGGCTTCGGAGTGGGTTTCGGCTTCGGTTTCGGTGGGGGCTTCGGTTGGTGCCCGCTGGGTTGGGGCGAACCGTTCTTCCCGTGGTGGGGACACGGCTTTAGCCGCGGCTACTTCCGCAACGTCAACATCAGCAATACGCGGATCACGAATATCACGAACATCACCAACAACTACTACAACCATCCCGGAGTAACGCCATACGGTAACCACGGGCTGGCCAACCCTCGTTTTGCTACTGGTGCGCACAATGGCTTCACCGCAGCATCCGCGGGGACCTTGCAGCATTCTTTGCCGGTCAATCAGAACATGGCGAGAATTCCGGCGAATGGCTTGCATAACTTGACGGCAAGCGCCAGAGGTCCCGAAGTCAGTCCGACGCACGAGAGTATGGTCGGGAGATCAGGTTTGGCATCCGCGCGTCCTTCTGGCGCTGCGGCTTCGCGCCCGACGGTCAGCCGGATGACTCCGCCTGCCAGCCCGGCTCGCCCGTCTTCCGTATCCTCAATTGCTTCTACTCGCGGACCGGAAACGACGGGTGCGCGGGGATCAGAGACTCCGGCTTCTCGTGGTTCAGAATCTCCTGCTGCTCGTAACCCCGAGTCGGTTGGATCGAATCGTGGTCCCGAAAGCGCCTCATCTAACGTGGGCCATACGAACGGTGCACTTCCGGGTCCGGCGGGACGTTCCGTCCCACGGCCTCCGCAAAGTTTGCCTGGCGGCGGATCCAATGTGGCCAACTCTGCTCGTGGTGGAGGCTTTGGTCAGTCTGCTGCTTCGAGAACGACCGAGCCCTCGCGCTCAGAACCTACTCAGATGGCGATGAATCACAACGTGCCTCGGCCTCCGTCCGCCGGCGGTAGCCGTATTTCGGAGCCGAACTCGTCCGTCAATTCATCCCGTTCGATGGGAAATAGCGGCGGTTCGCCGATGGGCCGGTCCGTGCCGCGTCCTCCGGAGGGCAGCATGTCTCGCCCCACGGAGAGCGCGCGCAGCACTTCGCCAAGTTACTCGGGTTCGCCTCGCTCCTACTCGAGTCCCTCATCGAACTCGGGTCGCAGTGGCGGATACAGTGTTCCTCGCCCGACCGGTTCAGTCAGGCCGGCGCCTAGTTATTCAGCGTCAAGCGGCAACTCAGGACGTTCGGGTTCCTACGGAGGCTATGGTGGCAGCAGTAGCTACGGCGGATCTCGCGGATATTCGTCCGGAGGCGGAGCCTCTTACGGTGGTGGACACTACTCCGCGCCATCGCATAGTTCCTACGGCGGAGGCGGCGGCAGCTCACGCGGAAGTTCGGGCGGCGGTTTCCACGGAGGTGGCGGCTCGTCCCACGGTGGAGGCGGTTCGCACGGCGGCGGTGGTGGCTCACACGGTGGCGGTGGTGGACATCGCTAAAATCTAATGTTGCTCTGGCCGAACGCCGCCTAACCAGGCGGCGTTTTCTTTTTTGCGATCCGTGTAGACACGCGTTTCTACGTTTCAGCTTGCGGTGCGTCCGCTGTGACTCGCCGCGAACACCAATCGCCGCGCGCTTGCCAACCAACTCCAGCACGTTCCCTGTCTAACTTTGTATGCCTTTTCTTTCCCCTGCTTGTATACTTCTGTTCCCGAGAAGTTTAGGAGAATTGATTGAAGACGTTCATCGCGGGTTTAGTAATCGGCTTGATCCTGGTTCCGCTAGCTGTGTACGCTTACTTCGTAACTGGCGACGCCCCGGTCGCCACCTCCGCTTCACCCATGCCTTTCGAAAAGACGCTGGCACAAAAGGCGCTTAACGCACGGGTCGCGAAAGAGATGCCGAAATCCGTTCCCATTCCTGCCACCGAGCCGAACTATGTTGCAGGAGCGCAGATCTACAAAGAGAATTGTGCTGTTTGCCATGGCGTGCCGCTGCAGCAGCCAACCGCAATCGCCAAAGGCGAATTCCCCAGACCCCCAGATCTTTTTCGTGGTAAAGGCGTGACCGACGACGAGCCAGGCGAAACCTACTGGAAGGTAGCGAACGGAATTCGCCTCACGGGAATGCCAGGATTCTCGCAATCGTTGTCGGAGACCCAGATGTGGCAGGTTAGCCTGCTACTGGCCAATGCCGATAAACTGCCCGACTCCGCCAAACAGTTGCTGGTCACGGGAGGCCCACAAGGGCCAGCTCCCGGAGGCGCCGCCCCGCCCTCGGCTTTGCAACCCACGGCCCCAGCATCGCCGTCAACGCCCGCAAAGTAGGTTGTCTTCTCTGACGAGGAACGCCGCGAAAAAGGGCGGCGGTTTCTTTACTCAACTGGATGGATTGGATCCGCCCCTAGCCACGAAGCGGGCGCAAGACAAAAGGTCATCGATTCCGAATTTCACCTTGCTTACTGCTCCCGAATCAGGCTCACCGCAATGGAACGCTCTCGCGGACCATCCAGCTCAATCAGCACCACGCGCTGCCAAGTCCCCAACACCAGCTTGGCTTTGTGAAATGGCAGTGTGACCGAAGTCCCAACCATTGCCGACAGAATGTGGTCCGGCACATGCGCCGGATCGTGAGGGTGCCGGTATCTCAGCTTCGGAATCATGGTTTCAAAGGCGTCGAGCATATCGAGATCGGTGCCCGGATCCAGGTCCGCCGTGGTGAGCGCCGCAGTCGTGTGCAGCACCAGCAGGTGGCATACTCCAGATGCCCCAAGTCCGCCTTTTTCGATCGCGGACTCGATCTGTTCCGTAACGTCCACCACTTCCCGCTTTTTGCGGGTCTTGATCGTTATCTGCTGCATAAAAATGCTCTTTCTCTCAAGCCCGCTCTACCAGCGCTGAGGCTCTAACTGAATCCCGCTGCAGAAGGTAGAAACTCAGCATCATCAGCGTTCCCGCCAGCGGAATCACAAATCCCAGCCGCAAGCTTCCCGATCGTGTAGAAATCACTCCCACTATCCAGGGCAGTGCGGCCCCACCCAGCGTTCCCAACGAAAAGATCACACCACTCAACCGCGGGGACATCTTTCCAAACCACTGACTCAGTAGCGAAACGTTGATTGGATAGATTGACGCCAATCCGAGCCCCGCGATCGTCGTTCCCAAAAGGACAAAGACCATAATTTTTGTTGCCAGCAACACCCCAATCCCAAAGGCGGCTAAAGAGACTCCGACCCTGGCCAGGTCGATCGGACGCACTCTCTTCAGCACGAACGGCGCAGTGGTTCGCCCGAACAACAAGGCACCCCAGAAAAACGATGGCGTTACCGCCCAGAAAGATCGCGATCCGGTATCGATTCGGCGCGCATACGATGCGATCCATCCGCCCATACAGGTCTCGGTCCCGACATAAACGAAAAACAAACACGCAATCAGCAGCACTAAAGAGCCGCTCGAAACCCTGTGGACCGTGCCGGCAGAACTAACTGTTTTTGTGTGCGTCTCCGAATCTGCGGCGAAGCGCAGGCCGGCGATGCGAATCGCTAGCGCCGCCAGTGCGAAGGCTGTCGCATTGAGAAATACCGGAGTGTGATGGCTACGTTCCGCGGCCGCTAGAAGAATCGGACAGAACAAGGCTCCCACTCCCCATGACGAGTTCAGCAGGCTCAGCGCGGCTGCACTGCTTTCCGCATAGGTTCTGGCGATCAACAAGTTCGCACTTGGGGTGGTAAGGCCGAAACCCGCCCCAAAGATGCTCACAGCGATCATTCCGCCAATCCAACTAGCGTGGGCCAGAAGCGCAATCCCCGCCGCCATCCCGACGAGCCCGTAAATCAGGGTGCGCCGGTATCCGAACCGCCGTGCCGAGAGTCCCGATAGCAACATTCCGAACATCGAGCTGATGAACTGAGCGGTAAACAAATGTCCTGCCTGCGCGTCATCCAGAGACCACTTCGCGGAGAGAATGGGAAGAATGGGACCGAGCAGTGTCATGACGATTCCCGTCAGCACAAAGTCCAGATGAACGTAGGCGATCCCGCTGGAGGGCGCTTTAGTTGTAGGAGCTGCAGAAGTCATTGGTTAAAACGTTCGTCAGACTTGTTGGTTCAGAGGTAATGAACTGAGTCGCCTATCGATCAGGATATCCCCGATTATAGCTGCAACTCTTTCCGCGTCATTCACCCATGGAGGCTGCCTGAGCCGCACCCAGTGAACTTCTTTCCGCTGTGATGAAGAGGCCCTATGAACATTTGGATAACCTGGCCAGTAGCCTTATGATGAAGTGACACGGTAATGGAATTTCGCAGTCGCGTTTCTTAAGTGCTTTCGAAAAACTGGAATGATCAACGGCAAACGCATCGCGGTGGTGTTGCCCGCGTACAACGCGGAGAAGACGCTCGAAGCTACTGTGCGCGAACTCCCCGAAATCGTCGACATACGCATACTGGTTGACGACCACAGCCGTGATCGCACTCTCGACGTCGCCCAGCGCCTCGGGCTGTTGTACTTTGTTCATGACAAGAATTACGGATATGGCCGCAACCAGCAGACTTGCTATCGTGAGGCTCTGGAGGCAGGCGCCGACGTTATCATCATGCTCCATCCCGATTACCAGTACACCCCGCTTCTGGTGACTGCCATGGCGAGCATGGTTGCGTATGGTGTTTACGACGTCGTGCTGGGCTCACGCATCATCGGCGGGCAGGCGCTGCGGGGAGGAATGCCGCTTTACAAGTACATTGCCAACCGGCTTCTCACAGCCTTTGAAAACTTCTTTTTGAAGATCAAGCTCTCCGAATATCACAGTGGATATCGGGCGTTTTCCAAAGAAGTACTCACCCGACTGCCTTTACTGGAAAATTCGGATGACTTTGTTTTTGACAATCAGATGCTGGCGCAGTGCGTGCACTTTGGCTTCCGGATCGGCGAAGTATCCTGCCCGACCAAGTATTTCGACGAGGCTTCGTCGATCAACTTCCGTCGCAGCGTGACCTACGGCATAGGAGTGCTCGCCACGACTCTACAATTTGCGCTGCAACGCTGGGGGCTCGCCAAGTTTCGGATCTTTCGACCGGAAGGCGGCAACCTCCAGGAGCGCGAGCCGGTGTATTACGCCCGTGGAAGCGCGCCAGAAACCCACTTCGAATAGGCCCTATTTCCATAAGGATAAGACAGCGCACCGGTGCACGCAAAAAGGCCGACGGATGCAAAAAGAAGAGCCGGGCTGGTTCACCCGGCTTTCACTCGTATTTTTCAGGATCCACGCGTCATGTGGTCCAATTTTGGACACACGCGATGAACTTGCTACATCACCAGAGCGAGGTTCTCAAGTTCATGTTGCAACACGGGAATCGCACAACCCGACATCTCGACGCGTCCGGCGGCGTCAAACGCCGCTTGCGGGGAAACGCCATAGCCTCTTCCCATGAGGAATACCTGCAAGAGTTCGGCAGCCTCACGGGAATCAATCAATCCCCCTTGCAGGAGATCGTTCCTTAAAGCCGTCAATTCAGTCACCGAAAATCTTTCTTTCATGGTCGTTTCACCTCCGACCGCTGACCTGCTCTTACGGTATTAGACTCCGTGAGCACCACGAACGTTGCATGCAATTCACTTGCCGAACTACAGTGGATTTTCGACACACGGGGAGGGAACGACTGTACATATGTAAACCCGTTCTGCCAAGAGAAGTTGCGGGGGTTTCCACTCCAATGAGGGGAAAGAATCTTGGACCCGGAATGCTTGGATCGTCTCGATTGTGACAAATTGTGTCGTTGTGGGACAAAAACTGATTTGGGCGAGACGCCACTACGCTGGGTCGACTACGGCCTCATCTATCAGAAGAATAGGGATGTCATCCTTCACGGGAAATACGCGCCGGCATGCCTCGCACTTTAAGCTTTCCGGGTTTTGCCGGTAGGTCAGCGGCTTCCTGCACGCCGGGCAAACCAGTATATCGAGCAGGTCATGAGGAATCATTCCGCCATTTTATCCTGAGTGCCCGGTCATCTTCCTGGCGTTCCTCCCCTGTTTTGCTTAGTAACCTGGGCGTCCGGTGGCGTTAACGGTTTTTGCCAGCAGGATTCCGGACTCGGTCGCTATCGCAACTTTTCCCCACGTTGACTTTCCTCAACCCAACCGCGTACATTTTCAGCTCATTCAGTTCCCGCTCTTTCACAACCTTTTGGTTCGCGCATCCTCCGCAAGAGGAGGGAAGCGGGTGCAATTCCCGCGCTGCCGCGCAACTGTAAGCGAGGACATCGCCGCCGGTCACTGGGAACATTCCTGGGAAGGCTGCCGGCATCCATCGGGCGATTTGCCCTTACTCGCGAAGCCAGGAGACCGGCGCGAACCGCACACTTAGCCCCTTGCGCGTGTCAAAGGAGGATGTATGCGGTTGCTTTACGTTTTCTCCAGTCTTCTAGTGCTTGCCACCTTCTCCTCGGCGAGCGAAATCAGGATCAAAGTCGTCGATCCGCAATCTGCCGCCATCGCCGGAGCTCAAGTTGAACTCACCTCGGTCGCCGGCCGCTCCGTGACCTCGCAAGCAACCAGCACGGACGGGCAAGCCGTCTTTGCCAATCTTCCGGATGGTCGATACCAAGTCCGCGTGCTCGCTCCCGGGTTCGCGGAGCAGACAATTCAAGTCTCATCGTCCGATGCTTTCACCACGGTGCAGCTTCACTTAGCGACCGCCGCTGAAACCGTTGTCGTGACGGCGACTCGCACTCCTGTACCCGGCGAATCCTCGAACGCCAGCGTTGACACACTCAGCGGAGAGCAACTCCAAACCATGCAGCCAGTCGCTGCCAATGACGCGATCCGATTCCTTCCTGGCGCAGTGGTGAACTCCGCGGGCCAGCGCGGCGGCCTGTCGTCGCTCTTTGTCCGAGGAGGCGATTCCACCTACAACAAAGTTATCGTCGACGGTGTCACCGTCAACGAACCGGGAGGGACCTTCGATTTTTCGACACTGCCGCTCGCCCAGGCCGATCGGCTCGAATTTCTCCGTGGCGCTCAGAGCACCCTCTACGGTTCAGACGCTATGACCAGCGTCGTCCAAATATGGACTCGCAACGGTAGCACACCAACTCCGGAACTGCGTTTTGGCGCCGACGGTGGCAACTTCGGAACCGCTAACGGCTACGCATCTCTGGCAGGGGCTCATGGCCGATTCGATTACAACGTATTCGCCAACCAGTTCAATACCAATGGCCAAGGCATTAACAACGCTTATTCGGATTCTTTGGCTGGCGCCAACTTAGGTGTCGCTCTGACTGATCGCGTTTCTCTTCGCGTCCGCTTCCGTCACTCCAACTCGCACTCCGGAGTTCCCGGAGAATGGAATTTCAACGGCGATCCGCTCGTCCCTCCCGATCCCAATGAATGGTCGCAACTCAACACTCTGATCGGCAGTGCAGAACTCACCGTGAATGCGCCCTCGGGATGGCAACATAAACTTACCGCCTTCGATTACAGCTATCGCTACAACGAGCTCAATCTGACAGGAGATCCGGATCGAGTCGATGCCTTTGGCTTCCAATTCGATTTTCCGTCCGACGAAGCCGATCACATCAACCGCGCCGGATTCGAATATCAGGGAGACTATTCCGAGCGCAGTTGGACACACACCACCGTCGGCTATCGTCTCGAAAACGAAAATGGCTTCGTTGGCGATCTCAATTTCGGACAAACTCACGGGCAGCGCCTGAATCAAGACGTCTATGGCCAACAGCAGTTCACTGTTGGGCGCCTTTCCCTGGTCGCCGGTGCGCGCTACATCCATAACAGCGCGTTTGGGGACACCGGAGTGCCACGAGTGGCTGCTACATTTCTAGCGTTGCGCGAGGGACATGTTTTTTCCGGAACTCGGCTGCGTTTTTCCTATGCCACCGGCTTCAAAGAACCTCGTCTTGAAGAGACTTTCGCTGGACCGCCTTACACCGAGCCGAATCCTGGTCTGAAGCCAGAGCGCAATCGCGCCTTCGAAGCCGGGATCATTCAGAATCTTGTCGGCAATCGTTACGTCTTTACCGCCACCTACTTCAACAACCTGTTCAAAGACCAAATCAACTACGTCACTGTGGATCCCATCAACTTCATCGGACAATATGTCAACGTCAATCGCGCTTTCGCGCAGGGAGCGGAGATTGGCGTGCAGGGAAACATCACCTCGCACTGGTTGGTGAACACCTCGTATACATACACCTCCACCGAAATCCTCGACAATCCGGCGCCGATCAATTCTTTATATGACGTGGGCATGCCCCTGCTGCGCCGACCCAAACACTCTGCTACGACGTTGCTGGGCTACCTTGGTTCACGCTGGGGAGGAAATCTGGCGGGAAGCTTCGTCGGACGCCGGGCCGACTCCGACTTTCTCAGCTATAACATTGATCACGCCGCGGGATACGTTCGCGTCGATCTGGGTGGATGGTACGCCATCACGTCGCGTGTCACCGCCTATGCGAACGTGGAGAACGTCCTCGACAAGCACTACCAGGAAGTTGTCGGATACCCCGCGCTGGGAACAAACTTCCGAGCCGGCATGCGTTTCCGCCTGGGAGGCGAATGAGGTGTTAATCGGTTCAGTCAGATTGCCGTAGAGGCATTGCTGGAAATGTCTCTACGGATGTTCAATGACCCACATAAATTGGGAACGCCGATCCTGGCCCGCTTCCCGGTGTCGACCCATTGGGGTAAGAACAGAAAACGCTGGAGTGAGTCGCGCAGTACTCAAATTGATAGATCAACGATGTGCTGCCGTCGGGATAGGATTGCTGTACGGTGTAGAGATATTCTTCATCAGCGCTGCCGTTGCTGAAGAAGCCTTCCACCGAGATCGGACTCGCAACGCCACCGCCGGCGTTGCTAACCACCGCTCCAATCGGCTTCCCATTGATGTCTGTCGAATTCAACCGATGATCGAAGGAATCCATGCCCACAATCTCAGCTTTCGCTCCGCCATCGACTTCCAGCAAACTGTTTGCCGGGAGTCCGGCGCCGTCATGTACTCCACCGCCGCTCTGGTTGTAAAGACAGACTACGGGCTGCTCCCGGTTTTCGGTCTTGAATCCCAAGGTCCACAGTGACGCCGTATTCTGACTTGTCTCGGTTACTACCGCGTGGCTATTTCCCTGCTGGAGGAAATCAATCGGCTCATTGGCGGTGGATGTGCTTGTTCCGCATTTCCCGGTGGCCGTTCCTGATCCAGAGGCACAAGCCAGAAACTTCGGACTCACCGGCGCCACTTCCGGATCAAGATTTCTCGCCCACACTTGCCGGTTCACAAAAATAAAGGGCCCGAACGCTACGCTTTCGAGATACGCCGGGGAATAAGGTCCACCCGCCTGGTGTGGCTGGTCGAGGTAAGTGATGTTATCCAGATCCTGCAAAACAACTGACGTGTTGTTGGTCGTGTTCAGGAAGACCGGAACGAAAGATGAATTGGGATAAGGTTGCTGCGAGTATCCAAAGTGAAAGGGATCATTCCCCGGCGACCCTGCGTCATAGTGCGGCGACAAACCGTAGATCCACAAGGTCGGATTATTTGTGTCGCCAATAATGAGGGCTTCCAGATTATTGCAACCGTTCGGATACTGTTGCGTGTCTCCAATCTGAGGGCAGCTTGCCGATGGCAAGGGCATCAAGTGACATCCGAGACAGAGGATGCGCTTCACATTCATGCCTTGTCCGCCTCCCACCACCAGTGGCGAACTCAAGCCATACCAGCCCCACGGAATGACAACGGTCGAGGTCGCACTGTCAATCGCGTTTTGCAGTGCAGCCGTGAGGTCGCAAGGTTGTTCCTCACTATTGATGGAGCATCCTGAAGGAATCACCGGGAACGTCCAGGCGCTGTAATCTGTTCCATCTTTGGTGTCGTCCGGAAAGGCTGGAGTCTCCGATATGCTCAGATTCAGCGATGTCTTGCTAGTGTGCTCGCTTCCATAGAGGGACTTCTGCGAGGAATATTCGGTGCTGGAGATCGCCTGCAACGCGCCATTGCTCAGCGCCGTGTATCCGGTGGACGTAGTGTTACGAACGAACGCATAGGGCGCCGACGCAGCGCCAGAGCTTTGTTGCAGCACGATCGCGGAGGCTGCCGCTCCTCCGGTCAGCGAAGAATCCACGAGCGTCAAAACGTTGGAATACACGCCGGCCGGATTTGTGGCCGTAATCGCGGTGACCGAATTTTCACTCCTCAAGTCTCGAATCGATACTTGAGCCATGCCTGGAAGATTGATTCCAGCCGTATTCTGATCCTGAAGATGGATGTGCTCGAACGTCGAAATGCGAATGTCTCCGGCACTCGTACCACACTGGTTGATTTCGCCCGCACCGTAGATACCGGTATCAAATCCCTGGACAAATAACGTGGAAAAGAGCTCCGGTCCTTCGGAGTACCGGTACAAATTGAGGCCGACGCAACCGTTGCCGTCGTCTGAAACGATGTTCACATTCCGGATTACGGTATTGTTGCTTCCTGCGTAATCGATGCCGATCATGTTCGGGTTGTTTTTGCCGACATCGATTGTCAGATTTCTGATGTTGTTCCGAAACGCGTCCCCGCCCTCGCCGCCTTCCGCTCCCTGCTTGGCCCCGTCAGTGCTTCCATCGGAGGCCGTGTAGAGCACTGAGTTCGCGATTCCGTTTGCCCAGCAACTCTGGCTCTGCGTGCTACCCGCCGTTCCATCGACAAACTTCAAAATCGTGTCCGAGTTGTTCTCTCCCTGAAATGATAGAAATGCTACCCAGTTGCCGCTACCGTCCTGCCAGAGAATCGGTTTAGTGATGAGATAAGTTCCGCTGGGAAAATAGATCACCGAATCCCGGCTACTGGTGCCGTTCAGTGCGCGTACAGAGCTGGTGCCCACGTTCAATCGCACTGCTTCCTCAATTGCCTCGGTGTCGTCGGTCACGCCATCTCCCGCCGCACATGTAGCTCCCGCAGCCTGATAAATCGGCAGCTTGCAGTACACCTTCACGTTGATCACACCGGTCGAAAGTCCAGTGGCCAAATGCGGGCTGTCAAATGCTGTTGTCAGTGCGGGATTGCGGGTGAAGGTTTCGTTGAGCGACCCCACGGAATACTGGTTAGCTGGGTCCGTCGCGGTAATGGCGACCGTCGAGTTTGATGCCACATTGCGAAGAAAATAGAACGAGCTGGAACTAGAAGTGGAAGCTTTGATAACGGTGCTCTTGATCCTTTGTGTACAGCCCGCGTCGCTATAGAACGAAACCATTCCTCCGGCGGCCGACGTCGAAGATAATGAAACATTCACGTCGTTGGTCGGTAGCGGTTACCGTGCCGCTATTGTTCTCCGATTGAACTTGCGCGGCTTGTGAACAGGCACCCGCCATCACACTCTGAGCGGCGCCGACGAAAGCCAGTCTGCCAGTTGGTCCCGGCGCAGACGAACTTCCCCCTCCGCAGCCGGCCAGAAACAGTAAGAAGCAACTCAAGAACGCGCTTGCAGCAGACACTCTGATCATGGATTTACCTGAGAAGGACTATCTAACCCGCCAGAGCCCTGGAAGTTGCGATATGCGGGCGTGCTGATCCTATGCAATGCATAGATGTTCCTGGCATATTCTGAGTTGCGTATGCCAGACGATTCGTTGAGCGGGAACATAGTGACTTTTCTCGAAACCGAACGATTAATCTTTCGCACACATGCGAAGCAGGATGAAGCCGAGTTCGTTCAGATGCATACCGATCCCGAGGTTCGCCGTTATGTCGGAGGCCAGGCCTGGCCGTTGCAGAAAGCATTGGATCGTTTTCGCAACAGTTATCTCGGCAAGCCCGACAAACCTTACGGGCTGTGGGCGGCCGTTCTGAAATCAGAAAACAGGTACATCGGATGTTGCGGCCTTCGCGCCGCCGGGCATAAAGCCGCTTATCTCGGATATTATTTTGCCCGGCCCTACTGGCGTCGCGGCTTTGCGTCGGAAGCCTCCCATGCCTTCATAGAACTCGCGTTCAATCGCCTGCGTCTGGTCCGACTTTTGGCCGACGTTGAAAAAAGCAATGCCGTCTCAGTTCACCTGTTGCAGAAGTTCGGGTTTCAGTACGTGAGCCAGGAAGAGATTCCGGCTACGGGTCGAACTATCGTCCTCTACGAACTCTCGCCTGACAGCCGGAAAGAAATCAAGCTACAGAGTTAATTAGTCCGAAAATCACACAGACTTTCCTGCCACCCCGCCTGTTTTTCTTGCGTTCTCCGAGAGCGATTTAGGCCCGCCGAGCCTACCAACACATCCCTTCAAATTTCTTGCTTATCCGTGACGGTTTTCCCCGACTCTTTGCGTAATGCGTAGTGGGAAGCAGCTCTCCAGGAGTTGCTACGGGGACGTAGGTAGGCACGCGTCTACCACGCAGGAGGATGGAACATGCATTCGATTCAATGGGGTTTCCGTATTCGCGCCTTGGCGCTGACGTGGGTGGCGATAGCCGCTCTTGGAGAGATCACTGCGGCTCAAGTTCAAACTGTACCGGCTACGGCCGCGAACCAGAGCGCGGGCTTCTGCGGAGGCAGTCCGCTCTGTTTCGAGGGCGCTAATTTTGCCGCCACTATCACCGAATTCCGCACCAGCGAACAAGGTGGACTCAAGATCATTGATGCTTTGGTGCACTTCCAGAACAAAACTAACCAGCCGCTGATCCTCGGATATGTCGATGGCTCGGCCTCGGCCATCGATGATCGCGGAAACCGCTTTGCCCTCAGCCCATACGGCGGCAATGGGGTTCGCGGCATGGGAGTCATCTCCGGCAACAGCATGGATCCGAAGTTCATGCTGCCAGCCGGCGGCGCATCGGATGCGCGCTTCGAACTTCTGGAACGTCTGGGACAACTGCAGGGAGTAACCTACGAGACAGAATTGTCCATTCGGGAAATCAATCGAATTGAAGGTGGCCAATTCGTCCTTGGCGGAGAAACCCTGATGCACTACCAAGGGACTAGCCAACGGAATGGGCGTCGCTGCTGCGCCGTCCTCAACTCCCGGACAAATGCCGCTCACTTCGTCTGCTGCGGGTCAAAATCCATGCGGGTCGATCGCTGGAACGGCAGGCTCATCCATGGGCACAGTGAACAACATTGCGGGAGCCACAAATTCCGCCACTCTACAGAACACAGCGTCCAGCGCCACCAATCAAGTCTCAAACGCGACCAACACACTCTCCAGCCTGGGATCGCTGTTCGGGCGGAAGAAGGCGGCCGCGCCAGTCGCAAATAATACAACGACCACGGCGAGCGCGAATCCGTGCCCGGCCACGATGATGACAGGCACTTCGTCTGTTGCATCCCCGGTCTACTCCAGTGCGCCAGCGGTAAACGCGATGTCGCCGCAACCAGTGAACAGCACCGCGACTGCCGTGATGAACTCATCGTCGGCGTCACAGCCCGCCGTCACCACCCAGCCCGTGGTCACGACCGGCGCTGCCAAAGCGGTAGTGGCTCAGCCTGTCCGCACCACGGTTCAGCCGATTCGTACCACGACCACATTTAAAACCGCGGTCCAAACCGCACCGGTTCAGCAAGCCAAAGCTCCCGCGCAGCCGGTGAAGGCGGTGGTTAAAACCCCGGTGCCCGTCCCGGCAGCGAAGAAGCCGGTGCAATAACTCGTTGATGAAAGACGATTTATTGCTGGACCAGAGTGCCGGGTGCCCCATTTCTCGCGTACTTTGCGGGAAGTGGGGAACCGTTCGCGACGGACAAAGGAGGTGTCGGTTAGAATAAGCTCCTAAGTTCCGCGCCAGCATGAAGAGAGTCTTTCACTTCGATTCCCAGCCCGAACCTTATATTGCAGACGCTGCCGTGCTCTGCTGCTTCGACCAGCGTATCCGCCTTGCCACCAACAAATTCCTTCAAAAGCAGAAAATTGTCCGACCCGACATGATCGTGGTTGCCGGAGGCGCCAAAACATTGGCTTCTCCGCGCAATGACTTTGAACGCGATTTCATCCTGGAGCAGGTTCGCCTTGCCATACGTCTACACCAGGCCAGCCGGATGATCCTGATGAGCCATTCCGACTGTGCCACGTATGGAGGTCTTGCCGCCTTCCATGGCGACGCCAAAATCGAAGCAGCCCATCACAAAGCGGAACTGAAGCGTGGGGTCGATCTACTGAAATCCAATTTTCCCGGCCTGAAGGTTGAGCCTTACTTCGTGAACTTCGAGGGTGTCTGGGAACTCCTCTGAGCGGGGTCCGGCAACCAGAGTGTGGTTAGTTTCAGATGCCAGGTTTGATCAGTCCTTGCGAGCCAAGGACCGGGTGTTTCCGACCAAATCCTCCACCGGCTGGCGATCTGACACGGAGCGGCTGTGGTGGTCGTGATTTCCTCTCGCACTGACGCCGCAAGGCAAGGTTGCGGCAGAACGATGCGCACCCATATAGCGGCTTCGCGCCACGATCAGCTTCTGCAGTTCCTGCTCGCCCAAGGGCTGTTGGCGTCCGAGTTGGTGTGTGACCAGCGCGATCTGTGCGAAGTGTTCCACTGTCTCCATCTTCATATACGCGCCCTCTACCGTCTCGCCGTAGGCGACCACACCGTGGTTCGACATGAGAATTGCGTCATAATGGGGGATCAGTGGCCGCAAGCTTTCCGCCAGCTCCGGCGTCCCAGGAGTTCCATAGACTGCCAGCGGGATCGAACCCAGTCCCAGCACCACTTCACACACGAGAGGTTGATTCAGCGCCATACCCGCAGCGGCGAATCCCGTGGCGGTCGGGGGATGTGCGTGCACAATTGCGCGAATATCCGGGCGTAGCGCATAGATGAGGAGATGCATCCCGATCTCGCTCGATACACTTCTGCGCCCGCCGATCAGTCGGCCCTCCATGTCAACGGTGACAATATCAGACGGTCGCAACATGCCTTTGCTCATGCATGTCGGGGTAGAAAGGATGCGATCCTCATCCAGCCTCACTGACAGGTTGCCATCCGTCGCTGCTACGTAGCCCCGCTCATGCAGCATTTTGCCGTAGAGGACAATTTGGCTCCGGTATTGGCGCTCGCTAGGCATTGGACTCAGAAGCTACTCTTCGGGGGAACCGAGTGGCGAGCAAATGGTAACCCAGCCAGCGAGAAGAAAACAATGATTTATGCACCAAACGCGCGGGGTATAACGCCGACTTTATAATCAAATTGCGTGCTAGTCTCCGATTTCAACTACTTGCTTCCCGAGGACCTGATTGCCCAGGAACCGCTGGGCGATCGTTCCGGGTCGCGATTACTCCACCTTCATCGGGATACTGGAAAGCTGGAGGACCGCGTCTTTCGCGACTTTCCCCTGCTCCCGCGCGCAGACGATCTCCTGGTTTTCAATAACACGCGTGTTTTTCCCGCGCGTCTGTTCGGGCACAGGAGTGGCGCCAGATCGCAGCCCGTGAGCGCGCACAATCCGGCGGCGCGCGAGTTCCTCACTGGTAAGGTCGAGGTGCTACTCACTCGCCAGATATCATCCCAGCCCAACGATTGGGAGTGCCTGGTGAAGCCGGGACGGAAGATTGGAGTTGGCGAGCGCCTTTTCTTTGGCAACCACGACGAACTTCAGTCCGAGGTTGTGGCACGTGGAGAATTTGGAGAACGAACGATACGCTTTGATCCCGTCGCGGATTTTTTCGCACTGATTGACCAACTTGGTCACGTTCCACTTCCGCCTTACATTTCACGGGAAGACCGCCGCGAAGATCGTGAGCGCTATCAAACCGTTTATGCCCGCGAACGGGGCTCCGTGGCAGCGCCTACAGCCGGCCTTCATTTCACACCAGAGATTTTGAGCGGTTTGCGGCCGCGTGGGATAGAGACGACGGAGATTACTCTGCATGTGGGACTCGGTACTTTCCAGCCGATCCACGCCGAGCGAGTAGAAGAGCACCGGCTGCATAAAGAGCAATACTCGATCTCTTCCGAAGCGGCGGACAAGATCAATCGAGCCTTGGAAGGGAAGCGCCGGATCGTTGCCATCGGAACCACCACGGTCCGAACGCTGGAATATGCCGCTTCTCTCTCAGGGGGAAAGATCGCTGCGGGCAAAGGTGAAGCCGACATCTTTATATATCCGCCATACCAGTTCAAAGTGGTCGGGGCGTTGCTCACCAATTTTCATTTGCCGCAGTCGAGCCTGCTGATGTTGGTTTGCGCCTTGGGAGGGAAAGAGGCCGTCATGGCTGCCTACGATCACGCGGTGAGCCAGAGGTACCGTTTTTACTCGTATGGGGACTGCATGTTCCTCGAATAGGTGAGTTGTGTTCGAATAAAATCGCGAGTAGACTCTCGTGATCGGCGCTTTATAAGCCTTTTATTGACAATCGGCTCGTCAGTCAGCTATCTTTAAAGCTTTGGAAGTCCTGCGGTTGCCCGCCTGATAGCCCATGCGCATTCAGCGCTCACGAAGGGTACTCAGCGGTCTTCTTTGTTTTTTTAAATTCTGGAGATTTGGCATGTCAACCTATTTCCCCAAAGCGGGGGAAATTGTGCGCAAGTGGTACGTCGTCGATGCCTCCGGGCAGACGCTCGGTCGCCTTGCCTCAAGAGTCGCCCGCATTTTGATGGGTAAAGAAAACCCCAAATATACGACGTTTCTCGACACCGGCGACCACGTGGTCATCATTAATGCCGAGAAAATCAAGACCACCGGCGTCAAAGCCGAACAGAAGGTTTACCAGCACTACACCGGCTACCCGGGCGGCCTGCGAACCGAAGAGTTCGCCAAGCGCGCCACCCGCAAGCCCGAGTTGATCATCGAGCAAGCCGTACTGCGCATGTTGCCGAAATCGAAGCTGGGGCGCCAGATGATCACCAAGCTCAACGTCTATCGTGGCGACAAGCATCCGCACCAGGCGCAGAAGCCCGAAGCGTTGCAATTGGAAGTGCGCGCGTAGTTTTTGACGAGTTGAAGATTTCGAATTTAGGAAAGGTTCCAGCACCAGAGTTAGCCGAAAGCTGACGGCTGAGAGCTGATAGCGAAAAATGGCTGAGCAGATTCAATACTATGGAACGGGACGCCGCAAGACGGCGATTGCCCGGGTATTTTTGCGTCCCGGCAGCGGAGACATCAAGATCAACGGTCGTCCTTTCGAAGAGTATTTCGTGACGCCGTCGCAGCGTTCCAGTGCAAAGCAACCGCTGCTGACCACTGAGAGTGCCAGTTCCTTCAACGTCATTGCCCGGGTTACCGGCGGCGGCGTGAATGGACAGGCCGATGCCGTGAGTCTTGGCATAGCCCGCGCTCTGATGGTTTTCAATATCGAGCTGCGCAAGAAGCTGAAGAGTGAAGGTTTGGTGCGGCGTGATCCGCGAGGCAAAGAGCGCAAGAAGTACGGACAGAAGGGCGCTCGCAAACGCTTCCAGTTCAGCAAGCGATAGAGATCTGTCGTGGGTCGTTGGTCTCTGGCCAACGGCGGACGACGAACGAATGTTTTTAGGTGTTCAATTCTTCCCGTGCCTCAGGTACGGGGACGGGAATGGCAATCGGTGGCGCCCAGTTTCACGCTTCCGATGCAGACCAAACGAGGAGGTTAATTGGCTAACATCACCATGAAGGAGCTGCTCGAAGCCGGTGTTCACTTCGGGCATCAGACCAAGCGCTGGAATCCCAAGATGAAGGAATACATCTTCGGCGAGCGCAACGGGATCTACATCATCGACCTGCAAAAGACGCTGAAGATGTTCAAGGAAGCGTCGAAGTTCGTGCAGGACCTAGCATCCGACGGGAGAATCATCCTGTTCGTGGGAACCAAGCGCCAGGCGCAAGACGCTATCGCCGAAGAGGCGACGCGCTGCGGTGGTTTCTACATTAACCAGCGCTGGCTGGGCGGGCTCCTCACGAATTGGGTGACGGTACAAAAATCCGTAAAGCGGCTCAAGGAGCTCGATGAAATGGCCACGGATGGCCGTTACGAGCTGCTGCCGAAAAAAGAAGTGATCAAGCTCGAGCGCGAGCGCAAGCACCTGCAAGCGAACCTTGCCGGCATCAAGAACATGACTCGCTTGCCCGACGCTATTTTTGTGATCGATTCGAACAAAGAGCAGATCGCGGTTCGTGAAGCCCGCAAGTTGGGCATCCCGGTGGTTGCGGTGGTTGACACTAACTGCGATCCGACGGAAGTCGATTATGTGATTCCGGGCAACGACGATGCGCTGCGGGCTATTCGCCTGTTCGCCTCGAAAATTGCGGACTCGGTTGCGGAAGGTTCGCAGATGATGAGCGACAAGCAGATCGCCGACATGTCCGCTGCCGCCGAGCGTGCGCAAGCCGAAGGCGCTGCTGCTGCGGAAGTTCCAGAGGTCAGCACGATCGCGGACGACGCCGGCGAAGATATCAGCATGGAAGACCTCCTCGGTGCCGGGACACGCAAACAGCCGGTGGCCGACAAAGAGATTGCTGCAGCCGCGCCTGAAGTCGAACACCAGACGCACTAGACGTTCGCAAAAGAAGTGGAACGAGGCCCCCGCAAGGGCCAATGGATTGAGCCGGGAGGAAACTCCTGGCAACCAAGTCCCGTAGGGACGGAACCTCGAACAACTCGGGCTTCAGCTCACAAGGCACACAAGACCCGCGCGGTTCGTCCGGCGCGGGTCGAGTTTTGTATACAGAAAAGGATTCTTAAACGTTATGGCTACTAATCCCAGCTCTCAACCCGACGGCAACAAGCCGAATATTTCCGCCGGACAAGTCAAAGAACTCCGTGAAACCACTGGCGCTCCCATGATGGACTGCAAGCAGGCCCTGACGGAAGCCAACGGCGACATGGAGAAGGCGATCATCATCCTGCGCAAGCGTGGTACCGCGGTAGCCCAGAAGAAGGCCGCCCGCGTCACCAGCGAAGGCTCGGTCGCGAACTACATTCATGCCGGAGGCAAGATCGGCGTCTTGGTAGAGGTCAACTGCGAAAGCGACTTTGTCGCCCGCACCGATGACTTCAAGGAACTGGTGCACGACATCGCGATGCACATCGCCGCCAGCGATCCCAAGTACGTCCGCAAGGAAGACGTGACTCCGGAAGCCTATGCGCGTGAGAAGGAAATCTACCTCGCTCAGGCAATTGCCAGCGGCAAGCCCGCCAACATCGCCGAGAAGATGGTCACTGGCAAGATGGAAAAATTCTATGAGGAAGTCTGCCTATACGAGCAGCCCTTCATCAAGGACCAGACTGTCAGCATCGCGCAACTGATTGCGACCAAGATCGGCAAACTGGGCGAGAACATCTCGGTACGCCGCTTTGCCCGTTTTAAGGTTGGCGATCAAGGCGAAACCATCGCCATCAGTAAACCCGAACAAAAAGCAGAGTAAGTTTAAGGGGCGCTCCGGCGCCCCTTTTGATTGTTCGGCAAACTAGGCTACTCTTGTATCCGAGACTCACGACTGAGGACCAAAGACCGAAGACATCCCATGACAGCTCCCGTCTTCAAACGCATTCTGCTGAAACTATCCGGAGAAGCCCTCGCCGCTAATCAAGGCTTCGGCATCGATACTACTCGCATCCACGAAGTGGCTGCTGAACTGGCGGATGTACACTCGCTCGGCATTCAAATCGCCATCGTGGTGGGTGGCGGCAACTTCTTCCGCGGAGTCGCTGATCAGGCTCGGGACATGGATCGCGTGTCCGCCGACCACATGGGCATGCTGGCCACGGTCATCAACGCGCTCGCGCTGCAGGACGCCCTCGAGAAGCAGAAGGTCTACACCCGCGTGCAGTCCGCCATCGAGATGAATCAGGTCGCCGAGCCGTTTATTCGCCGCCGGGCCATTCGCCATCTCGAAAAGGGCCGCGTCGTTATTTTTGCCGGAGGAACCGGCAACCCCTATTTTTCGACTGACACTGCCGCCTCGCTCCGGGCCATGGAAATCAAAGCCGATGTAATTCTGAAGGCCACCAAAGTCGATGGCATCTACGACGCCGATCCCATGAAGGTGAAGGACGCCAAGAAATTTACCCAAATCACCTACATGGACGTACTGAGGCAAGGCCTCAAGGTAATGGATTCCACCGCTATCTCGCTGTGCAAAGACAACAATCTTCCCATCATCATTTTCAATCTCAATCAGCATGGGAACATAAGAAAAGTTGTAACCGGCGAGAAAGTCGGATCGCTGGTCAGCGTCTAAGGCCTAGTGAAATTTCACGTCCTCGGTGAGACGCGCGCCAGCAAGGAAATGCTGATTCTCGAGTTCGAAGCTTTGCCAAATGGCAAAGGTTATAATTCAACGTTCTGATATTGATTTTCCTAGGAGCTGACAAATGGCTCAAGCCACGATGGCCACGATTCCCGGCCTGAAAGAAACTTATGTGCAACTCAAGACCCGCATGGAAAAGGCGGTCGAGGATTTCCGCAAGGAAATGGCCGCACTCCGTACCGGGCGCGCCTCGGTGCACATGTTGGACTCGGTGAATGTCGATTACTACGGCTCGCAGATGCCGCTGAACCAGATCGCCCAGGTTCACGCGCCGGAGCCGCAACTCATTACTGTGCAGCCGTTCGATCCCACATCGCTCGCCGCCATCGAGAAAGCCATTCGCAGCGCCGATATCGGACTCAATCCGATGAATGATGGCAAACTCATCCGCGTGCCAGTTCCGCCGCTGACCGAAGAGCGCCGCCGCGACATGGTGAAACACCTCAACAAGATTCTAGAGGAGCACCGCACCGCCATTCGCAACATCCGCCGCGATGGAAACGACGCCATCAAGAAGGCGATGAAAGACAAGAAGATTACCGAGGACGACGAGAAGCGCTCCATCGACGAAATTCAGAAGCTGACCGATGATGAAATCAAGAAGATGGAAGACATGAGCAAGGCCAAAGAAAAAGAAGTCATGGAGATTAAGTAGTGTGCTATTCCCTGTAGAGACGTAGCTAGCTACGTCTCTGGGCAGGCTTTCTTCGCTTCAACCCCAGCGCCCCGCCATTGTTGGTTCACTCCCATCCAGTCGAATCACCCAGATTGTCTTTGTGTGGTGCCATACTGCGTGCGGGGTAGGGTAAAGAGAATGATGAGTGTCACTATGGCAAGGACAGCGACGATAAAGATGCTGCCCTCGGGACCCGTAGTCCCTCCACTAAGAAGCGGTTTGCCTACTGGATGGGTGGCCAACAAGTGGTGTTCGGCCATGAGTCCGCTATCGGCTACCCCGTAGAGAAAGGATTGACCCCAATCCCACGAGGTGTGAAGTCCGATCGCCCACCAGAGGGATCCGGTGCGCCACAGGCTGAAACAGAAAACCATCGCGGCCAGACCTGCTGAGAGTAGCCCGATCGGCGATTCACCCGGATTCTTGCTGTGGCCAAGCCCGAAGAGAATTGAAAGAATGATGGCTGAGGTCCAGAATCCAAGGGCTTGGCTATGACGGGTCCTGAGAGCCAATTGATAGAGACCAGCCAGGCCGCGGGTGAGCGTGTACTGGACGTAGCCCCGAGTGAGATATTCCTCAAGCAGGCCAACCAGAAAAAAGCCAAGCAACCAGATCGCTCCATAGCGAACAATGTCAGAGCCAAAGAGCAAGCGACTATCGATTACGAGGAGCCCGGTCTTCAGAAGGGTAAAGATTAGAATCGAGAGACAAACGATCCCCCAAGCCAAGCCGGCAAAGAAGTGCTGAAACTTGCGGCTGTCGCCGAACCCGTACACTGAGTTGGGACGCCGCTCGATCTTGGACATGATCCAGGTGACGAGAAGAGTAATGAGGAATGGGATCGACTCAGCGATGAATAAGAACCGCGGCGACGCGGGAGCTGCTAAGTCGGTCTTTGCGCTCTTCGGAGCCGGCGGGTAGAGCTTGTGTCCGACAAAATTCACACAGAAAGCCATGGCGGCGAAAAGTGCCACGAAGATGAGCAGGCTCCAGCCGGCGCGTAGTCCGTCCTTCCCGAAGAAGACTCTGTGTAGCGTTGATGGCTGTGCTGGAGGAGTTGTTTCAGGCGGCGCTAAAGTTGTGTCGTCGTTCAAATGGACCACCCCGTGCGGCTAGAATCTGTCTCAGCTGAGTTCCCGGAGAGGATACTACTTCGCGAGGATTTTCTCACGCCCTGTTCAGACGCGGCGTTTATTTGATACTTTTTTCTTCCCATGCCGCCGGCCCAGATTTTCGATGCAATCATTCTTGGCGGTGGCGCTGCCGGCTTAATGTGTGCCATCGAAGCCGGTAAACGCGGCCGCCGTGTCGTGGTTCTGGAGCGCTCGGAACGTTGCGGCAAGAAGATCCTGATCTCCGGTGGTGGCCGGTGTAACTTCACTAATCTTCATTGCGGTCCCGACAATTTCATCTCATCGAACCCTCACTTTGCTAAATCCGCATTGGCTCGCTACTCGCCGGCCGACTTCATCGCATTAGTTGAGAAACATCGCATCCCGTACCACGAGAAGACGCTGGGGCAGCTCTTCTGCGA
This sequence comes from uncultured Acidobacteriaceae bacterium, assembly GCA_963708575.1. Classification (GTDB taxonomy): domain Bacteria; phylum Acidobacteriota; class Terriglobia; order Terriglobales; family Acidobacteriaceae; genus DASVWZ01. The sequence continues at coordinate 956,129 of CAVPTB010000003.1, forward strand.
TGGCTCCGCGCGAGAGATACTGAACATGCTGGAAGCCGAATGCCAGGGAGCAGGTGTTCGCGTCATCACGCGCGCCGATATTACTGAAGTCAGCCGCCCCGGCGGCTTTGTCGTCCGTATCTCAAGCGACGAGTACCATGCCCCCGCTCTGGTCGTTGCCACAGGAGGGCTCTCTATTCCAAAGATTGGCGCCACTAGCTTCGGATATGACCTCGCGAAACAATTCGGACTGAAGATTCGTTTACCGCGTCCGGGGTTGGTGCCACTGGTGTTCAACGCCGAAGATCACAAACGCTACAGCGACCTTGCCGGTGTCTCCGTAGAAGTTAGCGCGTCATGCGATAGTCATGAGTTCCGTGAAAAGATGCTGTTCACGCACCGCGGCCTAAGCGGGCCCGCGATCCTGCAAATCTCTTCGTACTGGCAGCCACCAGATCCCCTTCGTATCGATCTCGCTCCGGGTGGGGAAGTGACCGGCATTTTTCGCGACCCTAAGTCGCCCCGGGCGGCGCAGACTCTCAAGGGGTCACTTCGTGGACTCCTTCCGCAGCGCCTCGCGGATCGTTGGCTCGAATTCCATACTCCGCGGCAATGGACCAACGCGGCGCTTGCTGGTTTCGAACGGGAACTTCATGAATGGTCCATGGTTCCATCGGGAACGGAAGGGTACGAAAAGGCAGAAGTAACGGCCGGCGGCGTCGACACCGAGGAACTCTCAGCCCGGACGATGGAGTGTCGTAAAGTTCCGGGTCTCTATTTCATTGGCGAAATTGTCGACGTGACTGGCCATCTCGGAGGCTTCAACTTCCAATGGGCGTGGGCATCCGGGTTCGCAGCCGGTAGTGCTGTGTAGGTCAGAAGCCGCAGCAGCCTATCCCCAAAAGGACTTGATCAGGGCCCCGTTACGGTCGTAACCATCCCTTTCGTAATAAAAATCCATCCGGCGCACCGTGTTCTAATTTTTGCGTACTGCAGAACGCTGGGAATGTTCCTTGAGATTGCCCGGTACAGGAGCTTTGTGTATATGAAACGGTCGCTGCAATTTGTCTTGCTGGGTCTTAGCTTGTTGAGCCTCTTCGCCTGTGGAGGAACAAGTACATCGTCTTCAGGAACCCCGACACAAAATACGAAAGCACAGGTCTTCGTTACGGGTGAAGACGCGCCGATGCCTTCGGTGCTGTCGTTTACGGTTACGATCAACAGCATTACGCTCAATAACAGCAGCGGCAGCGTACAGGCGCTGACACAGCCGACCACCGTAGATTTTGTTCGCTTGGTTGGCCTGCGTTCCCTGCTGGGCTTCAACACCATCGCTCCCGGTACTTATACAAGTGCGACCTTCACGTTATCCAATCCTGGAATCAGCTACTTCAATGGCAATAGCACTCCGCCTCCAGTGAGCCAGATTCCGAGTCCGACTCTGACCAGTCCGTCAGTAACGGTTTCTTTTCCGCAGGGCAGCCCGTTAGTAGTTGGCGGCGGGGGGCTGGCTGGGCTGCACATGGATTTCGATCTTCGCAAATCGCTTGAGGTGGACGGCACGGGCCAGTTGACTGGGGTTGTCGATCCGCACATCTACATCACAGCTGTGAAGGCCACAGATTCAGACGGTCAAGTGACTGAGCTGTACGGTGGGTTGTCCTCGGTGAATGCGAGCGGCAATTCTTTCGTTCTGCAAGGGCCCTACGGATTCAAGTTCACTGTTGACGTGAATTCGCAGACTCAATTCAACACTGGTTGGTCGTTGAACAACCTCGCCGCGCCGGCGTTCGTCGCTGTAGAAGGTGCAGTGCAAGCAGATGGAAGCGTCCTGGCGAGTGGAGTGGAAGTTATCTCGACGACCCAGGCGTTTATCTCCGGCCGAATTCTTACGGTGAGTCCGGGGCCAATTGTGACCATGTTCGTGAGCGAAGAACTGCCGGCTCTCGGCAGCATTCCGGTCGATTCAGTCCAGACCATCAACCTCACTCAAGTGCCTGGCAGCGAATATAAGGTCTGCTTCTTCGATAACTGGATAACCCAGGCACTGTTTAACTCTACGTCCATGGTTGCGGGTCAGAGGATTTTCGTCGGTGGAAGCTATAGCAGCTCATCCGGCACCTTCACGCCGCAGATGGTATCGCTGCGTCGGCAGGGAGTGGTTGGAGATCTCGTGACCAGTAGCGTCAACATCGTCAGCGGCAATCAAGGCAGCTTTCAGCTTCAGAATAGTCTGTTGCTGGGATACGTGCTTGGTACCCCGCTTACAGTAGAAACTGGGAGCGTCACCGACTTCGTCAACATGAACGGCCTATCGGGATTGCAGTCTGGCGGGCAGACGAACCTGGGGGTTCGCGGCCTGGTTTTCCGGGACCCAAATACGGGTACTCCGGTGCTATGGGCGGGCGGAGTCCGCGTGCTGCCGTAGCGAGGGTTCAAGTAGACAAATCAGGGCGGCCACTGAGCCGCCCTGAATATTTTTAGGTAGAACTTTCCGCCAGCATCACTGTTGATCTGGATTTGCCGGGTCTATGATTTTCGGTCGGTTCGAACGGCGACTCAGTTGGGTCGCGCACAGAATTTTGGAAGCAGGAGTACCAGTATGCGATTTGCAGGATGAGCACGTCGGCGACACATCGATCGAAGGGAAGTTAAAGAAGTTAGTGGCCCATGCCAAGGAAGTACAGCTTGCGGAAAAACCGGCTCAATAACTCAACACCTCTAATCTCCAGTGCTCGCGCTGACTTTCAGGCCGTTGATCCCGCCGTTCTCACCCGCAATGTCCGCGGAACCGCTCCGAGCTCTTTCACCAGATCGGTCTCCCACGGCTTGTTGATGTCATAAATCGCGTAGCCAATATCTCCGCGGGTATCCAGTACCTGGCGTTCAATGTTGATGCCACGCCGCGCCAGCAGCTCGTTTACCGCAAACAGCATACCGGGGACATTGCGGTGGATATGGGTCAGGCGGTAAGAGTCCGGCGAGTGTTCAAGGTGGCAATGCGGAAAATTCACGCTGAGCGTAGTGTTGCCAGTCTGAATGTATTCCATTAGACGCGCCGACACGAAGTGTCCGATGTTCTGCTGGGCCTCTTCGGTGCTACCACCGATATGTGGTGTCAGGATCACATTCGGGAGATCCTGCAGATCGGTACTAAAACTGCCGCCGCTTTCCGGTTCTTTGGGAAAGACATCGATGGCGGCGCCTCCGACGTGTCCGCTCTTCAGGTTTGAGGCGAGGGCGGCGTGATCCACCACGATTCCCCGGCTCAAATTCAGGAAACACGCGCCCGGCTTCATTTGACGGAATTCATCTTCCCCAAACAAGTTACGATTTCGCGGTTTGCCGTCAACGTGCAGGGTTACGACGTCGGCTTGTTGCAGCAGCTCCTGGAACCCGACGCGACGGGCATTACCGCGGGCTAGCACGTCGGCGATGTCGGAGAAGATGACCCGCATCCCGAGAGCTTCCGCGAGGTCGGAAAGTTGGGAGCCGATTCTTCCGTACCCAACAATCCCCAGAACCAAGCCGCGCACCTCGTGCGACCCAGCGGCACTCTTGATCCATTTGCCGCGATGCATGTCGCTGCTCGCGGCGAACGTCCGGCGCAGCAACATAATGATTTCGCCCAACGCCAACTCAGCCACCGACCGGCTGTTGCTGTGCGGGTCGTTGAAGACTGCGATGCCGCGCTCGGAACAGGCATGCAAGTCGATCTGGTCTACGCCGATGCAAAACGCGCCAATCGCGAGAAGGGAAGGAGCAGCTTCCAGCGCCGTCGCCGTGACCTTGGTCTTAGAACGCAGGCCGAGAATGACGGCATCGCGCAGGCGATCCCGCAACTGCGCTTCGTCCAGCTCGCGCGGCAGGCTCTCGACTTCAAAGCCGCCTTGCATGAAGTTAGTTTTGGCAATGCCGCTGATGTTTTCCAGTAGCAGTGTTTTCAAGAGCGCTCCGATGTTCTTTATGATCGCATAACCTCCGTCCTTCTTTGCCGCCTTTGCACCCACTTAGCGTTCTTTGTGTTTTAAGATCTTTTGCCACGAGGATCGCCAAGAAAAGCCGCCAAGAAACGCTGAACAAGGCTTCAGGGCAAAGGGTCAGCCCGTATAATCTCTAAAGTATGAAGATGGTCGTCCACGCCGCCTGCCCGCACGATTGTCCTGATGCCTGCGGCGTTCTGATCACAATCCAGAACGGCCGTGCCACCAAGATTCAGGGAGATCCGTCGCATCCTGTGACCCGCGGTTTTTTGTGCGCTAAGGTCGCCAAATATCTCGATCGCGTCTATTCACCGGACCGAGTCCTTTACCCCATGAAGCGGAGGGCCACTAAAGGGCCCTCCAAGTCCCCTTTCGATGAGACCTGGCAACGGATCACCTGGGACGAAGCGATTGACAGCATAACGAGTCGATTTAAAGCGATCATCGGCGAATTCGGCAGCGAAGCCATTCTTCCGTATTCCTTCGGGGGGACTCTAGGAGCGCTTAACGGCGCCTCAATGGACCGGCGATTTTTCCATCGTATCGGCGCCTCGCAGCTGGACCGTGCCATTTGCTCGGCTGCGGGCGAAGCTGGGCTTCAATCCGTGCTGGGGAAGAAACTCGGCACCGAGCCAGAGCAGTTTCGCCACTCCCGTTACATCATCGCCTGGGCCTCCAATATTCATGCCAACAACGTTCACTTGTGGCCTTTCATTGAAGAGGCGAGACGAGAGGGAGCGAAGCTGGTTGTGATCGATCCTTATCGCACGCGAACGGCCAAGTGTGCGGACTGGCACTTACCCATCAATCTCGGTACCGACGGTGCTTTGGCTCTCGCTATGATGCGCGTCATTATTAACGAAGGGCTGTATGACGCAGACTATGTCGAGCGATATACCGTCGGCTTTGACCAACTGCGCGAGAAGGTTCAGGAATATTCGCCCGAGCGTGCAGCGAAATGGACGGGCATCGCAGCCGATGACATCGTCAAACTTGCGCACGAATACGCCACGGTCCGTCCTGCTGTCATTCGGTTGAACTATGGCGTTCAGCGCTCGGAGGGCGGAGGCATGGCGACCCGCGCTATTGCCATGCTGCCCTGTATCACTGGCTCTTGGAAGGAAGTCGGAGGCGGGCTGCAGCTTTCTACCAGCGGCGCCTACGGGCTGAATCGCCCAGCGCTCGAGCGACCGGACCTCATGCAGCAGTCTCTTGGTCGCCCGGCTCGGGTAGTCAACATGGTCGAACTGGGCAAAGCGCTGAATGCTCTCGACGGTCCTCCGGTCAAAGCATTGTTTGTTTACAACTCCAATCCCGCTGCCGTTTGCCCGAACCATAACGAGGTCATTCGCGGACTGGAACGAACCGACCTTTTCACTGTGGTGCACGAACAATTCTTTACAGACACGACAGACTACGCTGACATCATTTTGCCTGCCACGACGTTTTTCGAGCACAAGGATCTGCAGACGGCGTACGGACACTATTTTCTGCAGACATCGACCCAAGCGATCGAACCGCTGGGAGAGTGCCGATCCAATGTGGAAGTTTTTCGATCTCTCGCTTTGCAGATGGGATTTGAAGACACTTGTTTCCGCGAGTCAGTTGACCAGATGATCGATACTGCGCTGGACTCTCCCAATCCATGGCTGAAGGGAATTGACCGCGAACGGCTGGACCTCGAAGGCCACATTCGTTTGAATTTCGCCAACGGAAGCATCGGCCCATCAGACGCGTTCCTGCCCTTTGCTCACGGCAATTTCCCAACTCCGAGCGGCAAAGCAGAACTTTACAATCCTTCGTTAAAGGCACTGGGGCTCGATCCGGTGATCCAATTCGTTCCGCCGTCAGAATCGCGCCATTCCGAGGCAGCCCGCGCGTTCCCTTTGGAGTTGCTGGCGCGCAAGGCCGACAATTTTCTCAATTCGTCGTTCTGTAACGTGAGCGCAGTTCAGGCGATGGAGAACGTGGGATTGCTCGAAATGCACCCCGTGGACGCGCGCTCCCGTGGTATCGTCGATGGCGACTTGGTCCGGGCCTTCAACCGTCGCGGAGAGTTCTTTTTGCAAGCCAAGGTCAATGGTGCTGTGCAGGCGGGCGTGGTTAGCGCCAAGCTCAACTGGGCAAAACTTACACCCGGCGGTCAGAACATAAATGTCCTTACTTCCGAAAAACTTGCAGACATGGGCAACTCCGCCACGTTTTATTCCGTCCTTGTTGAGGTGGAGCTTTTTCGGCCTGCATCCTGAGGGCAACTAACGAGGCATGGCTTGGACGGTCTCCACTGCTCTACCGTATAATTGCCGTTTTCCATACTCCCATTTGCTGAGGTAGTAGCGATTCTTCGCTCTTTTCAGGATAAGCCTGCGATTCAGGCGGGCACCGACCGTCGCGTTCGACGAATCAGAGTCTCCTTCGAATGGGCAATGCGCTCATTCGCAAAGCTTTGTGTCGACGTTCAACGGCCGTTGGCGGCCCTTCTCATGGGTCTTGCCTTCCTGTTCCCTTTGGCCTCGGCCCAGCAAGAATTGATCTCCGGTATCGAAGTCAGTGGGAACCGCCGAATCCCAGCCGACACCATCAAAGCTCGCATCTTTACCCGTGCGGGCGACGTTTACGATGAAGCGGCCCTGGAGCGCGACTTCAACGCTCTATGGAATACGGGCTATTTCGAAGATATTCGTTTCGAACGTGAGCAAAGCCCCACCGGATGGATCATTCACATTTACGTCAAGGAACGTCCCACCATTCGAGAGATTGATTATGTGGGCCTCAATTCAGTCACTAAAAGCGACGTTCTCGACCGCTTCAAAGAAGCCAAGGTCGGGCTTTCCGTCGAAAGCCAATACGATCCCACCAAAGTGAAGAAGGCCGAAGTTACCATCAAGCAGCTGTTGGCCGAGCATGGTCGTCAGTTCTCTACGATTCGCACAGAAATCCATCCCATTCCTCCTGCCGCCATTAGCGTCACCTTCGTGATCAAGGAGGGTCCGAAAGTTAAAGTCGGAAAGATCAAGTTTGAGGGCAATAAGCACGTTAACAATCGCTTATTACGCGCGGCGATGAAGAATCTCCGCCCCATCGGAGTGCCGCATTCGATCTTCCTGGAGAATATCTTTGCCCGGACTTACGACGCGACCAAGTTGGACGAAGACACCGAACGGGTACGCGCCGAGTTCCAGAACCGCGGCTACTTCAAGGTGCTGGTGCACGAGCCCAAGACAGAAATTCACGACACCGGACACTCAGGCTTTCACATTCCCTTGCTTCAGGCTGGTCCGGGCAAAGCGGTAGACATCACTTTGCCGATCGAGGAAGGTGACAAGTACAGTCTGGGCGCGATCAATTTCAAGGGCAACAAGGCGATCAGCAACGTCAAAGCCCTACGCGCTCTTTTCCCGATTAAAGACGGCGACACCTTCGATCGCAGCAAGATTGCCAAAGGTCTGGAGAATCTCCAGAAGGCGTATGGCCAGTACGGATACATCAACTTCACTTCGATTCCGAACACCAGCTTCGACGAACAGAAGAAGCAGGTGATCCTCGACATCGACGTAGATGAGGGCAAGCAGTTTTTTGTCCGACGTATTGAATTCCAGGGCAACACCACCACCCGCGATAAAGTCATTCGCCGCGAAATCGCATTAGAAGAAGGCCAGGTCTACAACCAGCAACTTTGGGAACTCAGTCTCCAGCGTTTGAACCAGTTGGGATTCTTTGACAATCTCAAACCAGACGATCCAAGTGTCACCGAGCGTCACTTAAATGAAAAGGAAGGAACTGTCGATCTCCTGCTTAAGGTCCATGAGAAAGGCAAGAACAGCATTGGACTGACAGGTGGCGTCAGTGGGCTGGCGGGCTCTTTCGTCGGTCTCAGCTATAGCACGAACAACTTTCTCGGCTTGGGAGATACGCTGGCGGTTCAGGCCAACATCGGGAACCTCCAGCGCGATCTGACATTCAGTTTCACCGAGCCATATTTTCTGGACCGTCCCATCCAGTTAGGATTCACGGTTTACGGCCGAAAATTCATCTATGACCAGGCGCGTGAAGCAGCGCTTCTGACTGGCCAATCGGTCAGTTTGCCGCTCGATCTTCAGCAGAATCTGCAGAACTACACCCAGTCCAGCAAGGGTTTCTCGGTAAGCCTGGGCTACGCGCTGCACCATTCATTCAAGCGTGTTGGTCTGAGCTACTCGTTCGACGACTCCTCCGTGGTTGCTCTGACCACCGCGTCGCAAACCCTATTCAATTATTTGGCATTCAGCGGAGTTAGCGGTCCAAACGCGCTGAACGGAATTATTACCAGCAAGATAGTTCCTAGTTATTCGAAGAACACTCTCGATCGCGCACTGTTTCCGCATCGCGGCTCCAGCACCTACATTGGAGCGGAGATCGCTGGCTTGGGCGGCACAGTTCGATCCATTCGTCCGGTGTTCCAGTACAAACGATTTACGCCGGTGCAGAAGGGGCGCAACACGATTGGCTTTAACTTCCAGGGGTCGTTCCTGACCGGCTACGGAGGCCTCGTCCCGCCGCCTTTCCAGCGCTTCTATGACGGCGGCGAAAATGACCTTCGCGGGTTCGATATTCGTTCGGTTTCGCCAGTGGCATTTCTTGCCCAGTACGACCTCGATTGCGTTGCGAAATCCCGATGGATCGCTGGTGCCGAAGAATCCTGCCAATCCTTTGCAAGGCAACTACAACATCCCTGTGCCGCTCGATCAGATTGTCTTTCCGGGTGGGGATCTCAGCCTCGTCGGCAACCTCGAGTACCGCATTACGATCGCTGGTCCGGTTTCCGTGGCCCCCTTTGTCGACACCGGCGTGGAGCCGATTCTGCGAGACTCTCAGCTCAAAATCAGCAGCACGCAGTTGAACATTATTAACAATACGGTATTTGGCTGTCCGTCGTTGGATATCGGATTCAACTGCGTGGGTGGGATCAAGGACACTTTCTCCCAATACCTCCGCCCGCTCAGCAGCACCAACTGGACTCCGAGAATGTCGACCGGAATTGAATTTCAGGTCTTCTTGCCGGTTGTAAACGCCCCATTCCGCGTTTACTGGGCCTATAACCCGTTGCGCCTGGATACCACGGCGAACTCGCCGATTCCGATTACCCGAAATATGTTCCCCACCGGGCGCTGCCGGCGATTACACGTACCAACTGGCCCGAGACACATATTCTCCGCAATATCTGTTGCGCGAGCCCCGCAAGACCTTCCGATTCACTGTGGCGACCACGTTCTAAGTTTGGAGCCGAAAAACCAGTGCGGACCATCTTCTGTTGCGATGTAGTGGATCCCGGGAGGAAACGGTGATGGGAAATAGGCCCGAGCATTGACGCTACCCCGGTCCTGTTCCTATAATGAAGCGACAAACACCCTGAAAAATTAGAGCCATGGGTGGTCTTGCGTTCCGGTCGGGCGTAGGACGTTGGGATGCAGCCTGCCTTTCTCGTTTAGTGCGGCCTAGGCAGCTTTGAAGCTGGGCCCAGTTTGTCCGTAGAAGAATCTGACCCCAGTGCCGGAACCAAATTCCAAGGAGTTCAAAGCAATTCACATGAAAAGCAAGTTCACGCGGTTCATTCTGGCCATGCTGTTTACCCTGCCTGTCGCGGCTTTAGCTCAGGCTGGCAATGCCGATCCACTTCCCGCTGCTCCCAGCAGCGCCGGCTCCGCTGCAAATACCCCCGATGCGACTGGTCCGGCGGGCGGCGTCAGAATCGGAACCATCAACATTGAGCAGGCCATCTTCGCCAGCAACGAAGGCCAGCGTGACTTCGAAGCGCTCAGCAAGAAGCTGGAACCCAAACAAACCGAACTCAAGAACCAAAACGACGAAGTCGAGAGCCTGAAGAAGCAGCTCAGCACTCAAGGCGAAAAATTGAACGAAGAGTCTCGCGCCACATTGGTGAAGCAGATCGAGCAAAAGCAAAAATCGCTGGAGCGCTCTGTCCAGGACGCTCGCGACGATGCGCAGAACCAGCAGAACGAGATCGCGCAGCGCATCCTGCAAAAGATGGCTCCGATCATCGTGAAGTATGCTGGCGACAAAGGATTCGGCCTGATCATGGATACATCGAATCCGTGGCCCCAGGGTCCAGTGCTCTGGGCCGGCCCGTCGGTTGATATCACCAAGACGATCGTCGATGCGTACAACGTGCAGTCTGGCGTGCCTGCTCCGGCCCGTCCGGCGACGAAGCCTGCGGGAGCCGGCACCGGCGCGAAACCCACCGCTCCAGGCGCTGGAACGAAGCCGGCAGGGACCGCGCCGCCGAAATAGTTCGAGCGACACCTGAAACCAATAGAAAGTTCCGCAAAAGGCCGCTTCCGGGCGGCCTTTTTGTTTTGCGAAAGTAAGCCCGATCGCGCTTCCTCCGGTGTCATTAGTACCAAACACCACGTGAGGAGGCTGCTATGTTCGCTGATTCGTTTTTGGACGTCTCTTGGACTGACCGTTCCCGCCGAGGTTATGCCACTCTCGTTTCCTTTACGGCAGAAGCGTTGCTGGTAGCTGCGCTCCTATTGGTTCCGCTTTTATACGTGCACGGATTGCCGCATATCCAGTGGTCGGCCGCTTTGGTTTCGCCACCTCCACCGCCGGCCCCGCTGCCGGTTCACGCGCAGGTTCGTCAATCTACCAGCAACCTCAATACAACTGGCCAAGTCATTGCGCCGCATGACATACCCCATCAGGTTCTGCCAATCGTCGAAAGTTCCGCACCAGATCCAGTTGACGCTAGCCAACTAGGGATAGATGGCGGAACTGGAGATCGCATGGCACGAGGTGTCTTCCATTCCACCGGTGGCTTGGGCCGGCAGTGCCTCCGCCGGTCGCGCCGGTTGCGACCCAAGCGCTGCGAGTCTCGCACATTATGGAAGGCAATCTGATTCGCAGGATCCAGCCAGATTATCCTCCGCTGGCTCGCCAGGCGCGCATTCAGGGATCAGTCGTTCTCCGCGCCGTGATCAGCCGAGATGGCCGCATCGAAAACCTGCAGGTGCTCAACGGACATCCCATGCTCGCGCCGGCTGCGATCGAGGCGGTCCGGCAATGGCGCTACCGGCCCTATATGTTGAATGGCGAGCCGGTCGAAGTCGAGACGCAGATCACGGTGAATTTCACGCTTGGCGGGGGCTAGGTGGTTGCTTCGTGTGGTCCTTAATGTTCTTAGGGGTTAAAGCTCATTTCTAAACTGCTAAGGCGCACGAAGCACGACGAAGGTATCCGGTTCTAGTACAACCGTAACCTCGTCGTGATTCCGGCTCCCGCTATAATCGACCGCAGTGGCTACCATCGAACTTGCCAAGCGCGTTGCGACTCGTCCCACTTGGGCCGAAGTATCGCTCGGAGCTCTGCGTCAGAACTTTCGAACCGTCCAGCAGCACATCGGGGCGGGAGTTACGATATGCGCCGTCGTTAAAGCGGATGCCTACGGACACGGAGCGGTTGAATGTTCGATTGCGCTGGAGCAGGAAGGCGCGCTCTGGTTTGGCGTAACCTCGCTCGACGAAGCGATTCCGCTGCGCGAGGCCGGGATCCGCGGACGCATCCTTCTGATGACCGGCTTTTGGCGCGGCGAAGAAGAAGAAATCGTTCGCCTCAATCTGACTCCTACGGTTTGGGAGACGGCTCAAATCGAATTGCTGGAAAAAGCCGCGGCGCGTGGCGGAGTGGCGCATTTCCCGGTTCATCTCAAAGTCGATACCGGCATGGGGCGTCTGGGCGTTGCCCCCGAAGATCTGCCACGTATCTGCAATACGCTGAAGTCGTCGGCACATCTTGTGGTCGAGGGGCTTTCGACGCATCTGGCTTCCTCGGAAGTGCTCGACGCACCTTCTGTGCAGGAGCAACTGCAACTGTTCGAGAGCGCGCGACGTTTTCTGCGCAACGAGAACATCGACCCGCCACTAGTTCACACCGCCAATACCAGTGCGGTGATTTCCCGCCACGAATCCTGGAACACCATGGTTCGTCCCGGCATCGCGCTCTATGGATACCATCTGCCTTTCGAACGCGCTGGGCGCGAAGTCAGCGGCGCCGGCCTTCGTCTCGCGGTAAAGCCGGCGCTTACCTGGAAGACGCGCATTCTCTCGGTTCGTGGCGTGCGTGCCAACCAGCAGCTGGGCTATGGAGGCATCTACGTCACCAAGGCGCCGTCGCGTATCGCGGTGCTTCCGGTGGGGTACGCCGACGGCTTCAATCGCGCCCTATCGTCAAGCGGGCGCGTGATCGTCCGTGAACACTACGCGCCGATCGTTGGACGTATCTCCATGGACCTGACGCTGGTTGATGTTACCGGCCTGCCGGGAATAGAAGTTGGTGATGAGGCCATCCTGCTAGGCTCCTCGGACGGCCTGACTGTGGATGCTCGCGAGCACGCAGCCCTTGCCAACACTGTGGTCTACGAAATCCTCTGCGGCATCTCGAAACGAGTGCCCCGACGGTTTGTCCCATAGCGTCCGTATGTCGTGGGGAAAGGACACTCTTATTCGTTCTCTGTTGGGGTTGATCTTGAAGTTTGTAGGTTTGCCGGCTCAAAGCTAAATTCAAAGGCAGCGGACAGAAGTGTCCGTCCCCCACTGGCTCAGCCGTTTGGCAGGCGTTCCCGGATCAAAGACTCGACTTCTTTCCAGACCTTGGGGTCGCAGTGCATTTCGATGTGGGAGCGGGCGAAGTACATTTCGAATCCGCTGAACGCGGGACAGCTAACAGTGTTTTTTTCGTATTCAAACCGGTAATTTCCCAGGATTTCGGTGCGCTCAGGATCGACGGCGTAAATTCGGTTGCGGCCGTGAAAGAATCCGTGGGGCTGGTAGAAGTTGGCGGCTTCCAGAACATTGGCGGGAATCCTGGCGTCGTTTGCACCGAGCTTGTGAATGCTGTCGACTTGTATGGTGAGCAGCACGGGGATGTTGTCACGCTCAAGTTCACGCGCAAGGGCGACCACGGTCGCGCCTCCCCAACTGTGTCCATAAAGAATTATTTTGGCGTCATGCTTTTCGTCGTCGGAGAGCAGACCGTCGCGATTGGCGTCGAGTAGTTGCCAGATAGTATGGCGCGCGGCCTCCCTCTGGCGGTTCTGAAATATTTGCACATAGACTTCGGAAGGATAGGCATCGCGCAAACGCTCTCCGAGTTGCACGACAGAAAGTCGCGGATCGTCGGGATGATCGATGAAGCCAACGAATCCCAGGACGATTGCCGGGGGCTGACTGTCGTCCGAAATCGCAGGTATTTGCTGAAGGTGTGGGCGTCTACTAGCGCAGCTGGTGAGAAGCAGCGCCACGAACAGGCACAGCACCCGGCCGACCGGTCGAACTGCCGAGTTGGTGTCAGGTCTCCGCAAGCAATGAACGTCGCTACTCTCAAAACACCCCGACTCTTTCAGGCACTCTGAGCCGGAAATTTAGGATGAACATTCCGTTATATTGGATGCTCCCGGCAAGAAGCGACCGCTCCATTCGCCTGCGGATGCGGGGGGCTGACTGCTTTCTGGCGTCGATTCGGCGGCTTTGACTGCAGGTTGGCTGATTAATTCCTGTAGTCTTGAGATATCCAATGGCCAATAGATACGCAAAATGGATGTACGACTGGGAAACCCGTCTCACTTCGGTGGACAACAACCGGGTCGTGCGCCCCATGGAGTGGGGGCTGGAATGGCTGAGGGATTGGCCTTGTCGCAATGGTCATGCGCCGGGCTATGTTCCTGGAGATGCCGAGCAGTATTTGCGAGAGTACAACCAGCGCATTCTAGCGGCGAGCGACGAGTTTTATTCCTATCAGATCCCTACCGACTTTCGGTTGGAAAGCCGGGAAGTGCAAGTTTTCAGCACGCGCGAAGTACCCGATCCCACGCTGGAAGCAAAAGTTCGCGGGACATACGCTGAGTTTTTACGGTTCACTTCACCGGTGCGCACCCCTTATCCAGAAAACAATCTGGTGAACGCTCGATGGTTTCCGGCTCGAGGAAGGCGCGCAGTTGTGCTGCTGCCTCACTGGAATTCGGACGCACTGGCCTACAGCAGCTTATGTCGCGTGCTGAATCTGCTTGGCATTGCGGTTTTGCGGTTGAGCATGCCTTATCACGACATTCGGCGGCCGGCAGAAATTCAACGGGCCGATTATGCAGTGTCCGCCAACATAGGCCGTACGCTCGATGCCTGCCGGCAAGGTGTGGTGGATGTGCGCTGCTGCCTGGATTGGCTGGAATCGAAGGGTTACAACCGGATGGGAATCGTTGGAACCAGCCTGGGATCGTGCTACGCGTTCCTGGCTACCGCTCATGAACCCCGCATCCGAGTGGCAGCTTACAATCATGCGTCCACGTATTTTGCGGACGTGCTTTGGCACGGACAGTCGACCCGGCATATCCGGCAAGGACTGGAATCGCAAATCGACCTGGAACGCTTGCGGGTGCTGATGCGTGCCGTCAGTCCGATGTCTTATTTTGATCAGTATTCGCGCTGGCCGAGAAAGTCACTCATCATTTACGGCAAGTACGACATGACTTTCCTCCCGGAATTGTCGCGTGAAATAGTGAAGGAATTCGCCGGTCACCGGCTCGACCACAAAGTCGTGATTCTGCCCTGCGGTCACTACACCACCGGCGAAACACCCTACAAATACATGGATGGTTGGCACCTGGCTTCGTTTCTCCGCAGCGCCTTCGAGAGCGCCTAGGCCCGCTGGTCGGGTAGAATGAACTGTCCGCGGAAAGCCCATGAACGCCTCTCATTCAACCACGCAAGTGACCGAACGCCGGGGCCATCTGTGCCTTAGCACCGATCCTGGTCTTCTGGATCTGGATGTGATCCACGGCTTCCTGACCGAGTGTTACTGGGCGAAAGGTATCTCGCGAGAAATCGTTTCGCGTTCGATCGAGAATTCTCTCTGCTTCGGCATTTATGAGGGAAAGGCTCAGATTGCCTTCGCCCGAGTCATTTCTGACCTGGCGACCTATGCCTACATCGGCGACGTATTTGTACTAGAAGCATATCGTGGTCGAGGTTTGTCGAAGTGGCTGATGCAAGCCATCACCTCGCATCCCGCCCTGCAAGGGCTGCGACGCTGGACCCTGTTAACTCGCGACGCGCATGGCCTCTATGCGCAATTCGGATTCGCTCCATTACCAACCCCGGAACGCTATATGGAACTGCATAACCCTCGCGTCTATGAGGCGGTACACTCTTGATGATGATCGGCCCGCTTACTTCACGGAGATAGCCTTATGAAAAATTCGAACTCCATGTTTCGCCCGCTGTACGAAGTCGATCCTGATGTAGCGAACGCCATCGATAACGAGACGCGCCGTCAGCACGAAGGCCTCGAATTGATCGCCTCGGAGAATTTTGTGAGCGAAGCCGTGCTGGAGGCCATGGGATCGGTCTTCACTAATAAGTACGCCGAAGGCTATCCGGGGAAGCGGTATTACGGTGGTTGCGAGTTCGCGGATATTGTCGAAAATTTGGCCCGGGATCGGGCGAAGCAGTTGTTCGGAGCCGAGCACGCGAACGTGCAGCCCCACGCCGGTTCGCAGGCCAACATGGAAGCGTATGCCGCCGTGCTCAGCCCCGGAGACACGATTCTCGGCTTGAACCTTGCTCATGGCGGGCACCTCACACACGGCCATCATTTAAATTTCTCCGGCAAGACCTACCGCATTGTTCCTTACGGAGTCACCAAAGAGACTGAGACCATCGACTACGACGATCTCGAAAAGCTTGCTGAAAAAGAACGGCCAAAGATGATCATCGGCGGGGGCAGCGCTTATCCGCGAATGATCGACTTTGCGCGCATGCGGCAAATTGCCGACAAGGTTGGTGCACTTTTTCTCGTGGATATGGCGCATTTCGCCGGCTTGGTTGCGGGCGGAGCGCATCCGTCACCGGTGCCGCACGCGCACATCGTGACATCCACGACCCACAAGACTTTGCGCGGCCCTCGGGCGGGCATGATTCTTTCCAAGCTGGACCATGCTGCAGCGATAGACAAGGTAGTATTTCCCGGCATGCAGGGCGGTCCGCTCGTCCACATCATCGCGGCCAAGGCGGTTTGCTTCCAGGAAGCCATGCAACCCAGCTTCCGCGAATACGCGCGCCAGGTGGTGGCCAACGCCAAGGTGCTGGCACAGTCTTTGTCTGCCGAAGGCTTCCGCATCATCTCTGGTGGCACGGATACGCACCTGATGCTGATCGATGTCTTCTCCAAGGGAATGCTGGGAAGCGAGGCGGAAAAGGCGCTCGACCAAGCTGGCATCACGGTCAACAAGAACGCGATTCCATTCGATACCAATCCTCCCATGAAGCCGAGTGGAATTCGGGTTGGAACTCCGGCGCTTACCACGCGCGGCATGAAAGAGCCCGAGATGAAACAGGTTGCGGCCTGGATCTCGGAAGCTCTGCACAACCGGAACGACGCTACAGTTCTCGCGAAGATCCGCAAGCAGGTCTTGCATTTGGCGGAAGCGTTTCCGCTCTATCCGGAACGGCGGGCCAAAGCCCAGGCCGAGCTCAAGGCGTAGCTAGAGTCGGACTGTGGTTAAATCAACTCTGTGAGAATCGCCATCGATGTCCGGCGCATGACGGAGTTTGGCGTCGGCACCTACACGCGCAACGTCGTTCGGGCGCTTGGGCGGCTTGATAGGTCTAATCACTACTGCCTGATCGGTTCCCCACGAAAGGTTGCGGAGATCGGGCCCCTGCCTGAGAATTTCGAATTTTTTCCACTGCTCGACGGCGACAAGACTCTCAAAGGCTATCTGGAATGCCGCAGCTTACTTCAACGTCTGGATTGCGACCTGGTTCACATACCGCATCTGTTTGGCATGCCCCGAAACCTGCCATGCCCTTATTTGCTGACGGTCCATGACGTGTTGGAATACATGTATCGCAATCATGACCGCTCCAACCTGAGGCGCGCTCTGTATTTTCAATTGACGCGGCGGGTGCTGAAGGGGGCGTCGCGAATCCTCGCAGTTTCGAAATACACCAAGAGCGAGATCGAGAAACTCTTCGGCATTCCGAGTTCTCGGACCCTGGTTGTCTATAATGCGATCGACGAGCGGTTCCTCTGCGGGCACGCCTCGGAGGCGGATCGCCAGCTCCTGCGAGAACGCTACCTGATCAATTACCCTTTTTTTCTCTATGCCGGACGTATCAGCCCACACAAAAACCTGGTTCGCATTATCGAGGCTTTTTCCGCACTGAAGGCGCAACTGGAAAAGGAGGGCCGATTTACCGACCTCAAGCTCATCATCATTGGAGACGAGCTATCGAAACATCCCGATCTGCGGCGCACCGTCATCCGTGGCGGGGTTCAAAATGATGTGCGGTTTCTAGGCTTCATTCCGATTGAAATGTTGCGGGTGTTCTATGATGCGGCAAAGATCTTTGTGTTCCCCTCGCTCTACGAGGGTTTCGGGCTTCCGCCGCTGGAAGCCATGGCCCACGGAACACCCGTGGTGACCGCCAATACTTCTTCACTTCCGGAGGTGGTTGGCAACGCTGCGGTGCTGGTGAATCCTGAGAATGTTTTTGAAATCATGCGGGCGTTGCACCGCGTGCTTGTTGATCAGGCCTTACGTGACAAGCTCAAGCTGAGAGGGTACGAGCAGGCCAATCGTTTTTCGTGGGATAAATCCGCGCGGCAGATTTTATCGGTATATGAAGAAGTTGCAGGGAAGCAACCGGTCGAGCATCATCAGGATGCGAATCCAATCGGAGCTGCGTAGCCGGTGCCGTCCCTGTTCGAAGAACTATCGGACTGCTTATGCGATTTTTATGCCGGGTGAATTCCAACTCATCCGCTGCAGTTTTGCTTCGATGCGCTTGCGGTCGGTGTCCTGGGTTGCTGCCGTCAGGCGTTTCTTCAGCTTCTGAATTTTTTCACTGCGAGTGCGGCGACGCCGAATCTCCGGCCGTCGGCTGGGTGCAGACATGGGCAATCTCTCCTGAATTAAGTTGAATAGTACGGGCGACCAAAACACTGCGAAGGAAATGACCCTAAGCCGCCTGATTCGATCTTAGTTGCGATAGGGTCAGGGTGCAACTAGTGGGCGGCAATCCGCTTCTCCATTTGCTCCAAAGTGACGCCTTTCGTTTCCGGATAAACGAACAATACGACGAAGAATTGCAGGACCATCATCACGGCAAAGAAGAGAAACGGATATCCGCCCGATGAGGCTGCAAGCAAGGGAAACGTGAATGAAATCACTGCATTCATGAACCAATGCGAAAAGCTGCCTAAGCTTTGTCCTTGAGCGCGAACGGTATTGGGGAAAACCTCTGACAGGTACACCCAAATTACCGCCCCTTGGGAAAATGCAAAGAAAGCGATGTAGCCAACCAGCAACCACACCAGCAAATCCTGATGACGCGATGTAAAGAAGACGGCAGCGACACCCGCCAGGCACAGCGCGGTTCCAACGGAACCGACCAACAACAGCGTCTTCCGGCCGATCTTGTCGATGACCGACATGGCGATCATGGTGAACAGCAGGTTGGTAGCGCCGATCGCTACTGCCTGAAGATTCCCGGATACTTTAGTAAAACCTGCGTAGGCAAAGATATCGTTCAAGTAATAGAGGATGGCGTTGATTCCGGAAAGTTGGTTGAAAATTCCGATGCTCACCGCCAGGAAAATGGGAAACGCAAACTTCGCGGTGAACAAGCGTTCCTTCTTCTGCAGACTTTCCTGATGAATCGAACTAACGATTTCCTGAAGATCGCTCTCATAATTCTCGTCGCCAGTTCGCCGCAGGACCTCTCTTGCTTCTTCCACGCGACCATTCTTGACCAGCCAGCGCGGGCTCCGCGGAATGGTGAATAACATGACGAAGAAGATTGCTGCTGGAATAACAGTGACCCCCAGTTCCCATCTCCACTCCGCGGCGCCGAAATGCTGCAGGCCAATCTCAAAGTTCGAGAAATAAGCAACCAGAATGCCGAAGACCACGTTGAATTGGAAAAACCCTACCAGACGTCCACGCAGCCTGGCAGGGGCAATCTCGGCGATATACATGGGGCCAAGTACCGAGGACCCGCCAATTCCAAGGCCGCCGATGAACCGGAAGAAAACAAGTGAGGGCAAATTCCAGGCTATCGCGCAGCCGATGCCGGAGATGAGGTACAAAACAGCGAGCCCTCGCAAGCTGTCGCGACGACCAAAGCGTTCTCCTGGAAAACCAGCCAGCATTGCGCCCAGCACCGTCCCTACGATGGCGCTGGCGACCGTGAGTCCTTTGAGGCTCGGCGACAGATGAAAGGTCTCCGTGAGTGCACTGGTCGTACCAGAGATCACGGCGGTGTCGAAACCGAACAGCAAGCCGCCCAGTGCGCCTACGAACGTGCTTCTGGCTAAATACGAATTCAGCTTCATGCGGGATCTCCGTCGTTGCCAAAAAACGTAGTGCGAATGCGTTTGTCTATTTCGCGATCTGCCTCGGCTCTTCAGGTGGCGTGAAAGCGTATTGCACCTTCACGGTCTTGATTTCGTACGGCTTGGTATGAACCGTGAGTGTGTCACCCTGCAACCGAACCGAGCCAACGGGCTTTTCCATCAGATCAGTTTCATTCGCCACCGTCGCTCCCGACGGAAGCTGGATCTGCACATCGCTTTCCTTGCCAGCCCATTCGTAGAAACGAATCACCAGCGAGTTGTCATCTTCCGATTTCTTCACAGCGGTGACCACCACGTTATCACCGTCGACTTTCAAGAAGGAATGTTCTGCACCGAGTGCGCCAACATGCTTATCCGTCTGCATTGCGATGGGAGCATAATTCAATTCGTATCCTTGGCGAATGGTCAGGGCGTCGCGCCAGCCCCCACCATGTGGATAGAGGGAATAGGTGAACTCGTGGTAGCCCTCGTCGGCGTGCGGATCGGGCCATTCTGGCGACCTAAGCAGGGATAGCCGCAGCACGTTGCCCTTGGCGTCGTAGCCGTATTTACAATCGTTCAGCAGGCTGAATCCGTGCTTGCCGTCGGAAAGATCGGCCCAGCGTTGTGCGGGCACTTCAAATTTCGCCTGCTCCGCCGGAGTGTTGCGCGTAGTGGGACGCTCAATTGAACCGTAGGGAATCTCAAATGTAGCTTTGTCGTTGTGTGCGCTCAGTGGGAATGCAACCTTAAGCAGAATGTGCTTCTCGTGCCAGTCTGCCTGCATTTTGACGTCAACCCGGGGCACGCCAGCGTACATCGTGATGTCACGCACGAACGTGGAATTCTGGAAATGATTCTTAACGCGGATTACCGATCGCAGCGGACCACTCTCCACCAGTTTCACTTCATCCGCCTGCGTTAAGTCCCAGTGTTTGTCTTCGAAATCCGCATCTACGTTCCAGGCATCCCATGCCTTCGGTTTGTCATAAAAAGTCTGCAGGAGATTGCCGCAAACCGAGTCCTTCGGCCCGCCCGCATCTGTCCCCGCGGGAGAAAGAGCTTCAGTTTGACTGTGCTTGTCGAAAAGACTCGTCATGCATCCGGTCTTAGGATCGATCTTCACCCGCACATATTCGTTCTCCAGCGAATCGGATGTGGCCTGGACAGCTGCATGGTTTGGCGACGCCTTCGTCGCGGCGCGGACAAAGTAGGTTTCGTAACCGAGCGAGGGAAGTTTCGCCATAATCAGCAATCGGGCGCGATTGGTGGAAGAGTCCATCGAGAGCAACTGCGATTCGACAGGTTTGCCGGTGGCATCTTGAACTTCAATTTGCGTTGCCGGGCCCGGCAACTGGATTTCGCGCTCAATCACTTCAGTACGCGGCCAGGAGAGTGAGTTGAAAACGATGACCGGAACGCCATTGCCTTCGGTATTCGCATGTGCCGCGATCTCGTCGAGTGCACCGTTCATAATCTGAGTGCCTGCACGTTGGACGTTTTCCAGATTGCGACGAGCCTCCAGATAATTCACCGCTATGCCCGACCCCGGCATAATGTCGTGAAAGTGATCGAAGAGGAGGTTCTTCCACTGGAGAGTAAACTCCCCCTGCGGATAAGGCTTGCCGTACAGGAAAGCAAGCGAGGAATATTTTTCGGCATTCAGCATGATCTCTTCGTCACGCCGAATCCTGCGCTTCGTCTCCGCTTGGGTGGTCAGGACTCCGCGGTGGTATTCGAAGTAGAGCTCATCTTTCCACGTAGGCACTTTTAGTGAGGGCAATTCGGTTTCGAGATGAGCGAAGAAATCTTTCGCCGATGTGAACTCAACAGCGGGGAAAACGGTGCCCGGCTGTCGTAACTGATTTGCACGATCCAGCATGGTCCGGGTCGGGCCGCCGCCGTGGTCGCCAATGCCATACAGGTACAACATTCCGGGGGTGTCGTTGACCCGGGGCCCGAAAATCATAGGCGCGTATTGCGCCAAGTCCTTCGTCACCTGCGGCGGGTCAAAATCGTTGGCATATTCGTGGGGAAAGTACGTCAGCAAGCGTGTTCCATCCGGCGCTTCCCACCAGAACAGGCGATAAGGAAATTTCGTATAGTCGGTTGCCCACAACAGCTTGCTAGTGACGAAGTAATCCATGCCAGACTTCTTGTAAATCTGCGGAAGCTGCCAGTTATAGCCGAAGGAATCGGGGTTCCAGCCGATCTTGATGTCTGCGCCGAAATTTTTCTGAAAATATTCCTTGCCTACCAGAATTTGCCGGACCAGCGATTCGCCGTCGGGCATATTCAAGTCTGGCTCGACCCACATTCCACCAATCACTTCCCAGCGGCCCTCTTTGACCCGCTCCTCGATCTGCCTGAAGAGGTCGGGATACTTCTCCTGCATCCATTCATAAGTTCGAGCCGACGACATGGTGAACTTAAAATCCGGATACTCGCTCATCAGATCCAGAACGCTCTGGAACGTGTTGCGCACGACTTCCACGGTTTCGGTCCATGGCCACAGCCAAGCCATGTCGATATGTGAATTTCCAACGGCGCTGATTTTGAATTGTTTCAGCCATGGATTTAGCGTCTGCAGGTTTCCCTGTGTGGCGCGAAGAGAAGCATCGAAGCCTGCTTGATCACCTTTATCGAGTGGCGAAAAATCAATTGCTTTGACCGCGGTGGAAAGTTGCTGCTCACGGTCCGCCTTTCCATCTTCGTAGGCTGCGATCAGCGGCTCCGCCGAAAGAATTTCCATGCGGAGGAATCCGGGATCTGGGCGGCTCTTGGGAGCGTCGATCAGGAGTTCGCTGTGGTAGACGACCGTATCGAAGTCGCCGGCATTCACTCGCAGCGCAACGAGAAACTTCTGGCCGGGTTGCGCATTTTCGGTAAGCAACAGAGGTTCTTGCATGTTCTCGTCGCCGCGATTGATCAGCGATCCGTTTGAAAATGCGGTGATCATCGCATCGCCGTCGCTTCCGAACTCCATATCGAGTCGAGCGCGACCGCCTTGGACGCTATAACCGTTGATTTTGTCCGGGATGGTGATCCAGCGCCGAAAAACTCGGGCGCCTTTCCAATGCGGCTGTTCCTTTTGTTCGCGACGATTAAGGTTCTTGACCGTTACGCTCTGCCAACTCGAATCGTCGAGCGAGGGATCTTCCGGATGAGCTACATCTACGTTCACCTTCCAGTCGCCGAGCCAGACGTGGGTCAGCGACTCCAGGCGGTCGAGCGTGGGTTTGTATGGATCGGGAGCGATCGCGGTCTTCGCAGTTACATCCTGGCCCACGCAGAAACTCACCAATAAGACGACGCAAAATGAAAGAGGTAAGCTGGATCGGCAGATAAATCGAGACATAATGAAGACGAGACCTCGGCTGCTGACAGTTCGAACCTGTCAATGTAGCATGCGCGGGTGTTTATGTGGGACGGACACTTTTGTTCGCAATGCGCTTGGGCAAGTTTTTGTCTGAGTCAGTAGGAAGAGATCCACATCAATGGCGACGGACAAGAGTGTCCTGCCACGCAAAACTAGTGCGTACCCAGATCGGCGTAGCGATTGAAGCTCGAAAGAGCTACCTGGTCCCCACCGGGGATGTAGAAGCCAAATTTTCCAGCTGAAAGGTTTGCGCCGCCCAATTTATCCAAGGGTGCCCAGATGTCCCCGTTTTTTACCTGATGATCGATTTCGCCAGGCGACACGTGGATCTGGATGGTGTGGAAGCTCTTCTTCTCGCTCTTGTATGGAACCTTGGCTTCATCGGTTTTCTGACCGGCGCGAACCACGCTGCGGTAAAAGTTGTTGTCGTCCATTTGGAAGAGCACGTAATTCTGCGGATCGGTGTAATTCACCACCCATTGCAGGCGGTGGCCCTTTTGCAGCATGGCGGAAAACACAAATGTCCCTGTAGTCGGAGAAGCGCTGTACAGCACGTAGTCTCCACCTTTACGCATGAAGCCTGCTTTGTCCTGCTTCCATCCAGTCGGATCGTCCCAACCGGACATTCCACTCGCGCCCAGTGGCAAATCGAGAATCTTGGACTGACCAGCGACGACCTCTACTGTGGATGTGCGCGTCAGGTTGTCGGACGTGCGCGCGCTAAGCGTGTAGGTTCCGGGTGGCAGATTGAGCGTGCTCCCCGACGTGACCTTGAGCGGCGTCTCTCCGGATTTCGATAGATTGACCGTTGCGTCCGCTGGCGTGAATGTGATTTTCACCTCGCCGGTGGCCGTTTCCATCGCTGATTCGGCCGGCGTAAGAGCAACATTCAAGCCTGCGACGAATCGCTTCTGCAGATGCTTGGGTTTGAACTTGTCCTTCCGCAACTCCACGACGTGATCGCCGGGGGCGACATTGGCGGTAGAGAACGTTCCGTCGGGTTGCACTGTGCCCACGGAAGTCTGGTCGACGAAGACTTGGGCGCCGGGTGTGCCGCCTTGAATGGAGAGCGATCCAAAGTGGGGAATCGCCGCTAAATTAAAGGTGAGCTTGCGCTGTTCGCCTTTCCGAATTCGGACTTTCTGTTCGGGAGAATCCTGGAAGCCTGTCTTGCTGACTTTGACCGCGTAGTCCTTAGGTTCCAGATTCGAAATTCGTAACTGGCCTCCCCGCGTGAGATCTTTCAGGGGCTGGCCGTTGAGAAACACGCGGACCTTGTCTTCTCCGGTGGTGACAACCAGCGTGCCGATGTTCTGGCCGGACTCAAGAAACGTGGTCAGGGAAGGGACTGGTCCGGCGTCGACATCGAGCTTGTACTCGTTGCTTCCTTGTGTCAGCGCCAATTCGTGAGTGCCCGGGGTGATCTGCGTAAGCAGCCAGCCATCCTGGCCCATGTCGGCGGGGGCATGCCCGTCGACGCTGAGTTTGGCGGAGGAATCGCTGGCGTACACATGCAGCGTGCCGCCGAGATTGCTGACAACCACGGCTAGCACGCCCTTCGAAGTAATCGGCCCCTTGAGTGATGGAATGGCGCCGGCATCGGTTGTGAAGCTGAACGACGCACTTCCCTGTGGCGCGTCAAACGTGAGTTTGTGTTCGCCAGAGGCAATCTTGTCGAGTGTCCACTGGGCGCCTCCTAGATCGGCAGGTGGTTGGTCGTCAAACGACACCTTCCCGGCTCCGTTGTCAGAAGACAACCTCGCGACAGGTAAGGCCGGATCCAACGTCAGATCGACGGAGCTAGGCCCGCCAGCCTTCGCATCGAAGGAGGTGCTCTTGGGTTGATAGCCGTCAAGCTGCGCTTCGATTTGATACGTTCCTTCTGGCAAATCGAGTTGCAGGTCAGACACGCCGCGGGCTTCGTTGTTGACACGTATCGTCGCGCCCTTCGGAGTGGTGTGCACCTGTAGGCTGAGTTGAGTTCCAACTGCGGGCGTGGTGGTGGACCCGCGATGTCTGGTTAGGAGCCAGAACACCAGCAACAACACCACCAATCCGGCCGCTGCAGCGCCGATGTGCACTGGCGAAAACTTCGACGGAGACTTGGGCCGGCTTGGACTCGTCGCCGCCGGCGGGGGCTTTACGGGCGCAGGTTTAACTTCAGTTGGCGGCGGAATTTCCGCTGCCGCCGGCGCAACAGAGAGGAGGCTCGACAGGCGGCGGTGGTGCACTCTGCACTTGAGACGAGGAAGGCGGTACGTCCATTGTTGCCGACGCGTAGACCGACAAAGTGTTTTGGCCGGCAGACGACATTCCTGGCTTAGAACCGCTCTCCTGTGGACTCGACGCCTTGGACGTTCCTTGAACCGTAGCCACGTTTAACTTTTGCAGGAGACCGTTAGCGGAGGATAAAACTTCCTCATCTTCCAGGTGTCTGCTGGCTAGCGCCTGCACGAGTTCGCCCAAAGCCTGCTTGGTTTTGTCGTCGGGAAGGGTTTCGGCCTCCAACCCCATACGGCGCAGTTCTTCCAAATCGCGCCTGCGCGCCTGGCGGCGTTGCGTCTGCAATTCTCGCTGGAGCGTTTCCTGAATCTGAATCAGACGCGCTTCACGAGGGTAGGCCGCGAGCACTTCTTCGATACTTGCCAACGCGGCCGCCATATCTCCTGTGGCCTGCAACTTTCGCGCCTGAGAAAGGCATTCGCTGACGATCTGCTCGCGCTTCTGATCGGAAATCAGCGTACGGACTGTCTTCGCCAGCGGATGGCCAGGATTCAGTTCAATCGCCTGCTGTGCTAAACGATCAGCTTTTTGCCAATTGGTCTCGGCAATCAGACGAGCCTGTTCAACCAGCGCATTGGATAGCACTGCCCGGGTGAGCGCATTATGTTCGTCCAGTTCGTAAGCATCTTGCAGAAGCTTGATGCCTTCATCGGCGCGGTTTTGCGCGCAGAGTTCCTGGCCCTCGGACATCAGGCGGTGGGCCTCAGCCGATCGCTGCACCCCATCGTTCGCTAGTTTCTCAAGTTCGGTGAGTTCCGCATCGTTGGGAAATTCGGTTTTCCCCTGCTCGAGGAGGTCGAGAGCCCGGCCGTATTCACTGGAATGAAGACAGGCATCGATCTGCTCCACCAGCTTTGTTTTCGATTCGATGCGGCTCTGCTGGTCGCGCCGTTTCTGCAGCCGCTCAACTTCGAACTTCAGGCCGGGGTACTGGGCGTAAATCGTCCGCAGGATTTCCCAATCGTTGAGTGCATCTCCGTACGCGCCTTCTTCTTCATGATGATGGGCGCGGGCCACGATGGAATTCACCAGGTCCCGCTTGTCGCGCACGAGCCGCAGTGCGCGCTCGAAGTGCGACTCTCCCGGATGCTGCTCCAGCGCTTCTTTGAGAATGTTCACTCGCTTGTCGAGATCAGCTTCGGCTTCCGCTTGGCGGTCGATGGTAGCGACGAACGCCGAAAGCTCCTGCCGCTGCTGTTCTTCGATGTCGTACTTCAATGCCTGGAAAATCGCATTGCTCGGATACTTCGAAAGATAGGCCTCGCAGTTTGCCAGCGCCTTTCCGAAGTTGTGTTCACCAAGGTATCTTCGCGCCTCGGCGTACGCAGCATTCATGGCATCGTGTTCGGAGCGAACCTCGTTATAAAAGCTCTGATAGGTATCGCCCCGCTCCGGGCTCGATGCGTCGGGCGCGCGCCGGTCGAGGTCGAGAACTACCGCAAGCTTGCTGAGCGCGCTGCTGACGTCACCTTTCTGCCATGCCTCCATCGCGGCACGATGAATCTGGGTTTTCTCCTGACGCAGCTTGTTATATTCCTGTTCCTGGCGACCGACCTCAGCGATCAACTGTAAGGCACGGCTTTCCTTGGGCCGGAGTTGCAAGACATTTTGCAGAGCTTCGCGGGCATGCGGATAGGCGTGATTGTCAATGTGCTGCCGTGCGAGCCGATACCAATTTTCGATTTGCTTGTCGCTGCGGCGGTTTTCGATTTGGCTCTTCAGAGATAGAGCCTGGGCGTTGTCCGGCTCCATCTGCAGAATTTCCTGAAGCTTCTGCAATGCCAGCGGATCTTCTTCCTCCTCGAAGCGAGCTTTTGCACCTTCGAGCAACTGGGTGATTGTCTTGCGTCTTACTGTGGTGTCGAGCTGATGGCGCAATCCGCTGATCGAGTCGTCAATATGGCCTTCCGCCTCAAGCTCGCCCAGGATCTCTCCCGCAAACTGGTAGTCGCCGGTTTCAAGCGCTTTACTGACACGCTCCAACCTTGGCCGGGTGCGAGAGGGATCGAAGAACTCGATAGGTTCGTTTCGGAGTGCCTTATTGAGCGCGTCGCCGAACTCACGTGCACTCGAGAACCTGTGCCAAGGCTGCTTGGCCATGCCCTTGTGCACCACACGTCCAACCGATTGCCCGACCGAAGGATTGATTTCAGAAGCTGGCGGCGGAACACGCTTTCGGATGGCTTCGACAATCTCGTCGGCCCGGGCGTACTGGAAAGGTTGCCGCCCGGTGAGCGCTTCATAGCAGACGACACTTAAGGAGAAGATGTCGGAGAGCGCTGAGAGCGGCTTCATTTCGATCTGCTCCGGCGACATGTAGAGCAGCGTGCCCTTTTGGGCGCGGGTGGAGTTGGTGTCCGCCATATGCGCCACGCCGAAGTCGATGATTTTTACCGAATCATCTTCCATCACAAAGACATTGCTCGGCTTGATGTCTCGATGCACCAGGCCGCGCTCATGTGCTGCCTGCAGACCGCGGCAAGTCTGAGAGATGATCTCGACCGTACGTTCAACGGTCAGGCGATGACTAGCCTTGCGAATAAATGTTTCAAGCGTGGTCCCCGGCAACAGCGGCATCACGAAATAAGGCTTCTTCTTACCGTCTTCCTCGAACTCGCCAATATCAAAGATTTCGACGATGTTGGGATGGCTCATCGAGGCCAGCACATCGCATTCTTTGTAGAAGAGCTGAAGTGAAGCGGGGTCGGGGATGTCCAGAATCGTCTTGACGGCAACTTCGCGGCGAATGACGGTATCGTAGGCGCGGTAAACCAACCCCATGCCGCCTTGTCCCAAAACTTCTCGGACTTCGTAGCGACCGGCTAGTTTACGCAGAACAACGGGCCCTTCCATGATCCTCCCCCGAGGAGGTCAACGATATTATCAGTACCGGGCGGCTAGCTCCAAACGGTCTCGCGGAGGTTCGACTCGAAGCATTGGAAGGTAGAGGACAGGCGGCTGTCTGCAGCGCCGCCCGTCCTTTGGGTTCCTATTACAGTGGCGTGCAGACCGCCTTCACCTCTGTGTATTGCTCAAGGACTTCGTGACCCATTTCGCGGCCCCATCCGGATTGCTTGTACCCGCCGAAGGGCAGCGCGGCGTCGAAAATGTTATAGCAGTTGATCCAGACGGTCCCGGCGCGCAGTTGAGAGGCGGCGCGGTGGGCTTTCTGGATGTCCCGTGTCCAAATTCCTGCTGCTAAGCCGTATTCGCTGTTGTTGGCTTTGGCAACCAGGTCATCGGTGTCGCGGAAGGGAATCGCTGCAACTACGGGTCCGAAGATTTCCTCCTGCACGACTTTCATCTTTTCGTGGGTATTGACCAGGACGGTCGGCTGTACGAAATAGCCTTTCTCCCCGATCCGCTTGCCACCGGCAGCCGCTTTCGCGCCTTCGGAGAATCCCGACTCGAGGTAACTGCAGACACGATTCAATTGTTCTTCTGAAACCAACGGCCCCATATCGGTGTCAGGCTCGAGGCCCGGTCCGACATTGATCTTGGCTGCGCTTCGGGAAACGCCGTCCACCACCTTGTCGAAGATTTTTTCTTCGACATACAGCCGCGATCCGGCACAGCAGCACTGCCCGTGATTGAAGAAGATGGCGCTGGCGGCCCCGTCGATCGCGGAGTCCAGGTCAGCGTCGGCAAACACGACATTGGGCGATTTGCCACCCAGTTCCAGTGAGACTTTCTTCAGATTGCCGGCCGCGGCGTGCAGAATTAACTTGCCCACCTCGGTTGAGCCGGTGAATGCGATCTTGTCGACGCCTGGATGGGAGGAAAGAGCCGCGCCCGCGGTTTCGCCGTAGCCCGGGACGATGTTGACCACTCCATCCGGAATCCCCGCTTGCTGCATCAACTCGCCCAGGCGCAGGGCGGAAAGCGGAGTCTGCTCAGCAGGTTTCAGCACCACGGTATTTCCCGTGGCCAGAGCCGGACCCAGCTTCCACGCCGCCATTAATAAGGGAAAATTCCAGGGAATAATCTGACCCACCACGCCAACCGGCTCACGCAGCGTGTATGCGAGAAATTTTGCGCCAGCCGCGTAAGGCACGGAGATCGGAATGGTATTGCCCTCGATCTTGGTGGCCCAACCGGCCATATAGCGGAACAAGTCGACGGCCAAGGGCACATCGGCGGCCCGCGCGACTTTCAGCGGTTTGCCATTGTCCAAAGTCTCGATGGCCGCAAATTCTTCGAGATGTTCTTCGAGCAGATCGGCCAGCCTCCAGATTGCACGCCCCCGTTCCGATGCGGTCATCTTGCGCCACGGACCGTTTTCAAACGCTTCGCGCGCCGCATGTACGGCGCGGTTGATGTCCTCGCGATCGCCCTCCGCTACCTCGGCCAGAACTTCACCCGTCGCAGGGTTGTAGGTAGAGAACGTCTTTCCGGAAGCAGCTTCCACCCACTTCCCATTGATAAGCATCTTGTGTTTTCTGCTGACGAAATTTGTCACATTGTCGTGCGGTTCAACGAACTTCAGAGCGGTTGCCATGATTCCTCCTTGGACGTGAGCGAACGCGCAGGATCAAGCAGGTATACGCTTGAGCTTTCCGTGTTCTCCCGTCTCATTAACCGATGAGGGCAATAAAACGGAATCCCATAGCGTAGTAACGATTGTCGATCCCCACTGGCGGATACGAATTGTACTCCAGACACATATCCAGAGATGGTCAAAATACAGTGCCGGATGGGAGATTGCATCTAGTGGCTTTAACCAGACAATGCCGGTTACCCGTCACTAGCGGGTCAATTGGAATTCTCCGTGCAATGAGGCGGTCGAATCTCCGCCGGCCCAAACGTCAAAGTGCTCAGGTTCAATAACCCACGTTTTCCCAGTAGGGCTCCAGAACTGCAGTTCGCTTTTCCCCAGCATGAAGTGAACGTTTTGCTTTGCGCCGGGAGCCAGGGTCACGCGCTCGAACCCTTTCAATTCCTTGACTGGGCGGGAAGCGCTTCCAGCTTTCTGATGAATATATAGCTGCACCACAGCGTCTCCGCTGCGACTGCCGGTGTTTGTCACGTCCACGGAGACTTCGATCCGGCCGTCCGTATGCGCCGTCGGCGTGACTTTCAGATTTTCGAATGAGAACGTGGTGTAACTAAGACCGTAGCCGAACGGATAAAGCGGAGTGCTGGGAATGTCCCAGTAACGGGATTTGAAGTCCGCCGAAGTTTCCGGAATTTGGGTGAGGTTGTGGTTGTAATACAAGGGCAATTGCCCGGTGCTGCGTGGCCACGTGACCGGCAAATGTCCGGCGGGATTTACTTCGCCAAAAAGAATATCCGTCACCGCAGCGCCGCCCTCGCTTCCGGGGTACCAGGCCTCGAGAATTGCTCGAACATGCTCGGCTGCCCAGGAAATATCCAGAGGCCGGCCATTGATGAGGACCAGCGTTACCGGGGTACCGGTCGCCACTACGGCCTCGAGCAAATCTTCCTGCCCGTTCGATAAATTTCAGTGATGAGCGCGAGGCGTTTTCGCCGCTCATGAGATCGAGTTCTCCGAGGACCACGACCGCGACATCCGCTTGCTTAGCAGCGCTTGACCGCTTCCTGAATGGCCTGTTGGATTTTCGGAATCACTCTGCCGCGGTTGCTCTTGCATGTTCTTGGTGAGATCGAGGTCCCTCGAAGGACGATGGGATCTCACGATGGATGATTAGGTCCATGAGCGTAGCTCACGCGAACTGCCGGTTATCTACCTTTTTCCCGTAATGTTTTGGAGTATATTGTCTTTTTACGGAGCCTGGTCTTCGAGAAATTGCGCCCCACACTCCCGAGCTAAGTCGTACTTTGCATCATGGGCCAAAGGCCCGATGACCGCGATCGACTTAAAAATACTTTTCCCTGCGGACTGAGCGGCAGCAGAGCGTTTTCATTACGCAGCAACACTATGGAACGCTACGGCCGTGGTGCGTGCCGCGCGCAGGTGCTCAGGAATCATTCAAGTACCGCCTGGATGCGCGACTCATACGACGTAGGGATGTTCGAAGAGGTTGAGGCGCAGCTTGGTTTCGAGAATCGCGCTGCACGCGATCGTCAATTTCCTTACACGGAAACGCGTCCTTGCTCTACTGTACTTCGCCGGGAAGGTACTTGAGATATGTTTCCGCTGGCCATGTCCATGCTGACGCCCAGCGTTGAAGGCCTTAAATGCGGCGTCCTGGTAACCTCACGCGCGTAGCCATGGGTGACGAGGTTTTCGCACCGCGACGGCATCGGTCACGACAAATCCTTTGAAACCCCAGGTCATGTCGCAGCACATCCGTGAGGAGCCATCGGTTTCCGCTTGCCGGCACATCGTTCAAATCCATGTAGGCACTCATAACACTGCCGACACCGGCATCAATCGCTGCTTTGAACGGAGGGAGGTAAATTTTCCGGAACTGTTCTTCCGCAATGTAGGAGGAATCGTAGTCTCGTCCGCCGTCAGCGGCTCCGTATCCGGCAAAATGCTTGGCGCAGGCCAGAACATGATCAGGAGCGCCCAAGGAAATTGCCTTGCAGGCCCAACACTTGCGCGCGAGCTATAGCGGCGCCAAGGAACGGGTCTTCGCCTGCGCCTTCCACCATGCGTCCCCACCTCGCGTCGCGCGCGATGTCCAGCATGGGCGCGAAGGTCCAATTGATTCCTGCGGCGCGCGCTTCACTCGCAGCCACGGCTCTGCGCTGCCTCCACCAGCTTTGGATCCCATGAGGAAGCCATCGCGATCGGAGCGGGGAAGATTGTCTGATAGCCGTGAATGACGTCGAGTCCAAAAAGAATTGGAATATGAAGGCGCGATTGGTCAACCGCCACGTGCTGCAGGCGGTTGATCTCCTTGGGGTCGGTGACCCAGAGCACGGAACCAGCGCCGCGTTGCTGAATGACCTCGTCGATCGGTCTGTTCACGGTCTCTTTGAACTCGGGAATTTGAAAGCCAGGGAGCTGCGAGAGTTGTGCGATTTTCTCGTCCAGCGTCATCTGGCGGAGCAAGGAGTTGGCTCGCTTCTCGATTTGGGCGTCGTTAGCAACTGACGCCGGAGTTGCCGACGAAGTGGATGTTTGTCCGAAGGCTCTGGAGCCTGTAGCGGAAAGAAGGATGATTGTGCAAAGAGCCAGGACAGTTCGGGGAGATTGAGCAAGCGACGATTCTTGCCTGGGAGAGGGGCATCTGGATACATTACTCCAGGCAATCGTTAAGATTCTTAAGTTTTTGGAACTGGGCAGGACCCTGGGACTGGCGCGAGCAGCGCAATGAGTTGTAGCAGCCGGACCTGTAAGCCGAATTTTGTCTGTGGGATTGCTCCCGCAGGACGGTCATTCCTCTAGGCCGCGCATTACTGTGCGGCTCAAGCGACCTACCCGGAGGTTTGACGCGCCGAGCCGGCACGTCCTCGGGCGAACCCGAAGTCCCTCCCTATTTGGTCTTGCTCCGTGTGGGGTTTGCCATGCCCGCCGCATTACTGCGCCGGCGGTGCGCTCTTACCGCACCTTTTCACCCTTACCTCCATTTCGAAAAATGAAGGCGGTATATTTTCTGTGGCACTGGCCGTCGAACGAGCTTGAACTCGCCCTCCCGGACGTTATCCGGCACACTGCTCTGCGGAGTTCGGACTTTCCTCCCCCATTCCTTGACGGAACAGGAGCGACCGTCCGGTCCGGCTGCCTACCAGGCCATTATATGCGAAGGGTTGTAGGCGCTTCTTTCGGACGGCTCGTAACCCTTTGACTCGTGACATCCGGTGTGCAGAGTTGAGTCGCTTTTACGGGGTGATTTCGAAGACTACGCCGTAGCCGTACTTGCCGCCGCCGGTGGTGGTGCCGTAGAGGTGGCCTTGCTTGTCCATGGTGAGGCCGTTGGGGTAGTCGCCGTCGGTTCCGTTGAATTTGTGGAGCACGCTGTACTTCCACTTGCCAGTTTTCTGCGGGCTCAGTTTGAAGACCAGGCCGCAGGTGCCATTACAGTTGCCTGTGCCGGCAATGCCATACATGTTTCCACTCTTATCAAACACCAGATTATTGCCGGGGGCTGCGCCGTTGTCTCCACCCGGAAATCCCCAAAGGACAGTTTCTTTCCAATGGCCTTGCTTGGTGGGTGTCAGCTTAAACACCGATCCCTCTTTATAAGGGCCGCAGTGGGTGGTGGTTCCGTAGGCTGTACCGGAACTATCGACAGTTAGGCTGCCGTAGGGTACACAGCCATCACCCTTGAACGAATCAAAATGGTGCATCACATGATAGGCCCAGGTACCATCGCCATTAGGAGTCATCTGAAAAGCGACGCCGCAATGGCCGCCGCAATCGGGGTAGTTAGTCAATCCGCCGAAGTAGGTGGTGCCGTAAAGGTTGCCCGTCGCATCCCAAGTGAAGGGGGCGAGGGGGTCGTCGCCGTCCATGCAGCCCTGCTGTTGGCAAAACTCATAGAGGTTCGTGTAGATCCAGCCATTGGACCCGGGGGAAAGTTCGCTGACTCCACCTGAGCTGTTGTTACCGAAGCCGCCGTAGACATTTCCGTAGGCGTCAGAGATAAGCCCGACGGCGCCGGTACATCCCAGCGGCCAAATGGGGTCGAACGTCCACATGTTGTGAACCTGAGTCAATTCGAACATCGGCCCCAGTTCCTGAGTGCAACCATATAGATTACCCCGGCTGTCGACGGTAAGTGGACTATCAGCGTTCTGGAAGCCAGCAAAGTTGTATAGGACACTTTCCGACCACTTTCCGCCAGTCCGGCTCATCTTGAATATCACGCCACAGCCTGCACCGTCGCAGTTCTTATTCGTGCCGCCGCCAGCCGTCGCTCCGTAGAGGCTGCCTTTGTGATCCATCGCGAGGGCAGCAAAAAGGATCGGCCCGCTGCCGTCGTTGCTAGCAGTGAAATGATGCAGGACACGAAATTTGCTGGCCGCTCCCACTTCACGCGGTAACCAGACAACGGACATCGCCGTTAACAGGAGCACGGATAGTCGATTCAAGGTTCTTGGTTTCATGGGTTGCCGCCTTTTGCTAGGGACCAAGGGAGGGCAGCAGAAACGTCCTGCCGCCCGCCAATATACCACCACTCGCTTAGGTCTGACCCGTGTTTGTTTCGGAGCGCAGCTAGTCGTCCGGATCCCCGCTTTCTGGTCCATCTGGCGGCAAAGGCTGTGTTTGCCCGGGCACCGTGCTCTGATAGAAGTTAATGAAGAAGGTTGAATTGTGTGTTGGATCGGTTGGTTGTATAGGCGTGAAGCTCCGTACCGATCCAAGGAAGAAATCCCACAGGGGCACCACTGGTTGATTGTTGACTTTCCCATCTAGGCCGTTCTGGTCTGCATATCCGTTTTTGCCACTCTGGTCAATGAAAGGCAGCCCAAAGTTGTTCTCCGTGAACCTAAGGATACTTCCGAAGTCATGTTCGTAGGCCGGTTGCTCGCCGGGACTGGGGAGCGCGCCGGAAACGTAACCTGAGGGAGTATAGGCAGATACGACCAGCAACGGTACTCGGAATCCGTACACATAGCCGCAGCCCCAGCCATTGGGCGCATTCTGGTTCGTGCACACATAACGCTGGAGTCCACTATCCCACTGTCCCGTATATATTGCTGGGGGTGGAACATGGTCGTAAAAGCCGCCCCAGTCGTCCCAAGTCACGAAAACGACCGTATCCTTCCAGTAGCTTTGGCCATTGTCCATGCAAGTGCTGGTCCCAATCGAGTTGACGATGGCGGCTACCCAATCGGGGCCGAGACCTAGATCAGGATGGTTCTTATCAAGATTAGGATGGTCCGACCAAGCTTCGTCGGGGATGACCCAACTGACGGCAGGCAGTTGGCAATTCTGAATATCGGTCAGGATGGGTGCAGAACTGTTTTGATAGGGGTTGATGAGCGGGAGGATAACATGCCCCCACTCAATGCTCGATTGTTGGTGGAGACGAAGAAAGCGACCGGGGTTCGGACCTGACGACGAAGGCAGTATAAGAATTGCGAAGAAGTTTGCAAGTGAAAGTTTAGATACAGAAGTCTAAGATTCAGACTGGGGTGCAGAAGTCAAACATAGGACTTGCGCAGGCTTCACCGACCGTCGCGAATGAGCTTCGAGTATGCTTTTAGAAAGCGCCGGATCCATTGCCCTTCAACGAGCCGAGGACGGGCGAGGACAAAGGACCGAAGTCCGAAGACTAGACGCCACACAACAAGACCGACCACCCGACTATGACCATTCTTGAAGCCATCCGCATCGCGTTGCTTTCGCTGTGGGCGAACAAGCTGCGCTCTGCGCTGACGCTGCTTGGCGTGGTCATCGGAGTGGCCGCGGTTATCGCGGTCGTCACCTTTGTTAACGGTATCAACGGCTACGTTGCCCAGAAAATCTTCAATCTGGGTGCCGACGTCTTCATCATCAGCAAAGTCTCTCCGGTCATCACCAACGTCGACCAGCTCCTCGAGGGCAAGAAGCGCAAAGACATCACTATGGACGACTACCAGGCCGTCCTCGAAGCGTGCACCCATTGCGCTGCTCTTGGGGCGTCCACCATCAAGACCGACGGCCATGTGAAATACAACGAACAATCGATCAGCGACGTCTGGGTGCGCGGCTTCACTCCTTCGATGGCGGCGATCCTCGATCTCGATCTGTTTTCCGGACGCATGATCAATGAGAATGACGAGAACAGCCGATCGAATGTTGCGGTCATTGGTACCGATCTCCTGGAGAATCTGTTTTCCGGCGTCGATCCCATTGGCAAAGAGATTCGCGTCGAAGGTCAGATCTACACCATCGTTGGGGTCGGAAAAAAGCAGGGCAAGACCCTGGGCCAAAGCCGCGACAACTACGTCGCTATGCCGATCAGCACCTACCTCAAGCAGTTCGGATCGCACACCAGCATCCGAATTTCCGGCAAGGCGAATGGTGTGGGTGCGCAACTCGATTCCGCCATCGACGAAGTGCGAGTGGTACTGCGTTCCCGCCGCCACGACGCTCCCGGCCAGCCGGATAGTTTTGCCTCGGAAACCAATCAGAGTTTCCTCAGCATCTGGTCGAATTTGAGCGGGACGTTTTTCATTGTGATGGTGGCCATCGCTGCGATTTCGCTCGTTGTAGGGGGTATCGTCATCATGAATATCATGCTGGTCTCGGTCATCGAACGTACCCGGGAGATCGGCATTCGCAAGGCGATGGGTGCCCGCAGCGGCGATGTTTTGATGCAGTTTCTGATCGAGTCCTGCACCATGGCCGTGGTGGGAGGAATTCTCGGAGTTTTGTTCGGTATTACCTTCGCTAAGGGTATTACCGCGATAATCGGTATGCCTTCGGAGATCAAGCTTTGGGCAGTCGCTGCAGGGTTGCTGGTTTCAGGAGGCGTCGGAGTTTTCTTCGGAGTTTATCCGGCAAGGCGCGCGGCAAGGTTGGACCCGATTGCCGCGTTGAGGTTTGAACTGTGAGAATAACTTGTGAGTAATTTGCGGCTAATTCATTTTCCATGCTGAAAAGAGACGATTACGGCGAGATTGTCCGGATGGCGCTCGATACCATCCGCAGCAATAAGATGCGTTCGTCGCTGACCGTCTTGGGCATTGTGATCGGTGTCGCCGTCGTCATCGGAATTTCCTCCGTGGTCCGCGGCCTGAACGATAACGTTAGCGACGTGATCAGCAGCCTTGGTTCAAACATCGTCTTCGCCTTTCACTTGGAGCCGTTCAACTTCGGACGTCCTAGCGAAGAGATGCGGAAGCGCCGCGAACTTACGCTCGATGACGCGATTGCGATGAAAGATCTTCCCCACGTGAAGGCTGTCACTCCCACGTTGCAATATATTCAGCAGGACTTTGGGGCTGGGACGTACGTGGTGAAATATAAGGATCGCCGTGCCAAGAACACGATTCTCGAAGGGGACATCGCAGGCGCGAAGGATGTTTATGACCTGCAACTCAGTTCTGGGCGCTGGTTCAGCGATGTTGACGACGAACATCATTCGCCAGTGATCATTTTAGGTTCAGATACCGCCGAAGAACTTTTCCCCACCGAAGACCCGTTGGGTAAGGAGATCAATATCGAAGGCCAGGCCTTCACCGTGATTGGCATCACGGCCCCCACCAAGAGTGTTTTTTCCGGCGGCAAGAATCCGAACGACAATATCGTATATTTCCCGCTCATGACTTTTCGCAAACTCCATCCTGAGTTGA
Source organism: uncultured Acidobacteriaceae bacterium (assembly GCA_963708575.1). GTDB lineage: Bacteria > Acidobacteriota > Terriglobia > Terriglobales > Acidobacteriaceae > DASVWZ01. The sequence goes on from CAVPTB010000003.1 coordinate 993,293, forward strand.
AGCAGTACTGGATCGGCGTTAAGGCCACCTCGCACGAGGATATGCCGAAAGCCATGGACGAAATGCGGGAGTTGCTGCGACGGCGTCGAAAAGTCGCGCCAGATAAGCCTGACAATTTCGCCATCTTTACCCAGGATTCTTTGTCGGATGTGTGGAACCAGGTCACCGGTGCAGTCTTCATCTTTATGTTTGCGGTTTCGAGCGTAGGGCTGATCGTTGGCGGCGTCGGCGTCATGAATATCATGCTGGTATCGGTAACCGAGCGTACGCGAGAAATCGGCGTGCGCAAGGCGATTGGTGCCCGCAAGCGCGATATCCTTCTGCAATTCACCCTGGAAGCCATAACGCTTACCGCGTTGGGCGGCGTTTTGGGCGTGCTTGTCGGCGCCATTATTACTTGGACGATCCCGCTGATTTGGGATTCGCTGCCCGCCCGCATGTCCATCTTCTGGGCGACTTTTGGATTTGGTGCTGCCGCGGTGGAAGGCTTGCTCTTCGGAATCTATCCTGCTTGGAAGGCCGCCAACCTCGACCCGATTGAATCTCTGCGCTATGAGTAGAAGTCCGTCTATCGGCGTGCGGTATTCTCGTAGCCATCAATGATAAGAGTCTTTGAGATACTGGCGCTGGCCGGGACGCTTTCGAGCCTCGCCTACTATGCCGTCTGTCTGTGGAGTGCTGCCGCCTTTCAACGAGGCAGAAAATCTAAACCAACAAGCGCAGCACAGCCCCCGGTTTTGCTGCTTAAACCGCTCAAGGGCACCGATCCGGGAATGTACGAGAGTCTTCGCAGTCACTGCCTGCAGGATTACCCGCAATACGAAATCATTTTTGGGGTGAGCGATCCGGTCGATCCCGCGATCGAACTCGTCGAGCGATTGAAAAAAGAATTCCCTCAGCGACAGATTCGGCTCATCTTCTGCTCGGATAAACTTGGACCGAATATCAAAGTCAGCAATCTCGCGCAGATGCTAAAGCAAACACGCTACGACAATCTGATCGTCAATGACAGCGACATTCGCGTCGAAACCGATTATTTGAGCCGGGTCCTTGCTCCGCTAGCCGATCCCAAAGTTGGGCTGGTGACCTGTCTTTATCGCGGCATCGCTAACCATACTGTCGGATCTCAGTTAGAGTCGCTAGGCATCAGCACAGACTTTGCCGCCGGAGTGCTGACCGCCCGCCAAATGGAGGGGATTCACTTTGGACTGGGTTCCACCCTGGCCTTTCGTCGCAAAGAACTGCAAGCCATTGGCGGATTCGAATCCCTCGCCGATTATCTCGCGGATGATTACCAGCTTGGCAAACGGATCGCAGGTTTAGGATTCACCATCGAATTATCAGACGTGCTGGTCGAGACTTTCCTTCCTGAATATTCGCTGAAGGAATTTATCGCGCATCAACTTCGGTGGGCCCGTACCGTTCGTGACAGTCGCTTTGCCGGATACATCGGTCTTGGGTTGACCTTCGGCATACCATGGGCATTGCTTACGTTGTTGTTCGCCCATGGTGCGTTGTGGGCGTGGGGACTCCTCGGGTTGACACTCGCCATGCGGCTTTGGGTGGCACTGTACGTGGGCAGGTCCGTCCTCAAGGATACCCAGATCTCGCGCCTGATCCATCTCTTGCCGCTTAGAGATGTGCTCGCTCTATTCGTATGGATGGCCAGCTTCGCCGGTCACACCATCGATTGGAGAGGCGAAAGATTCAACTTGAAAAACGGCAAGCTCGAACCTGCAACTACCCTCGTGAATCCTAAACAGTCTGCTGAAGAATGATGGAGACATTGCTAGTCCACCGGCCGGTTCGTAAATATCGATTTCCCTCCGCTCTTAGCGACGACATATCGAGTTGCCCCATGAAGCGCTTTCGGATCTTCCTGGTCAGTCCAGAAGAAAACCCGCTGAGGTCCTGACCACAGTCCGTCGAATGAACTCTCGGTCTCCCATATTCGCGGAGCGTCCGGGAATTGCGCTCCATACCACATGTTTCCCGTCGGACGGTGTAGGCTGCGCAATGGAATGCCTGTATAGAAGTTCAGGCTGGAAGCGTTTTCGTAGAGTCCGTCAGCCACCACGATGTCTCCAGGGTGCCATCGCTCCTGCAGCGCCAAGGCCAATCTCTGTGAAGACAAAATCGGGGAGAAAGTCACAAATGCAGAGTGCACGCAGAATAAAACGACCACCATCATCGAAACCAGAGCCAGGTTTCCCCCAGCCGTATACCCTCGCCGGCGAAACATCCAGTTAAACCCTGTTCCCAACAGGAACGCGATCGCAAATCCCGCGAGCGGTTCCTGGAAAGCTCCCATCGCCTGTGGAGTCAAGTCGAGAAAGTGACCGAACGACATTGCATAGTCCTGCGGATTTTTCTTCAGCAGTTCTGCCAGGTCGCTACCCGGGGGAGGCGTCGTCGACTGTAACAAGATGACGATGCCAACGGCGAAGATAGCCACTCCCACCACCAGCAAGGCAACCGAAGAAATTCGTCCCGCCCGCCGCAACTTGCTGTCGCTCGCCGATTCCGCTTCTCGGGCTAACCAGCCACCGACCAGCAGGGCCAGCCCCGGGATCGCCGGGATGGTGTAGTACTCCTGCCGTGTCGAAAAACTGAAAAACAGAAGAATCACTCCCGCCCACAACAAGAACAGCAGATTCGCCCGCTGGCGCCGGTCCAGTTTCGATCGCCATTGTCTCCAACGCAAAGGAATCTCTAGCAAAGCTTGGGGTAGAAATGCGACCCACGGTACCAGCCAGACCAGCATCAGACCCCAGAAAACCAGGAAGGGAACCGTGTCGTAGTCCCGTGGCATACGCTTGTTCAGATAACGCAAGAAGTGCTCATTGACAAAGTAGAACCAAAGAAATCCGCGTACTTGTCCCTGTGCCGGATTGCGTACGGCGGCCAAAATATGCCATGGCGCTGCCACAAGGATAAAGATCGCCGTAGAGAAAATTGGCTTGAGTCGAAGCAAGTGCTTCAGGTTTCCCGTCAGGATCAGAAATATCCCGATGATCGCAATCGGAAACACCACACCGATCAGTCCTTTGGTCAGCACGTTCAAGGCGCAGCAACCCGCCAGGCCGCCGCAGGTCCACCAGGAGGGACGATCTTCCCCGAGAGATTGAAGGAAGAATAGAAAGCTGAGCGTGAGCCAAAGTCCGACTAACGTATCGGGAATCAGAAACCGAGTAAACAGATAAGGTCCGAGAGACGTGCCCAAAACTAGGGCCGCCAGCAATCCTCCGCGTTCCCCGTAACTGTAAGAACCGAGCCGATAGATCGCGAACAATAGTCCCAGGATCCCCAACATCAAGGGCAGGCGAGTACTCCAGTCGTGAATCCCGAAAACCTGGTAGCTCGCAGCCACGCCCCAATACATCAAGGGCGCCTTCTCCAAATACCTCACCCCATCATTAATCCGTAAAGTGACCCAGTCATGGTTCAGCACCATTTCGCGAGCCGCCTCGGCGTGAACGGTATCTGCATCGTCGAGTAGGGCAGGTGTGAACATCCCCGCTAGATAGGTTACTAACCAGAGCAGAGTGATGATTAAAAGGGAGCTGATGCGGACTCGCGGTCGCGGAAAAGTAGATTGCGATAAAGATTCAGCGGCAGACCTGCTTGGAGTGGCGGCGCGAAGTGTCATGCATGTTCCGAAGCCTCAATTATAAGGGACTTGAGGCTTCAGATAGTCTTGACCTCTTCCGCTGCTCCTATCACGTCACGAATTTTTCTTCCCAGTGCCCACAAGGAAAAGGGCTTTTGCAAGTATTGGTCTTTCACGTCAATCTTGCCATGTGCCATCACGATGCTCTCTGCGTATCCGGACACATAAAGAACCCGCATATCCGGACGTTCGCTCCCCAGTTGCTCCGCCAGTTGCGCGCCACCCATCTTGGGCATGACAACATCGGTGATCATCAGATGAATTGTTCCGGTATGTTCTCGCGACAGGCGCAGCGCTTCTTCACCATCCGCCGCTTCCAGCACCGTGTAACCATGCCGGCTCAAGAATTCCCGTTCGGACTGGCGCACCGGAGCCTCGTCTTCGACCAAAAGGAGAGTTTCGGACCCGCCTGAGAAATCGCTGGTCTTTATTGTCATAGTCCGCGCGATTTTGGCTTTTCCGGGCTCGCCAGGGGCAAATAAATTTTAAATGTGGTTCCCAGTCCAGGTTCGCTGTACACCCAAATATATCCGCCGCTCTGCTTCACTATGCCGTACACCGTGGCCAGCCCGAGCCCCGTGCCTTTCCCGGTATCCTTTGTGGTGTAGAAGGGCTCGAAGATGTGAGCTAGATGTTCCGGAGCAATGCCCTGTCCGGAATCCGTGACGGCGAGTAAGACGTAGTCTCCTTTGGGGACGATTGCCCGTCTCTGCAAGTATGCGTCATCCACCACCACGTTCGCGGTCTCGATGGTCAGCTTGCCACCCGATGGCATAGCGTCTCGGGCGTTCGCCGCCAGATTCAAGAGCACCTGTTCGATCTGCACGGGGTCTGCTTTCACCCTGCCAAGATTTTTCGCGGGAATGAACTTCAGCTGAATATCCTCGCCGATGAGTCTGGGCAGCATACGGGTGATGTCCTTGAGAGACGCGTTGAGGTCGAGCACTTGCAGCGACAGCATTTGCTTCTTGCCAAATGCCAGCAGTTGCCGGGTAAGGTCGGCGGCCCGGCGGGATGCATTGAGTATCTCGGTAACATTGCCTCGCAAGGGATGTCCGTCTCCCAGCGCATCGAGAGTCAGCTCGGCGTAGGCGCTAATCACCATGAGGAGATTATTGAAGTCGTGGGCCACTCCGCCCGCCAGGCGGCCAATCGCATCCATCTTCTGGGCTTGCTGCAGTTCTACCTCAAGCTTGCGCCGGTCTGTGATGTCCTTTGCAGTCGAAATGAAATGCGTGATCTTACCCTGTTCGTTTAATAGCGGCGTCAAGGCTTTCTCAACGATTAAAGGCTCTCCGTTCTTCTTGCGGTTGATGATGACCCCGCGAAACACATTTCCGGAAAGCACCGTGTCCCACATTTCCTCATACAGTTCTCCGGGTTGCTGGTCGGACTTCAAAATACCAAGCGTCTGTCCGACGACTTCTTTGCGGGTGTAACCGGTGATGCTTTCAAAGGCCGGATTCACGTACTCGATGACTCCCGCCGGATCTGTGATCATGACCAGATCGGGCGACTGCTCCACCACTCTTCTGAGCTTCTCTATAAGGGCATGGGATTGATCTTTCTGTTTCCTTGCGCGGTAGGATTCTAAGACTCCCAGCAGCTCCAGAGCATGGCACGATCCGCCCGGATCGCAACCCCGTTCATAAGTGCACGCTTTCTTCTGAATCGCGGAGCGAACCGTTTCGTCGGTCAACGGCTGGCGTAAATATAAAATTGGAGTCGAAGGGTGATGCTTCTGAATTTCGGCAGTCCATCGCTGTTGCTCAGCCGCGTCAATATCCAGGTCCAACACCACCAGATCGTAATCCGCTGCAGTGAGGTGGTCCGTAGCTTCGGACGTCGATCGCGCATAGGTTACCTGGGGACGCCCACTCTGGCTCGCCAATAGTCGTCGCAGAATCTCATGGTCTCCCTCTTCCGACACTATTGCCAGCAATCGTACGTCTCTATTCTGTGCGGGAGTGGTCTTCTTCATCGCATAGCCTCCGGCAATAGTTACATCGGAGAATGCGGCAGATGAGATTGCTGTGCGCGTCAGGATTTCCCACGGAAATGCGTAGGCGTTCCTCTTTCGGAACGAACAGAGATCGGAGGACGTCCTGATGTGTCGATTTAGGCGAATCGTGGCCAATTCGTCTCTTTATTTTTGTGACAGGGGTGCTCACTAAACACCGCTGTCTCACTTGACAACCCTCTTTCTAGGGACTTGGGCGATGCTGATCTGCTGCCGTTCTAGAGTGTGATCTAGATCACAAAATCCTGTGATTAGGAACGCCGCCCGATTGAGAACCCGCAGCGTAACCTATGCCTTGTGGGTTCATAAAACGTTGTCCGAAGGCTGACGGCCGCGAGACAATTCCGATCGGCGAGGCCTGGAGCGAAACAAATGACGACTGAAAACGCTGGTTCGCCATCATCTGGATCAGGCTGGACCTCACTACAGGTCTACCTCATGGCGACGCTTTGCCTTGTACTCGGGGCAGCCCTGGGATATTTGTTTCGAGGCTCGGCCAGCCAGTCGCCAGCACCCGTGGCGCAAGCGGCTAACGTGCAGACTTCACCTCCACCCACTGCCCAGAAGATGCCCTCCCTCGACGACATGAAGCGTATGGCTGACAAGAAGGTGGAGCCGCTTCTTGTTCAACTAAAGAACGACCCTAAGAATACCGACCTGTTGAAGCAGGTCGCCAAGATCTATGCCTCGACTCACCAATTCAGTGAGGCAGCGTCTTATTACAAACAGATCGTAGCTCTCGCGCCGAAGGATCTATCCGCCCGTACAGACTTGGCCTCATGTCTTTATTACAGTGGGGACGTGGACGGCGCTATCAGCCAGATCCAGGAATCGCTAAAGGTCGATCCCAAGGACGCCAACTCTCTCTTTAATCTCGGATTGATCCGCTTGAACGGCAAGAACGATAACCAGGGAGCCCTCGCCGCATGGCGGCAATTGCTCAAATCAAACCCCCAGTTGCAGGGTGAAAAGAAGGCTGAAGTCGAGAAGCTGATTGCCGACGCCAGCCACCAGACTCTGCCGGCCAACAACGCCCAATGAGAGAAGTGAAGATGACTGATACCAAAAACAATTCGACAACCGCGCAATGGACCACAATGCAAGCTTATGTGCTGGCCGTAGTTTGTTTGCTTGTCGGAATCGCCGGGGGGTGGCTGTTTCGGGGTTCACAATCCCCTGCGCAGCCGGCAACCGCCGAAGCCGCCAGCACCACCGCGCCTTCCCCGAATTCTTTGGACGCGCAACCGACGCCGGACCAACTGAAGAAGATGGCAGATGTCCAAGCGGCGCCGCTGCTGGAGAAGTTAAAGTCCGACGCCGGCAATGCCGATCTGCTTGCCAGCATTGGCAATATTTACTACGACGCGCAGCAATATCCTGTCGCTATCAATTACTACGAACAAGCTCTCAAACTGAAAGCCGACAACGCCGGCGTCCGCACCGACATGGCAACCGCCTACTGGTATACAGGAAACGCCGACACCGCCATTGCCGAGTTCAATAAAGCCCTGTCGTATGAACCCAACAAAGCCAACGCGTTGTTCAATCTGGGAGTCGTCGAATGGCAGGGCAAAATGGACGTTGCCAAGGCCGTGGCGACGTGGCAGAAGCTGTTACAGACCAATCCCAATTACGAAGCTAAAGACAAAGTAGAGCAACTGATCGCCCAGGCGCAAAAACACTCCAATCTGAAGCCTGGGAGCAAGGCTAAAGCCCTTCCTGAGTAACCCCGGCACGAGGGGCCGTCTCAGACGGCCTCTCATCTTTCCTGCTGGCTAGCGATGTGACGACATTCGTTGTGCCAAACTTTCCGACCGAGACCGCCTGAGATGTCCTTCCTGTTTCGATTCAAGCAACATTGCGAGCTTCCAATGTCATCAGAGCGTCTGCTCATGACGAAGGTAATGATTGCCCGCACTTATAGCTGACCCCTTTCGAACGGGGTGTCGATTGGTCATATCAATGAGGCTTTCCACGTATCGCCCTGGGCGCGCTCTGCTACCGGTCATTGTGCTTGCCTGTGCCTTCTTCAGTTCCGCGGAGCCTGCAAATTCGCCTGAAGTCCTGCGTAAGGACGTCTCGGAGGTTCGCCTCACGTTTTATGCGACTGACGTACATAACCGTACAGTCGATTCCCTGCAACGAAACGACCTGGCCGTGGTCGACAGTGATCTGATAGTCCGCAACTTCCGCAGTTTCAGCCGCTCTGGCGCGACAACTCTCGACCTAGTCGTGCTGGTCGATTCGAGCGAGTCGGTGCTTCCTCAATTCAAACGAGAACTTACTGAGGTCCTTGGGCTTATTTCCCAGACCACGTGGATTGCCGACGACCGCATCACGGTCATCTCCTTCAGCGGTGAGCAGCCAAAGAAAGTCTGTGCGGGAGGTTGCCGCCAAGCCCTGGCGGAAGGACAGTTGTCAGCTCTGATTTCGGAAGGTGCTACACCACTTTATGACGCACTGCAAGACGCGGCAAAATTTCTGGAGCATGACCGGGATCCTGAGCTCCGCCCTGTCATCATTCTCTTCTCGGACGGAGAAGACACGATCAGCAAAAGCTCTGGAAGAGATGCTCTCGAAAGCGTGCTTGCGACCGATGCGCAGATTTATTCGGTGGATATTGGTGATCCGCGTCAGCACGACCGGGGAGCCATGACTCTCAGAACCCTTGCCGACATGACGGGAGGCCGCTATCTTGTTGCGCACGAAGGAGCAGCCAAAATACTTGAGGCCGTAATCGATGACCTTCATTCCGCATACCTATTGACGTACGCACTACCCAATCATCAGGACGGATATCATCCCGTCCGCATTCTTCCCACTCGCGACCTTAACCTTCGTTTTCGTTCCCGAAGCGGTTACTTTTACGCAGCGGGAGATCACTAGAAGAGGAGCTATGAGACGCTTATCCTGGTTAGCAATTTTCATATTCAGTTCAGCGACATTACTGGCGGCCCAGGCGGGAATTTACCAGCACGGAACCGTTGTGAAAATGCATATGGACGATTGCCTCACGACGCATCACGGATTCATGGCTTCCTTCGGGGGCCCGCAAACTCCACAATCGGAAGAGACCTGCCCCGAGTACACCCTGCTCTCGGAAAGGGTGGTGTTTCTCATCGTCGGAAAATCGTCCAATCAACTGATACCTCTTGCGGAGGAAATCGATTTTCGGCTGCAAAGGAACGAAATCGCGGTGCGTGTGGACGATGCGAAACACGAAGTGAAGTTTGCCATCAAAGAAATGACCCTGCGCCCGGAGTGGGAGCGCGAACAACATGCAGATCGCGAGGAGAGTAGCCTATCGGTCCACCATGCGGTGGATATTCCAGTCACGATGATTCGGCAGCGTTAGTCAACTGGTTCGGTGACAGCCGAGATCTTACCGTTCGAAGCTTCCGACAAAGGCGCTGCGTTTGCCGTGCGATTCCCAATCGACTCCCAGGCCGGGTCCTCGATAAATGTCGCTTAGTGCGACCGCGGGCATAGCGTGTCCGGTCTGGGTGAGCGGAGGATAAAAGGTCACTTCGTTTCCGCAAAGATGATCGGTGTGGTTGATAGAACGGGTCTGAATAACCGCCAGATTGCCAGCCCGAAGCATCGCCGCGCCGTGATGTTCAGGGTTGAAGGCCATCTCCATGGGAACGGCAATGGTCTGTTCCACGTTGCCGAGAAGTGGACCTGCCATGTGATGAGCGAATGCAGACAGGGCAGCGCTCTGTTGCGGGCTAGCTTGATCGTCCACTAACAACACCGCTTTGGCGGGATAAGGATCGGCATACGGATCACCCAGAGTAGCGTGCGCTTTTACCGCGGCCGCAATGGTGAGACCCTGCAAGGCAATCCCGTTCCAACTCCCGTCCTGAACATGCCAGGCGAGGATCGCTTCGTCGCCGACCAGGTTGACCTCACCATTGGCGAAACATTGTCCGGTATAGACGTCGGCGCTACGAGTTTCGATGTAGTCACCGCGAATCTGCTGGGCCATGGCTACGGAAGTGGCAAATACCAGGCAGGCAAGAGCGATAAAGCGGTACGGCATGGCAACACCTCACCCTGAAGACTTATCTTCATTTTCTACCTTTAGAAGGCGAAAAGGAAGAGGGTGGACCCCGCTAGACTTCAGCGGTTGATGCCTCAGGAGCCTCTGCGGAGTGCAGTTTGAGGATGGCTGTACATGTGATCACGGCGGCGGTCAGGAGAAGGACACGAATGTAGAGTCCGGCATGCAATGCCGGGTCGCCGAACAGGTAACGTAACAATCCAATGCTGGCGCTGGTGGCGCAGAGCGCAAAGTAGAGTTTTTCGCGGGTGCAGCGCGAGACGCGAACCAGCAGAATGAGGATGGTCGAGACGATCAGATAAATCGAGATGAGGGCAACTGTGGATAGTGGCACCGGCACCTTCGTCCAGATCGCCGGTACGGTGCTGGCGCTTGCCGCGCCACGCATGGCGACGAGGAGAAATATTACGGAATGGATTAGGGCAATTTTAGTGCGCTTGCGATTGGTGAGAATGCCGAAAGTCTGCATCGGTTCGCTCTTCAGGCCACGTCTTCCGCTGCATCCAGGCGACGGATCGGTAGCAGTACGGTGAACTGCGTTCCTTGTCCGACCAGACTTGCGACTTCGATCGTTCCCTGATGTTGTTCGACGATGCGACGCGCCAGAGAAAGCCCCAGCCCAGTACCGTTTGCCTTGGTCGTATAAAAGGGACGGAAGATGCTAGGCAGGTGCTCAGACGGTATGCCGCGGCCGTTGTCCGACACTATGATGGCGGCGGAAAGATTGCGCGCTTCAAGTTCTACGGTGATCCTCCCTTCCTTGTCGATCGCCTGTATGGAATTAAGCAAAAGATTCAGCAGAACTTGATGGACCTGGCTGCTGTCATGTTCGACCTCCGGCAAGGCCGGATTCTTTTTCAGGACAATCTCGATCGGCTTCGACATCGCCTGCTGGCGCGCCAGCATGACGGAATGTTCGACCGTGACATTGAGATCGCTGAGTCGGATCTCTGGCGGGTGAGGACGCGCAGTTTGTAGAAGGTCAGAAATGATGTTGTTGATCTGCACGATCTCCTGACGAACATCTTTCACCACGGCCCGAGCTGGGCTGGTTGCCGGTAGGTCACGCCCGATGATCTCAACCACGCCGGCAATCCCAGCTAGCGGATTACGAATTTCGTGTGCTAGACCGGTTGCCAGTTCTCCCAAGGTCGCGAGATGTTCGGCGCGGGACATCTGGGTGCGATGCAGGCGCTCGATCTCTTCGCGGCTGTCCTTGAGTTGAGTCACCATGCGATTGAAGTTGCGTCCTAGGTCCCCAATTTCGTCGTTACGGCGCGAAAATGCGACCGAGACGTTGAAGTTGCCGTCTCCCACCTGCGCTATTTTTTCCTGGAGTTCGATCATGGGGCGCTGGATGACATAAGTCAGCACGAGCAGGAGCGCAGCGCAGATGGCGATTGCTCCGGCACCTGCGACCACGAGAATGAGATGTCGTTCCGGATTCTGCCAGGATACGGTCGCCAAAGTGAACAGCAATAACCCGTTCAGCAAGACGAAGACGATGGGCAGTACGGCTTTGATCTGCCAATTGAGGCGGACCGGATACAACGCTGGGTCATCCGGTAGGGGGAAGGCCGCCTGCTTCTCTCTGGCCCCTAACTTTGCATGTGTGATTTCCAGTGCCGTCGCCGAGCAGTCGCTTTGCTCAATCCGCTGCTCCGGCTGAATCGTTTTTGGTGGAGTCTCAGGCATACGCATGCAATCCCGGCAGCAAGTAAGTGACGCCGAAGAAAGTGAACATTACGACAGCAAAGCCGAGGATGGCGAAGTAAGCAGCACGCCGACCTCTCCAACCGCGGGTAATTCGCATGTGCAGATACCCCGCATACACCAACCAGGTGATGGCGGCCCAAGTTTCCTTCGGATCCCAACTCCAGTAAGATCCCCAGGTTTTGTTGGCCCAGTAGGCGCCGGCAGCGATCATCAGGGTGAGTAAGGGAAACGCAATCGCTATGGTCCGATAGGTGATACGGTCAAGCTCGTCGGAGCTGGGCAGCATGCGCTCGAGGTCATTCCGGCGCCACAACAGCAAGAGATACATCAGCGAAACAAAGATCCCGCCGACTAAGCCCGAGAGGATGAACGGGCTTGCGGTCAGGCTGGTTGCGTAAAGGCCGTCTGCGTCGAGAGAAGAGTAGCTGCCATCACGGGCCCGTACCAGAAAGAAGATCAGCGCCAGGGCTTGGAGGAGAATCCCGATGAACACCGCTCGATTGGCCAGACTAATAAGACTGTCGTTCGCGGTCTTACGCCATAACAGGTAGAGGCCAAGAGGAATCAGAACGGCTACCAGCACGAGCACCATCAACCATCCCAGGTCAGGAATGGTGACGAACAGACGAGCGCCCTTGCCGACGAAAATTTCCGCTTTGCGTTCAGGATCCCACGCCGTAACGTTCAGTCCGCCCCACTTTTCGAAGCGAGTCAGCACGCCGAGATATGTGGCAACGCTGAACAGGCTGGTGGCGGCCAGGAATGTCTCGGTTCTTACCTTGTCCTGGATCAGAAACATCATCGCCAGAGCAAAGCTCAAGGCGCACGCAGCATATGCCAACATCGCCAGCGTAACGTGCACATGTAACCAGGTCGATTGCAGTGCGGGAACAAGCGGGTGAACTTCGGTGCGAAGAAGTTGCATCAGGACCACGCCAACGATCGCTACCGGCATAGTCACGGTGCCAATGATCTTCACGCCATAATGCTTCTCTGCGATCAGAGTGAGAACGGCGAGAGTCCAAACAAAACTCAGAAGCATTTCGTAGATACTGGCGAATGGTGGATGCCCGGCATCGTACCAGCGATGAGCCACGGCCCCGGTATTAGCGAGCAAACCGGCCCATGTTGCTAATGAGGCGAAGCGAATGTAGGCCGGGGTGCCAGTGACTCCGAAACCTAGGTAAAGCGTGCCGGCCCCCGCGTAGAAGATCAGTGCCGCGTACAACATGTTCGATTCACTGAGCAGGTTGCCGGTTTTTACCACGTTGAGAAATGCCATGAACAGCAGGAAGGCCACGCCAAGTCCCACCAGGACAACCAAAGTTGTTCCGGCGGCTGCCGGGTGCTGTTCTGCTCTAGCACGAGCCATAAGTAAGTCCTCCGTGGCCGGATCAGTGTCCGGCGAGTGAAGCTTCGCGCGTCTCCGTGCGCGGCTTCGATTGAACGCTCACCTGCGATTCGAGATCGTTGATCATTTTGCGAAACCGTTGCTCAAAGGCGTCTTTGTTTTTGTTGGCCGCGCCGCCTATCCACAACACCAGGGCGCCATCCGCTTGCCGCACAGGAACTGCCCATACCCGCTGGTGAACCAGGTAGAACACGACGACCAGGCCTAAGCCCATCAACAGAACACCCGCCCACACGCCCCACTGGCCGGGTTCGTGGGAGACCTGCAGGCCGGTGTAGTGGGCCATTTGCAAATCCTTGGGCTCGAATTGATAGGAAGCTTCGGCGTTGTGCTCGAAACCCTCGATCGGGGGCAGCCACACGTCGACTGTTCTGCCGGAGCTCTTCGATTCGACGACCAGATGCGCCGCCGGATTGCCTACGTCCTTCGAACGGGTGTAGACACGCCCATCGCTCACCACGTAGTCGGGGATAAATTCAGCGAGTCGCACGCTCGTGTCTGTATCCAGCGCAACCGGTGCGTCCGGAGAGAGCGCGATGTCTTCGGCCGGACCACTACCCTGGGTAGGCTTGGCGGTGAGCAGCAGCTTTTCCAGTTTTCCTGTCGGGCCGTAGCTGGCCTGATAGAAACGAACTCCGTGATAAACCAGCGGATCGTTCACCACGATCTGTTTCTTCATGACTTCCCGGCCATTTTCGATCACCGTGAGATCGGACCACCAGCGCTTCGGCGATCCATCAGCGTAGTTCTCCTGTCCAGCACCATCGCAACGAATTGCAAATGGAAAAGTCTGGGTCTTGCCGTTGCGCATTTCTACCTGGCTCGATTGCTCGCCGCGGCTGAGGGCAACGTACCCGCTCCAGCCGTAAAGCGCGTCGACGATTCCCCCAGCGAAGATCAGAAGCAAGCTGGCGTGAACGATGTAGACTGCCATCTCCGAAATGCGGTGACGCTCTCCGAATAACGAGAAACTGTTTTCGCGAACGATGCGTTCAGACTTAAAACCGGCTTTGTGAAAAATTCGTTCGGTTGCGGCCAGGGCCTGATCTTCATTTGCGATTGGAATCTGCGCTTGCAGTGGCAGCGCTTTTTGAAACGAGTCGTTCGGGCTCTTATATGGACGCGAATAAAATCGCCATGAATTCGGAAATCGCTGGATGGACGCGGCGACAATACTTAGGCTGACCAGCAACAGCAACAGCACGAATCCCCAGGCGTGGAAAACATTCGTCAAGCCCAGTGCGTCTAGAAGGCGAAGAGTTTGAGGAGAGTAGGCGCGCACCATCTCGTCGGGTTCAGTGACGGGCCGCTGCAGGATCACGGTGCCTGCGGCTGAAACGATGACAACCAGGATTAAAAGAACCACACCAGTCTTGATGGCGCCAATGGTCTGCCAGAGTTTGCGAAGTGCTGAATGAGTTCCAGCCATGTCTGTCCCCTCTTGACGTCGGAAGTGCACGTGACCCGCCAGTGCCCGAAAAATCGCGGAACTCCTTGCGATTCGTGAGGATGGGTCCTGCGGTTGTGCCAATAGCTTGGCAAAACGTGGGCAATATCACACAGAGTCGTGAGCTTAGGCGGGGATTTGACGCAGTAGCGTAAGCTTCGGAAAACGCTAAGTTGAACGGAGCGTTGCCTGCAAGTCGCAAAAGGTGATGCGGATCACAGCAAGATGTGACTCGGCTCCTACGGGCTGCAAAACCGTCGGTATCAGATGTCTACATCGGCGCCGGGAACTTCATGCGTGCATTCGATCAACTATATCCAGATCGTCAAGCTAGTTCGGCAGGACTTTGTGTGATTTCACCAGTCCCACCGTGGGAGAAGGCTCAACAAAAGAGTTTCGCCGCTTGCGCCAGCTTCTCGTATTCTCCGTACAGCTCTCACAAGCGCTTGCTGGGGCAAGAACTTACAGCAGGTGTTAAAAATTCTCGCAGTTGGCTGCGATGCGGTGACCTTCGTGCTATGGCACTAAGGGAGGAAGTAGGCAAAGTGGCTGCTTCAGGTTCGAACTACTACGCGTACTCAGCTTCAAGGTTCAGGATTCTCCATTTCCTTTTCTTGATGTTTTGCCTGACCGGAGTCGCCTCGGCGGCAAAACACCCGGTCCCACTCGATCCCAAGGCGGATACTTCGACCTGTCTGGCTTGCCACGAAGACAAGACCAAAGGCAAATCAGTGCATTCGGCGATGGCGATGGGCTGTACCAGCTGCCACGAGATTCGGGTTAATAAAGACATAACGCGGATCAAGCTCATCACTTCAACCCCCCAGGCACTTTGCATCACGTGCCACGCGGATAAGGATGCGTCCACGATCAAAGGCAAGGTGCATCCCCCTGCAGTTCGTGATTGCGTTAAGTGCCACGACCCCCACAGTTCAGACAACAAAAATCAACTGCTACAAGCGAGTTCGGGCGGAGAGAAAGAGAATCTCTGCCTTAGCTGCCACAAGACTGGTTTGGATGTGCCGGAGAAGGGCAGCCGTCACGCGGCGCTCGACATGGGCTGCGAAACTTGCCACGTCACGCACAAGACTGGAGAAATCGGCAAAGCGGAATTCGACTTCCATCTAACCAAAGCAGCGCCTGCACTCTGTCTGGATTGCCATGACGTAAAGGACGCGAGCTTAGCCAAGGCCCACAACAATCAGCCATTTGAAAAGACCGATTGCCTCACTTGCCACGACCCTCACCAGTCAGCGGTGCCGAAGTTGATGGCGAAGTTTACCCATCCGCCATTCGCGGACAAGCAGTGCGACACCTGTCACGCACCGGCGAAAGATGGCAAGGTAGTGCTCACTCAGCCTGATGCCAAGTCGCTCTGCGTCACCTGTCACGACGACAAGGCCAAACTGATCGATACCGCTAAAGTGCAGCATCCGGGAGCGGCCGGAGACTGCACCGATTGCCACAGCCCTCATGCCAGCAAGCAGCCGGGACTTCCGAAGACGGACGCAGTCAATATCTGTCTCGGTTGCCACAGCGACATCGCCGACCTCGCCAAGAAAACGGTTCATCACCAGCCAGCATTCGTCCAAGGTTGCGCCACCTGTCATACCACCGCACGGTGGGGACAACGATCATCTGCTGCGGGCGAAAGGCAATGCGCTTTGCCTGGAGTGCCATGGGCCTGATTCGGAGCCGAAGAAGCTGGAAGCCGAGCACTACGCTCACCATTTTCAATGACCGGATCAAGCTTCCAGAGGACTATTTCACGAAGAACAAGATTGTGATCCTGCCGCTCAGGTACGGTCTGGGGCATCCAATGGAGGGCCATCCGGTTTCGGACTGGTGGACCACGGCACACTACGAAGCTGCGAGCGCAGATCGATTGCCTGAGTTGCCATCAGCCCCACGCGTCGGCCCAGGCCCGATCTGCTGGCGAAGGATCAGAACAACAACATGGATTTTGCTCCACGTGCCACAAGGACTCTAAACGGTAGTGGATCGGAGGCAGGAGAATGATTGCGATGCTCGACCCCAGTAATTTGGACTGCAGTAGAAAAGAGCGCTTGGCTCAGTCATGGTGGTCGGCGCTGTTGTTGTTCGTCGCCAACGTGATTTGCGGGAAAAAGAAAAAGGCCGAAGCTGCCAGCGCCAACCAAAATTCCGGTGATTGATTATTCGAATATCGTGTGGCCGAACCCTCCGGCGATCGCACGCATCCGCTATCAGGCGTTTTATTCTGCGCAGAAGATATCTCAGGTCGAGAAGCGGCAAGACGAAGAAGGAGACATGGATGGACCGCCTGGCTGGAACGCAGCCGCTGTCGATAACACAAAGGTACTGTACCAGCTCGCTGAGCCCTACGGCATGGCGGTGGATTCAAAGGGAAATTTGTATGTGGCGGATGCAAAAAGTTGGCGCGATTTTCATCTTCAACACAGAAACCCGCGAAGTGGAAATGATCAAGAACAAGGAGCATGCGCACTTCGTGCGCATCATCGGGCTTGGCCATGGATGACAACGACAGGCTTTTCGTTTCTGATCCGGGATTGAAGCACATACTGGTATTTGACGCGAATCACAAGGCGGAGGACGTGATTACGGATGGTCTGATTCGACCCGGCGAATCTCGCCATCGATGACGAGAATCGGCTGCTGTACGTCTCTGATATCGACTTGGATCAGGTATTCGTTTACGACGCCGACACGCTCAAACTAAAACGTAGGATCGGAACCACCGGGCACAAACATGAACTGACGACGCCTGGGGACTTGCAAAACCCACCGGCCTGGCAGTCGACGCCGACGGAAATCTTTATGTTTGTGACACTCTGAACAACCGGATCGAGATTTTCGATGCCGACGGCAAGTTTATTCGCGCCTTCGGTAAACCTGGCGACGGGCCCGGATACTTTGCCCGGCCAAAGGGTATTGCAATCGACGGCGACGATCATATCTGGGTGGCGGACGGGATGCAGGACCGAGTGCAGGTATTCAATCAGGAGTCACAACTGCTGATTCGTTTGGCGGCCATGGTCTTTTGCCTGGGATGTTTCAGGGCGTTGCCGAGCATTATGATCGACAAGAACAACCGGGTGTTCACCTCAGAGATTTTTCCAGGACGGGTGCAGCAGTTCCGCTACGTCACCGATAGCGAGGCGGACAAGCTCCGTAAGGAAAAAGATGAAATTCGTGAAAAGAAAGCGGCGAAGGTGAGTGATAAATGAGTGATAAAGAAGTTATTCCTATCCTTACTCCCCCCGCAGAGGCCAAGAGTCCAGAGAAATAGAGAGCGTTGAAAACCCTTTGGCTGGCACGGAGGTCAACCGGACGTCGTTATAGCAGCCGCGAAGCCAAGCGCACACCCAAAACCGCAGGGCTATGCGAAGCCCAACCTGTTGCGAATTTCATCACTATCTCCTTCTAACTCATCCTCTTGTGTGGCGTTCCCCCTCAACCACTGGGGGATTTGACATGTCGGTTACTGGCGGAGTGGTTCTTTTCCCGCAGTCGGAATCGATCCTGATTTGGCGCTGGTTGGGTTACCTCCGGTCAGAACCAATGAAATCATCTGCTTACGTGCGAATCCCTGCTTCTCACAGAAGTCCTAATCTTCGGTGCGCTACTTGCATTAGTCCGAGAGGGGGCGGTTGCGAAGAAAATCGTAGCCTTGGCCTAAGCCTCCAGACATTAGTAGCGGGATGCGACATTAACAGGAGGTTTTACCTTTTATGAAGAAAGCGATTTTTCTACTGATTTTCGTCTTCGCGATCACCGGACTGGTGATGGCACAGAATTGGTCGTCCACGGTTGACGTGTTGGGCGCCCACAACAATCAGGGTCGTGGCTGCGCGGGTTGCCATGCTCCTCACAGCGGGTCATTCGGATCTGGTCACGGCGGAGCAGCCGATACCGGCAGCTACGCATTGTGGGGCCAGGACGCCAGCCCACTGTATGGCGCAACGATTAAATTCGGCGACAACGGAAACTACGCCGAAGTTCTACCGGGCAGCATCAGCAGCGGCAGCCAAGAAGTTGGCGGCATCCTGCTTTGCCTCAGCTGCCATGATGGCAACGTCACCCAGTCCAACATGATGACCAACAAATCTTACGAGCAACCATTGGCCTTTTGACGAACACCACCTACGGCACGCAGCCGATTCCGACTCTGCTTGGAAACGACGGCACCACAGCCGGCAACTACACCAACGATCACCCGGTGGGAACGAATGCCACAATCTCAGTAGGCAGTGGGTTGGTTTTCGATGGGACCAAAATGTCAGTAACGCCTGGAACCCCGTATGCTCAGTTCGTGGCCAACTATGGTTGGCCAGCACTGGCTCCGGGAAAATGGTCGCAACCTTTCGGCGTTAACGGACAAGGTAAGCCTTACGTTCTTTGCACTACCTGCCACAACCAACATGTAATGACGGTTTACACCTCTAGCCGGCCAGCCCAATCCAGGGCGACGGCGGCGGAAAGTACTATGCCACTTACTTCTTCATCAATGGCCCGTACAATCCGAACCTTCAGACTTACGACAGCAATCAGGCGCCATCGACGACTGAATTCTGCCGTCAATGCCACTTTGGTGAGGCGAACGAAGCCAATAACACCAACAACATCAAGGCGCAATTCCAGTAGAAGTCGCGTGATGCCGGGGGAAGGGAAACCTTCCCCCTTTTTTTCAGCTCAGCAAGCGAGGATTTATGAAATACCAGCTCTCAGCCCTTTTAATCGTGGTAGCAATCGGAAGCGCTGCCGGACAAGTAGCGTCGCACTCTCCGACTGGAATTTTAGCTCCCGCATCCGCCACCGCTCCTCAGGTTTCTGTCCTCAAGGTTAACGATAAGCCGGTGGCGCGAGTGAACGGAGTTGTGCTTACCGACCGCGATCTGCTCCGCGAGATGTTCACGATTTTTCCTTACGCCAAACAGCACAACGGATTCCCCAAGGCACAGGAAACGGCCATTCGCCAAGGCGCACTGGAAATGATTATTTTCGAGGAACTGGTCTACCAGAATGCGATGCAGAGAAAGCTCAGCATTTCCCCGGCCCAGCTCAACCAGGCTGAGTCGCAATTTCAAAAGCAATTCAACAGTCCTGACCAGTACGAGCAATATATGCAGTCAGAAATGCAAGGCTCACGCCAGGTGCTGCGAAAACAGATCCAACGGTCGCTTCTGATCGAAGAGGTGCTCAAGAGCGAGGTTGGTGACAAATCGGCCGTTTCGCTGGCCGAAGTCAAAGATTATTACGACAAGAATGGCGCACGTTTTGAGCAAGGGGAGTCATTTGCGTTTCAGAGTATCTCCATATTGCCGCCGCGGGAAGCTAAGGCACCGGTGGACGTGCGAAAACGCGCTGACGAAGCTCTCCGCCAGGCCAGCACCACCAAGAGCTATCAGGATTTTGGGTTGCTTGCGGAGAAAATCTCGGAAGATGACTTTCGCGTAAATATGGGCGATCACAAGGCGATCAGCCGCGACAAGCTGCCACCCCAGGTGGCCAAGGCGCTTCTGGCGATGAAACCAGGACAGGTGAGCGGCCTAATTCAGATTGAAAATGCCTTCACCATTGTCCGCCTGAACATTCATACTCCCGCCAGAAAACGGCCGTTCGCCGAAGTCAAGGCCGATCTGCGGGTTGAACTGCAGAAAAGCAAGTATGAGCAATTGCGATCCGGCCTAGCCAAGAGGCTAAGGGCCAAAGCCAAGATCGAGGTGGTCTAAAGACTGATCACTAGCGCAGGGGGCCACCTTATTGCTTAGTGTGCCCCTTGTGTCTTAGTGGTTGCTTTTGTTGGGGTTGAGCCATTCAACTCCGCTAGCGGGTGATATAGCGCAGGGCGGTTTCTCAGGTTACTTTTTGACCCATCCCCCATCCAAATAAATTCAGTGTTTCCATCACGATAGATTCTTTCTTCCAGCCTCCCGATTTGGCAAGCTTTGTGCCCTTACTGCAGTAAAGGCTAGCGGGTTCTGTGGGCTCGCTGGAAGGCATTCGTATCATGAAAAGGGTGGCAAGATACGTTGGGCTTATTGTCTTGGCGACAGTTCCATTCGCCTCCGCTCAACTGCAACTTGGTGACAACCTTCACCTCAACGGAGGAGGCTTATTCACCGCCGGCTATACCGGCGACTACGGAAACCAAATATCGTCTGATCATGGCTTGAACTTCGGAATAGATGGGAATGCTTCAGGCTACTATTACAGTCCGAATTTTGTTTCGTTCAACATAATTCCTTATTACAACCAATCGCGGGCAGATTCCAGCTATCCAGTCCTTGACCGGCGGAAGCGGCGTTTCCGCTACGGCAAACCTGTTTAACGGCAGTCACTTTCCCGGTTCGGTAAGCTATCGCGACGACTACAACAGCACCGGGACCTTCGGACTGCCTGGACAACCCAACTTCACCACTCACGGCAATGGACAAGGCTTCTCGGTTGGATGGAGCGCCTTAGTTCCTGGCCTGCCAACTCTCTCAGCGAGCTATGCACAGGGGAGTGGGCAGCGGTACAGTGTACGGGACCGATCAGGAAACCAGTTCCGACACCAAGATGTTCAACTTTGCGATCCACATACTCGATGGAAGGGTTTCGTCTGAACAGCCTATTACGACCACACGAATTACGGAGCACAACCTTTCCAGCCTTTCTAACCGGCGAACAGCAGTCGGTGGAGAACACGAGCGGGCACGACGAGGGAATCGGAGCGAATCACGACCTTCCCTCTTCATGGCTCGTTCTACGCGAACTACAACCGGTCAGTTGACAGCACCAATTACTCGGGGAGCGAACCAGGATACCTCCAACTTCACGACCGACAGCGTGAACAGAAGCGGAGCCAACTTCCACCCCACTCAGAAACTGAGTATCTTCGTGAACGAAAATTATACCGATAACTTGTCGGGCTATTTCAGCCAGAATCTGATTAACAGCAGGTGCGGATAGGGCCGGTAATCGATCTTGGATCAGGGATCGAACTCTCTGACGTTTGGCGGAGGAGCTGGTTATCAAATTACCAACTTCCTGTCCACTCAGGCTGAAGCCGTTCACTATCAACAAACCTATTTCGACAAAACCTATACGGGAACGTTTGTGAGCGGCACCGTGAACTACGCGCGCAGAATTCTGGATATGTTCACGTTCTCCGCGGGAGTGGTGGATAGCGCCAACGGGCAGGGTAGCAACTCGGTAGGTTTCACCGGAACCGCGAACTACTTTCGTCGGATCAAACATTGGGAGACTTCAGGGTCGTTTAGCTACGCCCAGAATGTGCAATCGTATCTGATTACATATACGACGTCGTACTACAGCTACACGGCGAGGGTGCACCGGCGCTTTGGGCCCGGCCTGCAATGGACGGGCAGGTTTCACCGGGAACCACAGCGGCCTAACCAATCAACCTGGCAGCGTCGACCATAGTGAGGGTTATTTCACTACCATTGGCAATTCCCGCTTCACCCTCAATGGAAACTACAACCAGGCGACTGGAAACTCGGTTTTGGGCAGCACGGGATTGGTGCTGGTTCCCCCCACGCCCGGTGTGCCAAACAGTCAACTCATCATCTTCAATGGCTCAAGCTATGGCGGTGGAATTTCGGCCACTCCGCTGCGGCGACTCACAATCTCAGCCACATTCAGCCGCTCGCTGAGCGACACGCTTGCCACCACCAGTTCCCGTAACGATATGGAAATTATCAACGCCCAGCTACAATACCGTCTTCGAAGGATTGGTCTCCTCGCCGGCTATACCAGTCTGACCCAAGGTATCAGTGCAGTGGGCGGCCCGCCGGCAACCGTGAACTCGTTCTTTATTGGAGTGTCGAGATGGTTCGATCTCTTCTGAGGCGCTTCATCACATCACGACAATCCACAGTCATCGTCATTGCCCTTTTCTTAATCGCGGTCGCGGTACCGCTTTTCGCCAAGAAAGCCAAAGAAGTAATGACTCAACCACCGCCCCCAGACTTGTTGATGGACGGCGGCCGAAGGCTTTCATACGAACGTAGCTTCAGCCTGGAGCGCGAAGTCAAACCCAAGCGTAGTTTCTGGACGAAGGTGGTTGACGTTATCGCCGGCGAGCCCGATTTCCATTTTCTTGTGAGTCCCTACAGTATCGTGACAGATTCGCATGGCCGCGTCATTGTCAGCGATCCCGGCGCCTACGGTGTCCACATTTTTGACTTCACGAACAAAAAATACAAATTCCTCACGCGCAGGGAAAATCGAAAAGAGGCCATGTTGTCGCCGCAATGTGTTGCGGTGGACGCTCAGGACAACATTTACGTCACCGATTCACAATCCGGGAAGGTATTTGTCTTCGATTCCAGTGGTAAATTCCGCCGCACGATTGGCAGCCTGAAAGGTGGCGAGGGCTATTTCAAGCGACCGACGGGAATAGCGGTGGATTCGGCTGCCCAACGGATATACGTCACGGATACTCTTAGGAACAAGATCTTCGTGATGGATATGCAAGGCAGTGTCCTCGCGACCATTGGGAAGAACGGCACCGGCGACGGCGAGTTCAATTTCCCGACGGAGCTCCGCCTGCAAGGGCCGGATCTGGTTGTCGTTGATGCGATGAACTTTCGCGTCCAGGTGCTGGACCACTCCGGAGCATTCCGTTATGCGATCGGTAAACCCGGAGACGCGGTGGGCTGGATGTTTCGCCCCAAGGGCATTGGCTTCGATTCTGAAGGACATCTCTATGTTGCGGATGCGCAGTGGGGTGTCGTGCAGGTGTTCGATCGACAAGGTCAGTTGCTTTACTACTTCGGACAGAAGGGAACTGGCCCCGGAGATTTCCAGTTGCCGACTGGCTTGCAGGTCGACAGTAACGACCGTATCTACGTGGTCGATTCGTTCAACCGACGCGTACAGGTCTTCCATTACTACGGAGCGGGCAAGCAAGCCGAGGCGAGGGGTGGGCAGTGAGGCTGGTCCTGCTACTTAGCGGTCTGCTCGTTCTGATTCTGTGCCTCGCGCTGGGCCAGACGAGCGACGTTCTGGGCATGCACAACTTAAGTGTGGCCAGCGGAGCTTCGGTTTATTCGCAGGGAAGTCTCGGTTGCACTTTCTGTCACGCTCCGCATAGCGGACTGGGAGGGGTAACTCCTCTGTGGAACCAGACGCTATCCAAATCGACTTACACTCCTTACAACAGCACCACATACGTCGAAAAAGGCAACACGCCAGCCAACGCTTGGAGTGACTAGCAGCCTTTGTTTGAGCTGCCATGACGGTACCGTCGCCGTGGGACAGTCGGCTGCTTACGGCCAGCTGCCGATGACCGGGTCGATGAATAACATCGATAGTTTTGGCACGAACTTGGGTGGTACTCATCCTTTCAGCCTGGTCTTGCCAATGAAGGACGCTTCGAACCTGGTTGCATCGCTGGTTTCGCAAGGTAAGACCGCGGATCCAACCGGCGCCGTAAAACTAATCAACGGAAATATTGAATGCACTAGCTGTCACCATCCTCATGTCCAGGGAATTGATAAAGTCGCGCAGAATTTTCTGGTGCGTGATAGCTCGAATGGGCAGATGTGTCTGGCGTGCCATGATCCGAATCGCGTGTTGCAAGGCCAACCGAATCCACTGGCAGGATGGACCAACAGCATTCATCAGACGGCGACCAATCAGGTTGCAGCGAATGCCTACGTTGGCCCCTACGGTACGGTTGGATTGAATGCCTGCACTTCGTGTCACATGTCGCACGACGCTACGGCTCCGGCGCGGCTGCTTCGTCCAGCCACGCCGCCCGCGCCGAGCGTCGATCCTGCTACTCAGGATTGCATGACCTGCCATGCTGGGGGGACGTTCGTTTCTCCCGCCGCCCCGAACATCATGGCTGAAATGGCAAAGACCAGTCATCCGCTGCCTTCGGGAAACAACTTCCATGACGCGGCTGAGACCCCCGTGCTCAACAACAATCGCCATTCCACATGCGTCGATTGTCATAGCGCCCACGGTTCCAACCAGACAGTAACGTTTTCTCTGCCGCCCGCAGTGCGCCCCGCCCAGGCAAATACCACCGGGATCAGCGCGGCTGACGGAGTGACAGTTGTATTGCCGGCAGTGAACCAGTACGAAACCTGCCTGCGCTGCCACGGAACGAGCGTGGGCAAGCAGCGTTTGTTGATCTATGGATACGCGCCGCTTCGTTTGGTTACGGCGCCCGATCCTCTGAATGTGATTCCGGAGTTCGCGACGACTGCTACCTCGAGCCATCCTGTGACGCACGATAGTTCGAGCCCGCTACCGCAGCCGAGTTTGCTGATCAATATGCTGAATCAGAATGGGCAGACTTCGACGCGACTAGTGGGTACCCGCGTCTTTTGCTCGGATTGCCACAACAGCGATGATAACCGCGAGTTTGGCGGCACGGGGCCGAATGGTCCGCACGGCTCGGTAAACTCGCACATCCTGGAACACAATTACCAATTCAGCCAGGCCGCAGTCCCAGGCGGGCCCGTTACGAACCTCTTCCCAAACCCTGATCCAAGTCTCAACGGACCTTACGGCATGTGTGCGAAGTGCCACGACTTGACGAAGGTCCTGGCCAATACCAGCTTTACCAAACATAGCAGTCATGTGGGGCAGGATGGCTTTTCCTGCTCTGTTTGTCACACGGCGCATGGTATGGGGTCGATCTCTCCTAACGTGTCGGGCGAGAGGCTGGTGAATTTCGACGTCAACGTGGTGGGACAAAACAACGGTGCTCCGATTTCTTATAACCACGGTACTAATACCTGTACCCTTACTTGCCATAACGTCGCCCACAACTCCGATGGTTCGGTCAACAATAACTCTCTGAAACCCAACCAGCACGCAAGGGTTAAGTAGGGCCTGAAATGCCATCGATGCGGCCTAGTTGCTCGGGCAAGAACCAGTAGCGTTAAAGTACGCGTCTATTGCGGGGAAAAGCTCGACTCGGCACGCTCAGTGCTTTCCGATTCTGGGGTTCGCCTGCAAAGCTATGAAATGAAAGGCTGATGGGCCGGCTGCTAAAGTCGATTTTGGCAAGCGCTGTGCACCAGAGATGCTTTGTATGTTGCGAGGCGATGTGTCCCTTGCGGACGTGTTGCGGGAGTTCGCCGTCGTCTATATCGCTTTCTTCAACGTAATGTATCGGCTCCCTGCTGAAGATTACGATGA
Organism: uncultured Acidobacteriaceae bacterium; assembly: GCA_963708575.1. GTDB lineage: Bacteria > Acidobacteriota > Terriglobia > Terriglobales > Acidobacteriaceae > DASVWZ01. Next base: position 1,018,783 of record CAVPTB010000003.1, read on the forward strand.
GGACCGCCAGGGCTGGAGGGTCTGAATACGCGGTTAGGCCCCCGTACTTGGGCCACCCAGCCCGGCGTCGAATTCTGAGGGTGCTGTTTAGCCATGACCAATGAAGTCATCGCAAATCCGATTGGTGCACCTTCCGATAACGCGGTTTCATCCACATGCAGTTGGAGATCTTGGACGCTGCGTATAGTGAGCGCCGTTTTTGTACCGGTGCTGGTGCTTGTAGTAATCGAATTTGCGTTGCGCACGTTTGGTGTCGGATACCCGACTGATCTGCTGGTTCCATGTACAGTGCGAGGCCAGGCTGCTTCCTGCTATAACCTCTTTTTTCCTGCTCCGTTTTTTCCTCCCGGCATGATCAAAAGCCCACAGGTGTATGCGGTCCCGGTTGTAAAACCGGCGGGAACATACAGGATTTTCATATTAGGAGAGTCTGCGGCGATGGGCGATCCCGATCCGGCTTATGGGTTCAGCCGTTTTCTCGAAGTCATGCTTCGGGAGCGCTTTCCATCTATAAAGTTCGAAATTGTGAATACCGGTAGCGTGGCCATTAACTCACACGTGTTGTTGCCAATCGCCCGAGGACTGGGGGGCCAGAAGCCAGACATCTTCATTATTTACTCAGGGAACAATGAGGTGGTCGGTCCTTATGGGCCGGGGACTGCATTGACTACTTCAGCGATGGGCCTACCGGTCGTTCGAGCGAGCATCTTCCTTCGCTCAACTCGGATCGGACAACTGCTTACCCGCGTGGGCGCACAAAAGAGGGAATGGGGCGGCATGGAGATGTTTCTTGATAAGCAAGTACGGGCCACCTCTCCGCTGATGAAGTCTTCGTATTCGAACTTCGAACACAACTTGCGCGACACCGTGCAGATTGCCCGAAAGTCCGGGGCGCGCGTCATTGTCAGCACCGTCGCGACAAACCTAAAAGACTGCGGGCCGTTCGCATCGCTGCACCGGGAGGGTCTGACACCTGACGCGCTGAAGTCATGGGAAGCCCTCGTTCAGCAAGGTGCGGAGTCTGAACGTACCGAATCTTACGCGGAGGCCTTACAAGATTATCTCGCCGCGCAAAAGATCGATGGTGAGTTCGCGGAACTTGAATTCCGAATTGGCCGGACCTACTTGAGAATGGGAGACTTTGCCCGAGCCCAGCAGCATTTTCTCCGCGCCCGTGAGCTCGATACGCTGCGCTTCCGGGCGGACAGTAAGATCAACGACATCAATCGCTCGGTGGCGGCGGCGACGGGCGCCGAACTGGTGGATGCTGAGTCCATCTTCGCAAAGGGGAGCCCTGATGGATTGATAGGCAGCGAACTGGTGTACGAGCACGTTCACCTGACGCCGGAAGGCAACTACCTGCTTGCCCGAGCGATGTTCTTACAGATCGCAAGCAAATTGCCGTCGCAGACCGGGCACGTTATGGAAGGTGAGGATGTGCTATCGCAGTCGGGAGTGCGAGCACTTGTTGGCGCTTACTCCGCATGATCGTCTTCGCATGACGACGGAGATGCTGCAGCGATTGCAACGGCCACCATTCACGAATCAACTGACCCACGCCGAGCAGGTGTTGCGGTGGTCGATGCAAGTCGAGACGCCCGATGAAAATCCGAACCAGACAGCGGCGGAATATCAGTGGGCCATCCAAAGAAAACCGGACGATCGAATCTTGCACTACAACTTCGGCTTATTTCTGTTCAACTATGACCGCACGGTTGCGGCGGAGCAGTTGAAGAGGTCGCAGCCTTGGGATGGATTTCCGGTGTTTTCACCGGACGGAACGCCTATCGAATGAGGCCGACTTCGAGTTCGAAACAAATCCCGAAGTCAGCGGTTGAGTCGATGGCGGATACAGTACGCCACCAACCGATGCTGTTGGGAGCGCTGCTGATAGCCCTCACTCTGCTCTTGTATGGCCAAGTCAGGCACCACGAGTTTCTCGCCTTTGATGACAGCGTATATGTGACCCGGAACGTTCACGTCAACACAGGTTTGCATACCAGCAACGTAGTTTGGGCCTTTATCGGATTTCACGAGGCAAACTGGCACCCGCTCACGTGGCTCTCGCACATGACAGATTGTGAGCTCTTTGGACTGAATTCGGGACCTCATCATCTCGTGAACATCGCCCTCCATGCCGCCAAGGTTTTGTTGCTTTTGTGGCTGTTGCAAAAAGTCACCGGGTCAATGTGGCGCAGTTTGTTCGTGGCTGCACTTTTTGCTGTGCATCCGCTGAACGTGGAAACCGTCGCCTGGGTGGCACAACGAAAGAGCTTGCTGAGTACCTTTTTTTCGTTGCTGATGATCGCAGTTTATGGCTGGTACGTTCGGCGACCTGATTGGAAAAGGTATTCGGTGGTCGCGGGCACCTTTTTGCTGGCGCTGATGTCGAAGCCAATGGCGGTGAGTCTTCCCGTCATTTTGTTGCTGATCGACTACTGGCCCTTGCAACGATACGAGGGGGCTCTGTTTCTGCGTCGATGGGGACGGTTGCTGGCTGAGAAGGTGCCACTGTTGCTGATGAGCGCGGCGAGTTCCGTGGTAACAATGGTCGCACAGCGTTCCGGAGGTGCTGTGGCCGACGCATCGGCATTACCCGTCTCTATACGGCTCGGAAATGCCATTCAATCGTATGCGACATATTTAGGAAAGGCTTTCTGGCCCGCTAATCTGGCGGTTTTCTATCCTCACCCTCAATACTTGATAAATTGGTCCGACGTTGTCGCAGCGGCAATAATTTTGGCAGTGATAACGGTGGGAGTCCTATTCTTTCACCGGGCTCGGTACCTTGTGGTGGGGTGGTGTCTTTTCATCATCACTCTCATTCCAGTGATCGGAATTGTCCAGGTCGGCCGCCAAGCCATGGCCGACCGTTACGCTTATGTTCCTTGTGTCGGTCTTTTTATCATCATTGCATGGGGGTTGAACGACGTCGTTGGTGCGACCAAAATTTCTCGTTTGGTAGCAGCCGTCGCTGTTTTGTGTGCGTTTGTGGCACTGGGAGTTGCTACTGCCCGTTACCTGCAATATTGGCAGGACGGGGTGAAGTTGCTTAGTCACGCCGAGACAGTTGCCGGTCGACCCGACCCCGGGCTCGAAGAGTTTCTTGCCGATGAGTTGGCTTACGCCGGACGATTGAGCGAGGCCTATCAGCATTACGGAGAGGCTTGCATACTGCTTCCAAACAACCCGACCTGTCATTACAACATGGCAGAAATCCTATTCACTCGTCATCAACTCCAGGACGCCTTAAACCAGTATCAACTAGCAGGGACTCTGGCCAGCAGTAGGGAAATGGTGATTTCCTCTTTGGTTAATTCCAGCGAAATACTAGTCGAACTGGACGATTACCAAGCCGCGGAAGTGAGATTGGCGGCAGCCTTACGATTAGACCCCACGAACAACGCCGCTCTGCGGTTACAGCAGCGGGCGTTGAAACCGCAGAACAGCCGTCATGAATGAGGATTAGTCCCCATACGATCTCAACACCTGCGCAACGCCAATAAGAAAGCGGCCTCTTTCGAGGCCGCCGGCAAAGTTACAGCAGACTCAAGCCTTCTAGCTAGAACGTGATTTTGCCATGCACCTGCACCAACCTGCCCTCGACGCCGGCGCCCTGGAAGGAGCCGTACGGGGTGGCGGGCTGAACAGCCATGCCGGTGCATCCAAATTGCCCGACGCAGAGTTGTCCAAACTGTGAGTTGAAGGTGTATGGGTTAGGCAAGCCAAAGTTCGGATGGTTGAGGATGTTGAAGAAGCTTCCCCCGAGTTCGAAGCTTACGCGCTCGGTAATCGGGAAACGCTTGTTGATGTTCAGGTCCGTGTCAAAATATCCAGGACCGCGGAAGCTGTTTCTCCGCATATTTCCCCAAGAAGGCTGGGTACTAACTCCGGTTGTGGAGAAGGCACTCGCTGGAACGCACTCGCCCGCAACACCGACGCCAAAGTTTCCTCCCGGCGAGCAATTCACTGATGCCCCACCCAGGTATTGAGCAGGAACCAACGGAATTCCGAGGAGGCCGTTGTTGAAGTCGACCTGCACCTGTTCACCCTGCGGCGTATAAGGCAAACCGCTATGAGCGAAGAATGTGCCGGCAATCGTCCAACCGCCAATGGTCTCGTTCAGGAATTTGTTGGACGCCTTGAAGGGCAACTCCCAAACGTAATTGGCGGTAAGGTTGTGCCGTGCATCCGAGTCTGCATTGCTATAGTTCGAGCAGCGCAAACAGTTCGGATCGATCTGGTACACGACACTTTGGAAGATGTTGAAGGGTGTTCCGGGATTGGTGGTGGTGAGTTCATCCAACGCGTGGGACCAGGTGTAATTGATGCTGCCCTGGAAGCCATGCGTAAATCTGCGGGTGAACGTAGTGACCAATCCGTCGTAGTTGGAGATACCGACGCTCTGAAGCTCGCGTACCGCTCCGAAGCGGGGATCGGTGCCAGACAGTGCGATACCACTGGCTGTCACAGAGCCCTGAGGCAGTTGGTCAAACGGGGTATAGGGAACGACTGGCGTTCCTAGGTATGTAGTCCCCGTCATGTTAGACGCATTTAGGTTCGCGTTCTGAATGAGAGTGTTGTAGCCATGGGTGCCCACGTAGTCCACGCTCAAAGACATTTTGGCGCCGATGGCCTGCTGGATTTCGAAGTTCCACTCCAGATACTTCGGGTTGTTAATTTGATTAGCGATCGAAGTGTAGCTGGGCGGGTGAAGAACGGATTGGTGGCAAGAATCGAGTTAGGGTTCCACCACTGTTAAACGCACTCAGGAAAGAAGAATTTGGAGTTCGCTCCGAGGATCGACACGCTGCCGGGAACGCCGGGTGCCAGTGGGGCACCAATTCCCCCAGGTGTGACCCTGAAGGTATTGGTGAGAGGCGAGTTGCCGATCAACTCATCCATCAACACGCCCTGATAGAGATCCGAGAACACGCCGACGCCGCCACGGAGGACGGTGCTGGAGTGACCCATCGGGCTCCAGGTGAAACCGAAGCGGGGTTGCAAAGCCAACTTCTCGACATTTGGGAAGGCGCTGTGCGTGCCAGCATCGATGACCTGGTTGTAAGGAGTGTTGACGTCGTGCGTTAAACCGGTGAAGGGTGTGGCGAGGCGCGAGTAGCAATCTTGAGAGCAAATCGGATTGGAGTTGCGATCGCCGCGTAATGCGAGAGTCAGTTTCAGGTTCGGGCTGACGCGGTACTCGTCCTGGAAATACAAGCCCAGGCTGTAGAAACCGATTCGAACGTCGCCGTTGGTAGTGTAGGTCTGGGTAAAGGCATCGCCGGCGCTACCGACGACGAGGCCGTTTGTGAAATCAGCAAGTGAATTGAACGCCACCCGCCGACAGTACCGGCTTGAGCGTCAAAATCGATGAGGATGTCGCGCCGGACATTCGCTCCCATTTGAAAGTGTGAGCGCCGCGAGTAATGGACAAGTCATCGGTCAATTGTCCCGTGCTGGAGTTGCGGCCTTGCGGGAAGCCCGTCAGAGCAGAGGAAGTTCCGCCGAGGCTGGATAGAGTGCCATGGTTAAATGAGATGGTGCTGTATCCGTTGGCAGCCACGGCGGCAGCGGCCGCCGTCCGGCAGGAAGATCGCCGTGTACCACAGTCCAGAAAGAATGAAGTTGTTGACCATGTTGGCGGAGAACACGTGGGTTTCGTTGATCTGACCTTCGTACTCCGGCTGAATGCTTCTGGTGCTGAATAGCGCCGGATTGATAAGGTCAGTCGAGGTCGGCTGCGATCCATGATCGACTTTGAAGCGGCCGAACAACTTGTCGTTATTGCTGATGTTGTAGTCCGTGCGCTCGGTGAGCAGCCATTCTTTGTTGTGATTCACGCCCGCGGCTGTGGCCGACATGAGGCAAGGATTCGCGGCCCCGAACGCAATTCCGCCAACCGCTGTCACGTCGCCGCAATCGCCTCCAGAGACGGGAGTCGCCTGTCCGTAAACCGGCGATCCTTTATAGAGGTTCATTTCTTGCGTGTAGTACGGCAACTGCGCAGACTGGTTAGCGGCAATATTCGAGAGAATCGCACCAGAGAATGCCGGCGTCGGCAGGAATACCGACTGGACGCTCGGCAGAGCGTAATACAAGCCCTCCTGGTCCACGTAGAAGAACAACTTGTTCTTCACGATCGGGCCGCCGACAGAACCCGCCCACATATGGTTGACGGCGAAGGGTTGTTGATTCGGTGTTCCGTTTGCGATTTCGGACTGCTTCTGGAACCAATCATTGGCGTTGAAGCCGCTGCTGTTGTACCAGAATCCGGCATTGCCGTGGAAGGCATTGCTGCCTGACTTGGTGGAGTAGTCGACCTGGACTCCAGCTTGACGACCATACTGAGCGGTATAGCCGTTGCTCACCACGGCGACTTCTTGAACTTCGTTCTGGCCGAGCAACAAGTTGCTGGAACCGGAGTTGTTCAGATTCAGGAACGGGTCGTTTTCATCATTGCCGTTCAAGGTAAACAGGTTTGAGGTGGCCGGCAATCCGAAGGCGCTGAAGTTGCCGTAGGTGCCGCCGGTATTCATCAGAACGCCGGGTGCAGTCTGGGCGTAACTGGTGATGTCTCCGCCGGGAGCGGGTAGGGCCGTGATTTGGGTTGGGTTAAAAGTCGTGCTGATGTTGGCATCCTCGGTCTGAAGCAAGGGAGCCTGGCCCGACACTTCAACCGTTTCCGAGGTGTTGCCGACAACAAGTTTAATGTTCGCGGTCGCAACTTGTCCGAGTGGCACTTCGACGGACTCGTTCAAGGAACGGAATCCAGATTGACTGACGCTGACTGTATACGATCCTGGCTTCAGCAGCGGAAAGTTATAGAGACCGCTGGAACTGGTGTTGGTTGCTTGGGTTTCTCCCGTCGCGTTGCTCTTCAAACTAACCTTTGCGTTGGGTACGACAGCGCCACTGGGGTCGGTTACTGTTCCAGAGATGCCACCGGTCACGATGTTCTGTGCAAGCAGAATGCTCGATAGCAAGGTCACTATTGCGAGCAGTGCCAAAAAACTACCTGAGGTTTTAAACCGCATCACTTTCCTCCGTACTCAAAAAAGTTATTTCCACGGAGTCGCGGATAAAGCCCAACCTTGAGCTTTACTGTTCAGCTAAACAATCAACACCTGTTGACTGTCCCAGCTATATGGCACGCCCCCACGCTCCACATAACCCCTGATATGCACAGGGAGGTGTCTTTGCCTGTGCACGTTGTTTGCCAGCCACCAACTTCGAGAAGGCCACGATAAATTCAACGTGACAAGAAAATTTGCGAGAGTCGGCAACTCTGTTTCTATGAAAAATCATTCGATTGCTTACAGGAAGTCGTAACGTAAACCAGCGCCTGTAGCCGCAACTGGCGTGGAGCAACTCTCATGGCAGGAAAATGAAAAGTTTTGTAAAAGAACGTCATTGTTCGTCTTGCGTATTGCGCCTTGTCGACAAAGCATCGCGCGATTAGCTCTGTGCGCGTAATCATGACAAAAAGTTTGCGGGAGCAGTTTCTTTGTTACGGGCAACCAGCTCAGCTTTGACGGTAGTTTATCTAGAAGGTGCGGTACATGAACTGGGCTGTGTCGGTACCTTGAGTGAGTGTTACAGCTACGACAAATAGCAGCGTCATTACGTATAGTGGTGGGATCCAGAACCAGCGCCAGTGCGCGACCAGAGCGATTGCTCCCCCACCCGAAATCTCCCGGGCTTGTTTCTCCGCCGAATCGAGCTTGTAGCTCACTAACTGCACAATTACATATGCGATCGCCAGTCCGATCGTTAGAAGATAGAAGCTTCCAGTAAGGAAGTGAGAGGGAAACGTGGAGGGGGAAATCGCCGCAAGCAGCATCTCGTGGCCTGGTTCGGAGTGTTCGCGCGGAAAAAAATCCAGCCGAAACTGATCAGGGAGATCGTCACGACCCACGAAAGGGGCGTCCAAAGGCCGCAGTCGGCGTCCACTCAAACCTGCGCTGCAACGCCTGAACCTGACGATGCAGAACCAGCAGCACTCCGTGATAACAGCCCCAAAGCACGAATAGCCAACTTGCCTTGTGCCACAATCCGAACAGCACCATCGAAACGACTAAGACCGCGCTTCGCCACCATATCTCGCGCCGCCACACCGCCAGCGGCAAGAAGACGTAGTCGCGAATCCAGAAGGAGAGCGACATGTGCCAGCGTGTCCAGAAAGCCGAAGGGGTTGTTGACTGAAACGGGCGGCCGAAGTTCTCCGGTACGGTGAAGCCGAGCACCTGGGCTGCGCCAATTGCAATATGTGAATAACCAGCAAAATCGAAGAAGAGCTGCAATCCGTAACCAAACGCCAGACACCACACGTCCGGACCGCTCCAATGAGAGATGTGATCGAATCCGCTGTTGATGCCGTCCCCGCCCAAGATGCCCTGCCCCAACAACTTCGCCAACTGCATCATCAGAACGCCGATTGCAATTCGGCGAAGCCCGCCACCGATCATGCCCCACGAGGTCGTATTCTCGGATCGAAATTGCGGAAGCATGTCCGGCATGCGGCAGATCGGACCGGAGATGGCTACAGGGAAAAACACCATGTAAAGTGCGAACTCTTGGAAGGACGGGTCCAATTCCTCGCCGCGGTACAAATCAAATAGGTAGCTCATGGCCTGGAAGGTCCAGAATGAGATCCCGAGTGGCAATGCCAGGTGCGCGAATCTCTGTAGCGAAGGAAAGGGCAGATTGAGAGCGATTTCCGGAAGGTATTTGAAGCTGCCAAGGAGTCCAAGGTTCACCAAAATTCCCGCCGAAAGCACGAGGGAAGAACTCTTGCGCCGTAGCCATTCGCCGAACAGGTAGTTCATTACGGTCGAACCGAAGAGAACCGCTGCGAACCAGACTCCCCAAGTGAGGTACAGGGCGTAACTGGCAATCAGAAGAATGGATTGCCGCAGTGTGCGCGAGCGACTCTTGGCGAAGATCACCGCCCCAATCAGCAGCGCCAGGCTGTATAGGATTCCCTTCAGCAAGCTTCCTCACTTTGGTTGGCGGAGCTTTCCCCACTCGAGTTCCAGCTTCCCCGAAAAGAGTATGTTTGACCCCTTTTTAACTGTCTGTGTTTTGGATCACAGTCTGCCCTACTGGTAGACATTACAATGACCGGCAACGTGGCCCAGTTTCGCACCCTCATCGATGCGCTCGACGCTGCCCCGGGGAGCCGTCCGTTTGTCACCTTTTGGGTTGATGAAGACGAATTTGAGACCGTGACTTTCGGTGAGTTTCGTCGGCGAAGTCGCCTGCAAGCCAACGTTCTGCGGGAGGGGGGTGCATCCGTAGGCGATCCGGTGGTCATCATCATGCCTCAAGGTATTGAGGCGATGACTATGTTTGTCGGAGCGATGCTGCTCGGCGCGGTACCAGCGTTTCTTGCATATCCCAACTTCAAAGTCGATGCCACGAAGTACCGGTCGGGTTTGGCGGGGGTGACGGCGAATCTTAAAGCCAAGATCGTAGTAATCGACAGAGACTTCCCCGACGACTTGCTCGGCCACGTTTCTCTCAGTGGGGGAGCTGTGGTGCTTCGGGACACGGACGGACGGGAGCAGACCGAAGAACAAGAACTTCCCGCGCTACAGATCAATCCAGGGAACGTGGCTTTCATTCAGCATTCGGCCGGAACTACGGGGCTGCAAAAAGGCGTTGCACTTACCCACCGGGCTGTTCTTCGGCAACTCGAACATCTGTCTCAAGCCCTGGCGATAGACGGCACAACCGATCGCATTTATAGTTGGCTGCCTCTATACCACGACATGGGATTGATCGCCTGTTTTATGCTGCCGTTGGTTTGCCATGTGCCGATTGTCATGCAGTCACCGCTAGATTGGGTGATGCATCCCGAGAGCATGCTGCAGGTCCTGACCGACTTCAAGTGCACGCTGGCGTGGCTGCCAAATTTTGCATTCCAGTTCGTTCCTCGCCGTGTGCCTCGGAATCGCTGGCCTCAGTACGACCTCTCATCCGTGCGAGCGCTAATCAATTGTTCCGAGCCAGTACGCCAAACCAGCATGAGCGAATTCGAAACCGCTTTCTCGTCTATTGGACTGAGACGCGATGCCATGCACTCTTCTTATGCTATGGCTGAGAATGTTTTCGCAGTGACCCAGTCCGATATTCATCGCGTATCGGGTCCAACCTGCTTGTGGGCGGATGGACCGGAATTTCGTGGCTCTCATCGTATTGTTCCGATTGACCGGGGAACCCAAGGATCTGTTTGTTTCGCATCGTCTGGTAAGTTGCTGCCGGATCACGAAATTCGTATCGTGTCGGCTTCCGGAACGATGCTTGCTCCGGATGGCGTCGGCGAGATTCTGATTAAGAGCGATTGCCTGTTTGACGGATACTATAACCGCCCCGACCTCACAGCCAACGTTTTCGTTGATGGCTGGTATCACACCGGAGATCTCGGATTTATTATCCAACAGGAACTTTATGTAATAGGACGCAAGAAAGACCTTCTCATCGTGGGCGGCGAAAATATCTACCCGCAAGATATTGAGGAGCTCGTCGCGGGTCATCCTGCCATTCACGACGGACGGGTGATTGCCCTTGGCATTTACAATCCCGACCTCGGGACAGAAGACCTTATTGTTGTGGCCGAAGTGGAGCGGGAAGAATCGTTGGCAGACACCGCCGAGATCGAGAAAGAATTACGCGGCCGGATAGTGGCTGGGCTTGGCATTGCGGTACGAACGATACTTCTCAAACCTCCACACTGGATCGTCAAAAGTACCGCCGGAAAGGCCGCCCGCTCCACCACGCGGGAAAAGTTGATACTCGAACATCCCGAACTTGATCGCCAGTTCCAGGAGACGCCGTGACTCCAGAAGCGCAGAAGATGATTGAATACATCAGCCGCCTGATTCGAAAGCCGGGGATAACGATCGGCGAGGATACTCCGCTGGTTTCGTCCGGATTAATCGACTCCATGGCGTTGGTAGACGTGCTGTCGGAACTCGAGGATCTCACTCACCTGCGGATACCGCCGGGAAAAGTTCAGCCAAAGGACATGAATACTGTTGCCCTGATGTTCGCGACGGCACAGCGGGTGGGTAAGCCACGCAAGTAAAGCGCGGCATCAGCTGCTAAGACTTTTGGCGTCGGTAATACCGGCGGGCTTTCGCCCGGTTGCCGCAAGTTTTCATTTCGCACCAGCGACGCCGATGGTTTTTCGTCTTATCGAGGAACAGCCAAGCACAATCTTCCGAACTGCACTCTCGAAGGTTCTGAACGTCATCCGAAGTGAGAAGCTCGCCCGCGGCTTGCGCTACCGGCCAGAGCATCGCGTCAAGATGACTTCCGGGGTCGATCCAGTGCCGCGAGAATCGCCTGTCATCATGGGAGATCCGAGCATGTGCGGCCGCGTCCTGGATGGCGTTGTTCAATATCTCGATGGCCGGAGTTGGAACCGGCCCACCCTTTGCGATTGCAAGAAAAATGTCGTAGAGTGCCTCGCGCAGATGTATGGCGTTCCGTAACACCGTTTGGGCACGTCCCGGCGAATCCTTCCCCAAAGTCCGGAGTTGATTGACGACCTTGCCCGGCAACGTCCCTGATTCCTCCGACCACTGCAAGAGTCGGTCGTAATCTGTGAGGAGTTCCTCGTGAACTTCTCTGGTTCGACCGTTAACGGTGTCCACGAAGTCCAACGAGATGTGTCCGCCAGTGTATTCAAAAGGCGTCTTGGGGTTCACTAGAGGCATCTCACTACATTATCTAACCGTTTAAACCATATTGACAAGTTAGAATTGTTCGGCTAAAGTTGCCTCACCTTCAAAACGAACTTAGATGGTGAGGTGGCCGCAGTCATGTTCAGCCCAGATTCGAGACAGATCGTGCAGCTCCTTCGTAACCCAGAATTAAAAATCGGTGGATCGGGACCGGCTCACGTCCCTATGAGTACTTCAGAGCGGCCGACAATCGCTGGGCAGCATCTTTCCATCATCATGGGATTCGCCGCGATCTACGTCATATGGGGATCCACGTATCTTGGCATCCGCTACGCAGTCGAAACCATTCCGCCATTGCTCATGATGGGCATTCGGCACTTCGTGGCTGGCAGTGTTGTATACGGGTGGGCCCGAAGTCACGGTACGCCTGCCCCCACGCTCAAGCATTGGGGGTATGCAGCGGTCGCTGGTCTTCTGCTGTTCCTTGGTGGTCATGGCATGTTGGCTTGGGCTGAACAGCATGTCGCATCGGGGTTGGCGGCTCTGCTCTGCGCCACTTTGCCGCTCTGGACGGTTCTAATCAGCGCGTGGGATGGCAGCGAACGAAAGCTGAGCCTGAAAACTTGGGGAGGAATTGGTCTAGGCTTCGGAGGAGTTGCATTACTGATCGGCCCCGACGCTATTACCCAGCACCTGAATGTCGTCGCAGCCGCGATGGCACTAGGAAGCGCCCTGGCGTGGGCGATTGGCACCAGTTACAGCCGCCGGGCTGCTCTCCCGAAATCGAAGATACTCTCCGCCGCAATGCAAATGATTTGCGGTGGAAGCGTTCTCCTCGTTTCTGGCGCGATTGTGGGGGAAGGCAGCCGGCTTCATCTTTCAGCGATGACGCCCAAATCCATCCTCGCGCTCGCATATCTCATCGTCTTTGGATCCATCATCGCCTTCACGGTCTACACCTGGCTGGTTTCGGTGAGCAAGCCGACTATGCTTTCGACGTATGCGTATGTGAATCCGGTAGTTGCCGTTTTGCTGGGATGGGCGTTTGCTGGAGAAGTAATCTCGATGCGTACCATCGCGGCGACCGTCGTCATACTTGCCGGAGTAGTGTTAGTGACCAAAGCGAAGGCGAACCCCGTTAGAAGTGAGGGGCTGGAAAGTGCGCGGCTGGGTAGAAAGGTTTGCGAAGTCGCAGGGGATTGAAGGGGTAACGGATTTGGTCTCAAGAGCAGCAACTTGGGAGCACTCGACGTTGGCTGCTATCCTGCTACGGCATGCACGTGATTCCCGCAGGAGCGGTGCCGGAAGCGCAACTGGCGACCGCCTACGTCATCTTTCTTGCGAGCTATCTTGTTTTTTCGATCGGGAAATTTCCCGGACTGAAGATCGACAGGCCGGGTGCGGCGATTATCGGGGCCGTGGCGATGATTGCTTTCCGCATCGTTCCTGCCCACGACGCTCTCCGGTTCATCGATTTTTCCACGCTGGTGTTGTTGTTCTCCATGATGCTAATCGTGGGAAATTTGCATCTGGTGGGGTTTTTCGAGTGGAACGCCGAATTTATTCTCCGGCGGCTCAACCCAAGTTATTTACTGCCGGCAGTCATCTTCACTTCCGGAATACTCTCTGCATTTTTCGTAAACGACATCGTGTGCCTGGTCATGGTGCCGTTTGTGCTGACCATTGCGCGACGAATGAAGCTTGGTCCCCTGCCTTATCTGCTGGCGGTGGCTACAGCGTCGAATATCGGCAGCGTCGCGACCATTACCGGGAATCCGCAAAACATGCTGATCGGATCTTTCTCCGGCATACGCTACCGCGACTTCCTGATGCATCTTGGTCCAATCGCAGTGGCTGGGCTCTTCCTTGATTGGGCAGTGCTGCATTGGATTCATATGCGCAGCACGAAGCTAAGCGAAACAGGAGGACAGTCCATTCCCCTGCCGGAGTTGGATCTCTCGAAGCTGACAAAGCCTGTGCTTGTGGTTACGGGAGTCGTGATCGGATTTTTTCTAGGAGTGCCGCCTGCAATGATGGCGGCTCTCGGTGCGGCTGTGCTTTTGATTACGCGCACTCAAGATCCGAAAAAGCTGTACGAAGAAGTTGATTGGGGATTGTTGGTCTTCTTCATCGGGTTGTTTTTGATCGTGGGAGGCGCGGAAAATGCGGGCATCGTAGAAAAAATTCTGCACGTAGCTGAGCACTGGAATCTGCAGCGCCTTGGACCTTTCACTGTGGTCGTTTCGCTGTTGAGCAATCTGGTGAGTAACGTCCCGGCCGTCATGCTGCTGAAATCCATAGTGCCGGGCTTCCTCGATCCTCATCGGGCGTGGCTTGCCTTGGCAATGGCTTCAACTCTGGCAGGAAATCTGACCATCACGGGCAGCGTAGCTAACATCATTGTTGTGGAGAGCGCGAAGCCTGATTTGGAGATTGGCTTCTGGGACTACTTTAAAGTGGGGGCGCCAGTTACGTTGGCAACTCTGCTGGCTGGGTGGGCGTGGCTGACGTGGATGGGATAGGGGTTTGTTGAAGGTCGAATCTTGATTGTGCCGGGAGCATAGACATGCGACATTGCGTTCTCTCATTGGGATTCGTGCTGGTGCTCGCGCCGTTTAGCTGCGGACAACAGGTCGTGAAGTTCCGGGCAACGATCGGAAATGTGAAATATACCTACGGACCGGCGCCGTCGGTAGGCAGGTTGCGGCCGGGAGACGTTCTCGACACCAACACTTTGGATTGCTTCGGCAATGCCATTAAAAAGCCTGGGGATACTCTCGGCCTCGTGAAGGGCGACAATCCGCTGACCGGGCCGTTTTGGATTGAAGGTGCGCAGCCCGGCGACATGCTCGCGGTCAAGATTCTAGATCTGGAGGTTGACGGAGATCAGGGAATTGGGGCCCTTGCCGCCGGATTTGGAGCGATCAACTCGACGAACTACACGCCCATGCTGGGTGCATCCGTACCGGAGAAGATCTGGTTCTATCCGATTGATCACGAGACCAACACGGCGACGTTTCAAGCGTTAGACTCGAAATTCTCGGTCAAGATTCCCCTGCATCCTTTCTTCGGATGCATCGGCGTAGCTCCCGCAAATGGGGAAGTTCGCAGTTCGGTCGTTCCCGCCGAGTTTGGTGGAAACATGGATTCTCCTGAAGCCAGTGTGGGCCACACAGTGTATTTCCCGGTGAACGTGCCCGGGGCTCTTCTCTATCTGGGCGACGGTCACGCGGCTATGGGTGACGGAGAGGTAGCCGGCACCGCGATCGAAGTGCCGTTGCATGCCCGGGTGCAGGTGGACGTTATTAAAGGCAAGAAAATTGGGTGGCCGCGCTTCGAAAACGAAGAGAGCATTATGACGGTTGGAGCCTACCGGCCGCTGGACGATTGCGTGCGAATTGCGTTCACCGAGTTGGTCGGATGGATTCACCAGGATTACGGATTGTCCGAACTAGATGCCTACGAACTTCTCTCCAAGGTAGCGAAAATTCACCTGAACGAAATGGTGGATCCGAACTATGTCGTCGTAGCTTCGATCGAAAAGAAGTATCTACCGACTAAGAGATAGGACAGGGAGAGCGCGGACCATCTCCCACCAGACCGCCGCGACGTTTATCCAGGCTCTTCGCAGCCTCCGCACGACGGGGACTGAACCTTCGCACACTCGAGTTTCTTGACACCACCCTCAGGTCGAGCGAAACTCCATTCATAGCTTTAGGAACTTACCTTAGATGGATCGCTACTCTATTTTCGATCACGGTGCTTCGGGTCAGGCGGCCGCGCCTGCCCCAGCAAGAGAAGCGTCTTTTGCCGAAGCCGCACACCAGCCAGTTCAGCCCTTGCCATTTCCCGCGCAGGACAACGAACCTTCGCTCGCTGCCATGGCCGACCGCGACCTCGATGCTGCGTTGCAGTTGCTGGCCGAGCGGGCTCTCTACGTCACCGGATCTTCAGGAGCGACGATTGCGTTGCTGGATGGTCCCGAGATGGTGTGCCGCGCCAGTGCGGGGCCAACCGCTCCCGAGGTTGGAAGCCAGTTGCAACTCCAGGCAGGGCTGACCGGCGAAAGCGTGCGACTTAAGAAGGTTCTGCAGTGCGACGATGCGGAACGCGATCTGCGGGTGAACCGCGAAAGTTGCCGGGCGCTAGGCGTGCAGTCAGTGATGGTTTCTCCATTGTTGCGGGATGGCGAGGTTATCGGCGTTTTTGAATTGCTGGCAGATCGGACTCACGCGTTCGAAGATCGCGACGTGACCGCAGTTGGTCGATTGACAGAAGTGGCCTTGACCGCTCTTGAACACGCCGACGCCGCCAAACGTGCCTTTGATGAGATTGCTTCGGCCACCGAGCCGGAAGAGAAGAACGCAGCACCTTCGCCGGCCGACGCAGCGAAGGTAGATGCAGCTAATGTTTCACAGATCATCCAGAGCGCGCCTACGCCCGTTCCATCCGAGGTGCTTGCCAAAATCAAGCCTTGCGAAGTCTGCGGATTTCCGGTCTCTGAGGGTCGCACCTTGTGTGTTGATTGCGAACAGGTCCGTCGTTCTGACAGTAACTCTCTGCCAGCCCCGGTTGCCGATTTTTTGGGTGCACTGGCTCCAACGCAGCGCAAAGAGAGCTGGTTTGACCGGCACATGTACACCCTCGGCACCATCATTATGGTGGCGTTAACTGCGTTAGCGTTGTGGCTTAAATTCAGGTAAGTTGTGGTGTCCTGAGCGGCTAGCTCTTTTTCAATCTTCGCAATAACGACGTGGGGTGTATCCCCAGAATCCTTGCAGCGGCGGTCTTGTTGTTGCCTGTCGCGCTCAGCACCTGCTCCACGTAGTTGTCTTCCAGTTCACGCAAACTCAGAAATTGCTTTTCCGTTGTGGGCACGTCCTGTTCGCCATTCATCCCGGTATTGGTAGCCGGCCGGTGGTCTCGGATTTCCTGCGGCAGAAATCCCGAATGAATGTCCCCTTCTGGCGCGAGGATCATGGTTCGCTCGACTACGTTCTTGAGTTCGCGGATGTTTCCTGGCCAGGAATATTGCTGCAACATTTCCGCCGCTGCGACGGTGAATCCCGTAAATGTCTTGTGTAATTCCCGGTTGAAGTGCTGGAGCAAATCCAGAGCCAGGGGAACGATGTCTTCCTTTCTTTCTCTCAGCGGAGGGATGAATAGAGGTACAACATTCAACCGATAGTAAAGATCTTCGCGAAATCGCCCTTGCGTTACTTCATCTTTCAAAATTGCGTTGGTCGCCGCAATTAACCGAACATCGACTTTGATTTCCCTCGTTCCGCCCAACCGGATAAAGGTTCCTTCTTCCAACACTCGTAGCAGCTTGGCTTGCACGCTGGCCGACATGTTTCCGATCTCATCCAGAAATACGGTTCCGCCGCTCGCTCGTTCCAGCAATCCCTCTTTGCGTTTGCGTGCGTCGGTGAAAGCCCCCGCCTCGTATCCGAACAACTCACTCTCTAACAGCGTCTCCGGCAGGGAAGCGCAATTCAACTCCAAAAGCAGCTGCGAAGCACGCGGGCTGTTGTAATGGATGGATTTCGCCAGCACTCCTTTGCCGGTGCCACTCTCGCCGAGAATCAGGATCGTGGTGTGCTCGGATTCTGCCGCCTTCCTTGCCATCTCCAACATTTGGATCATGGCCCCATTGTGCGTGACCATGCGACCGAAATCGTAACGGCCCTTGGCGACTTCGACGGTATCGCGGAGCCGCACTCGCAGAGCTAGCATCTCTGTGGCACGACGCATGGTGGCGACCATATCGGCAAGGTGGAATGGTTTGATCAGATAGTCGTGCGCGCCGAGTTTCATGGCTTCGACTGCCCGGTCCACCATGTGGTAGGCGCTCATCATCACCACGACCGCGCCGGGATTGATCTGTTTGATTTGCCGCAACACCTCCACCCCATCGATCCCCGGCAGGACAATGTCCAACAAGGTCAGTTCCGGTTTTTCCTCTTGAAAAATCTTGACGGCGTCTTCCCCCGAGCCCGCAGTCGAGACTTCAAAGCCTTCCTGCCGCAGCCCCCGGGAGATGGTGCGCAACGTCAAGTCTTCGTCATCGACTACAAGAACCAAATACGCCATAAAGTGTCTTTCTCGAAACTCGCACTAGGTCACGACCTCTGCTTCTTCGGTTTTTCCCTCGTCCGCCTCTACTTGACGGATCGGCAACGTCAAAGTGATTGTGGTGCCTCGATCAATCACGCTGTCGGCGCGAATTTCCCCATTGTGACTGCGTACGTAGGCCTGGCAGATGCTCAACCCGAGCCCTGTGCCCTTGCCTCGTTTGGTGGTGAAAAATGGTTCGAACACATGCGGCAATGTCTCCGGCGAAATCCCGCAACCGGTGTCGCCTACGCGGATCTCAATGCTGTCCACGTAGGTCAGTTTGGCTGCAGCGATGGTGATTGTTCCACCTTCTGGGGTCGCCTCGGCTGCATTCAACAGCAGGTTCATCAATACTTGCGAAAGCTGATTCGCGTCAGCTCGGATGTGGGGCAAATCGCCAGGTACCACGTTTTCAACCTTTTTGTCCCGGAACATCGGCTGCCCTTCCACGAAACTGAGTGTGTCGGCGACCAGCCGATGCAGACTGATTTTGCTTAACAGGAGTGGCCCTGGACGCGCATAGTTCACTAAGCCCCGTAAGGTTGTCGAAATACGCTTGGCTCCCGCGATGCACTGTTCGATCTCCGAGCGGGCCTCTGCATCCGACTCTTCTTTCAGTTCCAACTCCAGATGCGACAAAATTCCGAGCAGAGGGTTGTTGATTTCATGCGCCGCTCCCAAAGCCAATTGCGCCAGCGCTGCATACTTCTCGTACTCCGCCAACTGGGCTTGAAACTGGATTTTTTCCTTATTTAGTTCGCGTTCTTCCCGCAGCCTTGGCCACAACTCCTCTTGTGCCTGATTTCTCTCAAGTTCCAACTGACGGGTTTGCTGGCGAAGCCGTGCCAACTCCCGGCGGCAGCTTTCATTCCGCTGCCGCTCTTGCCACAACAGCAAGCCGGCTATCAGCGTGACAACGCCCATGGCCAGCAAAGGAATCATCGTTTTCCTTCCGTTCTGGTGCTCGACATCATCAAGGGTGGTCCGGAGCAAACGTTGGCGGGGGCTGCGCATGGGCATGCCATAAATGGACCTATCTATATAGAGGATGGAACGGACAGGCCTGAGCACGCAGTGATTACAGTCACTCGAACGGGTATTGGACGAGTGCCAAAGCTGTGACTCTGGACGTCAAAGGGAAAGTGTAAAGCAGAAACCGACGAGATCAACCTCTGGGCAGATTAGGAACGCCCTTCTTCGCGGTGCTTGAGCCACTTCAGGAACATCTGCTCCATCGGTTTGTCGTAGGTCATCAAGACGTGACGGATGGTGTGTCCGGTCACGAAATGGCAGACTTCTTCGGCGAGGTTCTTCGCGTGATCCCCAGCACGCTCAAGCGATTGCGTCATGAAAATGACTTGCAGACTGGCTTGACGCTGCTGATTTTCGGGATTCTCGATGTGCCTCATGAAAATCAGGTTCCGGAGGCGGTCCATTTCCGCGTCCATGCGGAGAACGTCGACCGCTTCCTTAACGTCGCGCTCTGAAAAGGCGGCGCCGACGTCGCAGAGCATCTTCTCCAGCACCGTGGCCATGTGCGTGAGATCGCGGATATCCTGCGGATCCAGACTTCGCCCGGCAGATTGCGCACTGCTGGCAAAACTCAACAACAAATCGCCGATGCGTTCCAAGCCGATCATGAACTTCATGCACGCCAGCAACTCGCGTGCCTCGGTATCACTGACGCGGGTAATGGCTCGGGTGACGCCGTCGTCGATCTCGCGATCGATCGCGTCCAGTTCCTTTTCTTTCTCTCGGATGGTATTTAGCAAAGGAGAGGAACCGGTAGCAATTCCTTCGGCCGCTGCTGCAGCAGCCTCTTTTGCAACCGAACAAGCTCGAATCGTGAGCTTCACCAAGTGCCCGTAGGCAGGTTCGGGAACAGGGCCGTTCACTGCCAAACTACTCACGCGAGTCTCCTCTGGCGCCGCCACGGATACCCTTGGTACAGAGGGCGCCTTCGATCGTCGAGTTGGACTGACGAGCACAACCTAAGAATAGGTTCTTTTGCCGAGCGCGGTGTTAAAAGCTCGTAAATTTTGCTAGATTCCGTGTGCGCCCAACTCCGGTGGAAAACTCAGCCGGTATGGCTGATCATTTGGTTGGCCACGGGCAGAGTGAACAGGAACGTCGATCCATGATTCAGTTCGCTCTCAGCTCGGATTGTTCCTCCATGCGCCAGCACGATGTGCTTTGCGATTGCCAATCCAAGCCCCGTACCTCCTGATTCTCGCGATCGCGCTTTGTCGACTCGATAAAAACGTTCGAACAGTCTGGGCAAGTGCTCCGACGGAATGCCCGGGCCGTAATCCCTAACATAGAATTCGACGCCGCGTGGCGTATCTCGCGCTCCCAGAATCAACGTGCCTCCCGTTGCCGCGTACTTCAGCGCATTGTCCACCAGGTTGGAAAAGACTTGGTGGATCGCTTCCCGGTCAGCGCACACTTTCTGCTGACTGCTCTCTTCGACTTGAAGAGTAATTCCCTGCGTGCGGGCCATCTCGTTGAAGCTCTCCACCGCGTCCTGCAAAAGCTCCCCGGGACTAGACGGGTGCGTATCAAAACGATGCTCCCCAGACTCCACCCGGGCCAGTGTGAGCAAATCTTCCGTCAGTCGAGACATTCGATTGGCATTCTTCCGGATGATTTCCAGAAATTCGCGGGAATGGTTTCCGTCGGGCGCACCATCGAGTAGCGTCTCCGCGTATCCCTGGATCGAAGTTAGAGGCGTGCGAAGTTCATGCGAAACGTTGGCGATGAAATCACGCCGCGTCTTTTCTACACGCTCGGTTTCGGTCAAGTCACGTAACACGGCAACTGCCCCGCCGCCTGGCATGGGCGCAGCAGTGACGTCGAAAGTGCGAGCCGGAAAAATGGATGTGGCGCGCGCGGTGCAGACTTTCCCCGACGGACCGGCGCCCCGTATGGCACGCAGGAAATCGGGGTCGCGCACCGTTTCTTCTACGGGTGCGTTAAGCCGAGTACGTCGCAGTTGGTCCATGCTGCGGTTTGCCCATTGCACTCGCTCATCGGGTCCGATGGCGATCACGGCATCCTGCATGCTGTTCAACAAGGTTTCTAACTGGCGCTGGCTGGTTTGAACAGCCAGGAAGCTCGACTCCACGTGACGGGCCGTCTTATCCAGGGCGGTAGCGACCTGACCGATTTCGTCGAGCGAAGGCTCATCGATTCGAGCAGTCAAATCTCCGGCGGCGATCCGGCCGGCAAATGTCACAATCCTCCGCAGTCGCAGAGAAATAGAGTGTGCTGCCAGACCGGCGATCATGATTGAGACCAGGAATGTGATCCCGGAACCCAGCAACAACATCCGCCGGACGTGGGCGACCGTCGCGTCCACTTCCGCAAGTGGGTAGGCCAACCGAACTGCTCCGCCGGGAACCGGAACAGCAACATATTGGAATGGAATCGAGAGGCTCTTGCTGAGCCGGACATCGCTACCCACCGCGCCTCGGAGTGCGGAAATGAACTCTGGGCGGGTGGCATGATTTTCGAGGGTGCTGGCGTCTGCTTGAGAATCCGCCAACACGCGGCCGGTGGCGTCAATCACCGTCGCCCGGGCGCCAGCTGCGTGCCCCTCTTGTGAGACTAGATCCTGGAGGTTGTGTTCGCGA
Organism: uncultured Acidobacteriaceae bacterium; assembly: GCA_963708575.1. Classification (GTDB taxonomy): domain Bacteria; phylum Acidobacteriota; class Terriglobia; order Terriglobales; family Acidobacteriaceae; genus DASVWZ01. Next base: position 1,040,222 of record CAVPTB010000003.1, read on the forward strand.
TCGGAATTGAAACGGTTCGCGAACATCAGCGTCTTTTCGGTGAGATTCCGCTGGATCTCCTGACGCAGTGAGTCTTCCCAGCTACGGCGGACAGTGAAATCCAGAGTTACCGTTGCTCCCACAATCACCAGAGCGAAGGCCCCCAGTAATTTGAAGAAAACCCGATTCCTCACTTAGGTGCCTCAAACCGATAGCCTGCGCCCCGCACCGTCTTCAGATAGCGCGGATTTTCCGCGTCAGGCTCAATCTTCTCTCGGATCCGGCGGACGTATACATCGACAGAACGGGGGGTTACATAGGCAGTGTCGCGCCAGACTGAATCAAGCAGTTGATCACGGGTAAAGACGCGACCCAGATGGCGGGCAAAATACTCCAGGAGTCGGAACTCCGTTGCGGTTGTCGTGACCAGTTGCTCATTTACTGTAAGTGTCATCGCGCTGGGATCGATCTCAATTTGCCCAATGCGCAAAGGCGATTGCACAAGCGGTCTTTCGAACCGACGCAGCACTGCTTTCACGCGGGCGACCAGCTCGCGCGGGCTGAACGGCTTGGGGATGTAATCATCGGCGCCAAGTTCAAGGCCAAGCACGCGGTCCGCCTCGCCACTTTTCGCCGTAAGGAAAATAACAGGAATCGATGCCAGCGCCGGCATCTGACGAATTTGACGGCACAGCTCCAGACCATCTTTCCCCGGAACCATGATGTCCAGAATGAAGAGTGACGGTCGCGATCGCTCGGATTCCCCAACTACCGTATTTCCCGTTGCGAATAGGCGGACTACGAAGCCCGCGCCTTCTAAATGGTGGCGGACCAGACGGGAAATGTCCGGGTCATCTTCCACTACAAATATCGTGGGTTTCACAGCGCCATTGTATCTGCCGGTGGAGAGTTGCCCAATAGCCGCCGAAAGACTGCGTTCAACCGAGAATAGGGAACAGCGTACCTCCAAGTGACCTGACCATCGGCTATGCAGGCGCGGAGAAGTGGCGTGCCATCAGGTGCTTAGGATGAGCACAAACACTTCCAGACGGATGAATTGGCAACTGAATCGATCGCTGTTCACGGATTGTTAATATTTGGTTAAAACGTTCAGAGGGCGTCATTCGCGTCCATTCTTCGAGAAAGCCAGAGACAAGAGCGTCTTCTGTTCCATCTCATGCGCGCCGGCCGACCCAGTGGCGGGGCTGGCGCTTGCGGAACGTTTCACCGAAAGGACGGAACGTTCCCCGGCAATGTGTCGCAGCCGCGGCATCATGTAGAAGAGTGCTCCCATGTTGCCAGGTTCTTCCTGGACCCAGACAATATCGCGGGCGGACGAATGCCGCTCGAATTCCGCGGTGAGTTCGGCCTCTGGGAACGGATACATCTGATCGACGAACACGATCGCCGTGGAATTGTCGTTCCGGCGTTTGCGCTCTTCACGCAGCTCATGGCCAATCTTTCCGCTGCAAAGCAGAACGCGCTTCGCATCCTGAATGTCATGGTCCGGCAATACGTTCAGGAAGCGGTCATGAGAGAAATCCTCGATCGATGAAGATGCGTCTGGATGGCGCAACATGCTTTTCGGAGTGAACACCACCAGCGGCTTCCGCCAGTGACGCAAGGCCTGACGACGCAGTAAATGGAAGTATTGCGCGGCGTTCGAGGGCTGACAAATCTGGAAGTTGTCGCGTGCCGCCAGCTGCAAGAAGCGTTCAATTCGCGCGCTGGAGTGTTCCGGACCCTGACCTTCATGTCCGTGGGGCAGCAAGAGAACCAAGCCAGAAAGCAGGTTCCACTTGTCTTCACCGGCGGAGACGAACTGATCGATCACTGCCTGAGCGACATTGGCAAAATCGCCAAACTGCGCTTCCCACAAAACCAGCGCCTCTGGATAGTCGCGGCTGTAGCCATATTCAAAGCCCATCACACCGGCTTCGGAAAGCGTCGAGTTATAGATCTCGCAGCGTGCCTGATCTGGTGAAATATTTTGCAGAGGCACATATTCCTGCTCATTCTCGATATCCACCAACACCGAGTGCCGCTGGTTGAAGGTGCCACGGCGGCTGTCCTGCCCGCTCATGCGTATCCGTATGCCAGCCCGGACCAGGCTTCCGAAGGCCAGAGCCTCGGCCATGCCATAGTCCACGGAGCGCTTTCCGGTTCCCATCTCGGCGCGTTGCTCGAGGAGTTTCTTCACCTTGGGATGGATATGAAAGCCTTCCGGGTAGCTGGTCAGCGCGGTGGTAAGTTCCTGCAGTTCCTGTTGGCTAAGACCCGTATTTACTTCGTACTCGTCCTTATGCCGACCACCGAAGTAGCTGTCCCAATATTTCGGTAGATCGCGCAAGGATGGCTTTTTGGTAATTTCGCCTGCCTTTTTCTGAGCGGCTTCAAATTCTGCGCGAACCGTTTTCACCCGGTCCTGCACGTTGTCGACCCCAATGTCTTCGGCGAAAATCTCCCACAACGGAGGGTGTTCTTTGATTGCGCGATACAGCAGAGGCTGGGTAATAGTCGGATCGTCCACTTCGCTGTGTCCATATTTCCGGAAGCCTATCAAGTCCACCACTACATCGGTGCCGAACTTGTAGCGATAATCAACAGCTAGTCGGCCAATTCTTAACACCGCTTCCACATCCTCTGAATTGACGTGGAAAATCGGAATCGACTGGCGGCGCGCGATTTGCGCCGAGAAGCGCGAGGAATGAGCTTCCCTTGGAACCGTAGTGAACCCGATGAGATTGTTCACCACGATATGAACTGTCCCGCCCACCGTGTATCCGGGCAAATCGGCGAAGTTCAACGTCTCGGCAACAATGCCCTGTCCCGCAAACGCAGAGTCACCATGCACCAGCAGCGGCAGATATTTCTGACGTCCACCCTCCGCGGTCCGGTCATGTTTGGCACGGGTGCGCCCGACCGTGACTGGATCTACCGCCTCAAGATGGCTGGGATTGGAAACCAGGTGAATGTGAATTTTCGATCCCGTCCGTGTGGTGTACTCACCGGTCGCCCCGAGGTGATACTTGACATCGCCGCTGCCGAGCACGCTCCGAGGATCGACATCTTCGAATTCGGCGAAGACCTGATCTGCTGGACGCTTTGCAACATGCACCACAACGTTGAGGCGTCCCCGGTGGCTCATCCCCATTACGAGCTCGATTGCGCCTTGGCGTCCCGCTACTTCCAGAATCTCGTCGACCAGAGGAATGAGTGCCGCCACCCCTTCGAGCGAGAAGCGCTTGGTGCCCAGATACCGCTGCTGCATGACCTGCTCAAACAGCTCAGCCCGAATGATCTGGTCCAAAGCTGCTTGTTGATCGACGGATTCCTGCGTGCCCTCTAAACGTTCCTGGATCCAGCGTCTGCGCTCAGGATCAGGAATATGCATGAATTCCGCGCCCACGGTACCGCAGTAAATGCGGCGAGCTTCGGTGGCGAACTCCCCTTCAAGCGCTTCCAATTCGGGTTGCGGCAAGGGACGGAAAAATCCCAGTGGATCGAGATCAGCTTCCAAATACCCCCAGCGGCGAAAAGCTTCAAACACCCGTTCACGGTCAACGGCAGGCACTTCCAGAAGTTCGGTGGACGTTGCGGTCGTAGTCTTGGATCGAGGTGACATAAGTGTCTATATAGAATAATGGATGCAGGGGATTTCTGGGCGATTCAAGCAGGGACAGACGTTAAATAACAGATCTTTCACGGCACAGAAACCCTGGGAAATCCGTTGAAGAACGCCAAGAATTCCACTAGGAAGGGCCGCTATTATTACCGGATGCTGACGAAAAAGTCTTTGCCCGGCCTTTTGGGGATTCCTTTCGACGCCAACTCCTCCTATTTGCGCGGCCCGGCTCAGGCACCACCTCTGATTCGTCAAGCATTGCACTGCGAAGCCTCGAACTCCTGGAGCGAAGCCGGAGTCGATATTGGCGCCGATTCGGCCTTTTCTGATGCGGGCGATCTTCCCGTCAGGGATGATTCCGCATTTCCCGCCATTGAGGCCGCGATTGATCAGCTCATCGGGAAGAACCAACGCCCGGTTTCTCTGGGCGGAGACCATTCCATCACTTATCCCATCCTGCGGGCGTTCGCGAAACGTATTCCAGACATCACCATCGTGCACTTCGACGCTCATCCTGACCTGTACGATGAGTTCGAAGGGAGTCGTACCTCACACGCCTGTCCGTTCGCTCGCATTATGGAAAACGGGCACGCCAAACGGCTCATACAGCTTGGCATTCGCACCATGGTTCCTCATCAGCGCCAGCAGGCATCTCGCTTTGGAGTCGAAGTTTATGAGATGAAGGATTTGCCTGCGTTAGACAGACTCAAACTATCAGGACCGGTTTATATCTCGTTTGACGTGGACGTACTTGATCCGGCATTTGCTCCCGGAGTCTCCCATCGTGAGCCGGGAGGCATGTCGGTGCGGGAGGCCCTGGCGCATCTCCACGCCATTGCCGGTGAAATCATCGGCGCCGATCTAGTGGAGTACAACCCGGTACAGGACATCTCTGGAACGACCGCAACGGTTTGCGGAAAGCTCTTGAAGGAAATCTTGGGCAAGATGATTGCGGGTTAAAGGGACTGCTTAAAAACAATGGCGCCGGCCAGAGTTGCGATCTGACCGGCGCCGCTGCGAGGGTAATGCCGAATTACTATTTCTTGTTGAAGGTGAACATGTCGGTCAAATCGCCGATGGCCGGTTGGTTGCCAGGCACATAGGGAGTCGGACCAGCCGTCGGATTTGGCAGGTTATCGCGGCCGTAGCCGGTAACCGGCGCCAGTCCCCAGTTCTTCTCGATGAACTTGAGAATGGAGACGTGGTCATAGTAGGTGTGGACCACATTCCCGCCCTTCGAATACGGCGAAACCACGATAAACGGGATACGGGTGCCATCACCGAAGAAATCGATGGGCTGGACGTACCCGGAATCGTAGTTGCCGCCGCCTTCGTCAAAAGTGACAAAGACTGCGGTGGAGGCCCATAGCGTGGGATTCGCCTGCAGCTCCGTAACGATCTTCTTCACGAAACCTTCGAACAGATCGAGTTTGGAAGAAGCGGGGTGACCATCGAGGAAGCCGGAGGGCTTCACGAAGGTTACGGCGGGTAGCGAGCCATTATAGATGTCGTTGTATAGATCGGTGACATCCTGCAAGTGCTCGGCGCGCTGCTGCGGATTGGTCATGACAGAAGTGGTGTACTGGGCGAAGTTGCAGATGTCGCAGTACCCGTTCCAGGGATTGGAGAAGGTCGGGTCCTGCAAGTACAGGTTCCAGCCGTCGCCGTAATATTTCCAGCTCACGTTAGCGGTGTTGAGTGAGTCAGCGATCGTTATCTGGGAGGTGGGAGGAATGACGAACTCGCCAGTGTTGACGCTGCCGTCGCCGTAGTAGCCCGGCGAATAGTTGTTCAGCAGGTAATACGCTTTCTTCTGGCAGATCGCAGTGCTGGTGCGGTAAGGCAGCTTGCTAAGATACCCGTAGACAGCGCTCACGCCGGGCTGAGTGTGATCCGAGCAATCACTGTAACTACCGCCACCGTAGCCGTCCTGGGTGTACCAGTTGTTGGTTCCCGGCTGAGGATTGGGATTTTCGATCTCGTTGCTGGGAGGAACGGCCAGGTTACCCTTGCCATCGCTGTACGCGAAGCCAGTGCCAGAGCCCAGCATGATGTGGTTGGCGCCGGTTCCACCGTTGACTGCCTGATGCATGTTGTCCGAGAGAGCGTAAGTCTGAGCGAGTTCGGTCAGATACGGCGCATCACCCTGTTGCACGTTGAAGAACTGCATGGAGATGGCGCCTTCGTGGGTTGTCTCCCAACCGAAAGGACTGGGTTGCGGATTGCCATTGCTGCCGGCTCCAATCGAGAGTTCGACCCATGGAAAGAGGTCGGCCTGGCAACCGCTGGGATTCGCGGTTGTGGCTTTTTTCACGTTGCAATCGAGTTGCTGCCACATCTGATAGAAGCGGTGGACCGGGCTTCCGGCATAAGCGTCGTAGGGAACGCCTGGCGTCAACTGGTAAGGGCCGTTTGGTAAGTTCCAAACGTGGCGGATGCGGGTATCGACCACGCCTTGGGGAAGGCCGCTTGCGCCGGTGGTGAGCATCCAGTAGTCGCTGGAGAGCAGGCCGGGTTCAGCCAGTTCTGCCGCCGCCTGGGTTTGAAACGGGGCCGGGAACTGATCGCTCGGAGAAGTCGGAGTGCCCTGGGTGTTAGTCGGCGGCAAGAACTTGAACGGAACTTTCCCGCCAGGAGCCATCTCAAACGTCTTCAGATCGTGAGCGTAGTACTGAGTTGCGAGTGAAAACTTTGGGCCCGGGGTGCCGTCGGCATTGACGATTCCCTTGGAAAGCAGGTTGTCAACTGTCTGGCCCGCGGGTGGCTGGTACGTGGCAAATACGTGATCAAACGTGCGATTCTCGCCGATGATTACGATCACGTGCTGGATTGGCGTAGCGGTGTTGGTATCGCCCGGCTTTTTATTCTCGGCAGCCAGGCTTGGCTGGACCAGGTTGAACATCGTAGAGAGCAATGCTGCTCCTGTACCCAGGTAACGGCAAGTCGCTCGGCAAAGATCGCCAAACTGAGTCATGCTTCCTCCAAATCAATTTGTGTTGCTTGTTGCGGAATTACGCCCCACCTGGGTATAGGCTGCCTTGAAGTCGCGACCGCGAGGTTACCAGCGGTTGAATGTTTGTTTAAAAATTGATGAATCCAGCTCTGCTTGGTGGATTTCTGGATGGATGATGGAGAACGAGGAGTTTAGTATCGCTGGGTGAAGTATCTCGCGGTCGAGTGGGCGACCGGAATCGCTGCACTCACTGATCGAGAGCGCGATCGGCGGGCGCCGCTTCGCTTTCTTCCTCTTCAGCTCGTATCAAACCAAATTTTTTCAGCTTATAACGTAGTGCATCGCGCGAAATATCGAGCAGTTTGGCCGCGTGGGTCTGATTGCTATTCGCCTGCCGCATGGCCAATTCGACCATGGTGCGTTCCACTTCTTCGAGAGAAGTCCCGCCTTCTGGAATGTAGAGCTTCGGCAACGAACGCCCATTTCCCAGTTGCGAGGCGGCTTCACCTGACGAACTGCGCTCAAACGCGGTCATCCCGCTCGACTCCGCTACCGAGAACGGAAGGAACACTGAATGAATCAGTGGCTCATCCTCCAGGATCATGGCCCGCTCGATCGAGTTCTTGAGTTCGCGAACGTTCCCCGGCCAGTTGTGCGTCATCAGAAGACGCTTGGTATCTGCAGTAATTCCGCGGATCGATTTCTTGAAGGTGCGGTTGTAGCGCTCAATGAAGAACTCGACCAGAGGCAAGATATCTTCTTTGCGCTCTCGCAGCGATGGAATAAAGATGGCGATGATCGCCAGCCGGTAATAGAGATCTTGCCGGAACTGTCCTTCGCGAACGGCTTTTTCGAGGTCGCGGTTAGAAGCCGCAATGACCCTGACGTCAACCTGCATGTCCCTAACACCGCCCACCCGGCGAATCATCTGGTCTTCCAGCACGCGAAGTAATTTGGCTTGCAGCAGCGGCGAAAGTTCTCCGATCTCGTCCAGGAAAAGCGTTCCTCCGTCGGCTGTCTCGAAAAGCCCCTTCTTCATTTGCTTGGCGTCAGTAAACGCACCCTTCTCGTGACCGAAAAGTTCGGCTTCCATTAAGGTCTCAGGAATGGCCGAGCAGTTTATTGCGACAAAGGCTTTTTCCTGCCGGGAACTTTCGTAGTGAATAGCCTTAGCAATAAGGTCTTTGCCGGTGCCGCTTTCACCCTGGATCAGAATCGTGGTTGCTTCGCTGGATGCGACCTTGCGGACGAAGGCCATCAGTTCCGTCATTTTCGCTGAAGTGCTCACGATCTCGTTGTAACCGGCCCGCCTCCGCACCTCGCCTCGCAAGGATTGCACTTCGCTGCGCAGCCGAGTCGTCTCCAGCGCGTTCTTGATGGCCACATTGAGCTCTTCAAAGTCGATCGGCTTTCCCACGAAATCGTAGGCGCCCAACTTGAGAGCATTCTTGACGTCGTCCAGTTGCGGATCGGCGGTGATCATAATGACGGCGCGGGCATCCCCATTTCGGCGGAGCCGGCTGAGAATGTCCAGCCCGCTCATGTCCGGCAGACGAACATCCAGAAGCACGAGTTCCGGGGATTCCTGTTGAGCCAGTTTCAGCGCCGGCTCGCCCGCCTCCGCTTCAATGACGTGATACCCCCACTCTTCACACTTCTGACGGAGGGACCAGCGCACCAGGCGCTCGTCGTCCACAACCAGGATTTTTTCGGCAGGCATTGGCCTTTAGCTTACTACGGAGTGCCTGCGGGCCGGGAACTCTGCTTGGTACAGCCCGCAGTGCTTTAAGTAAAACACGCAGATGGCCGCCGGCCGCGTCCACTCGCGAAAACTAAGGGAGACCGTGTTCACGAATTCCGACGGTTCGAGGCAAGTCCTCCGAATCCAGCTCTGGGCAACTTCTACTTGCGATTGTCTCAGCCTTGGACAAGATTGAAGCAACTTCCCGCAGCCTGCGAACCCTCAGAGACGCTGCCGCTTTCGATCATAAAAATAGTCTGCATGCGTGACGCATGCCGAGGAGATTAGCAATGAAGTGCCTTACCCGCGTTTATCCGCATGGACTCTGGATTGCCGGAGCTCTGATTGTTTTGGTCGCCAGCCTTAATCCAAAAGCCAATGCCCAAGCTACTCTGACGTGGACGAACCCTTCGACGAACGAGAACCTGATAGTCGGTGCAACTAACGGAGTGGATGCAATCGTTACTTACAGTGCGAAGATCCATGTGGTTCAGCTCTACGTCAACGGGTGCAAGATGGTGGAGCAGGTGAACGATACGACCATGGCCTATCTGGATCAACCTTGGACCAACAAATGTGCATTCAATGTAGGCGCAAACCAATTCACTGTGCAGGCGCTCGATGAGTCAAACAACGTGGTGGCGAAACAAACGCGCAATGTAAACGGTGTTAGTACGGCGGCCGGCTTGGTTCCGACAAGCGTCGAAGATGCTGCGGCCAGCTGGATTGTTTGCAACCAATGTGCCGGAGGAGGTGGAGGGAATCCGGTCCAGCCAACCAATTCGACCTTTGTGCCTTCAGGCTCCAACGACGAATCCGTAAAGTTCACGACGGTAGGGGAAACCGGTTACAGCGGAGGATACGGAGGAGCTTATTGGTATGTAAACTGGGCTCAGTCGGATCCATCGCAGCTACCCACCAGCACAGTGAATTATGTGAAGTATGACTTCTACGTCAACATCCCCGCAGGAACGAATGGTTCGGATGTGCAAGCGCTCGAGTTCGAGTCCCAGCAGGAGTATAACGGCAAGCTATGGAATATGGCGTGGCAGGCCGACTACAAAGGTACAAAGGAGTGGAGAATCTTCGACTATAACGCCGACTACTGTACTGGACACAAGAAGTGTTGGCTGGATTCGGGTATTCCGCTATCGGTAAAGAACATCAACGACGGCAACTGGCATCACCTGACCACCGAATATCACGTGGATCCGGCCGGGGGAAAGGTGTACCACGATGCTTTGTGGATCGATGGCACCCGCTATGCGCCGCATCAGAACTACGTTCTGAATCCGGCAACGACCAGTTCGACGCAGATGACGAACGCGTTTCAGCTGGATAACGACAGTGCGAACGACGGAATTACCGCGTACACGGACTTGATGACCGTCACGGATACGGTGCAATGAGTCAGGTTTGACGCAGCAGCAACGGTCGCGTTTTCGGCGCGGCCGTTGCAATTTCCGTGGGCTCGCCGGTCTAGACTAGGTATATGAATGTTCGTCCAGACGAAATTCCGTACCGCGAGCTCTACCGGATCGTGTTGTGCGCCGTCGGTCCCCGGCCGATCGCGTGGGTGTCAACATTAAGCAAAGATGGAGTACCGAACCTCGCGCCGTTTTCTTTTTTCAACGTCGTATCCGCAAAGCCGCCGATGCTCGGTTTCTCGCCGGCAATTCGTCAACTCGAACATGGATACGAGCCCAAAGGCACGCTGGTGAATATTCGCGAGACCGGCGAGTTCGTGGTCAACATGGTGACATTCGCTTTGGCCGAGGCTATGAACGCCACCAGTGGAGAATACGAATATGGAATCAATGAATTTGAGCTGGCTGGACTTGACACCCGAGCGTCCGACATCGTCCGGCCCGCGCAGGTGGCCGCCTCGCCGGTTAGCTTCGAATGCAAGTTAAACCGCATTATCGATTTCGGCAGCGAGCCTCCGAGCGGAAGTCTGGTGATTGGGGAGATCGTGGCCGTCCATGTGGCGGACAATGTGATCAAAGACGGCAAAATCGACGGCAACGCGATTGACCTGATTGGACGCATGGGCGGCATGCAGTACACCCGCACCACTAGCAGATTTGAGATGCCGCGGCCGAAGGTGAAAAGGTGACGCGAAAATAACGGCGACGACAGTTACAATATCTGCTGTTCCCTCGAAAATTTAACATCATTCAAGACGATTCGATCCTATGACGACCTTGCGCGAATATCGATGTGAAGTTTGCGGAATCGTAACCAGTAATCCGATCCACTGGTTTGTCATTCAGTGTGGAGATGTGGATCTGACGGTTAAAAGGTGGGACGACGCCGCGGCCAACGCGGCGGGAGCGCGGCACTATTGCGGAGAAGCTCACGCTCAGGTTTATATCAGCCGCTGGTTCGACTCCGTGTGTTCGCCACCAAAGCCGGACTTCACAAGGGCTACCGGCAAATCGTAGGTTCGGCGTCGCTTAGGTTAGCAATTCAGCTCCCGAAAGCAAGTCAGATGCTCTATCGCCATGCCGCCAACATCGCATACACTACGACGCCCGTCAACGAGACGTACAACCAGATCGGAAACGTATAGCGAGCAATCTTGCGGTGCTGAGGAATGCGTCCGCTGAGCGAGAAGAAGAACGTTGTCAGAACCATCGGCAGCGCGATGACCGAGAGTAATACGTGGCTCAGCAGAATGCTTAAATACACCGTGCGAACAGTGCCGTGGCCAGGGAAATGGCTCTCTCCGTGCAGCGTGTGATTCACGATGTAGCTCACTAGAAAGAGCGAGGAGAAGGCGAAGGCCGTAAGCATGGACGTCCGATGCGCGACGATTTTCCGCTGGCGGATGAACACATAGCCCGTCGCCAGTGCGGTAGCGCTAAGACCATTCAACAGCGCGTTCAACGCCGGCAGAAACGTCAAGTGCATACCGGTCGAATCCAAGGCAGGATGTAAGTAGATCAGCCACAGAAGAAATAGGGTAGCCACCCCGCTTATAGCTAAGATAGCAGCGATAGCCTTCTGGTTCGATTCGGCGACTTGCATGGTTTGTCCGCGATTATACATTGTGAATTCACCGGATTTTGCGTACAAGACCATCGGGGGATCGGGCGGGCCGGCAAGGAAGCACGAGTCCTAAACTGTAATAACGCAAAGAGTTCGCAAGAGTGGGAAAGAACAGCGTACGTCCGCTGTCTCCGCTCCGTTGACTTCACCCTCTCCACCGCCTAACATTTCTAGACTCGAATACAGCGAACTCTTCATGATTGGTGAATCCATTTCCCATTACCGCGTCCTGCGACAGATTGGTGGCGGGGGGATGGGCGTGGTCTATGAAGCTGAGGATGTTAACCTCGGCCGCCATGTAGCGCTCAAGTTTCTACCTGGGGAATTGGAGCGCGATCCTGTCGCTCTGGAACGCTTCCAGGCGGAAGCGCGCGCTGCCTCCGCGTTGAACCACCCCAACATATGCACTATCTATGAGATCGGCCAGGCCGAGGGCCGTTATTTCATCGCCATGGAACTGCTTGAAGGGCAGATTCTCAAGCAGCGCATCGTGTCAGGTCCGCTGGACATGCAAATCGTCATCGACCTCGGAATTCAGGTTGCTGATGCCCTTGACGCCGCCCATTCCAAGGGGATTATCCACCGCGATATCAAGCCGGCGAACATCTTCGTGACCGCCCGTAACCAGGCCAAGCTGCTGGATTTTGGTTTGGCTAAGCACGTTTTGAAATCGGAGGCTGTTCTCGGTGGGCCCACACTTTCATCGCAAGTCACGATCGACGAAAGCCAGTTAACCAGTCCCGGATCGACGGTCGGGACGATCGCGTATATGTCTCCCGAGCAGGCACGCGGCAAAGAACTCGACACCCGCACCGACCTGTTTTCCTTCGGAGTTGTGCTTTACGAGATGGCGACTGGCGAGCTTCCTTTCCGGGGAGATACGTCGGCAGTTACATTCGACGCGATCTTGAATCGGGCGCCAGTAACGCCAGTTCGATTGAATCCAGACGTTCCTGCCCAGCTCGAAGAAATCATCATGAAGTTGCTGGAAAAAGACTGTGAGCTGCGTTGCCAGAGTGCCGCCGAAGTCCGCGCCGATCTCAAGCGCCTGCGTCGAGCGACGGAATCGGGAACAGTGCTTGCGGCTTCTGGACCTTCGGATCGTTTTCGAGTTCCACCTCCGCTGGCTCGCAAGAAGAGTCACGCCTGGTCTTACGTCGTAGGGGGACTGGTTGCGATTGTGCTCATGGTCCTCGGGGTGGTCTATTCCACCCAGCGCCGCCACGCCAAAATGTCGGAGAAGGACGCGATTCTCGTCGCGGATTTTGTCAATACCACCGCAGATCCGGTGTTCGACGGAACCTTAAAGAAGGCGCTGGCCGTTGACCTTGAGCAGTCCCCTTATTTGAATGTGTTCCCAGATCAACGAGTGAAGCAGACCTTGAAGTTCATGGGCCGCTCGCCCGACGACCGCGTGACCAACGACGTAGGTCGCGAAATCTGCCAGCGCGACGGGATTAAGGCAATGCTCACCGGCACCATCGCGAATCTGGGCAATGCCTATGTCATGACGCTTGAGGCCGTGAACGCAACTACGGGTGAGCCACTCGCTCAGGAAGAAGTTCAGGCCGACAATAAGGAAGGTGTACTCGATTCATTGCACAAGGCCAGTTCCAGCTTGCGTCGTAAGTTGGGCGAGTCGATTTCCTCCGTACAGAAGTACGATACCCCGTTGGCAGAGGCCACGACATCTTCGTTCGAGGCGCTGAAGGCATTCACTCTGGGAGATGCCAAGCACGAAGTCGGCGACGATCTCGACGCCATTCCTCTGTATCTTCGGGCAGCCGAACTTGATCCCAACTTTGCCATGGCCTACGCCCGCTTAGGGGCAGCTTACGGCAACATCGGTCAGAGTGAACTTTCCGAGCAGAATCGAGAGAAGGCTTTTGAACTGCGCGACCGCGGCAGCGAGCACGAAAAGCTGTACATCATGTCGCACTACTATGCTGACTCCGGGCAATTGGAGAAGGGAATCGCTGCTCTGGAACTCTACAAGCAGACCTATCCTCGCGATGCCATCCCATTTGTCAACCTGGCCGGCATTTACCAGCGACTCGGAGAATATGACAACGCGCTGACCAACGCCCAGGCGGCCTTGCAGATCGATCCCGAGCAGGCCAACGCTTACGGGAATGTAGCCGCGTCCTATGTGGCACTGAACCGTCCTGATGAGGCGAAAGCCATCCTGGAACAGTCCATTCAGAAGAAACTGGGCGGTACGGGTCCTCACCTTCAGCTAGCCAATATTGCCTGGCTCCAAAACGATCCCACAACCATGCAGAAAGAACTCAATCTGGCGAAGGCATATCCGGACGGACCGTACAACGTGCTCGGATTTCTCGCCAGTATCGCGGCTTATCACGGGCAGGTGCGCCAGATGCGGGAATTGCTGCAGCAGGACCGCGACGAGGCTGCGCGGTTGTCGCTCAAAGAAGTGGTAGCCGGACAATACCTTCAGGAGTCCGGCGTCGAGGCCCTCATGGGTGACAAAGCCAAGGCACTCAAAGACGCTGATGAGGCGTTGAAGACATCTTCTTCTACTGGAGTGGTTTTGAGCTCGGTCAATGTCCTTGCCTATCTGGGAGAAGAAGCGCGCGCTCTGAAAATGGTAAACGATATCGCGCAAAAACGCCCGTACGACACCATGGTGCAGTTTGTAAATGCCCCGGATGTGAAAGCAATGATTGCGCTGAAACATAAGGATTACGCGAAGGCGGGCGACCTGCTCGATTCCGCTTTGGTTTATGCTCGCAGTGACTCTCTGACTCTTTATCTGCGTGCTTTGACCTACCTGGATGCGGGCCAGGCGGAAGAGGCGGTGAAGGCCTTCCAGCGTCCGTTGGAATTGCGGAATGTTTTTGGTCCGGATTGGATGCTGGCCATGGATCAGTTGGGATTGGCACGAGCTTACGCTGCTGCCGGGGACAAACCGCACAGCCGTTTGGCGTACCAGGATCTCTTCGCGATGTGGAAAGACGCCGATCCGGATTTGACTCTCTTGCGGGAAGCGAAGGCCGAGTACGGTCGAGTGCAGTGACCCGCGATCCTGTCTCAGGGAGTGGCTGGATCGTGCTTGTGAACCTTGGGTGTCAGTTTTTTGATCACGAATTCCTGCAGCAGATTGGACACGGCCGTGGCGCCCAGCCCGATGGCGGCATTTTCGAAAGTTAAATCCGCGCCATCGCGATCGTCGGCGGGATAGTAAAGATTCGAAATGCCGCCGGCCGCCAGGCTTCCCAGGACGTTCGAGTAATTCGGCTGCCAGCGTCCGTTGTCGCCCTTGCAAACGACCGAAAAGCCAATCGCATACACGGCCCGCGATGTGACGCTTCCGGTTCCCTTATAGAAGTAGCGCGGGTCTTGCTTCAACAGTGAGGGCAGTATGGCGCCTCCAATGAACACGCCTGACACCGTGTCTGCGAAATTTGCGCCAAAGCGTTTGGCGTAACCATCTGCGCCTTGCCCGTAACCGGTGAAGTGATTTTGTGCCTGTTCCACCCCGGCAGCGCCACCCACCATTAATAGTGTGACCGGATCGACAACCGTCTTCCAGGCAATCTCAAACTTTTGCTTCGACGTGAGTGGGGCCGGATTCGGAAGGTAGCTGACATAAAAATTTGGAATTGCGCCCAGAATCCGCTGCTTCTCTTCTACTTTGACCTGCTCTTCTGCGACTTCTATCTGCGATAGTCCCACCTGTACTTCGGTGACGTCGGTTGCCACCGCTAACATGATGGGGGGGATAGTTTCAATTTGCCCTGACCGAAGATCTCCAGAAACGGTTTGCATCGCGAAGCCCGCAACGTTCACTGTAAGTTGGAAAGTCCCCGGTGCGATGTTGGCGAAGGAAAATTGCCCGTCACCGCCCGATGTGGTCTCCTGTATGGACGATCCAGTGTTAGTGGTGAGCTTTACTTTGGCCCCCGTAACCACCGCGCCACTCTGGTCGACGATCGTTCCACTGACGCTTCCTGACGTTCGCTGGCTGGACGCCGGCTCACTGGCGAGAGTTACGCCGGATCCTTCTGCATCGAGCGCTGGCGACCTTTGAACGTTTTGCCCTAAGCAAGGCGCCGCCCATCCCAAAGCGACCAACGAAAGAACCAGAAGTCCAGATTTGAACCGGAACAGCATGAATTTCATGACCTTATCGTCTTACTTACATCTATCCAAATTACCAAAGATGATTCACCAGGCGACTACTTTTCAATCCAGCGGTTTGCTTTCATTCTAGCGTCCAGCACTGAGGATTTGATGCTTGATGAAAGCGGGCGTCTGCGAGAGAAATGTCAAGGAATGTAATCAGAAGGGCCCAGGAATGGAGTTTCCGTCTCTCTGAGTTATGAGAATTACGCGGCTAATCCTCCCGGGAATAAAGCGCCCACGCGCTCGCCAAGTCCTGCACGACATGGCCAAGAGACTTATACACGGTGATCTCGTCCGCTGCGCGGCGCCCTTCAAGCTCCCCCGCCAATACCTGACCAATCTCGGCGACGATGTGTTCGTCCCCGATCAAGCCGGCCTGTTTGGCCCGGAGAAATTCCGCGCCTTGCTCCAGTACGCCCTCGCGACTGTCCGCGATGAAACGCGAGCGGACGACCAGGTCATTGTCCACTTCTGCCGGACCCGCATAGCTTGACCCAACGAGATTCAAATGTGTACCCGGCCTCACCCATTCGCCCTTTAAGATTGGCTCAGACGCAGAGGAAACGGTACAGATGATATCGGCTTCGGAGACTGCTTCTTTGACGTCATCTGCCACGGTCACTGGCACGCCAAGCTCCGCTTGCATACGCTCCGCAAACGCCCCGGCGCGCTCTGGCGACCGCCCCCACACTACGATTGATTGCAAATCCCGAATTTTGCCGATCGCCCGAGCGTGAGTCCCCGCTTGTTCCCCGTACCCGAGAAGCGCCAGGCGCCCGGCGTCTTTGCGCGCCAATGCGTCGGTGGCAACCGCACTCGCTGCCGCCGTCCGAATTGCGGTGACTTCGCCAGCATGGACCGCGCAAACTGGCGCACCAGTTTCAGGATCGAACAAAATAATCAGCCCCTGATGCGACTGCATCCCCCGAGAGAAGTTTTCGTGGAACACGCTGATCAACTTTGCGCCGAATGGTTCATAAGCGCCCATCGCCCCGGGCATAATGCCGAATAAGCGGCCTTCGGAGAGCGGAATAATCGACCGCAAAAGTTGTTTGGTTTCGCCCTTTGAAAATCGAATCATCGCCTCCCGCACGATTGGGATGCATACTTCATATGTGAGTCGTCTCGCAACCTCTTCGCGATCGATGAATCGCATGGGTCGTTTCCTCGTTGTTTCAAGTCAGTTGAGATTGGGTTTTAACTGTGTCGCGCGAGAACTTCAAAGGGTGCAGATGTCGATTCGTGTGCGCAGACTCACTGCCTACAAAGAGTTCCTGACCTCTGGAACGATGCCGATCCCGACGCTCGGCTGTTGAAACAGTCCCAGTCCGAAGACGCATGAAAGAAGTAGCTGCGTGCTCGTTATTTTGGACCAGACTACTTTGTAAAGATCACCAACAATCTTCCGTCAGACGTGTATCCGTCCCCCGTTGCATTCTTGGCGGTCTGAACCGGATTCGCCGGCAGATAGTAGCTCATGCTTTTCACCTTGCCGGCTTTGTCGAGACTCTGACCGATGTTCGTCCGCTCGCCATCCACATTCGGATCGATCTTGTGAGTGACTTCTCCGTTGCGTTTATCCTTTGCGAACCCAATGTCGTGCGTACCGGCGCCCGCCCATACTTGTTGCCCGTTCCATGTGAACGGCGCTTTCCACAGACGAAAGTGGTTGCGGCTTGCGACCATTGCAATCGGCTCGGCCATTTCGTATCCATAATCCTGGCGACGTCCGAAGAGGTAAAGAGTGCTCATCGGCATGGCAAGGTAATCTTTGTTCTGATATGTGTTCAACACGGCAGTCACTACCGCGTTGGTGTTGCTGGTGTCGGCGATGTGCCAGTTCGCCGCCGCCAGAGCCGCCTTGACCTGATCTTCAGAGCCGACCAGAACGAAGTTGACCATGTCACCCAGATTATTGAATTGATCGTTGACCCGCCGCGGCAAGCTATCGATGTCTTTGCGAAGACCGGCGTCCAGCGGAGCATCGGAGACTTTGAGATCCGCGGCCAGGTTTGGACTAGGCCCCGACGTCGCAGCATTGCCAGCTGGCGCCGTGGTTGTGGATCCGGAAGCTCCCGTGCCGAACTGCCCTTGCATGAAAATTTGTGCTGCGGCCGAGAGCTGGTTCTTTAGGTTCTGTCCCTGGCTCACCCCCTGCCGATGCACGGCGACAGAGAATGTCCCCGAGCAGGCCGAGGTCCCGTTGACTCCCAGATACAGATGTCCCGCCGCGTCGACTTTGATTTCATTGCTAGCGCCAACCAGCGTTGGAGTTGCATCAGATTGCAGCTTCGCAATCAACGCTCCTGGGGCCGCTGAAGCTAGGGGCAGAGCACCTGATGTCTTTCCCCCGCTCACACCTTTGGGATCGCAGTCCTTCTCGGAGGTGGCCGTAATGGTCAGTTGGTCGCCCGCCACCAGATCAAGTTTGGTGTCAGTCCAGGCGTCCGTGGTGAGGACGTCGAACTTATAGTCACTGGCCGTGGCAGGACGTTTGGCAGACATCGCCTGTTGAAGTTCCTGGGATAGCTCCTGACAGGGAGCCATAGCAACAAGGGCGAACAATTGCAAACCTAGAACGAGGGGTCTGAATGCTCTCATGCTGCACCGCCGGGCCTTTCTTTCTCCTATATTATGCGACAAGAGCCAGTTACCGTCTTGGGACAGGCGCAGACCTTTGGCTGGATCACGGCGGATAGGCTGAGACTTATGGTCGGCGGTGCCTAGGGTCGAGCGATACGGAGTTTCCATAAGTTATTGATACAGCGCAAGTTGACGACGAGCGCGGCGGCTTGTGCTTTAGAATGATTGACTTGCGTAGTTCCATCCGTGGAACCGAATGCGGCCCTCTGGAGAACCGGACGTGAAAGAGTTTTCACCGGGTCTGCTCCGTGGTAGCCTGTCCACACGGGCTCGGGAAGGGGAAATTGCCATGTCTTCTTCCGCCCAATCCCAGGGAAAATGCGGAACAAACCCACCGTCGCCAAGCCTCCGGTAGAGCCTTCCCAGGACGGGAGTTACGTCGGTAATCCCAATCCTGTCGAGCCGCAACTTTCCCCCCCTGCAGGGGTTCTTTCCAATGTGAGCAGCGTAGCCATCGATCGTGGGTTGCTGGCGCTGGCGGGTACGCCTTCAGGTGCGCGTCTGGAAGTGGCGTCCGAGGGCATCACCGATGCCGACGTGATGCTGCGCGTCAAGGCTGGAGATGATTCTGCATTCGATTACCTGGTGCAGAAGTATCGCCGCCCGATGATCAGTTTCATGTATCGCATGGCGCGTAACTCTGCAGTGGCAGAAGATCTAGCGCAGGAAGTTTTTCTGCGAGTCTACCGTTCACGTTCAAGTTACGAAGCAAGCGCAAAGTTTACAACGTGGCTTTATCGTATCGCCACAAACCTGGCGGTCAATCATGCGAGGGATACCAGGCATGAGCGTCCGGAGAATCAGGTCAGTATTGATCAGCCGGATGAGGACACGGGCTTAACGGTCGATGTTCCTGATGGTTCTTTGACTGCGGAGGAAACCATCGTGCGGCGGGAACGCATGGCGGCGATTCGGCAGCGCGTGCAGGAATTACCGGAGCGGCAACGCATGGCCGTGGTGATGCATAAGTACCAGCAGATGGATTACAAGCAGATTGCGCAGATTTTGAAACTGAGTGAGTCCGCCACGAAGTCATTGTTGTTCCGTGCTTACGAGACCTTGCGCACGCAATTGAAAGATTTTGTATGAAAGAAGAAGCTGTCATGAAATGTAAGGAAATACGCGAAGTGATGCCGGATCTGGCCGCCGGCTTCGACGCGGCCACACCGGAAATAAGTCAGCATTTGGCGAGCTGTGCGGAGTGCGCAGCGCAACTGGTGGAATTTCGCCAGACCATGGCGCTGATGGATGAATGGAAAGTACCGGAGCCCTCGCCGTACTTTGACGTGCGGCTCCGAGCCCGCTTGCGGGAAGAGGCTGCCCAGCCTGTGGCCTGGTGGCAATGGATCCGCAAGCCCGCTTTGGCGCTGTCACTGGCAGTGGTCATGGTCATGAGCATCACCTTCTTCCGCGCCGATTACAGCAATGAGCACACCGAAAAGGTAGCCAATGTAGTGGCAGAGCCAGGGACCGCAGTCGGAGACCTGCAAGCTCTCGACAAGAACAATGAGTTGTATTCTGATTTCGACTTATTGGATGATTTGCAGGTGCAGCAGGATGTGAACGCCAATCCTTAAGGATTGGTGAATCCGACAGAGAGGAACCCAGAACGGTGACGCCATTGCACGCCAGAAAAATCAGCGCGGCTGTTTTGGTCGTCCTACTGGCGAGTGCGGCAGCCTTTGCCGGAGAGCACCGCCCTAACCCTCCCAAACAACAGCATCACGCGGGACAGTGGCTAAGGCAGCATAAGGATCTTCCACCAGAGCAACAGAAGAAAGCGCTGGAAAACGATCCGCAGTACCGCAAGCTTCCGCCGCAAAAGCAACAGGAATTGCAGCAACGGTTGCAGCACTTCAACAGCAGGACTCCTCAGGAACAGGAGCGCATCCTGAATCGCATGGAGACCTGGGAGCACCTCACGCCGGAGCAAAAATCGCAGGCGAAGCAAGTCCATTCCCAGATGCAACAGCTGCCGCCAGATCGGCGCCAAGCTGTGCAGAATGCCGTTAAGGCTTTGCGCGCTATGCCGCCCGATGCTCGCCAGCGACAGATCGAGTCGCCGGCTTACCAGAACCAGTTCAGCCCACAGGAGCGCCAGATATTGGGTGGAGCTTCGAAACTTCCCCTCGCGCCCGCGGAAGGCAACGAAGAAGAGCCGACTCAGTAGGAATTCGTCGCGTCTCGCTCCGGCTTCAGTTCACCTGCTGAACCAACGATGCCGAACTTGAGTGGAAGTTCGTGTCACCGTTGTACGAAGCCCCGATCCGATGTCGCCCCTTGGTGAGCGCCGAAGTCTTGTACTGCGCCACTCCATTCTTCAGACTAACCTGAGCCAGGAAATTCCCATTATCCTTAAATGTGATGTTGCCAGTCGGCGTGCCCCCGTATTGTCCGGTCACGGTTGCCGTAAACGTCACCGCTTGGCCCTGATTCGAGGGGTTCAACGATGAGGTAAGAGACGTTGTGGAATTCGCACGTAGGACCTTTTGTTTTAGTACCGGCGAGGTACTGGGCAAGAAATTCGAATTTCCATTGTATAAAGCGGTGATGAGATCGTTTGCGACCGAGGTGAACGAATATGTGAAAGTCGCCTTGCCGTTTTTCAAAGGAGCAGTGCCGAGCACGGTCGAACCCTGATTGAAGCTAACACTGCCGGACGGCGATCCATACTGGCTGCTGACCGTCGCGGTGAACTGCACTGACTGAAAAACGTAAGAGGGATTAGGATTTGAGGTCAGTGAGGTCAATGTAGACTGGCGGTACCCAGTTGCGATATTGAGCAGTACCGTTACGTTGGAAAGGGCTCCGCTGGCGAGCACGACATCGGGCTGCTTATCTCCATTCACGTCTCCACTAGCAGCAAAAATCCCAGCCGGATAGTAAGGTGCGGGCGTCTGGAAAGTGCCGTCTCCATTACCCAAGAGAAGATACGTCTGATCACCATTGGGGACGACGACGTCCGTTGCTCCGTCGCCGTTGAAATCAGCCGCCACAAGGGAGTAGGCGGTCTGACCGCCGGCGGTGAAGGTGTGAACGCTCCGGAAAGTGCCGTCGCCGCGGCCAAGCCATACGCTAAGTGTGCCGTTGCTGCAGTTGAGTGCACTTTGGCAAACGTTGGAGGCGGCCAGATCAGGAATGCCGTCGCCATTGAAATCGGCTACGGCCACTCCGTCGGTCTGCCATGCTCCAGAATCCAGGCTCTGCGCGGTCTGAAAGGTCCCGTCTCCATTCCCTAGTAGCACACTGACCCCACCGTTCTGACAGGTGTTATCTTGACATTGGCTAGCCAGCGCGAGATCGAGGTTGCCGTCTTGATTGAAGTCGCCAGCCGCGACGAAGTTCGTCTGGAATCCTGCGGAGGGGTATACCTTCGCTGACTTGAAGTTGCCGTTGCCATTTCCCAGGAGCACGCTCACAGTCCCGTTGACGCAAGACGTGTCTTGACACTGACTGGCGACGGCCAAATCGGGCTTGCCGTCGTTATTAAAATCTCCCACCACAACCGATAAAGAAGTAAAAGCACCGGAAGAATAATTCTGCGACGCCTGAAGGGTCCCGTCGCCATTGCCAAGCAGCACACTAACGCTGCCTCCGCTGCTGCAGTCGGTAGTGCTGCATTGATTGGCGGCGAGCACGTCGGCTATACGGTCTCCGTTTACATCGGCGATGGCCACAGCGGTCGTTCCGAAATCCCCGGTTGGGTAAGCCTGGGCGGGGCGGAACGTGCCGTCTCCATTTCCCAGGAGGACGTACACCAGTCCGCCGTTAGAACTGCCCTTGCAACCAGCCGCTTGGCAGAGGTCAGCGACGACCAAGTCTGGTTTGCCATCTCCGTTCAGGTCTCCAATAGCAACCGAGTCCGCATCGTATCCGGAGGAACTGTAAGTCGGAGGAGACTGGAGCGTTCCGTTTCCATTGCCAAGCAGAATGGTGACCGTTCCCGAGCAACTACTACCCGTTTGACACTGATTGACCACAGCAACGTCGGTCTGACCGTCCCGGTTCAAATCTGCGGTAACGACAGATTGCGCGAAGACTCCGTCCGAAACGTAAGTTTGGGCGGTCTGGAAAGTGCCATCGCTTTTACCGAGCAGGACAGCCACCAATCCCTGAGCACAGTTGCTTACCATTTGACATTGATTGCTGACGACCAGGTCTGCGTTTCCGTCTGAGCTGAGCTGCGCTACCGAAACTGACGAGGCGGTGTTTCCCGCGGAAGAGTAGTTCTTTGGAGACCGGAATGTGCCATCTCCGTTGCCGATAAGCACACCAAGGTTGCCAACGGTACAATTTGTGCTGCTCTGGCATTGCGCGGCTACTACCAAGTCAGCATGGGCATCGCCATTGAAGTCTCCGGTTGCAACCGACGCCCCTTTGTACCCCCCGGACGGATACGTCACCGCGGACTGGAAAGCTCCATGTCCGTTCCCGAGCAGAACTCCGGTCGTCGCGCTACAGTCGGTAGCACTGGCGCATTGATTGGCGACCGCCAGGTCCGGCTTGCCGTCGCCGTTGAAATCGCCAGCCGTCACTGACAGGGCGGCCACTCCGCCGGACGGATAACTCTGGCCCATCTGGAAGGTGCCGTCGCCCTGTCCAAGCAGAATGCTTACCCCGCCACTCGAACAACTGCTGTCGTAACACTGATTGGCGACAGCAAGGTCTGCCTTACTGTCGCTGTTTAGCTTGGCGATGACGACGGAAGAAGCGGCAATTCCCCCCGAGGAATAGCTTTGGGCCGTCTGGAACGTCCCATCGCCGTTTCCCAGCAGAACGCCCACTCCACCACTGGTGCAATCCGAGTTGTTTTGGCAACCATTGGCTATGACAATGTCTTTCTTGCCATCTCCATTCAAGTCCGCGATGGCTACCGAATAAGCCTCGTACCCGCCCGAAGAATAACTTTGGCCAATGGTGAAAGTACCATTCCCATTTCCCAACAGAATTGTGATGCCTCCAACCTTGCAGTTGTTGTTGGGGCACTGGTTCGTGACTACCAGGTCAGGCTTGCCGTCCCCATTAAAGTCCGCAACAGCCGAGGCAAATGCATACACACCGCCCAGGACGTAATTGGGAGGGTTGAAAAATACGGGCGCGCTATTGGGACGGTGACTTTGAAATCGCGTTTGGCCGAACCCGAATGAAGATACAAATGCCGGCTGTCTGAAACGCGACAGGGGAGCAACCCGGGCCACAGCCCTGCTCGATGACGGAGAGTCATCGATCGCGAGAGTCTTAGGACCGTGGCCAGCGCCCAGCATGCTGGAGATCGAACCTAGGCAAAGAAGAGGTCCGACAACGAGAGCTAAGCCGAATTTGCGGGTCATGTCTGCATCTCCACACCAGGATTCGTCAACATCGAGGAGACCGACTACTCATCATCGGTCGTCGTGCTACAGAAAGCATCCCCCGCATCCGAGCAAAGCGAACTCACTGACACACCTCGGACGAAAAGGCACCGAACAGGGACTTGGCGGCGCGACGAAGCTTGAAGAGAAATACTGGAAAAATCTATTGGGGGCACTATGCATTCGGGAGTAGATGTTTGTCAAGGAAATCAAATTGTCACGTTGCCGGGGAAGCAAAACGTATGTCGTTGATTCCAAAAGTCAGACAAATCGATGCCGGGATCATCAGAGTTGAGCTGCGAAGCGTGGGCTTTGAATGACTTCCGGCCCTACGCCCTCAAAGTTGAGGCAGCTGCTCCGAATTCAGGTCTTGTGAAAAAAATTGGTAATCAATTGTTAGTAGAACGATAGGCTCATGCGTCTTTAGAGACAGTGGTAAAGGGAGAGTTGGCCGCCAGCGCCCTTGTGGTCTGGTGGCCTTCTGAAATCATAACGTGGTCTCTCCTCCTTTGTTTGCCTCTATTTCTCCCCTTTCAAGCTTTGGGCAGCTTTCGAAGGGGGAGTCTTTTTTGCCTGAAGTCGCTGCTCTCAGTCTCGTGGTTCAGGTCTGGCAGGCAAATCTTATGCGTTCAGAAGAACCTTTTTGCATACACAGTGGTATGGGAAAGTGCCATTTTGATAATGACTTAACGACAAAAATATTTTTCGTCGAAACTGTCGGAAAAGCGCATCTCCAGTGTATATAAATCTATGTTCGGACGATCTCCGGGCCGGCCGAATCGGGCTCTGGTATGGGCAAATGGGGCAAGAACAAATCCTCCACCTCTCCCACGCTTTAGCATTTGAGCATGTGGAGAAACATCGCAAGAGTCAGCGGCTCGAAGAACAGATCGTCGAGCTGTACGCGACCATGCGCCCTCCATTATTGGGATATGCCTACCATGTCGTCGGTTCAAGCGGTGAAGCTGAAGACCTCGTTCAAAACGCGTTCCTCAAACTCTTCGATCAGTTGAAGCGGGACGCAAACATTCTGAATTTGCGCAGTTGGCTCTATCGCGTGGTACACAACATGGCGATTGACCATTCGCGGAGAAAAGGCATCCAGGAATCACTGAATGCGGAGTGGCTTGAGCAGAAGTTGATGAGTGATCGCACGCCGTCGGCAGAGGAAGACCTGATTCGGCGCCAACGAATCGCACTTTCTCTGAAAGCTCTCAACGAGCGTGAGCGCCACTGTCTGATGCTACGCGCCGAAGGTTTGAGCTACACGGAAATTGGAGAGGTATTGGGGGTTAGCCAAAAAGCTGTGAGCGTTTATCTGTCACGTGGACTTAAGAAATTCGAGGTGAGAAATGAGGGGACCTAACCCGCACTTTCTCATTCCGCCTCATTTGAAGGATGCTCAACTTCTGGCATATGTCGATGGAGAGTTGCCGCATCCGGAGATGGAGTCAGCTCGTCTTCACGTCGAGGGTTGCTGGACTTGCCGAAGCCGGATGGGCGAGATTCAGGGTACCATCGACAGCTTTCTTGAAGGGCGAGTCGCGCTACTGCCCGAGGAGTCCACATTCGGCGAGAACAGGGTGCAGCAGTTTGCGGAGCGCTTGGCACAACACGCCGGTGAGATGGAATCTGCTCCCGTTCCCCTTCAGGAGCGGCTCCTGGTTTGGCGTAATCGAGCCAGGCTGATGGTTTCTTCTTTGCTCGAACATCGGAGAGCACTGATCGCGTCGGTCGTGTCGGTGTGTTTGCTGGTGGTGATGTTCACGGACGTATTAAACACCCGGGTTTCCGCTGATACGGTTTTGCTTCACGCAGAAAGTTATGAAGCCGCCCACGCGCCGGCTGGTGGCCAGGTGGCAAAGACCGCCCTAAGAATTGATCGGATCGATCGGACTCGCAACGTTTCAAGACAGCTGGGAACCGTGACCTTGATCCGCGATTCGGTCGGCGGTGCAACCTATATGACCGCCCAATCCACGACGGGGGCGGTCGAGAGGAAGGCGTTGAGTACCACGGAACCGATCTCGCATCCGCTGCTAAGCACTATCATGACGGATTCTGACGAGAATCATGGCCTTATAAACTACTTGAATACGGAACAGTGGGTTCCTGATCTTTCAGTGGGCCAGTTCCGCCGCTTGGTGGAAGAGCGAGGCAGCACGGAGGTTAAGGCGAGCCGGAACAACGGCACTTTTGAACTTCATTATCCTTTCGCCCCCGGTCACCCGTCTGGAATCTACGAGACGATGCTGCAGATCGATGCCAAAGATTATTCGCCGACCAGCTTGAGCATTTTCACCGGCAATCATGGCGACAACGAGTATCGCTTTACCCGCACCTCCTTCTCTATCGAACCGCGAAGTCTCGAAATCGCCCGAATTTTCGAGCCCGCCGAAGGTTCCACCAATACTCCGGGTCTGGCGCGGACCTTGCCGCAGGTGAGCCGACCGATGCCTCTGTCGTACCGCAATTCCCGCGCCTCTGACGAGGAGGTTGCAGTCTCTCGGGCTTTGCATAAACTCGATTCCTGCCTCGGAGAAGAACTTTACGTTTTTCCCATGTCTGATGGATCCGTCCTCGTCCAAGGACTCGTGGACAATGCCGCACGTCGCGATGCCGTACGACAAGGGCTGAAGTCTATTGCCGGCCCGTTGCGCGCAGAGATATATGTTCCCCGCGAAATCAAGAGCGGCTCAGAGCTGTACAAGCCTCCGGATGATTTCGTCCAGGAAACTTCTCCTATCCGAGGTTCCGCCACCGATACCCTAGCGGACCTGTCAGGAACCAGCGTGCCGCTTCACGATATGCTCTACCAGCATTTCTTCAAGCCCGGCGCGTCGACGGAAGATACTAACAAGCAGGCTGCGCTGTTTTCCGATGAGATCGTAACGCTGGCGCGGCAGGCGTTTCTTCACGCTTGGGCTCTAAAACGGCTGGATCGCGAATTTTCGGAGGAACGTAGCTCAGGTCTGTCCTCAGCTGGCATGCAAATCGTCGAGCAGATGCGCGAAGATCATCGGCGATGGATCGCGACGATCACCAAACGAGAGGCCGAAATGCTCGCCCCCTTGGCGGCTCCTGATGTCACCGCCGGCGTTCAGCAACTGAGTACCCTGGATGACAGCACCGTTCTCTTGCAATTAGCCAGGGAACAGAATGATCTGATTCACTTCTTGTTTACAATCTCGCCTCAGAAATCGGCTGCTGGCCCCAGTTTGTCCCGTCTGATCGTCGTTCTGAAGCAAATGGGGACCTAGGATTACTCGTTTCTACCAGCCGTTGACCATCCTACAATTTCACGGAAACCTCGGTCGGAAATCATCGTAGATGCTATTCTTTTTCACTTGCGGTGTTGTTGGTGCTGGCGCATGTTGGTGTTGACTGAACGACGATGATGTTTCACCAGAGGATTTTGGCCAGACTGCAGACGATATTGCTCCTCGCGGGTTGCATGAGCATTGCAAACACCGCTGCAGCCCAGCGCGCTACTCTACTAGGCACCGTCGTTGATCAAAAAGGAGCGGTCGTCCCCGGCGTTCAGATCACCCTGCTGAATCTCGACCAAGGGCTCAAGCGAGAAGCTACTACCGGCGAAAACGGTTACTACACGGTGCCGATCCTGCAGCCGGGCCGATACTTGGTCACTGCCGAGAAGAGTGGATTCGCGATCGCTGAGATCCGAGACGTTATTTTGCACGTGGACGACGTGCGGGCCCTGAATATTAAGCTCCAGGTCGGAGCGACATCGGTAGCCATTGATGTATCGGGGAAATCGCAGGAAGTAGAGACCGCCAGCTCAGCGTTAGGCGAAGTGGTGACCGGCGACGTGATTCGCGACGCGCCGCTCAACGGACGATATCTGCCGGACCTCGCCTTGCTCCAGCCGGGAGTGACCCCGGTGAATCCCGATGAACGAGGACCCGGGAATTACAGCGTGGCCGGCAATCGTGAGGACTCAGTCGTTTATTTGCTCGACGGCGGCCTCAATAATGACCTGATCGATAATCGCGTGGTTTACGCCCCCAACCCCGATACCATCGCCGAGTTCCGCATTCTCACCAGCAACTATCCCGCAGAATACGGACGCAATTCGGGCGGAGTAGTAACGATGGCCACACGTTCGGGAACGAATACGTTGCACGGAAGCTTGTTCGATTTCTTACGAAATGATGCGCTGGACGCGAACAGTTTCTTCAACAAGAACAACGGATTGCCCCGCGACATTTTGAAGCGAAACCAGTTTGGCGGAACCCTGGGCGGACCGATCTCGATTCCAAACATAGTGCATGGCAAAGACCGGTTCTTCTTTTTCGTCGGTTACCAGGGGGAACGGCAGGTCGAACTTCTATCCGTTCACAACGTGTCCACGTTTACGCCGGCAGAGCTGGCCGGAAATTTCTCGCAATCTGGCTCCGGCGGCGGCCCAGACCCGAATGTGGCAAGCTTTCTCCAAGCCTACCCGTTCTTTCAGCCTAATCCCAACCTGGCGTCGCAAGCGATCATCGATCCGACGCGCATCAATAGTGTGGCGCAGAACTACATCAAAGCTGGCCTAATTCCGACCTCCCCGACTGGCCTCCTTAGCTGGCAAGGCCGCAGCAGGTACGACTACGACGAAATCACAGGAAGATTCGACTTCGATATCGACCCCAAAGATAAGCTGGCGGTGACCTTGGGATGGGATCGCGCAGACGGGCTCAGTCCGCTCAACGGCTTTGGTGCGACCGTGCCCGGATTTTCCGAGACCCTGGGAGAACGCGACTACTTCGGCAACTTTGCGTATACGCACATTTTTTCTCCGACTCTTTTGAACGAGTTTGATCTCACTGGAGAACGCAGCGATAATCAGTCGCTGAACCCCGCCACCCAATTGCCGACTCCCGCCAACCTGGGTATCGGAATTACGCCGGACCAGGCGCTCGGGCCCACGAACCTGGTTTTTGATTCCGGACTGACAATCGGATTCAGTACCCAAGGCCCACAAAAACTCGTCGACAACACCTATTCCGTAGGCGACACTCTGACCTGGGTTCACGGAAAACATGACTTCAAATTTGGCGGAGGCTTCTCGGCATTTCAGAACAACACATTCTTTGCCTTCACCGTGGACGGACAGTTTTACTTTGTAGGGCAGAACGGAATCGGTTCGCAGAACTCTTTTGCGGATTTTCTGCTCGGCATCCCTCTCCAGTACACGCAATCGTCGGCTGCTCCTTCGAATATCAGGAGCAAATTTACTTACGGTTTTGCCGAGGACGAATGGCGGTTTCGCAAGAATCTAACCGTGAGTTTGGGTCTGCGCTATGAATACAGCACGCCTAAGTTGGATACACAGGGGCGAACGTTCTCGCTCATTCCCGGAGAACAGTCGAGCGTATTCGTGAACGCTCCTGTCGGCATGGTTTTTCCGGGCGATCCCGGAGCTCCGCGCGGGGTGAACTTCCCGGACAAGAATAACTGGGCCCCGCGGGTCGGTTTTGCCTGGGATCCGAAAGGCGATGGCAAGACCAGCTTGCGCGGAGCGTTCGGTGTGTTCTACGACATCCTTAAAGGAGAAGACAATCTGCAGTTCAACGGCCAGCCGCCTTTTTATGCAAGTGCAGGATTTGGCTTCCAGGCGCTTCCGCCCAATCAAACCTCCGAATCGAATTACATGTCTCAGCCCTTTGCGGCGGGTGGGCACGAAAACCCGTTCCCGTCAGAGCGGCCGCCCTCGAATCTGAACTTCGCCGCAGCGGGCTATTTGCCAATCGGCGCCTCGACCAGCGTGTTCCTCGTTGATCCTCATCTGAAGACACCCTACACCTACCAGTACCACCTCACACTGCAGCGGCAGTTGGCCAGGGAAACCATTTTTGCCGCTAGCTACGTCGGCAGCAGTTCTCACGGCCAGACTTCGTTACAGGACATCAATCCTTTTGTGCTCGGAACCTACGACCGCGTACTGAATCTGACGCCCGGGAACCAGACCTGCACGGTGAGCAGCGGCCTGTGCAGCTTCGCAAACCTGTACGAGTTCCGCAATGTCACCACGGCGGATTACAACGGGTTGCTCGCGAGCGTTCAAAAGCAGCTTTCCGGGGATGGACCGTTCGGCCGGTCATACTTCACCTTTGCCTACACTTACTCGCACAACATCGATAACACTTCCGGATTTGAGAATCGCAATAACGTTGTGCCGTTTTATGATCCGGGGCTCTTCCGTGCCTCCGCCGATATGGATGTGCGGCACCGGGTTATGTTCAGCGGTGGCTGGGAACTGCCATTCGATCATGCGTGGTCAGGCGGCCCGAAAAAGGTGACGAGGGGATGGAAGGTTTTTCCCATCGTGAGCTGGCGTAGCGGATTTCCCTTGGATGTGTTTGCGAACTTGCCCAGTGCTTACAACTATGCAAGCCCCGGACCTTCGGCGGCCGGAGATGCTGGATTGGTGCATGCGAATCTGACGGGACCGGTTATTAGTTACGATCCGCATAACCCGCAGACCATTGCGGGAGCATCGGGTTATTATTGGTTCAACCCCACCAGTTTTTCTACTGCACAATGCCCTCCGGTGCCCACGACATGTCAGCCGAGCAGCACGATATTTCCTAACGATACCCAGGCAGTAAGCGATCCGGTTGTGCGGACCTACGGCACGTTACCGAGGAACTATTTTCGTGGACCGGGAGTTTTCAATATCAATCTGGCGTTTTCCAAAACCACTCCACTAACCGACCGTCTGAAGCTCGAAGCCCGCGCTGACTTCTTCAATATTCTGAATCACACCGAATTTCTAAATCCGGACACCAATATCAGCAGCCCGACCTTTGGACAGGAGTTGGACACGTACGATCCTAGAATCATCCAGCTTGCGCTGCGCTTGAGTTTTTAAGCGATGCCGGAGCATCGATTATGGTAATCCCAAGTACCGAAGCCTCTCAGGAGTCGTGAAACGATGTTGCTGGTTCGAAGAAGTTCGATTCAAGGGAAGGGCCTATTTACCGACGAAGCGATTGCGCAGCGAACGAAAGTTGGAGAGTTCACCGGCGAAATGATTTCGGTTCGCGAAGCGCGAAAGCGCGCGAAGAATGCGACACGCATCGCCATCGTCGAGCTCAGCCAAACGAAGGCGATCGATGGCAGTGTCGGTGGCGGGCCGTTTCAGTTTGTGAACCATTCCTGCGATCCCAATCTTTATATTCGGATTGCTTACGGAAGAGTGGAGTTTTATACACGACGCAAAGTTCGAGCGGGGGATGAGTTGACTTGTGACTACGAGGATTCCCACCACGAAGGAAAATTACCCTGCCAGTGCAATTCGGCGAATTGCAGAAAGTTTATCTGACGTCAGGCTGTGGCCGGAGATAGACAGGGACGACGACGTTTCTCGTACTCTGAAATCGATTGAGTTTGCTGCAAGGTAAGTCCGATATCGTCAAGGCCTTCCAGCAGAAACTTGCGGCGGACGGCTTCGATAGCAAACCTCTCCGAGAAACCGTAATCGTCCTTCACCTCGGTGGTTTCCAGGTTTACCGTCAGCTGGTAATTATCTTTCGCGTGCGCGCGTTTGA
Organism: uncultured Acidobacteriaceae bacterium; assembly: GCA_963708575.1. Lineage (GTDB taxonomy): Bacteria > Acidobacteriota > Terriglobia > Terriglobales > Acidobacteriaceae > DASVWZ01. The sequence continues at coordinate 1,071,267 of CAVPTB010000003.1, forward strand.
TAAGCTCCGCGACTTTCTCTTCGTGCAGAACGACGTTCACAATTCCATTCTTCGAACAATTCATGGCGAAGATGTCGGCAAATGAGGGCGCTATGACGGCCCGAAAGCCATAATCCAATAGCGCCCATGCAGCATGCTCCCGAGAAGAGCCGCAACCAAAATTCTTTCCCGCCAGAAGAATGCTTCCGCCCTTGAATCGCGGTTCATTCAAAACGAAGGTCGAGTTCGGAGCACCATCAGGTAAATAGCGCCAGCCGTGAAACAAGAACTCACCGTATCCCGTCCGCTCAATGCGTTTCAGAAATTGCTTGGGAATGATCTGATCGGTGTCCACATGGCTGCGCTCGAGCGGAACCGCTTTGCCGGAATGAACGCGAAATGCCTGCATAACTAATCCTTGTAGTCCCAGTCGCGCACATCCACGAAGTGTCCAGCCACAGCTGCGGCCGCCGCCATCGCTGGGCTGACCAGATGGGTGCGTCCGCCAGTCCCTTGCCGTCCTTCGAAATTCCGGTTGCTGGTCGATGCACAACGTTCATTCGGCAGAAGAATGTCCGGATTCATCCCCAGACACATAGAGCAGCCCGGTTCGCGCCATTCAAAGCCGGCGGATCGAAAGATTTGGTCGAGGTGTTCACGCTCGGCCGCACTCTTCACGGCTTCCGATCCTGGCACAACCATGGCGTGCACTCGCGGATGCACCTTGTGGCCTCTCGCCACGGTTGCTGCGATTCGCAGATCGTCCAGGCGGGCATTGGTGCACGATCCGATAAACACGCGATCAATCGGCAGATCCTGAATCGGAATTCCCGGCTGCAGGCCCATATACTCCAGAGCCCGTTCCGCAGACTTTGGTTCAATGTGGGAGGGCAATTGCGCGGGGGTGGGAATCCGCGAACCGATAGAAACCGCCATGCCGGGACTCGTGCCCCAGGTCACGAATGGCGCCATCGATGCCGCTTCAATCTCTACGATGCGATCGAACACTGCACCATCATCAGTAGGCAAAGTCTTCCAGTAATCGACCGCTTCGTCCCATGCTTGTCCTTTGGGGGCAAACGGCCGGTCTTTCAAGTAGGCGAAGGTTGTGTCGTCCGGTGCCACCATTCCGGCGCGCGCACCCGCTTCAATGCTCATGTTGCAGAGAGTCATCCGGCCTTCCACGGAAAGTGAACGCACTGCATCGCCGGAGTACTCGATCACGTGGCCGGTTGCGCCGTCCGTGCCGATCGAAGCGATGATCCCAAGGGCCAGATCTTTCGCAGTGACTCCTACGGGAAGCTTTCCGTTTACCCTGATCTGCATGGTGCGCGGTTTGTCCGCACGCAAACACTGCGTGGCGAGGACGTGTTCAACTTCGGAAGTGCCGATTCCAAACGCCAGGGCGCCGAATGCTCCATGGGTGCTGGTGTGACTGTCACCGCAGACAATCGTCATGCCGGGCCCTGTCAGTCCTAACTCAGGCCCGATAACGTGAACGATGCCTTGTTCCGCTGACCCAATGTCGAAAAGACGGATTGCGTGTTTCTGGCAGTTCTGCCGCAGGGCATTGATCTGTTGTGCCGCGATCAAGTCTTTGATGTTTCGTCGGTCGACTGTAGTGGTAGGAACGTTGTGATCAATAGTGGCGAACGTCAGATCGGGGCGGCGAACTGGACGCCCCGCCTGCTTCAGCCCCTCGAAGGCCTGTGGCGACGTCACCTCGTGAACCAGGTGCAGATCGATGAAGAGGCAGGCCGCCTCGCCAGTCGACGTGTACACCACGTGCTCGTTCCAGATCTTCTCGAAAAGTGTGCGGGGAGAACTCATGATCCTTCCGGGTCTTGGTCCCTTAGACTGCGTGATAAGAACAGCGGCGGTCAAGGATGCTGGAGAGTTCCTGTTCCACAGCAGCACCCATCTCTGACGTGCTCAATACTTTGGTATGAGTGTCGCGCACCAGATCAACGGTGCGGTGTCCCGCTTCCAGCACACCCCGGATTGCCGATTCAATATCGTTGGCTTCCTGATTCAAACCCGCGGTGTAGCGCAGAAGCATCGCGACCGAAGAAATAGCTCCCAGCGGATTGGCTATGCCGCGCCCGGCGATGTCAGGCGCGGAGCCATGCACTGGCTCGTAAAGTCCGACCATCCCGCCAATGCTCGCTGATCCAAGCATGCCGAGAGATCCCGCAATCACTGCCGATTCGTCTGACAAAATATCGCCAAAAAGATTCTCTGTGAGGATTACGTCAAAACGGCGCGGGTTGATCACCAACTGTGCGGCACAAGCGTCCACATACATGTGATCGAGTTCAATGTTGGGAAACTCTTGTGCCACTCGAGTCACGACTTGACGCCAGAGCTGCGAAGTTTCCAAAACATTGGCTTTATCCACTGATGTGACTTTCTTACGGCGGCGTCCCGCCTCCCGAAAAGCTACTCGCGCGATCCGCTCAATTTCCTCAACCGAGTAGCGCATGGTATTGAATGCACTGGCGCCATCGGGAGCAATAGCTCGGGGTTCGCCAAAATAAATTCCGCCCAACAGTTCACGGACCACGAGTACGTCCGCACCCGAAACTACAGATGTCTTCAAAGGGGAACAATCAGCGATTGCCTCATAACACATCGCGGGACGCAAATTGGCGTACCCGCCCAAATGCGTGCGCAGCGCCAGTAGTCCACTCTCTGGTCGCTGCTGTTTCGGAAGCTTGTCGTAGGCGGGACCGCCGACCGCGCCAAGCAATACGGCATCGCTCTGCAGGCAGGCGTCAAGCGTGGCGGCGGGAAGCGGGCTGCCGGAAGCCTTCCAGCCCGCGCCACCAAACGGATACTCCGCGAAACAGAACTCAATACCAGAAAACTCGCCAATTACGCGAAGGACTTTTAAAGCTTCCGAGGTCACCTCAGGTCCGATGCCGTCACCGGGCAGAACTGCAATTTGAAGTCTCATCACGAATCTCGAGCGCCTCCCAAAGGTTGCGTCTAATCAGCGAAAGCGGCGTTGATACGGCCGCCCCCGTCATCGGCGCGTCGCACTCGGGGAATCAGCGCCAGCAGGTCCTGATCGTAAATGTTCTTCTTGCGATCCGCCATGCCCGTGAAAGCCCGATAGGCCGATTCCAACTCCGGTCCGGTCAGCGAGAAGCCCAGCTCCGAATAGCGTCGCGAAAGCGCGTGCCGTCCAGAATGCTTCCCAAGAACGATGCGGTTTCCCGGTGCTCCCACGGATTCCGGCGTCATGATCTCATAGCACAATGGATTGTTCAGCACGCCATGCTGATGAATGCCAGCTTCGTGGGCAAAAGCGTTTTCTCCCACCACAGCTTTGTTGGGCTGCGGCCCAAAGGCGATGATCCGTGACAGCATTTGACTGGTGGGATGCAGATGCTCGGCGCGAATACCGGTTTCATATGTCGCCCGATCTGGACGCACTCGCTGAATCATCACGATCTCTTCCAGCGCGGCATTCCCTGCGCGCTCGCCGATCCCGTTGATGGTGCATTCCACCTGGCGTGCTCCAGCCTCGATCGCAGCTAGCGTGTTGGCCACGGCCAGACCCAGATCATTGTGGCAATGGACTGAGATGGTGGCCTGGTCGATATCGCGTACGCGGCTGCGGATTGTTTGAATGATGTGACGGAACTCGTCTGGAACGGTATAGCCCACCGTATCGGGAATATTGATAGTGGTTGCACCCGCATCTACGGCTGTCTGCACGGCTACGCAAAGGAAGTCGAGATCGGAACGGGTCGCGTCCTCGGGCGAGAATTCCACGTCATCGCACAGAGTCCGAGCGAAGGCGATCGAAGTCTCGATCTCGCGCAGAGCGTCGTCACGCGTAATTTTCAGCTTGCATTGCAAATGAATATCGGAGGTCGCGAGAAAGATGTGAATTCGCGGGTGGCGCGCGCAGGAAAGCGCGATCCATGCGCGCTCAATGTCTTGCTGCCTAGCCCGGGCCAGAGCGGCGATCTTCGTGTCTTTGATTTCTTGAGCAACGGCTCGCACTGCCAGGAAGTCGCCCTCGGATGCGATCGGGAAACCGGCCTCGATCACGTCCACGCCGAGAGTCTGCAACTGCTGCGCCAACTCAACTTTTTCGTGCACGTTCATGCTGCAGCCGGGAGCTTGTTCTCCGTCTCGAAGAGTGGTGTCGAAGACAGTGACTCGGGTAGCGCTCATTTCGCCTCCTGAATAGGTAGGAGAAGTAGAGCGCACTCTTTAGCAATAAAGCAAAGTGATAATATTGATATTTAAATAACAAATTATTATAGTATTAGAGTTCGTGGTGCGTCGCTGCGGCTTTCGCTAATGGGGGATGAATGGAACTTTCCCAACTGGAGACGTTTCTAAAAGTAGCTGAAGAAAAGAGTTTTTCGCGAGCAGCAAAGAAGTTACGGCGCACTCAGCCGGCCGTAAGCCAGGTGATTCGCAAGCTCGAAACCGAGTTGGGCGAGTCGTTGTTCGACCGTTCTTCGCGCGACGGGACGCTCACCGACGCGGGGCATCTATTGCAGGAATATGCACAGGAACTCCTGAATTTGCGCACCGAAGCGCACGCTTCATTGCTCGAATTGCGGCAACTGCAGAAAGGCCAGCTCACGATTGCGGCCAACGAGTACACCATTTTGTACTTGCTGCCTTTGCTGGACGAGTTCCGCCGGGTTCATCCTGGCATTCGGGTTGCGGTGCAGCGTTCGCTGGCCAGCGGAGTGCCGCGTCAGGTCCGGGAGCACGGCGTGGAACTTGGAATGCTGTCTTTCCAGCCGGACGACCCTATGCTGCGGTCCGTCGTGGTGTATCGCGATGAGTTGGCATTTGTGGTTCCTCCTTCCCATCCACTATCAAAGTCTCGGGAAGTGACCATTCGCGAATTGGGAGCGGAAGTTTTCGCCGCGCACAACGTGCCGTCTCCGTTTCGAGAGAAAGTCCTCGCCGCGTTTCGACGGCACAAGACCCCACTCCGCATGGACGTAGAGCTGCCCACCATCGAAAGCATTAAGAAATTCGTTGCCATGGGGAACGGCGTGGCCTTGGTTCCCCGGCTCTGCGTGGAGGCGGAGGTGCTTAGGGGCGATCTGGCTACGGTCACTGTCCGAGAGCTGGCTTTTGAACGTAAGCTACGAATTGTCTATCGTAGGCACAGCGTCTTGTCGCATGCCGCGCAGGCCTTCTTGAAGGTCGTTGAATCGTTCAGTTCGAAGCACGGGGGAGCTTACCTGTACCAAGTCGAACGGTAGAATCTGATCGAGACGCGAATACCGACTCATCCTTTCGCGCCAACATTCTTGGTGGACGTATGAATGGCTGCGCGCTCGATCTCTGCGTTGATTTCGCCGCCGATCAAGAACGCTAATCCCGTCACATAGAGCCAAACCAGAAGAATCATCACCGCACCCAGCGATCCGTATGTCGCCGTGTATGTATTGAAGAAGTGCAGATACACACGAAACCCCGCCGAAGCTGCCAGCCAAAGAAAAGCTCCGAACATCGAGCCAGGTGTAACCCAAAACCAGCGGCGTTGCCGCAGGGTCGGACCACAGTAATAGATCAATGAAAACGACAGAATTACGAAGAGCACGGCCGACACCCACTGCATTCCCTTCCAGACCATCACGATCGCCGATTCTAAGTGAAGCTCGGTGCCCATCCAATCAACAAAGTGGTCTCCTAAGAGCACGATAAAGAGCGCGGCGAGGAGCAGAATCGAAATAGCAAATGTGAGTCCGAGCGCGATAATTCGAAGCTTGATCCAGGACCGGGTGTCGCGCACACGATAGGCCGCATGCAGAGTGGAGATCATCGAACTCACTCCACCAGAAGCAAAGGATAGGCCGAGGACTAACCCGAACGTGAGCTTCCCGCTGGTAGCGCTCAAGGTTAGTTCGGTCGTGACTTGTTTCAATAGCTGGAAGGCTCCCGCCGGAAGGAAATGACCCAAGTAAAACAGCAGACCGCCTTGAAGTTGCAAGCTGCGGGACGCAAACAATCCAAAGAGCGTGAGCATGAATAGCAACAAAGGAAACAAGGCAAGCAAAGAACTGAACGCCAATTCGGACGCCCGCCCCAAAAGGTCGTCCTCGTCAATCCCGCGCGCAACCCGCTTCATGAGTTGCCAGAGACTTAGGCCACCGCGTCTCCAAGTCGATTCGAATTGTGGTCCAGCGCCAATGAGCGCAGTTTACCTTAGAAGCGAAAGCCGCCTTAAGATGCAGAGGTTAGCCTCTCCTTAGGAAACCGTTTGCGAACAAGCTTCCCTTTGCCCTCCACACGCTTGGTGATCAAGATACTCGTTGCTAGTCCCTGGCCGTTCCCCACTTCAGTTCGAATCTAAACCAGAAGAAAAATAATTTAAGGTCGTGGTATGGTGGTATGACCACTAGACGAGAGGTTGCCAACCCATGGCGATTGCGACAATTAACCCTTCCACCGGGAAGACCGAGAATAAGTTCGAAGCGCTAACGAACGCCCAGATTGAGCAAAAGCTGCAGCTCGCGGCTGACACGTTCAAGAGCTATCGCAAGGTGCCTTTCGCCGAGCGCGCACGCCTCATGTTGAAGGCGGCGGATCTCTTTGAATTGGAGAAGGAAGCGCACGGCCGCAAGATGACGACGGAGATGGGCAAGACGTTAAAGTCAGCCGTCGAAGAAGCGGCTAAGTGCGCACTTGCTTGCCGGTATTATGCGGAAAATGCGGAGCGCTTCCTGGCCGATGAGGCGGTGCAGACTCCCGCCAAAAGGAGTTTCGTCCGCTATCAGCCGATCGGACCAGTCTTGGCAGTCATGCCGTGGAACTTTCCTTTCTGGCAAGTTGTGCGATTCGCTGCGCCCGCTCTCATGGCCGGAAACGTTGGTCTGCTAAAACACGCCTCCAACGTTCCGCAATGCGCGTTGGCGGTTGAAGAGACATTTCTGAAAGCGGGATTTCCAGAAGGAGCTTTTCAAACGCTGCTGATCGGAGCGGATAAAGTTGATAGCATTCTGAACGATCCGCGAGTGGTTGCCGCGACACTTACCGGCAGTGAACAAGCCGGTATTAAGGTTGGAGTTGGCGCCGCGCAGAGAATCAAGAAAGTGGTCCTCGAACTGGGCGGCAGCGATCCCTTCATCGTGATGCCGAGCGCGAATCTGGATGAAGCCGCGACTTGGGCGGTGAAGGCCCGAATCTTCAACAACGGACAATCCTGCATCGCGGGGAAACGCTTCATCGTCGCGGAGTCGATTGCCGACGAGTTCACCAAGAAATTTGTCGCGAAGATGGAGTCGCTCAAGGTCGGAGATCCCTTCGATGCCGCAACGGAATTAGGTCCGCTGGCCACCGAGCAGGGTGTCGAAGACCTGGATCGCGACGTCCGCAAAACGGTCGAGGCGGGAGCCAAGGTTCTGACTGGAGGCAAGCCCCTCGATCGCGAGGGATTTTTCTATGCGCCGACCATACTGACAAACATCCCGAAGTCCTCGCCCGCCTACGGGGAAGAATTGTTTGGCCCGGTTGCCAGCCTGTTCGTTGTCAAAAACATTGATGAGGCCATCGGCCTTGCCAACGACAGCCGCTTTGGATTGGGTGCCAGTGCCTGGACGAACGATGATTCCGAGCGCGAGCGCTTCGTCAATGAACTTCAATCTGGGATGGTATTCATTAACAAAATGGTGGCGTCTGACCCGCGGCTGCCTTTCGGAGGGGTGAAGCACTCCGGTCACGGCAGGGAATTAGGACCTTTTGGAATCAGAGAGTTCACGAACATAAAGACGGTTTGGATCGAGTAAATTCTGGCGGGTGTATCGGGGGTGTGGTATTGTGGTTCGACCGTCATACCAGTGACAGAATTTTGTCTTAGTTCCGATAGGAATCCCTTGTACAAAGCAGTGCGCACATCTCGTCTGTACGAGCAGATTGTTCAGCAAATCGAGGATTCGATCCTGAAGGGCACGCTCAAAGAAGGAGATCAACTTCCAGCTGAACGAGAACTGGCGCTGAAGTTTGGTGTGAGCCGGACGGCGGTCCGCGAGGCGGTAAAGGCGCTCGCCGAAAAGGGGCTGGTGCAGGCTCAGTCGGGCAGAGGCACATTCATTACGAACGCGACCTCTCGTGCAATACGCCAGTCGCTTGACCTCATGATCAGAATCGGGGAGCCAGACGGACCTCAGATTCTCGCTGAACTTCGCGGGATATTGGAGCCGGAAATTGCCGCTCTCGCTGCGGTTCGTGCCGACGAAGCCAGTTTGAGCCTGATGCGCGAAGCCTACGCCGCGATGGAGCGTTCGGTAGAAAACTCGGCTGAGTTTATTGAAGCAGATCTCGACTTCCACTTGGCGCTGGCGGAGGCAGCGGGCAATCCGCTGGTTTTGTCGCTGATCGATTCGATCGTGGGATTGCTTCGTGAGCAGCGCACCACCATTTTTTTTGTGGAAGGCGGGCCGGAACATGGCCAGTTCCACCACAAGCAAATTCTTGACGCAGTTGCGGCGCGTGACGCGAACCGGGCAAGGCTGACGATGCGCGCCCACATGGAGCAGATTCGCACCGACTTCGAAGCAAGCGTACAGCAGGTCGAACTCGCTAAGAACACTCTCTGATAGGAGCACTACTCGAATGGCCAAGCTGGGATTTGTCGGTCTCGGAACCATGGGTGGAAACATGGTGGCACGACTTTTGAACAAGGGCCATAGCGTGACGGGCTACAACCGCACACGTTCCAAAGCGCAATGGCTGATTGACAAAGGCATGAAGTGGGCCGATTCTCCACGGGCCGTGGCCGAAGCGTCCGATGTGGTCTTCTCGATGGTGACTAACTCGGCTGCGCTGCAGTCCGTTACCGAGGGTCCGGACGGGATTCTCGAGGGGTTGAAACCGGGCAAGTTCTATATCGACATGAGCACGGTCAGCCCGGCCGTTAGTCGCGGTCTCGCCGGAAAGGTGCGGGCTAAAGGATCCGACATGGTCGACGCGCCTGTCTCCGGCAGTGTCATCACCCTACAGGAAGGGAAGCTCTCCGTCATGGTGGGTGGAAGCAAAGAGACGTTTGAGAAGGTCAAGCCGGTCCTGGACGACATCGGTCCGAAAGTGACCCACGTCGGCGATAACGGCCTCGCGTTATCCATGAAAATTGGCGTCAATCTTTGCCTCGCGGTTCAGATGCTCGCTTTCTCCGAAGGTGTTTTGCTTGCCGAGAAGAGCGGCATCAAGCGCGAGACTGCAGTGGATGTAATGATCCACAGCGCGGTGGCTTCTCCGATGATTGTTTATCGCGGGCCCTTCATCCTTCAGCAACCGGAAGAAGCCTGGTTCGACGTGAACATGATGCAGAAGGACATGTTGCTGGCGATGGAATTAGGCCGGCAATTAGACGTACCGGTGCCATCCACGGCGCTGACCAACGAATTTCTCACCGCAGCTCGGGGTATGGGTATGGCGAAGCTGGATTTTGCGTGCATCTTTGATGTGCTGGCGCAAATGTCAGGAGTGAAGAAATGAGCACAGCAACGGACCCCAAAGCGGCGGGTTCGGACGTGAAAGCCGACAAGTGGCTGCACATGTACCGCCAAATGCTCAGAATCCGGTTGTTCGAAGAGCATGTGAACGATCTCTACACACGAGCGCTAATGCCGGGACTCGCCCATTTGTACATCGGCGAGGAAGCCGTGGCTGTCGGAATCTGCGAAGCGCTCAACAAAGATGACTACATCACCAGCACTCACCGGGGACACGGGCATTGCCTGGCGAAGGGTGCGACGCCGGACCGCATGTTTGCCGAGTTGCTCGGGAAAGAATCGGGATACTGCAAAGGCAAAGGTGGATCGATGCATATCGCCGATCCCACCACCGGCAATCTGGGGGCGAATGCGATTGTAGGTGGAAGCCTGGGAATCGCAACCGGAGCGGCGCTGGCGTCCAAGCGCCTCGGCAACGGTCGTGTCGCGGTTTCCTTCTTCGGAGAAGGTGCGCTTGGCCAAGGCTTACTTTATGAAGTAATGAACCTGGCGACACTTTGGAAGTTGCCTGTCATCTACGTTTGCGAAAACAACATGTACAACGAGTACACCCATTTCTCCGAAACGACTGCCGGAGATATCGCTAGCCGTGCCACTGCCTTCGGTGTGCAGGCCGAGACGGTAGACGGACAAGATGTCCGCGCAGTGAATGTGGCAGCGTCCAAGTTGGTTGACCGGGCGCGGTCCGGCGGGGGCCCTGCGTTTCTTTTGTGCAACACCTATCGCTATCACGGCCATCATGTCGGCGACATCAATCGCGAATACTACCGCTCGAAGCAGGAAGAACAGCAGTGGAAGACCGACCGCGATCCGCTGAAGCTCCTGGCTGGCTGGTTGATTGCACAGGGCTTGGCCGATCAAGGCGCGCTGACCAAGATGCAGGATGAAATTCAGTCCGAAATGGACGCGGCTGTGCAGTTTGCCACCGCGGCGCCCTATCCCCCAGTGGAGGAAGTAGATCAGGATGTCTACGCCTGATTCCAATTCTCGCGAACTAACCTTCGCCCAAGCGATCCGCGAGGCGCTGGCCGAGGAGATGCGCCGGGATTCGCGAGTGTGCATCTTCGGGGAAGACGTCGCTGAAGCCGGCACGCCTTTCAAAGTTCTCTCCGGACTAGTTGAAGAATTTGGCATCGACCGTGTCATGGATACGCCGATCTCCGAAGCGGGTTTCACCGGCATCGGCGTAGGTGCTGCAATGACCGGTCTGCGACCAGTGGTCGACATCATGTTCGGCGACTTCATTACCTTGACCATGGATCAGATGGTCAATCAAGCGGCCAAAGCCCATTACATGTCCGGCGGAACCTGGAAGGTTCCGATGGTGATGCGCACCACGCTGGGCGCAACCCGGCGTTCGGCGGCACAGCACTCGCAATCGCTCCATGCCTGGTTCAGCCATGTGCCTGGACTGAAAGTTGTTATGCCTTCCACCCCATATGACGCCAAGGGTCTACTGAAGACGGCGATCCGCGACGAGAATCCCGTTGTCTTCTTTGAGGACAAAATGATGTATAAGCTCAAAGGTCAGGTACCTGACGGGCGAATACTCTATTCCGTTCGGCGTCGCGGATGTGAAACGCGAGGGCGACGACATTACGCTCGTGGCCACCAGTAGCATGGTGCAAGTTGCGCTGGGCGCCGCAGAGATGCTGGAGAAGTCTGGAATCAGCGCGGAAGTTGTTGACCCGCGTACCATGTGGCCCCTCGACGAGACGACCCTGATCGAGTCCGCAAAAAAAACATCTCGCGTCATTGTGCTCGACGAAGGTTACGAACGCTACGGCGTCACCGCGGAAATTGCTTCGGTTATTGGGGCTGGCGCATTCTATGATTTGGACGCCCCGGTAAAGCGAATGGGCGCGATGCATGTTCCGATTCCGTTTTCGCCACCGTTGGAGGATGTGACGGTGCCTACCGAAAAAACAGTATTTGAAGCCGCCAGCAAACTCTGTGGCCGCCCATAAATTAGGAGGTCCGTGATGGCTCTGCCCACTTACGGCACGATGGCAGTCGATTGGGAACAACGAATAGATTTCGACCGCCTACGGCGTGAACGCCTGGCACGCGCCAAAGACCTGCTCGCGAAATCGGAGATGGGCTCGTTGCTCTGCTTCGACATGAACAACGTGCGCTACCTCACGGCCACGCACATCGGCACATGGGCCCAGGACAAAGCCAACCGGTTTACACTCCTCCCGCAGAACGACGAACCAATTCTCTGGGATTTCGGTTCAGCAGCGAAACATCATCAACTGCATTGCCCGTGGCTTGGCGAACGTTCGCGGCCCGGAATTTCCATGTTGCGTGGAACCATGTCGACGGAGATGGGCCGCGCGGAGGATGTTGCCAAGAAAATCCGCATTGAGCTTGAAATGCGAGGCCTGCATAAAGAGCCGGTCGGCATCGACATCATCGAGTTGCCGGTGCTGTTTGCTCTGCAGAAAGAAGGCATCAAGGTCGTCGATGGTCAGCAGTTGATGTCTATGGCTCGCGAGATCAAGACTCGCGATGAAATCAGCCTGCTGAATCAATCCGCTGCGATGGTCGATGCCGCCTACGATGAACTTTATCGCGCCATGAAGCCGGGCATGCGCGAGAACGAAGCGGTGGGCCTGGTGAGCAAAGTTCTCTACGATCTCGGTTCCGAGTACGTGGAAGCGGTGAACGCGATTTCCGGCGAACGCTGCAATCCGCATCCGCACGTCTTTTCTGACCGTGTTCTTCGTCCCGGCGATCCCGTGTACTACGACATTCTGCACTCTTACATGGGATACCGCACCTGCTACTACCGCTGCTTCACCATCGGCTACGGCTCTCACGCGATGGTCGACGCTTACAAACGTTGCCGCGAATATCTGGACGCTGCCATCGAACTTGTACGCCCCGGACGCACCACCGCGGAGATCGCCGCCGTCTGGCCAAAGGCTCAAGACTTCGGCTTCCCCAATGAAGAAGCCAGCTTCGCACTGCAATATGGTCATGGCATCGGACTTGCGATCTGGGAACGCCCGGTCATCAGCCGTCTGGTTTCCTTCGAACATCCCCAGGAGATCAAGCCGGGCATGGTCTTTGCGCTCGAAACCTTCTGGCCTTCAACCGATGGCTGGAGCGCAGCGCGTATCGAAGAAGAGATTGTTGTGACCGAAACCGGCCACGAAGTGATCACGCGCTTCCCGGCTGAGCAATTGCTGGTCGCAGGTGCGCACTACTTCACAGTCAATGGTCCGTTGCCCACAACCCGTGAAACCGAGAATGCTCCGAGCCAGCGAGTCGTGGACATGATTGAAGCAAGTTCCAAGTCAGAACGAATAGAAGTCGGCAAGTAGGATCGGTTCGAAAGAAAATCTATGGCCTTCAGCGTGGTAATGCCTGCTCTCGAAATGGCGCAGGAGACGGGCAAGTTAGTTTCGTGGCGAAAGAACGAGGGCGAATCCGTCGCCAAGGGCGAAATTCTACTCGAAATCGAAACCGATAAGGCCGTCATGGAAATTGAATCGCCGGCCGAAGGTTTGCTCGCGGGTATTAAAGCGCGAGCTGGCGCCGAGATCCCTGTCGGTCAGACGATTGCCTGGATTCTGAAACCAGGCGAGGCCATTCCGGCCGATTCCTCGGCCCCGGCGGAGACCGGCAGATATCACAGCGAGTCGAAGCCGGTCGAAGCACCCATCGAAAAGCGCGAAACTCCTAAGGCCGCGAGCGAAACAAGAATTTCTCCCAAAGCGCGTCGCTTGGCGAAGGAACTCGGAGTCGATCTCTCTCAAGTAAAGGGCACTGGTCCTGCCGGAGAAATTCAAGCCTCCGACATTGAATCCGCAAGCAAGAACAAGGAGTCCGTTTCCGCCAGCAATCTCGAAACGCCAAGCGCCATCGGACGTCTCATGGCGGAGCGCACGACGCAGAGTTGGACGACGGTTCCCCACTTCTTCGTAAGCCGCGAAGTCGATGCCTCCGCACTAGTTGCCGCCCGCGAAAAGTTTTTGTCTGAGATTGAAAAAGCGCACTCGGTTCGCGTCACTCATTCCGATTTATTGACGATTCTGGTTGCGAAAGCTCTGCGCGAGCATCCAAGATTAAATGCCAGTTGGATCGATGGGAAAATTCAGCTGCATCCCGAGGTCAACGTCGGAATTGCCATGGCGGTCGAGGATGGAGTGGTCGCAGCCGCAATTCCGAATAGCGATCAAACGCCCCTTGCCGAGGTCGCAAAACAGCGTCGCGACCTCACCGAACGGGCTCGCTCCGGCAAGCTGCGCCCCGCTGATATCTCAGGCGCGACATTCACGATCAGCAATCTTGGTATGTACGGGGTGGATTCTTTCACGGCGATCATTATCCCGCCGCAAGTCGCAATTCTCGCGGTCGGCGCCATCGCGGACAAGGTGGTCGCGGTCAATGGCCAACCGGTATTGCGGCCCATGATGACAATCACATTATCAAGCGACCACCGCGTAGTGGACGGTGCCAAAGCCGCTTTGTTCTTGAGCGATGTTGTTGAAAAGCTTCGCCAGCCGGAGAAATGGCTGCGATGACGATGCCGGCGCGCCGGTGCGCGTGCGCGCCGGCATCGTAGAATAGTTGCTCAGTCGTCTTTGTCTTTCGAAGGAGCAGGCGCTGCAACCGCAGGTTTGGCCGCTGACGTAGCGGAAGCCGGCTTCAGTTCATCCAACGCCTTTTGCAGATTCTTGATCGCATCGTCATCAATCTGGTACAGCGCCGTTTCCCCTTCCCGCTTTGCTACGTAGTCTTTGCCCGATTTCGCAATCAAGACCTTCTCCAGCCGCTTACCTTTATCCGAGAGCACCGAGACCTGGAGAACGGGCGTCGTGAAACCTGAGTCAACAAACGTTTTCGCCGACAGGTCGCGCACATCCGAGAGAACCGTGTCAGCCCCATCGGGATCAAGTTTCTTTCCATCGCCCGACCACCAGTCGTTGCCGCCTTTGCTCAGGAAATAGCTCTTGTCGCCATTGTGAATCTCAAGCTTGTCGGGATCGTTGTATCCGAAATCAAAAAGCTTCTTATCGCGAAAATCGTCCGGACCTTTATCCACCGCTTGTGGAAGGTCATTCGCAACTTTATAGACTCCGCTAACCACGCTGGATTTCGCGTAATAATCGTCTTTATTTTTACGAATTTCTAACTGCTGCGTTCCGGACGGGTCGGTTACCTTCGCCATCACCACGGGAGTGCCGGAAGCGAAAGCCGCTGCAGTTTTGGCGTCGTCGAGATTGTTTCCACTCAAATCCATTTGCGCCTGCGCCAACTTCCGGACCATCTGGTCAACCTGATAGTCATCGGCACGTGCGGGAGAAGGCTTCACGATTTGCCAGGAATCTTTGCTCCGAGCAAAAGCGACATCTCCATTCTTCTTTACCAGTTCAACCTGGCTGATTTTGTCAGGACTGACCGTCAGGAGTCGCTTGTCGCGAAGATCATTTGCGGATTTGTCGATACTCGTTTGTTGAAAGCTGGCAATCAAGTACACATGGGGATCGTCGGCCAGCTTGGCGTAAATGGTATTTCCCGTCGGAGCCTGGTCTCCTAGAAGGAGTCGCTGGCTCTTTTTGTCTTTCTCCGTAAGATCGACTTCCAGCACGGGAGAGCTCAACCCATATTGATCGAGGGTGCTGGCCTTGTCTTCGACAACTCGTTCCGACCCGAAAGAAGAAAATGTTCCGAGCAGGCTTTGAACCGCGCTCTGATCGACCGGCAATGGCTTCGGAGCGGTCATCTGCCACTTGCCAGAGGTGTCCCGTTGCACCGACACCTGGTCTTTACCTTTGGGCTTTAGATCGAACTTGACGATGTCCGCTTCTTTGATCGAAAGAATCTTCGGAGCTGCCTCCGCCGAATCGTCTGTCCTCGCGGTGTCCTCTACAGGATGCTTGTTCGACCAATACAGCGCCCCAGTCAGCGCCGCGAGCACCACACCGGCGACAATCAAACCACGCAGTTTCATCTCAGATTTCCTGACTCCATGAGCTAGACCGGCGAGAACGATTATCTTCTCTTCCACCACACCGAAACTCCGATAAAAACCACCGCCAAAGGGATTAGGAACTGGCTCGTAACGCGCACCAAATTGAGCTGGCCCGTGGTCATCGTGACCCTGCGGTCTTCCGGTTGTTTCGGGCGAATCGAGATCAAGTCCTCGTCTGACCCCAGCCAGTCAATTGCATTCAGCGCGAGGTCGCCGTTGCCTTGGAACCGGGCAAACGAATTGGCAATCCAGGAAGAGCTTCCGATCACCACAAACCGGCCTTGGACATCCTGCTTGCCTGTGCTGTAAGTTCCTGCGGCCGCAATCGTCATCGGCCCTTTACGGTTCTTAGGATCTTTGGGATCTACCGAAGGCGAACTGAGATTCGATGTGGAGAGGCTACTTTCCGAGGAATCGAACAGCTTCTGCACGTTAGTCTTTTCGCCATTCTTGATGGTCAACGACCTGGACAAAGGAAAGCCCGTGGCTGTGCCCTTCATCCCGGCAACAATCGGTTGAGTTCCGTAACTTGTAACCAGCGCGACCTGCGGCCCGACTCCCGCCAGTTGTCCGATGGGATTGAAATCCAGCAGCAGGTCCTTTTCCGGCGTCACGCCCCAGCTTTGCAGTACGTTCGTTAGGGCATCGTTATCGGCAGTCTCGGTACGGCCAATCTTCAGCGGGGGATCGAGCATGAAGAAAGCGCGTCCACCATTCTCCACGTAATTCTTGATCGCATCTACTTCCGGCTGCTGATAGTCATGAGAGGGACCGCCAATCACCAGCACTGTGCAGTCCGTGGGCACTATGGCGCTCTGCAGCAAATCGATCGACTTGGTCTGATAATTCTCCTTGGCCAGCATGGTCTTGAACTGCGAATAGCCGTTGCGATCAGAATCGTCGATCTGATGTTCACCGCTTCCGGCCACAAAACAAACCGTTCGGACCGTGTCTTTGAGATCACGGATGAATGCTCCCGTAATCCCCTCTTCCGTCATGCTCTTGGCTTCTTCCTTCTTATCGCCGATCTGAACGATCGCCGTGCCGTAATTCTTGATGCCAGCCTCCCGCGCCTGTTGCGGATTCTTGTCAACGTCCACGTACTCGACGTGCACTTTGGGCGACAGATCGCCGTATTGGTTCAGTACGTCCTTGGCATGCTGGAAACGCGTGGACTGGTCGAAGTAGATAATGGTCGCGTCCTGCTTGAGGCCTTTGACGATCTTCGCGGTCTGATCGGAGAGGCTGTACCGCTTGTTGGCGGTTGCGTCATACGACTTGTTGTGGCGATTGGCCAGAACGTTGACCACGGCAATCGCGGCGACCACCACCAGAATGTAGACAGTCGCGTAGGCAGCGTATTTAGTCTGTCTAGCGTGAAGGAGTTGAGTATTCACTTACGACCTCCACCGCAAAGATTCCATCGAACGCGCGGTGAGAAACAATCCAAAGAAAATTACCGATGAATAAAAGACTGCGTCTTTCATATCAAATACACCCTTGGAAAATGACTCGAAGTGACTGATCACCGAGAAATAGGCGACTACCTGGGCCCAGGTCGCGGTGTCAGAACCGCTGACCCATCCGACTACCCACAACATAATTGAGACCGCGAAGGTGGCTGCCCCGGCGATGATCTGATTTTTGGTCAGCGTGGAAATGAATGTTCCAATCGCTAGCAATCCGCCTGCCTGTAAGAGCAGCCCGAGGTATCCGATAGCGAGCGGCTTCCAATCGGGGTTTCCGTACTTGAAGAGGAACAGGAAATTCAGTGAAGCCAGCAACAGCATGCACGCATACAGCGTGAGCGCGGCCAACCATTTTCCAAGAATGATCTCCATGTCTCGAACCGGAGAGGTGGTCAACAATTCGATCGTTCCGCTGCGCTTCTCTTCGGCAAAAAGCCGCATGGTGATCATGGGAATCAGAAATAGCCCGATCACCCCCATATTCGAAAGCAACGGCCGAATTACTTCTTCGTTTATGTTCATGGGGAAAGCTTGGCCTCGCATTTGCGATTCCATACCCATCAGCACGAAATACCCAAGCGCGTTCCAGAAAAAGAAACCTGTTACGACGGCAAACATGGCAAGCAGAATGTACGCAATCGGAGACACAAAGTAGCTTCGCAGCTCTTTCTGCCAAATAACGTAGGTATTCCGCATTAGGCTGCTCCTTTCGGAGTGGTCTCGGCCGCGCATGGCCTGTTTTCCAGTGAGTTGCAGGAACACTTCTTCCAGGCTCATGGCGGAAGGACGCAGTTCATTCAAATCCCAACCCGCCTGAACAATGGCCCTCGAAAGATCGCCGCGGGTGAACCCTTTTTTGTTTTCGACTTCCAGGGAAACTCCGTTCGTCCGGGCCTGCTTGACAGAGACACGCCCTATGCCGGGAAGTTGCTGCAAGCGGGTTTGCACCATGGTGCTATCCAGAGCACCATCTCGCGCCGAAACCTCGACCAGCAAGGATTCTGCTCCGCGCGCCCGATTTTGCAGATTCTGTACCGAGTCGGTCGCGACTACCTTGCCCCGGTTGATGATGATGACCTGCTGGCACGTCTGTTCGACTTCCGGCAAGATGTGGGTGCTGAGAATGATCGTGTGATCGCCGGCAAGGCTCTTGATGAGGTCACGAGTCTCGTTAATCTGCTTGGGATCAAGACCCGCCGTCGGCTCATCGAGAATCAACACGTCGGGGTTGTGAATGACCGCTTGCGCCAGCCCCACCCGCTGCCGGTAACCCTTGGAAAGCTTGCCAATCAGCTTGGTTCTGACGTCTGCCACCGCGCAGCGCTCGCAAACATAGTCCACGCGTTTGGCGAGCTCCGATCCGGAGAGGCCTTTGAGTTTGCCGACATAGGTGAGATATTCGCCGGTCTCCATCTCCGGATACACGGGCGGAGTCTCGGGCAAGTAGCCGATGCGCTTCTTGACCTCCATCGGCTGTTCGAGGACGTCGAAACCGGCCACCGTCGCCGTGCCTGCAGTGGGCGGCATAAAACAGGTCAACATTCGCATCGTAGTGGTCTTGCCGGCCCCATTCGGCCCGAGAAAACCAACGATCTGCCCCTTCTGCACTTCGAACGAGATCTGGTCGACGGCAGTGGTGCGAGCGTACCGCTTTGTGAGCTCTTTAACTGTAATCATAAGATTTGCTTATGGAAGGTAGCTAGCCAAACATTCCCACGCGTTCCCTTGCGACATCCTTGAGGTGAACTCTTATGTTAAAAATCCCAAGCTAATGTGTCAATTCTTGATTAATTAGTTGGATGCGGCAAGAGAGGAATTCTTAGTCAGTTTTTCAAAAAATCCTGGAAGTTTTAGAGCTTTGAGGTGGGCAGCCCCCAGGTGACCTTCGTGCTCTTTCTGGTCGAGGCTGGCTTTAACACTTGTCCTGCACGACGAATCGAGGAGGAGGTCCCACATGCTGTGCCGCCTATGCCACGGACTGCTGGCAATCGGGCGTACGCAGAGGTCCTTCGGTCGCGATCCGGCTTACCTTACAAATCTCTTCCGCCACTTTGGCTGCGGCGTCCGTATTCCCCTGCGCTGACATGACGGAGCTCGCCGCCAACGTGAAATGCAGGGCATCCTGCTCCGAATCGAAATAGAGAACCACCTGACTTGCTGCCATGTACTACCCCCGTCCGAGACTTCGTTCTTTGAAGGATAGGCCGAATTGGAAAAAAGTTTAGATACTTTCTTGATTCGCAGACTACTCGGAAGGGCATTTTCTAAGGTGCGTACATGATTCGGTGTATGGAATTCAGACAGTTCCCCGATGCCTAATTCAAACTCGGGTCGCCGCGATGCGAAATTTGCACATCATAACGTTCCGCATGATCAAAACGTTCGTTCTCCTAGTGTTTGTCGGATTCGCAACTCTTCCGGGGCGGTGCCAGAGCACCTTCGCCCGACAACCCGCCGGGTAGCTCCACGCTCTTCAGTTCCGATCTCATTGCGTGGAGTGGGGTACAACAGGCGCGGCCGCTGACGGAAATCTTGTTGGCCGAGTTATCACGTGATAACTATGCTGTCGGCACAGTTCGATTTTCGGGAAGAGTAATTCGGCAACAGGATGCCTATTTCCTCCAGACCTCCGATTCCACCAGCTACCGGCTCGAACCCACAGACGCGATAAGGGTTCTGGAAGGCAAGTCTGTCTCTGTCCAGGCAGGAGTCGACAACAACGGAACCCACATCCTTATCCAATCCCTAGAGCCCGCCGACAAATAGTCAGTCCCTCCCATATGCTCCGTGCTCCTTGTGGCTTGTTCTTGCTTTTCGCCTTTCTACAAATCCAACACATTAGTCGGAGCCGTTGAATGAGCGTCAATGCCATTGCTGGCCAACGGTGTCTGTGCGCCAAATCACACCCGGTCTGCCCACGCAATGGTAAATTGAAAGCTCTATGTCTGCCCCTGAATCCCGCTTTGTGAGGGCCTGCAAAGCTCTCCCAGTCGATCGAACCCCGTCTGGTTCATGCGCCAGGCCGGCCGCTACATGGCCGAATACCGCGCCGTCCGCAAAGAGTATTCGCTGATAGAGATTTGCAAAAAGCCGAAAGTCGCGGCCGATGTGACCATTACCGCCGCCGAGATTCTGGGTGTGGACGCCGCCATCATCTTTGCCGACCTCCTTTTGCCGCTCGAAGTCATGGGCCTGCCCTTTCACTTCACGGCCGGCGAAGGTCCGGTCATCGAAAAACCAGTTCGCACCAAAGAAGATGTCGATCGTCTTCGCGTGGATCGAGCCGATGAACTTGGCTATGTCTCCGAAGCCGTCACTCTGGTCGCAAAGCATTTCGCCGATAAACTTCCCGTGATCGGCTTCTGCGGCGCTCCTTTTACTCTGGCCAGTTACATGATCGAAGGCGGTGGCTCTCGCAATTACGTCCACGCCAAGAAGATGATGTATTCGTCGCCAAAGGTGTGGGACGAATTATTGAAGAAACTGGTCTCCGTAACTTCCCAGTACGCCGCAGAGCAGGTGCGAGCCGGAGCAGACACGATCCAGATTTTCGACAGTTGGGTCGGATGTCTCAGCGTTGAAGATTACCGCCGCTACGCTCTGCCGCGGACCACCGAATTGGTGAAGACGCTGCAAAAAAATGCTGGAGTGCCTATCATCTATTTTGGAACCGACAGTTCTACTCTGCTGCCCTCGATGCAGGAAACGGGCGCCGAGGTGATCGGCCTCGACTGGCGAATTCCCTTGGATGACGGCTGGCGTGGCCTTGGGTTTAAAGGCGCGGTGCAGGGCAACCTCGATCCTGTTGTTCTGTTCGCGGATTGGAAAGAGGTAAAGTCGCGTTCGGAAGATATTCTGCACCGGGCTGGCGGGCGGCCAGGACACATCTTTAATTTAGGCCACGGGATTTTGCCCGAAACTCCTGTCGAGAACGTGAAAGATCTGGCAAAGTTCGTGCAAGAGTATGCGTTAACCACAAAATAGTGACGACTCCTTCCAATACGGGCAAGAACGCCGTGCTGCTGCTGGCGCATGGCAGTCCGGAATCCGTGGACGACATTCCGGAATTCCTTCTGCAGGTCACTAACGGCAGGCCTTTGCCTCCGGCCGTTGTCGAAGAAGTCAAACACCGATACAGCCTGATTGGTACCTCACCGCTAACCTGCTGGACTTTCGAACAACGCGATCTTCTGTCGCGTGACCTCGGAGTGCCCGCTTACGTTGGCATGCGGAATTGGAAGCCCTTCATTGCTGACACGCTTGCACAAATGAAGACCGATGGCATCGATCATGCGGTCGTGATCTGCCTTGCCCCGCAAAATTCACGAACCAGCGTCGGACTCTATCGCGCCGCGCTCGCTTCCCATGGGGACTCGTTTTCTTTCGACTTCATAGACTCCTGGCACGATCATCCGACCCTTATCCGAGCCTACGCAGAGAATCTCAAAGCCGGCCTGGACCGTGCCGATGTTGAGATGGGTGCGAGCTTGCCAGTGATCTTCACCGCCCACAGCGTGCCGCAGCGCACCATTACCGATGGCGATCCTTACGAAGCGCAAGCCAAAGAAACGGCCTCACTAGTGGCTAGGGAAGCTGGGCTAGATGCAGCACGGTGGAATTTTGCCTTTCAAAGCCAAGGAATGTCCGGCGGGACGTGGCTAGGCCCGACGGTCGAGGACACAATTCTTCGCCTCAAGGCCTCGGGACACGCCGGTATTTTCATTCAGCCTATCGGATTCCTCTGTGATCATGTCGAAATCCTGTATGACATCGATATCGGGTTCAAGCAATTCGCCGACAAACATGAAATGCGTCTCTGGCGCGCGCAATCTCTGAATGGCTCTCCTTTATTAACCAAGGCGCTCGCCGAAGTTGCTAGCGAACGGTTGATGAAGACGGTATGAAGCGCATCGCTATTCTTGGCGGAGGAATCTCCGGACTCTCTGCTGCCTTTGCTCTTCAGAAATCCGCAGCCTGCTCTGCTGGAGAAGTTCAGTATCAACTTTTCGAATCGTCCCCCCGGCTTGGCGGCGTTTTGCTCACCGAAGAAGTGGATGGATGTCAGATTGAAGCTGGTCCTGACTCCTTCCTGACCGAGAAACCTTGGGCCAGCGATCTGTGTCGCGAACTCGGTCTCGGCGATCAACTTGTCGGATCGAATGATGTCGATCGCAAGACTTACATCGTGGTCAACGACCGCCTGATCGAGATTCCGGATGGCCTGATGTTTATGGTCCCGACCAAGCTGATGCCCACTCTACTGTCACCTCTGTTTTCAGTTCGAACCAAGCTGAGGATGGCGGCTGAGTGGTTTCATCCCCCGCGAAAAGGAACCGCAGACGAGACGGTCGCGTCACTCGTCGAGCGCCACTACGGTCCCGAAATGGTGGATCGTTTAGCCGATCCGTTGCTCTCCGGCGTTTATGGCGGCGAAGCCACCCAGTTAAGCGTGCGTGCTGTGCTCCCACGCTTTGCAGAGATGGAAGCCCAATACGGAAGCTTGGGCCGCGCAATGATCGCTGCCCGCCAAAAAATGACGCAGCACTCTAGGGGACCGGCAAAGCCGCTTTTCACGTCTCTGATCGGAGGCATGCAGCAGATGGTAGACACTTTGCTGCAGCAGCTTCCGAAAGCTGTGCTCCGAACCTCGACACCGGTGCAATCTTTGCGAAGGCATGACGGCGCATGGCTCGTGTCTACACCTTCGGCCCCCGAAATTTTTGACGCGGTGATTCTCGGGGTTCCCGCCAATGTCGCTTCCGAAATCCTACGAACAACCAGCCCCGAACTTGCAGAAGAATTGGAAGGGGTTCAGTACACATCGTCGGTTACCGTGAATCTGGCGTATGACGGCAGTGTGCGTTCATTGCTCCCGCCCGGGTTCGGCTTTCTCGTACCACGCAGCGAAGGCAAGCGGATGATGGCCGCCACTTTTGTTCACAACAAGTTTCCGCATCGCGCGACGCCACAGCGCGCCTTGCTACGTTGCTTTATCGGTGGGGCCAAGAATCAGGCGATCCTGCAATCCTCCGAGGAAGAACTTGTCGGGGTTGTGCGCGAAGAACTTCGGCAAATCATCGGCCTGACCGCCACGCCGCTATTCACACGAATCTACCGCTGGAATGGAGCCATGGCCCAGTATGGTGTCGGACACCTGGAACGTTTGCAGCGTATCGAACAACTCCTTACTACCCTGCCGGGATTGGCCCTTGCGGGCAATGGCTATCGTGGCATCGGAGTTCCCGACTGCGTCCGTTCCGGCTCCGAAGCCGCGATGAAATGCCTGCTCGCCCTCGGCATCGAGTCAGGAAGAGTCTCCGCTACCGCCTAATGCGCTTTGGATTACCGCCGTAATCGGCGGTAATGCCGCACGTATTGCAGAAACTCAGGCTCTACGGCAGGGTTATTACAAACGTGGGGATTTCTATGCAACGAAGAATTCTGGCTCTAGCCCTATTTCTGGCCTGTCCGTTATCGCTCGTAGTAGCACAGCAGGCGCAGTCGCAAGGCGACATGTCGAACATGGATATGTCGAATCACGACATGTCCCAGATGAGTCACTCCGATGGCCAGGACACGGACGTCGGCAGTGCGCACGCCATGAAATCCATGGAAGGCCGCCACATGGACATGGGTCCGCATATGAAGATGACCAGCCTTCGCGAAGTCAAACCCGGAGACCTGGCCAAGGCCGATCAGATTGTTGCCGCGGCAAAAAAGGCTGCGGAGAAATACACCGACTACAAGGTCGCTCTCGCCGACGGCTACAAGATCTTCATGCCCAATGTTCCACAGAAGCAATACCACTTCACAAACTACGGATACGCGTTCGAAGCTCGCCGCAATTTCAACCCTGAGCATCCCACATCACTGCTCTACGAGAAGCAGGGCGATGGCTACAAATTAATAGGAGTCATGTACACGGCACAAAAAGATGCGACAGAAGATGAACTGAATTCGCGCGTTCCGCTCAGCATCGCGCAGTGGCACGCTCATGTGAATTTGTGTCTCCCGCCGTTGGACAAGAAATTCGTCATGATGGGACCGAACGCACAGTTCGGCCTTCACGGCTCCATTACCACGAAAGAAGCTTGTGACGCGGCTGGCGGACGATTTATCCCCCAGATCTTTGGCTGGATGGTCCATGTCTATCCGTTCGAGCAAAAGCCGGAAGACATCTGGTCGGTGGAAAGACAAGCACCTGGTCATATGGACTGATGGCTGTTATGACGAGGCCTCGTCGATCGCCTCGCCCAATCGTTCGGCAGCCCACCGAATTTGCTCCTCATTAATCACGGCAGGAGGCGCTACGAGTATGTGGTCTCCCGAGTCTCCATCGACACAACCTTGCACCGGGTAAACCAGCACGCCGCGGCTGGCGGCTGCGGCTGCGACGCGCCCACCGAAGTTCAAATCTGCCGCAAACGGTTGTTTCGTTTCTTTATCGGCCACAAATTCCACGGCCCACAACAATCCAATCCCGCGAACATCGCCGACCGCCTCCAGATCGTGGAGGCTATGAAGCGCATTGCGCAAGTGAGATGCTGGAGTTCTCTCTACTTTCCCATCCGCAGCTGCAACCAGATTTCGCGATTGCAGATACCCAAGCACGGCTCGTCCCGCAGCAAGCGAAATCGGATGTGAATTGTAGGTGAACCCATGCAGGACGGCTCCGGAACCTTCGGCAATCGCATCGGCAACTTTTTTCGTGATCACAACTGCTCCCAGAGGCGCGTACCCGCTCGATAATCCCTTGGCAGTTACCAGAATGTCGGGAGCAATGTCCCAATGATCGACCGCGAAATTCCGTCCGGTGCGGCCCATCCCGGTCATCACTTCGTCGGCAATCTGAAGCACTCCACGCCGCCGGCAGATTTCTGACACAGTCTGCAGATAGCCAGGAGGTGGCACGACCGCGCCCAGCGTGGCTCCGCTGACCGGTTCATAGATGAACGCCGCAGCTTGTCCGTTCGAACTCTCGATCGCGTTTTCTAAATCCGCTGCATATTCCTGGCCACAATTACGGCATCCATCTGTGCAGTCGTAAGCGCATCTATAGCAGTAAGGAAACGCCACATGCGCAAACTCTCGGACCATCGGCACATACATTTCTCGTCGACGCTTGTTTCCCGAAACCGCTAAAGCTCCCAAGGTTGAACCGTGATAACTCTGCCGGCGGCTGATGACCTGGTGCCGCTCAGACTGACCGATTTCCACCTGGTATTGCCGCGCCATTTTCAGCGCAGTTTCAATGGCCTCGGACCCGCCGCTGGTAAAATAGACACATCCTCCGGCAAAATTTGTTCCTGCGAACTCCCGAAGTTCTTGGGCAAACTCTTCTGCGACCGGACTGGTGAACTGGCTGCTGTGGACAAACTCCAGCTTCCTTGCCTGGGTGGCCATGGCATCGCCGATTTCCTTGACCCCATGGCCGATGAAATTTACGACTGCTGAACTGGAGAAATCCAGATAGCGTTTGTCGCGATCGTCCCAAAGATAAACGCCCTCTCCCCGCACTGCGGAAGGGAAGCTCTTGCGGAATGATCGCCGCAACAAGGCGGAGCGGGCGGAGTTGACACCGGGGGTCGGCACGCAATCGGATTATCCGGCCACCTTGCTCGCGATGTCAAAACAGCAGCTTTGCTTTTCCAGGAACCAATCGGCCCACCAGTGCGCCTTCTTTTTCCGTGTAGAATCGCGCTGGATGTCGAATCCAGCCGATCATTCTGCGACGCGATCCCGATTCCTGAACTTCCTCAGGCCGTCGCACCAGCACAGTGCTTTTTCGGCCACCGTCTTGCTCATGACCGCGGTGATGCTTTCTCGCGTGATCGGCTACGTACGCGAAGCTTACATCGCTTGGGCCTTCGGTGCCGGTCCTCAGACAGATGCTTACGTCGCGGGCTTTACCATTCCAGACTGGCTGAACTACATCGTCGCCGGCGGCACCGCTTCGATCACCTTCGTTTCGATTTACACGCGCTTTCTGGCCGAGGGCAAAGAGAAGGATGCGCAAAGAACATTCTCGGTGATCATTACCGTTATGACGGTGGTGCTCGGCATCGGTGTTGCTGCTGCGGAAGTATTCACGCCTCAGCTAACTCGCTGGTTCTTTACCGGGTTCACTCAACAGCAGACCGATCTTTGCGTGCATCTGACCCGAATTCTTCTCCCCGCGCAGATTTTTTTCTACGTCGGGGGAGTGGTTTCTGCGGTCTTGCTTTCCCGGCGATTGTTTCTTTTTCCGGCATTTGGCCCGCTCTTGTACAACGCATTCATCATCATTGGCGGAGTTGCGCTTTCCCACCGTTACGGAATCTCGTCGCTGGCGTATGGAGCTTTGGCTGGAAGCATCGTCGGTCCTTTTCTCATCAACGTGATCGGAGCCGCCAAAATCGGCACGGGCTATCGCCCGTCTTTCGATATTCGAAATCCCGCTTTCCGTGAATGGGTGCGGCTCTCGATTCCTCTGATGCTCGGCGTCTCCCTGGTGACGGCCGACGATTGGATTCTCCGCCATTTCGCATCTAGCGGTATTGGCGAGATCACCCGGTTGAATTACGCCAAGCGATTGTTCGCGGTACCCATGGCCGTGCTGGGACAAGCCGCTGGCCAAGCCTCCTTGCCATTTTTTGCAAAATTGTTCGGCGAGAAACGTCTCAAGGAATTTTCTGGAACGGTGAATGCCTCCATTTACAGGATCGTTGCCGCGTCCATCCTGGCGACCAGCTTGATGATGGTGACTGCTCTCCCTTTGATCGACCTCGTTTATCGCCGCGGACGCTTCACCTTCCATGACTCCCAGGAAACGGCTGTCTATTTTTTTTGGTTCTCGCTCTCGCTCGCCTTCTGGTCGGCACAGAGTCTGTATGCGCGGGCGTTCTACGCCGCCGGCAATACGCTGACGCCCATGATTGCAAGCAGCATTGTCACCGCTGCCTCTTTGCCCATGTACGCGGCCCTGTACCGCACGTTTTCGATCCTGGGACTTCCCATCGCCTCGGACTTGGGAATCGTGGCGAACACGCTCGTCATCGCCGGCTTGCTGCACCAGCGCAAGCTGGTTCCCGCAAACGAATTGCCTTGGCTGGAAATCGGCAAAGCGACTATCGTCGCCGCGGTCGCCGGCTTTGTCGGATACCGCGTCGCCGCCTTCGTTACCCCCGGCGGACGCATCGCAGATCTGGAAACGCTTTTGCTCGCTACATTGACCTGGGCTGCGACGGTGGCGTTGGGTCTCCGGATCACGGGTTCCAAACTTCCGCTGGATTTGCGCCGACGCAAAGGGACAGTCTATCCGCGAGTCGCGGAAAAACAGGCTGAAGATGTGAGCAGAGGGATCGAGCCCTAGGCAGCTCAGAAAACGCGGCGTTGACTGCTGCCGACAAATCAGAGATCCCGCGGGCTATTCCCCGGACAAACCACCGTTGAACTGTTGGATAGCGCGGTAGCATTCGCAAGAGGAGACTTCAAGTTGCGCACGGTCGGAGATTCTGACCGTCCCACGCAGGTTCTCGATCAATCCCGCTCTCTGCAGCATTCCCGCCGCCAGACTCACGCTGGGGCGTCCCGTTCCCAGCATCTGAGCCAGGGTTTCGTGGGTGATCGGAACCAAGTCCGAACCAATCCGGTCCTGGCACATCAGCAGCCAGCGCGCCAATCGCTGCTCGATTTCATGCAGACGATTGCAGGCGGCGATTTGTGCGATCTGTAAACCCTGCAGCAACACGAAGCGGTTCAGGGTCGCCCTAAGCTCAGGTACTTCAGGCAGAATCTTCTCCAAGGCTTCGCATTGGATTCTGGACCCGCTTCCCGGTATCTGGATGATGCTGCGACACGGGCTCCGCTTAAGCCCGACGGCTAACGGAGTTCCAACCATTCCTTCTTTGCCCACGATCGCAACTTCCACGCTGCGGCCATCCCGCGTCAAGATCACGAGGGACGCCAGGCCTTCATCCAGAAAATAGGCGTACTGAATCGGTTCGGCTGCCTCCTGCAACACTAGATGATGTTCCAGAGTGACAGCCTCGAGATGTGGGCGGATGACGCTGAGTTCCCGCTTGGAAAGGGAGAGCAGTAGTTCGTTCCGCAACTCTCCAGGGGCATTTTTTTCCCTGAAGCCTGCGTTACTGCCAGCTCTGCTTTTCGTCTTTTTTTCGGGTGAAATGGCTCGTTCCAGACTTAACCCTCTCACCTGCATGTACTAACGAAAGGGTTCGTTTCGAACGTAGCCTATGGTCGGGAAGAGAGTGTTGTCTGTTCGTCAGCGAACGGTTTGGACCAAGTGATAGTCGCTACTTAAGCCCAAGTCCACCGTTGAAATTCTGAATGACCCGGTAGCATTCGCAGGCTGCACCTTCCAATACCTTGCGATTCACCACCTTGATGGTTCCGCGGAGTTGTTCGACCGCGCCCGATTCTTCAAGCATGCCCGCCGCCAAACTGACCGCCGGTCGGCCGCTGCCTATCATTTGAGCGAGGAATTCGTGCGTCAAAGGCAAGCTGTCGGAGTTCACTCGATCCTGACACATCAGCAACCAGCGCGCTAATCGTTGATCGATTTCATGAAGCCGGTTGCAAGCCGCAATCTGACCAACCTGAAGTCCATGCAGTAAGGTGTAGCGGTTAAGCTCTTGGCGCAGGCTCGGCGCAGCCGATAGAGCATCCTCCAAGACTTCAGAGCGGATTCTTAGTCCTTGTCCGGGAATCTGCATGATGGCGCGAAATGTCCCGCGTTGCAACCCAACCGCCAAAGGTACGCCGACCATGCCTTCGCGACCCACGATACCCACTTCAACGCTGCGGCCGTCATTGCTGATGACCACCAGCGACGTCATTCCATCGTTGAGGAAGTATCCATACTGAATCTTCTCGCCGGGTTCATGCAGTATCAGATGGCGCGGAAGTTCCATTGGCTCGAGTTCGGGCCGCAACAGATTGTATTCGGAGTCCGGCAGAGCGAGAAGGATGATGTTGCGTACCGCTTTGCCCATCGAGTCGGTGCGAGTTCCGGGCTGAGGCGTCTCAACTTTCAGAGTCCCAGTCTTCTTGGTTACAAGAATGTTGCTGTTTGCTATGCCCACGCGAATCCTCCCTCAGCTTCGCTTGGATGCGACTTGGTCAGCTCTGGTTTGTAGCCGAAAGCGGGATAACGAGGCGGGAGATTCTGTATAAAAAGACATGGCGGACCGCTCAAAGGCGTCCGCCATTCGATGTCTAAGACCGAGCTAGGCGCGGGCCGCGACGGCTTCAGCGCTGGCCGATGAGCTGGCTTTGGCTTCTTCTCCGTTGGGCTTCTGTCCGCCCTTGCGGATGTCGATACCGCCCTTGAAGAATGCGCCGTCTTCAATGGAGATGCGAGCGGCAACTACGTCTCCCGTCAAGGATCCGTCACTGCGAATATCCACACGATCGCTGGCTGTGAGGTTTCCGCGAACTTTGCCGAGTACCACGATCTCTCGGGCATTGATGTTGGCGGAGACTACGCCGTTGCGTCCAACCGTCACGCGGTTTCCCGCCAGGTTGATCGAGCCTTCGACGCGTCCGTCAATATAAAGTGATTCAGAACCGGTTACTTCTCCCTTGATCACCAAAGACTTTCCAATCGTGGCTTGGTCCGCAGTGCTGGCAGCCACAGCACGGGGTGCGGGGCTCGTCGGTTCGGGAGTAGACGTCACCGGTGTAGGCATTGCGGGACGCTCCGGCTCATTGGGCCGGGCGGGTGTCGTCGTAGGCTGATTTGTGGGTTTCCACATGTGGCGAAAGTCCTTTCCTGTGTTGATGGATTAAGGGTCGACCCGCATTTCGGTGACCAAACGCATTCTACTCCGCCGTAGGACGCAAGTCTTGTGGAAATTAAGCCGTTTGCGCGATTTCTCCAAGGTTCTAGTGAATTGAGAGTACCTGCTGCGATCATTAGCACAGTGTAAATACCGCCCGATTCCCGCACAGTTTTCCTACGAGCACCGCCCTGTCCGCCGGGCTTTGGGTGTGCCGGTCATACTGGAAAGGGGAGGGGCGCGTATACATATCGCCGGGTCGTCCTCCCAGCTAACAGACGGACTTGGATTCGCCCCGGGTACCCCTCCCCCCTTTTTTTACCTCGATCTTTCCGAATCATAGGTTTAGGAGGTCTCGGTCTTCCAGATCTTTGGATAATAAAGACTTAGGGGCAAAATCTTCCGTGCAAAGGAGTTAGCCCCGCTGACTCCAAACCAATAGTTATCAAATAGCTAATCAACTGATACATATGTTAGCTAAATAAAATAGATGGAGTCAACAAGAATCGGCCGTTCGCCCCCCTCCTCGTTATTCGTCCATCTGCGTCATCCACCCCAACTCGGTTATGCTGGAGGCGGTCACCATGCTCTCTGACGCAGCCATTCTGAAGAAGATCGAACGCCAGACCAAACAGACTGCCGGCTTCAAGCAGTTGGCTCACGAGCTGGGGGTGAAGGGCAATGAGCGCCGCGAGCTTTCCGAGCGCCTGCACAATCTGGTGGCCAGCGGACAGCTGCGTGCCCTGGATTCAGACCGCTATGCCATTCCGCAAGCCGCCTCGAATAAGAACTTGGTGATTGGCAGACTGAGCATGCATCGCGATGGTTACGGATTCGTGATTCCCGATCCAATTTCGGTTCCTGCGGCGCTTAAGTCCAAGCTCACGGGGGACGTCTTCATTCCGCCTCCGGCGACTGGCACAGCCATGCACGGCGATCGCGTGCTGGTGGAGGTGGCCGCGATTCGTCCGGATGGGCGCGCTGAAGGACGAATTCTGCGGGTGGTCGATCGCGAACACGCCACTGTGGTTGGAATCTTTCACTTCGGTAATCGCCACAACTACGTGGTGCCGATCGATCAGAAAGTGGCGCCGGAGATCATGATTCCGCCGGGAATGGAAATTCCGCGGCCGGACGACGCAGCCATCTCGCCCACGAAAAAGACGGTTGGAAAGTCGGTGGACCGCGTGCTCGGGAAAGAGGCTGCCCGGCGCGCCGACTGGACCGACCTCGAAGGAGTGATCGTCGATGTGGAGATCACCGCCTGGCCGACGGCGACGCAAGGTCCACGCGGACGCGTTGTAGAAGTCATTGGCTACGAAGATGATTTCGGCGTCGATGTCGAGATCATGATCCGCAAGTTTCATCTTCCGCATCGCTTTCCGCCACAGGTTTTGGCCGAGGCGGAAAGAGCGGAGCCGATCATAGGTGTCGGTGAAGTCCGCCAGCGGCGAGACTTTCGAGCGATATCGACGGTTACGATCGACGGCGAAACCGCTCGCGACTTCGATGACGCCGTGATGGTGAGCCAGTTGGAAAACGGCCACTACGAGCTGCAAGTGCACATCGCCGACGTGGCGCACTACGTAACGCCGCAGTCTGCGCTGGATGAAGAAGCCCGGCTGCGCGGCACGAGCGTATATTTTCCGGATCGTGCCGTACCCATGCTTCCGCTCGAGCTGTCGACGGACCTCTGCAGCCTGCGGCCCAACCTCGACCGGCTAGTGCTGTCGTGCTTGATGGAGATCGATAACCGGGGTGAAGTGGTCGGATATGAAATCTGCGAGGGCGTGATCCGGTCGGCGCAGCGAATGACATACACCGACGTGAACGCGATTCTCGAAGGTGACGAGCAGACGCGGAACCGTTACCCGACTCTGCTCCGCGAGTTTGAGATGATGCGCGATCTGGCGATGATCCTGAACCGCAAGCGCGAGCGGCGCGGATCCATCGACTTTGATCTGCCGGAGCCGGTGATCGAGTTTGACGAGTTCGGCCTGATGCGCAGCATCACCCGCTCCGAGCGCAACATCGCCCATCGCCTGATTGAAGAGTTCATGCTGGCTGCGAACGAGAGTGTCGCGGAATACCTGGAGTCGAAACGCGTGGGCTCACTCTATCGCATTCACGAGAAGCCCGACGCCAAAAGGGTTTATGACTTCGAGGTGATTGCCGCGACCTTCGGCTATTCGCTGGGGGTTGGCGCGTTGCCCATTCAGCGGGTGCAGTTCAAGAGTGAGCGCCGCGCCAGCTACGGGACCGGAAAGCGTGCCAAAGAGATCGAAATTCCACAGGAAGTGCATCTGACGCCGCGGATGTACCAGAAGCTCACCGAGAAGATCGCCGGCAAGCCGGAAGAGCGCATTCTGTCGTACTTGATGCTGCGGTCGCTCAAGCAGGCCCGCTATTCGGAAGAGAATCTCGGGCATTTTGCGCTGGCCGCTCCCACCTACACTCACTTCACCTCGCCGATTCGGCGCTATCCGGATTTGATTGTGCACCGCATCTTGAAAGATGTTCTCCGCGATTCCGCTGAGAAGCATAGTGGTCCAATCGCAATTGGGATTGGCCGAAGTGAGCCCGTCGGCGACGCGGAAAAGATTTCGCCGTGGTCAAAGCGCCGTGACCATGTTGCTCATCGGAAGTCGCTCGAAGCGGTCGGCGGCCCAATCCCGCTCACCGAACTGCACGAAATAGCGGAAGAGTCGAGCCAGGCCGAGCGCCGCGCCGACGAGGCCGAACGCGAGTTGATGGAGTGGAAGAAAGCGAAGTTCATGCAGCAGCGGATCGGCGACGAGTTCGACGGTCTAATCATCAGCGTGACCAAGTTCGGATTCTTTGTGGAGTTGGCGGACCTTTTTGTGGAAGGCCTGGTGCCGCTGGCGTCGCTCGCCGACGATCATTACATCTATCACGAGAACACCCGCGAAATCATCGGCCAGCGCACTTACAAAATTTATCGCCTCGGGCAACAAGTCCGGGTCCTGGTGGACCGCATCGATCCAGTAGAGAAAAAGATACAGTTCGCTTTGGTAGAAGAGAAGCCGGCGCACCGGCCGTCGGGCGGTTCGAAGGCGAAAACGAAGACAAAGAAGAAGCGGCGACGGGATTGAGGCGCGCGTCAGGGCGCCGGCTAGTGTAGAATTCTTGAGTCAACCCCGCGACGGCGGCGTTCAGCCGCAAAGTCGTTCTTCCTGTCGGGACGTGGCTCAGCCTGGTAGAGCACTCGCTTGGGGTGCGAGGGGTCGGCAGTTCAAATCTGCCCGTCCCGACCAATCTTTTCCGATCAAATCGCGTCTTTCTGACCGGTTAGGTTCTCACTCTAGGCAGTTGCAACTCAAGTGGGATAATGGGGGCAAGGAGTTCTCCCATGGGCAGTCTTGCTCTTCTGCAATCCCTGAAAGAAAGCGTTCTCGGCCAAGCGAGTGTGAAAACAATCTATGGCGAACCTATCTCGGCGCAGGGAAGGACCATCATTCCAGTCGCGAAAGTTGTCTATGGCTACGGTGCGGGCGCAGGCACTGGAGGGGTCGGGGACAGCAGCGCCCGCGGCGAAGGCGGTGGTGGCGGAGGCGGAGCGCGAGCGGTTCCTGTAGGCGTGATAGACGTGAGCGAACAGCAGGCACGATTCATCGCGATTACTGATCGAAAGAAACTTGGCGGCGTTCTAATGGCCGGGGTTCTGCTTGGTATGTGGTTGAGTTGGCGAAAACGGCACTGATTTCCGCCGAGCGCATCTGAGAGCGCGTCGAACGGAAAAGGGAATCATCCTAAGTCTCAGCGGCCCAGCCCGCAACGCGAACCGCAGCTTGCCGCGTAAGTGATATTTAACCGCGGGAGTCTGCCGAGTCGAGTCATGATTTCCCGAAGTTTGTTACTCTAGTCAGAATATCCCGAGAACCCCGGTTAACGGCTGCAGGGTTCGGTCTGATTGGATTTAGGAGACAGTTTTTGAAGACCAAGCTCGTTGCTGTTTTATCGGTGCTGAGTTTCTCGTTTTTTGCCTCCAGCTGTCTTTACTGCCAGGACAGCTCAATTCCTCAACAGGCGCCGGCTTCTTCGACGCAAATCCCGCAACCAAAGCCGGAGGCTCCGGGATCTCAGGCGGGCGCGAAAAGTGAAGAGGAAAGGGAGATTGAACGCAAGGAACAATCGCAGCGAATGTTGGGCGTAGTGCCGAGATTTGGGGTTACCAGTCGACATGAGGCGCCGCCGTTGACGTCGGCAGAGAAGTTTCACCTGTTCGTGAAGTCGGGATTCGATCCGGCGACCGTCACGATCGTAGGATTTCAAGCGGCGTTAAGTCAGGCGGAGAATGAGTTCCCGGGTTACGGTCAGGGATGGCAAGGTTTTGGGAAAAGGTTTGGTGCGTCTTTCGCGGATGAGTTATCCAGCGGATTCTTCAGCAATTATATGTATGCGTCGTTGTTCAAAGAAGATCCGCGATATTTCCGCCTTGGAGAAGGATCATTTAAGCATCGAGTGTTCTACTCGGTCAAACAGGAATTCGTCTGCCACACCGATAGCGGCGGACGATCCTTCAGTTTCGAGAATGTCTTGGGCGCTTTCTCCAGTGGAGGGCTCTCCAATGTTTACTATCCTTCAAGTGACCGCGGGTTTGGTCTTACCATGAGCCGCAGCACGATCGCTTTAGCTTACGGGAGCGTTGGAGGTTTGCTGGATGAGTTCTGGCCTGACATCAGCCGCAAGCTTTTCAAGAAGCACAAGCACACGGAGCCTGCGCCTTAGCGGGCACGTTATGAGCCTGCGAATAGCGACAGAGATAGAAGTCCCGATAACATGATTGCGACGATACTGTTGAAACGCACTGTTCGATGATTGGACGGCCAAGGGAACATCAACACCTCAAATAGCGGCATCAGCCGTTCTGGCCATAAAAGTCCCGCCAAACCCAAGGTTAGCGAAAGTTGAATAAGCAGAGACACTCCCACCGCGTGCATAAACAAATCTTCTCCAACGCAAAGGACTGGGTACAAACGAACGCGAAAGTTATTACTTACAGTCTGCAAAAGCACTTTGCATCCGTCAATGGAAAACGAGCGTAGCGGGTCTGCGGAAGACGCGTAGGTAATCGGGCGAAAACCTTAGGCGCGGGCCTTGGTTAATTTCGGCGCGTTAGGAATTCGAGCGACTGGGTGCCAGTACTAGCCATTTCAAGAACATGTTCACGATAGAGAGTACGATTCCTCCCCAGAAGGCAGCAGCGAAGCTTCGGATGTGAAAACCGGGCACCAGAGCTGACGCTAGCTCCAACATGAGCGCGTTAACGATCAGCCAGAAAATTCCCAGGGTGAGGATCGCGAGCGGGAAGGTGAGAACCTTGATGAGCAAGCCAATGGTGGCATTGACCAATCCGATGACGATCGCGGCGATTAGGGCTGCGCTGGCGCCGTCAACCCAAAATCCGGGCACCACGCGCGAGGTGATCCAAACAGCCAACGCAGTGACAATCCAGTGAATCAGCATTCGTAACATGTGATCTTCCTCGCGCCGCAGGTTGCGGTTAGTGTAGTATTCCCATCTTCTTGCCAACGCGTTTCAGAGTCTCCAACGCCTGTTGCAACTGGGCCTGTGTGTGAGTAGCCGTCACGATGGTGCGAATTCTCGCTTTGCCTTCGGGAACCGTCGGGAAGGCGATACCCGTTCCCATCACACCTTCCTGGAAAAGTTCACGAGAAAAATCCATGGTGAGCTTGCCATCGCCGACAATGATCGGTGTGATCGGAGTTTCACTGGCTGGCGTATTGACGCCTCCAATATTGAAGCCGAGCAGGCCGAGTTCCTTTTTCCAGAATCGCGTGTTCTCCCACAGTTTTTCAATTCTCTCCGGTTCCTGTTCCAGCACGTCAAAGGCAGCGATGCAGGTTGCGGCGACGGACGGTGGGTGAGATGTAGAGAACAGAAAGGGGCGGGCGCGGTGATACAGGAAGTCGATCAGGTCGCGGGTGCCGCACACGTATCCTCCGAGAGCGCCGATGGCTTTCGAGAGAGTGCCAACCTGGATGTCGACGCGTCCGTGTACCTTGAAGTGATCGATCGTGCCTCGGCCGTTGCGGCCAAGAACGCCGGACGAGTGGGCGTCGTCGACCATCATGATGGCGCCATATTTCTCGGCGATATCGCAAAGCCCGGGGAGAGGACCGATGTCTCCGTCCATGGAGAAGACGCCGTCGGTAATGAGTAACTTCTTGCCGGGCTGATCTTTTACGCTGGCGAGTTGCTCCTCGGCGTGAGCGACATCTTTGTGATTGAAGACCAGGATTTTGGCGCGCGAGAGACGCGCGCCGTCGATGATCGAAGCATGATTTAGCTGGTCGGAAATGATGAAGTCTTCTTTGCCAAGTACTGCGGACACGGTTCCAGCGTTTGCCGCGAAACCGGACTGAAAGACTACGCAAGCTTCGACGTTCTTGAAACGCGCGATTTTCTCTTCCAATTCCATGTGGATCTTCATGGTCCCGGCGATGGTGCGGACAGCGCCGGATCCGACGCCATACTTGCGCGTGGCTTCGAGCGCGGCTTCCCGCAGCTTAGGATGCGTCGTGAGTCCCAAGTAATTGTTGGAAGCGAGATTGATGACCTTCTTGCCGTCAAATGTGCAGACCGAAGCCTGCTCATCGTCGAGGACGCGGAGACGAAAATGAGTACCCTTTGTCTTTAGATCGTTCAACTGATCAGTCAGGTAAGAGAGCGGATTTAGCCGAGTCGTTGCAGTAGCCATCAGCGAGCCTCGAGTTTAAAACGGCCTTGGAGCCGAAATGAATATGAGTAGCAAAAATAGTGTAATACCGGCGCTGCGAACATGGCGAACCGAAGGCCAGCAGAACTCAGGAAGGGCCGCAAGCAAGTTGTGCCAAGCTGTGAAGGTCTGGAACTTCCAGATCTGGGCTGCCGGCGGCTGGTTTCACTGCACCGATGCCGGCGCGCGGCGAAGCCCGGTTAACCCACACAGTTGAGATGCCCAGTGATCGCGCCGGGATTACATCGTGATAAATACTCTGGCCGATGTGCAGCCAATCCGGTGGCTGTACGGCGCACCGTTCTTGTGCGACGTGGAAGACCTTTAAGCACGGTTTGTAGCAGGCCGCCTGCTGAGCTGTGATGACCTCATCAAACTTCACGCCGAGTTTCGGCTCGGTGAGGGCGAAGAGGTCGTCATCGATGTTGGAAAGAACTGCGAGTTTGTAACGAGCCTTAAGCCGGGACAACGAGGATGCCGTATCCGGAAAGGGAGGCCAGTTCTTCAGCGAGTCCGGCAGTGAGGTTGCTTCCGTTGGCATGGGAGTGAACCCCAGTCTTTCACCAAATCCTCGAACTACGGACTGAAGAACTTCACGATAGGGGAGATACTCTCCACGCTCAGCTTCGGCCTCGAGTTCGCCGTAGAGTTCGAGAAGTGCGGCGTCGCTGATGTCTTTTCCGTGTTTAGCCAAGATGGGCCGAAGAGCAGTGAAAATCCCGGTTTCCCAGTCAATGAGCGTGCCGTAACAATCGAAAGTTAGCAAGCGGAATTTGTCGAAGTTCAGCAATACATCGCCCTAAACAATCAACTCTAAAGGGAAGTGCCTCCGCAAAGCTGAAGAGTTGCGGAGGCATCCATGTTCGACGGTCCAAGAATTGCTACTTCACTTCGAGCGGTTGCGACAACGTGAAGCTCAACGCTGATTCAGCCGGTAGCACAATATCTTTGTTGCCTGTGAAAGCCGTTCCCGCTGTGCCTGCGCCGGCTCCGGCGACGGCGCCAATTGCCGCGCCTTTACCACCGCCAGCCAAGGCTCCGACTAACGCGCCCAAACCCGCTCCTCCACCCACCATGGCGCCAGTCCGTTTGCCCTTACCTTTAGCAGTCTGCGTGAGGGTCGAAGTCTCAACCGTCATCTGCCGGCTGTTCACCGTAATGGAGGTCAATTTCAGGGAGAGACTGGCTCCGCCTGCGAAACGTCCCAGTGGCTTTGCATCCACCACCGTGCCCGCAGCAGTTGCACCGGATGGAATGACGGTTTGGCCTCCGACCTGTACAGGATTCGCGAGAGTAGCCGAAAAACTTTGGCCTGCCTGACTGATTTTGGACCCAACGGAATCGCCGAGACGAACGGTGAGCGTTGTTCCCGAAGGGATGACAACGGGCTGAGGAGCTTCACGCTCTCTGCGAGGTTTGGAGTCACCCGAGTTCGAACCCGTGTTTGATGCGGTCTGGTCGGGAGGAGTGACAGTGCTCGTGTCCGAGGTGGATTGACTGGGCTTGCTGTTGCAAGCGGAAACACACAAAGAGAGAAACACTGCGAGAGTGACAGCCGTTATTCGGGATCGCATATTTGCCTCCACGGCGATTGGTTTATCAGAAAAGACGGAGTGGTGTAAACACTGACGGGAGTGCCGGTAAATTAATTTTACTGAGAGTCACTCTTTGTTCCCCGGAGCATTTCCCGCTTCCACTTGCGCGTTGCCCTGGCCAGAGTCATCTTCAAGCCCCGGGATCTTGGGCGTTTCCCATTCCTCGGCAAGTTTTTCTTCGGCACGCATTGCCGGCGCCTTGCTGAGAAATCTCTCTGTATTCAGCAACGGTCGCCCAAGGGAGGAGTTGTAGCCTGTCCATGGGCTATCTGAACTAGCCTCTCTCTCGAAATGGGCACGCATGCTCTCCATTTTGGAATCAAGATCGTCCAGGTAATGCAACATCAATGCTTCGGGAAACATGGGCAATTTCGGAGAGCCGAACTCATATTCGCCGTGATGACTGATGATCAGGTGCTCGACCAGAGTCTTGAGTTCGGGCGGAAAATCCGGGAACCTCTCCAGTTTCGCTTGGAGCATTTCCAACTCGATGATCATATGTCCGAGCAACTGGCCGCGAGTGGTATATGAAAATGACCGGTTATAGGTCAATTCGTGGATCTTCCCGATATCGTGGAAAAACGCCCCTGTGAGCAAAAGATCACGATTAATCTGCGGATAATTGCGACACATCAGGTCGCACGAGCGGAAAAGCGACACGACGTGATCGAGCAACCCGCCGATAAAAGCGTGATGCAGAGTCTTCGCGGCCGGCGCATTGCGATAAGCCTCGGCAATTTCGGGATCTGCCATGAAGGCTTCGACGAGCGCTTTCAGGTGGGGATTCTTGAAACTGGCCACAAAGCCGGCGAGAGTCTGCCAGAGCTCGCCAATGTCTTTGGTGGTTTTCGGGAGGTAATCCGAGAAATCGATTTCCGCGTCGTTAAGCTTGCGGAGTTTGTGAATCGTGATCTGAAACCTGTTCTTGTACTTGTTCAACAGACCTTTGATCTTGAGAAAGTCGTCCTGGTCGAAAGCATCGATCGAATCCTCGACGTTGTCCCACATCTTGGCTTCAATCTGACCGGTGCGATCGCCCAGAGTGAGCGCTAGATAAGGCTCACCCGTTTTCTTGGGTTTGACCTGCTTAGAGACCACCACGAAGGCGGAGGTAATGATCTTGTTCTCGTGATGACAACACTCGGAGAGGAAGAATTCCTTCATGAGGTTCGGTCGCCGAGTTCCGGCTGGTCAGAGCAAGCTTAAACTAAAACAGTCCAAACTTTTTCTTCTTTTTCAGAGGCTTTGCAGCTGAGTTCTTGGAGGCCGTCTCAATCGGCTTAGTTTCGTTGGCGCTGGCGCCGCTGTCAACATATCCCGCTTTAATGTCAATAAACGCGTCGTCCCGCAATTTGGTGAGGTATTCGCGAAGAGCGGGTTGGAGCTTTTGCATGTACACAGCGTCTTGAATCTTCGATTCGACGTCCTTCAGAGGCGGAACGCCCGCATCGTGGTGTTCCGTCACTTTGAGAAGAATAAAGCCTTGCTTGGTACGTATAACGTCCGAGACGTCGCCAGCCTTCATGGCAAACGTCTTGTCCTCCAGTTCTTTGGCGAGGGTTCCACGTTTGAATAGGCCGAGGTCGCCGCCCTGAGCGGCGCTGGGGCCGTCGGAGTTTTTCTTGGCGACGTCCTCAAAGGAGGTGCCCTTTCGAATCTCAGCAAGCAAATGGTCGGCCTTCTCTTGCGCAGCTTGCACTGACTGGGCTTCGTCTTTAGGGTCTTTCTTTTCGGTGGAAACCAGGA
Organism: uncultured Acidobacteriaceae bacterium; assembly: GCA_963708575.1. Classification (GTDB taxonomy): domain Bacteria; phylum Acidobacteriota; class Terriglobia; order Terriglobales; family Acidobacteriaceae; genus DASVWZ01. Next base: position 1,111,075 of record CAVPTB010000003.1, read on the forward strand.
TTTCGCTCAGGCGAATTTGTTCGGGTTGTTCGAGCTCACTTTTGTGGTCCTCGTAGAACTTCTCCACATCGTCATGGCCTAGATTCAGACGCTGGCCAACTTCGCGGCTGATCACCTGCTGGGTGATGATCTGGTTGCGCATATTCTGCTTGAACTCTTCAAACGACACGCCTTGGGCCTGGGCCGCCTTCTCCAGATCTTCCATGGTGTCGAGTTTCATGTCCTTACGCATCTCATCGAGCCGCTTGATCACCTCAGTGTCAGCCGTAATACCGAGATCCTTGCCTTTTTCAAGCAGGAGATCTTGATCAATCAGGTCGCGCAGGACGTCCTTATCGCGCTCAGCAATCAACTTGTCGGCATTGACCGGATCCTGCTGATTTGCCTCTTTCTTTAAGTCTTCCTTGCTGCGGATATACTCGGTCCGCGTAATGATCTGATTATTCACGCGGGCGACGATTTCCTCGACGACGTTGTCCGCCGTAAGGGAAGGAACCATTAGCAGAAACGAAGACAGGAGCAAATAGGGGAACAGTTTTCGCATAGATACTCTCGAAATTGGGGTTGCCAGGCTGCTCAAAATAGGGATTATGGCGATTGGGTAGATTGTAACTCCGTTATCGCTGCTCAGCTAGAGCACTCCTTGATATGATGCGTTTTCGCGATCAAGGCAGGTCGAATGACGGGGGTCATGGAATGCAACGTACTGGGTGGTTTTTCTGTGCCTATGTTCTGGCCTTTATGGTTCTAGTTATGAGCATATCCGCAAAAACGAAGGATCAGGCTACAGTGCCGGATCTACAGCGGTTGGAAAAGATGATAGACCGCTTCGCTCCAACTCCCTTGAGAGTGGACACGTCAAAACTGTCCACCGGTGACCGGCAGGCGCTGAGCAAACTGATCGAGGCTTCGAGATTGCTAGACGACATTTTCATGCGGCAATTCTGGCAAGGGGATGTTGCTCTTTATCAGAAGCTGAAGCAGGACCCGAGTCCCTTGGGAAAGGCGCGCTTACACTTTTTTTGGATCAACAAAGGGCCTTGGTCGGATCTGGATGACTACCAGGCGTTTATTCCGGGTGTCCCTACGCGCAAACCGCTGGGGGCAAATTTTTACCCGGAGGATATGACGAAGGAAGAATTCGAGAAATGGGTAGGGTCGCTTGCTCCGGCGCAACAGGAACAAGCGAAGGGCTTTTTCACCGTCATTCGCCGGGACAACAACCGAAAGCTGACCATCGTTCCATACAGCAAGGAATACGGTGACGATTTGACCCGGGCAGCTGATCTTTTACGGCAGGCGGCAGCCCTGACGGACAATGCGTCGCTCAAGAAATTCCTGAATTTGAGAGCGGATGCATTTCTCTCCAATGATTACTACGAAAGCGATCTGGCTTGGATGGATCTTGATGCGCCGCTCGATATCACTATCGGGCCCTACGAAACGTACAACGATGAAGTGTTTGGCTACAAAGCGGCGTATGAAGCGTATGTAAATCTGCGCGACGACGAGGAGAGTGCAAAGCTCTCGGCCTTTACGCAGCATTTGCAAGAGATTGAAAACAATTTGCCGCTTGATCAGCAATACCGCAACCCGAAGTTGGGGTCGGCGGCTCCAATTCGGGTGGTCGATCAAATTCTGAGTGCTGGGGATGGGGCGCACGGGGTTCAAACGGCGGCCTACAATTTGCCGAACGACGAGCGCGTGGTGCAGCAGAAGGGCAGCAAGCGGGTGATGCTCAAGAACGTGCAGGAGGCCAAGTTTCACAGCGTCCTGCTGCCCATTGCCAGAAAGATCCTGACGGAACCTGCCACGGCGGATGTCAGCTTCGAGCTGTTCTTCACGCACATCCTTGCGCACGAATTAATGCACGGTTTAGGGCCGCACCAAATCAAAGTGAACGGCCGAGACACTACTGCGCGGGAAGAGTTGAAAGATCTTTACAGTGCGATCGAAGAAGCCAAGGCGGATGTAACCGGCCTGTTCGCGCTGCAATACATGATGGACCATGCGAAGGATATGGGGTTAAACAGGGTTCTCGCCTCCGATGAAGCGGCGCAGCGCCAACTCTATACCACCTATCTGGCATCTTCGTTTCGCAGTCTGCGCTTTGGATTGGCGGACGCTCACGGCAAGGGCATGGCGGTGCAATTCAACTATCTCAGCGATAAAGGGGCTTTCGTTCAGAATGCGGACGGGACATTCTCTGTGGACATGGCAAAGATAAAAACTGCCGTAGCCGATCTGGATCATGATCTGCTGACTATCGAAGCACAGGGTGACTACGCGAGCGCAAAGAAGTTGCTGGATGAACTTGGGGTTATTCGCCCTGCCATGAAGAAAGCTCTCGAAGGTTTGCAGGAGATTCCGACGGACATTGAGCCGCAGTTCGTGACCGCGGACGAACTGGCACCGGTTCGAACAGTCGACGCACGAGCGAGGAAGAAGCGATAGGAGAGCGGACGATCAATATCAGGAAGGATATTTATCGTTCAGATATTTTCCTAGATCGGCTTCGAGTTGCCCGTATCCGGAGTGAATGACCGTCTGTAGCGCCGCTTCTGCGGAGCTTCCTTCGCTGAGCCGCTGTAGGACTCGTTGCACATCACTTATCCCGTAAGAATCGATGATGAACTGAACAGCGGCTAATGATTCGTCGTAGGCCACCGCGGCTTGCACCGGCGACATGCTCATGAAGCTGGATTCCAGCACATTCAGTGGCATTTCATTCTGCGTCTTGAACATGGCTGCGAGTAAGCGGCCATTCGCAACTTGTTTCGGCTCGAGCGCTTGTGCGATTCCTTCATTCAGCCACTGTGGGCAGCGACCAGCAGACATCTGATTAATAAAGGAGTGTGCCAGTTCGTGTTTCAGAACTCGCGCCAGTTCCGGGGTGATTGAACTGATTCCATGGATCGGAATGCGTAGTTTGCCGTCGTTTACCGCACCGGTCCACGATGGCGCTTGGGTAACGTCGAAAAATGTTTGGTCGGTATAGAGGATGACTGCAATGCTGTCGTGGGGCGATGCTCCCAGATCTCGAGACAGGTCGTCGTAGTCGGATTCCAGGACCGTCAACAGCTGGCCGCGAAGTTCATCCGAACTCTGGCCACCTTCGAATTTAAGTACGAAATGATTGCTCTCGCGTTCGGAGTAGTTGGATTCGACGACCGATTCTCGTTCCGCCCGTTTCAGGTATTGCTCCACCAACGGATCGGGCCGCAATTCGAGGGAATGCTTCCAGGTTTTGATGGCATCCTTGTTTCGATCTGCGGAAAACTGCACGTACCCGAGCACTGTGAGTGAGTCGGGAGAATCGGGAGCATTGCGCACCGATCGCTCGGCAAAAGTCAGAGCCTGGGTAGCGTTTCCATTGCGCACCAATAACGAAGCGTAATAATTCAAGTAGGTGGGATTGTCTGGGCTGAACTGGACTGCTCGCTCAATATAGGATCGGGCTTTGGCGAAGTTGCCGTGGTCGAATTCGTGGCGTCCGGCAACGAAGTAGCCCGCAGCCGCCTCGTCCGGGTTTGAGCGTCCATCCAGGGCAGAGAGTGCATCGGGATCGACTTTGTCGTCGCGGATGATCTTTGCCATTAGTTGCGAATCATTGTTCGAAGCCTGCGCAGGGGCGAACGCCGTTAGGTCGTTTGGCTGGCTCGCGATTGAAGAGACCGTGGGCGGCAGACCTCCAGATTCAACATGGTCTACCAGGCTTCTCGGAATCGCAAAAGTGTTGTCGCCAACGTCGTATTCGAGCTGATTTCCCTTTTCGCGAACCTGATCGGCAAGTATGGTGCGGCCATTTTTTAAATGAATGACTTCGGCGGTCGCCGAAGAGGCGAACGTGCCGGCGACGCAGGCGGCCAAGAATAGGATGACAGTAATGCGCACTCAGGCGCATTCTATGAGACGGGGAGCGACGGGCGTAGGTGACCAAGGTAATCCACAGATACCGACGGAGGCATGTTCTCACGATCGCGACGCTTTTGTTGGGAACCTCCTTGCTGGTTTCGGGAGCGATTCAGAATGGATCGCAGTCCGGACCGGACTCCTCGATTCACATTGCGGGCAAAAGCGCGCCCATTCAACTCGCGCCAGCCGAGAGCCTTTATCTTCAATTGCGCGGGGTTGGGCTCGATAAGGCGCGAGTCTACCGTATCCGAGACATCACATTGGACCGGTCGTCTTTTCACCTAACTCTGGACGACGGAACCATCGCGTTCACCGAAGATGTGAATGGTCACGTAACTGGAGCATTCTTTGAAGGCGAAGGCGAGATTCTGCTGACTCCTCCGAATCGGATGGAGCGTGCATCGCTGGCTCTATTTACAAACGAAGCTATCCTTGAAGAGAGTTTTGCTACGGCTTATCTCCGATTCAACGACAACACATTTTCAGAGTTGCAGCCATATCTGAAGCCAGTCGACGATGCGCCCGACTTCGTAGCGAAATGGAACGACTTGGCCCTTAAGCTAGCGGAACCGGACGCGTTGCGATTGCTGCTGACTTTTAGCCGGAACCTACCGGTCGCGGGTCAGAAGGAATCGCCTGAATCTCCCAAAACTGAGGCTTCTTCGGACCAATTCCTGCACGCTCGAATACAAGGCAGGAAGCTCGGAACCTTTGATGTCTACTTCGACGCAACGGCATCGGAGGACCTTTGGGCAGGTCAACTCCGAACGTCCCAAGGGGCGAATTACTACGACCTATGGACATCCTTCACTGCGGGGCGGCCTACGGATACCAAGACTAAACAAGTGGGCGGTACCCGATCCACTGGAACAGACTTCGTCAAGGTCAGCGATTACAAGATTCGGGTAAGAATTACGCCTCCTACTCGGATCGAGGCTGAGGCCAATCTTCATCTTCAGGTTCAGAAAGGTGGACAACGCACAGTCCTGTTTGAATTATCGCGGTCTCTGCAGGTCACGAGCGTCGAAGCGAACGGGCAAGCAGTGGAGTACATTCACAACCCGGCGATTGAAGGCACTCAGCTTGCCAGGCGAGGCAACGACCTGGTGGCGGTCGTGTTTTCAAAACCCATAACGACGGGCGAGACGATCGACCTTAAATTTCAATATGCGGGAGACGTGTTGTCAGAAGCAGGGCCGGGATTGCTCTATGTGGGAGCGCGGGGCACGTGGTATCCAAATCGCGGATTAGTGATGGCGAACTTTGATCTGCAATTTGAGTATCCGCAGGGGTGGACCCTGGTGGCGACCGGCAGTCGGGTCGACGCCACTCCCATACAGGATCAACATGAATCGGGTCCCTTAGGCATAAGAGCGGGTGATCAGTTGAGCCGGTGGATTGGCGACCGTTCCATTCCTGTGGCGGGCTTCAATCTCGGAAAATATCAACGGGGGGTGGCTCAGGCTGGCAATGTAGAGGTGGAAGCCTTTGCGACGTCAACGGTCGAGCGGGGCTTTCCGACTGGGCCTGAGGATGTGGTTGTTCCGTCGGGCACGGGGGGACTTGCGCAGCGGCCCGTGAGCCGTCCGCCCGATCCGTCTCCCGCTCGGAATGCCCAGAGCGTTGCTGAGACTTCCGCTTCCGCGATTACGTTCTTCGCGCGTCACTTTGGACCATACCCATTCAGCAAATTGGCTTTGACGCAAATGCCCGGCGCAGAGAGTCAAGGCTGGCCGGGCTTGATTTTCCTTTCCAGTTTTTCCTTTCTGAGTCGGGAGGAGATTGCGCGACTACGCATTCCCGAAGTCGACAGAGCAATCATCAGACAGGTGATCGCCCACGAAACCGCCCATCAATGGTGGGGCGACCTGGTGGGATGGGCGGGATATCGTGATCAGTGGTGGGTGGAAGCGCTGGCTAACTACAGCTCTCTGATGCAGCTCGAGTCGAAGGATCCAGCCGAATTCCACGCCATCATGGAAAGCTATCGTGATGGTCTTCTGGAAAAGAATGAACACGAAAGGCCACTGACAGAAGATGGGCCGGTCGTGCTCGGAACGCGACTGTCAAACTCGGTTTTTCCCGGTGGATATGTCGCCATCAGCTACGGGAGAGGTACCTGGCTGTTTCACATGTTGCGCCACATGCTTCTCGATGCGGAAAACGGGAGCGCCGGCAAGAGTGCCGCGCCACGGCAAAATTCCGAAGAACCGTTCCTTCGTGCACTCCGACGGCTACGAGAACGTTACGAAGGCAGGGCCGTCACCACGGCCGAGGTGTTATCGGTTTTCGAGGAAGAGCTACCGACAGCGTTGAAGTATGAAGGACGCAACTCTCTCGACTGGTTCGTTGAAGGATGGGTCGGAGGTACGGCCATCCCTCGGTATGAACTGAAGCAACTGAAGTTTGCTGACGAGCAAAGATCAACCGTGGTGAGTGGCAGCATCCTCCAGAAAGAAGCGCCTGAAGATCTGGTGACATCCGTGCCCCTGTATGCGTCGCCGTCGAAGAAAAATGTTTTGCTCGGACGTATCTTTGCGGATGGAGCGGAAACGCATTTTCGTCTAGTTGCGCCGCTGGGAACAAGAAAAGTTGTGATCGATCCGTACAGCACGATTTTGAGCCGGCCGCGATGATCTTTGCCTCGCTGTATCTCGTTTTGGAACGCAATTCCGTTTTGGGCGACCATCATTCCCAAATTGTGACCTGCGCGCCATCGATTGTGACTCCACCTCTCTGAACTCTTTCATAACTCGAGTCCACACGTTCAGCTGGTGCGATGCTCCAAGTGGCCGTTGGCGTGCCTTTGGCCACTGTGGAAGGTAATAAAATGATCTCGTCTTTTTCAGAACAGATTCCTCATATAACTCCTTTGGTGTTGCATGCGCATTTGGGCAACGAATCCACGATCTTGCTGGTAGAAGATGAGGCTTTTCTCCGGAACGTCGCCAGCGAAGTATTGCAAGCGGCGGGCTACGAAGTACTGGTTGCGGAAAATGCGGAGGATGCGATATTGCTGTTCCGCGGCTATCGCCGTCCGGTCCAGATACTATTAACCGATGTCGTGTTGCCCAAGAAAAGCGGACTTGCGATGGCGAACGAGTTGAAGGGTCTTTCGCCAGAGCTCAAAGTTGTCTTTATTTCCGGATATACCAGAACATCTGCACCCGAACGAACGGCAGGAACTGCCGATGCGAGCTATCTTGCGAAGCCGTTCTCCGCCGCCGATCTGCTGGAAACTATCGGGATAGTTGAGAATGGCGCTGAGGCAAGAAGCGAAGCCTGACTGGGGTCTTGACCTAGCGGGAAAGTCCTGGATATGTACCGAGCACGACTACGTCGACTCTGCGATTCAGGCCGCGCCCTTTTTCGTTATTGTTGCTGGCAATCGGATGGTACTCAGCAAATCCGGCCGCGGAAAGGGACTGGGGCGACAACTGGTACTGAACAATGAGAAGCCGCACCATCTCAGTAGCGCGGCTGGTTGAGAGTTCCCAGTTAGAGTGAAAGTGTGAATTGTGAACGGGAATGTTGTCGGTGTGCCCCTCGATTCGAACCTTATATCTACCTGCAGAAAGCAGTGAGGCGATCCGACTGAGAGCGAGCCGTGAATTTGGTTTGATTTCGGCTGATCCGCTCTGAAAGAAGCCAATCTCTCTGAGACTAATGACCAGTCCCTCGGAAGAAGCTCGGACATCAGCCTCCCCACGGGAAATTTCCGGAGATAGAACGCGCTCGAGATCTTTGCGGAGATATCGCAAATCGTCGTTATCGGGTGTACCGGCAGTCGGCTCGGGAAGAGAAGTGGCTTCCGAGACAGTCGGAGGAACGGCTACGAACGCCGAACTGCGTGTGGTGGGGGATGACTGGACGTGGTCGAATGCGGCGTGTATGGCTTCCGCGACTTGTCCGGTTTTTTTCTTGTTAATCTCCGCTGCGGAGTAAAGGACCACGAAAAAGGCGAAGAGTAGCGTGATGAAATCCGCGTAGGAGACAAGCCAGCGGTCGTGACTGGTGCGGGTTTTCGGTGGCCGTCCGTTTCTCAATGAGTGGCTCCGGTGGGTTCGCGTTGGTCTCTATTTGATCGTTCGGCCGCCAGAAAGCCGATCAGTTTTCTTTCCAGCATTCTCGGGTTCATGCCTTCGAGAATCGATAGCACTCCTTCCAGAGTCATCTCACGCAAAATTTGTTCTTCGCGGATTCTGGATCGCAGTTTCCCTGCCGAGGGCAGGAAAAACAAGTTTGCCGCACCTACGCCGTAGATGGTCGCGACAAAGGCTACGGCGATTCCCCGGCCCACTTCATCAATCTTATCGAGATGCTGCATGACCTGGATGAGTCCCATCACCGCGCCAATGATTCCGATGGTCGGGGAGAATCCACCAGCCGATTCGAAGACTTGCGGAATCTTGTCTTCCTCTTCGGCCTGATTGTCCAACTCAAGTTCCATCATGTTTCGCAACTCTTGGGGCTCGGTTCCGTCGACTGCCAACATTAAGGACTTTTTCAGAACCGGCTCCTGAATGTCATCCACGTAAGCGTCAAGGGAAACAATGCCTTGCCTGCGTGCTTGGTTGGCGAATCGGACAAGCTCCGCAATTGTGGCGAGAGCATTGCGTTTTGGCTCGCGAAACACACGAGCCAGGTGGCGTACCGCCTTGCGCACGACCGGCAAAGGGAACTGAACCAGAACGGCTCCTGCGGTGCCGCCGAAAACAATCATGGCGGCGGTGGGTTGCAAGACTTGGGACAGGCGACCGCCCTCAAGCAAGAGTCCGCCGATGATGCCACCCAGTCCGAGAGCTACGCCGCTCCAACTCGCCTTGTCCACGATCTCTACTCCTCGGCCAATTCCCTGTCGCCGGCGATGGTTGGAATGCCCATCTTGCTTGCGATGCGAGCACAATCGGAAGGTTGAAATAATCCCTGCACGACAGACTGACGGAATCGCACTACACGCGAAGCGATCTCGTCTGCGCTTTCCCGGACCAGGAGCTTTTCCCCATTCACCAGAGTGATGACGGTGTCGGGCGCCTGTTCGACAAACTTAATCAAGTCGGAATTCACCATAAGAACACTATTGTTTAGCCGGGTGAGTTCGATCATAGGAGCCCTCGGTAGAAACGTTGTCGAAAAGGGAACTACCCTCATTTCGTTCATCGTCGAATCGCAATAAGAGGTTAGGACAGTAACCTGTCGCGACCGATTACAAAGGTGATGAGGCTGTTGCATGGCAAAAGCTAAAGCAAAGCTTGCCCGGGCCGATGAGAAGGACAGAAAGCGAATTGGGTGCCGGGACGGGACAGGAGCAGGACCTCCGCGGAAGCTTCCAGGGAGGCAGTTCCAGAGGGTACGGCCCCAACTAAACTCAAAGGAGAACTTAAATGGCAATCAGTATTCTGAATAACCCGGCCTCCCTGGCCGCCCAAGATGCGTTGGGAATTACCAATACCAATTTGCAGAAGGCACTTTATCAACTGTCTTCTGGATCGCGCATCAACACTGGAGCCGATGACGCCGCCGGGCTGGCAGTGGCCAATGGTTTGATGGCTAACATTACGGCTCTGACGCAATCCGCCCAAAACGCTAGTGACGGTGTCGGGAAACTACAAGTGGCTGACGGCGCCTTAGCTCAGGTGACCACCCTGCTCAACCGCGCCATCACTCTGGCCACTGAATCCGCCAACGGTACGCTGTCGGACGCCCAGCGCGCCCCGCTGCAATCCGAGTTTGCGTCCATCGCAAAAGAAATTGACCGTATCGGCGCAACCACGAATTTCAACGGTCAGTTGGTTTTCCAGAACGTCAACGCCAACACCGTAATCGGCAGCGCCACGGGCGTGAACGCGAGTACGTCGCTGGGCGGTTCGGCGCTGACCTCGATCGCCGGCACTGGCTCGTTGACCACTGCCAGTAACATCTTGGCTGCGGCCCACGGCGGTACGTGGACCACCACGGCCACTACATTGACCCAGGCCACGTCGCTGGCCGGAGAAACCATCAGCATCAACGTAACGACTCCGGGCACTGGCACGGCTGCCTCGTACACCTACATCGCGGGCACGACTGGTGCGGCCACGGTCGCCGGCTTGATGGGTTACATCAATGCTCAGACCGGCCTGACGGCTACTGGGGCGGCCGGATCCGCCATGGTATTGTCCGCAAACGGCGCAGCTGTCACTTTGTCGGAGAGCGGCGGCACCGCCATCGGTGCTGGAACACAAAACGCTGCGCAAACCGCATCCACTTTCACCATCGGAACAAGTAATCCTTATACCTACAGCACTTACGGGGTTGGCTCGGGCGCCACGCTAGGTACTTTGGTGAGCGCAATCAACAGTGATGCCAGATACAGCGCCTCAATCAGCGCTGGAGGTAACCTCACTATCGGTTATGGCACGGTCGCTGAACCTGCCGGAGCCGGGTCCGCACCAGCCATATCTGAAGGCGCGACCGGAACCTGGGCATTCGGCAACGCCGGCAGCTTTACCACGGGTGGCGCAACCAAGAGCTTTACCATTCAGCCCTTCGGCGCGGCCACTGCCACCACATTCTACGATCAGGGCAACATGACTGTAGGCACTTTGATGTCAGACCTGCAGTCAATGGGCCTTTCGGCAACCCTGAACGGCAACGGCAGCCTGGTTGTCGCCGATCCGAACAATCCTAACAATGCCCCCACCATTACGACGCCGACTGGCGCCACGACGGCATTCGGTACTTTCTCCGCCGGTACAGCTCAGGCCAGCGTTGCCTCAGCGACCGACATCTACCTGACAGACGATAGCGCCAATGCGGCGAATACCATTGCTGTCACGATTGGAAGTTTGGCATCTACCAGCATGAACGGGGCCAGCATTGCCAGCGATAACTTGTCGACGCAAAGCTCCGCGCAATCTGCGTTGGCGGATATTTCGACCGCCATCAACGACGTTGCCGCCCTCCGAGGCACGCTCGGAGCCAGTGTGAACCGGCTACAGAGCGCCACCAACGTCATCAACAACAACATTCAGAACTTGACCTCAGCCGAAGACAACATCCAGGCCGCCGACATTCCGTCGACGGTCGCCAGTATGGCCAAGTACTCGATTCTGGAACAGACAGGCGTTGCTTCTCTGGCCCAGGCCAACCAGATGCAGCAGCTTGTGCTGAAGCTGATTCAGTAAGACGGTTCGGGAAAGGAGGCAAAAGATCGCCTCCTTTCTGCTTTTTCTCCGCGAGCCAGGTATGAGCATCGACCCGGTCCAATTCGGTCCGACTGAGCCCGTAGAAAGGTCCTTGCCGGCTAAGACAACGGCGCAGGGATCTCCGACTTTGCGTAGCCCCTCTGTGGGAATTGGTTCAAAACCGGAAACATGGATCACACAGTCTGCGCCAGAGCCCGACTTTATTCCGTCCGAGGAAGTCAAACTGCAACGAGATCTTCCGACCGGAGAACAGGTATATCAATTTATCGATCGCCGATCGGGAGTCCTCATTTTGCAAATTCCCAGTGAACAGATGCTGAACTTCATTCATGAGGTTCAGCAGGAATGGCAACAGCTCACTTCCAAACCGGTTGGCGCGGGATCTGTCGGGAAGGAGAGATAGAGTGATCAGTCTGAATGCGGCGACACTACTCAACGGAAGCGGTATCGATGTGAATTCCCTGGTGAGCCAAGTCGAAGCCCAACAGCAGGGGCAAGTGACGATCTGGCAGCAGCAGCAGAGTAACCTTTCCACCGACGCTGGTTTGCTATCGGGGCTCAATCTGAATCTATCCACCCTGAAGACAGCGGTTCAGTCGCTGGCAGATCCGCTGGGCCCGCTGGCCGCGATGATTCCGACCTCGTCCAATACGGACATTCTCACCGCAACGGCGGCGACCAATGCCACGGCCGGCACGCATCAGATCGTGGTCAGCACCTTGGCCAGCGCTGGCGAAATTTATACCGCAGCGTTAGTCGACGGGAACACATCATTCCTGCCTAGCGGTGCCACCGGGGGCGATATTCAGCTACAGGTGGGCGGAGCGTCCGGAATTGTCCACGACGTAGCTATTACCCCAGGCAGCAACGACACGCTGAACACGCTCGCCAACTACATTAATCAGCAGAACTGGGGTGTTAACGCCAGCGTGGTGACAGATGCCAACGGATCCCGTCTCGCGATCTACAGCCAGGCTACAGGCACTCCGGGCGCGTTGGCCATAACAGCTAACTCCACGACAGGAACACTTTATACGTCAGATTTAGCCAGTGCCGACACATCCATTTTGCCGACTGGCCAGAGTACCGGCGACCTTCAGCTGCAGATTGGTGGGACGAATGGCACAATCCAGGACATTCCTATTACGCAAGGTAGTAACGATACTCTCAACAGCTTGGCGAGTTACATCAACCAGCAGAGCACTCAGAACAATTGGGGAGTTACGGCGAATGTCGTACAGGATGCCGGGGGGTATCATTTGGCACTTAGCAGTTCAGCGCAAGGCCCAGCCGGGGCACTGGTATTTATCGCCAATACGACAGTCTTGACCACTACGCCCAATCCCAACACTAATCTGGACTTTCAGGCGCCGATTGGTGGTACGGATGCGTCTCTCACCATTGATGGAATGAATATTGCCAGTCACACCAACACCATAACCTCTGCGATTCCCGGCGTTACTCTGAACCTCTCCAGTGCCGATCCAAACACGACGGTGCAGTTGACGGTTGGCCCGGATGCGAACCAAGCTACGCAGGCCATCAACAGTTTCGTGACTGCCTACAATGCGATTATTACCAACATCAACCAGCAGTACACCGTGGACCCGAGCACCAACGCTGAAGGTCCACTAGCCTCCGACAGTTCCTTGCGATCGTTGCAGTCGAGTCTGTTGAACGATGTAGCTTATGCGGTCACGGGGAACGGAGGCGGCCTGGTCAATCTGGCCTCGCTGGGAATTAATATGAACGACGACGGAACGCTTGCGGTTGGCACGGCGCCAAATGGCCAAAGCTTAAGTCAGATTCTTGCCTCCGATCCGGCAGACGTACAAACGTTCTTCCAGAACGACTCAGCGACAGGATTTGCCAACGCTTTCAACAGCGATCTCACTGTATTAACCAATTCGACGACTGGTGTCCTGACCAGCGACCTTGCCGAAAATACAACTGAGCAGCAGAACCTCACCACCGAAATCTCTAATTTTCAAGCCCGGTTGCTGGCTCAGCAAACGGAACTGGAAGCGAAGTTCAGTCAGGTGAACGCAACATTGGAAGAGTACCCATATCTCTTGGCAGAACTTAACGCATCATTGGGCGTTACCACGACGGTAGGAACGACCAGCAGCAACGGCTCCAGTTCAACGAGCTCTTAAAGCGAACGAATATCACCATGATAGATCCCAGATCCGCCTATCGCGAAGCTTCAGCCCGGGGAATCCCCCCGGTCCAATCGGTACTCCAGCTTTATGAACAGATCACCGATGATCTCCGGCAGGCCTTGAAAGCAATCGAGTCGGAGCAGGTCGAGGTTCGAACCAACAAGATCAATCACGCGATTTTGGTGATCGGGTATTTGCAATCGCGATTGGATTTCGACGGCGGCGGCAAAATCGCACAGAATCTCGATCGCTTCTACAATGTGCTTCGCCGGGAACTGCTCCTGGCCCAGTTTCAGGCTTCGTCGAAGATACTCTCGGGCCGGATCGATGATTTGTTAAGTGTGCGTGAGGCATGGCTCGAAGTTGCTCGCTCCGAGAATTCTGCTTCGGCTGCCGGCCAGGACGTAGCTACTCAGAATCCGTCTATGGCCGATGCCCGAAATGTGCGATTGGATTGGAAGGGATAGTGTTCGCGACGACCCTCGAAATCTTGCAAAGAGTGAATCGCATTTTGCGATCTGAACTCGTTCGCTTTCTGCCTGAACACAACCACTGCTCGCAAGTTCAGGCGCAGGAATTATCCGAGATGCGTCGCCGGCTTAAGATGGCGAGGGAAAGTTTGAAGGAAATTCAAACAGGCCCGCAGGTGGGTTCTGAGCTTGCTGATGAGATCGCTCGGTACAGAGGAAATCTGCTAGAACTCAAGAAAACGCTGCCCCGTTTCCAGATGCGGTTGCTGGCCGAGAGAAGCCGCTTGGAAACCGCACGGACTCAAGTGAGGGGTGCTGCCGCGTGGGCGCAAACGAACAAAAAGACTCTCTAGGCCATTTCTAGAAAATCCAAAGGCCGAGTTGACGGTTGTAACAGACGTCCACTGAAGTAAGGGCGGTGTGTTCCTTACTTCAGATAATCGAAAAGGCTGGGAGTTTGCGAGATGCGACCGAGAGAAGTCAACGCGGCGGTAGCAGCTGTCTGATCTGCAGTGAACTGGGTGGCGACGGCCGCTATATCTGCGGCGGATACAGTGTTTTCCTGTTGAGCCAACTGGACTTTAGCAGAGTCGAGATAGGTCTGTTGGCTGCCCGTCTGGTTCAAGCCATTCCCGTAGAACACCCGCTGAACTGAAATGTAGTTCGAAGCGTTCCCCACTTCGGTCACGGCGGCCGCAATTCCAGAATTGTTTTGGAGGGCCGTAATCAGATCCTGGATGGACTGAAACACGTCATTTCCCGAACTATTGAAGACCTGTGACCCGGGAAGATTGATCTGGAGGTTATAGCCGTTTCCAATGGCAACTTGATTCGTTCCGGCGTTGCCAGCGTAACGAACCCCAGACGGGACCGCGTCATCGGCGACAAAGGGTTGGGCCTCCGCCGTGCCGGAGAAAACGAAAGTGCCGTGATAAGACGTGTTAGCTAGGCTGATTAGTTGGGATCGAATGCCAGTGAGTTCGTTGACGATAGCCGCGCGGTCAGAGTCGGAAAGGGTTCCGTTGGCCCCTTCGACGCCTAAACTCAGAGCACGCTGCATGGTCGTAACGACTGAGCTGAGTGTGGAATCCGCGGTGGACAGCAGGCCATTGATAGTGCTTATGCTTTTTTCGAAGGAATCGACCTGGCTGCTGGCGTCATGGATTTGCACGACCTCGGCGGCCCCGACGGGATCGTCAGAAGGCTGGTTGATTCTGCTTCCGGTGGCAAGTTGCAGCGACGCGGTATTTTGCCGCTGTTGCAACTGCTCTAGCGAAGCCAATAGGTCGGGCATTGGATAGGGGTTGGCGCGCAGGCTACTCATCCGGTTAATGTCCCCATGTTGATGACCGTATAAAGCATATTGTTAATCGCGGTGACCACCTGTGCTGCGGCGTCGTAAGCGTTCTGGTATTGCATCATGTAGGTAGCCTCTTCGTTCAAGGAGACGCCGGAGATACTGTTACGTTGGTCTTGTAATTGGGTCAAGATGGCTTGCGAGGAAGTCAATTCGGCCGAGCTGTTAGAAACATCGTTGCCGATGCTGGAAACGATGTTCGAGTAGTAATCCGTCGGCGTCTGGCCTCCGATCACAGGTTGATTCTGGATGTCAGTAAAGTTAACCAGATTGCCGTTGCTGCCCGGTGAGCCGTCCGAACTGACGGCAAGACGCGAAGCATCAGTCATTCCGACCGTCAGATTTAGCGCGGCGCCTGTCTGCGATTGGGGCGCGGCGAACAAATCCTGGCCGCCGTTTGCCACCCCGCCCATCTGCCCGTTCAAATCGTACCCTCGCGCATTCGCAGCATTCAGGCTTGTTGCCAGAGAGTAGGCGAGAGTGTCAAGGCTGCCGAGCAACCCTGGAATCATTTGATCGCGGGACTGAATCACGCCTGCCAGGTCTCCCGAAGTCAGAGTTTGGGTAATATCGGAGCTCTGAGAATAAACGTCGAGTTGGCCGGATGCGTTGGTTTGGGTGCTGAGAGCGAAGCTCTGCCCGCCCGCGACCAGAGCCGTGCCGGTAGAGGTGGTTAACGTGATGCCGCTATCGCTCGTGATTTCGGAGACATCGAGCAGACTGGAAAGTTGCCCGATCAGCACGTCGCGCTGGTCGACCAGAGCGCTCGCGTCCTGGTTGACCCCTTGCATTTCGCTGATCTGCGTATCCAGTTTGGCGATCTGACTGGTCAGGCTGTTGACTTGCTGGACATCCTGGCTCACTGTCAGATTAAGATTTGATCTCTGCTGCACCAGATTCGTTGCTGCATTGTGAAATGCATTGGCCAGATTGCCGGCCGCCGTCAGCACTCCTTGACGAACCGGAAGACTGGTCGGATCGGAAGAGAGCTGATTCAGGCTGCTAAAAAAATTCGAGATTTGCGTGCCAATGTCGCTGCTGCTGGTCGTGAATTGGACTTGGGCCTGTTGTGCGGCGGAAACAAAGGCATTGAGCTGCCCCTGCTGTTGGGTTTCCTCCAGGATTCTGAGTTGGAGAATCGGGTCGCGCAAGCTTTCGATCTTTTGCAGACTGGCCCCAGTGCCATAGGTTATTCCTCCGACCACATAGGGTTCGTTCTCCTCCAGTACGGGTCGCAATCGCGAATATCCCGGAGTATTCGCATTGGCCACATTGTTGGCGGTGGTATCCATGGCGCTTTGTTCCGCCTGCAAAGCTCCACTCGCAATTGAAAGCATCCCGAATAGGCTAGACATGGGAACGCTCGACTAAGGCGGGTAGGGCGGCGCTTTCAGTTGGTAGACCATAGGTGGCGCCGGAGCTGGCCAACGCGCGGTAGATGATGTCAATGGTTCGTCGCGAACGCCGCAAGAGTGCCGCATAAAGCAAAGCGAGTCTCCTGACCTCAATTCCCGCCTCACTGATTCTTCGCAGCAACTCATTAAAACGACGGACAACCTCCGAAGAATCTGTTCCCGAATACCGCACTATGGAACTGTCTTTCTCGTGCAAATTACGGTGCAGGTCTCGGCAGAATTCCCGCTGTTCGCCGCTGAGCAGGATTACACGGCCGGGGTTGGACTGCAGCACAGCCTGTATCGACTTTTCGAGGGACCAGCCCAACCGCTTTATCAGATCAAGGCGTTGTTCCAAAACTTCGAATTCCCGGTTGCCCATTTGCTCCATGATGCAATCTCGTTTACGCCAGATTATCAACTCGATGAGGCGCAGAAGGCGGCGACGGTTCGTCGTCTGGATCGATCACCGACTGCGGTGGATGTTGTTTCGGTCCCGAACCCGTTTCGCGGCGTCCGCGTTCTCGGCGGGGTTCTGGTAGTCGTTCCAAAGCTTCCAGCCGCGTTGTTAAGACGTCTTCCATCTCCATTTCCTTTCGATGCCCCGATCAGACTTTCGGGATCAGCCGCATCTGCGAAAGCATCGCTTCCGCAGTTTGCTCGGAGCTTACCTGATAACTGCCGTCACTTGTGCTTTTGGCGAGAGCCGCCACTTTGGCTTGACGAATCTCTGGTGCGGCGCCAGCTTGTAACGCGAGCGCCTGCACACGGGCGTTGTCGGAAGACAGCTTTGCCGTATCCGATAACCGCGTTGTCGAGCCCTCGGCACGTTGTGAGCCGGCCGTGGAGGAGGAGCTCGGGTCAGGAGCATCCGGAATCCTCGTATTCAGGTCAATTCTCATCGCATCCTCCTCGATTCAGGCTCCTGTTGTTACCATCGTCAAAATCATTAAAAGCCTTAAATCTTCCTGGTGTCGGCTCTGGGCCGGTCACGCTTCTAAAACCCTAATCGGCCAATCCCCGGGAAACTTTAGATCTTTTCTCGGCTTGTGGAATCCGCCGACTTGCTCAGGGATTTCGCCACCATATTGGCAACACCGAGGCCGCCATGTTGAGCTAGCGCCGCCGAGAGGGCTTGCATTCCCAGGGATTGGTAGGCCTCGGATCCGGTGGGGGTTTCCTGCCCTGGCAAGGCCGAGAAAGTTCGTTCCAGGGGACCAAGAATGCTGGCCAACAGGAGCGCCTCAAATTCCCGTGCCGCCTTCACTACTTTCGGAGCGGGAACTTTTGCGTTTTGAGTTGGATGGATCGGGATGTCACTGACACTGGTCATCAGATAACCTCCAAATCGGCCTCGAGGGCGCCTGCCGCTTTGATGGCTTGAAGAATGGCGATGACGTCGCGCGAGGTGGCTCCGATTCTTTGGAGCCCGTTTACCAGTTGTTCTACGCTGGCGCCTTCGGATAGCTCCACCCTCTTGGCCGAGCTCTCTTCCGCCTTGACGACCGTTTCCGGGCTGACCGTAGTCGAACCTTTTGACAGCGGATTTGGTTGCGACACATCAAATTGAGTAGAGACCTCGATCGAAATGTTTCCATGCAGAATCGACACTGCCCCCAAGCGGACTTCCCGGCCCATCACAATCGTTCCTGTTCTCTCGTTGATGACAACCTTGGCGTGGCGATGCACCCCAATCTCCAGATTTTCTATACGAGCGATTAGGGCAGGGAGGTTATCTCTGCCGATCTCATCCAGGTAGACATCCACCCGGCGGCTGTCGACCGCCGCGGCCGTGCCGGAGCCCAGTTCCTGGTTGATATTGGCGGACAACTGTTGCGCGTTACTGAAGTCTGCGTCCCGAAGCAACAGAGAAATTTTATCGAGCTGCCGCAGGTTAAGTGAGCTGTCCCTTTCGACCAGTGCCCCAGCCGGAACTCTTCCTGTGGTTGGATGGTTGACCTGCTTACTGTTGCCGCCGATTCCGGCGGAATATCCGCCAATGACTACCGGGCCTTGCGCTGCGGCGTAGATCTTGCCGTCGGCCCCATAAAGAGGAGTCAGCAAGAGCAGACCACCCTCCAGACTCCGCGCATCTCCGACCGAGGCCACGGTCACGTCAAGGCGCGTGCCGGGCGAGGCGAACGGCGGCAAATTGGCAGTCACAAACGCAGCGGCGACGTTGTTGACTTTGATCGTTCCCGGAGGTATCTGCACCCCCATGTGCTGCAGGATGTTGGCGAGCGTCTGTGTGGTGAAGACCGTTTGTTGCCGGTCTCCCGTGCCCTTCAATCCCACCACCATGCCGTAGCCGAGGACCGGGTTCTCGCGTACTCCCTCGACCGAAGCAATGTCGCGAACCAAAGCCTTATGAACGATGTCCTGCGCCGGCAAATGCGAGGCTAGAAACAAGATCGACGTCAGTGCGGCTATTTTGCCCATTCAGCCCAGCCTAGAATCCGATAATTCGCAGGATGAAACGAGTCAGTGGATTGGGCGGCCGCGTGCCATCGCTCAATACACCCTTGCCTTTGAGTTCCAGTTCGAGATCGCCCATGGCATTGGATCGCACCGTGTTGTCGGGGGCAATATCACCGGTACGAACCAATCCACGGAGGAGCACCGTCTGCTTCTCGTTGTTCATGGTCAGTTGGCGCTCGGCTTCCACGACCAGCAACCCGGAGGACAGAACCGACACCACTCGACCGGTCAGGGTGGTCTGAAGACTTGACGTGGTCGAGGCTTGAGATTTACCTGCCAAGGCCTCAGTCGAAGTAGGCGAGAAAATAGTTTGTACGCCGCTCGTCTTCAGGTGACCGGCCAGCCCGTTGATACCTGATGTCGAGGAAAACGTCCGGTTGGTTGACACGCTGTTGCCGTTGCTGGCGGTAACATCATGCACCACCACAATCGTGATGAGGTCTCCTACCTTGGAGGCCTTGTAGTCTCCCGTCAAGAATGCGAATTTTCCGTTGTCAATCCACAAGCTTCCGGGACTTCCAGACGGAGTCTCAGGCGCCTGCTGTTGCACCCGCTGAAGGTAGGTGGCAAGGCTGTCGCGCTGGATCGTTTTCACGTGCGGGTTCGCGGTTTCGCATAGTACGAGAAAGCAACCCAAGGCTGAGATTAATGCTTGTTTCGTGCGCCTCATGAGTCGAGCCTCTCGTGTAGCTCTTCGCGTCCGGTGATCCGCGCCTGATGCACGCGGTGACTCACGGCATCGAGGACCCGCACTCGCTGTCCGAGAATTCCGCGTTGCAAGCAGGTGACGCGCACTCGCAGACTAATGCCATCGCCTTCGAGAATCAGCCATGCCCGTGTCCCTGGGGCCATCGTGATCGGTTGCCCGGTCGGTTCCAGGTCCGGATGTGCTAGCGAGTTGCCGATGTTAGAGGGGCGGACGAGGGGTTGTTTGAGTTGCAGCCGTACCGCGAAGTCACCACAAGAGCGGGATTTGCGGCAGCCCAGCAGAAAGTAGATAACACTCGGATCCCCTGCAAGATGGTTTAGCTGTCCTAAGACTCGCAACGGCGGAGTAGATTCGAAGGCGTTGATCTCTTGATCCCACATCAGGCCCGTAGCGTCCCAAACCAACTTCGCCCCGGTCTCCTCTACGTAACTCTGAACGGCCAGAGCGATCTGGCCGCGTTGAACAGGAAACCCGATTCGTCGAACCAAGGCTCGATCGGGAACAATTAACTGCCTTTGCAACTCCGCGGAGGGGAGCGCACGTTTGATCTGATTCGCATCGATAACGCGCGTGCTTCCGAAATTCGGCGACCGTCCCAGGATGAGTTTCGAGGTTTCTTGTTGAATCCGCATCGGAGCTTGCGTTGGAAGTAAGTCACGCAAGGTGATTTCGTCATGAGTGACTTCGACCATGTCGCGCAAGCGAATCGTTTGCCCGAGACCTTGGTTCTCCAGCAGGAGCATGCCGAATAAAAGGAAGAACTCGACCTTGTGCTTCAATTCCAAAGCTTCTCCTTAGCGGGAGATATTGTTCAACTGCTGCAACATCTGATCCGCGGATTGAACCACCCGGGAACTGGCCTCATACGATCTCTGTGCCACGATCATCTGGATAAATTCCTCGACCACGTCCACATTCGACTGCTCCAGATATCCCTGCTGAATCGTTCCTAATCCATCGCTGCCGCCGGGAGTCCCTGCAATCGGGTCGCCGGATGCGGTGGTGGCAAGAAAGAGATTCTTGCCAACGCTGTTCAAGCCTCCAGGATTGGGAAACAGTGCCAATTGAAGTGTCCCGACCTGCTGCGCGGCCTGCTGTCCCGGCTGAGTCACGCTTACTGTACCGTCCGATCCCACCGTGATCGAGGTTGCCCCAGTAGGAATGGTGATTGCCGGGGTCAACGGGTCGCCGTCGGCGGTCACCACATTTCCCTGAGAGTCCATGTGAAAGGTCCCGCTCCGCGTGTAGGCCGTTTCACCACTCGGCAACGTGACTTGAAAGAACCCGTCGCCCTGAATCGCCAGATCAAGAGGGTTTCCAGTGGCGCTCATATCGCCTTGCAATTGCACGACCTCGGACGCGGCTGCGCGGGTTCCCAACCCGATCTGCAGGCCCGCCACCAGCGTGGTTTGTTGAGTGGCGGCCGCCCCAGGCATGACGAGGTTTTGATAAATCAAGTCCTGGAACTGCAACCGGCGACGGCGGAACCCGGCCGTGCTGGCGTTGGCCAGGTTGTTGGCAACGTTGTCGAGATTCATCTGCTGTGCCGTCATTCCGCTGGCTGCCGTATACATTGCCCGTAACATATCCCCGCCTCCTAGACGTGCGGCAGATCACTGGCCGCGATGTGGTTAAGATTGGAGTGAAAAAGCGACATGGCCCGCTCCAGCATTTCCGCGTGGCGCTGCACCGCGATGAGATCGGTCACGGCTGCGACCGCACTCACATTAGAGGATTCCAACATGCCTTGCCGGACGGAAGAGTCGGGCGAAGGCACGACGCTAGTTGTGGCCGCTGAGTACCGTCCGCTGCCAACCGGCATGGGATTGCTTCCCGGGACGAACTCTACGATTCGCAGCTTGCCCACCAACGCGCCATTGATGGAAATCGTTCCATCGCTGCTGATTGAAAGCGGGCCGCCAGGCACTATGAGGGGTGTGCCTTGATCTCCCAGGACCACCTCGTTCGAAGTTGTCGTCAGCTCTCCCTTGGACGAAACCTGGAAATTCCCATTACGGGTGTAGACGACTCCGTTTTTGCCTTGTACAGCAAAGAATCCGTTGCCTTCCATTGCGAGATCCAAGAGATTACCGGTGGGCTCCAGGTTTCCTGGACTCAAATCAAGGTGGCTAGATTCGAGAACATTAAAGTTGTTGATGGCTCGATTCAGCGGTTCGGATTGGCCGGCAGTCGAACTCATCAGCAGCGAGCGGAACATGGGCTGCTCTCCGCGATATCCAACGGTATTGATATTCGCCACATTGTTGGCAATCAGTTCGAGAGTTTGGGTACGCGCCCGCAATCCAGCGCAAGCCGCGTAGTATCCGCTGTCCACATTCGTTCTCCTAAGATGTATTAGCAGGTGTTGGGCCAATGCACTTTTACTAGCGAAAACTCCTAGTCGCTGAATCGGAAGCTTTTTCATATCCGCAGGGATGAGTTAGTTCTAATCCAATGAGTTCTCGAGATCGCTAAAGCGGGAACGATCTCCAGCGGGTTTGCTGACCTCCAGAAGCCAGAGCAAAGTTGATTTGACCGCAATATCCGGATAGCTCAGCATTTCGGGCTGCGATAGCCTTTCGTCACTATGACAACGAATGCGATACTCAATTTTGCAGAAAGGTCTTCACTAGCCATGACTCCAGACAACGACAAATGGCAAGCGGTGCTGGCGCGAAACACTGACCAGGATGGCAAGTTCGTGTTTGCAGTCACCTCAACCGGCATTTATTGCCGACCTTCGTGTTCTGCTAAACGTCCGAAGCGAGAGAACGTCACATTCTTTGGCAAGCCGGATGAGGCCGAAGCGGCGGGTTATCGCGCGTGCCTGCGTTGCAAACCTCGGGCGGCTACGGGTGACAGCAAGGACGCTCTGGTGCGAATGATTTGCCGTTACATCGAACAGCATCTTGAGGAGCCAGTCACTCTGCAGAAACTGGGCGAAGAGTTTCATCTCAGCCCATTTCATTTGCAACGCCAATTCAAAGCAGCGTTGGGGATTACTCCTCGGGGGTACGCGGATTCGTGCCGAATCCAACAGCTCAAGAGCAATCTCAGAGCCGGGCATTCGGTCACCCGTGCCATGTACGACGCCGGGTACAGTTCGAGCAGCCGGCTGTACGAGAAAACTGCGTCACAGCTTGGCATGACACCGGACAAGTATCGCCGGGGCGCAATCGCTGCTCCCATTCGTTACACATTTGCGGATTCTCCGTTGGGGCGGATGATGATTGCCGCGACAGATAAAGGTATTTGCTCGATCCAGTTTGGTGATAATGACGAAGAACTTGAGCAAGGACTTCGGCACGAGTTCCCCTTTGCTAACCGGCGCCGCGACGACAAGGTCATGGAAGATCGGAAGCGCGATCTGTTGCGCCAGATGCAAGGCAAAGCAACCAATGCTTCGCTGCCTCTGGACATTCGGGCCACCGCATTTCAGCGCGCGGTATGGTCCTACCTGCAGAAGATCCCATTCGGGGCAACTCGCTCCTATACGGCGGTCGCCAAGGGCATCGGCCAGCCCACAGCAACCCGAGCGGTGGCCCGAGCCTGCGCGACCAACCCAGTAGCTATCGCCATTCCTTGCCACCGCGTGGTACGGAATACCGGAGAAATGGGAGGATATCGCTGGGGAGTCAATCGTAAGAAAGCTCTTCTTCAGATGGAGAGACTCAGCTGCCAATGACTAATTCACTGCGGCAGGTTGGCGTAGACCAGGCGTGCTCGATTTAGCAGGTCGAGCACGTGGTTCTTTTCTGCTTCAGTATTCCAATCGCGATTTGACCTGGCATTTTCGATCAAACGATCGATCCAGGTGACGAAGTAGTTCGCTTCGTCTCTCGCCCTGGGTTCTGAGCCCTTCACTGATATATAGATTGGACTGGTCGTGGCGTAGGGATAGCCGTCCAGCACTGGGAATTCCGGGTTCTCGCTCCAAGCACGCAAGAGACACCAGCCGCTTTGAGAAATGTTAACGGTATCAGTGATTCGTGCAGAGGTATGATTACCAGGGATTTTCAACTCATTAACCACATGTCCGTTGCAAATGAGTTCCAGATGATCGACAGGAACGATTGAATCCAGCGCTGCCGTGAATTTGACGCTGTTATTAACCGCGAGTAGTTTCAGTTCGCCTCCGATCGGTTGATCCCCGAGACTAAAACTGAGCAATGGTCCATTGGTGGCAAACGTGTGTCCTGCTTTCAGTGACGTCAACCATGCTTGAATATCAGGTTCGGCTTTCGATACTTCAACGTAGACACGATTCAGCCCGAGCGGACCACGAAGGGAAGCAAAGTTCGCCATGGCATCGGTGCCTGCCGCGGTGGGCAGACGAAAGCCGCAGTTGAGCAGCTTGTACCAAACTTCAGCCGTAGACTTGTGATCGCTGAAACCGAGGACCTCAATGTAATCGACCTTGCCGAGAGCGACATCTACCGGCAACTCGTCGGTAATCGATGCATCCTTGAATGGATCGGGAAACGCATCAAAGGGATGCACATAACCCACGACACCCTTTTGCGCGTGCGCGAGATCGGCAATATCAGCATTTGTAGGGTAGAGACTCGCGGCAGGCGTGCCGACATATGCGGCGTACCCCGGGATTAGGAAATTGCGTTCCAGGTTCAACAATCCTAAGTGTCCCCAATAGCTGGTGTGAAATTCCTGGCTATGGAAGAGCGAATTGGTTGAGGTGGATGCAGGGTCACGGCCGGCGCGGAAGTAGGCAATGTCGGGGATACGTTGTTCTTTGTTGACGATCAGGTCTTCGACAGTATTCAGATTCTCAGCGGTGGCCTGAGCCACAAGATGTTGCGGCATGTTGCGATAGGTGCCGCCGTAGTTCATGTGAACATGCACATCTCCACTGAGCCAGTAAGAACCGTCGGGGTCATGCGATTGTTTGAGTGGTTGCAGGGTAAATTTCAAGTCGTTGGGTTGATCAGGCTTTATCGTGATCGATTGCGTCTGCGGCTTGTATTCGAAGCCCTTCATGACAGAGACCACGGCTCTGCCAGCAGGCACGATAATCTCCGCTATTCCGCCGCTCTCGAAATAGTGAGACTCGAATGGTTGCTGCGACGGTACCAAACTATCATCCGCTTGCATCCAGGCGTCATCGGGGGCATACGCGCGGCCGTCGGCAGCCTCTACAAATATTCGCGCCGGCGTGGGCTGGCCCTCCGGCTCCATGACGGTAATTTCGAGCCGGCCCATCGGCTTCAAGTAATGTCGGTTTGTCGCAACAACGTTGAAATTGGGCTCCGCCGGGAATTTCCTGTGTCCACAGCGACGTGTTGCCACCGCGGTTCGAAATGAATGCAATCCTCTTCCCATCCGGTGACCAGCGCGGGTTGATGTTATCGAAGTCGCCGTAGGAGAGCGGGAAAGCATCGCCGCCATTAGAGGGCACGACCCATAACTGATGCCACTGTTGTCCCAGGTAAGAGGCGTAGACAACTCGTTTTCCATCTGGCGAGAAATCCGGTCGCGCCTTCCATGTGGTTTCCTCATAATGAATCTCACGAGCCTCAGCACCCGCCTCCGCCTTCATTCGCCAGAAACCCCCGGTGCCGTAGATGTGGCCTCGATTCGACACAAAGATGATTTCCTGTCCATCTGGAGACCAAGCAGGGCTGATCTCGTGATCAAAGGCGCTGTAGTAATAGCGCGGCAAATCGCTGCGCGTTTCGCCAGTCAGGCGCTGAACGTTTGTCAGCTTTCCCTCTGCAAAATCGCCGATAAAAATATGAAAGTGACCGTGATAGGAGGTGGACACGAAGGCAATGTGTTTGCCATCGGGAGAAAACCGCGGCTCAACATTCACGGCTCCGCCTGATGTCAGGGCCTGGGATTGTTTCGTATCGAGATTCAGGGCGAGCAGCTCGATCGCATTTTTCGCATAGGCCGCATACACTACCCAACGTCCGTCTGGGGAGACGTCGGGTTGATAGTCATAACCCGGGCCGTCGGTGATCTGATCAGCAGTTGCCGAATCCAGGGCTTGGCGCCAGAGAGACCCAGCCATCGAGTAGACCAGGAACCGAGAGTCAGGAGTCCAAGCCGCCGAGCTTGGACCCGTAGTCAGCTGTGGCAGATACATCTCGCGATAGTAGTAAGGATGTGGAAGATCAATCTGTTTGAGTACCGGCTCGCGTTGCTGTGCGAGCATGGAAACGACTGAAAAAATGAGTGCGGAAAGTGTGCAAAAGCGAGTGATGTGGAGCAATGCCCCTCCAACCTTGTCGGTGGACTGAATGTTAGTTATCGAAGCAACAGATTTGTACCATATCCAGCAAGGAAGTGAGGCGAGACTCAATCTAAAAGAGCGGCAGATTCGTACAAGGAATGCGGAGGGGAGGATGAACTCAGCCAAGCGTTGCATTTTTGTGACAGGGTCTACCGGCTACTTGGGACGGCCTTTGATCGCTGAGCTGGTTCGCCGCGGTCATGCGGTACGTGCTTTGACCCGAGCCGGCTCTCAATCCAAACTGCCAGCTGGCTGCACCGCGATTATCGGCAATGCATTGGACGCTGAATCCTACCTGGATCAAATTGCCCCAGCCGATACTTTCATCCAGCTAGTGGGAGTGCCTCATCCTAGCCCCGCCAAAGCAGCGCAATTCCGCACTATTGATTTCGCGTCGGCGAGCACCGCCATCCGGGTTGCGGCGAATCAAGGGATCCGGCACTTTGTCTACCTGAGCGTGGCGCATCCAGCGCCAGTCATGAAGGCATATGTCGAGGTGCGATCGGAGTGCGAACAGCTTCTCCGGCAAAGCGGAATGAACGCCACGATACTGCGGCCGTGGTACATCTTAGGTCCTGGACACCGTTGGCCCTACTCCCTATTACCGATGTACTGGCTGATGGAGCGGATTCCGTCCACTCGCGAAGCCGCGAGACGCATGGGTTTGGTTACCCTAGAACAGATGACACGTGCACTGGTGGGTGCAGTCGAGGATCCTGCTAGCGGTTTGCGAATCGTCGAAGTGCCCGAAATCCGTGCCTGGCGCACGATTCTGGCGTCCGCACAGTGTGATTGAGGGTAACGTGGCTCTCGCAAATTGAAGAAATTGATCGAATTACCAAAGCGCATGGACGTGGGACATCTACTCGCTGTTGAGGGTGGGTGAGATGTTGAATCGTACTCGCGAGAGACCCACAAACATGGCAAGAGAAGAGTTCCTCGACGACATTCACATTCGGATACTCAGAGTCACCGAAGATTTGCGCATCATTCAACGCGAACTAAATTGTGCAGCTATGGAAGCGCCCGGTGATCCGGAACTGATGGAAGTTCTCAATCAGATCCCTGAATTGGAATCGCTGGACGTGTTGAAATCCGCGCTCGATCAGATGCGTCATTTCTTGTGGTTTTATCTGCAGGTCATGACGGATGGATCAGAGGACGGTGACCAACTGCGTCAAAGCATTCGGCAGAATATTTCCGAGGATGTCGTATTGAGTCCGCGCGTCTCGGCGGCGCAGAAGTTCCGGCAGGCTTCGGAAGCGGCGCTTCTCAGATACCTTACCGATGGCAAGGCGCGAAAGCCGAACTAGCACCTCCGTCCACAACCCTTCAGTTATCGCCTGTGTGCTTTTCGGCGGTTTCGTTCTTACCATCATGGTGGTGAAAGTCCAAGCCGAAAGACGGTTGGCTTCGAGTGCCTGTAGCCTTGATGGGAACTTCAGTCAGATTGTTTTTTCGAAAGAACGGATCGAATGGCTTCAGCAAAAACGACTTAAATCCCGTCATAGTTTGGGAGAGCTTGGCCTGAAGACGTAGCTTTCCGTGAAAGTCAATCTCTTCGCTGCGAAGGCCGTAGTTCCCATTCATTTGAACGCTGGCGCCCTGTACGGCAAAAGTCAGATTTCGGAAAGATAGTCTTGAGGAGGCCAGGCCGAATTGACCCTTAAGATCCGAGATCCCGCTTCCTGCGTCTTCATCTTTCGGCTTGCCCAATCCTTTGCGGCTTAGTGTCTCAACCTTTTCGTTTACCTTAGGATCAGTGAATTCGGCCGTGTGCACTCCGAAAACCCCATTAAGGCGTAGGCGCTCGATCAAGTCGCCTTCGCCGGGCGGTAGATCAAATTTCGTATGGAGATTTACGTCCCCGGTCATCAGGGGTTCTTTGGATTTTACGGCCAGGTAGAGCATATCTTCCATGCGAGCGCCATCCGTAGCGACATCCAGGACGATGGATCTTCCTTTGTCTCCCGGCTTTTTCGCAATTTCCCCATTTGCCATAACCACCGAATGGAGGAACTTTGCCCGCACCGGATGAAGAATGGTGTTTCCGTTGGTACCGTCAACAGTTGCGCTGAAGTTCGTATGCAGGGCCACGGGATGACCGCTAATCTCAACCGTAAAATCGGGAGTCTCCGTCTCCCCCACAATTTCGATACTATCAAGCACGCCGCCAAATTGGCCGTCTGAAGAAAGTATGCCGGAAATTCCTTTGAAGACTCCCAGATCGGCCTTGGTAAAAGTGTAATTTGCTGAGAGAGGTGTTTGACCTGGATCGTCGGAATTCCATGGACCAAAATTTCCCTTGGTATCGATTTCTCCGGGGGGTGTGGGATTTGTGAGCTCCGCGCTAAAACTGGCAGCCCGGTGTAATCCCAAGTAGTGCATCAAAATGTGGTGAAGTTCGAAAATGTGATGCGGCTTATCTTGATCCTTGGGAATCATATCGAGGACGGCATCGTCGGATACCATCTCATAGACCAAAACAGGCACGTCTTTCACCCTCGACCAGTCAACCCTCCCCCTCCTCTGCCCCTTGGGAGGAATCGTTATCACCAAGCCCTTCAGCGCCACCAAGTCGATCCGAACAGGTTTCCTCAGCAGACTCAGGGGCTCCGCCTCGGCGGAGAACTCGGCCACCTGAATTAACGGAGGGGTGTCGGTACGCCCGTCCTGACGCAGGGAAAGCCCCTTACCTGAAACTCTGACGGGAAGTAAGCCTGTGATGTCGAGACGGTCGATTTGCACGTTAGCGTGGAATTTTTCCCGAAGTACTTCCAAGGCGAACTTCTTCAGGTAAGGACGGCTTAGTTGAAGTCCTATCGCCGCTAGTCCAAGCAGCAACAGGAATGCACAGGCGATCCAAATGGCAAGACTTCTCCGGGTTCGGCCACTTTCCTGCTTCCTCCCGGAAGCTTTTACCAGCTCGAACATAGGCCCCAATTATCAGCTAAAGTCAATTCGACACGACGTGCGATCAACCCGAGCAACGGAATCCAATAAAAGATGTTCAAGCAAAGCTGCGGGTTTCCTAGCGGCGTGATGATGAGCTAGCCAGACGCAAAATCTTACCTTCATATAGGGTCCGTTGCGCCCTTTCGTACAGAGCCGCCGTAGTTCCTACACCTGACAAAACTTGACAGAAAACTCTGCATCTATGTGTAAGTAACTGAATCCAATACGATATTGTTCTTGTGGGTTGCGACCGGAGTCGCGGGGCTCGGTCGTCGAACAGCTCCTCAACTCTAGCCTTGAGAGTCTGTTGCAAGTGCAAATCCCGAGGAAGCTATGTGGATTGTTCGGCTCGCGCTTAGGCGGCCCTATACCTTCGTTGTGCTCGCTATTCTGCTCCTGATATTGGGGCCGATTGTAATTCTGCGAACTCCTACCGATATCTTTCCCAACATTGATATCCCGGTTGTCAGCATTATTTGGAATTATTCGGGATTCGACCCGGAACAGATGTCGGATCGAATTGTAACGCTGACGGAGAGAACCCTTACCACGACCGTCGACAATATCGAGCACATCGAGTCGCAATCGCTCCCTGGTATCGCGGTGGTCAAGGTTTTCTTTCAACCCAATGCGCGCATTGACCGGGCCATCGCCCAAGTAACGGCTATTTCTCAGACTCAGCTTCGACAGTTGCCGGCTGGCACCACGCCGCCTCTGGTCATCAGTTACAGTGCGTCCAGCGTGCCGATTCTTCAACTGGCACTGTCCGGACAAAATCTATCGGAGCAAGAGCTTAACGACTTTGGTGTGAACTTCATTCGTACTCGCCTGGTGACAGTGCCGGGTGCGGCAATTCCTTATCCCTATGGCGGAAAGCAACGCCAGGTGCAGATCGATTTGAACACCCAGGAATTGCAATCAAAAGGTTTGTCACCGCTTGACGTTGTTAATGCGGTCAGCCTGCAGAATCTTATTCTGCCCTCTGGAACTTCGAAGATTGGAGCATTCGAATACAACGTCGATATCAATGGCAGCCCGAAAACCGTCGAAGAACTGAATCAAATACCGGTCAAAACGGTCGGCAATACGACAATTTATATCCGTGACGTCGGCTATGTCCGGGACGGATTTCCGCCGCAGACCAACATCGTCCGAGTGGATGGGCGGCGAGCTTCGCTGCTGACGATTCTTAAAGCCGGAGATGCCTCGACGCTGGACGTCATCTCTGGAATCAAGAAGATGCTACCGCAGGTGGCGGCCACACTGCCTCCTGAGCTCAAGATCACCCCGTTGGCAGACCAGTCGATTTTTGTTCGGGCTTCGATCAGCGGCGTGCTGAGGGAGGCGACGATTGCGGCCTGCCTGACTGGCCTGATGATCCTGATATTCCTCGGAAACTGGCGCAGTACCCTCATCATCGCGGTGTCAATCCCCCTATCGATTTTGACTTCGATCATCGTGATGAGCGCTTTGGGCGAAACCATCAACATCATGACTTTGGGGGGACTGGCTCTCGCGGTCGGGATTCTGGTGGACGATGCGACGGTCGAGATCGAGAACATCAACCGCAATCTGGCGCAAGGCAAGGAAGTGGAGCACGCGATTCTGGACGGCGCTCAGCAGATTGCGATTCCGGCTTTTGTTTCGACGCTCTCGATTTGCATCGTGTTTGTTCCGATGTTCTTTCTGACGGGGGTCGCGCGCTACCTATTCGTTCCTCTTGCGGAAGCGGTTGTGTTCGCGATGTTGGCTTCCTATTTGCTTTCGCGAACCCTCGTTCCCACCATGGCCAAGTATCTATTGCGAGGACACGAGGCAGAAGGTGCGAACAGGGAAAGTAGCAATCCGTTTACTCGCTTGCAAATCCGCTTCGAGGAACTGTTTGAGAAGTTCCGCGAGAGTTATCACGGCGGGCTAAAGATTTGCTTGATGCACCGGGGATTGTTTCTCGTCAGTTTCTTTGTTGTCTGTTTGATTTCCCTGGCAGTTTTGATTCCGTTCCTCGGTCAGGATTTCTTCCCTGCGGTGGACAGCGGCCAGTTTCGGTTGCACTTGAGAGCGCGGACTGGAACTCGAATTGAGGAGACTGCGCGTCTTTGCGATCTAGTGGAAACGTCGATCCATCAACAGATTCCGCAGAAAGAAATCGCCAGCATTATCGACAACATTGGGATCCCGTATAGCGGAATCAATTTGTCTTACAGTACGTCAGCACCGGTGGGTCCGGCCGATGCCGACATTCTGGTCAGCTTAGCGCCCAATCATCAATCCACTGATAAGTACATTCACGACCTGCGGCTAAAGCTTAATCAGGAGTATCCGGGGGTGACCTTCTCGTTTCTTCCGGCGGACATCGTAACCCAGATCCTGAATTTCGGGCTGCCATCTCCCATTGATATCCAGATCGTGGGTGCAAACTTGAGCGGTGACCGGAACTTCGCCGATCAGTTGCTGGAGAAAATCAAACACGTTCCGGGTACGGTCGACTTACACATTCAGCAGCCATTCGATCAGCCATATCTACACGTGGACGTGGACCGCACCAAAGCTGAGCAGGTTGGATACACACAGAGAGACGTCGCGCAAAATCTTTTGATTTCCCTGAGTGGCAGCTTTCAAACGACGCCGGAGTTCTGGCTGAACCCAAAAAATGGCGTCAGCTACAACATTGCGACTCAGACTCCGCAGTATCGGATCCAAACCCTGCAGGACCTGGACAATATTCCGATAGCAGGGGCTACGCTGGGGCGACAGGAAATTCTCGCAAACCTGGCTTCCATCAATCGCGGTGTAGGAATGGGGACGGTCAGTCACTACGACATCACTCCGGTGATCGATATATATGGTGCCGTTCAGGGTCGAGACTTGGGCGGGGTGGATCGCGACATTAGCAAGATCGCCGACGAAGCCCGCAAACAGTTGCCGCGTGGTTCACAACTCATCATTCGGGGGCAGATCCAGACCATGCACTCTTCGTATTTTGGACTGCTGGCTGGATTGGCATTTGCGATCGTACTTGTGTATATGTTGATCGTCGTCAACTTCCAGTCTTGGCTCGATCCCTTCATCATTATTTCTGCACTGCCGGCGGCGCTGGCCGGCATTGCGTGGTTCCTATTCATCACTCATACGACCGTGAGCGTTCCCGCCCTCACAGGATCGATCATGTGTATGGGAGTAGCGACCGCGAATAGCATTCTTGTGGTGAGCTTTGCCAAGGAACAGTTGCTGGAAGGCAAGGATGCGATAGGTGCCGCACTGGAAGCGGGCTTTACCCGGTTCCGTCCGGTGTTGATGACCGCCTTGGCTATGATGATTGGCATGGTGCCGATGGCGTTAGGAATGGGCGAAGGCGGAGAACAGAACGCTCCCCTGGGTCGCGCAGTGATCGGCGGATTACTCTTCGCAACTGTCGCAACGCTATTTTTTGTTCCTACATTTTTCAGCATGTTGCACGAACGACGCAAGGCGAGGAAAGACACCGCAAAGCACTAATTACTTTTATGACGCGTAATAGTCGGGGTGGAATTTGGAGTCTTTATGAACGCTGAAGAAACCGAGGTTGTCAAACGTCCGGTGGCCACCGCGGTCAAACTGACCCAGCCCGCACCCGGGCCGCGAAAACATCACTGGTGGATCGCGATCCTGGCCTTTGCTCTCGTGGCAGGCCTGGTCGTTTTCGGGATATTGCCGCGTATTCAGGCGCGCTCGGCCCTAAAGCAGGAAACAGAGCTCATGTCCGTGCCCACCGTTGGCGTAGTTCATCCCAGTCGCTCCGCACCGGCCCAAGAGATCGTTTTACCGGCAAATGTTCAGGCCTACATCGATGCTCCGATCTATGCTCGGACGAACGGATATCTGAAGAAATGGTATGTGGACATCGGCGCCCATGTGAAATCCGGCCAACTGTTAGCAGAGATAGAAACCCCGGAAGTAGACCAGCAATTGCGCCAGGCTCGCGCCGACTTGGGTACCGCCCAGGCAAATCTGAATCTTGCGGAAATTACGTCGAACCGATACGCCGGTCTATTGAAGAGCGATTCTGTATCCAAGCAGGAAGCTGATAATGCGGAAGGGAACTACGCTGCTCAGAAAGCCAATTTTCAGTCCGGAGAAGCCAACGTAAAGCGTTTGGAAGAATTGCAATCGTTCGAGAAGATTTATGCCCCTTTCGATGGCGTAATCACAGCGCGAAATACCGACATCGGCGCTCTGATTGATTCAGGAAGCGGAGGAGGGACCAGGACGGAACTCTTTCACATCGCTCAACCCAACAAGTTGCGCGTCTACGTGAATGTCCCAGAAGCTTATTCGCAGGCTACGAAGCCAGGGCAAACAGCAGACTTGGAACTCTCGGAATTTCCTGGGCGACGATTTCAGGGCAAGCTGGTGCGTACCGCAAGTGCAATCGACCAAACAACGCGAACCTTATTGGTTGAGATCGAAGTTGACAATCCGACGGGAACCTTATTGAGCGGCGCCTACGCCCAGATTCACCTGAAGCTGCCGACGCCAAAGTCCACTTTCCTGATTCCGGTAAACACTTTGCTATTCCGTTCGGAGGGGTTGCGGATAGCTGTGGTCGGCGATGGTCAGCGCGCACAGCTTGAGCCAATCACCTTGGGGCATGATTTCGGGTCTACGGTTGAAGTGACCTCGGGCCTGTCGGGCAACGAGTCGATCATTACCAATCCACCGGATTCCATCGTTTCCGGTGAGCAAGTCCGTATAGCGCAGGCTAACGCCGACGGGGGGCGGTCCGGGGCAGGAAACCAGCAAAATGGCCAAAATCAAAATTCGGGAGGCGGTCCGAAGTGACTCCCGCCCAGAATACCGGATTCAGAGCAGCATTTTTTGCAGTTGTTTGTGTAGGCGGCTTCATGCTCAACGGCTGCGCGGTGGGACCGAGATACTCTCGACCCTCTGCCCCTGCGGCCCCAGAGTACAAAGAAGCTCCGCCTAATTGGAAGGTGGCTCAGCCCTCTGACCAGGCCCTGCGCGGAAAGTGGTGGGAAATTTATCAAGATCCGCAATTGAATGCTCTGGAAGAAAAAATTGCCGTATCAAACCAAAATCTCAAGGCCGCTCAGGCACAATTTGAGCAGGCGCGAGATCAGGTGCGGTATTCGCGGGCCGATCTCTACCCAACAATCTCCACCGGCGCTTCGGCTACCCGTGAGCGGCTTTCTGGAAATCGTCCGCTGGGCAGCCTGAGCGGCGTTGTCACTACCAACGATCTAGTCTTGCCTCTCGACATGTCCTACGAACCCGATGTCTGGGGACGCGTTCGGCGAACTGTTGAGGCGTATCGCAGCGAGGCGCAAGCCAGCTTGGCTGATTTGCAACTGACCAGCCTAAGCCTGCATGCCGAGTTGGCGATCGACTATTTCCAAGCCCGCGAACTCGACGCTGAGGCCCAGTTGCTGGCTTCTACCGTCACCAGCTACGAAAGAGCTCTGCAATTAACCGAGAACCGCTACCAGGGTGGGGTGGCGTCGCAAGTCGACGTAGCCCAGGCGCAAACCCAACTCGAGACAGCTCGATCACAGATGATCGATGTGATCGAGCAACGCACGCAATATGAACACGCGATCGCGGTACTCGCCGGGGAACCCGCCTCGACCTTTGTCTTGCCCGCCGCTGCGTTGAATGCTACTCCTCCAGTGGTTCCGCCTGGGTTGCCGTCAGAACTTCTGGAACGTCGGCCGGACATTGCGGCATCCGAACGCGAAATTCAGGCTGCGAGCGCCCGCATCGGTGTGGCGAAATCGGCTTATTTTCCACTGTTTAACTTCTCCCCGAGTATTGGATACGAAAGCACGTCGATCGTGAACTGGCTTTCGGGACCGAGTGGTTTTGCCTCAGTTGGTGCGTCGGCACTGGTAACCGTATTCGATGTAGGCAGGCGGCGGGCAATCAATGACCAAGCTAGAGCCGTGTACGACCAGGCAGTTTCAAATTACCGTCAAAATGTACTGACTGCATATCAAGAAGTGGAAGATAATCTGGCGGCATTGCATTTTCTGGAACAGGAGTCCTCTACGCAGACCGCTGCGGTAGCAGCGGCTGAGCGATCGCTTGGGTTGTCCGAAACCCGGTACAAGGGTGGCGTCACGACTTATCTCGAAGTCATTACGGCGCAAACCACGGCTCTCGGGGACGAACGAAGCGCGGTACAAATATCCGGGAGGCGGATGGTGGCTAGTGTGCTTCTCGTTAAGGCGCTTGGTGGCGGTTGGAATGCTGCGACTCTGAAGACCGTGAATATGAATTCACGGGCGTCACTTCCGCCCGGACCTTGAGGATCTTTGGCCACGTCCTCGTAACGAACTTTGGCGTTTCTTGCGCGCGGTTGGCTTCGAGACACCGGCCTTTTTTTTAGCTGTTGCCTGGCGACGTTTCAGAGCCCGGTTCCGGCGTTGAAGCTCCTCCTCAGAGTACATACTTCCACGACAGCGTTTGGATTTGCAGTAGCATGGCGACTCATCGTCCAGGTCTCCATCGTAGAGGTTGTAGTCGTAGGTAATTTCCTCCCCTACTTCGATGTCGCGAATCGCCTTAATCATCACGCGACCATCGATCTCATCCACTTCGCAGTTGGGCTCGCATGAATGATTGATAAAAGCGGCTACACCTACCCCGTCGATAACATGCTTCCCATCCGTCAGACCGAAAAGATAGGTTCGGGGATCGTTGTCGTATAAGGCGTCGGCATCCCTAATTGTCAGGCGAGGGCCTGTGTATTCGACAACGAACTCGCCTTTCGTAATCGCCGCCGTGGTGTAACAGCCTTCAGAGTCAATTTTCGAATGGCGAATCACGAGGTGAGATGGGCCATCGTTGTTGCGACGGTCTTCACGATCTCGTGCCTGGGAAACTCTCTGCGGTGTAGCCATAAGTTAAGCGAGCAATCTCTCCCGAAAAATCCTAGACCGACAGAATAGAGGTCAGTACGAATTTCTGGCAAGTTCAAGGAGGGCGTCGAAGAGATTCATCACTGAAGATGTCACAAAAGTCCCTGGCCTCGAAGTCCCGGCAGACTCAGGCATGGCAAACTTCGGACAGAAGCCAATCGCGAGGAACCGATCGGAAGATCAAGTCGCTACCGGAGGCCACGAATTCGAAGCCGCATTCCGAGCAGGTAAATTCGCAGGATCCGTTGTACCGGGTACGGGGCTCGTCGAGGGAGTCGGCAACTCGGTACGTTACGACCACGGCTCCGCAGCCTGGTATTGGGCAGATTGCTCCGTTGGCCCGTATTTCAGCCCACTCGTAGAGTTTGGGGAGGAACATAATTCTTTCCTTTCGAACTGCAACGTTTGCCAGGAGATTCGGATTACGACAGAACCAAGCTCTCTAACTTCGCTTTATTCCGAATGATTAAGGTCGATCCCGACAGTTCCAAAAGGTGCTGTTTCTTGAAATCGCTCAGAGTGCGCGTTACCGTTTCGCGGGTAGTCCCAATCAACTGAGCCATCTCTTCGTGAGTGAGCGCCAACTTCATTCGAATCGTTCCGTCCACCACTTTTCCGTCCGCTGACCACTGCAGCAACAAGCGCGCCAGCTTTTCGGAAACTGAATGGGAGAGGCCGATCGAGCGAATCACGTCGTAGGCGGATTGACAATCCCGGGCCAAGTGCTCCGCGGCCTGAAGGCAACCATCGCCGTGTTCATTCAGGAACCTCAGCAAGTCATCTCGACGAATGAAAGCTAGTTGGGAGGGCTGCAATGTCTCGACTGTGACTTCGTGAGGCTTACCGGTTACCGCGGAGTGTAGACCCAGAATTTCACCCGGTTGGGCAATCTTGAGAATCAGGCTTTTGCCATCGGCGTTGGTGGTCAGCAACTTCGCCCTGCCCTGACACAATACATAAACGCCTCTGGGCGCCTGCCCTTCGAGAAACACCATGGAACCCTCGGGAAAGCAACTCACATGTTTGATCCGGTCGAGATCTTGAATGGATGCAGACGAGAGCGAGCAAAAGAAATTAGAGCCGTTGCGCAGCTTACAAGTCATGCAATTGTCGACGATCGGCAGCCCATAAGGGGAGTGCGAGGTGTTTTTCTTCCGTGAAAGCTGCACGAAATCAGAAAACTCCGGTACTGCCGCCGTGCTCACCATTGCATTTGCCAAAGTGGTTGCCATTGTGAATTCCTTTCAAAGAGAACGTTTGAAGTGCCCCACTTTCAAACTATGAAGCAACTTTACTAGTGCTTTGCAAGAGCGACTACTAGGTGAATCCCTAGTCTTTTTTCGCGCAAAAGTTCGGGCTGGAAGCGTCGTAAAACCCACTGAGAAGAGGGACAGGATCGAAGAGATCGGGAAGGCGGAGGAATGGTGCGCTATATAGCTTCACTAACTTTTAGTTGAGGCGAGAAGTACTGGGCGCCGTTAAGGACGCTGGCCACAGCAGCAGGTAGCTGTTCGGAGGTATACACCTTAAGCACATAGCCTTGGGCCGCTAGAGATCTGGCTTTTCGAAGGTAGCCAGAGGATGACTGAACGGTCAAGAAAATGACTTTTGAATCGATTCCCATCGCACGGAGTTTGGCAATGGCCTCAAAACCGGTCATTTCCGGCATGCTAATGTCAGAGACGATAAGGTCGGGCTTCAATTCGTTGGCGGCTTGCACCAGGCTCTTCCCATTTTGAACCATGGCGATGATCTCGTAGTCCTTCTCGAGCAGGGTACGCACCTCATCGAGCATCTCCGAATGATCGTCGGCCAGCAAGATTCGTTTGCGGGTCATCGCGCTCCGTCGATCAAGCCTGGATGTGACTTGGGGACTGCGATTTTTGAACCTGGGTAATTGATAAACATTTTGTTCCGCGTCGATGTGCAGTTTCCAAAACGAGAATATGCCAATGCCAAACAATTGACGACTAGGGTTTGCCCTAGTTCGCTATTCCGGAATAAGTCCTTGCTGGAGAGCGACTTTGGTCAATTCGGCTACAGTACGGACCCCAAGCTTGATCATGATTCGGGCGCGATGAAATTCGATCGTCTTTACCGAGAGATGTAGAACGTCGGCAATCTCCTTGTTGCCTCGACCTTCGACGATCAACTGCAGAATCTCACGTTGCCTTTCGGTGAGTTCGTCAGACTCATTGCTCACTTCTCCATCCCTGGTCCACAACCGCGCCAGGACATCGTCGCCGAAAGCGGAAGTAATATAGGTCTGGCCTCGCAAGATTGCCGTGATTGCCTTGTGCAGTTCTTCTGTTGCCCCAGACTTAAGGACGTATCCGGACGCTCCGAGCTTTAAAGCCTGTTTCAAATACGCGGGATTGAGATGTTGACTGAGGAAAATCACCTTGGCTGATGGCACGGTCTTCTTTATATGACGCGCAGCCTCAAACCCGTTAAGTAAAGGCATGCTGATATCAGTAATGATGAGGTCGGGCTTAAGCCGCTCAGCAGCTTCAATCAAGGCCCGGCCATCCGTTGCCAATCCCACGACCTCGTACTGCGTTTGCAGAGAAGCCCGCAAGCCGTCCAAGATCAGAGCATGATCATCCCCGAGCAGAATTCGGATTTTCATTCCCGTGTTCTCATTGTGGAAGTGTATTATGCTCCGGAATAACTGCCAATTTGTCGGGGTGAGACGTGGAGAAAATGGAGACTGCGGAGAGTGAGTTGCGCGGGACCGATTCGTTCTCCAGACGGCCGTTGCTATGGTCATTGCTAGGGCTCGGAATGCTGATCGTCATCGGCATTATCGGAGCGTGGACGCTCAGAAAAGTCCACGAATCTGACCGGTGGGTGGATCATACCCGGGAGGTGATCCGCGACACGGATGTGCTGCTTTCCTCCGTGAAGGACGCGGAGAGTGGCCAACGTGGATACCTGCTTACCGGCGAACCGAGCTACCTGCAACCTTACTACGATGCTCTCAGGTTGACCCCCGAGCGTTTTGACCGGCTCAAGCAGCTGACTAGCGACAATTCCCAGCAGCAGGCACGCCTGGACGCGTTGCAGCCCCTCATCACCGAGCGGTTGACATCTCTCGGTGACGTAATCCGGGCTCAGAACGAGTCCGGTCTTGAGGCGGCGCGGCGCATTATTTTGGCTGGACGCGGCAGGTACCTGATGGGTGCGATCGAGCAACTCGGTCAGAAAATACAAAACGAGGAATACGCTCTTCTGGCACAACGTTCTCAGAGCCGGTTATCCAGCATGAGGAACGGTTTTGCAGCGTCCGTAATTGCATCCCTCCTCGCCTTCGCAGCACTGTTGTCGGCGCCCTTCGACGTACGTCGAGCCGTAAAACTGCGTCGTATCGCAGAACAACGAAAATCCGAGAGCGAGTCCAGAGCTCGCGCACTGTTTGAAGCTGCGGCTCAAGCCATATTCATCGTTCGCCGCGACGGAACCATCGTAATGGCAAATCCATCTGCGGAGAGGATTCTGGGATACTCGGCGCAAGAACTCCTCGGTAAGTCGGTCGAAGAATTGCTTCCGGAAGCGCTAGGCGATCTTCACAGAGAGCATCGGGAACGCTATTTCGAAAATCCTCAGAACCGTTCCATGGGGCTTGGTCTTGATCTTTATGCGAGACGGAAGGACGGCAGCGAATTTTTTGCCGACATCAGCCTGAGTTACATTCGGACGGCACAAGAGACTTTGGCTGTCGCGTTCCTAACGGACATCAGTAAGCGCAGGGCCGACGAACAGGCGATCGGGAAACAAAAAGATGATCTGCGATTGCTTGCCGGAAGAATGATGACCGCACAGGACGACGAGCGTCGACGAATTGCACGGGATTTGCACGACGATCTCAGTCAGAAGCTTGCTTATCTTGCGATGGATATCGGGAAAATGGTGGCAAAGACGCAATCCGAAGGAACGGTGAACGATCTCCGGCAAATTCAGGCGCGTGCCATGGATGCCGCGGAAAGCGTCCGCCAGATCTCTCACCAGTTGCATCCGTCAATCCTGGACGATATCGGCTTGGAAGCCGCTCTTGAACAATACTGCGAAGAATTCCAAGAGCGGTCTGGGATCGTTACGCATTTTTCCAGCAGCGGAGTTCCTGATTCTTTGCCTAAAGATGTGGCGAGTAGTGTCTATCATATTTTCCAGGAGTGTCTGCGTAATGTTTCAAAGCATGCCAAGACCGAAGAGGTGTCGGTTACGCTGGACGTCATTGGGGGTTATTTGCGGCTTGCGGTAAAAGATGAGGGGATTGGATTGCCGGAGATTCAGTTGAAGACGGGAAGCAGTATTGGGCTGATTGGAATGAAAGAACGCGCTCTTCTAGTCAACGGAACACTGACGATCCGATCCGAGAGCGGCGAAGGCACAGAAGTGACGGTGGCGGTGCCTATTGTCGCTTTAGCCTAGGCCGCCCTCGACCACTAAGAATCCCTCACTTGGTGTTCAGACAGAACTCGCCTACCTTCTGCGCCGTCTCCGGATCTTCGTTCTGAAGATATAAATCGACGTTGTCGCAATCATACAGCCCATGATTTTTCGGCAGCCTTACCATCCAATAATTTCCTGCCTGAGGAGCCACGCAATTGGGAGCAGATTCTGTGCATTGTAGTTCCTGTGGCTTCCCATCCTCGTGAATGTTCACCATGATCACGCCGCTGTTGGTGGAACTGTTTTTCACGGTGATGAGGGTCTTGTCAACTGCCAGGAGCTGCAGGGCCGAAAGTAACAGAACGATGAATAGTAGCTTCTTCATATCAGCCTCCGGTCACTTCGCGGAGTGAACTCACGACCTCATTATTCATGCAGAAGTTCCATCTTTCTGTGACACCTGTCACATAGGGTCATAACGCCTTCCACTCGCCTAGGCGTGCGGGATACTCGCCGGTCACATTTCGCTGTGATAAGCGGCACTGCCCCAGGCGCAAGCGAACCTTGAAGATACGGAGTTAAGACAGATCACCGTGAGGGCAACTCATGAAAAACGTTCTGATCCTTGGTGCGGCGGGCAGGGATTTCCATAATTTCAACGTTGTATTCCGCAATAATCCTGATTTCCACGTCGTCGCATTCACCGCGACTCAGATTCCTGATATCGCGGGACGACGATACCCGGAGCTTCTGGCTGGCTTTCTTTACCCTGACGGAATTCCCATCTTCGAAGAGAAAGACCTGGAGAAGGTAATCAAGGAACACCAGGTCGACACGGTGGTTTTCTCGTATAGCGATGTGGCCTATCCGACTCTGATGCATCTGGCATCGCGGGCTGTGGCTGCGGGAGCGGATTTCTGGCTGCTCGGAACGGAACACACTCAACTGAAATCCACCGTGCCGATCATTTCGGTCTGCGCTGTCCGGACCGGATGCGGCAAGAGCCCTGTATCCCGGTTGGTTGCCGCCCAGCTCCGAACTGCGGGGTGGAAGCCGGTTGTGATCCGTCACCCGATGCCTTACGGCGACCTTGCGGCTCAAGCCGTGCAGCGCTTCGCCACCATGGACGATCTCGACTTCCACCAATGCACTATCGAAGAGCGCGAGGAATATGAACCTCATATTCGACTCGGAACAGTGGTGTATGCGGGAGTCGACTACGAGAAGATTCTTCGTCAAGCGGAGACCGAAGCAGACGTCATTTTGTGGGACGGAGGAAACAATGACACCTCCTTCTACGCTTCAGACCTGGAAATTGTGGTCGTGGATCCGCACCGTCCTGGGCATGAACTCGCATACTTTCCAGGAGAAATCAACCTACGTCGTGCCGACGTCGCGGTGATCAACAAGGTCGACACCGCGGAGAAGCACGATGTCGAAACGGTCCGTGAGAATGCACGGCGCAGCAATCCGGAGGCGAAAGTCGTTGAGATGGCTTGCCGCGTTTCGCTTTCGTCGCCGGACCTGGTGCGAGGGAAACGGGTCTTGGTTGTAGAAGATGGTCCGACGCTCACCCACGGAGAAATGCAGTATGGGGCCGGCGTCGTCGCAGCTCGCCAGTGCGGTGCTGCTGAACTCGTCGACCCTCGGCCTTACGCTGTGGGGTCGATCCGAGGCACTTTCGAACGCTACACCCATCTGACCAGCCTGTTGCCAGCCATGGGTTACAGCGCAATGCAGCGTCACGAATTGGAAGAGACCATCCGTAGAACCCCGTGCGATCTGGTTCTGATAGCGACTCCAATCGACCTGACACGAGTCATCAAAATCGACAAACCGAACCTGCGTGTGACTTATGAAGTGCAAGAGATCTCCAAACCGGGATTGACAGAAGTCCTGCAGAAGTTCACACAGGACCATGAGCCGGCCTTGGCAGGAGCACACAAATGACAGGAAAGGACTTCGTATCCATAAGAGATTTCTCGCCAGCTGAAATTCAATATTTTCTGATTCTAGGTCGCCAGATTAAGACCCATCCCAACACCTATGCGGATGCGCTCAAGAGAAAGACGCTGGCGATGATTTTCGAGAAACCGTCACTAAGAACCAGAGTAAGTTTCGACGTGGGTATCCAGCAGTTGGGTGGCTGCTCCGTTTACTTGTCTCCAGCGGAAATAAACTTGGGCAAGCGCGAATCTGTATACGACGTGGCCAAGAATTTGGAGCGGATGGTCGAAGGGATCATGGTTCGTACGTTTGCTCACGAGGTGGTTGAGCAAATCGCGAAGTACGCAAGCATTCCGGTGATCAACGGTCTCACTGACTACAGCCATCCATGCCAAGCGATGGCGGATTACCTCACTATGTGGGAGAAAAAGGGAAATCTTGAAGGGCTGAAGGTCGCCTTCGTTGGCGATGGGAACAATGTCGCACACTCTCTGATGTTCGCGGGAGCGCAACTGGGAGCCAATGTTTGGGTCGCAACCCCAAACGGATACGAGCCCGACACTGAAGCGGAGAGGTGGGCAATCGAACGCGGTCGTGAAACCGGTGGCAGCTGTACCGTCACCCATGACC
Organism: uncultured Acidobacteriaceae bacterium; assembly: GCA_963708575.1. Taxonomy (GTDB): domain Bacteria; phylum Acidobacteriota; class Terriglobia; order Terriglobales; family Acidobacteriaceae; genus DASVWZ01. Next base: position 1,153,835 of record CAVPTB010000003.1, read on the forward strand.
CATTCGAAGCCCTATCCGAAGCCGATGTCGTCTACACAGACGCATGGGCGAGCATGGGACAGGAAGCGGAGACAGCTAAGCGGGATCAGATTTTCGGCGCCTATCAAGTCAATGCGGCCTTGTTTGGCCGGGCGAAGAAAGACGCGATCTTTCTGCACTGTTTGCCGGCTCATCGGGGCAAGGAGGTTACCGACGAGGTCATCGACTCGCCACGTTCTGCCGTCTACCAGCAAGCCGAGAACCGCCTGCACGTGCAGAAAGCAATCATGCTGGAACTGATGAAAGGCGAATTCGTTAAACTGCCTGGCCTAGTGGAGCTACAGGAACTGGTTCACGTCTAGGAAGGCGTGGAGTCGTCGGGCCGGTCGCTGATTGCGGATAGTGGGGATCGAAAAAGTCGCGGGCCGAATTATGAAAACTATTCTCCTCGCTGTCGGCGGAAACGCGCTCATTCGTGCGGGAGAAAAAGGAACCATCGCCGAACAACTGGCTAACGCCCGGCGCTCGGCAATCGAGATTGTCGGTTTGATCCGCGATGGCTATCGCATGGTTTTGACACATGGGAATGGCCCGCAGGTTGGAGCCGCACTGCTTCGCTCGGAAAGAGGCGCAAGCGAAGTTCCGGGGCATCCGTTGGATGTTTGTGACGCCTCGACACAAGGCGAAATTGGTTACATCCTGCAGCAGTCCCTACAAACGGAACTAAGGTCCGCGCGAGTCGACATGCCGGTCGTGACGGTGATCACCCAGAGCGTTGTGTCGTTGGACGATCCTGCAATGAAATGTCCCAGCAAGCCGGTAGGTCCGTTCTATTCACGTGGCGACGCCGAGGAAAAGAAGCGCCAGTTTGGATGGCAAATTGTCGAAGATGCGGCGCGCGGCTATCGGCGCGTTGTGCCGTCACCCAACCCGACCGAGATCGTCGAATTTGGAGTGATTCAGGCGCTGGTTGATCAGGGAGTTCTGGTCATCGCGTGTGGCGGGGGCGGAATTCCGGTGACCTGGAATAGGGAGCGACTTCTTGGTGTTGAAGCGGTGATCGACAAAGATCGTGCCTCGGCACTGCTAGCGGCGCAGCTCGGCGTGGATTTGTTCGTGATTTCAACCGACACCGACTATGTTTATCTGGACTACAAGAAGCCCAATCAGCGTCCATTGCTGCAAGTCAGTTCGTCAGAGCTTGCCGAAAATTTTGCTGCCGGACACTTTCCACCAGGAAATATGGGTCCAAAGGTCGAATCGGTGCTGCGATTTCTGCGGGATGGCGGAAAAGAGGCCATCATCACTTCCTGTCAGAACTTGAGAAAAGCAGTAAACGGAGCCGCCGGAACTCACATTTTGCCGGACCAGGCAGAGCCAATCATCAGACACACAGAACGTCATGCCATGCCTGTAGGAGACCGATAGAGATGTCGACATCGAAGGTAGTTATCGATCCGCCGAGATCACAATCAAGAAGTGCGCGAGAGCCACGTCTCCGGCATGTGGTGGAATCGCAGCAGTTCACCGTGCCATTGCTGATGGAATTGTTTGACCGGTCTCGAGGCATGGAACACGTGGTTGCCCGCGGTGGTTCTCTGGATTATCAGAATCGCATCATGGCGACACTGTTCTATGAGCCTTCCACGCGCACGAGATTTTCCTTTGAGGCGGCGATGCACCGCCTCGGAGGCCGTGTGCTTTCTACGGAACATGCGCGTACTTTCTCTTCGGAAATTGAAGGCGAGCAGGTGGAGGACTCGATTCGGATTATCGGCGGGTATTCGGATGTGATCGTGATCCGCCACCACGAAGAAGGCGGAGCCAAGCGAGCTGCACAAGTATCACCAGTTCCGCTTGTGAATGCAGGCGACGGTAATGGCGGCCAGCATCCTACGCAGGCTCTTCTCGACCTTTACACGATCTATCGCGAGCGTCCGCTGAACGGGCTCAGTGTCGCTATTGTGGGTGAGTTGGACAAAGGCCGGACGGCACGGTCGCTCGCTTACCTTCTTGCGAAGTTCGAACGCGTGAAGATGTTCTTTGTCAGCCCTCCCGAACTGCAAATGAAACCCGACATTCTGGAGTATCTCGACGCGCATGGGACCCAGTATGAAGTGGAGACCGACGTCAATCGGGTAATCGGTGAAGTGGACGTAATTTATCAGACCCGTATACGTCCGGAGCGGATCCGGGATGTCAACAGGTTGCGGAATTTCGCGATTGACTCCGCCGTATTGCAGCGCATGAAAGCGGATGCACTGATTCTTCATCCTCTGCCACGCACCGTTGAACTCGATAAATCAGTCGATGAAGATCCACGAGCTTTGTATTTCCGACAGGCGCGAAACGGTTTGTTTGTACGCATGGCGCTGCTGACCATGCTGCTGGAGGATTGAGATCGGAAGCAAGTTGACGCTGATAAGCAAATATTATCGGTTGGTCACGAGAGAGGGACACAGATGCTTACGGAGCCTATGATTGAGCAACACATGAGAACCAAGGAATATGTCGCGTTAGAGCAGGAGTACGGAGCCCACAACTACCATCCGCTCGACGTTGTGATTGAACGTGCTGAAGGAGTTTGGGTCTGGGACACCGAGGGCAAACGGTATCTCGATTGTCTGGCGGCTTATTCTGCCGTCAACCAGGGACATTGTCACCCCAAGATTCTGGAAACCCTGAAGCAGCAGGCCCACAGGGTCACATTGACCTCACGCGCATTCCGCAACGATCAGTTGGGGCTTCTTTATAAGGAACTGCACGACCTGACGGGATTCGAAATGGCCCTGCCCATGAACTCTGGCGCTGAAGCGGTCGAGACTGCCGTAAAGACGGCTCGTAAATGGGGATACAAGCGCAAGGGCATTCCCGACGGGAAAGCTGAAATCATTGTTTGCGCCAACAACTTCCACGGCCGGACGGTTACCGTGATCAGCTTCTCCAGCGATCAACAATATCGCGAGGGTTTCGGTCCGTTCACTCCTGGGTTCAAGATCATTCCCTTCGGCGACCCCAAGGCGCTTCGCGAAGCCATCACTGCGAACACGTGTGCCTTTCTCGTCGAACCGATTCAGGGGGAGGCCGGAATCGTGTTCCCGCCGGAAGGATTCCTGAAGGAAGCAGCAGAAATCTGCCGCGAGAATCGCGTCCTCCTTATGGCGGATGAAATTCAGTCGGGCCTGGGACGTACCGGTCGACTGTTCGCCTACATGCATGAAGGAATCAAACCAGACGTGTTGATCGTCGGGAAGGCGCTGGCTGGCGGTTTCTATCCAGTTTCCGCGGTGCTGGCCTCAAAGGAAATTCTTGGAGTTTACGAGCCTGGCGACCATGGCAGCACCTTTGGAGGCAATCCATTGGGATGCGCCGTTGCTCGTACCGCGCTGCGCGTGCTCGTAGAAGAGAAAATGGTGGAGCGTTCCGCCGAACTGGGCGCGTACTTCCTGGGATTGCTGAATACTCTGCACAGTCCTGATCTTAAGGAAGTGCGTGGCAAGGGTTTGTGGATTGGAATTGAACTTTATCACCCAGCGCGACCGTATTGCGAAGCGCTCAAGAACGAAGGCGTACTTTGTAAGGAAACCCATGACAAGGTCATCCGCATTGCTCCGCCGCTGGTCATTACCAGAGCAGAAGTTGATTGGGCGTTCGAACGCATCAGAAAAGTGATTGAGAAAAATTAAGGCTAGCGCGTGAGTGAGGACACCGGGGAGGTAAGGTATGGCGATTACCAAGCAAGAAGCTCTCGAGTACCATGCGGGGTCAAGGCCCGGCAAAATAGAGGTTACACCGACCAAGCCGTGCCGGACACAACGCGACTTGAGTCTAGCTTATACCCCGGGAGTGGCTGAACCCTGCCTGGAGATTCAGAAGAATCCTCACGACGCATTCAAGTATACGGCTCGCGGCAATCTAGTAGCAGTGATCAGCAATGGCACGGCTGTTCTCGGACTTGGTGACATTGGGGCTCTCGCTGGAAAACCAGTCATGGAAGGCAAGGGGGTGCTGTTCAAGCGCTTCGCCGATGTGGACGTCTTCGATATCGAAGTGAACAGCCACAACCCAGACGAAATTATCAAGTTCTGCCAGTTGCTGGAACCAACCTTCGGAGGCATCAACCTCGAAGACATCAAAGCACCCGAGTGTTTCTATATCGAGGAAGCCCTCAAAAAGACCATGCATATTCCGGTCTTTCATGACGACCAGCACGGTACCGCGATTATTTCCGGAGCTGCTCTGATCAATGCGGTCGAGATTATCGGCAAGAAAATCTCGGAGATTCGGGTCGTCTTCAACGGGGCGGGAGCTTCCGGTATCGCGTGCGCCGAGCACTACGTGAACCTGGGTGTGAAGCGGGCGAACGTGATCATCTGTGACACGAAGGGCGTCGTTTACGAAGGCCGTACGGACGGCATGAATCCCTACAAACAGAGATTCGCCCAGAAGACCAACCTGCGCACATTGGCAGAGGCGGCGGTTGGTGCAGACGTTTTGGTCGGCTGTTCGGTCAAGGGTGCGTTCACCCAAGAGATGCTCAAATCGATGGCGGCGAAGCCGATCGTTTTTGCCATGGCGAACCCCGACCCGGAAATTTCATACGAAGAGGCGAAAGCTGCTCGGCCTGACATCATCGTTGCCACAGGGCGCTCCGATTATCCTAACCAAGTTAACAATGTCCTGGGATTTCCTTTCATCTTCCGTGGGGCGCTCGACGTTCACGCCACCGCGATTAACGAAGAGATGAAGTTGGCGGCGACGAAAGCATTGGCATCTCTTGCCAAAGAGGATGTCCCCGATTCGGTTTGTCGTGCATATGGAGTGGAGCGGCTCGCCTTCGGACCCGACTACATTATTCCCAAACCCTTCGACCCCCGCGTTCTAGTGTGGGAAGCATCCGCCGTGGCTCGTGCCGCTATGGAGAGTGGAGTCGCACAGGAACCCGTGGACTTGGCCGACTACCGAGAGCAACTCGAAAAAAGGCTCGGCAAAGCCCATGAAGTGATGCGCCTCATCATTCATAAGGCAAAAGCAAAGCCAAAGCGTGTAGTGTTCCCTGAAGGCCAGAACGACAAGGTTCTCAGAGCTGGCCATATCTTGGTCGACGAAGGGATTGCCCGCCCCATCTTGTTGGGGGATGCCGGCATCATTCGTTGCCGGGCTGCTGAACTTGGGATTGAATTGGATGGCATGGATGTGGTCGATCCTGCCAACGCCGAACTTCGCGATGTTTATATTCAGGAACTCTACTGGCTGCGCCAGCGTCGCGGCGTAACTCTGAGTGAAGCGCGTCAACTCATCGACAATAGAAATTATTTTGCTTCGCTGATGGTGCACATGGGAGATGCCGACGCGTTGGTTTCTGGAATCACGCAACACTATCCCGACACAATCCGGCCAGCACTACAGATCATCAAAGTACGTGACGGAGTACATAAAGTCTCTGCTCTGTATCCTTTGGTAACACGTAGGGGAGACTTGTTCTTCCTCGCTGATTGCGCCGTGAACATCGATCCGTCGGCAGAGGAAATGGCGGAGATCGCGCTGTGTGCGGCCGAAGCCGCCATGCGGTTCGATGTCGTACCTCGCGTCGCCATGCTGTCCTTCTCGAATTTCGGCAGCACCAATGATCCGCGATGCGAGAAGGTACGCATCGCGACCGCGATTGTGAAACAGCGCAATCCTGATCTCATCGTCGACGGGGAGATCATGGCCGACGCGGCGGTCAGCCCCGACATCCTTAAGCGGGACTACCCGTTTACGACGCTAGTTGATGGCGCGAACGTGTTGATCTTTCCGGACTTGGCGTCAGCAAACATCGCCTACAAGTTACTGGTTAAGGTAGGAGGCGCGGAAGCGCTTGGTCCCATCCTGATGGGAATGAGCAAACCGGCGTACGTCTTGCCAAGAGGCGCGGAGGTGGAGGATATCGTAAACAGCGCGGCGCTGGCGGTGGTGGAAGCTGAGGGCGCGAAGGAAACTTTTCGCGTTCATGCCAAGACGATGGCAGTGGCAGATTAGCTAAGCTTCCGTCTGTTGGCGTACTGCGGTCACGATAGACAACTGGGCGACTCTTGCCCCATGCGGCGGCAAAGCTTGCCCAGTCCTGACAGACTTGCTTGCAAACCTGTATGAAACCACTATCGTCAAATCTGCTATTTGCTTGAGCCTGAACAGCTTTCGTTGAATGCCTTCGCTTGCCTGAAACCGTTTCTTCTTTGGCCGTTCACCTGCTTTTCTCCGAGTGAATTCCGACACTGGAATGAGCATGGTTCCTTCGATTCAACTCGAGGCCGCTTCCCGGAGTGCCTCCGGCCAGAGCAACAGTTCGAGCGCATCCCAGAAGTACTCTTCGCCATTTTCTGATTTCTTTCACAACCCAGCGTTACAAAATGGCTGTGAATCCGCCAGCCCCGCTCCCTCCGAAGACCCGCCGTCTGCGTTCGATCATTCGCAGGCATCGCAGCCAACGCCGACCCCGGCTTCTCCCGCTTTGTTGCGCAATCGAGTTACTAAGCCACTGAACGAAAACTGGGGATGCCTGACTCCGCAGCCTCAACCAAACCCGCTTACCCAAATATCTGTCCAACTGTCCATCCCCGTTGTCGAACTCGGTTCGCCGGGGGGCGTTGCCTGCAATAACGAAACGGCTAAAGCGCCGGATGTTTCAGGCCCAACGCAAGTATGCAGCGGACTTCCCGATAATCCTCGAGTCTCGGCAGAGGCAAACCCGGAAGTCCTACCGGCGATGGTTGGAATGTCCGGCGTGCAGGGCGATTCACCAACGATGGCTGCCCGTCCCAACCGCCCGATCCCAGAACCCGATTTTCAGACATCACAAAGTGCGGATGTTTCGCTCCCGCAGATTAGCCCTAGCGTCTCTCCTGCTGAGGTAAGTAGCGAGTCATTAGCAGGGCTGAAAGCTGCCCCAAATTCGCAAAAAGATGATTTAGCCGCGCCACAAAGCTTACCCGCGGTCCCTAACGCGGAACCATCAGCACCGGCCGCTATTCCTGCGCCGGACATTCTTGCGGCCTCAAAGGTTGCACTTCCTGAGTCGGCGCAATCCGGATTGTCCTCAACCATTGTCGTTTCTCCCATTCCTGTTACCCCGCCCCCTGGGAGTGATGCTGTTCAGCCAACGACGACTCCGAAACAGAATGATTCCCCGATCTTTTCCAGGGGCGCCCACCAGGCTCCTCAAAATCGTGCACAAGATGTGGCGAGCGCTACCAGGAAGTTTCACTTTGTCGGTGGTCCATCGATCAAGGATGATCTTGACGCGCCTGCCGATGCGCCGCGTCCTCAGAAAATCATCGGTGGGGATGCTTCCACAACCCAGCCTGACATCGCCAGCCAGACTGACAATGCTGTATCCGATAAGAGCGCGTCTTCAGCCTCGGAATCAATTTCGAGTCAGGCACCTATCCCTGCGTCCGCCCCACAGCCGGTCGGCGCTGCTCCCTCCGTGTCCCTCAACCCCCATCCCGCGGCCACCGTCGTTGAATCAGCTGAGGTCACGGCTGCTTCGCCGACTGTAACCACTCCAGTGCAACGGGCAGCGGATCAGTCGGGCAACTTGAGCTCTGGCGTTGTTCCGAGAACTCAGGAGGTGTCTTCTCCAGCTACCGGGCAAGTGCAAGTCGCGCGCCTGGTTCAAGGACTCACCCAGTCAGAAATGCATATCGGGATGCGCACCCAGGCCTTTGGCAACGTGGACGTGCACACGGTTATTCACGATAGTCAGGTCGGACTCACAGTGGGAAGCGACAAAGGCAACCTGCGCAGCTTTCTGAGTTCCGAATTGGCGCCGCTGCAATCCGCACTACACCAGCATGACGTCCACTTTGAAGGTGTTCGTTATTTGGAAAACAGCAGCGGAACCGCATCCGGGTTCCAGAGTGGATCGAACCACCAATCGCGGAGTTTTCATCAGGGCACGGCGCCGCTAGAGGCGACCTTACCTGGTGATGATCTCGAGAACGACGCTCAGGAAAACGACATCAACAGCCAAGTAAGAACGACGCTCAGCGTCCTCGCGTAGGCGAGGACGCTGCTAGGAGGGAATGAGTCATGATTCAGGGAATCGCGCATCAAGTCGCCACCAATCCACCAGCGTCCAATGCGGCATCTGGACAGAGTTCACCTACGAGCTTGGAGAACTCGTTCATGCAGCTGCTCACCACGCAACTGCAGAATCAATCTCCTCTCGACCCCGTGGACCCGTCGCAATTCACCACCCAGTTGGTGCAGTTCAATATGCTGGATCAGCTGGCCCAGATTAACCAGACTTTGAGCACCGCCTTTGGCTCAACCACGTCAAACCACTAAAACGAGTTCGATAGAAGGAGCACACTCATGCCGAATTTTTCGATTCCTCTTTCCGGGCTGACCGCCGAATCGACCGCGCTTTCTGCCATCGCCAACAACCTGGCGAACCAGAACACAACCGGTTACAAAGACAGCACCGTGCTATTCAGCGATCTGTTCTACCAAAACATGGGAACCAGCGGCTCTGGCGATCCGATCCAACTCGGAGCCGGCGCAATGGTCGGCTCCATCCCCGGAAACTTCACCCAGGGCAGCGTGCAAGCCACCGGTGTCAGCACCGACGTCGCCATCCAGGGGAATGGCTTCTTTGCCGTAAAAAGCAGTGACGGCGTGATCAGCTATACCCGTGACGGAGCGTTCTCCGTGGACAAGAATAATAACCTCATCACCGCAGAAGGCCAGCAGGTATTGGGCTACCCTGCAGTCAACGGCGTCGTGGACACCGGTGGAGGTCTTAGTCCTCTGCAGCTCGGAGCCGGTGCGACCAGTCCGCCGACCAGAACATCCAATGTAATGATCCAGACCAATCTGAACGCTGGTGCCGCGGTCGGCGACACTCCATATTCAACGCCGGTCACGATCTATGATTCGTTAGGCAACAGTCATACTCTCACCTTCACCTTCGGCAAGACCGCGGCAAACACCTGGAGCTACCAACTCTCGATACCGTCCAGCGATCTGAACCCGATCAAGGGAGTCAATCAAACCGGGATTTTGGCAAGCGGAACCTTAACTTTCGATGGCAATGGAAACTGGTTGGGCCGGTCGATGGAAAGGGTAATCTCATCACCACCGTCGCTGCTCCTATCACCTCCTTCGCCGACGGTGCCTCAGACATGACATTCAATTGGAACCTGGCGAACGGGACAACCCCCGTCATCACCCAGGTCGCTGCACCGAGCAGCACGTCTTCCACCCAACAGGATGGATCCAGCAGCGGCACCCTCAGCGGATTCAGTATCGGTGCGGATGGGACCGTAACCGGTACTTTTACTAACGGAAAAACTGCGGCCCTTGGGCAATTGGCGCTAGCGAGCTTTTCCAACGTTCAAGGTCTAGAGCGGGTGGGGAATACCGACTATACCGAAACGCTGGCGTCCGGTCAGGCCGTAGTTGGCACTGCTGGCACCGGAGGACGTGGCACTCTCGCCGGAGGCTCACTCGAACTTTCCAACGTGGATATCTCCACCGAGTTTTCCAATCTCATCATTGCCCAGCGGGCATTTGAAGCCAACGCCAAGGCTGTAACGACGTTTGATCAGATCACGCAAGACACCATCAATATTAAGCAAGGATGAAATCGGAGGACTGTGCCCCGTTCCGGATCTTCCCGAATGGGGCACAGGTCCCGATGCGGTTCCCAAAAGCGGTTGTGATGAGTCCCTTCTAATCTCTCGGGCCAAAGAAATCATGGAAGGTTGCCGACAGAATCTCCTTCTCGCGTCAGCGACCGAACGGATCACCCCTAGAGTCAATCGGTTATTGGCGCATGCCCTTCCGGGTAGATTCCGTTTGATCTCCGGCGGTCCTCGGTGCGGTACATGCTGATGTGTCACCGGATCGAATCGAGGCGATCTCCGGTATGACGGCACTCACCAGTCCGGAAAACCCCGAGCGCCCAAATCCCAGTCCGGAGTCTTGGGAACAAGTGAAAAACCTGGCCTGCGAGTTCACGGTGGATATTCCGCTTCCGAGTTTCAGAGTTGCGGACATTTTGCGGCTTGCCCAGCAAACCGTAGTGAATTCCCTGTGGCGCATTGAAAAGGATGTTCCAGTCCGCGTGAACCGTGAAGTGATTGCCTACGCCGAATTTGAAGTAGTGGGAGATCGTCTGGCAGTGCGTTTGACGGATCTGGCGTGAAGCTTGGAAGCTGCGAAAGGGGAGCGATGAACGAGGCAAAGATTCAACTTTCAAACATAACCGCTTGGTTTGCGCGCAGCGCGCGTACCTGGAAGCAGAGGGAGCCTCGGAAACTTCGCTTGCGCGAGACCTTGTCTCTTGGGGAACACAGGTTGATCACGCTGCTGGAGTGTGATGCACAACTGTTTCTGATTGGTAGCACGGAAAACTCACTATCCCTTCTGACAAATCTGAAAGCGAGAGAACCCGAGCCGCCGTTCGATGACGGAGTTCCAACGTGGGCCTTCCGGGAGTTGAACCCCGACGGCTGTGTCCAGATGTACCGCAGCTGAGTCTTTCATGGGGCGAGCAAACCTAGTTCGCGTTGTCCTCGGGGTTGTGACGACCACATTGCCGAAATTGACCTACTGCTCAATACTTCGGCCGCGGACGGCTTCGCTTCCTTGGACGGCACCGGGTGGCGCTTCCGGTTCCGTGCCGTGGAACATCGTTGTTCTGCTGACGCTCCTCACTCTGCTGCCCGCATTGCTTCTGGCGATGACTCCATTTGTGAGGCTGCTGGTCGTTTTTCACTTCTTACGGCAAGCCCTGGGAACTCAGACGACCTCCGACCAATCAGACTCTGATTGGATTGTCGTTGATCCTCACCTTTTTTCTTATGCAGCCGGTGATGACGACGATTCAGCAGCAGGCGGTGGTGCCTTACGAGCAAGGCAAACTTGATGCGGTATCGGCGATTGAGGTCGGGGCCGGACCATTGCGCCAGTTCATGTTCAAGTTTGCCAGAGAAAAGGATCTTGCACTTTTTCTCGAACTTGCCAAAGAGCCACGCCCGGCTCGACCGGAAGATGTAGCGATGCGAGTAGTTGTTCCAGCCTACATTCTGTCGGAGTTGAAAGCGGGATTTCAGATCGGAGCGGCGCTTTATCTGCCTTTTCTGATCGTCGACATGGTGGTCGCGTCGATTACCACCTCCGTGGGCATGCTGCAGTTGCCCCCGGTAGTGATATCAACCCCGCTGAAGATTCTTCTTTTCGTGATGGTCGATCGGCTGGAACCTGCTGGTGGGTTCCTTGATGAAGAGTTTCTCCTGAAGGATGGTTATGGAAACTGCGCTGACAGTGGAAATGGCTCGCAACACGCTTGAAACAGCGCTTTGGATTGTGGCCCCTTTGCTGGCGATCGCGACCGTGGTGAGCCTCGCGATCAATGTGGCGCAAGTCCTGACCTCGCTTCAGGAGAGCACATTGTCTACTGTGCCGCGCCTCGCTGCGGTCGCGGCTGCGTTGTTTTGGCTAATGCCGTGGATGACGCACCGTCTGGCGGCTTTCACGGTGCACGTTTTTTCTGATTTCCGTCCGTACCTGCGGTAGGAACGTATGCAAGCTTTGCATGTCGAGACCGTTTTGTGGGCAGCAGCTTCGGTTGGACTGCGTGTCTCCGCGCTGATCCTGTTCGCGCCCTTCTTCAACAGTCAGGCGATCTCCATGCAGGTCAAAGCTGCATTCACTGTGGCACTGACTGCGTTGCTATATCCGGTAGCCAACCTTCCCCCTCAGGCGCAGACTCATTGGCTGGAACTGATCCTGGGAGAATTTGCGATCGGGATGATCCTCGGTTTGACCCTGCAATTGATCGTGGAAGGTGCTCTCGCCGCCGGGCAGCTCATCGGAATACAAGCTGGATATTCACTCGTCACACTTCTTGATCCACAGACTCAGGCGGACACGCCGGTCCTGGCAACGATGAGCCAGTTGATCACGCTTCTGATTTTTCTGCAGGCCAATGTTCATCATTGGCTGCTGCGCGGGATTGCGGCGAGTTTCTCCTATCTGCCGCCTGGCACCGTTGGTTGGCATTCGCAGATCGGGAAGGCCCTCTTGCAGATTTCCGGCGGAATCTGGCTCTCGTCCTTGCAAATCGCGGCCCCGGCGGTGGTGGTGACGATGCTGGTGGATCTCACCATGGGGTTTGTTGCCAAAGCCGCGCCCCAATTACCCGTGCTGTTCATCGGATTGCCGGTCAAGACCGTGCTATCGCTGGTGTCTTTATGCGGAGCGTTGTCTTTATGGCCCAATTTCTTTGAATACCGATTTGCTACCGCTATCGCGACAGGCGAACACCTGCTCCACTTTGCGAAATGAGAATTTGTGGCTGACTCCAGCAAAACCGAACAGGCGACACCGCGAAAGCGGCAGAAGGCCCGCGAGAAAGGCCAAGTCGTGCGTAGCCGGGACCTGATTTCGAGTATGGCTTTGGGAACGGTTGTCACCTGTTTCTGCGCGCAAGCGATGTCCCTGGTCAGCCAATGGCGCGGCCTTCTACGCGAGCAACTTAATCAGGCGTCCTTCGCAGACTGGGGATCCTTCCGGTGGATAGGTACAGGAGCCGCTTGGGAAATCTGTTGCACTCTTGCTTGGGTAGTTGGACTGGGCTGGGCGGCAGCAATGGTCGCTGCGGTGGGGCAAGGCGGACTAGTCTTCTCCCCTTCGTTACTTCAACCGGATCTGGGACCGAATGAATCCGTCGACTCGCTTGGGACAATTGCTTTCCCTCCCATCCCTGGGAAGGCTGCTCAAGTCCCTGTTGCCAGGAACCGCCATCGCGTGGCTGGCTGCCAGCCTGATCCTGCGTGATTGGGCGGGTATCTCGCGATTGACTCACCTGAGCGTCGCGGGCCTCGGCGCTTTCTGGATGGTCCACCTGCGGGAAATCGCCTGGAAGTCCACTCTGGTGTTGCTGCTGTGGTCGGGCGTGGACTACCTGATCGAGCGGCAGAAACACGAATCGGACTTACGGATGAGCCGCCAAGACCTCATGGATGAGTACAAGGAAACCGAAGGACATCCGACGGTTAAAGCTCGTATCCGCAGGCTGCGCCGCCAGGTACTGCGCAAGCGAATGTTGGAAGACACAAAGAAAGCTTCGGTGGTGATCACCAATCCCAACGAGTTTGCGGTGGCGCTCGAATACCGGCCCGAGATGGCGGCTCCGGTGGTGGTAGCTAAGGGGCGCAACCTCTTCGCCCAGCAGATCAAGCAGATCGCTCGTTGGCATGGCATCGCCATGATTGAGAATCCGCCACTGGCCCACGCACTCTACCGTGCGGTGGAGGTCGGTCAATCGATTCCACCCAAGCTTTACGCCGTGGTTGCGGCCATTCTGGCCGCGATTTTCCGCGCCCAAGAACGCGCCTCCCGAATCGTTGAGAGAGGAAGGAGTTAAACGATGCCTGACGCGAAAGGGTGGATGTCGGGCGCAAGTTCGGCGGTGGAATGGGCGATTCCGGTGGCGGCGGTGGCACTGGTGTTCGTCATGCTGGTGCCGATGCCTTCGATTCTGCTGGATATCCTGCTGGCTACCAGCATTACCGCATCGGTACTGGTGCTGCTGTCGGCGGTCCACATTTTGCGGCCCACGCAGTTTTCGGTGTTCCCCAGCTTGTTGTTGCTGTTGACCTTATTCCGTCTCTCTTTGAATTTAGCCTCAAGCCGTCGAATCCTGCTGCACGGCAATGAAGGCGCCTCGGCGGCGGGACGAGTGATCGAAGCGTTTGGGCAGTTTGTAGTGGGGGGGAACTATGTTGTCGGCTTCGTTCTGTTCCTCGCCCTGATCGCGATCCAGTACATCGTGGTCAGCCACGGTGCGGTACGCACGGCGGAAGTCACCGCTCGTTTCACACTGGATGCGCTCCCCGGCAAGCAAATGGCAATCGACGCGGACTTGAACGCTGGGCTGATCGACGAGGCGCAAGCCCGGGCTCGTCGCGAACAGATCGCTCACGATGCCGAGTTCTATGGCGCTATGGATGGAGCTGCGCGCTTCAATCAGCGAGACTCGCTCGCGACAGTTCTGATTACTGGCGTCAATATCATCGCGGGTTTTTTGATCGGAGTGTTCCAGCTCGATATCCCTTTTCGCGAGGCGCTCAAGACCTACACGGTGCTCACGGTGGGCGATGGTCTGGTCACCATGATTCCATCGCTGCTGGTCTCCATGGCCGGAGGCATGGTGCTCACCCGGGCTTCCTCAGGGAGCACGTTATCGACAGATATTGGTCGCCAATTGCTCTCTGGGCGAAGGCCACTGTTCCTGGCCTCGGCGATGATGCTCCTTCTGGCGGCAATTCCAGGCCTGCCTAAATTCTCATTTCTTCTTCTGGCGGGCGTAGTCGGACTTATGGCGTGGCGGGCTCCGAAAGCGGAGCCGGAGAAAGTAGCCGCCGAGACGGCGGCGGCAGAAAAGAAACCACCCCAGGAAACTATGGAAGACCTCCTTAAATTGGACGAGCTCAGTTTGGAAGTTGGTTACGCACTGGTTACTCTGGTGGATCAGCAACGCGGCGGACAGTTGCTCGCGCGGGTCCGGGCCCTGCGGAGCGGTTTGGCCCAGCAGTTAGGCTTCATCGTCCCACCGGTACATATTACCGACAACGCCCGCTTGAAACCGCACGAGTACGTGATTTCACTGCGCGGTGTGGAAGTCGCGCGCTGGGAGATGCAGCCCGACCAGATGCTGGCCATTGGTTCGGATCCGAATCCTCAGCCCATTGCCGGGACGGCCACGCGCGAGCCAGCCTTCGGAGTGTCCGCGCTCTGGGTTTCTCCGGCACGGCAAAGTGAAGCGCTGGCGAAAGGGTATGCCGTGGTCGATCAAACGTCGGTGCTGGCCACGCACCTGGCGGAGGTTATCAAGCAACATGCCGCCGAACTGTTGACCCGGCAAGAGGCGAAGCGGTTGCTGGACCGCCTGACTGACTCCCATCCGAAATTGATCGAGGAACTGGTTCCAAAGCTTCTCAGTTTGGGCGAAGTACATAAAGTACTGCAGCAGCTTTTGCGCGAGCAGGTGCCGATTCGCGACCTAGCCACCGTGCTCGAGACCCTCATCGACACGGCTTCGGTCAGCAAGCATCCCGTGCTTCTGGTGGAAGCGGCCCGGCAGGCCCTGGGACGCGCCTTGGTAAGGCCGTTGCTCGCCGAGGACGGCCAGTTGCGAGTGGTGACATTGGACAGCTCGGTTGAGGAAGAGTTGAGCCGGGCCTTCGCAGCTCCCACTTCCACGACCGCGGCCGCGGGACTGCAGCCCTCGTTTGTGCGTCGCATTCTCGAAGGACTGCGAAAGGTGGCGGGCGAACAGGTTGCGGTCGCCAGCCCAGTCGTGTTGTGTTCCACACCAGCGCGCTTTCACCTGAAGCGTTTGCTTGAACCGTTCATACCGAAATTGGTGGTGCTCTCACCCGGAGAAATTCCGCCGGTGGTGCAGGTTCAATCGGTAGGCACTCTGCGATAACTCGGGCACAAGCCCCGCAGAAAGGGAAGTCATGAGTGAAGGGTCGGCAAGAAACGCCTACACCAACTGGCGCGACGAGGAGGAAAGGGAACGCCTGTTGCTCGATCAATTGCCCCAGGTGCGTTACATTGCCCGGCGCATTCACGAACGGCTACCCCGTCATGTGCCGTTTGAAGATCTGGTCCACGCTGGGGTCGTGGGTCTCATCGACGCGCTGCACAAGTTCGATCACACCAAACATGTGCAATTTGCGTCCTACGCCAAGTTTCGCATTAGGGGTGCGATTCTCGACAGCCTGCGGGAGATGGACTGGAGCCCTCGCGATCTTCGCCGGAAGGCACGAGTATTGGAAGAAGCTCATCAGCGGCTGTCGGCTAGTCTGGGCCGCCATCCCACCGAACCCGAATTGGCCACTGAATTGGGAATGGAACTCCGCGAACTGCAGTCGCTGCTTAGCGAGATAGACGGCCTTGAGGTGGGCAGCCTGCGTATCCAGAGCAGCCGCGACGGTAAAGAGGAGGACCTCTGCGAGTATCTGCCGAATGATCCGCAGGAGACACCCCTTTTACTTTGTCTGCGATCGGAGATGAAGGCGTTGCTGACACAGGCCATTCAGTCACTGCCGGAAAAAGAACGGCAGGTGCTGGCTCTCTACTACTTCGAGGAGCTGACCATGAAAGAAGTTGGCGCGGTTATGGGCATCGGTGAGTCGCGCGTCTCGCAGATCCACTCCGTGGCCGTGGTGCGGCTGCGCGCCCAACTGTCTGAACTCACCAATGTGCATGGCTCGTCATCGACGCGAGCCAAAGCCGCGAGCGGAGTCTAACGGAGCCAAGAATGGAAAAAGTCCTCAATCAAGAAGAAATTGATGCGATGGTACGGGCAGCGCGGGGGGGCGGGTCGGCAAAATCCAACGCGCCTGTGGTATCTCTGTGGGACGCGCGGCAATCGGGGCAGATCGGACGCGAGCAACTGCAATCCATTAACACGCTGCATGAAGGTTTTGCCCGCGAACTGACGCATTCGGTTGCAGCTTACCTGCGCGTCAGCTTTACGGCGGCGCTGGTGTCCGCCGAGCACCTGACTTATGGAGAATTCCTGCGACGTGTCCCCGAACTCACCTACCTGGCTAGTATCCAGTTGCTGCCGGTGGGGGCAACTGCGTTGTTGCAGCTCGACCTTTCCGCGACGTTTCCGCTGATTGATGTGCTTCTCGGAGGTGAAGGCAAAGGAGCGTTGCCGGAGCGGCAAGTCACCGACATCGAAGAACAGATCGTTGAAACCGTGGTGCGCATCATTTGCCGGGAGTTGCAGAAAGCCTGGCAAGTTCTCGCCCTGCAGTTTGAATTCGAGCAGCGCCTGCGCAGCGATCGTGTTCAGCGTCTGATGCCTCCTGAAGAAAAGACACTGTCGCTGAGCTTCGAGCTTTCTATTTCTGAGACCCGAGGAACCCTGAATTTGGTTTTGCCTGCCGCGATTTCGAACGCCCTGCTGCGCAAGGTCTCTGCCGGTTGGGTACACGAGCGGCGCGCTGTCGACCCCGAATCGCAAAGGCAACTGCGATCTCATCTGCTGGATTGCCCGTTCTCGGTAACCCTTGAGGTGCAGACTGGCGGAGCACGATTGCGGGACTTGATGCGATTGACTCCCGGCGCCCTGCTGCTGCTGCGTCACCCCGCACACGGCCCCGCACTGGTTCAGGTTGGGGGACAAAACATGTTCAGTGCCAGCGTGGCCCGGGCTGGAACGTGTCGCGCCGCGCAGATTTTAGAACTTGCTGGGCTACCCCGGGGAAAGGACTGATCATGCCAGACGAAACTGTCCGACGCCCGGATGGTAGCGCCACTCCAGATCGGACTGCGGAATACTTACAAAAATGGGCGGAAAGCGTAGCTTACGTCCTCGGACAAGTTGCGGGACAAACTCTTGCCATCCAGCAAACGACCGAACCTCCCCCTGAGACGCCAGAGGAGGGTCAAAGCGATTATCAGGTCTTGGTTGCGGCTGCCGGAGCTTTGCGGGGCGAGATGAGCATGCGAGCCGCACGTTCCGTGGTAATCACCGTCGCGCAACTGTTTCTCGGGGAGCCGGCAGACCCTGGTGCCGAATTCCGCAACGAGTATCAGGAAGCCTTCGAGGAATTCCTTCGCCAGGTAGCCGGCTACGTGGTGACATCGCTCAAACCGGTTTGGGGAGAAGTCCAGCTACGCCTTGAACCTGGTGCGCCGTCCTGGTCCGAGGCGTCGGCTGGCTGGCTTTCAACGGCTCGGGACGCTTCAATCGGGATTCGGCTGAAATGCCAAATGAGTGCGGCTCTGCAAGCCTCTCTGATCGCCGCCGCACCTGCCGATGTTGCTGCCCCGCCAAAAGAAAATCGAAGCGAGCCTATGGGAGGCGTCGACTCGACATCCGCCGTGAGAATGAATGAGCGGAATCTCGATCTGTTGCTCGATGTGGAACTTGCAGTGACTTTGCGCTTCGGCGCTCGAAGTATGCTGCTGCGCGATATTCTCGAACTGGGCACGGGGGCGGTGGTCGAACTGGACCGACGTGTGGAAGAACCGGCCGACCTGTTGCTGGACGGAAAACTGATAGCTCGCGGCGAAGTGGTGGTGGTAGATGGGAATTACGGATTGAGAGTGCTTGAGGTCGTTCTGCCTCAGGCCGCCGAGTTGTCGATGAAAGAAATAAGCGCATGAGGCGATGGTGCGAGCGCCTTTGGATCGCGGATCCTTTTTCAAAGATCCGTGCCTGTGATTGTCGGGAGCCGGGTTGTACTTTTATGACTTGCATGGGCCGGCGGATTCGGTGGTGGAATCCCCGGATACAACTGCACGGCCGGAGTTATTGCTCTTCGCATTGTCTGTTTCGAGCCATACACCGGCGTTTCGTGGAAATCTGTTCGGCTCATGCAAGGTCTCTTCCTGACTCGCACCGCATTCCTTTGGGCCTACTCATGTTCTCCAGCGGCCTGATCACGCAGGAACAGCTACGGGCAGCTCTGGAGATGCACACAGCGGGGGGTCAAAAAATCGGGAAGTGTTTACAAGCGATGCGCTTTGTCACCGAGCAACAGGTCACCGCGGCACTCGGGCGGCAGTGGGCCTGTCCGATTTACACAGGCCCGCCTACGAACAATGTCGCCGCGCAAATGCTGCCCTTGCGGTTGCTCGAACGTTTCCGCATGTATCCGATCCAGTACGTTGCCCCGAGCCGAACCTTGTACATGAGTTTCAGCGAACACATTGACTACGGTGCGCTGAATGCTATCGAGCAGATGCTTGAGTGCCGAAGCGAAGCTTGCCTGGTGGGATCGAGTCAGATGGATGAATTTCTCGATCGTGCCGCGCGTCAACGCGGCCTCGGGGATATTTTGTTTGAGAGCTGTTGCGATCCCGCCGAGATGGCCCGCATTACCTCCGGCTATCTGGCGAGATTCGGTGCCGACAAGATTCGGATTGTTGCGTGTGGTAATTACCTTTGGGTGCGTTTGGAATCCGGATCGGCGAACGTGAGTATCCTGTTCCGGCGCCCTATGGAAAGGCCTGCGAACTTGCCTTGGAATTCCTCCCGGGCGTCTGTCCCAAATTCTATCCCCGCTAAAGTGGTGGCGGGGGGCGCCGATAACTCTTAGGAAGGCAGTGCCGGTTTCTGAAGACCATATTCAAGCAGAGGTTGCGGAAGGGCCGGTACGCGCCAAAGCGTAGGTGAAGATTCATGAAGAAAATCAGTGTACTCATTGTGGATGACTCTTCGGTCATGCGGAAAATTGTCGAACGCTCGCTTCGCCAAGCCGGACTCGATCTGGAACGCGTACAGGAGGCGGGCAACGGAGCCGAAGGGCTGGCGGCAGTCAACAACGGAACCGTGGATCTAGTGCTCTGCGACATCAACATGCCAGTGATGGACGGTATCGAATTCTTGCAGCAGTTGCGGGGAGTGCCAGCCGCTAAGAACGTTCCGGTGGTGATGATCACTACCGAGGGTTCCGAATCGCACGTGGTGCAGGCGCTCTCGATTGGAGCCCGCGGGTACATCCGTAAGCCGTTCACCCCTGAACAAGTCAAAGAACATGTGTTGCCGCTTCTGGAGGGAAAACTATGAGCTCCGACGGGGCACCTACAGAAACGGGAACGGGGCAGGAAACTTGGTTGCCCTTGCTCGAGTTGGCCACCCGTGAAGTCTTTGAGATCATGTTGGCGCACAAATTGCACAAAGTGGAAGCTCCGACGTCCTCTCCACTCGAATTCACGGGAATGGTCGGACTGGCCGGGCGGCTGTGCGGTGTGTTGTCACTTCGTTGCGAGACCAGATCAGCTACTCTCATGGCTTCCAAGATGCTGGGTATCCAGCCAGACGACGTTGGAGAGCAAGTATGGGATGCCATCGGAGAAATCGCTAATATGATTGCCGGGAACTTCAAGAACAAATTGGCGGGAATGGGCGATAGTTGCATGCTATCCGTGCCTACCGTGATAACCGGCTCCGATTATAGTTGCCACTCTCTGGCCGATTCGGGGAGGATCGAGGTTCGGTTTCTTTTTGAGGAGATGCCGGTCTGCGTCGATCTGGAAATTCATAGCTGAAGGATTTGCGACGACGCCTCCGACTGCTTGAACGAGATCCTTGCCCAATTCGTGCCAAACGAGATTGAGCTCAATGCGGCCCGTCCCAATGATGCATGGGAGAAGGCCGTCCCAATTTCTTTTTGTACGGATTGGCGCGGTTTAGCACCCGATTCCTCTCTCCATACTCAGGTCCAAGCGCTGTGGTCTCCTCAAACATTATTCCTGCGATTTGAGTGCCACTATCGAGAGCTCTGGGTGTTCGAAGATGCAGAGCCAAACGGCAGGCGGAATCGGCTCTGGGAACGCGATGTGGTGGAGGCTTTCTTGCAGCCCGAGCCCTCGCAGGCGTTTTTCTACAAAGAGTTTGAGATCAGCCCGAATGGGATGTGGATTGATCTCGACATTCGTCCGGAGGGTCTGGCGAATCTGCAAAGCGGATTGCGGCGATCTGCAGTGGTCGACGAGACCAACTGCATTTGGGTGGCTGAGATTGCGGTACCACTTAGGTCAGTCACCAATAGATTCGATCCTGCTTGCCCTTGGCGGGCGAACTTTTATCGAGTAGAAGGGAAAAAGGAACCTCGTCAGTATTTGGCTTGGCAGCCAACTCATACTCCGGAGCCCAACTTTCACGTTCCCGATTGCTTCGGCGGTCTCAGGTTCGGCTAACCAAGAATGTTCAGTCAAGCATAGGTTGCAAGGGGCGGAAGGTCGGGGTGACGCCCGAACGTTTCCGCAGCTCAGACAAAAGCGCGGCCGCCGCGTTCAGGTACGTCTTGTTGGGATCCGAAGGGTCCGCCCAGACGGCGTCATATACAATTTGCGCTGCTTCCTTCACATCGATGTGCAGAGCCGCTTCCAGCACGTCCACCCGTTCCTGTAGCTGGTCATAGCAACTTTGGCAAACGGTGGCCGCTTCGCCGCCTTCGGGATGATTTTCGTCCCTGGCACATCTAGTCGGAGTGGCGTTGAGAGACCCCTGGGACGCCAGGACCTGTGCATGAAACTCGCGCAGAAAACGCTCGCGCTCTTCTTCCAATTCGGCCGGATCGGGCATCGGCTCGCTGGCCTCCACAGTCGCGCGGACGGGAGCAGCAGTCGGAGACATTCGTTCGGTGCTTTTGCAAACTGGGCACGCCGGCAGATCTGCGCCGTAATAGGTGCGGCAGTCGGCGCACGGGAGACCGTAACCCACTTGCTTAGGCGCCAGTGTCGGAACCAGCTTGCGCTTATCTTGGGTCATCCGTGGAGGATTCTGGGGAACGTTAGCCGGAACCCCCGGCTGGCTGGTTGGCCGGACACTTGCCGGAGTCGGAGAAGGTGCCGAATTCATGGGAACTCCCTGAAAACAAATCTGCAAAATATTCTATTACTGCGACTTACGATTGCCGATGGCACGGCAGTACATGTACGGATGCCACGAACTCGGCCTTACCGCCCGAAGCTCGGAACCATGCCCCGCGCGGAAGGCAGGTTACTGCCTGCCGCAGATTTATTGTCTTTTCGATCGAGATCGATCAATACCAGCTCAAGTTCTCGTTGAGCATCGCCAGAATCCGGATCGAGCTGAATCGACCGGTGGAAAGCCCGTGCCGCTGAACTTAACTGGCCGAGCGCGCGCTGGGTTAAACCAATTCCGAAATACGCCTCGGCATCTTTTGGGTCGCGGGTAAGCGCCTCTTCAAAGGCATTCATGGCCGCGTCATATTTTTCATCGAGGAATAGACCCAAACCCAATAGACCATGGGCTTCGGCATTTTGGGGGTCTATGCTCAGAGCAGTTCTGGCCTCGCCAATCGTGCCTTCAGCATCGCTTGAGGCGAAGAAAATGTGCGCCAATCCGTTGTGGATCTCAGGATTCCCTGGGTCCAGTTCTTTGGCATCGCTGTAAGCATCAAAGGCTTCGTCCAGATTATTTTGTTGGCGCAGTAAATAACCCAGAGCAAGGTGCAGAGCAGGATTCTCCGGGTGCCTTCGCAACAATTTGCCGGTCAAGTCTTCGGCAGAACTGAAATCCTGTGCATGGGAGGATGAAGCAATTTCAGTCAATGAAGTCGAACATCCCTCGTCAGCGCCCACATGGCTTCCCGAGGCGAGTCCTTGCACCAGGTTGGACAAGTTCGTGCTCATGCCAGCCCTGGATAGAACCATCATGGTTGCTGGAGTATAGGCAAAGCCAATCTTGCGAGCACTCACGATTCGCGCAATTCGTTGATTCGGGACGCCACTCGCAAGAAGAGTCAACAATTCTGAACATGTGACGGGGTTGACGAGTGAAGTTTCAGCCACCGCTGAACATAGGGCAACGAAGAGAAGAAAAGCGGAAACAGCCGTACGCAAGAATCCTCCAGCGAACACGTATGGATTGCCTTCAGATTACCCTTCGTAATGACAGGCCGGAATATAACTGAAGTAACATGCGGGGCAGGGGCAAGTAGTGGGCCGCTCAGAATAAGCCGAAGGCGACGTTGGTCGTCGCTGGGGGGTACAATGAATTTGTCTTACGAGGAGGTTTGAATGTTCGAAGGTTTGTTCCAACCCATGCACCTTCTTGTGATCTTCATTATTGCGCTTCTCGTGTTTGGTCCGAAGAGATTGCCGGAACTAGGCAAAGGACTGGGCGACGGTTTTCGAGCCCTGAAGGACAGTATGAAGGACGGCAATACTGATCAGGCAAAGAATCCCACCGACACCAAAGATACCAACATCAAAAGTTAGTCTGGGTAGCATTTCCGCGCTCCCCAGTTCTCAGAAATCCTTCTGAGAGTTTTATTCCACGTTAACAGACTTCACCAGGTTCCTCGGACGGTCCACGTCCAGACCACGGCGAACCGCTACGTAGTAGGCGAAAAGCTGCAGCGGAACGATTTCCAGAATCGGTGACAGGAGTTCTGAAGCACGCGGTAGAAAGATGGTGTGGTCCGCCAAACTCTCAATCTGGCGGTCTCCCTCAGAAGCAATCGCAATTACGGACGCTGACTGCTGCTTGAACCCTTTGATGTTTGCCATGGTTTTTTCGTAGCGCAAGACCGACCCTGGATCGCCCCGATCACAGGTTGCAATGATTACCACGGGAACGCTGTAATCAATGAGGGCATTCGGTCCGTGTTTCGTTTCGCCTGTCGGGTAACCTTCGGCGTGGATGTAAGAGACTTCCTTTAGCTTGAGAGCACCATCCATAGCCACGGGATAGTGAATTGCTCGTCCGAGGAACAAGAAGTCTTGAGCCAAATGATATTCATCCGCAATGTCGGAAACCAGCGAAGCCGATTCCAAAACCTTTTCCGTCTGTGCTGGAAGTTCGAGCAATTGACGAATGAGTCCTGACAATCGCTGCTGATCGATTTGACCCCTCGCATGTCCAAGATCGGCGGCGAAGAGAAACAGCACGGCCATTTGAGCGGTGAAAGCCTTCGTGGACGCGATGCTGATCTCGGGGCCAGCCAGAGTATTGAGAACGCCATCAGCCTCCCGGGCTATGGTTGAATCCAAGACATTCGAAATAGCGATAGTCCGGGAACCTTTTGCCTTTGCCTCGCGCTGGGCGCCTGTAGTATCCGCCGTCTCCCCAGATTGGGTGATGACGATCGTCAATTCCCCGCGGCCGATTAGCGGATTTCGGTACTCAAATTCACTCGCGTAGTCCACATCGACGGGAACGTTCGCCAAGTCCTGGATCATGAACTGTCCGGCCATGCCAGCGTGTCTGCTGGTCCCCGATGCAACGATGTTAATCCGCCTTAGGGCTCGCATATCGTCTTGACTAATCCGGACATCGTCCAGCCTGATCGATTCCTTGTTTTGAGATATGCGCGGAAGGATCGTGTCTCTGAGTCCCCTCGGCTGCTCAAAGATCTCCTTCAACATGTAGTGCGGAAATCCGCCCTTGTCGGCCATGTTTTCTCCTCACCCAGTTTTGGTTTCAGACGGCGCCGGCGATAATCGTGTGTTTGACTTCGCCGTTCGCATTCAATACCACCAGATCAGCATCACAGCCGGCTTCCAGTTTGCCCCTCTGCGCCAGTCCCAGCACTCGCGCTGGATTGTGAGTAGCGAGTCGTATCGCTTTTTGCAGTTTCCAGTCCGCAAACTTAACGACGTTTCGCACTGCGCGGTCCATAGTCAAGACGCTCCCGGCGAGCTTCCCGTCCGCCGTACATTTTCCATCCTTGACTTCCACATCAAGTGAGCCCAACTGGTAGCGTCCTTCTGGCATTCCTGTGGCTGCCGTTGCATCCGTGATCAGGACCGCGCCATCCGATCCTTTCGAATTGAGAAATAACCTCACGACTACCGGGTCTACGTGAACTCCGTCAGCGATAATGTCCGCGGATAGCCTCGCATCGACGAGAACCTCTCCAATAATTCCTGGCTCACGATGATCGAGCGGACGCATCGCGTTGAAAGTGTGAGTCGCATGACGCGCCCCCGCGGCGACTCCGGCCAAAGCCGATTTTATGTCGGCATTCGAGTGCCCGATGCTCACGCAGACGCCACGACGCGAGGCTTCCGCGATAACCTCCAACGCGCCTTCCAACTCGGGGGCAATTGTCATCACCTTGATCTGTCCTCTGGCGGCTTGCCAAAAACGCTCGAAGGTCGCTAGGGAGGGCGGCAAGAGATCTTCCGACGGATGGACGCCACGTTTCACGTGACTGATAAAAGGGCCTTCCAGATGTATACCAAGCGGGCGCGCCCGCCCCGTTGCCCCCTCTTTATCTCTGTTCTCAATGGAATCCGCCAATCGATCCAACGCGGCGAGGGTCTGGTCTAGCGGTGCGGTAACCGTTGTCGGCAGATATCCAGCAATCCCATGTTTGGTGATGAGTGTCTCAAAGGCCAACAAACCGTTGCTGTCGTTTGCCATGACGTCGTGCCCCGCCCCACCGTGGATATGAATATCGAGGAATCCCGGAACCAGAATTGCATCTCCGAAATCCACCAACCGCGTCTCTTCCGGTAGTTCTTTGCTCGCACGACTGGTGACCTCCAAAATCCTGCCATCCTGAATAAGCACTAGTGGCCGCTCGATGACTTCGTCCGGCGAGTAAAGTCGGGTTGCAGTGACTGCGATCATGGCGTATTAAAACGTTTATATTAGCGGATTTTCGCCAAAAGCCCGAACTGAAAAGCTTTACGACCTGATACGGTACTCAAGCCATGATAAGGCTCGCACTTAGGCGTTTGGCGCGGCGCAACGTTGAAGGTGGGCATTCGAGACGATAGACGAACCGGAGGGCGGCTGCCCTGGAATGTTATAATGGTAGCTTGCAGTGGAGTTTATCTCTACCGCAGACCTGCCTGTAAGTCCTGATGGCAGTCCAGTTAGCATGTCGGGGAGTGGCTCAGCCTGGTAGAGCACCTGGTTCGGGACCAGGGGGTCGGAGGTTCAAATCCTCTCTCCCCGACCAATCTTCTTTACGCCCAAATAGCTGCGGCCTAACGGCTTAAGAGCTTGGTTCACTTGGTTCTACCTGGAATCGGCGCTCTTTCAGCCAAGACTTATTGCCCGCTTGCGAGCAATCCCTTCATCTCGGCGACCTGCTTTGGCAGCGCGGCGCGGAGGGCTCAGAGGTTCTGTCCGGCTTTTGATGAGCCTTGTAATCTCTATGCAACCGCCAAAGCTCGCTGGCCTCTGCATTCAGGGCGGCTGCAACCGTGGGGACGCATTTCAAGTCTTCGACTTTCTGCTGCAGATTTTCGTTTAACAAGTCGGGAAATGCCCGATCTTCGTTTCTTAGTCATCGTAATCCACCTCGAAAGCCAGATATCTCTCCAAAATCGCAGCTCGCGCGAAAAATCAAACGTGGTGGAAATGGCTTTTCAGAGGAGGTTTGAGCAAGAATAGTTGGAGTGAAACGGATCGATTCGACTGAAGCTCTGAGTAACCGGCAGCATCCTCTTAAAAAGGTTTCTCACGCATGGCGCGCGCTGAGTCACCGTAACTTCAGGCTGTTCTTTGCCGGTCAAAGTATTTCTCTGATCGGCACCTGGATGACGCGTGTTGCTACCAGTTGGCTGGTGTATCGACTTACGGGCTCCGCTCTGCTTTTGGGTGTAGTAGGTTTTGCTGGGCAAATCCCCACTTTATTGTTGGCGCCTTTTGCTGGAGTTCTGGTTGACCGGCTGAACCGGCGGAACATGCTTGTCTGGACGCAGGCACTGGCGGGCCTGCAATCGCTAGCGTTGGCGGCACTTACTCTTGCCAAGGTGATCAACATTCATGAAATCATCTGGTTGAGTGCTCTTCAAGGTTTGATCAACGCCTTCGACATGCCTGGTCGACAATCGTTCCTGGTGCAAATGGTCGAGGACAAAGAAGACCTCGGCAATGCGATCGCGCTCAATTCTTCTATGGTCAACATGGCGCGGCTTGTCGGGCCTGCGCTGGCCGGCCTAATCATAGGAGCAGTGGGCGAAGGATATTGTTTTGCGATCGACGGCATCAGCTACCTCGCAGTGATCGCTTCATTGCTGATGATGCGGGTCCAGGTTGCACCAGCTAAGCGAGTCGCGAGCACAATGCTAGAACAACTTAAAGAAGGTTGGGCTTATGTTTCAGGTTTTCGCCCCGTCCGAACAATTTTGTTGCTTTTCGCATTGCTAAGCCTGATGGGGATGCCCTTCATGGTTCTGATGCCCATATTTGCCTCGAAGGTTTTGCATGGCGGACCGCATACACTCGGCTTTCTCCTAGGAACTTCCGGTGTGGGTGCTCTGATATCCGCTTTCTCGCTCGCCCTGCGAAAATCGGTGCGCGGGCTCACTACCATGATTCAGATTTCGGCTGCGCTGTTCGGCATAGGATTAATCTCGTTTGGTTTCTCGCGGGTTCTCACGCTGTCAATGTTCCTCATGGTAATTGTCGGTTTTGGCATGATGCAGGGCATGGCAGCAAGCAACACGGTTATCCAGACGCTAGTGCCGGAGGATAAGCGCGGCCGGGTTATGAGCTATTACACCATGGCTTTCGTGGGAATGGCGCCCTTTGGCAGTTTGCTCGCCGGTGGTCTCGCGCATGCTTTCGGTGCGCAGCGCGCGGTGATGATAACCGGCGCATGCTGTCTCGGTGGCGCGGCATGGTTCTCCACGCAGCTGAAGTCAATCCGGAAGATTATGCGGCCCATCTATGTGGAGATGGGGATCATCCGCTGCAATCTCGAACCGGTGTTGGAGGACCAGGTCGGTCGTTGAATCCGGGACTTGGGACTACGCTTTCGTCTGCACGAGCCCTGTGTTTTTCGACTCGATAAAGGTTTACTGGGGCCCGGCCACGTGCGGGGGTTTCATCCAGTCCTTTAACTCTTTCGGGCGCGTAGAGCCTCTTCATATGCTTTTCGCGGATCCCGTCCAGTGACTTCCTTGTACCAGGCAGGATGGAAGGTCCAGGCCCACGGCTCGCTAACCGAACCGCGTGTCATCCCTTGGAACGTGCCGGGCTCGCCAATCGTGCTCAGATAGATGTGAATGAAAATTCCGCCCAACATGATCAAGGCGGAAATATCGTGCAGAACATAGCTGATTGCGACTGGCCAGCGTCCAAACATCCGTGTACCAGCCCACAAAATGATTCCGGTGATCAGATACACGACGCAACCGCCAACAATCTCCCAGAACTGTAGTTTTTGACCGGCGTTAAAAAAGCCGGTGTCAGGCGGCTCGATCTTATCTTCGCCAGACACAACCCCTTTGATATTTCGCATCCAGTGCGTGTCGGCTTTCGTCCACATCATTGGCTTCAGCCAGTTCAGTACCTGAAGTGCAAAAAAGAAAACAAAGCCTATGCCGAACCATGGGTGCATGGCCCTAGCCAGCGGTCCGCCTCCGAAGATCGGAGTAAACCAACGGAACAGCCAGGGAAGGTAGATTCCGAATCCGGAGAATAGCGCAAGAAAAAAGAACAGTGCCACCATCCAGTGGAGAAATCGTGTGTACACAGGATGGCGCAGCAACTCTCCGATATACACTTCTGTTCGGCCGATGCGATCAAAGACATGGCGCGCCTTTTCGTCGAAGCGTTCAACCGCGCTGGCCATTGGCGCCCTCCTTTTGCGGCGGTTCCGGCTGCGGCCTGCGGGGACCAATCGTCACATAGTGCAGGCACACACCTAAGAGTCCGAAAAGCGCGAAGGTCCCAAGTACTGGTTTGAACAGCCACTTCCAGATCGTGTAGCTGAAGGGAATTTGCGGATTCTTGGGTAAGTTTCCATATCGTTCCGGATCGGTAGCATCATGCAGCACGTAGATGACGTGAGTACCGCCGATTGACTGCGGGTCGTAGACGCCAGCGTTTTCAAATCCGAAGTGGTCGCGAAGTTGCTGAGCCCGTTCTTGCGCGATGAACTTCATGTCGTCCTTGCTGCCAAACTTCAGACAGCCTGTTGGACAGGCCTTGATGCAAGCAGGTTCCAATCCTTGACCGACCCGATCCGAACACAGGGTGCACTTGTAAACTTTCTTGGTCGCCGGGTTGAAGCGCGGGATGTTGTAAGGACAGCCGGAAACGCAGAATTCACAGCCAATGCAATTCTCCTGCTGGAAGTCGACGATGCCGTTGGCATATTGCACAATCGCGCCATCCGCCGGACAGGCGCGTAAGCAGCCGGGGTCGGCGCAGTGCATGCATTGGTCTTTGCGCATCAGCCACTGGATCGTCCCGTCTTCCTTCTGATGCTCGTTGAACTTGATCAAGTTCCAGAAATTCCAACGCGTTTCGGGCATTGTCTGGTAAGTGTTGTCGAAGGTCGTGGGACTGAACGGCATGTCGTTCCACTCGACACACGCCACTTCGCAGGCCTTGCAGCCGATGCAGGTCGTCGTGTCGACGAGTTTGCAAACTTCGTAGTCACGCTGCATGTCAAAGCCAGGCGAAGCGCCGGAGTGCCCGGAGATTTGCTTGATTTGTAGCGTCTTGCGGTCGCTCATCTAGGCCTCACCCGTCCCTAAGCCTTCTCGATCTTTACCAGGAAACCCTTGAACTCCGGTGTGAACGCATTGGGATCGATCACGGTAGGAGTTAACTGGTTGGCCAGCGTCTTCGCAGTCTTGCCTTCATCCTCGGCAATACCCCGATATCCCCAGTGAATGGGGATGCCTATTTGAAACATTTTCTTTCCATCGACATTCATTGAGTGAATGCGGCGGGTGACCATGGCTTTCGCGATGTATTGAGCTCGCGCGCTGGTCACCCTAACTCTTTCACCGCCGCGCAATCCCATCTGATCGGCGAGTTCGTATGGAACTTCGACAAATGGTTCTGGCACGAGCTGCACGTTCATCGGATTGTTCTTGGTCCAGTAGTGATAGTGCTCGGTCAGCCGGTACGTAGTGCAGATGACGTTGTATTCGCCGCCCACAGGAGCGTACTTATCCATGTCCGTCTTGTACTTCTTTACCACAGGATTATTGGACTGATTGGGATGAAGCGGATTCGCGATGGGGCTTTCCATCGGCTCGTAATATTCGGGGAACGGCCCGTCCTGCATGCCACCCAGCGGAACGAACAATCGCCCAATGCCTTCCGGATTCATGATGAATGGCCCCATGTGATCTTTGGGAGGCGAGTCAGGCTTGAAGTCAGGAACATCGTTGCCGACCCAGGATTGCTTGCCTTCGTCCCACCAGATCTGGCGGCGCTCCGGATCCCACGGTTTGCCATTCACGTCGCAAGAGGCGCGGTTATACAACACACGACGATTGGCTGGCCACGACCAAGCCCAGTTGGGATAAATTCCCAGGCCCGACGGATCCTCCGTGCCGCGCCGTTGAATCATCGCGCCGGCTTCTGTCCATGAGCCGCTGTAGATCCAGTTGCCGCACAAAGTCGTGCCGTCATCTTTCAACCACGCGAATCCCGGAAGCTGCTGATCCAGCTTTGATGGTGGTATTCGTCTTCGGATCGGTGATGTCAGCGACGGCTTTGCCGTTGATTTCCTTCGCCACTTCCGACAATGAAGGTGAATAGGGATTTGTATATGGGAACCACGCGTTAAGAATCGGATCGGGGAACTTCCCACCTTCTTTCTGGTACAGTTCGCGCACTTTCAAGAATATCGTTGCCAGAATTTCTTGATCCAGCCGTGCTTCTCCCGGCATTGGCAGCGCAGCGTTCTTCCACTGCAGCCAACGCGCGGAGTTAACAAATGTCCCATCTTTCTCGGCAAAACCGGCACCTGGCAACCGGTAGACCGTGGTGTTGATGGTCTTCATCTCCTCGGCCGTGATGCCCGGCGCACGCCAGAATTCGCTCGTTTCATCGGGATAGATTTCGCAGACCACCACCCAGTCAGTTTTCTTCAGGGCATTGATGTTTTTGTTCGAATCCGGTCCGATCATTACGCCGTTCATGCCGAATGCGAAGAAGCCCTTGATCTTGCCCTCGTACATGTCATTCCAGATGTTCACCCACGAGTAGTTACGATCGATCTTGGGAAGATAGTTGAAGGCGAAGTCATTTTCTTTGGTAGCCGCTGGACCATACATCGCCTTCAGGAATGAGACTGTGAACTTGGACGTGTTCGACCAGTAATTGAGTGAATCCCACGGGTCCGGTTTCGAAAGTGGCGGCGTGGTGCGTTTGACATAAGTCGCGAGGTCAACGTCGGCTGGATTGGGCATTTTCAGGTAGCCCGGCAATATATCGAAAATTCCAGCGAGATCGGTTGCCCCTTGAATGTTGGAGTGCCCGCGCAGAGCGTTGACTCCGCCGCCGGCCCGTCCGATGTTTCCCATCAGCAACTGCAACATTGCCGCAGTGCGGATGATCTGCGTGCCAAAACTGTGTTGGGTCCAGCCCACCGCATAAATAATGGTGGAGACTTTCTTCATGTCGCCATCTTTGCGGACGGAGGTGTATAGATCAGCAGACTTTGAGGAACTGGTCTTTCGGAATGCCGGTAATGCGTTCCACCATCTCCGGCGTGTAGCGCTCGTACTGTTTTTTTAAAAGCTGAAACACGCAGCGCGGGTGCTGCAATGATAGGTCGAAAGCGATCTTCGGAGGCATCATCGGTGCCGGGACTGCGCCGCCCGAAGCGCCCACAGGACTCGCAGCCTGATGTCCCTGACCGCCGCCGGTGTCACTTTTTTCCTGTGCATGCTGAGGTTTTGGTTGGTCTGAAGCAGGCGTTGGCATCACAGGTTTGCCCGTCAGGTCGCCACCTTCTTCGTAGTTCCAAGTGGCTTTGTCGTAAACCTTCTTCTCGGGATCAAAGCCCGAGTACAAACCATCATCGGGAAGCTTGAAACCGTCTTTAATAATGAAGGCGGCGTTGGTGTAGTTGAGGAGATAGTCCTTCGCGATGCGATTATTGGCGATGGCATAGTTGATCAGTCCGCCGAGGAAGGCAATGTCTGATCCCGCGCGGATCTGCAGATACATGTCTGCGTTGGCCGCAGTACGAGTCAGTCGCGGATCGACAACGATTGTTTTCGCATTGCGATGGACTTTGGCCTCAATCGCCCACTTGAAGCCGCAAGGATGGTTTTCGGCTGGATTGCCGCCCATGATCAACATCATGTCCGTGTTCTTGATGTCGATCCAGCCATTGGTCATTGCACCGCGTCCGAATGTGGGCCCCAAACTGGAGACCGTAGGACCGTGTCAAACCCGGGCCTGGTTTTCCAGGTAGCAGACCCCCAAGCTGCGCATGCTCTTGACTACTAAATAATTGAACTCGTTAGTATCCGTGCAGCCGCCGGTAAAGGAAATTCCTTCGCAGCGGTTCACGGTTCGACCTTGCGCGTCTTTCTCGAGAAATGTGTCGTCGCGCGTCTTCTTCACCCGTTGCGCGATTTCGCTGTAGGCCTGCTCCCAAGAGATGTCTTCCCAATCCGTCCCACCGGGCCGCCGCACCTGAGGCTTCAGTAGACGACGGTCGTTCATAATGTCTTGTTCGAGTGACGATCCTTTTGGACACAGCGTGCCGCGATTGATGGGATGGTCGGGATCGCCTTCGACGTGCACCACTTGTGGAATGGCGTTCTTGGCCTTGTCGCCCAGGGTGTAAATGATCACGCCGCAACTTACCGAACAATAGGGACAGGTACTACGGGTCTCAGAGGCTCGGGAAATCTTCAGGCTTTGCGTCTGAGCATAGACGGGGGTCAGGTCAAAGCCTAAGACAGATAGACCTGCTCCTCCAGCGATCGTGCTTTTGATGAAAGTGCGGCGCGAGATCTCCATCTTGCGGCCTCCGACGAAATTGGCGACACTTAAAAGCCAACCAGCAAGGTCAGGGAACTAATCATCCAAACGGGAGACGGAGGTTACTGGTTATGGTTGCCGGGGAACTCATCCAGCAACCAAGCACCCTTCTTTTATTGCGGAGAAATATAACTCCGTCGAAAGGTGAAGTCAATGCGAGGGACCCGGGCAAGCGCCCCCCCGCCGATTTGATAGGGCCTCATTGCTCCAAGTGCCGACTGCCTTGATAATCCCATCATGAAAGTTTCGCCTTGGCACCGCCGGATCAATCGAGCTGAGGATTTGGCGAAACAGCACTCCTTCGCCGCAGAGATACTTGGTTTCTACGCTCAAGTCGCTCGTTTTCAGGAAGACTTATACCATCGGCTGGAGATCAGATCGGTCATCCAAGCGAGTCCCGCCGAACATCTCTCGGGCCCTCCGGAATTGTCGGAACTCCTGGATAGCTTTAAGCCGTTCTTGTCCGTGGTAGAACAGCACGGCCCGACCCGGGTGGCCGCAATCGCCAAGGAGTTACGGGGACTCTCACCTGAATCCTGGTCCCAATTGCTGGACGCGAGTTGGAACACAACTGAATCGCCGTTCGGTGCTCCCGAAGAATTTTTGGCGCGGGCTTTCCTCCAGCCTTATGCCGAATTCCTTCGTTTACGAATCGATGCGAAACCCGACGGCTACACTCATTCGCTGTGTCCTTTCTGCAATCGCAAGGCGGGACTGGGTGTGCTGCGCCAGCAAGGCGATGGCGCACGTAGGGCCTTAGTATGTTCGTTTTGTATGGAAGAGTGGGAGTTCCGCAGAATTATCTGCCCCGGCTGCGGCGAAGAAGATTACCGCAAACTTCCTGTCTACACGGCGACGGATTTTGATTACATCCGCGTCGACTGTTGCGATACCTGCAAGACGTACATCAAAAGTGTCGACCTTACCAAGAATGGTCTGGCCGAGCCCATAGTGGATGAGATGGCTGCAGCCCCTCTGGATATCTGGGCCCAGCAGCGAGGTTATGCCAAGATGCAACCCAATCTAATGGGAATGTAGCCGCGGGACCGAGAGCATCAATTCCTAATTCTGTGCACTCGCGGCCGCATCAAGACGGACCACCTCACCGGTGTCGAGTTGATATTCCGCCTCGATCACATGGAGTTTTCCGGACTTCACCGCATCACGGATGATCTCGCTGTTCGCCTGCACATCCTTGGCGCTCTGGCGAACATTTTCCTTGATAGCCGTCTCGATCAGGTCATCACCCTTAGCGTAGGTTTTCGCCTGGGTAACGGCAGGGCCGATTTTTTCTACAATCGCGTCCAGATTTTGGCTGGGCATCTTGTCTCCGGAACACGCGGCGGTGACCGCGCCACACTTGGAGTGTCCGAGCACAAGCAGAACTGGACTATGTATGTGATCGACGGCGTACTCGATACTGCCCAGCGCGACTCGGTCGGCGATGTTGCCGGCGGTGCGCACGACGAACAAATCACCGAGGCTCTGGTCAAAGATCACTTCGGGCGAGACGCGGCTGTCCGAACAAGAGAGGACAATGACATTGGGCGACTGCCCCAATGCAAGTTTATGTCGAAGCGAAACCAGCGCTTGCGCACGGGGTTTCCCGGCGACGAAGCGCTTATTGCCGGCCGCCAGACTAGCCCATATTGTGTCCGGCGAGGGCGCGGGCTTGCTCGGAGCGCCATGCGCCGACTGACTATTAGCGGCAGGCGCTGCCTGTTGCGCGAGTCCGAAACTGGCGAGGGAGAACAGAATCGTGAGATGTAACAGTGTGCGCCGCATAAAATAAGTCCTCCAATTTGCAGAACGGTACCACTCGCAACTCACAACGTCAAACCACGTGAACGGAATGCCGACCTTGCCAATGTCTATTGACCAACCAGCTGCTTTAACGCGGTCGCCAGTTCTTGAGGTTTGAAACCGAACGGCCCCGGCCGGCTCTTATACCGTATCTGCTGCTTCGTATCTATCAGGTAAATCCTGTCCGGCCATCCCGTGTATGCTCGTTCGGTTTCGTTGTCGAACTCATCAAGCACCGCCGGGAATTTTATCCCTAACTTGCGCACGCAGGCTCCTGCAACAAAAGTGCGCTCGTCTTCGTTGCGAGGACTTGCAAACACCACCCTATCTCGGATATTGCTCTCCATCTGCCAAACATCGCTGGGATGGGCTTCCAGAATGTAGACCGCGAGAAAGGAAACTTTTCCGCCGTAGCGCGTGTACAAATCGTTGAGAGCGGGAACCTCCCGCCGGAACGGAGGTCAGGTGTAACTGCCGAATATCAGTACCACAGGTTGCGTGGAGGTCAAGGAGGAGAGTCGGATTCGTTCAGACTTGTCTAACTTCATCAACGTGAATTCTGGTGCTGTATCGCCAGCATGCAAGCTGCCTGCCCGAGCATGGATCCACATTGTCTCGAAAGGAGCCAACAGAAAAACTACCGGTCCGGGCATTCGAGCCATGACTCGTCCAAACTCTTCCGGTGATTGGTGCATCGACCACCAGACAAATCCGACGAACCCGGCATACACTCCGAAGACTACTAGCAACATGAGGAGGACGATCTTTCTTGTACGTGCCATATATG
This sequence comes from uncultured Acidobacteriaceae bacterium, assembly GCA_963708575.1. Classification (GTDB taxonomy): domain Bacteria; phylum Acidobacteriota; class Terriglobia; order Terriglobales; family Acidobacteriaceae; genus DASVWZ01. The sequence continues at coordinate 1,188,661 of CAVPTB010000003.1, forward strand.
TAAGGGAGAAACAATTCCTCATTCCGAGAGATGAAGCTAGGGCTGAACGACCAACATGACGACTCCGTGGGAAACGACCTCGGTCGAGAATTGGCCTGCAAAGGAACCCAGATCTTTTTTCAACCACAGATCGCGAACCTGCGCCTTCAAGTGACGCGGGTAGCCAAGTTCTTCCCACGTTACAGCAATGTCCTTATTTTCCTTGCCACGGTTCAATAAGACGACTGCCCGGGATCCGTTCTGCAGTTGCTTCGCCCACACTTCCATATCTCCATCTTTGCGTACTCTCTTGCCTTGGCTTCCCAGTGCGTCTTGATCGACCGCGATTATTTCTTTGTTGGTAAGGATGTCCCGTATCTCGGGGCGCATTTGACGTAAGTCATTTCCCGCGATCAATGGTGCAGCCAGCATGGCCCAAAGACTAAAATGCGCGCGGTACTCCGTGTCCGTCATTCCGCCATTTCCGACTTCAAGCATGTCCGGATCGTTCCAGTGTCCGGGACCGGCATAGGATTCAAGACCGTTCTCCTGGTCCAGAATATTGACTACGCCGTATGAACAGCAGCTGCTATCGGGCCACTTCCTGGCGCTTTCCCATTCGTCATGAATGTCTCCTGTCGTACGCCAGAGATTTCCTCCAACTTCTTTTCCCCAGAGCCACGGTTTGGCAGTGCCCCACTCGCAAATGCTTAGCACGATCGGCCGTCCAGAATCATTCAACGCCGCCCGCATTAGAGCGTAGGCTGCTCGAGCGTCTTGGGTTGTCGTGTTACACCAGTCGTATTTTAGATAGTCGACGCCCCACGCGGCATATTGACGCGCATCCTGATACTCGCGCCCCAGGCTGCCGGGGCGTCCAGCACAAGTTTTGTATCCAGCATCAGAGTAAATTCCGAATTGCAGCCCGGCCGCATGAACATAATCCGCGAGCGCTTTGATTCCTTGCGGAAATCGTTCGGGGTCGGGAACGATGTTGCCTTCCCGGTCGCGGCTCACCTGCCAACAGTCATCGATGACGACATACCGATATCCGGCATCCTTCATCCCTGACTGTACAATCGCGTCGGCAGTCTGGCGGATCAATTGATCGCCTACATTGCAGCCAAATTTATTCCAAGAGTTCCATCCCATTGGCGGAGTGGCGGACAACAGGTCTTTTGCCGATGGAGTGTTCTGCGCTGGGAGAGAAGCGCCAATCAGACATATTAGCAAAGCGAAAAAACGGACAAACCGCATTCGAATGCCCCCGCAATATTTCGATCCTGTAGTGCCGAGTCCAATCTTATACAGGACCGGCGCGAAACGCTTTCTTAAACAGGACGAGCAAGACCTACGTTGTGAAAAGGTCACAGGAACTCAAGGGTTATGAGGGAGATGTGGCAGCTCTTCCGGTAGACTCCCGGACGATCAAGAGTGGCTCAATTGCGATTTCCTGCACAACACTCTTTTCGTTTTCAATTCTTTCGAGCAGAGTTTGTGCCGCAACCCTACCCATTTGAACCAAGGGTTGACGGATAGTCGTAAGACTGGGGGTGTGATAAGCGGCCCCTGGAATATCATCGAATCCCATCACCGAGATGTCCTGCGGAACACGCAACCCACGCTCTTGTAATGCGCGAATCGCACCAATTGCAGAATGATCGTTATAAGCGAACAACGCGGTGAAAGGCTTGTTGCGCTTCAGCAGTTGCTGGGCAAAGGGGTAGCCCAAGTGCGGCGAGGGATCCAGGATATCGATCTGAACGGTGAGGTCGGGGTCGATCACGATACCAATTTCGTCAGCTACCTCGCAAATACCCTTCCATCGATCATGGGAATCGGAGCTTAACGGATTGCCGCGCATGAACGCGATGCGCTTGTGTCCGAGTTCCGCTAAGTGATTCAGAGCGAGAAATGCCGCCTGCCGGTGGTCGAGGATCACATTGGTGACCCCGGCAATTTTTCGATGCCCCGCGACTGCGACAGTTGGTAAAGAGAGAGCTTCCTGCAACATCGTGTCCACAGTAATGAATCCCTCTACACCGCGCTGCCGAAGTAGGTGGGAATAATGATCAAGTAATGTCGGATCGTGCCTGTGAGCCACCGTCAGAAAGAAGAAGTCCTTCATCCGCAAATATTCTTCAATCCCACTGATCACCATAGAGCCGTAGGAGTCACCGATCTCCTCGGCAATTACTCCGACTGTATATGTGCGTTTTTGCCGCAGGGAACGAGCGAAATAATTAGGCCGATAATTCAATACCTTTGCGGCTTCATGAATCCGGGTCCGGGTGTGGAGTGGAATGGCGCGAGAGGAAGGTGCGTTGTTGAGAACCGCCGAGATAGTTCCGGGAGCGAGTCCTAGATATTGCGCCACGGCCTTCAGTGTGACGACTCTCTCCTGGTCACGCCCCGATTTCTTTACCCCCATGCTGACGTGGCTCCCAAGCCGTGCCCTGTTAGTCGACCGCTAATTCTATATCAGGCGAGCCTAACTCTCTGGTTTTTACGCAATGGCGACGAGATTGTGTGCAAAGTTTTGCCTAATCGAATTTGAAGGTAGAAGTACGATGCCGACACCTTCAACGCACCGGGCGACGGTGAGCATAGGGCTGCAATCTAGGCACGAGCCCCCAATTAAGCCAGGGCTAGATTGGGCTTCGATCCACGGAAAGCGTAATAAACGATGTACAGGTAACAGAGGACGGGCAAAATGAAGGCATGGTGTATGCCAATACGGTCCGCAATCATGCCTTGGAGGAGCGGAATAATGGCCCCACCGACGATCGCCATGATCAAGACACCCGAGCCGTCGCCGGTCAGTGGACCAAGCCCAGCAATACCAAGAGTGAAAATGCTGGGAAACATAATCGAGTTGAAGAAACCAACCAAAATAATGCTCCACATCGCCACTTGTCCGCTGCTAAGCATTGATATCGCTACGAGCAGAGTCGTGGATATCGCGCAAATACCGAGCAATGTTCCGGTGTTTGCGGCGGTCTTACCCCCGCGCAGCGCCGCCACCAAAGCGATAGTGGCTGCGGCAACCGCTACCAGCATGAACAGCGGGCGCCCTGCAACTACCAGCCACGCAAGCCACGTGAGATTCGGCGCGCCCGGTTGGTACGTTGACGACAGGTGGGCTTGAATCGGATACGACAACGCAATTAGCGCGATGCTGGCAACTGTTACCAGACCCATATACACCGCCTTCGCGCCGCCCAGAAGATTAGATCCGATGAACCTCCCTAGCATCGCTCCGCCCCAGTAGAACGCTACGAAACTCGCTGCCACTTTCTCGGTGAGGTCTCCGATCTCTCTTTGGCTAAAGTAGTTGACCAGGAAGCTTCCGATGGCAACCTCAGCACCGACATAAACAAAAATCCCGATCGCGCCAAGTACCAGGTTGGAATGCCTCCAGATCGAATCGTTTACCTTCTCTCCCACAGGATGCTGAGCGTGTTCGATCTTCGGCAGCTTGAAACTTCCGATAGCTATCGCGAGAACTACCAACGCGATACCCAGGCCGACATAGGGTATTTTCACGGTTGCCGCTTCATGCAAGCGATACGCCTGAAGAGCTTCGGGTCCCATGGCCCGCACGTCGTTGATATCTCGGGCCACCGTCAGAATAAAAAGGCCACCGAAGAACGGTGCCAGGAAGGTACCGAGCGAATTGAAAGCTTGGGTTAAGTTGAGTCGACTCGATGCGGTTTCGGGCTTCCCCAACACAGCGACATAGGGATTTGCCGCCACCTGCAGGCAAGTAATGCCCGCCGCCAAGACGATGAGAGCGCCCAAGAATAAAGGATAGGAAGGAACACTCGCCGCAGGCACAAATAGGAACGCGCCAAGGCCCATTGTGAGCAAACCAACCACCATCGAGCGTTTGTATCCGATCCAATCAATCACTTTAGCGGACGGGATTGAGAAGATGAAATAGGCACCAAAGAATGCAAACTGAATGAGCATGACCTTCGTGTACGTGAGATCGAAGATGCTCTTGAGATGAGGAACCAGTATGTCATTCAGGCAAGTGAGGAAGCCCCACATGAAGAACAGGGTCGTCACCATGGTTAGAGCGATCCCATATCTCGATTCTGAGTTGGTGTTCGCAGTCTGGCTGTAGGATGGGGGGCTTACGATTGCCATGAATAGATTTCTCGCGAGATCTAGATTTGTCTTCCGCGATGCACTGTGCGGCATCATAGCATCGCCAAGGTGACAGCAGCCCTAATAATTTCCCCAACAAAATCGTTTACGCCAAAGCCAGAGGTTGACGAAGGCCTTTGTTGCGGGTTTCTCGATCTAAGAAAATTTGAAAACAAAAAAGCCGCCCGCGATTACTCTCGCGAGCGGCAAGGCAAATATCAGCTAACTCTGTTATTGGACCGTTACGACAACTGGTGTAGACGGGATCCCATTCGCCACGACTTCCAGGTGGCTGGATCCGGTTTCAGCGCCAGATGGTACGTCGAAGTTGGTCGACACACTCGCGTTGCCGGTGGCTACGCCCATTGTGCTGTGGCCGTGAGTCTTTGCATAGAAAACGTGCCCTGTGCTGTCATTGGTAATGCGTACGAGCGGATAATTGCTCGCCATTTGAGCATCGTCTCCATACATCGCGCCCTGGGACAAGCCGTTGAATTGCGTTCCAGAGATTGGATACGTGCTTCCCCGGGTCACAGAACTCGGGAACGTTGAAATCGTCGGGGCCCATGAACTGTCGTAAGATCCGCTTGCAGTGAAGACCTCCATGTCACTGGAGAAATCCATGAAGAGGAGTTGGCCCGAAGGGAGTTCAAGAAAGCTTCCGACGTAAGACGGGTCGTTGTTTGCATTGGGTGGCCCGGCAATCTTGCTCAGCTTCTTGCCATCCCATTCGTAGAAAGTGCTTGGTGGGCTGAAAACTCCAGGGCTGGTCATAACGAGAACCTTCCCATTGATTTCCAGTGCGGCCGGTGCATCCTCGCAATCGTTTCCGCCCGGGAAATCAGGCCCCTTTGTCCACGTACCCTTTTGCCCGCTCTTCGCGGCGGTCTTGTAGATGGCCGTATGTCCGGTGTGCGTGACTTGGTCCTGCGCGCCGGTAGCGAACACCGTACCATCGGGACGCAATACCATCGGTCCGATTTCCTGGCTATTTTGATCTTCCAGTTGCACCGGCACTTTACCTTCACTCTTCCACTTCTTCTGGGTAGGGAAATACCGCTCTGAGTTTGGCGAATCGATGGCGTCGGTGGTCATGATCGTGCCATCTTTCAACAACACCCAGCCTTCTTCGTCATAGCGATCTGCTTTTCCCGTTCCGTTTAGGGTCCAGGTGAGTTTGCTAGGATTCAGGTACCCAACTGCGTAAGGCGATCCCTCGCAGCAATTCGCCAGCACGAAGGTCCCGTTCTTCAAAATCACACTTTGCGAGTCGCCGATCGTAGTCCAGCCGCTAGGCGGAGTGATTTTGGTCCACTTATTGGTGGCCGGGTCATAAATCGCGCCTAATGTAGTCCAAGCGTCCTGCCCATTGTTGTATTCGCCGCCTTCGACCATTACCCGTCCATCAGGAAGGACGGCCGAGGCGTAATACAGAGGAGCGTATCCCGACGGAAGGGAAGCGAGCTGCTTCCAGGTTCCGTTGACATAGCTACCAGTATTATCCGGAATAAGTTTCCACCAGCTTGCACCCCCGGCGTCATGAACCATCACCGAGCCGTCCGTCAACAGCAGCGCGGGTCCGGCACCATCCGGCATAAAGGTGGGTTGGTTTTTCAGGGGTGTCCATTTCTGAGCCTGCGCAGTAGTCATCCAGGCCAGAAAGATCAGGCATCCAATTGCAAGTGTTCGCAAACTTCTCATGCATTCCTCTCAGGATTATTTATTTGCCGGCAAATCATTCAGTGCAGAGCGCAAACTGATCTCCGGTCTTGATCGCAGGGAGCAACCATGAAAAACCCCCACGGTTCTTCATGTTCCTAGTTGTGTTTCGGCGTACTGGAAACGCGCAGGGAACGCGTCTTCATTGCTCGAGGATTGTACCCACGATCAACATTTGTTGTATAGGGTCTAACTTCTCCTAATCTTTTGGCTGGTCAAACTGAACGCGGCTGGGCGGCCTTTTTGCTTGTGATTTATGCTTATTGTTCCTCGGAGGAAAGTCTTGAGCCACTCTTATCGATGGATCTCGGTCCTTCTGCTCGTTCTTATTGGGTGCGCGTCTTTGGCGAACGCCCAGCAAATTGACCCGAAGTATTTTCAGGAGATGCGGTGGCGCTCCATAGGGCCCTTTCGCGGAGGGCGCACCGTCGCTATCAGTGGTATCCCGGGTCAACCGAATGTCTTCTTTATGGCTCCAAATAACGGTGGCGTGTGGAAGACAACGGACTATGGCCGCACATGGAACCCTATATTCGACGATCAACCGACCGGTTCGATTGGCGCCTTGGCCCTAGCCCCCTCGAATCCGGATGTTATTTATGTTGGTAGTGGTGAGGGTCTCCGACGGCCTGACCTCTCAACCGGAGACGGAATCTACAAGTCATTGGACGGCGGACGTACTTGGACTCATCTTGGCTTAAGGGATGGCCAGCAGATCGGATCAATCATCGTCGATCCACATGATCCGAATCGTGTTTTCGCAGCTGTAGTCGGTCATCCGTATGGGCCGAATGAAGAGCGAGGCGTCTTTCGGTCCGTAGACGGCGGTTCGACATGGCAAAAGGTTTTGGGCAAGGACGATAACACCGGTGCTATCGATCTCGCTTTCGATCCCACCAATCCACAAACTGTTTACGCCGATATGTGGGCGTCTCGTCGTCCACCGTGGACTGCCGGCAATTCTTACAGCGGACCCGGCAGCGGCTTATACAAGTCGACGGATGGAGGTTCGACATGGCAGCAACTTACCAAGGGCCTGCCGGGGTGGGCCGATCATCTTGGCAGGATAGGATTCACGATCGCTCCCGGCGATCCGCGCCGCATGTATGCGTTGGTGGACTCCCCCAAGGCGGGCGGACTCTATCGCTCGGAAGATGCCGGAGACAGTTGGACTCGAGTGAATCCCGATGACCGGCTTTGGGGTCGTGGAGACGACTTCGCGTGTGTGCGCGTTGACCCGAAGAACGAGGAAGTGGTTTACGTCGCCAACGTCTCTACCTACCGCTCGACCGACGGCGGCCATTCCTTCACAGCCATCAAAGGCGCTCCTGGAGGCGATGACTATCACACGATCTGGATCAATCCCGACAATCCGCAGATCATCGCGTTGGCAGTCGATCAAGGAGCCACGATCAGTGTGAATGGAGGAGAGACTTGGAGCTCCTGGTATAACCAGCCGACGGCTCAGTTTTTTCACGTAATCACCGACAATCAGTTCCCATATTGGGTTTACGGTGGCCAGCAGGAGAGCGGCAGCATCGGGACCGCTAGCCGGAGTGATAGTGGCGAAATCACTTTCCGCGATTGGTATCCCGTCGGAGTGGAAGAGTATGGCTACGTCGCTCCCGATCCACTCGATCCCAACATGATTTACGGCGGCAAGGTCACCAGGTTTAATCGAGCCACTGGTCAAACGCAGGACATTTCGCCCGTCGTACTGCGCACGGGACAATACCGCTTCAACCGTACCGCTCCCCTCATCTTCTCGCCGGTCGACCCCCATACGCTCTATCTCGGATCAAACGTTCTTTTCAAAACACGCGATGGTGGTAACAGTTGGCAAATTATCAGTCCGGATCTCACGCGCGAAGATCCAGGTGTTCCTCAAACACTAGGAGTTTTCGTGGAATCCGATCCGGGGAAGGGTAAACATCGCGGAGTGATCTACTCAATCGCGCCGTCGCCGAAGGATGGAAATCTGATTTGGATCGGAACCGATGATGGGCTGATTCAGGTGACACGGGATGGAGGAAAAACCTGGCAAGACGTTACGCCACCAGAGCTGACAGCTTGGAGCAAGTTAGCTCAGATGGATGCCTCGCACTTTGACACCTCCTCGGTGTACGCTGCAGTAAATCGCTTTCGGCTCGACGACCTGCATCCTTATGTCTATCGTACGCATGATGGCGGAAAATCCTGGCAGAAGATTGTGAAAGGTTTGCCTGACAACGAACCCGTCAATACGGTCCGCGAAGATCCGGAACGCAAGGGACTTTTGTTTGCAGGAACAGAACGCAGTGTCTATGTGTCGTTCGACGATGGCGACCATTGGCAGTCGCTGCGACTCAATCTACCTGCCTCCTCAATCCGCGACCTGGTTGTTCATAAGGACGATCTGGTGGTCGGTACGCACGGCCGTTCCTTCTGGATCCTCGACAACATCACGCCGCTTCGACAGCTCAACGAGAAAGTCGTTCAATCCGCCGCGTATCTCTTTGCTCCGCAACTCACCTATCGACTGCGACGAAACAACAATACAGATACGCCTCTCCCACCCGAAGTTCCGGCTGGCCAGAATCCGCCCGACGGAGCGATGCTTGACTATTACCTGCAATCTGTAAGCCCAACTCCCGTCCTTCTGGAAATTACCGATGAAGCTGGCAAGTTGGTCCGGCGATTTTCCAGTGATGACAAGCTTGAGGCCGTGGATCCCAACGAACTTAACATCCCCAGCTATTGGATTCGAACGTCCCACGCACTTTCAGCCCAACCCGGCATGCATCGCTTTGTGTGGGACTTGCATTACCCCGCACCTGATGTTCTCGAACATGAGTTTCCTATCTCCGCAATTCCCCACGACACGCCGCGGTATCCACTCGGTCCTGCCGTGTTGCCTGGTCGTTTTACCGTAAAGCTTACGGTGGGGGGAAAGACCATTACTCAGCCGCTCGAAATCAAAATGGACCCACGAGTAAAAACTACGGCTGCGGGATTACGCCAACAGTTCGATCTGGAAGTGAAGATCGTTGATGCACTGCATCGTGATTACGAGGGCATCCAGCAGGTACGCAGCCTTCGCGATCAGCTGGAAGCTTTCCAGAAAAACAGCACTCAACAGTTCGCCTCAGAATTGGCGGAACTCGATGCGAAGCTCGGCGACATTCAGGGAAGCGGTGGAGGTTACGGAGCGGCCTTCCTCAGCACACCCCAAGGAAGAGGCTTAGCGCGGCTGAATGCCGGATTAAGTCAGCTCTTGGGCATCGTCGATAGTGCCGATATGCCGCCGACTACTCAGGCTGTGAAGGTGTTTGCCGACGTGGAGACGGCGCTGAATGGGCAACTCTCCAGTCTGGACGAGATTCGGAAAAAGGAGATCCCGGCTCTCAATACCAAGCTGAAGCAAGCAGGATTGTCTCCCCTGAAGCTCGAGTCAACCGTCATTCTCGAACCGGAATGGACAAACCCTGAAAAAGCAGCAGGCGAGGAATAAACCTCGCCTGTCAGTATTTATTAATAGTCTGTTTATATAGAGCTACGCGCTCACGGGTTGAGCAGCTTCGACTTTCGCGGTGTCGAAAGCAACGGCCAAGCCATGGATAACTGCCGCCAATCGAATGGCCGCGAGTACGCCTTCCTCGCTAAGTCCTTTTTCTCGGAGAACTTTCTCATGTGAATCAACGTAAGCCGCACAACCGTTGATAGCAGAGACAGCTACCGACCAGAGTTCGAAATCGACCGGGTCAATTCCGTGCGACCGGATGATATTCATCCTCAATCGCGCTGGCATCGTACGATACTTCTCATTCGCAGTCAGATGCCCGAACCGATAGTAGATGTTATTCATTCCCATGATTGCCGCAGCACCTTTGGCCGCCTCCAAAGCCTGCGGCGAAAGATGTCCAGAACTTCGACCAGCACAGCCTGTGTGAATTCTAGATTTCGTGATGCCACAGCGCTGGCGACTACGGTTC
>CAVPTB010000004.1:0-31325 GCA_963708575.1 uncultured Acidobacteriaceae bacterium
CAATTTCGATATCCGTGTAGCCCTTCGCGATCAAGCACCAAAGCCGCAGTCTTTTGTCAGTCTGCACGATGGGACTTTGCAGTTGTTCGTTTAAGAATCGTGAGAGATCGACAAACGACATGGTTTCGGCCTCTGATCTGAGGCGTCCGACCTTGGCGTAAAGTTCGTTCCTGGCGTCGCCCCGCTCGGAGAACAGTTTCTCTGCTCTGGCGTAGAGTGGCGTCGCTGCGGGTCCGTTATTTAACGAGTAGAAGTGATCGGCGGAGCTAAGTTAGCGCCTTCGGGTCGGTCGACTGTTGTAGGGCTGCGGAATCAACCGGAGAACCGGCCGCATTGCCTGAAACCGTTCGGTAGTGGCGAGTGTAGGCGTAGTAAGAGCAGATTGTCAGGAATACCACGACCGGAGCGGCTACAAAGCCCGCCCATCCTGGGACACGTCTGCTCACGAGAAATACGCGATAAGGGATCTACAAAGTGGTAGCGACAATGCGGCGCAACGAAGTGGCGATGCGGATCAGAACCCAATACTTTACCGATAGTTTCTCACCAGATAACAAAAGGTAAAAGGTGATTTTTGCCCGAAACCGCGCCTAGAGCAAGGGTTACGGCGACAGGAACTTGACCGAAATCGCGGGAGTTGTGGCTTCCTGAAATCATGTCACTTCCTGACTCCCTCCCATGGATGGAGAGCGTTGACGCGAAGATGGTCAGGGCGAAGGAACACCTCGACACCCTCCATGCCGAAGCTGGTTCGTTCTTCGAAAGTACCAAGCGGAACTTCATTCTGAAGTCGAACGAACAGGACGCGTGGATCGTCCACTACATCGAGGATTCCATCCCGCCAATTCGCCTCGGCGTCCTTTTGGGCGAGTGCGTCTTCAACATCCGGTCGGCGCTCGATAACCTCGTTTGCGGCCTAATACGGACCGCGAATTCACACGCACCATGCAAAGGTATCCAATTCCCCATCTGTTCCACCGAGGAGCAGTGGGAAAAGAATTGGCCGAAGTACCTCAAGGGTGTTGAGCCAGCGGCGCAGAAGTTGATCCGGGACCTTCAGCCGTGCTTCCGAATGTCCGCCGCGCCAGAGAACGACCCGTTGAGCATCTTGAACGTCCTCTGTAACAGCGACAAGCACCGCGCGGTGACTCTTACGCTAGCGTACAGTCACGACCTTACGGTCAGGGTGCATGCGAATGACGGGAAGGTCCATGTCTGGAGGGCGACGGAGCCGCTTTATGCCGGGGATGTCCACACGATACCACTCAATCTTGACCCCGCGAGCATCCAGCCGAGCGCCCGCGTTGAAACTAGAGGCACAGACATCTTGATAATCCGGGAGATTGGACCGTGGGGACAGCGTCCGGTTTGGTCCGTCCTCACCGACCTATATGAATACGTCAGGGATCGCGTGGTGATTCCGCTGAAGCCGTTTTTCGTCGCCTCGCATTTTAGTTCCCCATAAATGTAGTTGTCCGCACTTGTTGATTAAGCAGATTGATGCCTAAATAAAGCAAGCGCGCAAGGGGAAAAGCCACGAAAGCCTTACAATGTGGGGGCAAGTTGAGGGGGTGAGCCGCCCGTCGTAGCGCATAGCTCCGGGCGGCTCTTTGCGTTCAACTGCAGCAAGAGTCAACACTCGCCAAAGTTTACGCAGTGGGCTGTTCTGAAATGTTGGGAACGGAGTAGTCTGCGGCTTTGGAATCGCGGCCAAACACCTGCGCGACTGTCATTCGCGCTCTTCTTGATAGTAATTGCGTATCACATCGAAGTCGTCTGTAGCGCTGTCGCAAAGCTCGGTTCCCACTCTCACGATTTGCGGACTGAATTCAAGGGCGAAATCGGTTTTGTCCTGGAAGCGGATACACACGTAAAGGGTTCCGTCTTCGATGTAATGGTGAATCCAATCCACGACCTTGCCGTAGATCTCAGGGTATCTATTGCGCAGTCTCTGGTGCTTATCCCTGACCCGCTCATCTAGTTTTCTCCGTTCCTCGGCGGTGATCGCAGTTACAGTTGGCCTCTGTCGTGATGGTTGTGGACTGGTACTCATCGCAGGCTCCTTTGCTCGCTCCCTTTAACGCCAGTCACCTTTACGTGCGGATGCTGACCAAGCGGAAGCGTTTCAATGAGGGGCTGATCCTCGCGCAGTCTTTGAGCCAGTCTTTGCTGGCCAGTATTTCCGTCCGCAAGAAATCGATGGCGGCGCCCTTCGCTTCTCGGTTATGCAGCAGTTCGATGGGTCCGATCAGGTCGATGTGCACGCTGCCGAATCGGACTTCCTTGCCTTTGCGAATCATTCTTCCCTGTCTTTTGGCAATGTTGCTCATGCTCGCTTTTTCCGAAGGCCCTTCAGGGCGACTCCCTTTATGATTCCCATCATCTGCGTGATTGAGCGCTCCGATCTCTCGGCCGGACGAGACCAGCCGGCCCAATTTATGAATGCCTCGCATTCGTGGATCACTGCACGAAGGGCTTCGCGCTCAGGAGTGGTGGCTCTCCTTTGTCTATTGCTACGCCGCATCGTCATTTCCTCGCGACTCGCCTCATGACCGGTCGAGTTTTCAACTCTCTCCATCTCACAATGTTCCCACCCTTCACAGTGGAAAGCTCGGGATCAATGGAGAAAGCAATGCTCGCTTTGAACCGAAAACTTACTAGAGTACTGTCATCAAACTCGATGGTCAGTGCCGTGTAGTCTTCATCGTTCACGAATCGTACTTGCCGGATCACTTTACCAGTCAAGGCCGGGTACTCAACGCCCTCGCCTCTCGCTTTCACGGTCTTTTGTTTCAACGTTCCTCCTTCAACCGAACCGGAGTCGGAATCCCTCCAGGATGGGGGACGTTTCCGCGCGTTCGCGGAGCAGATTTCCGACATCAAGCTCAACCGCATGGAGGAATTCTGTCACGCCACGAATGGCCAGTTGGCTGTTGCCGAGTTCCCTCGGTCCGAGCACTTCGATATGCAGGCTGTTAAACGTGATTAGCTGCTTTGACTCCTGTTCCTGTTTCATTTAATCATTCCTTCGGTCGCCAAACTGGAGCGTCGTCGGGAATCAATCCGATCTTGCGCACGAGCCTATGATCCCCGGTCTTGCAATCGAACAGCTCCAGTTTTCCAGTGAGGCGGGTGTCCAGCGTAATCGTTAGTTCCGTCTTATCCTCAAATTCCAGGGAGATGTAACGGCATTCCAGTTCATTCGAGATGCTGACGGCCTCAAGCACTTTGCCTTTAATACCGTCGCTGAATGTGTCTAGGTTTAATTGTCGCTTATGTTCTTTCTGCTTCCGGTTGGCCATGCCGCAACTCCGGTACTAAATATACCACGTCCTAAATAGGACGTGTTCTTTTTAGGGCGTGCAGTTTAGAAAAAGGAATCATGCGGGATGAATCCCAGTTTTTCAAGGGCTTGGGAGCACGAATCAAACGTTTACGCGAAGAGGCTGGCGAGAGCCAGGAGGACATGCTTTCGCACGGATATTCTGTGCGATATTGGCAGAAGGTCGAGGCCGGAAAGCCTATAACATTGCGCACACTGCTACGTATTTGTCGCATATTTTCAACGCCAATGTGTGATGTTGTCCGGGGGCTGGACCGAAACCCCAAGAGGGGTTCGCGACCGTTGAGGTAAGCCGTGCTCACGATCTGTCCTCGGCTTTACCGCCTTCCTCCAGCTGGAGCTTACGGCAAAGCGGCAGTCGGACATTGAAGTTTTTGTTTGCTGGTCAGAATTCGGGACACTTCTTAGATCCGTCAACTGCAAATCGATGGAACATAAGGCAAAATCGGTCCAGGTCTCGGCGCAACCTCATGCCGGCGTCGCACTCGGAGTGGTCGGAATTCGGGACAGTGAATGGGCTCGCCGAGACCACGCTAAGTACAATCCCTACAAAGGGGATCGGAAATGATTCCGCGTGCCGCGTGGTATCTCGTAACAAAAACCGAACGGGCAAAGCTTCACCTTGACGCTTTCAATGGGCACGTGTCCGCCTACATGAAAGAACCGCACACCGTCGTCCCCAAGTATGACGCGGAGAACAGACGACACATCAAGCGGTTCCGACTAAAAGCCTTCGACTCTGTGCTGGGAATGGAACTTGGAGAGTTCCTGTACTGTCTCCGGTCTGGTCTCGATCAGATGGCTTGGCAAATGGCCATGCCCGATGCTAGGCGAGATTCCCCGAAAGACATCTACTTCCCGATTTCCGAAGACCTCAGCAAACGGGATCGAAGCAGTCGGGACCGAAGGCGCAACTACGCCAAAGCTTTGAGGCGATTCCCCCACGACGTTAGGAGACAGATTAATGCTCTTCAGCCGCACAAAGGATCTGGTCCGGCGCAAGGTCATCCCCTTTGGCAACTGAACAAACTTTGTAATATCGACAAGCACAAGCTGATCCCTATCCACTCCAGAGGGATTAATCTCTTCGTGCCCGACGTTCCAGGAATCAAGGTTCAGAATTTCGACTACGAAGACGCAATTGAGGTGAGCGTTCCCGAAGAGTATGAAAGCCATCTCGATCTCAAGCCAACATTGCCCGACGCGATAGAGCTTGGCGAATGGAACTCCGACTGGAGGATTCCCGTCCACAGACTCAGCGACATACACGGCTTCATAACTTGTACAGTCATTCCTCGATTTGAACCTTTCAATCTCGCGGACGTACCCGCTGAACCGCTGCGGGTGTACAAAGTCACTCCAGTTTATTGAGTCATTTTCAAGCACAATCCCATCACTTCCACCAAACTAGGAATGGTTAGTCAAGGTATTTATTGCCAGCTATAGTTAGGTAGTGCGTCAAAACGGACACTCGATGAAAGATGAACCGCCTGCCCTTGTCTGGCCTCGGTTGTTGGAGTTGCCATCGGACAATGTGAACGTCGTGTATCTTGACCTCAACCATTGGATATCTCTAGCGCAGGCGTCGGTCGGCCATTCAAAGGGCAACTCTTTCGTGGAAACACTTGAGGCGTGCCACGCAGCTCGTTCAGCGGGTACCGCGATGTTCGTCCTGTCGGGCACTCACTACAGTGAGATGCTCAAGATAAAGGATCCCACGCAACGCCGAGAAATCTCCAACGTGATGGAGGAATTGACTGGTTTCGCAACGCTTGTAAGCCGCGTGGTCGTTATGGAGTCCGAACTCATGGCAATGCTTGACCGGTGCGCAAAAGCGCCTAGTCTCTTGCCAATCATCCCCCTCATCGGACGAGGAGTCCGGCACGCCTTCGGCCTGCGGAGCGGATTGAAGATCATGGGACCTTCCGGGGACGAAACCGACAGCGTGCGAGAGCGTATCGGGGCAAAGGTCTTTGATGATTTCGTTGCTCAGGCGAATCTGGACATGGAACGATCCATACTTCGAGGTCCTGCTGATAACAATGAAGTCGAGAACATGGTTGCGGTAGGCTGGAATCCTGAGGCTGTCATGCAAGTGGCAGAGAGGCGAGCTGCGGAAGAGCGAGATCAGACTCTTCGACTCAACGGCGAGGAACGATGGCGGCGGGGTCGGTTACGCGATGTTGTGTCAGTGCGCGAGTTGGAAATCGAATTCCAGAATATCCTGCCGCGTGCTCTGGCAGAGCGGGGGCTTGCGCTCACAGATGTAATTTCGGATCAACAATCGGCTCGCACGTTCGTTCGCGCGATGCCGAGTACCGAAGTCTCGATCGAATTGAAGACCGCGTGGCACAGAAACAGGGACAAGGTGTGGACCGCTAACGACATTTATGACATCGACGCCATGTCTCTGGCGGTCCCGTACTGCGATGTCGTGGTGCCTGATAAAGCTTTCTACCATGTACTCAATTCAGCTGGCCTCGGTGAGCGAATGCACACAGCGCTCCTCCGAAATCTTGTGGATCTTCCTAGTACTCTAGACCGATGGAAACCTAAACGTGGCCTCAGAAACTGATGTCCCGAGGTTCGTTGTGAAAGGTTGGAAACTTTGCTCGCGTTAGTCGTGAATTCCGGCCGGATCACGGTCAAACCGGGAGTATTGTTCAAGTGAGAGTCCTTGCCCCGACAGGACGGCCGGTTTCCAATTCAACAAAAAAGGCGGAGTGCAAATTCGCACTCCGCCAGAAATCAAGAATGGATCGACTCAGGCTGCCGTCTTGCGAGCCTTCGGCTTGATTGTTTTCTTGTCTCGTTTCGCGGCGAATTCTTTGGCCACGGCTTTCTGGAGCTTTTCAGCATCCACTCGATAGCGTTTGGCGGCGTCCATGAGAACGTCGTCGCGGCTTGCGGTGGATCGCTGATACGCCGAATCCAGCAGGCTGATTTCCAGAAGCAGCTTGCAGAGTTCGGCCTCGTCATAGGTGCCCACTTGCTTGGCCAGAAGCTCCTGCGCGGACGCAGAGTCCTTCTTCGCCTCTACCTTGTGCCGCTTCGCCAGAGCCGGAACTTGGCTGTAGGAGAGATGGCCGATCAGGTAGTGGGCGACCGCCAGCAAGTCGGCCTTCTTTAACGGAGCCGATACGCGTTGGAGGATCGTAGCCAAGACACGATGGCGAGTCGTAATGGCCAGTTTCTCCTTTTCGATGCGCTTCCGTTCCTCCGCCCGCTCCCGCTCGACTTGCTGCGGAGAAGGCGTGTTGGGATGGTGGATGCGGCAAGCTGGATCGGCACAAACCTTGACGACCTGTCCGCGCTTGCCGCCGTCCATGACGATGGCCTCGGCCATCTTGTCGCAGGGCTTCTGGTTAGCTGAGAGCTTGGTGCTTGCGCCGTTCGCCTTCGGCTTTCTTGATCTCCAACTCCACATACTGATTCCGTCCCAAGGGAGCGCCCTCGCGGGAATTCCACGCCGCCGAAATCTGGATTAGCTGCGGCTTGGTTTCCAGAGTCTTTTTCACGGAAGCGTCGATCTTGGCCCGGAAACAGTCGGGCGAAGTGCAGGAATCCTTACGCACGTCGGGGAAAAGTAGCTTGTTGAATCCGGTTCGCTTCGGGCAGTTGGCGCACGAACCTGCTTCGGGAACGAGTGTCTCATCCTGCTTGTCAAACGGCGCGGACGCCAGTTGTAGCAAGATGTTCGATTCAATCCACGCTGCCAACTCGCGCACTGGAATCAGGACTTGGGTGTTGCCTTCGCTTGTCCACTGTCCGCGAAACGCGGCTGCGAATGCTTCCTGCTGTTGCGAAGCCGGGAGCTTGGCGATCAGCAAAGCGTGGCCGATGGTGATCTGGTCTTTCAGGAATGCCTCGGCCACGGGCGGTATGAGGTCAGCGAGTCTGAATACGACCGTAGACATACGCCTCGCTCTTGCCAGCGCGTGAGGCAATGGTGGCGATGGTGTAGGCAGGCTCTCCGAGTTCCAAGAGTGACTTGAAACCCAGAGCTTCCTCAAGCGGGTGGATGTCCTCGCGTTGCAGGTTCTCAACGCACTGCGCCTCGATTGCCTCGGCATCCGTCAGCTTGACTACGCGGACGGGAAGTTTTTCGAGTTCCGCCAGTTTCGCCGCTCTCAGGCGACGTGCCCCGGCGACAACCTCGTACTTGCTTTCCTCCAGTTCGCGTACCAGAAGAGGGGCCAGAATCCCTTGCGTCTTGAAGCTGGCGGCCAGTTCTTCAAGGCTCTTTGCATCAAAGCGTTTGCGGGGATTGGTGGCTGACTCCGCAAGCGCGGTGATGGGAACGCTGCGATATTCGTGGTTGTTGACTGCATTTTGCGTACTCGGCATGATCTTTTCTCCTCTCATGTGTCTTTGGTTATGTGTTGGTGGACTCGGCGCACACGTCGGGCCTGAAAACCAAACGGTGCAGGTGTTGGCGTGTTATGCGGCTGCCGCGAGTGCCGCTGGCTCGGGGGCAATGCCGTGATCTCGGGGGCATGCCCCATAAGCGCTAACTTAAGGAACAGAGTTTAGTGTTTGTGGACGTATCCTTGTGAATGCGTATCGCCGAAGACAATTTCACAATTGCAAGGCGCTCGCGTCGTTGTTTCCAAAGGATGGCAGCAAATGGGCGTGGCGGTTTGCTACCGTCGAACGATTGCGTGGATTTCCATCAATTGTTTACAACATGTGGTTCCGAGTCGTAATCTTCAAACACCCGGTTTTCCCTACCACTCGATTTTCGCCGGTAAACTGGTGGGAACACCTGGCATCTAAGTACATCTTTAATAAATCCGATTCGAAGGCTCCAGCTAGGACGGGGAAACTGTCTAGTATTTTAGGAATTGGATTGGGGCTATTAACGGTGGACGAGAAGCCGGATGTGGCTTCCCACGTCCCCGAGATTGCTCTGGCTCGATTATCAAGGGCGAAACGGCGCTATTGACCGTAATGTGCGCTCCACTGCCGATGGCCGTCCCCGGCATCCGACGAATTGCCATTTCCCAGACATTTTCGACGAATCACTTCCTAATATCCATTAAAGAGGCAACTCTGCGACCCCAGTTGTACTCCTATTGCGCGCTTAGCTGCAGGAGGAACTTTCATGGCACAGCCACTGACGTCACGTCCTACAGAACGGGAAACACTATTTATGCCAGGAAAGGATGAAGCCTATTCGTCGGGAGTGTCATGGCCCGCGGTGATCGGAGGTGCGTTTGCAGCGGCCTCCCTATCGCTGATTCTCCTAGCCTTGGGGACTGGACTCGGACTTTCATCCGTTTCGCCTTGGTCAAATACGGGGGCTTCGGAGTCGGTGATCGGCGCCGGCGCAGTTGTGTGGCTTATCGTTACTCAAATCCTGGGGTCAGCGATGGGCGGGTATCTGGCGGGTCGTTTACGGACCAAGTGGACCAGCGTGCATACGGATGAAGTATACTTTCGAGATACCGCGCACGGGTTCTTGGTATGGGCACTCGGAATGGTGATAACCGCTGGTTTTTTAGCCTCAGCAGCGGCCTCCTTCGCGGGGTCAGCACAGCGCACTCCTCCGAATGGAAGTGGGGCACAACAATCAGTTCTCGATCCTAATGCGTATTTCGTCGACACCCTATTACGCTCTAATGGTGCGGCGCCGGAACAGCCTGATGCGAATCGTGCTGAGGTAGGACGAATATTCGATCACGATTTGAAAGATGGAGCAATGCCCGCCCAGGACAAAACGTATCTGAGTCAGCTCGTATCAGCACGAACCGGAGTCAGCCCAGCAGAAGCCGAAAAGAGGGTATCAACCGTGTATTCGGATGCTCAGGCATCGGCTGACAAAACACGTAAAGTCCTGGCTCATTTCTCATTGTGGCTATTCGTAGCTCTACTGAGTGGTGCGTTCTCTGCAAGCTATGCCGGGACCATCGGCGGAAAACAGCGAGATCACGTAGCGGTTTTATGATTCTAAGCTGAAAGTATTCAAATCTGAGGAGGGAAATCATGCGCTCAATCCTACTTCTATTGCTGGGGGTCCCAATTCCGATCGTGATTCTAATCGCACTGTTTAGCCATTAAGCACCGAAACGCGCTGAAAATGAACAGACAAAACACAGATAACGGTTGACCACTCAGATCATTCGTATCCCGGGAAATACGCATCGACAACACGAAAATGAATGAACAGGAGCATTGGGTCCCAAAACGGTGCGCACGTGGAACACAACGTACATTCCTTAGAGACGACGGCCACCAGGCCATCAAAACTCTGGATCATCAGATAGGGTTTCCCACAATTGACAATAAAGTTGTGGAAGGCTAGGGTCGTATATAGCGATAACGTATTACGCTTCTTTTCAGATTCTCTGGACTAAGTCAGCCAATCTGAAGTTCGCGCATCTTAGAAACCGAAACCTCGAAACGCTATAGAATTATCATGACTTAACTCCGAACATTGGAGTTCGCATGGACCGTGATTTCGAGAACCAACCATGGTGCGGCCTTCTGGCCGACGCCGCTCCGCGTGATCACATCGTTCAGCTTTATCAGGACGAAAAGTTCCTGAGTCGCGCCGTCTGCCGCTTTGCCGTTTCCGCGATTAACCATGGCGAGGGCGTGATCCTGGTACCGACGTCCGCGCACTGGAATGCCTTGCGTCCCCGTCTTGAGGCCGAGGGGGTAGATGTAAAGGCCGCGCAGGCGACTGGACAGCTTACGGTTGTTGACGCTGATCAAATATTGCCCGGCTTCATGCGTGACGCCATGCCGGACGGGCCACTCTTCCTCGGTCTTGCCGCGGAGACCATCGCACAGGCCCGCGGCGGAGACCGATTCACGAAAGTTCGCTGGTGGGGTGAGATGGTCAATGTCCTCTGGGAACGCGGTGATGTTGCCGCCAGCATGGGCCTCGAAGACTTGTTCCACAAGCTAGCGCACGATCACGAAATCGCGATCTTTTGCTCCTTTCTGATGGACAACTTTGACGGCGATGTGCATGCTCGAATGCTACCAAGGCTCGGGCAGAATCACTCGCACCTTATCCCGGTCGAGGACTATGGCCGCCTGGAACGCGCCGTAGCCGGCGCACTACGCGATGCGGTGGGTCCGTTCGAGGCTGGCGTCCTAGAGCGGCGGCTTCTCGCGCATTATGCGGCGCCACTTGATATGCCACGGTCCCAAGCCATGCTCCTCGCCCTGCGTGATGTGCTTCCGCTCGTTGCCGACACGGTGTTACAGCGGAGCCGTAAGTTGTACAACATCGCGATCTAAGGGAATTGATGAGCGCAACACCCATACCTTCGGAGCCTTCCACGGGCCGGACGCTCCACGCCGACATCATCAATAGCATCGATGTCCCGATCATCGCAGTTGGAAGCAACTGCGCCATCGCCAGGTTCAACCCCGCGGCTGCAACGCTGCTGTCGCTCACCTCGACAGACCTCGGTCGGCCACTCCGCGAGATTTCTTTGTTGACCCAGGTTAAGCGCCTTGAGGAACTGTGCGAAGACGCGATCGGTAGCGGGGACTCCTCCCAGTGCGAAGTGCGGGACACGGTGAACGGATCGTGGTTCGTCCTCCAAATTACTCCCTCCATGGGAGGCAGACAGCGGATTGACGGCGCCGTGCTCACGCTCCAAAACGTGACCGCTTTCCGAGCGAGTCTCGAACAAGCGATATACGAACGCGAATACACGAAAACTATTATCAACGCTGTGATCGATCCCTTAGTGGTGCTTGATGACGATTGCCGTGTGCATGCGGCCAACCAGGCTTTCTATACGAAATTTCAATTCTCACGCGATCAAGCCCAGGGGGTCAGGCTCTACGAGATTGGGAGCCAGGATTGGGAGATCCCCCGGCTGCAGACGTTTCTCAAGGGAACCCACACCAACGATCAGTCCGAGGCCGAGTTCCAGCATGAGTTCCCGGCAATCGGACATCGAGCCTTATTGCTCAAAGCCAGGCGTTTGCCTCAAGGGGGCAATGCCGCACAGATGACCCTCCTCGTCATCCAGGACATCACGGAGCGCAAGCAGCGCGAGGAGGCCCGCCGCCGCGCTGAGGAGGAACTTCGCGACTTCGTCGAAAACGCTACCGTCGGCATGCATTGGGTGGGGCCGGACGGTATCGTCCTTTGGGTTAACCAAGGAGAACTCGACCTGCTCGGGTACACGCGTGAAGAATATGTGGGGCACAACATCGCCGAGTTCCATGCCGACCAGTCAGTAATTTCCGATATGCTCGTTCGCTTGAGGCGCGGTGAATTGTTACAGCAATATGAAGCGCGATTACGGAGCAAAGACGGTTCGATTCGTCACGTCCTCGTTGATTCCAGTGGTCGGTTCCAGGACGGGAAGTTTTTTCATACCCGGTGCTTCACCCGTGACATCACGCAGCAGAAGCTGGCTGCGAAACGCCTCGCGACTCAATACGCCATAACCCGCGTGCTGGGGGAATCCGATGGACTTCCGGAAGCGACGCCAAAACTGATTCAAGCCGTGTATGAAGCAGCGGATTGGGAGATCGGCGTGTTGTGGCAAGTAGATAAAACGGCGGGACAATTGCGCTGCCTGGAATTTGTAAATTGCTCGCCCAAAGAAGTTCCCGGTTTTGAAGCCGCAACCCGTAGTCGTACTTTTTCTCTGGGCATCGGTCTACCCGGACGCGTCTGGAGCAGTGGGGAGGCGGAATGGATCCCGGATGCCACTCAAGATGGGAATTTCTTTCGCGCGCTGGCAGCCGTCCAAGATGGGCTGCATGGCGCATTCGCGTTTCCTGTCAGAGCGGGCACCCAGATCTTGGGCGTGATGGAGTTCTTCAGCGCCGAGGTGCGTCAACCGGAACCGGAACTGATCGACCTGCTCACCGGCTTCGGCAACCAAATTGGTCAATTCGCAGAACGCAAACGAGCCGAAGCCGAATTGCGTGAAAGCGAGCGGCGGTTCCGCGAGATGGTGGACGCGCTACCCGCCGCCATCTATACCACTGATGCCAAAGGCCGCATCACGCACTTCAACCCGGCAGCCGTCGAATTCTCCGGCCGCGTGCCGGAGCTGGGTACTGACAAGTGGTGTGTAACTTGGAAACTATTCCGTCCCGATGGCACGCGGTTGCCGCACGACGAGTGTCCCATGGCGGTCGCCCTCAAAGAGGGCCGGATACTAGAGGGAATGGAGACCATTGCCGAGCGGCCCGACGGTACGCGTATTTGGTTCGTACCATATCCGAGGCCGCTACGCGATGCTGAAGGCAGGATCGTTGGTGGCGTCAACCTGCTAATGGACATCACTGAGCGTAAGCAGGCCGAACTAGCAACCGGTTTGCTGGCTGCCATTGTGGATTCCTCGGACGATGCCATCATCAGCAAAAATCTGGACGGGATCATTACCAGCTGGAATAAAGGTGCGGAATGCACCTTTGGATACACGGCACAAGAGGCGCTAGGCAAACACATCAGTTTGATCATTCCAGAGGACCGGCAGAATGAGGAGATTGACATTCTGCGGCGTCTTAAGAGCGGCGAGCGCATCGACCACTTCGAGACGGTCCGACAGCGGAAAGATAGGGCGCTTTTCGATATTTCCGTGACCATTTCACCAGTAAAGGATTCGACCGGTAGGATAATCGGCGCGTCGAAAGTCGCCCGCGATATTAGCGAACGCAAGCGACTAGATGTGGCACTTCGCCAAAGCGAAGAACGCTTCCGCAAACTGTCGGAAAGTCTCGATGCCGAAGTTCGCGACCGTACTGCAGAACTTGAGGAACGCAATCGCGAAGTGCTGACCGGAGCAGAACAAGTCCGCCAGCTTTCCTGGCAAGTCTCGCGAATACAGGATGAAGAGCGACGTCACATAGCCAGGGAACTTCACGACAGCGCCGGGCAGACTCTGACTATTCTAGGGATGAATTTGGCCACAGTAAGTAAGAATGCGAAAAGGCGAGCGCCGGAAATCGTGACGTCAATCGAGCAAGCGCTTGAAATGGTGCAGGAACTGACAAAGGAAATCCGGACAACGTCGTATCTGTTGCACCCGCCGCTTTTGGATGAGAACGGCCTCCCCGCGGCCCTCTCATGGTATATACGCGGCTTGGGCGACCGCAGCGGACTTAATATTGCCTTCACGATTTCGGAAGAATTTGGCAGGCTTCCGCATGATCTGGAATTGGTCGTTTTTCGCTTGGTGCAGGAATGCCTTACCAACGTACACCGGCACTCGGGGAGCAAAACCGCAACCATTCAGATCAACCGAGACTCGGATCGAGTTTGGGTTGAAGTGCGCGATCAGGGAAAGGGGATTTCGCCTGGAAAGCTGGCGCAGATAGAGCAAGGGATTTCAGGACTGGGGATAAGGGGAATGCGCGAACGTCTGCGTCAGTTCCAGGGAGAGGTGATTCTCGATTCTGCCGGAGCTGGGACGACCGTTATTGTGACAATTCCTATCCCTAAAAACATTGATGGGGCCAAAGTCGATTCAAAAACCCTTTGAATCCGCTGACTAGGCGTTCGGTAGAAAGGGCTCTGTGCGTATTCTCATTGCCGACGACAATGATCGAGTTCGAAGCGGCATCCGGGCAATTTTGAGCAACGAGGACGGGTTTGAAGTCTGTGGGGAAGCTGCAGATGGGACCGAGGCGTTCGATAAAACCCGGGAATTGTCTCCCGATCTGGTCCTAATAGATGTTCATATGCCGAACTCGGACGGATATGAAGTGGCTGGTCGAGTGCGACGCGAATTCCCAAAAGTCAAAGTTCTCATCATGAGCCAAGGTGATGCGGACATGATGTTGCCAAGTGCGCTTCACTCCGGTGCAGCCGGCTGTATCGATAAGACGTGTCTGGCCACTGAATTGGCATCGAGAGTAAGAGATCTATTAAAACCAAACTAAGCAGTGGCTGGAGCCAGCGTGTGCCAAACCATACTAGAGTTAGGAACTCACGCTCCCTGAGTGGCTGCCGGCTGTTACTGGCAAGTTTTTGGAGACTTCCTGAACTTCCGCTTTAAGTTGTAAATGTTCAGCGCAGCGTTCTTGCACGTGAACGACTACAGGCGGACGCGAGATTGGCGCAGTATTATTTCAAATATTTAGCGGAGCGATGGGAGTCGAATCCGCGACCTCCTGCGTGACAGGCAAGCGTTCTAACCAGCTGGACCACACTTCCGCAAACTTGAACTGTTCAAATTAGTACCCTGAAGTCGACTTGAGGGAAGCCGACGTTCCAGTCAAAGCCTGCCAATTTTCACCGGGATGGGTTAATCGCCTACCGAAAGCGAATTTTGCCTTAAGAAACAGTTTTTGGTGTCGGTGGATGCTGGTACTACTCGATCTAAGTGCTCGATTCTCCCGCTTCGTGCTGGCTAGTGATCTAAAGCCGGATATGACCGCCGACTCGATCAGCGGGAGGTCGAACAAGCCGTCGCCTTCACCGGCATGCTGCAGGTTCCCGTCGAAAACCGCACCAAGTTGCTCAGCGATCATGGCTCGGGCTACCTGGCGCGGGCGTTTGAGGAATATCTGCTATTGCGCCTAATTTCCAGACTTCACAAACAGGGTTCGAGCAGCAATCGCTGAACTGGAAAGCGGAATCGTACCAGCTCCGCTCAACTCGACAGGAAAGAGGAATTTCAGTGACTTCCCCTGGAACCATAGCAATGCTACTTCGGTGTCTCGCACGTGGAAATCCTTGTGCTAGTTGTGCGCAGATATTCTGAGGAGTGCAATGGTTGGAATCCGAATGCTTTAATCAAAGCATTCTTGATTCAGCTATTGAAACACCTTGATTTCAACTGCTATTTCTCCAGCCGGGGAGCCGGCCGGTTGTTCGATTCGTTATAATTAAGAACATTCCGCCGCCGTGGGCCTATTGCAAACTAGCGATCTGAAAGCAAAAGCACCGAGCACAATAGGTTGTTAGGTTCCATCAGGAGCGATACAATCTCCTGGAACCGGCTGCCGAAAGAGAAGATCCGATCAAAAAGAAAATCCCCGGTTTATTGCCGGGACCGTGTGAGGACCGCAAGATGGACGACGAAGTCACGATCAATTGCAGTCCTTACTGGGGCGAAGTCTTGTCTTCAACCTTCTCGGCGCCCTCGCGGGTTTTCCTCGCGGTCTTGTGAGCCGCTCTCTTAGTTCCCCGCTTGACGGCATGCCCGCTCTTTTTCGTAGCTGACTTTGTGGCGTGGCCGGCATCTTTGGCGGCATCCTTGGTTTCGTGGCCGGCGTTTTTCATGTCCTGCTTAGGACCAGGGTCCTGAGAAAAAGAAAATGCAGATATTCCCGTCAGCAGCAATATAGACAAAAATATTCGTTGTGCGATTCCGCGCATGTGTGCTGGCCTCCAATGGTTGGTGTAAATGTCAGAAACACAAGATTTATATTAATTCGATGGCGACTTGAGCATGCGACCGATACGGACGGCGGTAGGCTGTCCTTGGCAGAATGGGGTCGCGGAACGGTTGTTGGCAGTCGCCGCCACGAACTGCTGGATCACATGATCGCTATCAGCTAATCACATCTGAAGCGGCTGCTGGCTTCTTACGTTACCTACTACCATCAGGATCGCCCCCATTGTGGCCTTCAGAAGCAACTCCGGTATTAGGAGCGCGTTGCGTCGGGCAAGGAGTCGTGGCGAGGCCTCGTGTCGGAGGCCTTCATCACCGTTACGAGCGCGTGGCCTGACCGAGCACGACCGGTACTCGTGGAATGGTTGGTTGACGCTTTTTTCGGCATCCACGGTCTCGGTGATCGTCGTGGTAAAGCTTTCCCATCACTGCGAACTTGAATTCAACTCTCGAGACTTCTAGGGCGAATCCTGTACGTTGTAGGGTTTTACTATGCATTCGCGCACTCGCTGCCTCCTGAACCCTACAATGCAGGACGGGGCGGTTTGGGGCGCAGCGTTCCCTTCCCGGTGCGCTCATTTCACACCGGTCGCGTAGTTTAAGCGAAGCGACCAAGATAGAACGTCTGTCTCGCCTCAGTTGGAAATGGAGAAAGCGTTCGTCCTGAAGTGCCCCCGTTTGCTGTACCACTTTCGATGTTAGTTCTCGGTTGATTTTTGGTTTCAGCAGGGATGAGGCGCGGAGCAGGGGCGGCGTTTGAGGACGTATGGATACCGAAGATATCAAAGGGAAACTGGAAGAAGAAAAAGACAAAGTGGCGCGATAACGAGAAAATGACACGTGAGGGAAAACAGGACCAGGAGCACGGAACGCAGCGACAAGACTCCTAATCGAAGCGGTTCAGGTTTGACACGCCGCGCGAAAGGTTGAGCCGCATTCCCACCCGCCGATCCAGTTTCGCAGCCCCAAGCTGTGATGTAAACTGTCACTCTGCTGGGTACAAAAGATCGGTCAGGTCAATCCCCCAAATCTGGATCGCTAAGGAGCGAATCATTTACTCGATTGGTGAAGTTTGCGGCGCACACGGTGAAAACAAGTTCTATGCTGGCTAACATTGTCCAATTCCGGATCGCGGATTGTGGCTCCCCACGTGTAACTAAATCAGGCGCTGAATAAGCTTATTTTTTTCCTTACATCTCGGAGCCCGGTTCTCGTAAATCTCGCAATGGGTCTGCCCAAAAGCTACTTTGGCTTCGGCGTAAGCGCCTCATACTCAACGTGACCTTTGTGAGCGCAGTCCTTGAGTTCGTCGGTGTTGATAGGTTGCGCGAGCTGCCCGGCTGGTACCGAGCTACACCGCATATTCTCTTCGAAACCTGGCGCAGAAAAAATGAAGACCAGGCTGATGGTGTCTGTTCCGATGTTCTTGAGGCTGACCCAGGTTTGAGCCGGGAAAAAAACCGTGCCTCCGGCGTGCACGTCGTATTCCTTATCGTTCAATGTGACGTGTGCGGTGCCCGTCTGAATCAACAAAATCTCATCTTGCTCCAGGTGCTTGTGCCGCGGAATCACACCTCCGGGCGGAATGTCTTCGGTGCCAAGCACTAAATGTTTCGAGCCGCTGTTCTGTTGAGTCACTTTGAGTATGAACTCGTTGGTAGGGGTGGGTAGCGATCCACGCGGACGTCGGACACGTTTTTCCCCTTCGTTCCTTTCGAGTACAGCGGTGCCGTCAGATTGTGCACAGCAAATTGCCACTGAGAGAGCCACCATGATGAGCGCGATTATCCGTTTCATGGACCGGAGCGTATATCGCAGTGAACGACCTTGTCAAACGCACCCCAAAGCAGGTGGAGAGCTCGCGGTACCGGGTTCGTAGACGTTCTAAAAACCCAGTCGCAACCCGGGCTGCAACGTTGGACCGGTGTTTCGGAGAATAATTTGGAACCGTCGCCGACTAAAATCTACCCGCTAATGATTTTGGATTTTAGAACAGTACGCGTAGTGCTCACTCTGTTGGCGTTTGGCGTTGCGAGCGCTCGTCTCTTGAACTACTGATCTGACATTCGCGCTTCAGCCCACATTATTCTCCAATAATGGTCCCGCTTCTCCTTTAGTATACGAGCATGCATTGTTTACGTGCCTTCATCTGTGGGCAATAACTAAGCGCTCAACTCCGATTTCTGCTGATGCCAGCTCTACGCGGGAAAAGTTGGCATTACTGGCCATCGATTCCAGTTCACTATAAGTATAAGCATCGCCCGAGGGAGTCGATGCCAGCATGATCAGGCTGAAAGCTGCGGCAGTCGGGGGCGTTATTCGGTCGGTATTGGGCACGAACTCGAGTATTGCGGCCCTCCCACCCGGCTTAAGTGCGGAATACACCTTGCGAAGGAAGTCGGTGCACGTTAGGGGATCGAAGTGATGCAGGAAGTTGGTGATGAGCGCCAAATCGTAGTCTTTGCCGAACTGCGTATCGAACGCGCTTCCGGGAAGGGTGTGATAACGAGCCGCGACGCCTGCATCTTTGGCGTTCTGGAGCGCTACTTCGAGCACCTTAGGCCAGTCGGCGGCATAGATTTGGGCATCGGGATTGTGCCGGGCGACGGTAATGCCAAAAATGCCGTGGCCGGCAGCGATGTCAAGGACCTTGTTCACCTTGCCGCCATTGGCTAGCTCCGCCGCCATCATTTCTGATGGCATGCGCATCAGCGGCATCATCACTCGGGCGAATAACACCCAAATCGGATCGTCGGGCTCGAACGGCGTCTCCGGCATTGCCGAGCCGCCTTTGCGAACTGCATCGGCAATTCTGCGGTGCGCTTCGCGGTGACGGTCACTGGTAAGGAACTCCACGATGCTGCCGAGATATGCGGGCGAGCTGCGATCGAGAAACACGGCCGCATCTGCGCCAAGGATATACCGTCCATTGTCTTTGTTGAGAAATCCTTGTATAGCAAGATAATCGCAAAGAATGCGCACGCCTCGCTCGCTGGCTTTCACGCGCGTTGCAATCGTGGCGGGGATGGTATTGCCCTCACCAATAGCGGTAAAGATTCCAAGGTCGAGAGCTGCTCGCATGGCTTCGGTCTGCTGGAAAGCGTTCACAGTGTTGAAGAATCGCTCGGGGGTGGGCTGCTCATGCCGGACTGGGCTAGTCATGGGTTTTCTCCGGACAAACTAAAAACTGTAAGGCAATTACCACGCAGGCTTGTAATTACCCTTGCCCAACCGTCTTCTCGCCAACCAGCAGCACTGGGCTCTAGGGAAGGCCGGGGTTTTACAAGCAGGTACTCATTCTAATCAGTGCTGTCATTCCCCCAAATCTGGATCACTGAGGAGTGAATCGTTTACTCGATTGGTGAAGTTTGCGGCGCACACGGTTAGGACAAGTTCTACGATTTGCTCCTCGGAAAAATGCTGGCGGACGTTGTCCAAGTCCGGATCGCGGATTGTGGCCGCCGAACGTGTAACTAAATCAGCAAAATGAATAACAGCTTGGTCCTTTTCATCAAAGAGCTTGCTGCGATGGTAAAACAAAAGGGCCTGAATTTGAGCATCTGAAATACCAATCCGCTTCGCCGAAGCGGTATGGGCTTTCGTTCAATACTCGCACCCGTTGACCAGAGAAGTCTTCAGATAGGCAAGCTCTTTGTATCTCTGGTCGAGCGCACCCGGCCCCATAATTGATGAATAAAAAGGAAGAAAGTTTTTTAGCACATCAGGTTTGTGGGCCATCACGCCAAAGAAATTAGGCATTTTGCCAAATTTCTTTTTCATGGATGCGTAGATTGGCTTCAAATCGTCCGGCGCTTTCTCTTCAGCGAGCGGTAGAACTGGCATTTAGCACCCCTTGTTCCCATTAATTATGCATCAAGGTAGCAGCTATCGCGTCGGCAAAATCCACTTTTTTGGACTCCGCACCGGTCATGCACTCATCGCCGGAGTTGTTTCGAGAGTTCAACGATACTGGTCGCAGTGAAATCCGGTTGCGGAAAGATTTCATCCAATACCTCCCCGGGGTCATTTTCCGCTAATCCAACTTCCTCCGAGAGGTTCTCGGGCCGATTGTGAACTCAGTCGCAAAACCACCGGGAAGCGGTTGGCGAACGAGCAAACTGAGACGGAAATGAATCACTTCTAGGCCTAACTCGCTGCAGGACACGAATTGATGATTCCACTCGCAGAGGAGAGCCGGTCCTCAACCCTGCGAGCGCTCGTCTCTCGAGCAACTGATCTGACTTTCGGCGATTTCGGTTGGCGAACGAGCAAACTGAGACGGAAATGAATCACTTCTAGGCCTAACTCGCTGCAGGACACGAATTGATGATTCCACTCGCGGAGGAGAGCCGGTCCTCAACCCTGCGAGCGCTCGTCTCTCGACATGGAGCGAGTCGCGTCGGGAGCCTCGATGCCATACTTTGAATCATGATCGAGGATAAGGAACTTGGCTGCAGGGTCGAAAGGAAGAGCCTCCCAATTGCAGGCAGTGTTCTTTGAGATGCCAATTGTTGGCAACCTGCCCGAAGATTGAGTTCTACGATCCTTCCCGAAGCGATGGAGCGAGCCAACGGAAAACGCCTGCATCTATGCACTGGCAAACGGCATCGAACCTATAGCTTCCGCACCGAATCGAAGAAGTGATGAAGCGAAAGGGTGTTCTTTTATGGCACAAGGAAAGAGAAAGCAAAATTGAGGCATTTTTCCTCTTCCTCGAATCCACTAACGATTTTTGATAGCAAGGTCAACATTCCCGCTGAGAGTCGTCGCTCGCTCATTGAACTCCTCAACGCCCGTCTAGTGGATACCATCGACTTACAGAGTCAGGCAAAGTTCGCCCATTGGAATGTGAAGGGGCACGATTTTTATCAGCTTCATCTACTGTTTGATTCCATCGCCGAGCATTTAGAAGAAGGCGTGGACCTGATCGCTGAACGGATTACTGCGCTCGGGGGCAGGGCTAACGGCACCACCCGCCAGGCGGCGGCGAATTCAAGTTTGCCGGAATATGATTTGAATGCATTGCACGGTATGGAGCATGTTCAGGTTCTGGCAGATCGGCTCGCTTCTTTGTCGAATGCAGCTCGCGAGGCAATTGATCGCTCTGACGAGTTAGGCGACAAGGGCACCTCGGATCTGTTCACGGAAATCGTGCGCCTTGCCGACAAAGATCTTTACTTTCTCGAAGCACACCTCCAGGTCGAATAAATCGCCGAAAGTCAGATCAGTTGTTCGAATGGGACCATTGCCAAATCACGTCCCACCGTTGTACTTCTGCCCAGAGTTCCTCGACGGCTTCTGTCGACTTTGTTGCCAAAGACACCATGGGAAAATGCCTGGTTCCGAAGAGGGTATTGTTGCCGGAATTCATCCGCCTGCTCGCGCCTCAAAAATTAAATGTGCCTGAAGCACCTAAAACGAAAAGATGGGCTTCAGGCGCAGGCTTACCATCCCTTATCGCTCCCGGATTGTCAGTTGATCCTCCTGTCATTCGCCAAAATTCCATCCGGACCACTATCACCCACCGATAGGTGTGCCGGCTAAGCACTCCACTCGAGGCACGGCATAGGCAGCCGTGATGCGACGAGGTGCCATCGGCGTTATTGTTGCCGCGCGCGGCGAATCGAATTGCGATGTCGTTATCGTCTGAGCGTGCGCCGTTCTTGGCCGTCTGCAAGGCCAGCCGTTCGAGCAACTCATAGCGTAAGAGGCGGTTGCCCGGTCCTGCTCCTCGTCGTTGTTGGCTCAGAAGAGCCCTTATGCTGCCGGTTGGTTCTCCATCTCCATCGTTTCCTGCTGATCTCGTTCGTAGAGTGCGGCTTCTTGGGCGCGCAGCCCGAAACGAGCGGCAACGTCGGGCGCATAGCGGAGCAGATCATTGCGCAATCTTATTAAAGCAAGATCTTTCGACTTGCTTTCCAGCATCACGTCGAACTCCAAATGCGCTGCCATCCGCATGAACGAGATGAACTCAAACGGGTTAGCAAAATCTGCGTGACCCGTCCAAATCGGGGCGACATAGGCAGTCTCTGCCTTGTGCGTTTTTCTGTTGCGGCGCTTAATCTCGCGCATTTCCGTTCGCGGCGAAGAGAAATGAACTTTGGGACGAACACCCGAAGGCCAGGTATTCAGGAATTTCTGCAATGTTGGGATGAGCTCCAGTCCGTCCTGATTCAAGCACCAGAAGTGCTGGTAGTCAAAAATCAGGCGCACTCCCGTGTGTTGGTGAATCCAGAGCACATCCGCAGCGCTGTAGCGGAGGTCGTCATTCTCCAGTGTCAACCGGCGGCGCACCGTCTCCGAGAGCCTCTGCCAGCGCTTTGCCCAGCGTGCGCGCCCGCTCACCCGGTCACCATAGGTTCCTCCTACATGGATGACCAGCACGGCTTCGGGTCCCACTTCCATCAAATCCAGCATTTCCGCCTGGCTCTCCAAATCCCAAATGCTCTTGCGGGTCAGCGATTCGTCAGCGCTGTTCAGAATGATGTACTGCGAAGGGTGGAACGAAAGACGCAGGTCGAGAGATTTTGCCGCCGCTCCGAACTCGCGAAGCAGATTTCGGCTCTCTTTAACCATGGAGTGGAACTGCGGCATGTCGGGATGCGTCGCATAGGGTGCGAGATCGGAAGACATGCGGTACATCGAAATCCGATGCTGAACGAGATACTTGAGGACCTGGTGCAAGTACTCCAGAGAAAACTTGAGATGAGGGTTGTTCTGCCAGCGCCGGCTATCGTGCGTCTTCAACCCGGGCTGCCCCAGGATTTTTACCGGAAAACCCAACCGCAACGGCGCGGGTGTCGGCCTCATATCGCTGCTTGCCACCTTGCCTCCTCCGGGCTGAAGCCTAGAGAACGTGCGAACTCGTCCCACGAATTAGTGGGGATGGAGCCACCCGTCGCCTGATCGTGCCCACGCGCAAAGTTCTCTCCCGCCCCGGCCGGTGTGTATTTCCTTAGGAACTCGATTAAATTCCGCGAAGTCGTGCTGCGAACACTGAAGTGCACATAACCAGTACGATATCCGAAGTTCGCCGCGATTACGATGTATTCGGGCAAGCGCGTACGCCAGATCTGCGCGATCAGGGGGTGTACCTGGCATGGAGAGTTGATGCATATCAGCGCGACCGGTCCACTGAACCGCGGCGGGGAGCGCTTCGCGCGTGCGAGCTCTCTGTTAACTTCGCTTCGGGCAGTCATAAGCAGCTGAACGTCGGGATCCTTGGCATCCAGCAACTCGCGAGGTGTGCTGGCGCGCAGCAGCAACCGAAGAGCAGGGTCTGCGTTGCCGGTGCCAGTTCGTCGAGGCGCGTTCAGGAGGGATACGCATCGCTGCAGCAGCTTGACTGGGTAGTCAATGAAAGTCCCTTGCAATTCTGGAAACGTACGAATGTTCGAATGATCCGCGAGCACTGAAAGGGCCGCGATCCAATGGTATGGGGAAAGATCCTTTATGGCCGACCCACACCAGTACGCAAGCAGTCCTGATGTGGGGACCGGCTCCTCGCCATAACCCGTGATCAGAGTGGTTCCGTCCGCGACGCCGTCGGGTTTGTGATGATCGATAATTAAATTTGCCAGGCCTGCCACTACCGGCGTTCCACGGGGGCTGAAATCGCAAACTATCACCGTGTCAGGAGCAACCACCCTGATTTCTTGCTGTACGCGCGCTGACCACGGAGTTTCTGCCTTTTGAGTTGGAATGATGTGCAGCGGATTACGATCAGCGAGACAGTAATGCAGCAGCACTGCCGAACTTACGCCGTCAGTGTCGTTGTGACACACGCAGGCAAAGTCCTTTCCGGGTTCATGACGGCTGAGAAACTGCACGAACGTACGCTGATGGCGTGCTATCGAATTGCTTTTTTCCATGCCCCTGCTTTCTCGGCAAAAGCCATAAGAGACAGGTGAGCTCCTTTTCGTTTTTGCCAAACGGTGCCGCCGCGTATCCCGCCGAATCAGGGGGAGCACTTTCGTCCGGGATAGCCAATATCGGCAACGGTGTTATGGGCTGCTCTTCGTCACTTATCTAAGCGTGCCGTTCAGGCCAGCGGGAAAGAATCCTCCTTTCCCCGAACCGCCTGCGTAGACGATTGCGAGCACTTGAGTCGTGGTCCGGCTGAAAGCAATGGTGTTGGCGTCGGCGTTCACAATCGTGGAAGCCGGGCCCAAAGAGTTGCTGACGACGCCAAGACCGGTGTCATCATTATGTGTGCCGTCCAATGCGGCGCGGGCATTGGAAATCTTCGTCGCGGTGGCGTTGATTCCTAACGAGGGATTGGCGGCGTCCAGTCCGTAGAGAACTGTACGAATTAGTCCAGCGTGATAGGCTTCCACCGCAAGAATTCCGGCGGCAGCGTCGAGGTTAGCCGGCGTGGTGATCAAGCCAGCGGCCCCATGATAGGCGGTTACGCCTACGTCTTCGAAAATATAGGATCCGAGCAGGAAGTTGACTTCGGAGGAAAAAGGATCGAACGACGATCCAATGCCTGCGGCCACCGCCAGCCCATTGAAGCTGTTCAATAAATCTATGGACGGTTGCGCCACTGCAGATGAACCGAGAGCGTTGCGCAGGAATGAGACGTGCTTGCGTTCTTCCGTTGCTGTCTCCTGCGCGTACGACTGAATGGACGGAGTGGCAAATGGCACCTGGGCGCTTGTTGGGGAATTGTTTTTGATCGTGATACCGCCTTGTGCGCCGGTACCAGTAATCCCGATGCCCATCTGGTCGATTGTCATTCCTGAAGTTGCGATAGTGTAGTACTCCGCCTCAAGATATTCGAGGTTCAGGGCGAAGTTTAAAATATCGGTGTCTGTGACTGCGGTCTGCGCTTTGGCAATTCCTGCAAACGCGACACTGGCGAGGGCCGCTCCACCAAGTTTAATCAGCGAGCGGCGATTGGCAATGATCTGATCCAGAACCTGGGTTTCAGTGGGTTGCATATTCTTCTCTTTGATTTCCATGATATTTATCCTTAGGATTTTGTCGCAGTAATGGTGCCGTTCAGTCCGTTCGGAAAGAAGCCACCTTTGGCAGCCACGCCAGGCCCGGCCGCGTAGACAATGTGCAATACTTGATCCGTGGTCCGGTCGAAGGCGATGGCATTGGTCGAATCCGCCGCCACAATACTGGTCGCGCTGAGCGTCGTCTCGTTACCTCCGCCCAAAGTTGCCCGAAGCGCGGAAACCTTGTTGGCGTCGTCCAAATATGGCGCCGATGGGTTAGCCACTGAGCCAGCGTATATCAAGGTTCGGATTTCGGCGGCGTGATAGGCCTCTACGGCCATGATTCCCGCCGCTGCTCCGAGGTTCTTTTTGTCCTTGAGAAGTCCAGCCGCTCCGTGATAGGCCGTGACACCCACGTCTTCGAAAACAAATGCGCCCACCAGGAAGCTGTTCGAGTCAGCAAACGGGTTGAAGCTGCTGCCGATGCCAGCGGCCATAGCCAGCCCGTTGAAGCTGTTGGTCAGGTCGATCGCCGGACGGCTCACCGCTGCCGGGCCCAATGCCTGGCGGAGGAAGCGCACGTGATTCAGTTCATCCTGCGCGATCTCGAAGGCGTACTGTGACGAGGTCGCTGTCGGAAAGCTGACCATCGATCCGCCAGTAACGGCCCCGGCGCTCGAACCTGCGTCAGTGGAAGATAATCCCTGGCCGGTGCTGGCACGCAAATAGAATTCGGCTTCCAGATATTCCAGATTAAGAGCGAAATTGAGGACGTCTGCGTCTGTGATACCTGCTGGAGTGATCGGAGTTTTAATGCTGCTATCGCCACAGCCTACGAGCACCGCTGTTGCGCCGACGGCACCCACTCCGGTGATGAAACTGCGTCGGGAATGCGTCCTACTAATAAGATCTTTGAGCTCATTCATGATAAATATCCTTATGTAACGATTGAAAAGCCATATAGATAAGATACGGTCAGAAGTGCGTTCACCAACAATGGAAAGCAGATCGCCAATTGACCGTCAGTGTCGATTCCTACTCTCAGTAGGAATGAAGGAAAGAACAAGAAAGCCTGAAATTGACCATAGCGACGGGGAGCGGGCAGGTCTATCGGGGTCATGGGGTACGAACACTTTCGATTCGCTGTAGAGCATCCATTCCAGATGCGGTGATGTTGTCGCCCCGTCGGACAACTTCGGGAAACTTTATTTTGATAAGTTGACCTCGCAAACATGCTTCTTTCATCGAAGGTTGTGACACTGACGCTTGGACTAATCGGCGCCCGTCAAAGGAGCCAACTCATGACGAACGAAACTGAGAAGAATTCCCAGCAATCAAATGAGGCCAACCCGAACAATCCTCAACGCAAAAACAATCCGCAGCAGGGCGATATCCGACGCCCAGGAGATGTGAGCCATGATCCCACGAAGAATTCTCCTGGTCAGGATTTTGATCGCAAGGATCGCGAAGGCTCGGACGACGTAGAAAAGCGCCGCGCTTCCTAACTATTCACTTCGGATGCAACCTGTCCCACTCTTCGCTGGATGAAGGGTGGGGCGCGCCTTTCGAATTGCAAGACACATGATCAAAAGGACTG
Source organism: uncultured Acidobacteriaceae bacterium (assembly GCA_963708575.1). Classification (GTDB taxonomy): domain Bacteria; phylum Acidobacteriota; class Terriglobia; order Terriglobales; family Acidobacteriaceae; genus DASVWZ01. The sequence goes on from CAVPTB010000004.1 coordinate 26,212, forward strand.
CCGATAACCGTCCTGCTGTATCACCGGAGAAATCAGTATTTCTGAACGTGCATAATTCTTTGGCCTTGTTTAGAACAAGAGGCCTAGAGCGATATCAGCTTCCCGGTACAGCAGTCGATTCTTGCGCGTACTGTTTAGAGGGTATTTACGTTCTGACCATGGGAAGTGCATTGTGTTAGTCGGATTATTCGGATCGGCCATCCTCGCCAGTTGAGTTTTGCCCCTCCTTTTTATTCCAAATGCAGAAGTGCCCTCACGGTCTCATACTCAGAGGGCAGCACTAATTTTGAAGCGAAAGTAGGAGATCATGGAAAACAAGGTACGTGGTGGAGTCGCAGAAGATCGCATCACCGGAGCAATCGAGTCGCAGACCTCGCGAATTCCGAGCTCGGGATATTTAGCGGCAGCATTCGGAGCTATCAGCCGCGTCAGCCATATTGAAGATGGTGGGCAAGCACGATTGGGCACTTTTCGTAGGCCAGTGGCCTGCGGCATTCATGTTGATGGGTGTCTACAACAAAATGGTTAAGCAGCACGGTTCAGATGCGTATAGCCGGGCCGCGTGACGACAATAAAGCTCCAGTGTGAGGCGCACTAGCATGAAATATGCTGCAGAGCTGTTTGGCACATTCGTTTTAGTGATGGGCGGCGTTGGAGCAGCGGTGCTGGGCGGTTCACAAATTGGAAATGTGGGCGTGGCTCTTGCGTTCGGCTTATCGTTGCTCGCAATGGTTTACACCATAGGACCGATCTCGGGTTGTCATGTTAACCCAGCGGTCACATTCGGAGCACTTCTCAGTGGTCGCATACGCCTTAAGCAAGCTGTGGGCTACATGCTTGCCCAAATTATGGGCGCGATCGTAGCCGCCGCAATCGTCCTTTTTATTGCCTCAGGCGGTCCGAACGGGTACAACGCGGGGGCAGGCGGGCTGGCCGCAAATGGTTACGGGGTACATTCGCCTGGTCATTACAGTTTGCTTGCTGCTTTCGCGGCTGAAATTGTGCTTTCAACTATATTTGTGATCACTGTGCTTGGCGCCACCGACGAGAAATCGCCGGCAGGGTTTGCAGGCTTGGCGATCGGATTGATGCTTACGTTAGTGCACCTTGTCGGCATTCAGGTCACAAACACGTCAGTCAATCCAGCCCGCAGCATCGGGCCAGCCCTCTTGGTCGGGGGATGGGCTTTGCATCAGATATGGTTGTTTATTGTCGCTCCATTGATTGGCGGTGCTATTGCCGCTGCTATCTACAGAGGTCTTAAAAGGTCAGGCGATGTGATCACGACGCAGCAGGCGGAAGAAGCACTCAGGAGCCAGCAGGTTGAAAGGCGAAAGCAGTCACGACCTGCGGCTTAGACTCACATGGTCTGGAAGTCATGTCACAAGGAAGAGACAGGCTGCGATGGTTGGTTTTTAGGTTCTAGGTACAACTCGAACATTCGACTAAGGCAGTAAGGAGAAAAGTTTATGTCAATTCTGGCGTGGGTTCTGTTGGGATTAATCGCTGGATTCATCGGTAGCAAGCTAGTGAACAAAACAGGGGAAGGCGTACTTCTGGACATTGTCCTCGGCATTGTGGGCGCGGTCGTCGGCGGTTACGTCTTCAGCATGTTTGGAGCACACGGCGTGACCGGGCTAAACATTTACAGTTTAATCGTAGCTGTGATCGGCTCGGTTGTCGTGCTGGTGATTTATCACGCGATCAGAGGAAGTGCTCGACGAGCTTAACGACCGGATGACCTTTTGTCCTGCGCACACCGGATGATTTCTGAGCGCGGCATTGGGGCGATGGTCTGTAGCCGGATAGAGTGTACACACTGATGATCCTGGATGTGAGAACCGCACGCGTAGTTGTTACTTTGTTGGCATTCGGCGTTGCTGGAGTTCTGTTGTACACAGCCAGGAAAACCCTGGTAGTGGTTTTATTTGCGATACTCTTCGCCTATCTGCTCGATCCAGCTGTCACCTGGGTTCAACATATTTCGCCTCTTTCGAGGCAAAAACGTACTTGGGCTATTGCACAAGTCTATGCTGCACTGGCGATTGTGCTTGGCGCAGTTTTTCTATGGATAGGGCCCCTGTTAGTTTCGCAGGGTGAGGCTCTTGGCAGAACCTTGCCGTCTCTGCTGGATAAAGTCACAACGGGACAGGTGGTCTGGCAGATCGGGGCTAAGCATGGGTGGAGTAACAACACACAGGTACGAGTTGAGCAGTTCGTTCGTGAACACCGCGAAGATATATTGGCCTGGGTTAAACATTTCGGATTTTATGCGGCACACCTCGCCGAGAACATCGTTTGGCTGGTTATCATTCCGATTCTTGCAATCTTCTTTCTCAAAGATGGGCGAGAAATGTCGAATGCTGGCATTGATTTATTGCCACGGCAGCGCAACCGTACCTTCCTGACTGGGATCGCCGAAGATTTAAACGTCATGCTGGCTCACTTCATTCGTTCTCAGATTATTCTTGCAGGGCTGTCCACCGTCATTTACACGGCGGTCCTTCTATCGCTGCGATATCCGTTTGCTTTTGTCCTGGCAGTGGCATCTGGATTGATGGAATTCGTTCCGGTAGTCGGACCAGTGGTAGCAGCCATTTCGATTCTGGGCGTCGGTTTTTTAACCGGTTACTCCCATTTGGGAATGATCGTGTTGATTCTAGCCGCTTGGAGAATTGTCCAAGATTATGTGATATCGCCGCGCATCATGGGTGGCAAGCTGGAACTGCATCCCTTGGCTGCAATTCTTGCGGTTATGGCGGGAGGCGAAATAGCAGGAGTGCTGGGTGTGTATCTGGCTATACCGGTAATGGCTGCCTCGCGCATCATTTGGAAGAGGGTGCGGCATCATCCAGAATCGTCCCAGGCCTCATTTCCGAGCGCCGCATAACTACGATGAGCATGGAGTGGATTACGCTTGTCATTTCAATCGTTTCAACAACGGCCCACAAGCACCTCTGCTCGAACTTCGAGGTGGATAAGGCCAAAATCACTCTGAGTCGAAGGTCTGAAAATCTTGATGACCAAGAACGACAAAAGTAGTGCAATCCTCACGAAGGGTACCATTTCGCCAATTGGAGTGGTCGCTTTCGCGACCGTTCTGCCAGGGCCTGTGCAATCTCATTCCACGAATAGAGCGTTTGCTGTAAAGAGACGTGCGGCTCGATGGCTTGCTGGATCTGGTGAAGCGAGAAGCTGAATTCACGCGATGGACTGGATGGTTTCTCGTAGCGAGACTGGCTGGCCCGAGGGGGAAATCTCTCGCCCAATTCGAATCAACTTTTGTGTCAAGAGCGTGACAAATAATTTCCCATAAAGCCAAGCACGTGAGCTGCGATCGTCATGCTTTGGCACGTGCCCCAGTTGGGCAAGGCTCTTCAATCGCTTAAAAACCAGCTCAATTTGCCAACGTACGCGGTAGGATCTCAGAACGTCTGCCGTCGAACCACCGGAACTGGTCGTGAACACGATCACGTACTTTGCAAATTCGAAGGTTTCCGGCTGGGTGATCATTTGCTTCTTACTTGCTTTTCGCTGCAAGCGGCGATGAGCCTGTTGAATCGCGCAGTCGCTCTTTCGTATTGCACACAACCGGCCCGCAATCACCGAATCTCCACCATGCACGACAACCCGCCATTCTCCGAATTGCCCCACCTCGGACAAATTACGTATTCGCCTTAAAAGAGAGAAACGCCTACCGCCTGGAGAGTATGCCACGAAGCTCTGAGGATTAACCCGAACCAACACATCGGCACCATGTTGCCAAACATACTCAATCCCACCCACAGAGCAGTATCCAGCATCCGCCAGAATTAGTTCGTGCGGCCCGACAGGCAGACGGTTCAATGACTCGCCGCTGCCTTCGCCACTGGTAGACGTTACCTCGAAAAAATCGCATACCAAGTTCGGAACTCTGATGCTGTAAAGAATTCTCCACTGGCTTCCGGTCTTGCCGGGCTCTTTGACAATCGTGCCATCTACAATTCGTATCTTCCGACTGCTACCTGCCCCGAGCCCACCCTGGACGTTTTCCCGGAGCAGTTCGCTACACAAAGAACGCAACCACTCCTCGCTGGCGCGCAGACGTTTGAGCAGCGCGACATCCGAGACGTCAGTCCATTTCGCCAGCTTAGCGCGCACAACCGTCTCCCGCAATGAGTAACCCCGCGCTACATGCAGCAGTCAGCATACGCAACAGAACGTCAGGCGATGGAAACCCACGTAATCGCTCGACCGCACCGGACTGCCAAGCCATTTGCTGCCATCCTCTGGGAAACAACGAAGCGAGCGCCTTCCAATTGTCTTCGGCAATAAGCATTCACAAAGAATACCAGTCCACTAAAGCCTTCGTCTTAAGTTAGCGCTTATGGGGCATTGCCCCCGAGCCAGCGGCACTCGCGGCAGCCGCATAACACGCCAACACCTGCACCGTTTGGTTTTCAGGCCCGACGTGTGCGCTGAGTCCACGAACACCTAACCAAAGACACATGAGAGGAGAAAAGATCATGCCGAGTACGCAAAATGCAGTCAACAACCACGAATATCGCAGCGTTCCCATCACCGCGCTTGCGGAGTCAGCCACCAATCCCCGCAAGCGATTTGATGCAAAGAGCCTTGAAGAACTGGCCGCCAGCTTCAAGACGCAAGGGATTCTGGCCCCTCTTCTGGTACGCGAACTGGAGGAAAGCAAGTACGAAGTTGTCGCCGGGGCACGTCGCCTCAGAGCGGCGAAACTGGCGGAACTCGAAAAACTTCCCGTCCGCGTAGTCAAGCTGACGGATGCCGAGGCCATCGAGGCCCAGTGCGTTGAGAACCTGCAACGCGAGGACATCCACCCGCTTGAGGAAGCTCTGGGTTTCAAATCGCTCTTGGAACTCGGAGAGCCTGCCTACACCATCGCCACCATCGCCTCACGCGCTGGCAAGAGCGAGGCATACGTCTACGGTCGTATTCGACTCGCTGACCTCATACCGCCCGTGGCCGAGGCATTCCTGAAAGACCAGATCACCATCGGCCACGCTTTGCTGATCGCCAAGCTCCCGGCTTCGCAACAGCAGGAAGCATTCTCGGCTGCGTTTCGGGGCTTGTGGACAAGCGAAGGCAACAGCCAAGTC
>CAVPTB010000005.1:0-12142 GCA_963708575.1 uncultured Acidobacteriaceae bacterium
AACCCATCCCGGTGAAAATTGGCAGGCTTTGACTGGAACGTCGGCTTCCCTCAAGTCGACTTCAGGGTACTAATTTGGACAGTTCAAGTTTGCGGAAGTGTGGTTCGGCTGCTTAGAACGCTTGCCTGTCACGCAGGAGGTCGCGGATTCGACTCCCATCGCTCCGCTAAATATTTGAAATAATACTGCGCCAATCTCGCGTCCGGCTGTAGTCGTTCACGTGCAAGAACGCTGCGCTGAACATTTACAACTTAAAGCGGAAGCTCAGGAAGTCTCCAAAAACTTGCCAGTAACAGCCGGCAGCCACTCAGGGAGCGTGAGTTCCTAACTCTAGTATGGTTTGGCAGACGCTGGCTCCAGCCACTGCTTAGTTTGGTTTTAATAGATCTCTTACTCTCGATGCCAATTCTGTGGCCAGACACGTCTTATCGATACAGCCGGCTGCACCGGAGTGAAGCGCACTTGGCAACATCATGTCCGCATCACCTTGGCTCATGATGAGAACTTTGACTTTTGGGAATTCGCGTCGCACTCGACCAGCCACTTCATATCCGTCCGAGTTCGGCATATGAACATCTATTAGGACCAGATCGGGAGACAATTCCCGGGTTTTATCGAACGCCTCGGTCCCATCTGCAGCTTCCCCACAGACTTCAAACCCGTCCTCCTTGCTCAAAATTGCCCGGATGCCGCTTCGAACTCGATCATTGTCGTCGGCAATGAGAATACGCACAGAGCCCTTTCTACCGAACGCCTACGCGGCGGACTCAAAGGGTTTTGAATCGACTTTGGCCCCATCAATGTTTTTAGGGATAGGAATTGTCACATTAACCGTCGTCCCAGCTCCGGCAGAATAGAGAATCACCTCTCCCTGGAACTGACGCAGACGTTCGCGCATTCCCCTTATCCCCAGTCCTGAAATCCCGTGCTCTATCTGGACCAATCGTTCACGTGGAATGCCCTTTCCCTGATCGCGGACTTCAACCAAAACTCGATCCGAGTCTCGGTCGATCTGAATGGTCGCGGTCTTGCTCCCCGAGTGCCGGTGTACGTTGGTAAGGCATTCCTGCACCAAGCGAAAAACGACCAATTCCAGATCACGCGGAAGCCTGCCAAATTTTTCCGAAATCGTGAAGGCAATATCAAGTCCGCTGCGGTCGCCCAAGCCGCGTATATACCATGAGAGGGCCGCGGGGAGGCCGTTCTCATCCAAAAGCGGCGGGTGCAACAGATACGACGTTGTCCGGATTTCCTTTGTCAGTTCCTGAACCATCTCAAGCGCTTGATCGATTGACCTCGCGATTTCCGGCGCTCGCCTTTTCGCATTCTTACTTACTGTGGCCAAATTCATCCCTAGAATAGTCAGAGTCTGCCCGGCGCTGTCGTGAAGTTCCCTGGCTATGTGACGTCGCTCTTCATCCTGTATTCGCGAGACTTGCCAGGAAAGCTGGCGGACTTGTTCTGCTCCGGTCAGCACTTCGCGATTGCGTTCCTCAAGTTCTGCAGTACGGTCGCGAACTTCGGCATCGAGACTTTCCGACAGTTTGCGGAAGCGTTCTTCGCTTTGGCGAAGTGCCACATCTAGTCGCTTGCGTTCGCTAATATCGCGGGCGACTTTCGACGCGCCGATTATCCTACCGGTCGAATCCTTTACTGGTGAAATGGTCACGGAAATATCGAAAAGCGCCCTATCTTTCCGCTGTCGGACCGTCTCGAAGTGGTCGATGCGCTCGCCGCTCTTAAGACGCCGCAGAATGTCAACTCTCCTCATCCTGCCGGTCCTCTGGAATGATCAAACTGATGTGTTTGCCTAGCGCCTCTTGTGCCGTGTATCCAAAGGTGCATTCCGCACCTTTATTCCAGCTGGTAATGATCCCGTCCAGATTTTTGCTGATGATGGCATCGTCCGAGGAATCCACAATGGCAGCCAGCAAACCGGTTGCTAGTTCGGCCTGCTTACGCTCAGTGATGTCCATTAGCAGGTTGACGCCACCAACGATCCTGCCTTCAGCATCGCGTAGCGGCCTCGGATATGGTACGAACCAAATACGCGTACCGTCGGGCCGCTCGGCAATGGTCTCCATTCCCTCTAGTATCCGGCCCTCTTTGAGGGCGACCGCCATGGGACACTCGTCGTGCGGCAACCGCGTGCCATCGGGATGGAATAGTTTCCAGGTTACGCACCACTTGTCAGTACCCAACTCCGGCACGCGGCCGGAGAATTCGACGGCTGCAGAGTTGAAGTGCGTGATGCGGCCTTTGGCATCAGTGGTATAGATGGCGGCGGGTAGCGCGTCCACCATCTCGCGGAACCGCCGCTCGCTTTCACGCAATTCGGCCTCGGCTCGTTTGCGTTCTGCGAATTGGCCAATTTGATCACCGAAGCCGGTGAGCAGGTCGATCAGTTCCGGTTCCGGTTGACGCACCTCGGCGCTGAAGAACTCCATCACGCCCAAGATCTGGGTGCCCGCTCTGACAGGAAACGCGAATGCGCCATGCAGCCCCTCTTGGACGGCTGCCAGCGCGCGAGGGAAATTCTCATCTTGAGTGGCATCCGGGATCCATGCCGCCTCCCCATTGCTCCAGACGCGTCCGGGCAGACCGATGCCCAGAGAAAAAGTACCACTGCGCATTGCGGCTTCAAAACCGGGAACTTCTTTGGGCGAGCAATTTACAAATTCGAGGCAGCGCAATTGTCCCGCCGTTTTATCTACCTGCCACAACGCGCCGATCTCCCAATCCGCTCCTTCACACACGGCTCGAATCAGTTTTGGCGTCGCTTCCGGAAGTCCATCGGATTCCCCCAGCACGCGGGTTATGGCGTATTGCGTCGCCAGGCGTTTCGCAGCCAGCTTCTGCTGCGTGATGTCACGGGTGAAGCACCGGGTATAAAGAAACTTCCCGTCCTGGAACCGACCACTGGAATCGACAAGGACGTGACGAATCGAACCGTCTTTGCTCCGTAATCGCGCTTCATATTGCTGTAACAATTCACCGCGCCTCAAGCGAACGAGCATATCGAAAATTACTGACTGGTCCGCATGGAACTCGGCGATGTTGTGCCCCACATATTCTTTACGCGTGTACCCGAGCAGGTCGAGTTCTCCTTGGTTAACCCAAAGGACGATGCCGTCCGGCCCCACCCAATGCATGCCGACGGTAGCGTTTTCGACGAAGTCGCGAAGTTCCTCCTCAGCGCGGCGGCGGGCCTCCTCGCGTTGCTTGCGCTGCGTGATGTCCTGGATGACAAGGAGGGTCATCTGTGCGGCATTGCCCCCTGGAGGCAGGCGCCTGGCGTTGAGCAATAAGGCTCGATGTCCGATTGCCGGGAACTCATGCTGGAACTCGGCGTCGGACTGATCGTTGGTGTGGGTTTCCTTGAGAAACGTCTGCAGCCGGGGGATCTCCCAATCCTGGCTCCCAATTTCGTAGAGCCTAGCGCCCTGGGCTTGATCGCGCGAGAATTGGAATTTCGTATAGAAAGCCTGATTGGCCGCCTGCACCCGGCAATCGTCATCCAGCACCACTAAGGGATCGATCACCGCGTTGATGATAGTTTTCGTGTATTCGCGTTCGTATATCGCTTGTTCCAGACTCGCTCGGAAAGCGGTCACGTTTTGGAGCGTGAGCACGGCGCCGTCGATCCGCTGTTCGCTTCCCATGTAGGGAGCTAATTTGGAGGACAAACCACGATCCGTTCATCGTATCCCGCACTTCGCACTGGGAGGAGGCCCCGTTGCGATCGCGTCTTCGCACAGTTCCTCAAGGCGCTTAACCTGGGTCAACAAAGGAATCTCGCGGAGTGGCCGGCCGAGGTCTGTCGGGGTGAGCGACAGGAGCGTTGCCGCCGCTGGATTGAACCTGGCGATGGTGCAGTTGCCGCCAACAGCGATGATGGGGACATCGATGCTGTCGATGATGTCGGCGCGGAGATGTCCGGCCCGTGGCAGCCTCCGAAGGTATGGGTGATGCGCTCATCAATTCCGTTTCGATCGCGATGTCGTACAAATTACGGCTTCTCTGCAATACCGTGTCGGCAACGAGCGGAAGCACATCCCGCAGAGCCAGGAGCATGGCTTGGGACCGTGGCATATCGAGCGGCGCCGCATAGCGCGCGAGAAGCTGCTGTTCCAGGACGCCAGCCTCGAACAGGCCCCACCGATTCGCGAAGTGCGGCCGGCCACGGCGCGCTCCAGGCGGGCATAGTCCTCGACCGGGATAAGGTGCGAGTGATTCTGTCCGAGCCTTGGCAGCATGCGCGCATGCACGTCGCCGTCGAAGTTGTCCATCAGGAACGAGCAAAAGATCGCGATTTCTTGATCGTATGCGAGCTTGTGGAACAAGTCTTCAAGGCCCATGCTGGCGGCAACGTCACCTCGTTCCCAGAGGACATTGACCATCTCACCCCACCAGCGGACTTTCGTGAAGCGGTCTCCGCCGCGGGCCTTTGCGATCGTCTCCCCGGCAAGGCCGAGGAAGAGCGGCGCGTCCGGCATGGCGTCACGCATGAAGTCGGGCAATAGTTGATCGGCGTCAACAACCGTGAGCTGTCCGCAGGCTTGCGCGGCCTTGACATCTACCCCCTCGGCCTCAAGACGGGGACGCAAGGCATTCCAGTGCGCGGACGTCGGCACCAAGATCACGCCCTCGCCATGGTTAATCGCGGAAACGGCAAAGCGGCAGACGGCGCGACTCAGGAACTTTTCGTCCTGATAAAGCTGAACGATGTGATCACGCGGAGCGGCGTCGGCCAGAAGGCCGCACCATGGTTCGTTCTCGAAATCACGGTCCATGCGAACTCCAATGTTCGGCCTTGACTCATGATAATTCTATAAGCGTTTCGAGGTTCGGTTTCTAAGATGCACGAACTTCAGATTGGCTGATTTAGTCCAGAGAATCTGAAAAGAAGCGCAATACGTTATCGCTATATACGACCCTAGCCTTCCACAACTTTATTGTCAATTGTGGGAAACCCTATCCTGATGATCCAGAGTTTTCATGGCCTGGTGGCCGTCGTCTCTAAGGAATGTACGTTGTTTTCCACGTGCGCACCGTTTTGGGATCGACCCAATGCTCCTGTTCATTCATTTTAGTGTTGTCGATGCGTATTTCCCGGATACGAATGATCTGCGTGGTCAACGATTATCTGTGTTTTGTCTGTTCATTTTTAGCGCGTTTCGGTGCTTAATGGCTAAACAGTGCGATTAGAATCACGATCGGAATTGGGACCCCCAGCAATAGAAGTAGGATTGAGCGCATGATTTCCCTCCTCAGATTTGAATACTTTCAGCTTAGAATCATAAAACCGCTACGTGATCTCGCTGTTTTCCGCCGATGGTCCCGGCATAGCTTGCAGAGAACGCACCACTTAGTAGAGCTACGAATAGCCACAATGAGCAATGAGCCAGGATTTTACGTGTTTTGTCAGCCGATGCCTGAGCATCCGAATACACGGTTGATACCCTCTTTTCGGCTTCCGTTGGGCTGACTCCGGTTCGTGCTGATACAAGCTGACTCAGATACGTTTTGTCCTCGGCGGGCATTGCTCCATCTTTCAAATCGTGATCGAATATTCGTCCTACCTCAGCACGATTCGCATCAGGCTGTTCCGGCGCCGCACCATTAGAGTAAAACTCAGCGCGGTCAGTCTGAATACGGAACTTTGCCATAACAACCTGACCACCTTCAAATCTGAGAACGCTCTCATGATGATTGAGCTACTTCCGTGATTGCACTCCGTCCACAGCCGTAGCGAGCTACGATCTTGTCCCGCAATCGCTAATCGGAATGAGCTGCGTTTTTGACTTCCATCAAGGAATTGTTCTGGAATGATGAGAAGTGTCCATCCACTCTCAACGCGCGGTCGACTTTGGAAAGGTTGTAACGACCAAAGTGCCATGGGGATTCGAGCTGATGTCGAGATTCCCTCCGAATTGTCTTGCTCTTTCTCTCATTCCTCGAAGACCCACGCCGGAACTAGCTGACCTTAACTGATCCAGCTTTTCGGTGCAGATTCCCCTACCTTGGTCCTCCACTTCGACCCGAATGCTTTCCGCCGAGTCCAACACTCGCACTGCGGCGGTCTTGCTTCCCGAATGACGATGGACGTTGGTCAGGCATTCCTGGACGACACGGAAAATCGCCAACTCTCGTTCCGCAGGCAGCCGGCCGATCTCGGAAGAAATTTCCAGGTTGATCTTCATACCGGCGCGTTCCGCGAGACCATCGATATACCACGTAAGAGCCGACGTTAGCCCTACTTCGTCCAGCAGAGGCGGATGGAGGAGATGCGAAATTGTTCGGATTTCAGAGCTGATCTCGGAAATCCAGCGCGCGTTCTCCGAGACCGCGGTGATTGCGCGAAGGGTGAGCGCCGTGGACTCGGCTTGAATCAAGGCTTGGTTCATGTTCATAGCCGCTAGCATTTGCCCCACGCTGTCGTGCAACTCGCGCGCCAGTCGCCGGCGTTCCTCGTCACGAAGGCTCAGCAGTTGCGACGTGAGTTTCCTAAGATCGTCTTCGGCACGTTTCCTCTCCAGCACTTCGGACTCTAGCGCTGCTGTTCGCTTCTTTACCTCTGCTTCGAGTTCTCGTCTGGCCAATAACAAATCGGCCTCATAGCGGATGCGGTCTGTCGCATCAAAAAGGGCACTGTGAATCAGAGTGGGGCCGCCCCCTTGTGCATCCTGTTTGGAAGAATTTACTAAAACCGACAACGGTTCCCCTCCCTTGCAAACTAGATCCAGGGCAACTTCCTTAATGAATCCCTGTATGTCGAGCAGCGGGGCAAATTGCGTTTCGTAGAAGATCTTTCCAGGCACAGTCAACAAATCTTGCAGCCGTTTCGTGGACACGAGATCCTCGCGCTCGTAACCGGTCCAGTTGAGAAGGGTTTTATTCACTTTCACGATGGTCCCGTCGCGAAGCGTCGATAGGTAACCGCAGGGCGCGGTTTCGTACATCTCTTGTGTATTCTCGTCGACCGGGTGTGTGTGTATTCTGGCGAGCGGCATAGCACTACGTTCCCAGATATTGTTTCATTGCAAGAATCGTCTCCGCAGGCGCGCTCAAATGGGGACAGTGGCCGGTGGCCTGCATCAACACGAAAGAACTGTTCGCCAAATGATCGTGAACATAGTGTCCTACGGATAACGGAGCAATCGAATCCTCGGAGCACTGCAGAATAAGCGAAGGCGTCGACACTTGAGGCAGATCCGCGCGATTGTCCGACATAAATGTCACGTGAGCAAAATGTTTGGCTATCTCGGGATCGGTACGGCAGAAACTATTGGCCAGTTCGGCTGAAAGCTCGGGACGTTCGGGATTCCCCATAATGACTGGTGCCATTGTGGCCGACCAGCCCAAATAGTTGCGGTCCAGAAAATCCAACAGACCGTCGATATCGCTTTTGCTGAACCCGCCATGGTAATCGCCATCATTGAGGTAGTAAGGTGAAGGCCCAACAAGAATCAGCCTGTCGAATCGTTCCGGCTCACGGATGGCAGCGAGCATGCCGATCATGGCGCTCACCGAATGGCCAACAAACACGGCATGGGTCAAATTCAGCTCGGCGCAAATCTCCAAGACGTCCGAAGCATATCCTTCCAATGTTGAGTATTTGTTGCGGTCGAAAGCGGTAAGATCTGAGTCCCCGGCGCCGACGTGGTCAAAAAGTACTATTTTGTAGTCCTTTTGAAATGCTGGCGCGACAAGCCTCCACATATTTTGATCGCAGCCGTACCCATGAGCAAAAACGAGGGGCTGAATGCCCTCGCCTGAAATCTTTACGTTATTTCGTGTCAGAACCGACACTGTGAATGGGGCTGACCTCGCTATCCAAGAATATAAGGTGCGATGCTTTGATTTCGCAAGCAAGGGCAGTTGCCAGTCGGTATGAAGGACATGAGGAGTCCATACAGCAAGTCAGCTTTTGCCCCTACCGTATACAGAGTATTTACGTACTGAGTACGGGAAGTGCAGTGTGCTAATGGGACTATTCGGATCGGCCATCCTCGCCAGTTGAGTTTTTGCCCCTCCTTTTATTTCCTCAGTGCAGAAGTGCCCTCAGGGTCTTGTGCTTAAAGGGCAGCACTAATTTTGAAGCGAAAGCAGGAGATCATGGAAAACAAGGTACGTGGTGGAGTCGCAGAAGATCGCATCACCGGAGCTATCGAATCGCAGACCTCGCGAATTCCGAGCTCGGGATATTTAGCGGCAGCATTCGGAGCCATCGCCGCGTCAGCCATATTGAAGATGGTGGGCAAAGATGATTGGGCACTCTTCGTAGGCCAATGGCCCGCGGCGTTCATGTTAATGGGTGTCTACAACAAAATGGTTAAGCAGCACGGTTCAGATGCGTATAGCCGCGCCGCATGACGACAATAAAGCTCCAGTGTGAGGCGCACTAGCATGAAATATGCCGCAGAGCTGTTTGGCACATTCGTTCTAGTGATGGGCGGGGTTGGAGCAGCAGTACTGGGCGGTGCACAAATTGGAAATGTCGGCGTAGCTCTTGCGTTTGGCTTATCTTTGCTCGCAATGGTCTACACCATAGGACCGATCTCGGGTTGCCATGTTAACCCAGCGGTCACATTCGGAGTGCTTCTCAGCGGTCGCATACGACTCAAGCAGGCCGTCGGCTACATGGTTGCCCAAGTCATCGGTGCAATCGCAGCAGCCGCAATTGTGCTTTTTATCGCCTCTGGCGGTCCGAACGGGTACAGCACAGTGGTGGGCGGGTTGGCCTCAAATGGCTACGGTGTTCATTCGCCAGGCCATTACAGTTTGATCGTTGCGTTCGTGGCTGAAATTGTCCTTACGACCATGTTTGTGATCACTGTGCTTGGCGCCACCGACGAGAAATCACCAGCAGGTTTTGCGGGCTTGGCGATCGGGTTGATGCTTACGTTGGTGCACCTTGTCGGGATTCAGGTTACAAACACGTCAGTCAATCCGGCCCGTAGCATCGGACCGGCCCTCTTGGTTGGGGGATGGGCTTTGCAGCAGATCTGGTTGTTCATCGTCGCTCCGTTAATTGGCGCTGCTATCGCCGCTTCTATCTATATGGGTCTCAAAAGGTCAGGGAGTTTGATCAGCACGCAACAGGCGGAAGAAGCACTCAGGAGCCAGCAGGTTGAAAGGCGAAAGCAGACGAGGCCTGCAGCTTAGTGTCACAAGGCCGGTCTTCTGAAAGCACGTACGCAGGTATGAGACTCTGTGCGGTGCTTGATCTTTACCCTATGCGGTACAACGCGAATACTCGATCGAAGCAGTAAGGAGAAAAGCTTATGTCAATTCTGGCGTGGGTTCTGTTGGGATTAATCGCTGGATTCATCGGTAGCAAACTAGTGAACAAAACAGGGGAAGGCGTACTTCTGGACATTGTCCTCGGCATTGTGGGCGCGGTCGTCGGCGGTTACGTCTTCAGCATGTTTGGAGCACACGGCGTGACCGGGCTAAACATTTACAGTCTAATCGTAGCTGTGATCGGCTCGGTTGTCGTGCTGGTGATTTATCACGCGATCAGAGGAAGCGCTCGGCGAGCTTAACGACCGGTCGACCTTTTGTCCTGCGTACACCGGCAGATTTCTGAGCCGGCATTAGGGGCGACGGTCTGTAGCCGGATAGAGCGTACACACCGATGATTCTGGATGTGAGAACCGCCCGCGTAGTTGCTACTTTATTGGCATTCGGCGTTGCTGGAGTTCTGTTGTACACAGCCAGGAAAACCCTGGTTGTGGTTTTATTTGCGATACTCTTCGCATATCTGCTCGATCCATCTGTCACCTGGGTTCAACATACTTCGCCTCTTTCCAAGGGCAAACGTACTTGGGCTATCGCACAAGTCTATGCTGCACTGGCCATAGTGCTTGGCGCAGTTTTTCTATGGATAGGGCCCCTGTTAGTTTCGCAGGGTGAGGCTCTTGGCAGAACCTTGCCGTCTCTGCTGGATAAAGTCACAACGGGACAGGTGGTCTGGCAGATCGGGGCTGAGCACGGGTGGAGTAACAACACACAGGTACGAGTTGAGCAGTTCGTCCGTGAACACCGCGAGGACATATTGGTCTGGGTTAAGCATTTCGGGTTTTATGCGGCACACCTCGCCGAGAACATCGTCTGGCTGGTTATCATTCCGATTCTTGCAATTTTCTTTCTCAAAGATGGGCGAGAAATGTCGAATGCTGGCATTGATTTATTGCCACGGCAGCACAACCGTACCTTCCTGACTGGGATCGCCGAAGATTTAAACGTCATGCTGGCTCACTTCATTCGTTCTCAGATTATTCTTGCAGGATTGTCCACCGTCATTTACACGGCGGTCCTTCTATCGCTGCGATATCCGTTTGCTTTTGTCCTGGCAGTTGCATCTGGATTGATGGAATTCGTTCCGGTAGTCGGACCAGTGGTAGCAGCCATTTCGATTCTGGGTGTCGGTTTTTTAACCGGTTACTCCCATTTGGGAATGATCGTGTTGATTCTAGCCGCTTGGAGAATTGTCCAAGATTATGTGATATCGCCGCGCATCATGGGTGGCAAGCTGGAACTGCATCCCTTGGCTGCAATTCTTGCGGTTATGGCGGGAGGCGAAATAGCAGGAGTGCTGGGTGTGTATCTGGCTATACCGGTAATGGCTGCCTCGCGCATCGTTTGGAAGAGGGTGCGGCATCATCCAGAATTGTCCCAGGCCTCATTTCCGAGCGCCGCATAACTACGATGAGCATGGAGCGGATTACGCTTGTCATTTCAATCGTTTCAACAACGGCCCACAAGCACCTCTGCTCGAACTTCGAGGTGGATAAGGCCAAAATCACTCTGAGTCGAAGGTCTGAAAATCTTGATGACCAAGAACGACAAAAGTAGTGCAATCCTCACGAAGGGTACCATTTCGCCAATTGGAGTGGTCGCTTTCGCGACCGTTCTGCCAGGGCCTGTGCAATCTCATTCCACGAATAGAGCGTTTGCTGTAAAGAGACGTGCGGCTCGATGGCTTGCTGGATCTGGTGAAGCGAGAAGCTGAATTCACGCGATGGACTGGATGGTTTCTCGTAGCGAGACTGGCTGGCCCGAGGGGGAAATCTCTCGCCCAATTCGAATCAACTTTTGTGTCAAGAGCGTGACAAATAATTTCCCATAAAGCCAAGCACGTGAGCTGCGATCGTCATGCTTTGGCACGTGCCCCAGTTGGGCAAGGCTCTTCAATCGCTTAAAAACCAGCTCAATTTGCCAACGTACGCGGTAGAATCTCAGAATGTCCGCCGTCGAACCACCGGAACTGGTCGTAAACACGATCACGTACTTTGCAAATTCGAAGGTTTCCGGCTGGGTGATCATTTGCTTCTTACTTGCTTTTCGCTGCAAGCGGCGATGAGCCTGTTGAATCGCGCAGTCGCTCTTTCGTATTGCACACAACCGGCCCGCAATCACCGAATCTCCACCATGCACGACAACCCGCCATTCTCCGAATTGCCCCACCTCCGACAAATTACGTATTCGCCTTAAAAGAGAGAAACGCCTACCGCCTGGAGAGTATGCCACGAAGCTCTGAGGATTAACCCGAACCAACACATCGGCACCATGTTGCCAAACATACTCAATCCCACCCACAGAGCAGTATCCAGCATCCCCCAGAATTAGTTCGTGCGGCCCGACAGGCAGACGGTTCAATGACTCGCCGCTGCCTTCGCCACTGGTGGACGTCACCTCGAAAAAATCGCATACCAAGTTCGGAACTCTGATGCTGTAAAGAATTCTCCATTGGCTTCCAGTCTTGCCGGGCTCTTTGACAATCGTGCCATCTACAATTCGTATCTTCCGACTGCTACCTGCCCCGAGCCTACCCTGGACGTTTTCCCGGAGCAGTTCGCTACACAACGAACGCAACCACTCCTCGCTGCCGCGGAGACGTTTAAGCAACGCGACATCCGAGATGTCAGTCCAATTTGCCAACTTAGCGCGTACAACCGTCTCCCGCAATGAGTAACCCCGCGCAACATGCAGCAGCAGCACACGCAACAGCAAGTCAGGCGATGGAAACCCACGTAATCGCTCGACCGCACCGGACTGCCAAGCCATTTGCTGCCATCCTCTGGGAAACAACGAAGCGAGCGCCTTCCAATTGTCTTCGGCAATAAGCATTCACAAA
>CAVPTB010000006.1:0-369818 GCA_963708575.1 uncultured Acidobacteriaceae bacterium
TGGTTGACGCGTTCTTCGAGTCCAACGAGTTTGAGCGCGGTCATCACGTGGTCGCGGCGCTGCTGAGCGTTAAGTTGGTGAGCAGCAGCGGCAATTCCACATTCTCGAACGCCGTTAGCACGGGAATCAGATTGAACGTCTGGAAGACATACCCGATGTGCTCGTTGCGCCAATGGGCGGATTGCGAATCGTTGAAACTGAAAATGTTCTTTCCCAGCACCAGTAGCTCACCGTTGGTGGGACGGTCGATCGCCGCAATCATATTTAGCAAAGTGGTTTTGCCCGAACCGGAGGGCCCCATCAGAGCCAGGAACTCGCCTTGAGCAATTTCGATCGAAACATCGTCGAGAGCTTTGACTTCAAACGCATCGCGCTTGAAAATCTTGCTGACATTGCGCACCTGAACGACTTTAGTTTGGGTAGCGGTATTCGTGATAGTAGCAGTGCTCATGATTGTCCCTTAATCTTGATTTTGTCCCCATCTTTTAAATTTTCCGGAGCGGACGTTATTACGTTCTCGCCTCCCACCAAGCCTTGGACTAGCAGTCCGCCACTCCGTTGCGAGACGACCTGCACCTCGCGCATCAGGGCCTTTCCATTGAATGCAAGATAAACAACTTTCTTGCCGTCGCGATCGCGGACTGCGGTAGTCGGAACGAACACACCAGACGGTTGTGAATTGTTATCTTTCTTCTCGGTCGCAAGAAACTTAACCGTGGAGTTCATCTCCGGACGCAGGTAGGAATCCGGATTGAGAATCTGTACCTTCACCTGAACCGTCGCTTTTTGACGGTTGGCCTCGGGCGACATTTGGGCAATTTCCCCGTTGTATTTGCGATCAGGAAACGCGTCGACTGTGACGATTCCTTTTTGATTCGGGCTGAGTTTGGCGAAATCATCCTGCGCGATATCGAGTTCGACCTGAATGTCGTTGAGATCGGCGAGAGCTACGACAGAACCTTGCGGACCGCCCTCAGCGCCGCTGGCAAATCCCGAGGTAATGAGCTCGCCCTTTTCCGCGGTGCGCTCGAGAATCGTTCCGTTCACCGGTGCCTTGATGAGAGTGGCATCCAGCAAGGACTTGGCGTAGGCTTCCTGACCTTCGGCCTGCAAGAGCGCGCCTTTGGCGCGTGCGATTTCTTCCTGGCGCGGGCCGATCTTGTACATGCGGAAGGCCTTCTCCAGAGAATTGACACGCTGTTGGTCGGAATCGAATTTTGCAGTCGCATCGTCGAGCACCTGTTGCGCCACGACTCCTTGAGAGGCTAGTTCGCGGTTCCGATCAAGCGTGAGCTTGTCATTGACCAGAGTGGCGCGAGCTTCATCAAGATTGTGCTGCGCTTGGTCAATTTCTTCGGGGCGTGAACCGTTCTGAAGCTCTAGTAGGTATGCCTTGGCATTTTCCGTGGCGCCCCGCGCCTGATCGTACTGAGCCCGGAATTCCTCGTCTTCGAGGCGAACCAGAACCTGTCCCTCTTTGACCTTGTCACCCTTTTCGACGCCGATCCAGGCCACACGACCGGTGACTTTGGAGTTCACATTGATCTTGTGATGGGCGACGATGTATCCGCTGGCAGAGAGAACGATGCCGCCGACGTCAGTGCTTTCAGCAGCAGCTCGCGTAACTTGGACCTCCTGCTCGGCGGGCGAGAGGAGTCGGTACGCCAACGCGGTGACGCCAAGCAACAAGACCGCGGCGATTCCGCCCACAATGATGCGTTTGGCCCAAGGCGATGCCTCCGCGCTGGGAGCGGAGCGGTCAATCCGCAAGCCCTGTAGTTCTTCGTGTTTCGAATCAATCGGCATAGTTACTAAATCCCTAAGAAAACAGGCGATTGGCCTGATGCTGTTCCTACTCGTGGCTCAGTCTTAGTCGCGTAGTGCGGTCAAGATGTCTTTTCGCGCTGCATGCCATGCGGGAGCGATTCCTCCGAACAAACCCATCACCACGGCAAACACAATCGCGATACCCACAACGAACGGAGTCATGCGCAAACTGAAGACAACCTCGCTGAACGTAACAGCGTTCGATGTGCCGGTTGTCATTCCGTTGAAAGGTAGCATCAGGATAATTCCCACCGCGGCCCCGAGCAGCGACAAGACAATGGACTCGAAGACGAACGATGTCAAAATGCTGGGACGTGAAAATCCAATGACCCGCAAAGTTGCAATTTCGCGAGAGCGGTAGGCGACGGCAGCGTACATCGTGTTCATGGCGGCGAAACTCGAACCGATCGCCATGATGATTGCCACTACCCATCCGATGTATTTGATGGGTGCGCCGGAGCTCGTTTGTTTGGCGTAGTACTCGGTTTCCAGCACACCTTCGAGCTTGAGACGCTGATCGTCACTCACGCGGTTTTTCAATGCGTCGGCACTCACGGGATCGGTAGCTCGTAAATATGCTGAAGAGAACCCACCCTGGCGATCGAAGTCGGATGCCATCTGATTCACATCTCCCCAGACCTCCGACTCGTAGGCCGATCCTCCGGCATCGAATACGCCAACCACCGTCCATGGGCCTTTGCCGAATTGCATCGTGTCGCCAATATTGGCATGCGCAAAACGTTTCTGGATGGACTGGCTAACCACGACCTCGCGTTGCCCAGGAGTGAACCAGCGCCCCGCTGCGAGCTTCACCTTTGGACGCAATTCCAGACCGTCAGGCATCATGCCGCGCACCGTAACGTTCACTTCGCCAGTGCCGTCTTTGCGCGGCAGCACGATCACAACCACCCATTCACCGGAAGTCATCGGTTCGCCGTGACTGTCTTTCGCGATTCCTGGCAGATTCTTGAGGGTAGGGTACAGAGATGCGTCGAAGCCACCCGATAGTTCCGCCTGGGAGCCTTTTCGCAGTACCAATACGTTTAGGGGATCGCCGCTGGTGACGAAGGCGCGGTCGAGTCCCGCGAGCAACGCCATCAGGAAAATCGCGGTGGTTACTGTCAGGGCGATGCCCAGCGACGTCATGAGCGTCAGGCCCTTACGCAGCTTCAAGTTCCGAAGGTTGTACTTGAATGGTATCGCCATATTTATTCCTGATCTAACCGATGTGACGCAATCCCTCCACAATATTCATGCGAGAAGCGTTGTAGGCCGGCAAGCACGCGCTGATAAAACCTACCGAGGCGGCAACCAGGAGGGCAGCGATCATCGTCGGAATCGTGACCGACAAACCGCTGGGCATGCCGATCGCGGCAGGGGAATGGATAAGGAGTTGCACGGCCCCCAGCGCAGCCATGATTCCCAAAACCCCTCCGGCAAGCGACAACGCTACTGCTTCTCCGACGAACAACGACAGCACTGTCTTTCCAGTAAATCCTAAAGTCTTGAGCATCGCTACTTCACGGGTCCGGCTGCGAATCGACATAGCCATGGTGTTCGCAGAAACCAGCAAGATGGCAAACACGACGGCTCCGCAGATGCTGAGAATGAAGGCCTTCACGTTTCCAAGAGTTGCCACAAACGAGAGTTGGAATGCGTGTTCCGTCTCGCTTTTCGTCGGAGCTGGAGAACTATGAAACATGTCGTCAATCGCGGCCGTGATCCTCGGTACGTCTTCGGCGGACGCCACTCGGGTGTCATAAAATCCAGCTCGCCCTTTGAACCAGTCCACACCCTCTTCGAGATACTTATAATTGAAATACAAAGTATTCTGGGGCGGATCACGATGATAGATGCCACGAATCGTCAGTTCGAGGTTGATCGGGAAAATTGAACCTTTGAGTGTGATGCGGTCTCCGAGTTTCCAGCCATACTTTCTAGCCAGAGTTTCGTCGACTATGGCGCCCGCCCGATCATGAATCCAGGCTTGAGCTTGCTCCGGCGGCAGGATTTTGTCGGAGGCCACCTTGAGGTACTCTTCTGGATCCGTCGCCATTTGAGCGAAGAAATTCTGCGGCTTGTCGTCTTTATAGACGCCACCAAACCAGGTCATCGGCACGATGGCCACGACCCCTGGCATACTGCGAATTTTGTCCCGATAATAACCAGGCAAGAAAAACGCTAGCGAGACTCGATGCCGCGTGATGATGCGTTTCGCCGAGTCGGGCGCGCCCTGATCGATGTAAAAGGTTCGCCAGATCGTCATCATCAAGGTAAGCAGCAGCAGAGAAAAGCCAATACTCGCGACCGTCAGCGCGCTACGGCGCTTGTTGCGAAAGGCGTTTCTGACGACAAAGCTGCTCAAAGTCATAATTAAGAATTACCCGATGTGCCTTAGTCCCTCGACTATGTTGACTTGCGAAGCATGATAGGAGGGAATGATCGAACTCAAGAAGCCGACAACGCCCGCGACAATCATGGACACAATCATGATTCCCGGGCTCACAATAATGGGGAAGAACCCACCCGCCGCAGGCGAATGCGAGAAGGCGTAGACCAGTCCATAGCCGCCGATCGCACCGAAGATGCCACCGACCAGCGAAAGCGCGACGGCCTCGCCTACAAACAATCCGAGAATGGCGTGGCGAGTAAAGCCCAGGGTTTTTAGGACCGCCACTTCCCGGGTACGCTCGCGAATAGACATCGCCATGGTGTTCGCGGAAACCAGTAGCGTGGCGAACACCACAGCCGAACAGATACTCAAAATGAAGGCCTTTACGTTCCCAAGCATAGCGACGAATTCCAGCCCGAAGGCTTTCTCGGTTTCTGTTTTCGTCGGCTGCGGCGAGTTATGAAAAGTGTCATCGACAGTGGCCGCAATTTTTGTCACGTTCTGCGGCGAGTCAGCAAGAATTCCGAAGGTGCCAGCCGTGCCCTTGAAAAACGCAACCGATTCTTCGACATACTTGCTGTTGAAGTAGACGGCCTGGTCGTCTGGCTTCGAACTGAATATTCCCCGGATATTCAGTTCCAGATTAACGGGATAAATCGTGCCTTTAAGAACAATTCGGTCACCCAGTTTCCAACCGAATTTCTTGGCAAGAGTGTCGTCAACGATGGCGCCTTGCCGATCATGCTGCCAATCTTCCAATTCTTTCGACGACATGGTGATGTCGCGGTACACCTTAAAGAACTCTTCCGGATCGGTACCGAACTGGGCGAAGAAATGCTCCGGCTTATCGTCGATGTAGAGGCCGCCGAACCAGGAGACGGGTACCACCCCGACGACGCCGGGAATGGAGCGAATTTTGTCTCGATAATAAATGGGCAATGCGAAAGTCAGCGACACCTTATGGCGCGTAATGAGCCGTTCATTGGATTCCGCGCTCCCGTCATTCATATAGAAGCTTCTCCAAAGCGTCATCATCAACGTCAGGAGGAGCAGCGAAAACGAGATACTGAGAACCGTCAAAATGCTTCTGCGCTTGTTGCGGAACGCATTCTTGCTGACAAACCGGGTCAGGGTCATGAACGAACTCCTTGAGAGAAAACGGCGGCGCGATTCCCTTGAACTGGATTGGTGTAAAGCATAGCTGATCGTTCCGCCCTCAACAACAGAAGCAAGTCCCAATTCAATGGTCGCCGGAGCGGCTTGGCCTGACCAGTGGGGATCGTCATCAGCCGCCAGTGACAAATGTCATCCGGCAAGAACGGTTCTGTTGATTAAACGATTCCCCCGGGGAAAGGTTATGTGGAAAGCCACAAAAAAGTGTTCGCTAGTAGGAAACCGAAATGGCCCCGAGGCGAGCGACATCTAGCTGAGGGTAAGAACGCAAGCCGTACCAGCCATAGACCTGTCCCGCCACTATATCCAGCTTTGTATCAGCCACTTGCAATTTTCCCCTTTGAAGTTTTCTGCTTTTCGGCTAAGTTTCCAACCGACTTTGGGCCGAAGCTTAAAAACGTGCACTGTTGGAGGAGCGTCTTGCCACAGCCACCTCGTCAAAGCAACCAAGCAGCCGTTGCGCACGCGGCAACTCCCGGACAACCCGTCAGAGGTAAAGAGTGGGGACAGCGACTTGTCGCTCCTCTAGTGATGGGACTGGTCCTTCTTCTAGTCGGTCTCTCATTTTTTGCTCCTTTTTTGCCATCGGAAATTCGAAGTCTTCTCAGGCAATTGTTCGAGTAATCGGTGGCCACCCAATTCGCCAGTTACTAAAGACGAACGACTTTTCCGGCTTACCTTCGTAACTCCACCTTAGGCGGACCTCCAGTTATCCTTAGCTCATCCCTCCCTCGGGATGGCAGGCCGATTCCTTCGGGAATACTTGCCCTTTGCCTTGATGAGGCTAGGAAGAAATGTCGAATAAAATTGGCCGTTTCGAAATTCTCAGCGAAATCGCGCATTCAGAGCGTGGCTCCATCTACAAGGCCTCAGACGCCGAAAATAATAAGACCGTAACCTTGAAGACGCTGCGCCTGGAAGCCCTGGGAGAGCAAGCGCCGTCGCTGGTGGCGACGCTCCTTCAGGAAGCCGAAGCGAGCAAGGTACTGAACAGCCATAATATTGCACTGCTCTACGGGGCGGGCGAGATTGACGGCGTGTTCTGCGCCGAACTTGAGTACGTGCAGGGCAACAGCATAGCAACGATGCTGACGCGCAAAGAAGGGTTTTCCATTTGGGATCTGATGGACATCGCGCGACAGACGTGCCAGGGCCTCGATCACGCGAATACGAAGAAGGTGTTCCACTATACCCTCGAGCCGGCCA
The DNA here is from genome assembly GCA_963708575.1 of uncultured Acidobacteriaceae bacterium. GTDB lineage: Bacteria > Acidobacteriota > Terriglobia > Terriglobales > Acidobacteriaceae > DASVWZ01. The sequence goes on from CAVPTB010000006.1 coordinate 6,599, forward strand.
AGATCATGGTGACTTGGGATGGCACCGTCAAAGTGCTGGGTTTCGGGATCTCCGCCATGAGCGCATTTGCGGCGCACGCCAATGGCGCACCGCCTGAGGTATTGCACTACATGTCGCCGGAACAGTTGGCAGGAGATCCTCTAGACGCGCGGTCGAATATTTTTTCGCTCGGTGCCATCCTTTACGAGATGGTGACGGAAAGAAAAGCGTTCAACGGAGATGACGCGGAAAGTGTCCGCCAGGCTATCAATGAGTCGTCCCCGGTGTCGCCAGATCAGGTGAATCGAAAAATCCATCCTGCGTTGAGCCAGCTCATCATGAAGGCGCTGGCCAAGAATCCTGACGAACGGTATGCGACCGGGCAGGATTTGGTGAACGATCTGGAACGATGCAAAGAGAGCACAAACAAAGCTGCAGCGGCCCCGCCGAAGCCTGCAGGTCAGGCGAGGCCAGCTGCAGGAATTGTGCAGCCTACAAAGCTGGGAGGCGGAGCGACGCCTGCGCCTCCGAAAGTAGCGAGCGCCAGTCCGAAGCCAACCGTCAACCCTTTGGCGAAGGATACACAAGTTGCGCGGCCAGCTGTTAAGGCTGCCGCGGCCGGTATGGGTGCCAGCGCGGGTTCGAATTCCTCGATGGAAATCGAGAGTTTTGATGTTCAACCCACAAACCCAACGGCGAAGACCAACCTGGATCATTCCTCAACATTTAAGGCGGAACCCGCTTTGATGTCTTCGGCAACGCTTGATGAGCCAGAAGTCCAGACACCCAAAATCGCCGTAGATCCGACGATGGGAGAAGGCCAAGCGGCGAGCGGAGGCGGCTCACGAAGCTTCTCCGAAATCGACGAATTACCGCCGTTGAAGGAAGTCTATGCTGCTCCTGCTGCGCCGAAGCCGCCAGAGTCTGAGTCGCTTCCCCCTGTGCAGGCGATGTCGTTCAAACAAGTTGAGCCTGACAAACCCAAGATCCAGCCGCGCGAGGTGGCCAAAAAGGCGGTTAACGAGATTAGGCAGACGCCGCCACAATTGTTTGTGTATTCGATTGCAGCGGCCGTAATCGTCATCCTCATCATTGCGGGCGCGATCGCTTATCACATTCACTCAGAAAATGCGGATGAAGACACGCCGCCAGCGGCCGCTACCCAGCCCGCTGCTAGCGCTAGTTCGGCACAGCCTCAAGCCGCCATTGTTCAAAGCCCAACGCCCGCGCAAGTCGCACCCGAACCTCCTACCGAAGAAGTTGCTCCAGTCTCGGTAAAACCGAAGTTCGCAGGCGGCAGCAAAAAGAAGGTCAAGAACCAGACTCCGGTGGCTCCAACAGTGGTTCCCGGCCTGTTGAGCATCTCTTCCACACCTGCGGGCGCTCAGATCCAGGTAGATGGGCAGAACAACGCCGCTTGGGTCACTCCTTACGATGTCCCGGGACTTACTCCCGGACAGCATACCGTCGTGATCAGCAAGCCCGGTTATTCATCCGAGACGCGGACCATTGAAGTCTCCTCCGGAGGCAAGTCGGTTCTCAGTATCCAACTCGGCCAACTCACAGCTACAGCTTCCATCACCAGCACTCCCGCGGGTGCGGAAGTCTGGATGGATGGCAAGGATACCGGCAAGGCGACTCCGACGCAGATCGTAGTCGACAAGGCAGGCGCGCATAACTTCACTTTTAAGAAGCAAGGATATCTCGACGAGAGCGCGTCAGCGAACTTGCAAATCGGGCAGATCTCTCACCTATCGCAGACGCTGCGGGCACTGGGCAGTGTCGATGATGTCCGCATCGGCGGCAAGTTCAAGAAGCTGTTCGGCGGCAACGACACCGCTGGAATGGGATCCGTCGCAGTCAAGACTCAGCCGAAAGGCGCGCAGGTTGCGATCAACAATCGCATCCTCGACAAGGCTTCTCCGCTGGAGTTCTATCTGGATCCTGGGAACTATGTCGTTGACATCACCGCGTCAGGTTTCAAGACCATTCATCGCGTAATTACCGTGGATAAGGGCGGAAAAGTCGTCATCGACGAGAACATGGAAAGAGAATAGTTCAGGGGACGTTCGCCATGGCCCGCTTCCGCCAGGAGGCGGGCTTGATTTTTTGTGCCAAACCCCGCCGCGCTCTGCCGAGATGCCGTCACTAAACTTAGTGATCGTTGTCACAGAGCCACGGTTCTCCAAGGCATACAACCATAGAAACGTTGCGAGGTTCGTGGTGGGGTACGATTTACCGGCATCTCCGCACTCTGATCTTTGGCAAGCGCTTCAGGAGCTGGAGCCTAAATCAGTGGACTGCCGCGAGCCCCTCCTCTTTCGTCGCGGAGAGCCCTGCCGCGGTATCTACATCGTGGAAGAGGGCCGCGTGAAACTGCTGCTGACGTCTGACGGCTTCGACCGACAGGCTTTTGAGATTGTCGGCTCGGGCGCGGTTCTGGGTCTCGCGGAAACAATGGTGGGTGGGGAATACCGGTTGACCGCGGAGGCGCTCGAAGGAGCGCGGGTAAGCCATATCGAGCGCCAAACCTTCCTCGAACAGCTGCGCCTCCGGCAGCAACTCTGCCTGCAGATCGTTCACCTCCTCAGCGAAGACCTGCACAGCCTTTACCATCATTTCCGTCGAATGGTCCCTGCAGCTAAGCGGTCGGGCAAAGGCGGGTCCGCCCACGTGTGTTAGCGAAGTCCGATCGCACGTCGTTCCAGTTATCTTGCTCTTAGACCTTTGGCGCTTTCCTCTGACGCGTCCACGCGAAAAGTCTCCGTGCCGCGTCGAAATGTTAGACTTTTGAGTTTTGCTGGAGGCAGTTTTCATGAATATTAACCGGGTCGGAGTAATAGGTGCGGGCACGATGGGAAACGGTATTGCTCACGTCTTTGCTCGCAGCGGATATGAGGTTGTTCTTTGCGATGTGGAGCAGCGTTTTCTGGATCGTGGCCTAGAAACTATCGGCAAGAATTTGGATCGCGAGGTTTCCAAGGGAAAGATTTCGGCCACCGATAAGGCAGCGGCGGTTGGGCGAATCGAAGCGGCGGTGGATCGAGGCAAGTTGGCAAACTGCGACTTCGTGATAGAGGCTGCCACCGAGAAGCTGGAAATCAAAACTGAGATATTTCGTGACCTCGACCGGTTATGCCGTCCTGAGATCATCCTGGCGTCCAACACTTCATCGATCTCGATTACCAAGCTGGCTGCGTTGACCAAACGGCCCGGGAAGGTGATCGGGATGCATTTCTTTAATCCGGTGCCGGTCATGAAGCTGGTCGAGGTGATTCGTGGACTTGCAACAGCGCAGACGACATTTGAGACGGTGAGAGATCTAGCGGCAAAACTCGAGAAGACACCGGTTGAGGTGAACGACGCTCCGGGATTTGTTTCCAACCGGGTGCTGATGCCGCTGCTGAATGAAGCCATGTACGCGGTCATGGAGGGTGTCGCCACGCCGGAAGCAGTGGATGAGGTGTTCAAACTGGGCATGGCACACCCCATGGGGCCGTTGACGTTGGCGGACTTCATAGGACTGGACGTCTGCCTCGATATCATGAGGGTGTTGCTGGATGGGTTGGGGGACCCCAAGTACCGGCCTTGTCCGCTGCTGATCAAGATGGTTGACGCGGGCTGGATGGGAAGAAAGAGCGGAAGAGGATTCTATAAGTATTAGAAGTCGCTGCCGGAGATCGCATGTAACATTTCTTGCCGGCGAGACACCCAAACTACTTTATGCCGATTTACATATCCATGCTTCGGGGGATCAATGTTGGCGGGCACAAACTCGTCAATATGAAAGCTTTGCAGAAATCCTTCGAAGCCCTCGGTTGCGATCAGGTCAAGACCTATATACAGAGTGGAAACGTTGTGTTCAAGGCGATCGAATCGAGTGCGGCAGAGTTTAGTACGAAAATCGAACAGCGGATTCTTGGTGATTTCGGCTTCGAGGTCTCGGTGGTCTCCCGCACGCCGCACGAGATGAGGAAGATTGTTGACGGTCATCCTTTTGCCCGTGGAAAGGGGATCGATTTGTCGAAGGTTCTGGTGATATTTCTGTCGTCTCAGCCGGGAAAATCTGCGGTTAAGAAGTTGGAGCCATTTGTGAGTAAATCGGAGAAGTTTCGCTGGTTAGGTCGCGAGATTTATCTGCACTGTCCAGATGGAATTTCCCAGAGCAAGCTGACCAATAGCGTCATCGAAAAAGTCTTGGCGGTGAAGGCGACGGCGCGGAATTGGAATACCATCAACAAACTGGTCGAGATGGCGAGCGAGTGTAATTGAGCGCTCAGCTTCGCGAGAGAGTCTCTAAGCCCAAAGGGCGGTAAGCAAAACGCAAAGCAGCGGGGGGAAGATTTCGTGAAGACGACCCACCAGCGAGAAACCTGGTCCCATGCCTGAAAGCGTTCCGGTTCAAACCGACAAGTGGATTTACGCGCTCGGCGTGATGCTTGGCATTTGCGCCGGGGTTCTCGACGTGCGGGTTGGAGACTTGTTGCTGACGGCACTGTTCGTGCTAGCCGCGACCATGCTTCTGGCCGCATTGCGCCCCGAAAAGCCTTGGCGGTGGATCATGACGGTCGCGATCTTCGTGCCGATTCTGCAGATCCTCGCTTACTTCTCGCTGACCCAAAAGCCGTACCGGGCTCAGATCTACGAGTCCTTTTTAGGATTTCTCACCGGAGTGGCCGGTGCGTACGGCGGCTCAGTGCTGCGGCGAGTCATCAATGAATTGTCAAAGTAAAGCCAGTTGCGGCTCTACTTCTCTTCGCAGAGTACCCAGTTATCTCGTATTCCCGCACCCTGAGTGGATGACAAACGTCCCTTGCCGATATTGTTCGAAGGTATCGGCTATCCAAAAAGTTATCGCGCTTCCACAACGGTAACGAGTATGCTGCGCACATGGGTGTGTCGGTTTCGGTGTTGGCGAGTGGCAGCCGGGGGAACTGCACCATCGTGCAAAGTTCTTCGACGCGCATTCTGGTCGATGCTGGAATTTCCTGCCGCGAGACCTTCAAGCGGCTTAAGGTCGCCGGAGAGGATCCGCACTCACTCTCCGCGATCGTGATCACACACGAGCATTCTGATCACGTAAGCGGGCTCTTGGTTTTGGCCAAGAAACTCAACATCCCTCTCTATATGACCGGAGCCACCCATCAGGCTTGGGCCCGTTCGGTGCGTGACGCAACCGGAGAACCTCCGGTAGTTTCCAGGCTGGAATTGTTCGCCTCCGGACACAGATTCCAGATTGGAGACATCGACATAACGCCCTTTACCATCCCGCATGACGCGGCCGATCCCGTGGGCTTCACTTTCCGTGCTGAAGGCGTCAAAGTGGCCGTGGCCACTGACCTCGGATACATACCGCCCAGTATTTGCGACCAGTTACGGGGCTGCGACGTCCTGATTCTTGAGTCGAATCATGATCTTGAGATGTTGCGCGTCGGCCCATATCCCTGGTCGGTCAAGCAACGTGTGATGAGCCGGGTGGGGCACCTGTCCAATACGGCTCTCGCGGAATTTTTCCGTAACGACTATGATGGATGCGCTGGTTATATCGTGCTGGCGCACCTCTCAGAGCACAATAACCACCCGGAACTGGCTCGGATGGCAGCGGAAAACGCCCTTGAGCATCGCCGAACGCTCTTATTCAACAAGGTAATGCTGGCCGAACAAGGGCAGATAATGCAACCAATCAGGTTGTAAGTAGATCAGTACTGTATATGAGTCATTGCGTAGATCCAGTCGTGGGCAAAATCCTGGCAGGATGGCGCTATGACATCTCTGGCCTCGCCCTAGAGATGCGCGGCGACTACGAAGATCACTTCGCTACCTGCGAACGCTGCCGCCAGCACCAACGCATTCACCGCACAATTGATATCGCTCTCATCGCGCTGGCTTCGGTTTCGGCAGCCGTATTTCTGCTTGCCTTTGGGGTGATTCGTCACTTTGGACCACGACATACCCTATGGCTTGAATTGGGAGCCCTCGCCGGGTTCGGGCTTTCCGCATTGATTTGGCTGATCGTCGCAGTGGCGACTCCCGCACCCATGGCTGTGGTCGATGCTGCCAGACTGGGCGCGCGTCATGTCCACGACCGCCTGCCGCAGGAAATCCGTGAGCGACTGCCAGAAGAGTTGCGGCTGAAGATCACCGGCTCGTAAGAGTGGTTTGACCTCGACGGCACTTTCTCTGCGAAATTCTATCTCCGCATCCTGATCCTGCGTGCGTTTCAGGCATCGTACAATGTAGCCATGCGGTTCAGCTTTATCGCCCTGATCGTCTTCCTGATCGCAGTCGTTCTCTCGGCGGGGGCGACCGTGGAGATGACGCCGCTCTCGATATCTCCGCTAAAGAACCCGCCGCCGTGCCATCGGCGCAACCAGCCAACGCAACCTCCGGCGAGTCATCAGTGCTGCCAAGGCGGACTGGCTTCGGTTCCGTTGAAGATTCTGCGAGAAGAGCTGCCTGGATATGCCGCGACGGATCACCGCGGTTTTCTCGAGAAGTTCGAAGCAACCGAGATCTGCCACGCTCGTCGATGCAATCCGCTTCAGCCGGGCGAAACTCCTGCCGTAACTCAGCTTAGAATCTAAAGTCTCCTCGCTAGCGAACCTCCTTCCTCTGGCTAAGACGTCCAGAGCGGAAACTAAACTCATTCGTCATTGCGAAAGGAGCGGCCTTGAAGCGCGTGCTTTTCTATCTCTTTTTGATTTCGTGTCTTAGCCTGAAATCGATTGGCCAAGACACAGCCCAAACGAATACTCCAGGCGGGAACATGCAGAATATGCCCAGAATGAATATGGACAATACTTCTGAGCTAACCTTGCCATCGCCGCATGTGTCTTCGGGCACAGCGTGGCAACCGGCTTCGGTGCCAGAGCTCATGTGGATGACCTCTCGCGGCGGCTGGCACTTTATGGCGCATGGGAGTCTGTTTGTCACTTATGACCACCAAGGAGGACCGCGTGGCGCGGGAAAAGCCGAGTCCGTCAATTACCTGATGACCATGGAGCAACACCACTTGTGGGGTGGCACGCTGCTTTTGCGGCAGATGTTTTCCGCGGAATCTTTGACCTCACCGCATCCCGGATTTCCGGAACTGTTTCAAACTGGCGAGACTTATCACGGCGAACCGTTGTTCGACCACCAGCATCCGCATAACGTCTTTGCCGAATTGGCTGCGCAGTACACCATTCCAATCGATGAGAAAGTTTCCTGGCTGGTCTACGGCGGACCTTCCGCAGAACCGGCGTTGGGCCCGGTGACCTATCTGCATCGCGAATCCGCATCGGAGAATCCGGCTGCGCCGCTCGGCCATCATCTTCAGGATTCCACCCACACCAGCTTCGGCGTGGTGACGACAGGTTTCGTGATCGATCGTTTCAAGATCGAAGGGTCGGCGTTCAACGGCCGTGAGCCCAACGAGGACCGGTGGAGCATTCAACTGGCAGCGCTGGATTCGTGGTCAATCCGGGGAATCGTAGCTCCCACGAAGAACTGGACGGCACAGTACAGCTACGGGAAATTAATCCACCCTGAGGCCCTTGAGCCGGGAAACGAGGACCGACAAACTGCGTCGATAGAGTACAACCGTCCCTTGGCCCGCGGAAACTGGGCAACGTCGGTGGTCTGGGGACGAGTGCAGAAAGAGTTTGGAAGCTTTCCATTGAACAGCTATTTGGCAGAATCGACGTTGAATTTCCTCGCCAAGAACTATGTCTACACCCGGCTGGAACTTGTCGATAAAGACGAGCTATTTCCTGACGCTCCCATTCATCCTGCGTATCGCATAGGTGCCTATACATTTGGTGCAGTCCGAGATTTTATCCAGAACGATCATTGGCAGATCGGGCTGGGCGGAGACGTCGTTTTCTACTCAAAGCCCTCAGTACTTAACGTTGCGTATGGGAATGATCCAGTCTCTTTTCATGTGTTCATCAGAGTACGGCCGGGCGCTGGGATGGCAATGCATCATCACTGAATGGGCTTGCGCCGGACGAGTCGACATAAAAAGACCACCCGCAGCCTGACCAACAAGCGACGGGGAAGTTCAATTGAGCCGTTGCCGAATCCGATGCGGAAACTTTTTCTCGCCAAAGATGGTCCCATCAGGAGCACAATTGCCACATGGACGCAGCAATAAAATCCATTCAGATTATTCGTGCCGCTCTGATCATCTGCATCGCTTTCTATTTGTTTGTCGGTGAAGAGGTATCGCGGAGAACGAGCGGACTGGCCAGTCAGACGCTGTACTTCGCATTCACAGCCTTCGCTATATCGACGATTGTTGCGATTGTAGTGTTGCGCCGGGTCATGGTTTTACGCGCGGAAAAAGGACTAGCTACGCAGCCTTTGAACAGCGTTCTGCTGCAGCGATGGCGGGCAGGTTATATTTTTACTTACGCGCTGAGTGAGGCCGTGGCTTTGTACGGGCTGGTGCTAAGACTGACGGGATTTACCTTGTCGCAAGTGCTACCTTTTTACGCAGTTTCACTCATTTTGATGATTTTCTTCAGCCCGCGCCGCCCGATAAATCAGATCGAGTAAAACGTAAGGGGCGGAAACCTATGACCGCCCCTCTTAATCACCCGCTGGCTTTAGACGACGAATGCGATTAGGCCTTGATGTGGCAGGTCGCAAGTCCACGCTTTTCCAAATACTGCTGGTGATAGTCCTCAGCCTCCCAGAAAGTGGTCGCCGGCACGATTTGGGTCGCGATTGGCTTGCTGTATCTGCCGGACGCCCCCAATTTCTCCTTGGACGCTTTTGCTTCGGCCTCCTGCTCAGCGTCGTGAAAGAAAATAGCGGTGCGGTACTGCTTGCCAAAGTCCGGACCCTGACGGTTCACCTGAGTTGGGTCGTGATTCTCCCAAAATACTTCTAATAGCTTGTCATATGACAACTTAGACGGGTCGTAGTCAATCTCGACTGCTTCCGCGTGCCCCGTCGTATCGGTGCAAACGTCCTTGTAGGTTGGATTCTCGGTCTTACCGCCGATGTATCCGACCCGAGTAGAATTCACTCCCGGAAGCGCGCGAAATGTGGCTTCAACCCCCCAAAAACAGCCTGCTGCAAATGTGGCTTTTGCCATCACAATATCCCCCTAAAGGATCGATTTTATTGGATGTGCGAACCGGGGGAAAGTAACAGGATTCATGCGAGTTTGGTTGACTTGGGCTGCTCGTACGCGCTAAAGTCCAAAAGCGGTATCACCCCCCGAACCCGCCTGAGGTTTTGTGACGCCGATCGAACCTAACCAGCACCGGCTCTTGGCCTTCCTGGCCTTGCTGTGGCTCACGCTGCTGGCGATTCCAAGTGCGTCTGCCGCAAGTCCCGGCTTTTCGCCGCAAAGCCGGATTGGTTTCTTGACTGGGGATCAGTGGGAGCCAGCCATGGCAGCCGACAGCTCCGGCCACGTCTACGTTCTTTATCCGCAATACGGCAAAGTGCCGGGTTGTCCGAAATGCCCGCTACCCTCCATGACTCTTGTGGTCAGCAGGGACAACGGTGCGAATTGGCAGGCGCCCCGCGAAATCACCCCTCCCAGTACCGGACAGTACGATCCGCAGATCGTGGTCGACCCAGGGGATCACCGCACGGTTTATGCGGCGTGGCTGCAGAACCGCAAACTTGACATGATCGTGGCGAAGTCGGTGGACTTCGGACAGAGTTGGTCGATCGTGATTGCAAACCGCGGAACGGTGGACGCGGATAAGCCAGTTTTGGCGGTTCGTGGACAGGACGTCTACGTCGGTTTCAATCGGGCGCGAAAGATCTGGGTGGCCGCTTCGCATGACGGCGGCGTTTCTTTTTCACTCTCGAATGTGGGTGGCAGATTGCGGTTGGTTCGTGCATTAGCTGGAGGTGCCACCGTTGACCTTAGCGGAAACGTCTTCGTCGCATGGGCGGGCTACACGCCACAAGATGGTGCCAAAGGTCATGAGAACCTATATATGAGCAAGTCTGCGGACGGTGGTGAAACTTGGAGGACGACGCTGATGGATACTTCAGGCGCGCCACCAGATTGCTCTGCGTATCGTTGTGAATGGGGTTATTTGGGTGCGCAGATCACCATGACATCGGACTCCGCCGGAACGCTGTACGCGCTGTGGAATGCTGGCAAACAGGATGGCGGTGCCCAGAGTATTTATTTTTCTTCTTCGACGACTGCCGGCGAGATTTGGTCTGCCAAGAAAAACGTGTCAGCCGCCGCTAACCTAGCTGAGCATGCGTTTCCGGCGATCGTCGCGGGGGATGCCGACGACGTGCGCATTGCCTGGATGGATATGCGGAATCCGCGACTCTGGAATACGTACTATCGCAGTTCCACAAATGGCGGGGCCACGTGGTCGGGGGAATCCAAGCTTTCTAGCTACGTAAATGGCTACAAGTACATCCGGCTGAACGGTTTCAGTTTTCCCTTTGGAGACTATTTCGGCATTGCCATCGACAGCAAAGGGAACACGCACGTCGTGTGGGGCGAAGGGCAGAACTTTCGCTCACCGGGCTCGATTTGGCACAGCGGCGGTCGATAACTTCCAAGTTTCCCGACATCACGTTCTCTCCAGCAAGCGCTTTATTCGGACGCAACCCGCGAACTGTACCTGACGATGGGAGCAATCCTGGGAGTGCCGAGTTAGTCCTGTTCGATGGATAGCCCGCCCGTGAGACTGGCAAGCTTCTCTATCTTGTGCTCGGTGCACCAGGTCTGAAGCTCGTCGACTATCTTTTCGGTGGCGCACGGATCCCAATAGCTGGCAGTACCGATTTCAATAGCCGTCGCGCCTGCCAGCATGAACTCCACAATATCCTCGGCACTTGAAATTCCGCCCATGCCGATGACTGGAATCTTCACTGCTTTTGCTGCGTCGTAAACCATTCGCAGAGCGATGGGCTTGATGGCGGGCCCGGAAAGCCCTGCGGTCACGTTCGCAATCCGGGGTTTGCGGGTTTCAGCGTCGATCGCCATTGCAACGAAAGTGTTGATCAGTGAAATGGCGTCCGCCCCACTTTCCTGCGCTATATGTGCCATCTGAGCGATGCTGGTTACGTTGGGAGACAGTTTAACGATCAGGGGGCGATTAGAAATTCTTTTCGCGGTGGTTACAACTTCGTCAAGCGAGCGTGGATCGCTTCCAAACTGGATTCCGCCGTGCGCGGTATTTGGACACGAGACGTTGAGTTCGTAGGCTGCTATTCCTTCGCCTTCATTCAAGATCTGGATGGTGCGCTCGTAGTCTTCGCGCGTATAGCCGAATACGTTGGCCATAACGACGATATTCTTCAGTTTGCGAAGCTTCGGCAGTTTGTCTTCAATGAATGCCTGGGCGCCGATGTTCTGTAGTCCGATTGCGTTGAGCATACCGGCTGGAGTTTCGTAGAGCCGAGGCGGCGGGTTGCCAGCCATGGGCTCTCTCGAGAGGCCTTTCACAACAAAGCCGCCGAGCCTATCGAGATGAACTACGTCCTCGAACTCGATCCCGTATCCGAACGTGCCGCTGGCGGCGATCACCGGATTCTTGAGTTCGATCCCAGCCAGATTGACACTGAGATCCGGAGTGCGGCTGCCTTGGGTTGGTGAGGCGGTCATTGCGGTTGTAGTGTAACGCGGGCAAGTCGAAGTACCAAAGAAACGGGGAAAGGCGGGTCCGGCTTATTCGGTCCAGCGAAACGATTTCAGCCCCTGCCACGCAACTGGATGATCTTACGTCGATCGCGTTTGGATGGCCGGCTTTCCGGTGCGGGAGCGAAATGCATCATAGCTTTGCGCTCTTCTGCCGCTTTGCGGCGAAACTCGCGGCTCTCCTCCGTTTCGTGATAAAGAGTTTGTGCCACCGATGCCGGCCCTCGCACATCGCTTAGGAGCAGAACTTCGATCACAAAATCGCCTCCCCCGGTCTTAACTTGCAGCAGATCACCGATCCGGACTTCACGGGCAGGTTTGGCGATCTGGCTATTGATTTGCACCCTGCCAAGTTCACAACCCTTTGCGGCCAGAGAACGAGTCTTGAAAAACCTTGCCGCCCACAGCCACTTGTCTACTCGTACGCTGGTCATCCCACTATTTTCCTTCAAGTCGGTCGATCTTGTTCGCTCATTTTGCGAAGCATTGCCTCTTTGCTTTCACACTAAACATCATTCTGATATCTGTTGCACGCGTGCATTCCTGTGCTCTTTTCCGTTACATTAGTTAACATCCCATGCTTGATCTGAACTTTGTAAGAGACAATTTGCCTCTGGTCGAGGAAAAGCTGCGTCAACGCGGTATTCAACCGGTTGACGTGCTGAAGGATTTCGCCCAAGTCGACGCCCAACGGCGCCAGGCCATCACTAGCGCGGAGACGTTGAAGGCGCAACGCAATCGCACCACGGAAGAGATCGCGAAGCTGAAAAAATCCGGGCATGATGCGGCTGCCTTGGTGGCGGAAACCAAGGACATGCGTGAGCATATCCAGCAACTAGAAAAGGCTGCCGAAGAGTACGACACTCGCATGCGCGACATCCTGATGGGCATTCCCAATTTGCCGCACCAGAGTGTGCCTGTGGGAAGGAGCGCTGACGACAACGTGGAAGTGCGGCGTTGGGGGTCGCCTCCAAAATTCGAATTTAGCCCGAAGCCGCATTGGGAGTTGGGAGAGCAGTTGGGTGTGCTGGACCTCGAACGCGCGGTAAAACTTACCGGTGCTCGCTTCGCGGTTTATTGGGACCTGGGAGCGCGTTTGGAACGCGCGCTAGCCAACTTCATGCTGGATCTGCACACCGGCCCGCAGGGATACACGGAAGTATTGCCACCTTATCTGGTGAATTCGGATTCGATGTACGGGACCGGGCAGTTGCCGAAATTTGCCGCGGATCTTTTCCGTGTGCCGCATGGCGACAAAGATCTGTGGTTGATTCCGACGGCGGAAGTGCCGGTGACGAATCTGTACCGTGGCGAAACTCTGGAGGCGTCGCGGTTGCCGATCTCGTTGACTGCCTACACACCATGCTTCCGTAGCGAGGCTGGTTCTTACGGAAAGGATGTTCGCGGCATTATCCGTCAACATCAATTCCAAAAGGTTGAACTGGTAAAATTTTCAAAGCCCGAGGACTCCTATCAGGAACTGGAGAAGCTGACTCACGATGCAGAAGAAGTTCTGCAAAAGCTTGGATTGCACTATCGCGTGATGACGCTTTCCACTGGCGATATGGGGCCTTCCTCGGCCAAGACCTATGACATTGAAGTCTGGCTGCCGGGTCAGCAGTTGTTCCGCGAGATCTCTTCGTGTTCGAATTTTGAGGCATTTCAGGCGCGAAGGGCGAATATTCGTTACAAGCCCGAGGGAAAGAGCCGGTCGGATTTTGTCCACACCTTGAATGGCAGTGCTTTGGCCGTGGGGCGTACTTGGGTGGCAATTGTGGAGAATTATCAGCAAGCCGACGGTACTGTATTGATTCCAGGGGCGCTTCGACCGTACATGGGTACGGACCGGATCACCCCTAAAAAGTTCTGAGCAACGAAATGCTTCGTAGTACGATCTACGTTGTCATGGTCGTAAGCAACACATAGACTTGGACAGGGCAGAAACCAATGCGTCCGTAGCAAGTGTGCCCACGGTGCCGATGAACCGGGTGTGGAGCACAATCCGCGGCTATATCCTCTGGCAATATGAACGGGGAACCATTCAGTACGACATAATGGTTACCCTGATCTTGATTTTTATTGCCTTCTCACCGTACTGGATCAATTTCAACGACAAACCGGTGGATCGAAACTCGCATCGTACTGGGGTTGTCGTGACTCCGGACGGTAAGGGCGGCCTTATCTATCAGATCGAGGCAAGGGCGATCGATGGCAAGGATGACGCTGCCATTCGCGGTCAGCTATTGAGCGTGATTGAGCCGATTTCGGGCGAAGTATCCATTGCAAACTATGAGACCGTGCGTGACGGATCGGGAAAAGTTCTGGCGTACAAAGTCTGGGTGCAACGTTAACCGCCCGGCTGGCTACGCACTCTGCATCATGGCTTTTGCTCTTTTCGGGCTGGGCCTCGCATTCAATGCGTGGGCGCAGTCGCCTTTGGATGCAGTGCTGCAGAAAATGGATCAGGCGGCTGCGAACTTTCGCACCACTGAAGCCAGCTTTGTTTGGGACCAGTACCAGAAAGTAGTGGACGAGACTGACACGCAGAAGGGCAAGGTCTACTTCCGCCGAAGCGGTTCCCAGATCGAGATGTCGGCTGACATAACGGAGCCATCACCCGAACAGGTTGTTTTCAGCGACAGCAAAGCCCAGATATATCAGCCGAAAATTGATCAAGTCATGGTGTACAACGCCGGCAAAGACAAAGCCGCCGTGGAGAGTTTTCTTGTGCTCGGCTTTGGCGGCAGCGGCAAAGACATGGTGAAGTCCTTCGACGTGAAGTATCTCGGGATTGACAAGGCGCAGGGCGTTGATGCCGCCAAGCTGGAACTTACCCCCAAGTCCCAGGGGATGAAGAACAATATTGATCGCATTCTGCTTTGGATCGACCCGGCAAGAGGAATATCCATACAGCAGCAGTTCTTTACTCCTTCCGGTGACTATAAGCTGGCCAAGTACACGGATATCAAGGTAAACGAGAAAATTTCGGATGCGGCTTTCAAGCTCAAAACGACATCAAAAACCAAAGTAGTCTCGCCGCAGGGGTAATGGCGGTCTGAAATTTGGACCACGGCCGCGAATCAGGCTAGGTATTGGGATATTGGTATTGAAATCCGGGCCTGCGAGTTATACTGCGAATACGTTGCATAGGGACCCAAGAAAAATGGCACTTATCACCCGGGAAGTCTGAATTACATGGCGAAAGTTTTTACGATTCCAGTTGCTCCGAAAATTCAAGGGCCCAAGCGTCGCGAGCGCACCAGCGACCCACGTTATGTAGAGGGGCAAAAAACCCTGGTTGAGGCCATGAAATATCTCGCCAAAGCCGATCCCATTTCCAACCGTTCGGCCATTGAATGGATCTCAGAGCATGTCCGCACGCGCTTTCGAATGACGGACTCGCCCTTAGGTTAGACCCCGTTCCCTCTCCGTCAAATTTCAAAAAGGCAAGTGTTTTCTACCCCTGCTCGGAACCTTCCCATCGCGGAATTCAGAAATAGAACTTAAGCGCAAATTGAATGATCCGCGGTCCGCGATCGGATGTTATCTGCCCGAACTGCCCGCTGTACCCGAGAGAGCCACTTTGAAACGTCGGGCTATAAAATTGGACATGGTTAAAGGCGTTAAAGAATTCCGAGCGGAATTCCAGCGATTTACTTTCTGTCAGCTTGATGTCCTTCAGGAATGAGATGTCCCAATTGTTAATTCCGGGACCGCGAAGGACATTGCGTCCCATGTTGCCGTGGGAGAACAGTGGTACGCCGCCCGGAACAAATTCTCCGTTGGCTACCGCGAGAGGATCGCCGGGCAATCCGACGGGATTACCAACCGCGCAGACCAAATTCATCGGATTGAAAAGGAAAATACCAGTCTCCGTTCCTCCCAAGCAGCTCCCATTTGCACCGTTCGAGCTGGGAGAGAACGTTTGTTGTTGGCGCAGATTGGTGAATTTCTGAATCGGACCGGTCACATCAGGCCGATCCAGATAGTTGTTGAGTTCGCCTGAATTGTTCTCCGAAAACAGGGTAAAGGGATTTCCCGCCTGGAAAGTCACGATACCCGTGACGGACCAACCCCCCAGGATCTTTTCCGCGACCGAGTGATTCTGGAAAGGCTTATCCCACGGAATCTGCCAGATTGGGCTGATTACCAACCTCTGTGGAACGTCGAAATCCGCCAAGCCGCGATCAAACGCCGGATTATTGGGGTCCGTCAGGGTTGAGGAACGGGCTCGGAAACCCGAAGAATCGTCGATTGTCTTGGAGTTTGTGTACGCGACCCTAAACTGCAGACCATGATTTAATCGCTGATCCACGGTCAGTTGGAATTCATTACTCGATGAGCTGCCTTCGCTGACGTTTGTCAAAATCTCTTGAGCGCCGGTCGGGTTTCCATTGACGTCACAGGCTGCCAGCGGCCGTGCGCACTCTGGATTTAATGAGTCGTATGCGCTAAGGCCGGTTGAGCCTTCGGCCCCCAACCCGGCAAGGTATTGCTGGGTGAGATTTGAAAGCGTCGGATAATTTGTCTCCGGAGTAATGATCGACTTGCGACTTAGGCTCCCGACGTACACTGCTTCCACCATCGTCGACTTGCTAATCTGGTACTGAAAACCAAAGTTAAAGTTCTCGGCATAGGGAGTGCGGAAATGTGGCGTTACCACATACGCAAACGGGATCTTCGGATTGAAGAAAGTCCCAGTTTTCCCCGCGAAGGGGAAAGGATTGCTGGCGCCGAATGGAGTAAAAGGATCGGATACAAAAGAGCCATTGCCCGTGGGCGCAACTCCACCCCAATCCGGATAAATATTGGCTACGTATCCAAACGGAGGCTGACCGCCGAACTGCAGGTTTAAGGCTCCATCCTCGATGTCATAAAAGATGCCGAAGCCTCCGCGCATCACCAGTTTCGCGTTACCTAACATGTCCCAGGCAAAGCCGAAGCGTGGTGCGAAGTTGTTCTTATCCGGGTAAATCAATCCCTTGTTGGGAGTTCCGGGATCACCTGGATAAAGGAAATTCGGAGGGGCGTTGGGAAATACCGTGGACTGTTGCCCCGGGTACCAGCCGATAATCTGGTTGTGGGGATCAGTTTGCGGAGCGTTGTATTCGTATCTTAGCCCATAGTTGAAGGTCAGATTCTTTGTGACCTTCCACGCATCCTGTCCAAAAAAGTAAAGGGAGTGCGTGCGGATGCCGTACACGGCATTGGAAAACTGGTAATAGTTGTAGAAAAACCCCCCTACAAAATCTGCCAGGTTGCTGCCAGTGAAGTCGCCCTGAAAAAGATAACTTCCGTTGTTATAAAAATCAAAGTTGAAGTTATTGCGTACCCAGCGCAGGTCAGCGCCAAACTTCAAGTCATGACGACCGTGCGTCCACGACAGCGTGTCCTGATATTGAAATGTGGTGTCGTGGATTTTAGTAGGTCCGCCCGGACTGGGACCAAGGTTGAATGCGCCGGTCACGTTGATCGGCGGGGGGGCCGTACCGTTGGGATCGTCTGGAAAAACATTGGAAAAGCCCAGAGTGGAAGGTGAGGTCGTGGTCGTAGGCACTGCGTTTAGCTGGCCCGTACGGTTGAACGCAATCCGGAACTCGTTCAAGAGCGCCGGTGAGATGGTGCGAGTCCACGATATGTTGGCGTTTTGATATCGGGCCGAGTCCGTAAATCCGGAGCCTATGGGAACGTCACCGCCCGTCGAAGCGCCATTGATGATTTCGAAGGGGTAATTATCGGGAATTTCGTCAAAGATGTAAGTACCCGAAATCGTGTCCTTACTTGAAAGGTTGTAATCAACCCGGAAAATAAGCTGGTCGTCTTTGATCGTTGCCACCGGATCGGCAACGAAATTGTTTCCGGGCCGATTTGGGAGAGGCAAGTAATTATTGATGTAGTTCTTAATGACCGGATCAACAGGGACTTGATTATTGACGTAGTCACCGCCAGTCGTCGGATTAATCAGCTGAATTCCTTGCGGCAGCAGTTCGCTGAAATCTCCATTCCTCTCGGCCGGACTCAGCACCTGAATTGGTCCGGGATTCTGACCCTCACTTCGTCTTGTGCCTTGATAAGACGCGAAAAAGAACAACTTATCTTTCTTGATGGGCAAGCCGATCGTTCCACCAAAAATGTTTCTGCGGAGCACCGGTACTTGCTGCAGGAAGTAATCACTGGCGTCGAGCGCTGTATTGCGGAAGAATTCAAACGCGCTGCCGTGGATCGCGTTGGTGCCTGACTTAATCACCTGGTTCACGATTCCGCCCGAGGTACGCCCGTACTCGGCGGTGTAGTTGTTGGTCAGGATTTTGAATTCGGCGACCGCATCCGGATTCGGATTTACGACGATGTTATTACCGAGGAAGTCATTGTTGTCCGCTCCATCGATCAGAAACGTCATGGATTCGGAGCGTTGCCCGCTAACCGAAAACGGATTCCCCGAACCATCATCTTGATCGGGAGCGAAGATACCTGCCTGGAGTAGACCGAGTTGTAATGTGTCACGTTCGACCAGGGGTAGATCAAGAATTCGCTGTGTGGTTTCGACCTTGCCAAGCGTTGCGGTCACGGTGTCCACTTGTGTGACGTCGCCCTGCACTTCGACAACTTGACTGGTAGTGCCGACTTTCAACGAGATGTCCTGCCGTGCGTTCTGGTTGATTTGAAGCGTAATGCCTTTTTGCAAATATTTGTCGAACCCCGACTGCTCAACCTCGAGCTGATAAGTGCCGATCGGCACCGACGAAAACAGGTAAAGGCCGTCCTTGTTAGTCGTGGCCGTTCGCGCCGTATTTGTCGCCGCGTTGGTTAGGGTGACCTTGGCGCCGCTCACGACAGCACCGGAAGGATCTTTCACTGTGCCATTGATGAGAGCTGTGGCTTGCTGCGCCGCTGCTGGGCGCACCGACAGCAAAACTAAAGCTGCAACGACAAAAAATGCGAGGACGATGTGGGAGACGGAAATACGCTTCATGGATTTCCTCACTGAACTATCGGGAAGGATCGGTTGAGGTTGTTGGGCCCGGGTCATTTCTTTGGACGGAAAGAAGCTGAGTTCCTGAGTTGACTGCAACCTTATGTCCACAACAAAAAGCTGTCGTGAAACGATTTAGCCTGTTGGGTCAGAGATTTTATACAGAATCTCGGAGAACGGCGAACTTATTTTTTGTAGCGTGACCTCAAGTCAGAGACGAGATGAAGAATTTCGCCACAAAGCACTCGCCAACACAATCACAACTGGATAACACTCGAGTGTGTAGCGAGGCTCGGGATTCTCCAGTGTCCCCAGAAATGCGGTTCGAAGCAGCGCGAACAACAATAACAGTCCGAGATGAGCCGCAAAACTTCCTCTGATAAGTCCGACCAGCGCTGCTCCAATATAAAAGATATTGATTGCGCCGATTACTACTGCCAGTACAGACCACCTCGTCGTGTCATCGAATTCCCACCATCGCGAATCGGAGGGTAACAACTCAGTGCGAGGACGGAGCCACATATCACTTACCCGGACCAGCGGCAGCCAAACATAGTAACGAAGCGGGGAGGCGCCGATTCGCTGCCGGGCCAGCGCTTCGAAGCGGGCATCGAGTTCAGGATCGATGTGGAGCACATTGTTATATTCGTCGAGCAACTGGCGAGTCTGATCCTCTTGCTGCGGGCGAATCGAAAGCACGCAAGGGAAGTTTGTCGGCGTCAATGGGGCTGCCCGGAACCGTCCAGTAAACTTCTTCATTGGAGACGTAGTCCGCGATCCAGGTTTTGGTCCAGCGATTGAATCCCATGGGCACATACAAGTTTTCCTCGTTGGCGTAGCGGGGAGCCAGAGGCTGAAATTGGTGCAGTGTCTGCCAATTCCGCAGAGTCCAGGGAACCAGCATTGCGATTGAAGTGACAGCGACAATGATCCCGGTCTTCACGACAGGGCTCACCGGTTTTCCAGTTGCAATTCGACGAACCAGAATCCAGAGCAAATAACCGAGAATCGCGGCAAGGAGCAGTCCACCATCCGGCCGTAGCAATATTGATAGGCCGATGGCGAGCCCACAACCTATCCAGGCGTGCAGGGAAGGAGAGTCGATGTTGGATAGGCCCACCAGTGCGAGATCGAGAGCGAGTGCCGTAAAGAAGATCTCCAGGGTCTCCGTTAAGGCTGCTGCCGCATAGTTCGCCAGAAATGGACATAGGGCTGCCAGCAGAAACGCGGCTTTCGCGGCACGACAGGAGATCAATCGTCTTGCGATGTCGGCCACGACGAAGCAAGTGACCAGATCAACTAGGATTTGGACCAGCAGTACGGCGCGGTAGTGCTCCATGCCTGCTATTCGGAAAACTACCGCGAGGAAAGCTGGATATCCGGGCAGGCGGATATAGGTTGGGATGATCTCTGCGAGTTCCCTCAGGCCATATATGCCGTGCTGCAGCCAGTTCTTCGCGATGTCACCGTAGATGAACGAGTCGGCCGTGATCGCCGGGAAGCGAAAGAGAAATATAAGGCGCAGAGAGAGCCCAGCGAGGGTTGCAACCAGAAAATATCGAAAGTGTCTGTGCAGGAGTTCGCGCACATGAGGAATATAGCTTGTTTTGGCAGCAGTGCTAGCCCTGCCCGTAGTATCAGAAGCTGTTCCACTGAGTTTGACCCTGCCATAACCTCGGCTTAGGATTGTTCTAACTCACCCGACATGGCTCAACCTGTCTTTTACGATCCCCGCCAAGCCCGCTGGAAGAGGCTACGTCGCCTGTTCGACGTTCTCGGCATCTGCTTCATGTTACTCGTCGCGTTTTTTGTTTACAGCGCTCTTCAGGGGGAGCGGCTTCCGGAGCTGTCCTTGTCCTTACAGAAAAGACCCTATCGAGCCCTAAAGGACAACGAAAAAGAGAAAGGCCGCGACCGGAAGAAGTTGGCGGGCCGGAAGAGTTCCAAGACCACGAAATCCACTTCGCAGGTTAAGGTGAATTCCGAGGAAGGAGTCCGCGCCGCGTTCTATGTTTCGTGGGATGCGGCCAGCTTCTCCTCCCTTCGTGAGTACGCGAAACAGATTGATCTGCTCTATCCCGAGTGGCTGCACGTCGTCACCTCTGACGGCAAATTGCAAGCCATTGATGAGGACACCAGCAAGTTCTTCGAGGTGGTCAACGGTTCGTCCGTGCGTCCTGTTGACCCCAAGGTCATGTCGTTTGTAAAGGCAGAAGACCCGGACATGGAAGTCTTCCCCATGGTCAACAACTCCGACGGAGCAAACTGGGTAGACATCAGCGCCTTTCTGAATGATCCCCAAGCGCGCGCCAGCTTCCGTCAGCAAATCGATATCTTTCTGGCCTCCGACAAATACCGGGGTCTGATGATGGATTTCGAAGATTTTCCCAAGAAGGGCCAGAAAGGATACATCGCTCTTCTTAACGATCTTGCAGCCGACCTCCACGCTAAAGGTCTAAAGCTCTACGTAAGCGTGCAACCGCACAACGAGGATTTCAACTACGAAGCGGTGTCTGTCGCTGCGGACGGGGTCGTCGTCATGGATTATGACGAACATTATCCTGGTGGAGATCCCGGCCCGATCGCATCCCAAGAATGGTTCGTGAAGAATCTACAGATTGCGAAAAAGGAGATTCCCGCAGATAAATTCATCTGCGCGGTTGGCAATTACGGTTACGATTGGCCGGAAAAGCCGAAGCATGGCTCGCTGCCGCCGGGCGTCAAGGATTCAAACTCCTCGGTCCAGGATGCGTGGCTGACTGCGCGTGACTCCGAAGAAGATGTCGATTTTGACAGCGACAGCCTGAATCCGCACGTCAGCTATATCGACGAGCACAACATCCAGCACGATATCTGGTTTCTCGACGCGGTTACTGCGTTGAACGAAATGCGGGCTGCCCAAACGCTAGGTATCGACACCTTCGCTCTCTGGCGTTTGGGTTCCGAAGATCGTTCGCTTTGGAAGGTCTGGGACGTTCCCGGAGAACAAGCCGCTCCGGACAAATTGAGAGATGTGCCGCCCGGCCAAGACGTTGACATGGAAGGAAGCGGGGAAATTTTCCGCATCGAGGCCCAACCTGCTCACGGCGTTCGCAACATCAAGATCGACAATTCAGGCATCATTACTTCGCAAAATTTCGATCCGCTACCCCAGCCATGGAGAGTGGCGCGCTATGGCTACAACCCCACCCAGGTGGCCATTACGTTTGACGATGGACCCGACCCAGAATGGACGCCGAAAATCCTCGATGTGTTGAAAAAAGAAAACGTACCCGCCACATTCTTTCTCATTGGCATCCAGGCTGATCGGTTCGGCGGGGTCGCAGAACGGGTGTTTCGTGAAGGACATGAGGTTGGGAACCACACCTTTACCCATCCTGATATCAGTAACATTTCCAACAACCTAATTAAGTTTGAGGTCAATCTTACTGAAAAGCTCTTCGCCAGCCGGATGGGAGTACGAACTATTCTGTTCCGTCCGCCCTATTCCATCGATCAGGAACCGGATACGGCGGACCAAGTGCGGCCGCTCCAAATACCTCAGGACATGGGTTATATAACAGTCGGCGACAAAATCGATCCGAACGACTGGCGCGACGATCCGAGGCCGTCGGCTCAGGAAATTGCCAACCGGGTGATCACACATCTGCCGCCTTGCGGATCCGATACTCGATTTTGCGGAAGCATCATCCTTCTTCACGACGGCGGCGGCGACCGCAGTCACACGGTTGCGGCTCTGCCGCTGATCATCGAAGGGATTCGCGCTAAGGGATTGCAGATTGTTCCGCTCTATGAACTGCTAGGAAAAACTAAGGCGGACATTATGCCGCCGGTGCCAGCCAACGAGCGTTGGGCGGCGCTGATTGACTGGTTTGCCTTTTGGTTGTGGGACATGAGTAGCAATGCAATCGTCTGGGTCTTTTTCATTGGCGATTTGCTGATGACCGGGCGGTTGATTTTTGTCGGGACGTTCGCCGTATTCGATCGCTTGCGGGAACGCAGATACGGCCCCATGACGGCAGCGGAGGCGCAATTCTACAAGCCGCGAGTTGCCGTCTTGATTCCCGCCTACAACGAAGAAAAAGTGATTGAACGTACGGTGAGGGCCGCGCTGGCCTCGAATTATCCTGATCTGAGAGTGATTGTGATCGACGACGGGTCGACAGACAAAACTCTCGAAGTCGCTCAGCGATCCTTCACAGAAGAACAGGCAAGCGGCCAGGTGCTTATCCTGACCAAGCCGAACTCTGGAAAAGCCGAGGCCCTGAATTTCGGTCTCCAACATTTGCAGGATGAAGAAATCTTCGTTGGGATCGATGCCGATACCGTGATTGACCGCAACGCAATTACCCGGCTGGTGCCCCATTTCCTCAACCCCAAGGTCGGGGCGGTTGCAGGCAATGCTAAGGTGGGCAACCGCGTAAACCTTTGGACCCGCTGGCAAGCGCTCGAATACATCACCAGTCAGAATTTCGAAAGACGTGCTCTCAATACGCTCGGCGCGGTCAGTGTTGTACCAGGTGCCATCGGCGCATGGCGTACGTCGGCGGTCCGAGAAGCTGGTGGCTACCAGACCGACACTGTAGCCGAGGACGCCGATCTGACCATGGCCTTGTTGCGCCGCGGCTATCGTGTGCAATACGAAGACTTAGCTTTGGCGTATACCGAAGCGCCCGTCAATGCCAACGGCCTCATGCGGCAACGGTTTCGGTGGTCCTTTGGCATTCTGCAGGCCCTCTGGAAGCACCGTGCCGTCTTCGCTCGCAAGGGAGTGCTGGGCTGGGTCGCTTTGCCGAATATCGCAATCTTCCAGATCTTATTGCCACTGGTTTCGCCCTTCATCGACTTGATGTTTGCCGTCGGCGCTCTCTGGTATTTCGTGCAAAAGTACTTCCACCCGGAATCAACCGATCCTGCTAGTTTCCAGCGATTGGTAGTGTTCTTCGCAGCGTTTCTGATCATCGACTTCTTGACCTCTGCCATGGCCTTTGCCTTGGAGCGCCGGCAACCGGAGGCTCGGGAGGACGGCTGGCTGCTGAGCCAAGTCTGGTTGCAGAGGTTTGCCTACCGCCAGCTGTTTTCGGTTGTCCTGTTTAAGACCGTGAAACGTGCCATCGAAGGCAAACGGTTCGCCTGGGACAAACTTGAACGCACTGCCCGGATGAACGTTAGAGCCATGGAAGATCAGGAATCGATGAACGTGCGATAGCCCGCGATTGCTTCGATACCGCGTCAACCTTACCTCGCGGTGATTCCCATCACTGACGAATCTTCCGCCTCAGAGTCTCCTGTAAGCAGGAGACTTACGCATGGCCAGGACTGTTATCGAGCCGTTTCGAATCAAAAGTGTTGAACCCATCCGGTGGACTACTCGTAAAGAACGTGAGCAGTTGCTCCGCGCAGCGTTTTACAACCTGTTTCTGCTCCCCGCGGATGATGTGTTGATCGACCTTCTGACCGATTCCGGCACCGGAGCTATGTCCACGAACCAGTGGGCTGCCATCATGCAAGGCGATGAGAGCTATGCCGGAAGCAAGAGCTACGACCATTTTCGGGATTCAATCCAGCAGATTTTCGGCTACCGCCACGTGATCCCCACTCATCAGGGCCGGGCTGCCGAACGCATTTTATTTAGCGTGATGTGCAAGAAGGGCGATATCGTTCCCAACAACACGCATTTCGATACCACCCGCGCGAACGTTGAATTTGTAGGGGCCGAAGCTGTGGATTTGGTCATTGAAGAAGGCAAGCATCCGGCGCTGGTGCACCCTTTCAAAGGCAACATGGACGTAGCTGCACTGGATCAACTCATCCAAAAAATTGGGCGAGAGCGGATTCCATTGGTCATGCTGACAGTTACCAACAACTCCGGCGGAGGCCAGCCAGTCTCCATGGAAAATGTTAAGGCAGTCAGCGGGCTCTGCCGCCGGCACCGAATCCCGCTCTATTTCGATGCCTGCCGTTTTGCGGAGAACGCTTACTTCATCAAGCAGCGTGAGCCGGGATACGAATCGAAAACTCCGTTGCAAATTGCCCGTGAGATGTTCAGCTATGGCGACGGTTGCACCATGTCCGCCAAGAAGGATGGCATGGCGAACATCGGAGGCTTTCTCTGTACCAACGACGACTTGTTAGCCCAGCAGGAGAAAAACCTGCTGATTCTTACGGAGGGCTACCCGACTTATGGCGGACTAGCAGGGCGTGACCTTGAAGCCATCGCCGTTGGGGTGCAGGAAGCACTCGAAGAGGATTATCTACGTTATCGCATCGCTTCGACTGCGTATCTTGGTAACCACATCGCCTCCGAAGGCGTGCCCATTGTTCAGCCGCCGGGAGGCCATGCGGTCTATATTGACGCCCGAGCTTTTCTGCCACATATTCCGACGGAGCAGTTCCCGGGTGTCGCGTTGGCGGCAGAACTGTACTTGGAAGGTGGAATTCGCTCGGTAGAGATTGGCGCGCTTATGTTCGGGGCTGCAGCCAAGATGGACTTGGTCCGTTTGGCCATACCGCGACGTGTGTATACCCAGAGTCACATTGATTATGTTGTCGAAGTCATCCTGGAAGTCTGGAGAAACCGGGATCGAATCGAAGGTATGAAGCTGACCTATGAAGCGCCATTTTTGCGGCATTTCACTGCGCGGCTGGAACCTTGTCCGGCTCCCGTGCTCAGTTCATAGGCCTCTCACAGCGGTGCTACAATAAGTAGTCCGACATCTCTTCTGGCCGCATCCATATAGTTTTACTCTCAATCGAGGTGCATTTATGGCAACTATTGAAGCCCCTGTTCGACCGCAAACTCGTGCTCACGAAGGCAGATTCGCCAATGAGCCGCTGACCGACTTCAGCCGGGAAGAAACTGCGCGCAAGATGCGTGCCGCTATCGAGAAAGTTCGTGGCCAGCTGGGTCGCGAGTACGACCTGATCATCGGCGGCAAGCGGATCAAGACACCAGACAAGATCAAATCGTTGAATCCCGCCAAGCCGTCGCAGGTGGTTGGAATCCACCAGAAAGCCGGTTCTGAGCACGTTGAGCCTGCCATGCAGGCGGCACTGAAAGCCTTTGAATCGTGGAGGCAGACATCATTCGAAGAACGCGCGACTTTGCTTTTTCGCGTCGCCGACGTTTTGCGCGAGCGCAAGTTCGAATTTTGCGCCTGGCTGGTTTTTGAAGTCAGCAAGAACTGGGCGGAGGCGGACGCCGACATCGCTGAAACCATCGACTTTTGCGAATACTACGGACGGCTGGCCCTGCGGCTCGCCAAGGCCGAGACGGAAGTTCAACTGCCTGGCGAACACGACCAGTTGCAATACATTCCGCTGGGCGTCGGCGCCGTGATTCCACCATGGAATTTTCCTTGTGCGATTATGGCGGGCATGACGATGGCGTCGGTAGTTTCGGGCAACACGGTAATACTAAAGCCGTCGAGCGACTCCCCGACCATCGCGGCGAAATTCTTCGAGCTTCTGGAGGAGTGTGGAATTCCCGAGGGCGTCGTCAACTTTTGTCCGGGATCGGGTGCGACCTTCGGTAACGCCGTCGTAGCTCACCCCAAGACCCGCTATATCGCATTTACCGGATCGCGCGAGGTCGGTCTCGACATCAACAAGCGCGCTGCGGATGTTGTGCCGGGCCAACTCTGGATCAAGCGCACAGTGCTCGAAATGGGCGGCAAGGATGCAATCATCGTCGACGCGGATGGTGATTTCAACGCTGCCGTCGAAGGCGTAGCACAGGCCGCGTTCGGCTTCCAAGGGCAAAAATGCTCCGCTTGCTCGCGCGCGATCATCGACGAGCGTATTTACGACAAGTTTTTGGAAGCATTAAAAGCTCGGGTTGAAAAAATCACGATTGGCGATCCCGCGGATAACCCGAATATGGCTGCGGTGATCAACGAGGGTTCCATGAAATCGATCCTCGGCTACATCGAGCAAGGGAAAAAAGACGGCCGTATCATTACGGGTGGTAATCGAGTGACCAGCGCGGGCGAAGGCTATTTCATTCAGCCCACCGTGATTGCCGACATCAAGCCGAAATCGAAGTTGGAGCAGGAGGAGATCTTCGGTCCCGTTCTGGCGGTAATCAAGTCAAAGAACTTCGAGCACGCGCTGGAGATTGCCAACGACACAGAATTCGGACTCACTGGTGCGGTCTACACCAGCTCGCAAGACAAAATTGACAGGGCGAAGCGTGACTTTCACGTCGGCAACTTGTACATCAATCGCAAGTGCACCGGAGCCATGGTCGGGGCGCATCCGTTCGGTGGTTTCAATATGTCCGGGACTGACTCGAAGGCCGGTGGTCCCGATTATCTTTACCTGTTCACACAGGCAAAGTCGATCGGCGAAAAGATCAGGTAATATACAAGATACACGATGAGGAGGACAAGGCGCCTGCCTCTAATTTTTTGCGGACAGCTGCTCGCCTTCAACTTATTCATCAGTGCAATAAAGCGCGGATCGTTCTTCAGGGATCCAGATATGGCTGCCACTGAATCCCAGCCATCATCGGATCATGTTGCTGATGGGGCGCTTGAGCCAGGCGATGGCCTGGTCTGGTTGCCCAGTGCGACGTGGACAAAAGTAAGGTTTATAGCTGTCAGGTAGCCCGGTCGAAATTTGTCTTCCATTTTTTTATGGTCACACTGCATCCTCACGATCTCCCATGAGTGCTCGAATTTGTGCCGAAACCAAGTCGGATCACATCGGGATCGGAATTTGCCGGATCGACCTTCTGCAACTCGCGGTAGGCTTCCGGATAGCGGCCTGGGCAATTTCCACCATCACAAACTGGAAGGCGTACGCCGAGGGATTGCCCTCGCGGGCTCTCATGGCCTGAATCACTCCCATCGCTTCGTCGAAATGGTGCCAGTACAAGAATTTTCGGCCGACCTTCGGAGATCATCGGAGACAAAGGGTAGAGTTCCTGTGCCTTTTTCAGTTCTGTGTCCGCCTGGGCGAACTTTCCATGGCGGTCAGGTTCAGCGACGCCCAGTGATGAGCGGTGGCGTAACCCGGATTGAGTAACAAGGCGTGGCTATATTACAACTCAGCCCCTTGCCAGTCCCAGTCGACAAGGGAGTTCACCAGACCCAAAGCGGCATGCGGCTCCGCCATGGTCGGGTCGAGTTCAAGTGCTTTTGTGCCGCAATCCTCGCTTGCACCGCCGCTTCCCTGACGGGCATTCCTTGATTCGCCGCCATCACTCCATACCAGTCCGCCAATCGGAGTAAGCCCTAGCGTACTTTGGATCTGTGGCGATGGCCTGTTGCAGCAGCGCGTAGCTTCGCTTCATCGACAGCAGGTCACGTTTGCTCCAAAGATAGCGGGCTTGCAAGTAGAGATCGTGGGCCTCAGGATTATCGCCCACGCGACGGGATACGGTCTGGTCAAGGTCGGGAGCCACTGGTACGCGAAGCACGTCGGCTGTGTGGCGAACAATCTGCTTTACAGGTTAGGTAGGTCCGAAACGTCACCCGAAATAACAGTGGCCCAGAGCTGACTTCCATCATTCCCATCAATCAGCTGCACTGCGATCCGATATTGACTGCCGCTTCGTCGGACACTGCCTTTCAATAACGTACCTACGTAGAGCTCTCGCGCCAGCACTGCGAACATCGGCGTCTCCGGCCTGGGCGCGCGATCCCCCACTCACGACCTTGAGGACTGGCAGTTGGCCTAATTCCGCCGCGAGTTCCTGGTTGAGGCCTTCGCTTATGTACTGGTCTACAGGGTCAGTGCCAGGTTCGCAAAGGGCAGCACTGAAATCGATTGAGGCCGATTCGGGATAAATGCCGAACGTATTTCCCCCAACGGCTGGGCATGATTGCCAGGAGCAATACCAACGTTGCCCCAAAGCGTAGATCCACCCTCGCCTTCCTGGAATTCCAAGTGGCAGGATTCCCTGGTTTAGCCTAATGGGGTAAGGCCCGGGGGCTGCGGGAGTGGGAGTTGAGCCGAGGGCGAAATGTCGGATTCATGGACGTTTTCCTCCGCCCTGTCCGAAACTGGCGTACCTGCGAGATGAAGGCGTAGCCTCGACCGGGAAGTGTGGCGATATAGGTTGGATTCGCGAATCGTCATCCAGCGCTTTCCTCACACCGCTAAGCATTGATTGAGGTGTGCTCCCCGGCGCTGGTATCAGGCAGACTTGGGCAATGAGGCTGCTACGGGTGAGGCTGTTCCATGGTTCCGGGCCAGTGCCACAAGGGTGTCAAAGGCCTTCGGGGTCAACGAAACCGGGTCGGACCGCGTGTGAGGCGGCGTTGACGGATAAAGCATGAACGGGCCGAATTCGTAAAGTCGTTGGCCAACGACAGAAACACTCTTTCTTATAAAAATTTACTTCTTTTGATTTGTTTTTGAGGGACACCCACTGCTACATAAGCCACGCGGGGGACGCGGCGAGTGAAGCGATTCTAGCACGATACCCGCGAGGAAGCTGAATCCTTTGACTGGCAGGTCA
This sequence comes from uncultured Acidobacteriaceae bacterium, assembly GCA_963708575.1. Lineage (GTDB taxonomy): Bacteria > Acidobacteriota > Terriglobia > Terriglobales > Acidobacteriaceae > DASVWZ01. The sequence goes on from CAVPTB010000006.1 coordinate 35,630, forward strand.
TCCAGCCATCCTGAAGGCGAAGTCTGACTATTCCAGGGAGTTGAGATTATGAAGATATTCAGCGGTTTAACTAAGGTTTTCATCGCGAGCATGGGCTTGGTGGGACTGATTGCGTGGGCTCAAAGCGACCGTCCTGCGGCGCCAGATTGTTGATGATCGGCGGCAAGAAGATATGTATCTTCACCGGGCCGAGCGGCCACAACGGTGCCATCAAGATCGCTTCGGGACTAAACAAAGATTTGTGGTTCGGCAGCGGTCGCTCAACGCAATTGTTCGCTTCACCACAAAGGTGTCTCGACGCCCTACACATCCCTGATTCTGGCGCGGAACCTTCGGCATAGTGCAGGGTCCAGACAACCATATGTGGTTTACCGAATTCGCGATCGGGGACGTCGGGGCCGTCAGCAATGGTAAGTTTTCGGAGTATCCTTGACGTTCTCGCCCTCGGACTCAATAGACATACAGTGGGAGCGGACAAAAACTTTGGGCAGCGACGACATAACGGCATCCTCAAAATCACGTCCTCGGGAAACGTCACCGAGAATGATCTGCGAACGGCGGTGATGCGTCGCAACCAACCTCGGTCACGCTGGGGTCGGACGGCAATATCTGGTTTCTTGAAGCGAATGGACCTTGCTTCCAAGGTCAGGACTACACCGACATCGGGAAGGTCACACCCAAAGGAAAATTCACCATCTACCATGTCAAAGTGCATGGCAACGGCTTTGGAATCGCCAGCGGTCCTGACAAAAGAATCTGGTTTGCGACCTAGGCGGTTGCAACGGTTTTACTTCACGCATTGGCGCTATCCAAACGAATGGTAAAGGGTTGAAGTATTACACCAAGGGCCTCCCGCTGCTCGTAGACACTATCATCAACGGAGGCGACGGAAATCTCTACTTTGGAACATTCACTAACCAAATCGGACGTATCACGCCTTCGGGAAGTGTGAAAGTGTGGACCCTGCCGTCGCAGTATTCCTTTGCGATTCTTGGCATGACGGTCGGCCCTGACGGCAACATTTGGTTTGCGGACAATGCAGGTCCCTATATCGGAGTTCTTCACCTGAGGTAGCATCAGAGAAGCGATTGAGGCCCGGCTGAAAAGCCGGGCTAGTGCTGCGTAGGAATCGGCAACGGATTGCGCTCAGTGAACTGACGCTGGTGCCAGTATGGATATGTTGGCGTCTGTTCGCTGGCGCGATCCAATCGCAACACTTGTTCAGTTGTAAGACTCCATCCTGACGCGTCGAGATTTTGCCGAAGCTGTTTCTCGTCTCGCGCGCCGATAATTACGGTTGACACCGAGGGGCGCTGCAACAACCAGTTCAATGCTATTTGCGGCACGCTCCTGCCGGTTTCGCGGCCGATTTCGTCCAGTGCATCAACCACTTTGTAAAGATATTCATCAGCGACCGGCGGCCCGTTCTCAGCGGTCTTGTGCAGCCGGCTTTCTGTCGGCGGCGGTTGCCCGCGACGGATCTTGCCGGTCAACCGACCCCACCCTAGCGGACTCCACACCAGCGCCCCGACTCCTTGGTCAAGCGCCAAAGGCATCAGTTCCCATTCGTACTGGCGCCCGATCAGCGAATAGTAAACTTGGTGTCCCACGTACCGTTCCCAACCGTATCGATCCGAAACTGCAAGCGACTTCATCAAGTGCCATCCCGAGAAGTTTGAGCACGCAATGTACCGGACCTTGCCGGATTCGATGAGGTGGTTAAGCGTGCTTAGGACTTCGTCAATCGGAGTCAGAGCGTCAAATCCGTGCAGGTGGTAGATGTCGATGTAGTCCGTCCCTAGGCGCTTCAGACTGGCCTCGCACGATCTCAACAAATGATGCCGCGAGGATCCTAAATCGTTCGGTCCATCACCCATGCGGAAGGTGGCTTTGGTGGAGATCAAAACATCGGCGCGCCTGCCAGCGACTGCTTTGCCAAGAATTTCTTCCGACAATCCGTTGGAATAGACATCGGCAGTGTCGAAAAGGTTTACTCCGGCATCAAGACAGATCTCGACGAGATGAGTGGCTTCCGCTACATCGCTCGCGCCCCATGCGCGAAAAAACTCTGTTCCTCCACCAAATGTGCCGGTGCCAAAACTAAGGACGGGGACCTTCAAGCCAGAACGACCCAGTTGTCGGAATTCCATGGTCAGTAGATGCGGTCTCCTCAAGTAAAGATGTGGTTCATTTTATCCGCCCGCCGTCGTTTAAAATTCGGAGGTCAATGACGGACGGCATCAACACGCGAAACCTGAGCGTCCGGAGAACTTGCGCTTCGCGCTCGCGATCGATCGATGAATTCTTGGTCAGACAAAAAAGCCCGCTTTATCGGCGGGCTTGATCGAGCGAGACGAGTGCAGGTCCTAGTTCTGCCCTCTATCGCATGGAGCGGTGACATTGGTCTCGTCCTGGAAGGTATACCAACTCTTCAGCGAAGTGGACTTCGGGGCGCCGAAGTAGTTGATGAACACCAGATCCTGAAGGTGATACCCTAAACCATTGTTGCCTGAGTAAGGATAGAGCCCGTAGTTAGGTTCGGTCTCCAGCGGGTCCCCGTTTTCCATCAGTCCTCCGCAACCAGGGTTGGTAGTGAATGGATCGAGAAGCCACTCCCCGAACTCGTGGGAGAGAGCACCGGTATCTTCAGCGAATGCGCCCGGATCGATGGTGGTCGAGAAGGAGTATGTCTGGCGCTCGGCGGACCCGAATTTGCGGAATGATAACCGCCGATCGCACAGCCACTGCCGCAGCCGATGTAGACATCGTAGACCAGAAATAGCGGCAAAGTGTCGGGCTGAATCTGCGTCAGCTTATGCATAAAGACTTGCAGTTGACCGTCAATCAGGCCCAGGCCGTCACCGTAAAAGCCGACTTTTCCGTTGCCGAATGGATTGTTTTGAATTGAACCCTGCGCCGGGGTTACCTTTATCGTCTGTTCCGGAAGTATCGTGGGTTTGCCGAGTAGAACGTGGTACTTGGTGTTCGTCTTAACATACTTCCAGAAACTACCGCGCTCGTAGGCGTCCTCATACTGTGTAGTACCTAAGTTAACTCCGCCCCGCGTGAAATTAATGGGGACGAAGATAGGCGACTGCGAAATATACTTTGTTACCGTGAGCTTCGTGCCCGGATAGATGTCCTTGTTGGGATCGAAGGTATGGTTTCCATTCGACTTCCCGTAAACCATCTTAATGGGGATGATGAACACAGGGGTAGTCGTGGTGACGTTTGTTTTCGATGGATCGGTCCCAACGATCACGGGACTGTACTTTTGTCCGTTGTAAGTGAACTTATACGTCCACTGCGTCAACTGTTTATTGGAGGGCGCTACCGGGTAGTACGAGTGAGGCGGAACAGCCAGGTAGATGCCGCGCGGACTGGGAGACTCGGAATCCTGCGCGGAAGCTATCCCAGCCAAAGAGCAGGTCAATAACAAAGCAGCGATCAAGCTGAATTTTGCGGAAGGTGTTTTCATGTTGGATTTACTCTCCTTGCGGAATTTTTGTTCGTGGCAATTACTTAGGGAGTCCAGAGCGACTGGACCTCGACGGGAGTCGAGGGCACGATTTTGATAGCGTCCGGGTATGATGTCAATACGAAAACGCTAAGTTGACAAAATTTGACATGACATTCATGCATGAAGCCTAGTACCGTCACTCCACAACAAAAAGGCCGCCTGTCGGCGGCCTAATTTGCACAAGATGTTTTTAAATTTACGAAGGAATTGCCTGTCCTTGTCCTGGCTGCGGTACGTTCGACGCCGTCGCTGCGGCCGCTTCGTTCAGGATCCGGTGGTGGATGGTGAATAGAGCCAGTTCTAACCGGTCCGACACACCGATCTTGTCATATACGTTGCGCAGATAGTTCTTGATGACCTGCTCGGTTGTGCCGAGTTGGGTTGCGATCTCTTTGTTCTTGTAGCCTTGAACAATGAGGGCGACGATGCGTAGCTCTTTCGCTGTCAGGCGATCGCGCACGCGAAGTCCAACCATATCGTTCTCGGTGAGTTCGCTGGGAACGGCGATGTCCTGAACCCAGTTCTCGCCGCGCGCCACCTTGCGCACGCAATCGACGAGGGCCGCGCTGGTCACGTTCCGATAGACCACGCCGTGGGCTCCCGCACCCATGTATCGCTGAGCGCTCTCGCCAGTGTCGGCCAAGATCACCACGCGAGTCTTGGCTTTCGCTGAAGCCTGCAGAGTTGCGTTGAAGTCAGTGTGGAATCCACCTGCGACGATCAACACGGCCGCGCGGAATTTATCCAGCGCCATGAACATCTGCTCGGGAGTCTGCGCTTGAGCCACAATGCGCATCTCGTCTTCGACCGCGAGCACTTTGGCGATGCCCGCCCGGAAAATAGCCTGGTTGTCGGCCAGAATCAGTTTTAACATTGCGTAAGCACCTCGGGTGTTACGAGTGGCGAACGAAATCGTAAGAATCAATCACGCAGGCTACGCCGCGAGCCTCCGTGGAATTGGCACCACCAGCTGGTTCATCCGTACGAACCACCCGGCCCCGGCACTGCACGACCACAGGTTCCTTTGCTCCTGTGACCTCCGGAGGTAGAGCGATTTCGAACTCGACCGCAGAACCAACTTCCAGTGCCGCATCGGCGCGGATGTAAACACCCGCAGCGCTTAGGTTCCCGGTAACACCGGCATGTTGGCCGGCCTCATCGGACTTGTGAATCTTGATCGGTAGTTCCAGGGGGAAACGTTTTCCCGTCCGCGCTTCGGACACAAGACCTCCTTGCCAGGGTCTTTCCTGCATGAAAACGCCAGCTTCACGCGGATTCCTCCGTGAAGTCCAGCCGTATTCGTACCCCGCCCTTATATCACGTATGATACTCCACTTAAAAGCCAGAATGACCTTCGTAACCTGGATAGGAACCAGATTCCAAACGCTGGACTTTTCAGCCTGGATCGTCAGTTAACATCCTTATTGTGCTCAGGCGGCCCTCCGCGCAATCCTTTCGGCTGTATGAATTTCCAGAGGATGCAGCTTTCTGTCAGAATAAGTCCTCGTCACCGATCCATTCCGGTGCCACCGAATCTCAGTTGTCAACAAGGAGGGAGTTTCATGTCGGTTGCAATCGCAAAGCTGAGATCAGTCTGCGCATCTTTCCGTCATTCCCTAAAGGCCTTTCTTTTCGTATTGGTCAGCGTGTCTATCGGGTTTGCTCAGGGGACGACCGCGAGCGGCCAGAAGACTACCCCGGCTGACACTCCTCAGAAGACGAGTCCGACTGCCGATCTTGGAAAGGCCGACAAGCCACGCCCCTCCGAAGCTCCTCAGGTGCTCCAGCAACTCAACGCCGCTTTGGTGGAATTGGTGCAAAAAGTGTCTCCAGCTGTAGTTCAGATCCAAGTAACTGGTTTTGGGCCGATTGATGAGGGGCCGAACCACAGTGAGACAGCCCTGATTGCGCGGCAAAGCGCCATCGGCTCGGGAGTGATTGTCGACCCCGACGGGTACATCATGACGAACGCTCATGTGGTTGAGGGCGCACGGCGGATACGCGTGGTTTTATCATCCGCATCCCTCGATACGCCGCAGATTGCACCCGTGGGGAAAGAGCGTGTGCTTGATGCCAAGTTGGTTGGAGTCCACAAAGATGCTGATCTGGCCCTAATTAAAGTGGATGCGACGAACTTGCCCATCCTTGAACTGGGAAGCGCTCGCCGCATTCATCAAGGGCAACTTGTGTTCGCCATCGGCAGTCCTGAAGGCTTGCAGAATTCGGTAACCATGGGAGTGGTGAGTTCGGTCGGACGCCAAGCCGACCCGGAAAAACCCATGGTTTACATCCAGACCGACGCACCCATAAATCCGGGAAACAGCGGCGGCCCGTTGGTTGACATGGACGGTTATGTACTGGGAATCAACACTATGATCTTCTCTCAGGGCGGAGGCAGCGAAGGACTTGGCTTCGCAATTCCCGCTCGAGTGGTCCAATTTGTCTACCAGAGTTTGCGAAAGTACGGACATGTCCACCGGGTAGAAATTCAGGCTGGAGCCCAGGCAATAACGCCAGCCATGGCCGAGGGTTTGAAACTCCCGCAGAGCTACGGCGTCATCGTTTCTGACGTAACCCCTGGTGGACCGGCGGAAGCGGCCGGTCTGAAAGTTGGAGACATCGTGCTAACCGCCGATGATCGTCAGATCGATACGCTCCCTGCGCTCACAGCGGCGATGTACCTGCACCCGGTCGATCAGATCATGAAGGTTGTTGTTTTGAGTGGGGGCCAGAAGAAAACCCTTGAGATTCCTGTAATGGAGCACCGGGATCAGGTTGATCGACTGATGGATCAGGTTGACCCGGACAAGAGCTTGATCGGACGTCTAGGCATCCTCGCGATCGACCTCAACGACCAGCTACGATCGATGGTGGGGCAGTTGCGGATCACCACGGGGGTGGTCGTGGTCGCGCGGGCAGCTAATCTGATCGGGCCGGATACGGGGTTAAAGACAGGTGACATAATTCACGCAGTCAACACCGTGCCCATTGATTCTGTGGATTCGTTGCGCACCGCGATTCGTGCGATCAAGTCAGGATCCCCGGTTGTTCTACAGATCGAACGGGACGGTGGATTGGAGTGGCTGCCATTTGATCTCGAGTAGGGCAACGTCTTCTGGCTGGCAATCAGGTTCGATATACGGAAACTTCGTTCGACCGGAAATCATGCGGCTGGGGCTTGTGGGAGATCCTGCAAAAGTATGGCCCAATGCTCGGCGATGACTTGCCAGTCGAACATGCGCACGGCACGTTGACGGGCGGCGTCTCCAAGACTTACGCTGCGATCTCGGCTGTCCAACAGCATCGAGAGAGCATCCGCGAAGCTCTCAATGTCCTCAGGGTCGATTACCACCCCTGCATCCCCCAGTACCTCGGGAATTCCACCGCGACTCGATCCCACCACCGGGGTCGCGCAAGCCATGGCCTCCGCGTTGACCAGACCGAATGGTTCCTGAAAGATCGACGGGCTCGCAAATAGCGTCGCCCTCTGGAACCAGCTTGGCAAGTCAAGGTCATGGTGAAGGTAGCCCGTAAACTGAATATTCCCTGACTGTGTCTTTACCACGGAACTCGCAAGCGATTCGACCTCGCGCACGTAGAGATCCGGCTCGTGTGTTCCGAAGCTGGTGGTGCCACCAATAACGAGCTTCGCCGCAGGATGGTCTCGCAATACTCTCGCATAGGCCTGAACCAATTGGAGTATTCCTTTTTCCGGATGAAATCTCCCCACGAAAAAGATGGTAGACGGTTCGCGAATGTTTTTGAGGGGACAAAACAGGCGTGTGTTTACTCCATTTAATACAACTTTGGTCTTGGCGGCCAGAAGGGAGGATCGAGCGACGAAAGTGTTCCGCAAGTACTCGCTGCATGTGACGACGGCATCCAATTGGCCCGCCAGTCGATCCAGCATTTCTGACGTCCAATGACCAAGGTGATCATTTTGCAGATGCAGAATAATGCGCCCTTTGTAACCTAGATCCCGCATTAACTTCGCCCATTGGGGACGATTGTGAATGTGGATGAAGTCGAACGGGCGTAGGCTTGGAAAGAGTCCTCGCAACCACAAGTGATCTTCGTAGCGACGAACAAAAGGTATTTTCGACACCACGTCGCACACCCGCCACACCTGGGTGGTCGAATGGGACAATGGATACAAATCTTGAATTGCAGTGGGGAATCCAAACACCTCGACTTCGAAACGACTATCGAGCCTGCTGTAAACTTCGTAAGTCCAGCGTGCTAGTGCGCCTCCAAAATAGGCGCTGAACTTTTCGCGTCCGCTAAGTAGAACGGCAACTCTCGGTTTTATTTTCCTGTCACAAGGCCAGTTCTTCTTCAGAACGCGCTGCCTCCACCACCGCCGAATCCGCCACCGGAAAAACCACCGCCGCTGAATCCACCGCCGCCAGAGAATCCCGATCCGCCGGAACTTGCTCGCGGGGCCGAGACAAATACCTGGTGCATATCTCCAGCCATGCTGTGCATGGAATTCGAAAAGAAAATTGGATTAAATCCTGGCCCATAGCCATATCCCCCCGGCCCCACGTACCAGGTCGGCGGATTCTGCACAATTCCGGAGAACGCCTGTGCCCATCGATGCTCAACACCCAACGCCATCGCATAAGGCAGGAATTTTTCAAAGGTGTCGGGAGGCATTCGCTTCAATCGGTCGCCATCGACGCGATTCATGAATTCCTGGAATCCCAGTATGGCCACGCGGGTCTGTCCGCCTTTGAGCGTTTTGGCGGTCATCTGCCTGGCGAACAACCACCAGATAATTGCGGAGACTACAAGAGATACGACTAACAGGCCAACCGAACTGAATACATCCTTGAAGCCCGTGAACTGCGCAATGGCGAAAGGAGCCACGACGACAAAAATGGCGAGGAAGCTGTAGCCATTTGCCGAGTCCGGATCCACAAGATACATGCCCTTATTCTTCAGTTGCGACTTAATATCCTGGCGAATCGCTGGCAACGCGGTATAGAAGCGATTTTTCAAACTGGACAGACGTGTAACATCCCCATCTAGAAAAACGTTCGCCAGCATGACAGTTTCATGGGGCTGCAAATCCCGCCACTGATCCTTCGGTATCAGCAAATGAAAAATATAGTCTTTATAAGAAAAAACCAGCGCCTTCTCTTGGGTTTCTTCGATCTTCACGTAACCGCGTACCGCCAAGTCCACCAGAGTCGAGGTAATATCGCGCGGATGGATAGTGTCTTCGAGCAGCGCCCCGGCCTCGGCTGGAGATATCCCGGCCGGTGGTTCATACATGGGGGCGACCGACAACCCCGGGTCAGGGTCGCGTCCCTTGTACCACCACAACGTGAACATCACTACCAAGGTCCATAGAGGAAGGAACACGATCGGATTGCTGCCCAGGAACCATATGAATCGCGTGAACACTCCCGGTTCTTTCAGAATGTCCTTGGGAATGTAGACGTCGATCGTCATGCCGCCGCGCATAGGCAGCGGATTAACCGTCTCGAAGGAAACGTCAGCGCCCCGCACCTCCGCAGTGGCATCGCGGCCCGCGGTGCCGTAAGCGCCGGTAAAAGCTTGAGCTCGCAGAGAACCATCCGCAGCGTCAGGAAAGCTTACCAGCGCGGAAGCGTGATCGATCGGCACCGGCCAGTCGTTGCCGGTCACATTCCAGTAGAACTCGTCGTGATCTTCAAAAAAACGGGTACCGTTCCGAACCGTGTAGTCAATTTCTACGGTGCGAGTCGCATCCGCTGCATTCGGAATGTAAATCTTCAGATCGCGAAAACCATTGGCAGTGGAGGAGTCATACTTAAGCTTGTTGCCACTGCCATCTGTGACTAGCAGAACATTCAGAAACAAAGTAAAATTCGTCCCTTGCGGTCCGGGATACTCCACTGGAATCAGGCGGTGGATTCCGTGCCACTCTCCCTCGAAAGCCAGCGTAATCCGTTCCCGCACCAGCGCCGATCCATCGCGGTTCACGGTGATGGCATCGTTGTAATCAGAAATTCGCCAACTCCGGGCGAATAGAGGCGAAGCCAACAAAACCCAGCAGAGAAAGCCAAGGAATATCCGGCGGAGAGAACCACGCGGTATTGTCCTGCAATTAGAGTTCATGGGGTTATCAGCGTGGTGGCAAAGGTTTCAAATCTACGTTGTGAAATGCGGCAATCCCCCACATGCCATTCTCATAAATAAGAACCTGCTGCAATCGCGTGCGCAAAATCCCATCGGGTTCCGTGCGGATTCCGGGGGAAGCTTGGAGTATCCATCGAGTTTGGCCTCAATATCCGCCAGAGCCACGTCGGGCCGGAGAAACTTCAGCCTCTTAATCGTGAGTTTCAGATTACTGCCCTTGTAGATCGTTGCGAAAAGCTCTTCGTGGCGCGATTCGAATCCTTGTCTCCCAAAGGAGGTGGTACCCATGATGTTGGTGAAGCTGCCGTCTTCATGAAAAAACTTCGAATACGCTTTCGCGTCACCGCGGTTCCACGCTTCGGTTTGCGCCGTGATCATCGCGCGAATTCCATTTTCGTCTTGGGCAACTATTGCCGTGGCGTCCTCGCTCGTGTTTCGCGAGGATGATGGGGAAAGCAGCGCCAGGGCTGATACACCGAGGACTGATGTCACGATCATAAAGTCAACCAGATGCGAAAGCTCCCAACGATTCTAGAACTTGACCGCAACCGGTTCGCGGTCGGTGTCAGCCACTTCGAAGAACTGGCGTTGCTGAAATCCGAACATGCCGGCCAGGATGTTGGTAGGGAATGATTGGATTTTCGTGTTTAGATCGCGCACAACCGCATTGTAGTAACGCCGCGAATTCTGGATGGTATCTTCTGTTTGGCTTAGCGAACTCTGCAGTTGCAGGAATTGGTCGTTGGCTTTCAGTTCCGGATAATTTTCCGCAACCGCAAACAAGCTCTTGAGAGCGCCGGTCAGCTGATTCTCAGCTACCGCTTTATCTGCGGGAGAAGTGGCTTGCATCGCCATGGAGCGAAATTTGGCGATGTTTTCAAAGGTGCCTTTTTCGTGGGCTGCATAACCTTTGACGGTCTCAACCAAATTCGGAATCAGATCATGTCGCCGTTTCAATTGGATATCAATGTCGGACCAGGCGGAATCGCAGCGTACGCGCAACTGCACCAGGCTGTTGTACATGCCGACCAGAACAAAGGCGATCACCACGAGAACCGCAAGAATGAGCCACACCGCCATAAATTGTCCTTTTCGCCAATAAGTGGAATTCAAAGGGACGGTAACACAGGAAACCTTTGGCCGCAATGAGGGCCAACCGAAAGAAAATCCCCACAGCAACGGCGTAAGATGGCGGTGTCAGGCGAGTTGTCATTGCTTACAGCCTGGCGAGATGAATCGGCATCGTAACTAGCGTCAAGCAGCGATGCTTCATAATGATATCCACGAGGATTTCGTCGATGAAACGGCTCCGCGAGCTATCGTCTTTTCTGGCTTTGAAGTTGCTCGGCCTGATTTTCGTTTTCGGATTAGCCCTTGTCCTTTCGGCGCAGGCTCAGACCTGCTTCACGGCGGACGACATGGACGCCGCCACGCACACGGCGGTACTAAACGCGGCGAATCGATATTTTGCCATGGCATCGAAAGGCGACTCCTCCTCGCTCCAGCAAAACGCGATCGCCAGCCTGGCTTCGAATTTCGCGGGAATTGAAGCTGCCGTCCACGATAATCAGACGAATTTTGCGGGAGCGACCGGTGTTCCTCGGCCTCCATTCGAATTGAAGGTGGAGGGCACGGCGCCGTTGGCGCGTGCTGAATTCCTATGCGGAGTGTTTGGCAAAGATGGGCAGACCGCAAATAGCTCCGAATTTGTAATTCCGAATCTCCCTCCGGGAGACTATGCCATCGCCATTGAAGACGTCACTACGCCGAAGGGGCCATACGCGGTCACCTTCGTTCTTCAGAAGCAGGGAACCGACTGGAAACTCGGTGGCCTCTATGTGAAGGACAATCAGGTTGGTGGGCACGATGGGAAGTGGTATGCCGACCAGGCTCGTTCCTACAAAGCGAAGAACCAGAATCACAACGCCTGGTTCTACTTCCTTCAGGCACGTGACTTACTTGTTCCAGTGCCATTCATGTACACCCAGGCCACGGACAAACTCTACGACGAATCGCAGACGGTGAAGCCGTCCGATCTTCCCAGCAATGAAACACCGGTTGATCTCTCTGCTGCAGGCAAGACATACAAGATGATCGCTTTGTTCCCTTTGGCGGTGGGTTCGGACCTCGATCTCGTAGTGAAGTATCAAGCTGCCGACATCTCCGATACGGGCAAGACGTTCGAAGCAAATATGGCAGTAATGAAGGCGCTTCTTGCCAAATATCCGGAGTTTCGCGACGCCTTTACCGGAGTCGTGGCCCGCGCAGTCGACCCGTCGGGACGAGACTACGGTTCACTCATGCCGATGAAAGATATTAAGTAATCATTGTTTCTGCGGGCCCTGCTCGGCAAACGTACATTCTTTCGGATTCTTGTCGTCCCGCAGGCCCATAAAGACCGGCGCTCTGAGTTTCACTCCCCCTTCTGATGTTTCATGGGTCCACTCGGTGAATTTAACTTCCGCGACTCTCTCCGGCCTTACCCAATGCACATGGCGTGCATCGACGTCACCGTGAAACGGGTTCTGTTTGGTCTCCAGTTTTTTTAGAGTTTCAAAGATCGCTTTCAACATGGCGTGATTAAATCCGGTTCCCGCCTGTCCCACGTGAATCAGTTGGCCCTTCTTGTCATAGAGTCCCAGCACGATGGAGCCAAAGTATTGGCGAGCCCCTTCGGGGTCGGTATAGCCACCGATAACACAGTCAACGGTTTGGGTGACTTTAATTTTCAGCCACTCCCGGCTGCGCCGCTCTTCGTAGCAACTTTCACCGCGCTTGGCGAGAATACCTTCGAGTCCCTGTTGTTTAGCCGCCTCAAACAATGCGATGCCGTTTTCCGGAAAGTGTTCTGAATAGCGAACTAGTTCGTCCGTACGCAAAATGCCCTGCAGAAGTCGCTTGCGGTCCTCAAGCGATACCCGGCGCAAGTCGTAACCGTCGGAATAGATCAAATCAAACACGTAGTAGACCACCGGCACATCCGACCGCCCGGCCACTCGCCTCCCGCCGCTGCGTATACCGGTTCGCTGCTGCATCAAGCTGAATGATGCGCGTCCATTGTCATCCAGCGCGACGATCTCACCGTCCAGGATCGCCTCTTTCGCCTTCACATACTTCGGCAGTACTTGCAGTTCGGAGTATTGACCGGTCAGGTCATTGTGATTTCGCGAGACCAAGCGTACCTTGCCGTCCTTAATGAACGATACCGCGCGATACCCGTCCCACTTGATTTCGAAGAGCCAATTTTTGTCGTTAAACGGCTTCTCGATAGGAGTCGCCAGCATCGGAGTGATCTTTGCCGGCATGGGGCGCAGCACGGCACCCTTGAGATCCTTGGCGAAATCAGATTTATTTTTTACTTTGAGATTCGCTGTGAGCAGCGGATCGGGAGCGGACTCGTTTCCACCATCCTCCGAATCTTCTTTGCTCGACGGCTTGGCCTGACTCTTGCGCGACGAGCGGGCAGATGATTTCCCCTTCTTTTCTTTCGCGACCGATGCCGAGGCTTTGGCCTTTTTGCGATCGACCTTCTCTAACGTATCGGCTAGCCAGGCTGCCTTGGCCTTGCCGCGTGACGCTGGACGGCTGCTCTTCCATTCCGCGGAATCGTCAGCACCCGCGATCTGCGCCATCGTCTTGCCGCTCAAGGCCGACGTGTCGTACTTGTCGATGTCGTATCCAGACGTAGAGGAGTCATCGTGCTTCTTGATGAGCAACCACTCGTTTCCTTTGCTCCCCGGCCTGCGGGCCTTGATATGAATCAGGGCGAAGTCGCCGTTTAAGCGTTTGCCGTGCAAGCGGATTTTGAAGTCGCCTTTCTTCAGCATCTGATCGGCTTCAGCATCGGTTCCGGCAACGTACTTCCCATTCACCGGTTCTGGGGAGAGCGGTTCCCAGGTGCCCACGTCCCAGACCATCACCGTGCCGGCGCCGTAGTTGCCTTCAGGAATGATCCCCTCAAAGTCGAAATACGATACCGGATGATCTTCAACCTGCATCGCCAATCGCTTGTCCGCTGGATCAAGCGACGGTCCCTTAGGGACCGCCCATGACTTCAGTACGCCATCCATCTCTAGACGGAAGTCGTAATGCAGGCGCGTAGCGCGGTGGCGCTGCACTACAAAGCGATGTTTGGATTTCTTTTCGACTTTTGGCGGAGGTTCGGGAGTCTCCTTGAAGCGCCGTTTTCTTTTGTATTCTTCGAGAGCCACCAAAGCATTCTACTCAAGGTTCAAAGTTTTACGAGCAATCGCCCCAAAGATGCCTTGTGCGACGACCGGGATGTCCGGTTGCGAATTGCTGTGCTGCCGCGCGTTTTTTGTTTAGAATCATCCGCATCTCCTCAGGTCTGCCGCTAGAGCTTACATGGTTAAGCGAGAATATCCCGACACGCCGCTCGTGGGAGTGGGTGCCATCATTATCGATAACGACCGCGTGGTGCTCATTCGGCGCGGTCACGCCCCAGCGCTGGGCGAGTGGTCTATCCCGGGAGGTCTACTCGAAATCGGAGAGACGCTTCGAGAGGCCGCGGTGCGAGAGGCGCTGGAGGAAACGGGTCTTCAGGTGAATCCTGCGGATTTGTTGGGAGTTTATGATCGCGTGCTCCGTGATGCCGACGAGCGCACCATCTATCACTATGTGTTGATCGACTTCTTTTGTCATCGCTTGGCGGGAGAACCGTTGGCGGCGGGCGATGCAGCGGAAGCGCGCTGGTTTCGAAGAGACGAGTTGCCCGCATTGTCGTTGGCGGCGGATACGCTGGAGGTCATTCTTAAGGGCTTTGATAGGTCGGGTGTTCCTACAGTCACATGAATCTCACGCTGTACCGGAGGCGCTATGTTTTGGAAGATCGTAAACACGTCGGATGACTCTACACTCACGGTTCTCCGTCTCGTGATGGGAATCGTGTTCTTCGCGCATGGGGCACAGAAGGTGTTCGGTTGGTTCGGCGGCTATGGCTTCAACGGAACCATGGGATTCTTCACTCAACAGCTGGGAATTCCGGCGCCCTTCGCATTTCTAGCGATTATGGCCGAGTTTCTCGGAGGGCTGGGCTTGATTGTGGGCTTTCTCGGACGGATCGCGGCATTCGGAATCATGTGCAACATGTTGGTCGCCGTGTACATGATTCATCGCCATGTGGGCTTTTTCATGAATTGGGCTGGCAGTCAAAAGGGCGAAGGATACGAGTACCATCTGCTGGCGCTCGTGATCGGATTGGTGATCCTGATCAAGGGATCAGGTGCCTTCTCGGTGGATGAGTTCTTAACTACCGGCGGTCCGCGGACTTAGGCGCAAAGCCATTCAACTCGGTTGGCCGACGAGATCGAAGACGACTTCGAGAAAATAAGAACGGCCCGCGCTTGCGCGCGGGCCGTCCGGTGGACTGTTTGGGTTTGACCAAGAGGTGGTCACTCTACGTGGCCTCTTCGGCAACTCCGGGTCCCAGCTCGACCACACTGGGCGGATCGAATCCAAACTCACCGTTCGTTTGCGGGCTGTAGCCTCCGCCAGTTTAGCGAAAGCCCCGCTTAGAGCAACCAGCTCTAAGTCTCAGCCACCTCACCTGGTCTTTGGATCAACCTACAACTGCCATCAGAACTTGTCATCCGACCACCTCCTTTCCGGTGTAAGCGCAGATTATCGCAAAACCTACTCTGGATCAAATTGCGAGGGGTTGGCGAAAAAGGTGCCGATATCCGGGCCGGGCCAGCGGGTCGGATGGGGCCCCCCCTCCCCCTCTGTTTTGGGTCGATCTTTGCGAATCAAGACTTTAGCGTGGTCTGACCAGCCAGATCTTTGAGTTTAAAGTACTTACGCGCAAAATATCAGGAACAAAGGACTTAACTGAGACGCTGGCTTTGCTCGTTGCTTAGAACGTGAGATCGGCATGCTCAGATGCGTGTGTCCACTCGTCCCTTACGTATTTGTGACTCGGATTGGTCGGGGGAGTCTGTGACGGGTGAACTGGTGGAGGGATTGTCAGGCTGTGGAAGTTGCTGATGCTGAGATCGTCCGGATTTCGTAACAGACTGCACGATTCATGCTCTATTCACAGCTCTCGTTGTGGAGTTGGGCCCGTTCTTCGGGCCCCTCAGTCTTTCCAAGTCCTTGCAGTCAATATCAGCGCAGTTTCACTTTCCCGCCAGGGAACCGACCCAAGGAGGCTCGGTATGAAACGATTTGGAAGTACGCTGTTCGTGCTGCTCGCCAGCTTCATCGCAGTGCGCGGATACGCGCAATCCCACACCTTCACTCGCGTGGTGATCATCCTTCAAAGAGAATCGAACTCCGGACAACATCTTCGGAAGTACTCCGACGTTCCTTCCAGGGGTAGATGTAGTTGGAAACGGCTACATTGCAACATGTGCAGCGCAGACACCGGACAGGTTCCCATGATGCAAAATTCAGATGGCCTGGTCACCTGCTACGACCTGGGGCACGGGCCTACATCGTGGTGATCTTGATGTGCGACCTACCGTCGGGCGGGACGCAGTGCAAAATGGACAACGCCTGTTTGGTGGCTCTTGGCCTCAGTGGATGCTCAAACGGATATCATCCGCCCCAGGAGCCGCAGTATCAGTACTTACCTTACGATGTGGACAACCATATTTTGCGATCTCGCTACCAATTACGGCTTCGCTAATTACATGTTCCAGACGAATCAGGGTCCAAGTTTCCCAGCGCACCAGTTCATCATTTCTGGAACTTCAGTGCCGCGCCTGCCCCCGGGCAAAATTATGCGAACTACTTCGCATCGGAGAATCCGAAGCCGAGCAACCAGAAGTCCGGGTGTCCAGCCCCATCCGGCGAGGTCAAAATATTCTTTAATATCAATCCCTTGGGGAACGAGGACAAGTACTTTAACAACGGTTTTCCCTGTTACCAGCACCCGGCGCTTACCGGTCAGTTGGCGTATTTCCCCTCGGGGAGTCTGAACTGGAAGTACGACGCACCGACGGTCGGGTCACTTTGGACGGCTCCAAACGCGCTCCAGGGTTGACGCTACGCGAATGGCAGGACGAGCGGACCATGCAACGGACAGGCTTGGCAGGCCGGATCGGTTCATCAGCTCTGATGGTGCCCAACCTGCCGCGAACCTGGGACTTTAAGGTCGGTGTTGCGCGGAAGCCACGTCGCTTTCGTAATCTTCCTGGCAGGCTTTTTTCTCCCTACACTGAAGTGTGTATTCTCCTCATTTGCCTGCTGTAAGTAGCTGATTTATCAGCCCTTCCAGCGGTAAGCGTCGGGCTGCGGCAGCCCGAGATGAGCGAGTACGCGAAAAGCGAATTCCCGCGCCATGTCATCCAATGTGAGTGGGAGGTTGTAGTAAGTCGGGATCAGCGGAAATATGGTCGCCCCGGCATCCGCTGCCCGGTACATGTTGCGAATGTGGATTTTGTTTAGGGGAGTTTCGCGGACGCAGAGTACCAGAGGACGCCGCTCCTTGAGGCAGACGTCGGCTGCGCGTTCCAGTAGGTGTGAGGCGTCGCCGTTGGCAATGCGAGAGAGGGTGCCGACACTGCAGGGAATGACGACCATGGCATCCGCGGGATACGAGCCGCTGGCCACGTTGGCCCCGATGTCGGCGTTCGACTGCTGCTGGATTTTGCGGGAAGGTGCGCCGAGCAACCGTTCGACAAGTTTGTCGCGGCCCGCGAGCGTGAGTTCTTCGGCCATTACTCGCAATGCGCTTTCGGAAGCGATGAAGTTGACCGTCTGGATAGTCGACTCGCGTTCAACCGTGAGCAGAAATTGCCGCAAAAATAAGGCGCCACTGGCGCCGGTTGTAGCAACGGTCAGATTTTCAGGCGGGCGGTTGGGCAAGAGGCGCTCCTCAGTGCGACTTTTGAGCATAGGTACCGGGCGGGAGACAAGTCAAGGACAGGATCGAAGCGCGGAGAATTACTAGTCAAGAATGGCAACTTCAACCACACTTGGATCGCGCCGCAACGCTGCCCAGCTTCATGCCTTGGCGGACGTGGAGCGAGAAGTGCGCGCCAACGACACGACTACCCGCCGTAAGTATCTGCGCGATTTCAGTAACGCTTACCGTTCTTACGAGGCAATCCTTGAGCCAGAACAGTTGCAGGGAATGGTGCAGTCGGCGGACATTGTTTTGATCGGCGATTATCATGCACTGCCGGCTTCCCAACGGTGCGCTGCGGAACTGATCGAGAAGCGAGCGCAACCGGGGGATCGTCGGATTGTCCTGGGCGTGGAAACGATTTTTTCGCGGCATCAACACATGCTCGAGGAATGGTGGCGCCGCGAAATCGATGCCGACGAGCTGCGTCACCGGCTGCGTTTCGACTCGGAGTGGGGATACGACTGGCAGCCGTTTCTTGAACTGCTGGTGGCAGCACGAGAGCACGCTGAAGCCATTTACGGGCTGGACTGCATGCCCCGCGAAGATCTGCGCAAGATCGGCTCGCGCGACCGCCATGCGGCCGCCAAAATCGCGGAGATACGGGCACGCCACCCTGATGCCGTAATCATGGTCCTTTTCGGCGAATCACATCTCGCCCCGACTCACCTTCCCGCTGCTCTCAAGACCTTGCTGCCCCATGAGCGAAGTCTGACTGTGCTGCAAAACATCGACCCGCTCTACTGGCAGGCAACCAGCGAAAGGGCGGAGAGTGTGGCCGCGGTACGGGTTGCCGAGGACGTGGTCTGCGTTTTCAATGCGACTCCGCTGGAAAAGTACGAGAGCTACAGGCTGTGCTTGTCACGTTGGCGGCAGGAGCAGAACCAGCCGGACATCGCTCCCACTCTTTACAACTTGCTCGACGGTCTGCTGCGTTTCCTGAAGATCAACCGCTATTCTCCGCACAACACTACTCAGCCGAAATTTCTCGTCGATTTGCTGCCGGAAATCTACAGCGGGTTGTCCGAGTCCCGTCTGCGGCATCTGCTGGAACGAGAAACCGCTGACGCGGAGCAGGTGGAAGCGCTGCAGCGAAAAATTGACGCGCAGGGATCGATCTACCTTGCTGCGACCAACGCACTCTACGTATCGGATTTCCAGATGATGTTCGCCGCGGAGGAGACTGCTCGTTTTCTGCATCACGCCTGTCGGGGCCTGCCTCTCTACCGGCAGCGATTTAAAGCGCAAGGGCCGGAGGAGTTGAGCTACGACGATCGCTTCGGCGTCCGTGTGATGGAACATGCTCTGGCATACTGTGGATCTCGAATCTTGTACCCGGCGCGTCCGGCTGTGCGGCTGGAGAAGGGCCTGGAACTGTCGCGGTCCCAGATCGCGAAGTTCATGTCCGACGCTAAACACGATGAGCGGAAATTTGATTCTGTGACTCAGTGTTTCGGATTCGCTCTGGGGAGTGAACTCTACGATGCTTACGTTAAGGGCTGTGTGACCCGGATCTCTTTGCGACACTTATTTCTCGCTCATCTCGAGGGGCCGGATGAAGGCGAGACGGTCCTCAATGAACTGGTGCGCAAACTTCGTGCCAGCCGCAAGAAACCATGTGCCTCCGTCCTCGAATAAAGCAATCCACCCAAGCCATCGCGGTTTTCAAAATTGCATCGTAGCGGTGCTACTCTAAAAGGCCAATTGAGGAGCAAAACCGACTTGAATGCCCAAGCAGTTCGCAAACTATTTGATCAGGTTAGGAAAGGATCGCTTTCTCCTGACGAAGCGGTGCATCGGCTTCGCCATTTGCCGTTTGAAGATCTGGGATTTGCGAAAGTCGATCACCACCGTGTGCTTCGCGCGGGAATGCCCGAGGTGATTTTCGGACAGAACAAGACTCCGTCCCACCTGGCGCAAATCTTTGTTAGCCTCGCGGCTCAAGGAGGCAACGTCCTTGCCACCCGCGCCAACAAACAGCAATTTGCCGCAGTGCGGAAGAAGGTGAAGAAAGCGGAATATCGCGAACTTGCGCAAGCCATCGTCTTACATCGCGATCACGCCATATACGGAAAGGGAATCATCACCGTGGTCTCCGCAGGAACGAGCGACATTCCGGTTGCCGAGGAAGCGGTTGTGACTGCTGAAATGATGGGCAACCACGTTGATCATCTCTATGATGTCGGCGTGGCCGGTATTCACCGGCTTCTGGCCAATCGCAAAACATTGACCGAAGCTCGCGTAGTGATTGTGTGCGCGGGTATGGAAGGGGCCTTGCCCAGCGTGGTTGGAGGCCTAGTGGGTGTACCGGTGATCGCCGTGCCTACCAGCGTCGGCTATGGTGCGGCCTTTAAGGGAGTGGCGGCCCTGCTGGGGATGATGAATTCGTGTGCTTCGAATGTCAGCGTGGTGAATATTGATAACGGTTTCGGAGCCGGATACGTCGCGTCGCTAATCAACCGGCTCGATTGAAGTGGCAGTTATCCTGCTTTGCTATCGTGGAAATAAGGGCGGAAGCAGAAGGTCGCGGCTGGGTGGCCGCGACCTCTGGTAAGTGGTTAGTCGGACTCTTTGCGGATCTTTTTGCGGGCGCGTTTGCGGGCCAGTGCTTCTTTGACGCGGCGCTTCTCACCCGGCTTCAGGTAATAGGAGTGACGCTTTACTTCTTTGATGATGTCTTCCGTCTGCACCTTGCGTTTGAAACGACGCAGTGCGTTCTCCACGGACTCACCTTCTTGCAGTCGAACTTCTGCCAAACAAATCACCCCCCGCCTGAATGAATTAGGACAAACATAAGTTTACATGATTTTGTGGGGAGCGCTCCAGGATGTGGGGGAGCACCCGTCTAATGGTACGCGGGCCTCTTCCCGGCGATCGAGGGCTTCCGTGATTCGAAGTCGGGACAGAGATCAAGAGTAAACTCGGACAATCCTAATAGTCATTTCCGGAGGAATTGTGGGCGACAAGTTAGCGGAGTTTCGCGCGCCGACGGCGGTGGAAAAGATTTTCAATCGAGTATTCGGATTTCTGGTGGGGATAGGGATGGGGAAGTCCTACCACTACTTATTGGAGGTGCGAGGGCGGAAGAGTGGAAAGGTTTATTCGACTCCGGTGGATGTTTTGGAGATGAACGGGAAGAAGTACCTGGTGGCTCCTCGGGGGCGGACGCAGTGGGTGCGGAACGCGCAGGCGGCAGGGGAGATTGTGTTGAAGAAGGGGAGTTCGCGGCGGGGGTACCAGTTGCGGGAGTTGTCGGGGGAAGAGAAGCTGCCGGTGGTGAAGGGGTATCTCGACTTGTTCAAGTCGGAGGTGCAGCGGTATTTTTCAGTGGCGGCCGGGTCCCCGGTGGAGGCTTTTCGGGAGATTGAGGAGAGTTATCCGGCGTTCGAGTTGATGGAGCGGTCTTGACCACCCGGCGCTTCCACCGGATCGGCTGCTGGTCAAACAGTATTCGGCGCGGAACGTTCAGAACGCGCGGGCTTCGTCGCAAAGATATAAGCACGTTTGCTTGGGTACTCACCTTCGGGATAGGGGTCACGCTGGATAACCTCTTCCACTTCGAAGCCGCTTTGTTGCAGAAGGCGTTGAATTTCATCGGGCTGAAAGAATACGAAGCTCATCGATATCGGCACGCCCCAGAGTTCGGGCGGTTGCACGATCTGGTCTCCGATATGAAAGGAGAGCAGCAGCAGGCCGCCTGGTTCGAGCACTCTGAACCACTCGCGAAAGACGCCGGGCAGCAGTTCGGTGGACAGATTTACGATGGCGTAAAAAGCTACGACCCCGGCGAGCGACGCGTCAGACAACGTGAGATCCAGCATGTTTCCCGCGCGAAAGGAAATTTCCGGATTCAGTTTGCGGGCCTGCTCCAACATATCTGGTGACAGATCTAACCCGAACACGTTTGAACCCGCGTCGCGAAGATAACGGGTCACTTGACCGGGACCGCAGCCCATGTCGCAAACCTCACCCTGTGGCCGCAATCGAGATGCAAAGCGCTGGAGTAGTTCGCGCTCAAGCGGCTTGTGTTGTAGTTCATCCGCAAGATGAAGGGCATATTGCTCCGATAGCTGGTCGTAGTCTTTGCGAATGATGGCGAGGGAATCGTGTTTCACTCGGGCTATTCCAGGACGCTGTCGTCCAGCTTTTTGCGGCCCCAGTCCGCAGCGGCCTGGACGAAGGCAAGGATCAGCGGGTGCGGGTGGTTGGGCTTGGATGAAAGCTGGGGCTGGAAGAGCGTCGCGATGAAGAAACGGTGGGTGGGGGATTCGATTGCCCGGATTTCGTTCCGGGTCCCACGGGCCACAACCGGGAACCCGGCTTCCATGGCGGCCCATTCGTAGTCGGGATTGACCTCGAAGTTGCAGAAGAATTCTTCGGTGGTGGTGTCGCACTGATAAAAAGATTGCAGGTAGGATCCGGGACGAAGCTGATTTCCGGGATGGCTCCGGAAAGCTTGGGCGCGCCCTTCTTCTGATTGGGCACGGCGCAGGCGACAGGATAGATGATGATGTTTTTCGATCCGGAATTGTTCTCGGCGGAGTCGGCGTCTTTGACGCCGAGCACGTTGCGGGCGCATTCGATCAGGGTGTATTGGAAGCCTCCGCAGGTAGCGAGGAACGGCCAGTCGTGGCGGCGGGCAAATTCGATTCCCTTCAACATGCCGTCGAAACTTTTGTAAGGGCTGCCGGGCGCGGCGAAGATTCCGTCAAAAGTTTCCAGAAGCTTAGGACCTCCAGGCTCGGCGAGCGATGGCGTGGGCAGCCATTGCGATTCGACCTGTATTTGCAGCTTGGTGGCTGCGTGCTGCAGGCTTTTTTCGATGGCGGGCAGAGTCGGGGACTTGGGATCGTAGTCTCCGAGGATGCCGATGCGGACCGCGTCACTCACCGGGTCATTCTAAATTGAGCGGGGAACATTCGGAGGTTACCGGGGTGTGTAGGCTGATGACCCCGGTCGGAGTGGCAGCGTTCTGTCGCGGAGAGCTATGGAGACAGATCTGAGGTAGAGCGCTACCATATGAACTTTAGAATGGTTTAGCACCCGAGCTGAAGCCTGGACAGCCGAGGCCGATGTTTTGCTGCGTGAATTATTTTGCGGAGGCTCCGAAGGTCATTGCGATTGGAACTTTGTCCGATTCCTCGACCTTGAACATCAGTCTCGCTTGGAGATTCATGAAAGCGGCGATGAAGGTGTCGGGAAATTGCTGGATGCGGATATTGAGGGTGTTCACGCAGTCGTTGTAAAACTCGCGGCGGTCGGCGATTTCGTTCTCGAGTTCGGTAATGCGCTTCTGCAACTGCAGGAAATTCTCGTTGGCTTTCAGTTGCGGATAGCTTTCGGCGACGGCGAAGAGTCCACGCAGGGCGCTGGTCATGGTTTGATCGGCCTGGGCTTTCTGGTCGACGGAGACGGCTTGCTGATACATGCTGCGTGCCTGGGTCACTTTCAGCAGCGTGTCAGCCTCGAAGTTCTTGTAGCCTTTGCAGACTTCGACCAGATTCGGGAGTTCGTCGTGACGCTGTTTGAGCAGAATGTCGATATTGGCCAGAGCTTTTACGGTGTCGTTCTTGAGCGCGATCAGGCCATTGAAAATCATGACGACGTAGGCCGCCAGGCCTCCGATGACGAAGAGAAATCCGAGAGCGACGATGTTGTTCATAGTTGTTCCGTTTAGAGCCATCCAAATTGAAACGCGAGGAAGTAGGCCGACAGCAAGGTAATCGCCGGGCCTCCCCAGATCATCAAGGCAGACTTCCAGCTGAGACTGCTAACGAGATCACGCTGACTTTTCCAGGAAATCAGGAAATATGAATCGTGCGCACCCTTCATCAAGACGGCGGGTGGGTGCAGATCGAATTGCTCGATCGCGGGAGCGGCGGCCGCTGCTGATCCTGGCGTGCCGACGGTTGCTGTGGTTAAAGCGCCCGCGGCCGTGGCGACCGGAGTCACTCCGGCAGCGGCCCACGCGGCGGGGTTGGTGATGCCGGCTTTTACCATGGCGGCGGCAACCTGTTCCTGCTTGGTTTTGTCGAGTACGGGATGCGCGTGGCTGGCAGGCATGGGCGGTTCGGAGGAGTTGCCAGTCAGGCCGCTCCAAAGGCTTGCCAGCGAAAGACTTCCAGATGGCAACCCGAGAGCGCCATTGTTGCTGACGGAAAAGCCGTGAACGGTGCGAACGGGTATGCCGCTGACTTCGAGTCCGGGATTGTGGGCGAGGGTGCCGAGAACGAACAACGAATTCTTGGGCTTGATGCAGTATTCCTCGATCTTGATTTTCTTCTCGAAATCGAGGCCGCGCATGCTCAGAAAGCTGCTGATGTTGGCGGGGATGCCGAGAGTTGGAGAAAAGATCGATTGGCCGAATTCTTCTTTGAAATCGCAATGAATGTCGAGGTCCGCGCCCTGCGGGTTAACAAGGACGCGTCCCGTGTTGTCGTCGAGGTAGAACGGCACGTGGAGGCTCTCATCGACCTTTTTGACCCAGGTGTTGTTTTTCCCGCGACGCTCCCATTGCCAGACCATGGTTCGAAAGTAGTAGCAAGGACGAGCCGTGATGGGTGCAATCAGGGCGTTCGGGCCGGTGGCGAGGCCGCTGACTTCGACGAGTCCCATAGCGGCGCTGCGGATCTTGGAGGACGGCGTGTTCTGGATGAGGCGCTTGCGTTGGAGGAGAAGGAATCCGCGGTAAAAGAGAAACAGGCCGATGGCCGCGCCCACGGAGGGCCAGATGCCAAGGGAGTTTGGAGATCCGGAGACGATGGTGGCGAAGATATACATGCGTTTTCGAGCGCCCGCAAGGGCGTCGAGCCGAGCTTAACGGAGTGGCAGGGGTGGCGCAGCAGAAAGGTTGGTGCGGTGGATTACGTTGGTCACGGGTGGGCGGACGGTAGCGGGCTACTCTAAGGACCGGGGTTCTTCATCCGGCTACCACGGAGCGTTCTCTCAGAATTTCCTCGACGGCTCGGATGGCGGTTTCAATTTCTCCGTCCATGTTGTAGAAGTGCGGGGAAAAGCGGACTCCGGCTTTGGGGCGCCAGTCGATGAGAATGTCCCGCTTTAGGAGTTCGCGGGAGACTTGCTGCGAGTCGGGCATATCGATGGAGACGGTGCCTCCGCGATGCTCGGGGTTGCGCGGAGTGTTGATGCGCCAGCCGTGCTGGTCGGCGAGTTCGATCAGGCGAGTGGTTTGCTTTTTCGATTTCTCGCGGATGCGATTCACTCCCACTTCCTTAATGATCTTCAATCCGGGGCGAGCAGCTTCGAGCGCGGGGATGTGCGGCGTTCCATTCATGAAGCGATACGGCGGATCGGTGTAGCGGATGGGACCGGTTTGGAAAGCAAACGGGTTCTGATGGGCGGTCCAGCCAGTGTATTTCGGTTCGAGCTTTGTACCCAGGTCGGGGCGAACGTACAAATAACCCACGCCGGGACCGCCGCAGAGCCACTTTAGAACTCCACCGCAGGCGAAGTCGGTATTCAATGCCTGCACATCGACCGGCACCGATCCCAACGATTGAAAAGTATCGAGCACGACGTAGGCTCCCACTTTGTGGGCTTTGTCGATGATGGCTTTCGCATCCTGAATGTAGGAACTGCGGAAGATGACATGCGAGATCGGAACGACCAGGGTTTCCTCGTCGATGGCGTCGAGCAGACGTTGGAGCGGAACCGTGATGCCGTCGTCGGTCTTGACCATGTGGACGCGGGCTCCACGATCGCGTTGGGCTTCCCAGAAATACATGACCGAAGGGAAATTCATGTCGCTGTAGACGACCTTGTTTCGCTTGCCGGAGAAGTCGAGGCATGAGGCGACGACCGCCTGACAGGTGGTGACGTTCTGGTGAGTGGAGACCGATCCTTTGGGCGCGTTCATGAGCGCACCGATTTCATCGCCGACTTCGGCGGCAAGCATCCACCAACGTTCTTCCCAGGCGCGAACTCCGCGGGTGGCCCACATATCGGCGTATCCGTGCATGGCGTCGTAGACGCCGCGCGGCATGGCTCCGAGGGAATTGCTGATGAGGTAGGTGGCGCGTTCGAGGATGGGAAATTCGGGTCGGTAAAGCAGCAGGTCAGAACTCATGGCTCCATTGTACTTTCGCGGCGGTTTTTCTTCAGGAAATGGTAGGCGACGGTGAGGATGACGATATAGATGGCGCCGCTGATCAGAGTTAGATGCGATTTCACTCCCGCTTCGAGGATGCACACGATCACCAGCACAAAGCCGAGGGCTGATCCCCAGGCTCCGAGGGGGGAACGGATGGGAAGGGCGACGATCTCTGCCTTGGAAAGGCGCCGGCGAAATCTGACATGTGCGGCGAGTGAGACTAGCCAGGACATCAACATTCCGACGAGGGCGGCGCCGAGAATCGAAACGAAGGCATTCTGCGGTGCCCATTTTTCGAGGATGAAGGCGAGGACGATGCCAAAGGACGAAGCCAGCAATGCCAATTTCGGCGAGCCGGCGGAATTCAAACGGCCGAGGCTAGCCGGCGCCCAGCCGGTGCGCGCAAGTGAGAACAACATGCGGGAGGCGACATAGAGCGCGGCATTTGCACCGGAGAGAGCGGCGGTCAGGACAACAAAATTCATAATGTGACCGGCGGCTGGGATGTTGATCTGGCGGAAAACGGAAACGAAGGGACTCTCGGTGACGCCCGCGTTATTCCAGGGCATGACACCAGCGAGCACGATAATCGCGCCGATATAAACCGAGGTCAAAGTGATGAAGGTGAGGCGTACGGCGCGGGGGATGTTTTTAGCGGAACTCGATTCTCCGGTAGTGACGGCCACCATCTCGACGCCTCCGAAAGTGTAGATGGCGAAGCCGACGGCGAGCAGTGGAGCGAGAGGGCCGTTGGGGAGAAAGCCGCCTTGGGCGGTGTATTGAGGAGTTACGCGACCGTCGAGCAGCAGGCCTGCCCCGATTATGACGAAGGCGATGATGGTGACGAGCTTGATCATGGCGAACCAGTATTCGAAGCGTCCGTAGTCGCCGACGGTGCGCAAATTAATGAGCAACAAAAATAGTGAAAAGATGACGACCCACGAAACAGCAGGCACGCGGGGAAGCCAGTAAGACATATAGGTTGCGGCGGCCACAAGTTCCGCGCCGATGGAGATCGCGATACCTGCCCAGTATCCGGCGCGAGCGACGAATCCGGCCCAGGGGTTGAGATAAAGGTCGCCGTAAACGCCGAATGATCCGGCGGCCGGGTGGACGCTGGAAAGTTCGCCCAAAGCCATGGCTACCATCAAGTTGATGAACGCGGCGAGAAGGAAGCTGAGGATGACGCCGGGCCCGGCGATCTGGAGAGCGGCGGCTGAGCCGAGGAGTAGTCCGGTGCCGATGGAGCCACCGACGGCGACCATCGCCATTTGCCCGGCGCTGAGCTGGTGGCGCAGTCCTTGTTCGGGGGCGTTAGCCTGGGTCATGAGTATTGGCAAGTTATCAGAAACTCCGAGAGTGCCCAAACTTTCAGAAAGGCAGGCGTATTATTCGTTGTGAAATTCAGGTTTATTTCGGACAGTGTGCAAAGTTGACCAATGCCTCGAGGGTTAATCAGATAGTGTTCTTTGGTCTCGGAGTTTGAAACGTAATCCAGCAGTGATTATTGGAACGCCCGCCTTCGGACCAATCACCACAAGGAGAACAAATGAGCAGATTGAATTTTCGTGTGAGCGCGTGCGCTCTTTTTGTATTCATGGCAATGACGGCGATTACCCTACCGGCTAAAACCTTTAAGACGCTACACAGCTTTAACAACACCGATGCCGCCTTGCCCTGGGCAACGCTGGTGCAGGCCAGCGATGGGAATTTCTACGGGACAACGCAGAATGGCGGAAACACGGCCTGCGACTTGGGCTGCGGCACGATCTTCAGCATCGCGCCAAATGGCAAGGTGACTACGTTTGACTTCGACGGGACAAACGGATCCGGCCCTATGGGGGGATTAGTCCAAGCATCTAACGGAGACTTTTACGGCGTAACAAGCGGTGGCGGGGCTAGCAATCTGGGAACAGTCTTCAAGTTCAGCCCAAAGGGCGGAATAGCCGTGATGTACAGCTTCAGCGTAAACACGGGCTACGGTCCACTGGGGGGCCTGGTCCTGGCGAGCGACGGGAATTTCTATGGGACAGCTTCGAGTGGCGGCCCGCCGGCCGGCCAGTGTACGCCGACTGGCTGTGGCACGATCTTTAAGATCACCCCGAAAGGCACCTATACGACGATCCACAACTTTAACGGCTTACCGGACGGCGGCGACCCCCTCGCAGCGATGATCCAAGCGCCGGATGGGAAGTTATACGGGACAGCCTCGGCGCTGGGAAACGCGGGTAGTTACGGGACGGTTTTTACCATCACGCTGAAAGGAAAATATACCGTGATCCACCAGTTCGACGATACCGACGGAGCTTACCCGTTTGGCGGGCTGATCCTGGGCACAGATGGGAACTTTTACGGTCAAACGGATCTCGGAGGAGCCTCCGATTATGGCGCATTTGGCACGGTTTACAAGATGACGCCAAGCGGCAAGGTGACGACATTGCATAGCTTCGAACAAACGGATGGTGACAACCCGATCTCAAACCTAGTTCAGGGCACTGACGGGAATTTCTATGGCACAGCGTCCTATGGAGGAAAGTACCCCAATTTCGGCACCGTCTTCAAAATCACCCCAACTGGCAAGTTTACGACGCTACACAACTTTGACAGCACCCATGGATCTTATCCCTACGCGGGGCTGGTTCAGAGCACGAATGGGACATTCTACGGGGCAACCTACGCTGGCGGCTCCGGCACTGCCTGTCCGTATGGCTGTGGCACGGTCTTCAGCCTTTCCATGGGGATGGGGCCGTTTGTGGAAACGGTGCCTAGCTTTGGCAAGCTTGGTGCGGCCGTCAGGATCCTCGGGACCGATCTGACAGGTGCGACCAGCGTTACCTTCAACGGCAAGGCGGCGGCGTTCAAGGTTATATCGAAATCAGAAATCAAAACTAATGTGCCATCCGGGGCGACGACCGGCACGGTCAAGGTTAAGACGGCTAAAAACGTACTCAAGAGCAATGTGGTTTTCCAAATAACCAAGTAGCAATCCGCGTGGCCTTACGGATGGGAAGCCGCCCTTTTTTGGGCGGTTTTTCTTTATGTTCCACCCCTGCCGGTCAGAGTCTAGGGGATACCCTGTCCCGCGGCCGATGACCATCGTAACCGGGGCCGGGCTTACTTCATTGCTGGTCATAGAACGCATCTCCTAGAATTTGAGTGGGTTACTCCGCGCGTATCCCCCTGACTATGGCTGACGTTAACAAGCGAACCGACCGGGCTGAACTGGCAAAGCGGGTAGAGCGCGCCGAAAAGCTGCTGCAAAAAGGAAAGCCCGCAGAAGCTCTCGAAGAATATCTGCAAGTGCTGGCAGTCGATCCGGAGAACGAAACTGTCTGCCAGATGGCGGCCGACCTGAGCCTTTCGTTGCAACAGATTCCGCAGGCGGTCAAGCTGCTGAGTTCGATGTTCGAACGGCAAGTACAGGCTGGAGATGGCACGCGCGCCAGTCTGACTTATAAAAAGATGGCACGGTTCGTGAATCCCACCTGGGACCAGAAAGTCCGTTTCGGACAACTTCTGGAGAAAACGAACCGCAAGCTGGCCCTGGAAACTTACGAAAACGCCTTTCAGGAATTGACCAAACAAGGGCGGAAACAGGACGCGATGGCGGTGCTGCAGCGAATCCTGGCGCTGGATTCAAGTGAAAAGAATTATCTGCGGCTGGGCGAACTGTCTTCAGATTTGGGAGACGGTCGAGCGGCGGCGGCGGCCTTTTTGAAAGTGGCCGAACTAGCGCCGTTGTCGGGAGGCAATCCGGCAGCGTGGATCGAACGAGCTTACTCGGAGAATCCAGCGGATGCGGAGATTGCGCTGGCCTATAGCGCGAATCTGCTGGACCAAGGGCAAATCGGCGCCGCGATCTTTGTTCTCGAGCAGCAGGTGAATGCGGGAGGCGCTTCGGAGCAACTGCGCGAGACCTATGCGAAAGCTTTGCTGGGAGCAAATCGTCTGACGGATGCCGAACCCGTGATCTGGACTCTGTTTGAGGAGAATCCGGGGCGTCTCACGGACATTACCAACCTGTTGGGGATGTACATCGACGCGCAACAAGATGAAGATTCGGTGGCGCTGGCGCGCAAGCTGGAGCAGTTTCAGAGACGTCGCGGGGATCGCCGGTCGTTTCTGGCGATGATGCAGGAGATTCTGGGAAAGCATCGCGCATCGGCGGAGATGCTCGAATTCATGAGCGAGCAGTTCAATGCTTCGAATCGCGAGGCGGATTATTGCCAGACTTTGCTGAAGCTGTTCGATTTGCATTTCGCGACGGGAAATTTTGCGAAAGCCGCGGACAGCCTGGACCGGGCTGCAGAAGTGGACGCCTACGAGCCCGGACACAGTAAGCGTCTGGAGAGTTTGCGGGGGAAGATCGACGAGAATCGCTTCAAGGTGATTTCGTCGCGATTCTCGAGCATGGCGGACTCGACCAACACTCCGGTGCGCAATGCCGAGACGATGTTAGGAGCGGCGGCGCTGCAGGACCTGATGTTGCAGGCCGAGATCCTGGTGCAGTACGGGATGCGCGGCAAGGCTCTCGAGCGGTTACAGCGAATCCAGGAGTTGTTTCCGCACGAAGAAGACCGCAATCCGGCATTGCAACAACTGTATTCGAGTGCAGGTCTGTTTCCGCAGTACACGGATTCTCCGGCGGCGGCGATACCAGCGGCCCCCGCGGCGGTTGCACCGGTTGCTCCTGCCGCGTCCGCAGCTGCCGCGGCGCCTGCGCAGTCTTCAGCGTCGGATGTCAGCAGTTTTACCAAGGTAGCGGAAATTACCCGCAAACTCTATCGGCAGAATAATGCCGACGCGGTGATGGCTACGGCGGCGAATGAGATCGCCGGGCAATGGAAAGTGACACGTTGCGTGGTGGCGATGCGCAAGCCGGGTTTGCACAGCACGAGCGTGAAGCAGTTCAGTGCTGAAGGCTATAAGCCGGCGGAGGCTGCGGCTCTTGAGAACATCATCACCACAGTTCACGACCTGGCGATGGCTCAGGGAACACTGATGGTCGGGGATACGCAGGCGGCTCCAGAACTAAAGGCGGTCGGGGGACTGCTGGGACAAATATCGGGATTTTCTTTGCTGGCCCTGCCCATGACCGATGGCGCGGAACATGTTGGAGTGCTGGTGCTCATGCAGAACACGGCGCGGTCGTGGGGTCCAAACGATGTGATGGTGTTAAAGACCATCAGCGATCAGATTGTGATTGCGTTGAACAATGCCGGGTTGCGGCGGCTGGTGAAGAATCTGTCGGTGACGGACGAGCGTTCGGGATTGCTGAAACGGGCGTCTTATATCGATCTGTTGATGGCGGAGACGAAACGAAATTTGCAGCAGAGCACTCCGCTGACCGTGATGCTGGTGCAGTTCGGAGAGAAAGCTGGACTGCTGAAGGAGTTAGGCGAGAGCGGGTTGGAATCGGTGATGCAGAAGATAGGACAACTGTTCTCGGCGAATATCCGGCAGAACGATTTGGCATTCCGGTACGAAACGAGCACTATCGCGATTGTGTTAAGCGAGACCGCGGAAAAAGAAGGCGTGATGGCGGCGGAGAAGTTGCAGAAATTGTTGGCACAGATGAAGCTTCCAGAGCGCGAGGATTCTCCGAAATTTAATGCGGGGCTGGCGCAGGCGGTGCTGAAGGCGGAATTCGACCCGGTGGACATCGTGACGGAAGTGGTGAACCGAGCAGAACAGGCTCTGCATGTTTCGTCAGGACAAGGTGCGGGGAAGATTGTGGGATTGCCAGCGGCGGTGGCAGCCGCGGCTGGGGCTTGAGTTCTGGTGTAGATACGGCTTCTCTATTCACCGCCGAGAAGGGTCGACGAACGATTAACCGCAAAGTGTGCAAAGAAGTGCCGCTAAGGACGCTAAGACAAGCGTCTTTTTTGCTTTTAGGGAGAAAGGTTTCACGAAGCTTCGCTGAGAAGAGGCTTGGTTTTGTTCCACTGGTTCTGCTTGGGCGGTTGCTGCTTTTTTAATCCCACTGCTACACTGAGAAGTTTGGTTCGGTCGTCTGAACATTTCTTATCTTGAGACTTCATATAGTTAGGAATCCATGTTGAAACCAGGTGATATTGCAATCGTAAACGGGGCGCGCACGCCTTTTGGGCGCTACTGCGGGAAATTGAAAGACTTCACGGCGCAGGAATTGGGGGCGATCGCGGCCAAGGCAGCATTGGAACGGGCGGGGGTCGATCCGAAAGAGGTCGACCACGCGGTGTTTGGCAATGCTCAACAGACTTCGGGTGACGCACTCTACGGGGCTCGGCATGTGGGTCTGCGAGCGGGGCTTCCTATCGAGACGCCGGCGTTGACGGTGAACCGGTTGTGCGGATCGGGGATGCAGTCGATCGTCAACGCAGCCCAGATGATTCAGCTTGGTGAAGCGAATGTCGTGGTGGCTGGCGGGATGGAGGCGATGTCGCAAGCGCCGTTTGTGATTCGCGGACGCGACGGTTTTACTTTGTCTCCGGGCGGCAAGCTGGAAGATTCGCTGATGGTGGCCTTGCTCGATAGCTATTGCGGGCTTTACATGGCGAACACGGCCGAGCTTTACGGGGAACAGCAAGGAATCAACCGGCAGGCTCAGGATGAGTTTTCGTTGCGGTCGCAGCAACTGGCGGACGCAGCGTATCAGGCAGGGCGAATCCAGGAAGAGTTAGTTCCGGTGCCGTTGCGAGATCGCAAGGGCGAGCCGAGCGGGGAGTCCTTGACGGAGGATGATCATCGGCGTCCGCAGACCACGATGGAAGGGTTAGCGAAGCTGAAACCGGCGTTTGGGAAAAGCGGGACGGTGACGGCGGGCAATGCCAGCGGCATTGTGGATGGCGGAGCGGCGGTGGTGATGACGTCTTTGGAAGAAGCCACCAAGCGTGGGCTGACGCCGATGGGTCGGCTAGTGAGTTGGGGAATTGCGGGAGTGGATCCGAAGGTGATGGGGCGGGGGCCGGTTCCGGCGACCAAAATCGCACTGCAGAAAGCTGGATTGACTCTGGATTACATCGATCTGATTGAAGTGAACGAGGCGTTCGCGGCGCAGTATCTAGCCGTTGAGAAAGAACTTGGGCTGGACCGCGAGAAGGTGAATGTGAACGGCGGCGCGATTGCGTTGGGGCACCCGCTGGGAGCTACCGGGACCCGGCTCGTCATAACTTTGCTGCATGAGTTGCGGCGGCGGAAGAAGAAGTATGGGTTGGCGACGGCTTGCATCGGCGGCGGGCAGGGGATTGCGATGATTGTCGAAAGTCTGAACTAGGGCGGCGAAAATGCCACCGAGCCCGAGGTTTCACGAAGGGTCGCTAAGGAAAAGCACAACCACCGCCCAGAGGGAACTCAGGGTTCACCAGGGAATTTTCATTCGGATATTAACAAAGGACGGCAATGAATATTAAGAAGGTTGGAGTTTTGGGTTGTGGGTTGATGGGATCGGGGATTGCTCAAGTTTCCGCAACGGCGGGATTGGACGTCACGGTGCTTGAGGTTGAGCAGAAGTATCTCGATAAGGGCTTTGCGGGGATTGAGAAATCTCTGGCCAAGTTCGCGGAGAAAGGCACGATCAAGGAGACGCCAGAGGCGATTCGGGCTCGGCTTAAGGGTACAACCAATAGACAGGATCTGGCGGATTGCGACATCGTCATCGAGGCGATCATCGAGAACGTCGCGCAGAAGAAAGAGATGTATGGATCACTCGATGGAATCGTAAAGAAAGACGCGATTTTTGCTTCGAATACTTCCTCGATTTCCGTGACAGAGCTTTTAACTTCGACCAAGCGTCCAGAGCGGTTCATCGGGTTGCACTTCTTCAATCCTGTGCCGCTGATGAAACTGGTAGAGGTCGTTCGTACCATAGCGACTGCCGATGACGTGTATGACTCGGCTTACGAGTTCGCCAGGAAACTGGGCAAGGTTCCGGTGCGGACCAGCGACAAGACGGGATTCATCGTGAACCGGCTGCTGGTGCCTTACCTGCTGGATGCGATCCGAGCTTACGAAGAAGGCGTGGGATCGATTGAAGATATCGATACGTCAATGAAGTTGGGATGCGGGTATCCGATGGGACCGTTTACGTTACTGGATTTCGTGGGGCTGGATACGACTTACTACATTACGCACGTGATGTATGACGAGTTCAAGGAGCGGCGATTCGCTTCGCCTCCGTTGCTGAAGCGGCTGGTGATGGCGGGGTGGTATGGGCGGAAGTCGGGTCGAGGGTTCTATGACTATTCGGACCCGGCGAACCCGAAAGCGCAGAAGCTTTAGGGTTACCAGGCAGCAGCAGATTCCTCGCTCGTCTCGGTGCCGCTTCGCGCTGTTTGCGGACGGCTCGGAATGGCCAAGTGAACAGGTAAGAATTCTGGACGACGGAGGAATGCGCATTCGACATCTTGCGAAATTGACGGTCGGAGGCTTACTTGGTCTGCTTTTCCTTTCGAGCGCAGTTCTCTTTGCTCAAAACAAACCTGCGGCTTGGGTGCCAACGGTGGAACAGGTGAACGCGGTTTATCCGGAGATTGAGGCGTTTTATTTTGATCTGCACCGGAATCCCGAACTCTCACTTCACGAGCGGCAGACGTCAGCGAAGTTAGCGGCAAAAGCGAAAGCGCTGGGTTACGAAGTGACCACCGGCGTAGGGGGAACCGGAGTGGTTGCGATTTTGCGCAACGGCAAGGGTCCGACGGTGCTTTATCGCACCGATATGGATGCGTTGCCTGTGGAAGAAAAGACCAATCTGCCTTACGCGAGCCACGTGGTGTTCAAGAACGACGCCGGTGTGGCCGTTCCGGTGATGCACGCGTGCGGGCACGACATTCACATGGCGAGTTGGGTGGGAACCGCGAAGCTGATGGCAGAGAATCGCCAGCAATGGCATGGAACGCTGGTGATGATTGGGCAGCCGGCGGAGGAGACGGTGCAGGGGGCGTCGGCGATGTTGAAGGACGGATTGCTGACGCGCTTTCCGAAGCCGGATTTCGCAGTGGCGGTCCACGATGAGTCGGTTCTGCCCGCGGGACAAATCGGTTACACATCGGGATATGCGATGGCCGCGGTAGATTCGGTGGAGATCACGATATTCGGACGGGGCGGTCACGGGGCGCAGCCACAGAATACGGTCGATCCAATTGTGATCGGGGCGCGCACCGTGCTGGCGTTGCAAACGATCGTTTCGCGGGAGAACGATCCGCTTGATCCGGCAGTCATTACGGT
This sequence comes from uncultured Acidobacteriaceae bacterium, assembly GCA_963708575.1. Classification (GTDB taxonomy): domain Bacteria; phylum Acidobacteriota; class Terriglobia; order Terriglobales; family Acidobacteriaceae; genus DASVWZ01. The sequence goes on from CAVPTB010000006.1 coordinate 70,457, forward strand.
CGGTTCCTTTCAGGGCGGCACGAAGAGCAACATCATTCCGGATGAGGTGAAGCTGCAGATTACGGTGCGTTCGTACAAGCCGGAGGTGCGAAAACATTTGCTGGCGTCGATCCAGCGAATTGCGAAGGCCGAGGCGGAGGCAGGGGGGGCGCCGCGCGAACCGCTGGTGAAAGTTACGACCGGGACAAACGCGACTTACAATGATCCTGCGCTCACCAAGCGGGTGGTGACGACGCTGAGCGGGGCAATAGGAGCGTCGAGCGTGGTGGAGATTCCGCCGAAGATGGTGTCGGAAGACTTCTCTGAGTTTGGGCAGGCGGGGATTCCTTCTACGATATTTTTTATTGGGGCCGTTGAGCCTGGCAAGTTCGCGGAAGCACAGAAATCGGGGGCGGTTTTGCCGGGTCTGCATTCGTCATTGTGGGCTCCCGATTACCAGCCGACCTTGAAGACTGCAGTGCGGGCGGAGACGGCAGTGCTGGTGGATTTGCTGCAGCCGCAGTGAGATCTGACAACGGAGACACGGACAGGGCCGAGTTGATTTGAAATGGATTGAACTTATGAGCTTCGAAAACATACTTCTGGAAAAGAAAAACGCGATTGCTTATGTCACGGTCAACCGGCCGAAGGTACTCAATGCTTTGAACATGGCCACCATGGAGGAGCTGCGGACGGCGTTTCATGACATCAAGAACGACTCCGGCATCCGGGTTGTTATTTTTACTGGGTCCGGCGAGAAGGCGTTTATTGCAGGCGCCGATATCAGCGAACTGGCGAAGCATGATGCGGTTTCGGGCAAGGAATACACGCATCGCGGACAGAACGTGCTTAATCTGATTGAGAATTTAGGTAAGCCGGTGATTGCTTGCATCAATGGATTTGCGCTTGGGGGCGGCTGCGAGATTGCGATGGCTTGCACCATGCGCCTGGCGAGCGAGAACGCGAAGTTTGGCCAGCCGGAAGTGAAGTTGGGGATTATCCCGGGCTATGGCGGGACGCAGCGGTTGCCGCGGCTGGTAGGTAAAGGCGTTGCGATGCAACTCGTCCTGGCGGGCGAGATGATTTCGGCACAAGAGGCACATCGCATTGGGCTGGTGAACGAAGTGACGGCAGCGGCAGACCTGATTCCGCGGGCGGAGGCGATTGCGGCTAAGATCATCGCGAATGCGCCTTTAGCGGTACAGTATGCAATGGAAGCCGTCAACAAGGGCATGGAGATGACTTTGGCAGAGGGCTTGTACCTGGAGGCGGTGCTGTTCGGAGTTGCGTGCGCGACTGAAGATAAGAAGGAAGGAACGACGGCGTTTCTGGAAAAGCGGGTGGCGGTGTTTAAGGGGAAGTGATTTCTGGGTAGGGAGTTTGAAAAGGTTTACCACGAAGGACACTAACGACACTAAGGAAAAGCTAAGTCTTAAAACGCAAGTGGCGCTAGGACGGCCGCAAAGGGTAACAAGGGAAATCGAGTGCTGAAGTCTATTCATATCGGGCGGTACACGAGCAAGGCCGAGGATTTTCAGGCGCTGATCGAGTTTTTTGCGACGATTGGATTTTCGCGAGTGGACACGGAACGAAGTTCACAGTGGTCGGTGGTGCTTTCGGCTCCGCTGGGACTTTTGAGCGTGAACACTTTGCCTCCGAAATATTCTCCGGAAGTTTTGGAACGCTTGAAGGATGTGGCGCGGCTGATTGTGCTGGAGGTAACGAATCCGGATGACATTTTCGCAGTTGCGCAGAGGATGAAGTTCAAGGTGCTGGCGGATTCGACGCTGGCGTCGGGCGAGCGCAGCTTCTCGCTGGAATTGCCGGGCGAAGTGATGGTCACAGTGCATGGCCTGGCGGAAGGGTTGCCGGAGGCTACAGAAGGTAGTCTGAACGCGAAGGGGAAACGGTTGGCGCTGGTAGTAAGCCGTTTCAATGCATTCATCACAGAGCGGTTGCTGGCGGGGGCGCTGGATGGGCTGCGACGGATGGGGGCTGGCGAAAAGGATATTCGAGTGGTGCGGGTGCCGGGAGCGTTCGAGATTCCCTCGGCAGCGCGAACGCTGGCGGAGACTGGGGAGTATGACGCGATCGTGTGCATTGGATGCTTGCTGCGCGGTGATACTGCGCACTACGACGTGATTGTGAACGAAGTTACGCGGGGGATTGGACAGTCGTCGCAGGAGACTGGTGTGCCTCATGCGTTTGGTGTGCTCACCTGTGACACTTTGGAGCAGGCCATTGATCGGGCCGGACTGAAGATGGGAAACAAAGGGCTGGACGCGGCGATGGCGGCAGTGGAGATGGTGAATTTGAAGCAGGCGATCGTTAGTCGTCAGTCGTCTGCCGGCGGCAACAAAGCAAAGGTCAGTGGCCGCCGGGGTCCGGCCGAAGGCAAGAGCACGAAGCGCAAAGTGCGGAGTCAGGCAAAATCCAGCCAGCGCAAATCAGGGCGCTGAAAAATTTCAGACGCGTTCCAGAAAAACTGTAAACTGAAGTCCGGTCAGCTGTTCGGCGTGTGTGTGTCGATCCGAGGTAGTTGATCCACGGAAAGATTAAGGTTCGCGGGCCTGACGGCCGAAGACTAAGGACTGACAACTGAAGACCTTCATGGGCACTCGACGGAAATCACGGGAACTGGTCCTGCAGATGCTTTTTCAAGCTGACATGGGCCGGCAGACTCCGGACCAGGTGCGCCGAACTTTCTGGGGAGAGCACAACGCGGTGCAGGAGGACGTTCGCGGCTTTGCCGAAGATTTGTTTCGCATGGCGACGGATCGCACCGGAGACATCGACAAACTGATCGAGCAACATGCCGAGCACTGGCGCATGGAACGGATGGCGGCGGTGGATCGCAATGTACTGCGTTGCGCGGTGGCCGAGTTGATGGGATTTCCTACGACGCCGCGGGCGGTGGTGATCAACGAGGCGCTGGAGATCGCGCGGAAGTTTTCCAGTCCAGAGTCAGTGCAGTTCATCAATGGTGTGCTAGATAGTGTTGGGAAAGAACTGGCCCGCACTTAGATTCCAAACTGCCGCTGAACGCCAAGACGCTGCTAGTAACCTCTCTCCGACATGTTCCCATCTTTAATTAAGTGCCCACTGTTCTTATGGACGTACGGATATCAGGTCGGGCTTGCAGGTGAAGGGCTCGGGTTGGCCAGCGGCATTCAGACAGAAATTATTGGTGAAAGTGATTTGCTGAACGTCGGCGCTGAGCCGCGTATCCAGCACGTGAACGGTACCATCGCTGGCGGCCACGTAGAGCAAGGTGCCGTCGGGAACGAGCGCGGCTTGTACCGGAGTGGCATTGCCCTTGAGGCCGATTGATCCGATGGTAAAGCTGTTGATGCCGAACACGAGAATGCTGTTCATGGCATCGCTGACGACGTAAGCCGCGGTCCCATCCTCAGAAACAATCAACTGAGTCGGAGTGAAGTCGCCTTGGCCGAGATTGAACAGGGCTGAGTTTCCTGTAACGGTGGAAACACAGCCGGAGGGAGTGGTGTTGGCGCTAATGATTTCGATGTTGGGAGAGCTGAATCCGACGAAATGGTATGTGGGGGCTGTCTCGCCAGGCAGGATTTGCGCGGTTCCTACCAACGGCGTCAGGAAACTGGGCGTGGCAGGGGTGGTAATGGGAATAGGAGTCGCAGACGGGTTGCACGTGGGATAACCGGTGATGCCTGGAGTCGACCCTCCACCAAGAAATCCGAAGGCGCCTTCGTTCAAGAACGCGACGCCCGTGGGGGTAAACGACAACGGTACAGTTTTGAGGGCGTCCTGCTTGGAATAGACGTACATATTGCTGCCCGCCAGAATGAAAGCTTTCAGGCTGTCCGGTGAAAAAGCAGCGGCGGTGGCGTTGGTGATTGGATAAGCAACTACGCTTGGCGAGCTGCCTGAGACGTTGACGACGTAGAGCTGATTCGGAGTATCCAAAGTGTCGGAGACGAGTACGGTGTTTCCGTCGGGCGAGACGGCCAGGACAGTTCCGGGAGCCGGTGGATAAGTGCTGACGGAAATGGGCGAGGCGGTAGGGTCGAGGATAACGAGGCCGCTGCCTCCGGATTGAAGGCCAAGTGATGTTCCGAGATAAGCCTTGGTGCCCTGACGGTTAAAGAGCAGGGAGTTCGGCGACGAGGACACGGTGCCGAGACTGTCGATGGTATTGGCTGGATAGGTGATAGGTGCAACCACGGTATAGCAGCCATCGATTCCGGCACATCCTTTGCTACTCACGAAGACAGTCCCAGTGGGTGCGCTGGTCCCGATTGGCACCGTCAGGGAGACAACGTTCTCCGGATAAATGGGAAGTGACGGTGTAAACCCTATATTGCAGCTGGGAGGAGTGCAGGTAGCGATGAGTGTGGCAGCGCCGCCAGTGCCGGTTGTGCCAGTGGCGGAGCCGGCGGTGCTGATCGCAACTGAGCCGGGCTCCGAAGAGCTCCAAGTTACAGGAGGAGAAGGGAGTTGGTTGCCGAACGAATCGAATGTCTTGGTCGTCAGGGAAACGGCGGTACTTGTCGAGGATTGGACGACGAGTTGGATGGATTGCACCGGACAGGTCGTAATGGTGATCGGTGTGCTGTTGCTGTTGCCAACGGATGCGTAAACCGGCGTGATGCCGGGTACGGCGCCAGAAATGAGATTCTGGTTGAGCGAAACGCCGTTGACCATGTTAGCCAGACCGGGCGCCTTGTTGCTCAATTTCACTACGGTCGTATTCAAGGCGGCCCAGGAAAATTGACCCACGGTGGATGTGATATCGATGCCACGGCTGAAGGCGTGAGCCTCGTAAATATTATCGAGATTCACTGCCTGGGGACTGGACGAGAGGCACGGCCATACCTGCTGCTTGGGCTGGTTCTGTGCCGGTTGGAGAGTGACGCTATCGATGTGGGCATGGACGTAAACGATGGTCACGGGACTAGTCACGCCTTGAGCGGTGGCTGAGATCTGGGCGACTCCGACGGAGCCGGGCGTGCAGATTTGTGGGTTTGATAAAGAGTCCCATGTACCGGCGCAGGCCAGGCCATTGGCGGCGACTGTCACGACAGATGGATTACTGGATTGATAAGTAATCGGCTCCGTGATGGTGGTGTTGGCGGAATTGAAGGCGGCGGCCGTGAAGGAAACGTAGGTACCTAACTCGGCGGAGGCTGCGGGCGAGGGTGTTAGGCTGATCGCCGCTGGAACTGGATACGAGACTGTGGTAACTGCCTTATTTCCGCCGCAGCCAGCGAGGGCTGCGAGAATCGCAACGACTGTGACCGCGAACCCTTCACGAACAAACTTACGCATTCATCCTCCCCGCTCTGATGGCCCTTTCCAGAGCGAGCATGCTTTGGTTGGGAATCGTCCAGTGTAGAGTGTGGCTACTTTTTCGGCAACCTTGGAGGTTGGGAACGCTTCCTCTTTGAAGTCGGATGCAGACAGAGTGGCTGGCGTTGGGTGGGAGGCGTTAATCGCCGCGGCGAACCGCTGCGTCAGCTAACGGAATTCTTTGTGGTGGGAAAGTTAGAGTCTTTTTGTGCGATCGGTGTGAGACGACGGGCGACACTCACGGGTTTTGCCAGTCGACGGAGTAGACGTCCTGGGTTCCGGTGTCGCGGAGCAGGATGGGGGAATCGTCAGGGGCGAGAGCCAAGGCGCCTCCGTAGCGGCCGACGGGTATGAAATTTTTCAGATCGGCGACTTGTTCTGTTTTGTGATCTTTTATTCGAATGCGGATGACCGCATCCTTTCCCATGAAATCCAGAACATAAACGTATTGGCCATCGTGCGACCAGTTCAGCCAGCTCAGGGAGCCGTGAGCGAGGTCAGTCCATTTGTTGGTTTGGGGATCGAATAGAAGAAGAGTTTGCGAATTTCCGGAGAAGGCAGAGATGTACTTGTTGTCCGGTGACCACCGGGGAGAGTAGAGGCCTTGCGAGTTGGGTAGCGTCGAGAGCTGATTGGTGGCGAGGTCGAGAATGCGGATCGACGACGCAGGATCGTTGGATTCACCAGCAAAGATGATCTTGCTGCCATCGGGCGACCAGTTGGGATCGAGTTGCTGATTGGGATCTTCGGGCGACAATGGCCTTGGGCTCCCGCCGTCGCGGGAGACTTCATACATTCGGGCGGGCCGGGTGGAACTCAGGGCAAATTCGAAAAAGACAATTTTCGTTCCATCGGGGGACCAGCGCGGCAGCACGGGATAGCGCGGGGGATAGGTTAGTTGCAGGCGCTCGCTGCCGTCGATCTTGCTTCGCCAGAGAGTACCTTCACGGTAGGAAACATAAGTGACCCACTGGCCATCTTTCGAAAAGTCAACGTACTCGGCTGAGATTCCCCCGAGAAACGGCGCAAATTGCGCGGACTTCGAATCGTAGCGCATCAGCTCGCCGCGATAAGTCTGGCCAATGACAAAGAGTTTGGCGCCGTCCTTGCCGGGAATAGGTGAGGACAACGAGAGTGGGCTGGAAGTGAGCTGAACCGGCTGCGGATCAGGGTGAAGCAGGGTACCCTTCTTTGCAAGAGCCCAGATCTGGCGATTCGACTGGAACACGAAATAGTTGCCGTCGGCCGTCCAACGGCCGCAACACTCGTCGGGAGGATCGTGCCAGTGTTCGAGCAGGCGATGAACATTCGCGCTCGTTGCCGACGCTTCCCACAGGATTTGCTGGCCGACGGTGCCTGCGGTTTCGGAAGAATCGAAGCGTACATGGGCATTATCCGGGGACCAGATGACGTTGAGAATGTCACCTCCGACGCTGGCTAATTTGCGGGAGTCGGAGCCATCGGCATTCGCGGCGAACAGTTCTCCGAGGTTGGTGTAGGCGAGCATCTTGCCGTCGGGAGACCAAGCGGCCGTTTCCGCGACGAAGTCACCAAGCCGGCGCGGCGACCCTCCGAGAATTGGGAGACTCCAGAGCGGGCCTTTAGGAGGTGCGCCTTGTCCATCGACAGCGAGAATCGCTGGATCCGTCGGACGACAAGCCGACCGGAACCATGTCGGGAGAAGGCATGATTGGAATCGTTTTTAGTTCTCCACCGGAAATGGACATTTCGGCGACGCCGCGAGAGGCGAAACTTCCTGAGCCTCCCTCGCCCAAGGTTAGGTACAGCCGAGTGCCGTCTGTCCCGATGAGAGATTTTTGTTGGCCGTCATGGGTGAGCTGAACGTAGTTGGAGACGTGAGGGATGGGCGCAGGCTGCAAAACGAAATAAGCAAACACGACGGCAACAGCCAAGACCAGCAGTGCGGCGATGGTGGCGAATCGCGGGCGATTGGGCCGGCCTTTCTTTATCTCGCGAGTTACGGTGGCTGACGAGGCCGGATCGGAGATCGCTTCGAGAGCGAAAGCCAGATCGGAGGCGGACTGGAAGCGCTGCTCGGGGTTCTTCTCAAGACAGCGGCGCACGACTCTCTCGAGTGCGGGAGGCGTGTCGGGCGAAAGTTGCGAAATCGATGGCGGCTCCTCGTTCAGGATGGCGCTCATAGTATCCGCGGAGGTTGGACGTTGGAATGTGCCCTTGCCCATCAACATTTCGCAGAGGATGGCTCCGAAAGCAAAGATATCGGAGCGGTGATCGGTACCGAGTCCGCGAACCTGTTCGGGCGACATGTAGCCGACAGTGCCGATCGGGACGCCTGGCAGCGTGGCGGTGGCGGCCTGCTCGACGGATTCTTTCGGTTGAGTAAGCTTAGCTAATCCGAAGTCGAGGATTTTTATTCGTCCATCTTTGGTGACGAAGATGTTGTCGGGCTTGAGGTCGCGGTGAACGATACCCTTCTGGTGAGCGGCGGCGAGACCTTGCGCGAGTTGCACAGCGTAATCGAGCGTCTTGCGCAGCGGCAGAGGTCCGCGGCGGAGAATCTCGGCGAGCGTCATGCCTTCGAGCAGTTCTGAAACCAGGTAGGGGACGTTCTTATAAGTTCCCATCTGGTAGACGGCAAGAATGTTGGGATGGTTCAATGCAGCGGCGGCCTTGGCTTCCTGCTCGAAACGGCGGAGGCGCTCGGGCTCCAGGCGGACTAACTCGGGAAGGACTTTGACGGCGACGTCGCGGTTTAGGCGGGAATCATGGGCGCGATAGACTTCGCCCATGCTGCCAGCCCCGAGCGGCGAGAGAATCTCATACTGCCCGAGTCTCGTGCCAGAGGTGAGAGGCATTGATGGGCGCAATTATATATGTGGGATCTATATGAGGATCGGTCAGGTTGGGGAAAAGATCACCACAGAGTGCAATAAACGAACTAATCACGTAGGACTCAATAGGGATCTGGGTGGTGCTGGCGAAATCATGACGCGCGGTGCGCCGAAGGAACATAGCGGGAACGCTTAGCTTCGGCGGCGTTGCTGATTGGGTTTGGAAAGTGTTGACGGGTTGGGAACTGGCTTGATATATTCGTAAGGTTCCGCGAGTTCATTCAGGTTCATCTGTGGGCGGTGGTTTTCCTCGCTGCGTTTGGGTTCTGCGCGAAAAGCCTGCAAGAGCAGTTGGGCCGTAAGAGACATACATCTTTAAGATGCTGTAATATTTAAAGATGCCCTCGCTGAAAACGTCCTGCGCGTACCTTTCCCCAGTGAAAGGGCTATGCAGGCGAAGCTGACGAAACGGAACGCCTCCAAGGATTTGGGCTTGGCGTCACCGTCGGAAGCGTAAGTCCGAAGGTTAATATTCTCCGCTTAGTGTGGCGGATTCATGGCTGGTGAGAGCCGGTCAGCCCCTGAAAAACAGGGAAAAGATTGTGTGGCGTCGTTTTGCGGCGCGCGTTTGTGCGTGTGCGAAGCGACCGAGGAGCAACAAAGAGTGCCTACTTTTAATCAGCTGGTGAAGGCGGGACGGAAGCGGCCCCGGTACAAGACGGCCAGCCCGGCATTGCAGGGATGTCCGCAAAAGCGTGGGGTCTGTACGCGCGTTTATACCCAGACACCGAAGAAGCCGAACTCGGCGCTTCGCAAGGTGGCGCGTGTGCGCCTGACCAACGGGATCGAAGTGACCACCTACATTCCAGGCGTTGGCCATAACTTGCAGGAGCACTCGATTGTGCTGATTCGCGGCGGCCGCGTGAAGGACCTGCCGGGCGTGCGATATCACGTGGTGCGCGGGACGCTGGACGCAGTGGGCGTGGCGGGCCGGAAGCAGAGCCGCTCGAAATACGGCGCGAAGCGGCCGAAAGCGTAGGAATTGGCGGATAGAGCGAGGCGTTGCGGAGCGACGTCTCTATGGAGTAGAGAGCTGAATGCCTAGAAAAGGACATATCGCAAAGCGGACCGTGGAAGCCGATGCCGTGTATGGCTCGGACCTGGTGACGAAGTTCATCAATTCCATGATGTGGGGCGGGAAGAAGAGCACGGCGGAGAAGATCGTGTACACCTCGCTCACCAAACTTCAGGAAAAGGGCGGCGACGAAGCGTTGAAGCTCTTCAAAAAGGCCGTCGAGAACGCCAAGCCGCTGCTGGAAGTGAAGACGCGGCGGGTTGGTGGTGCGAACTACCAGGTTCCGGTGGAAGTGAATGCCGACCGGCGTACATCGCTGGCAATTCGCTGGATCATCACCTACTCACGCAGTCGCGGCGAGAAAGGCATGATCGACAAGTTGAGCAATGAGCTGCTGGATGCCGCCAACGGTAAAGGCGCAGCCATCAAGAAGAAGGAAGACGTTCACCGAATGGCAGAAGCGAATAAGGCTTTCGCGCACTATCGGTGGTAGGAAGGCCTTAAGCTCTTAGTTAGTTAAGAGCCGAGAAGCAAATTTAGAGCCCCAGAAAGAGTAGAGAATAGTCGTGCCAAGAACAGTCCCATTAGAGCGTTGCAGAAACATCGGCATCATGGCCCACATTGATGCCGGCAAAACCACTACGACGGAGCGCATCCTGTTTTATACGGGACGGACGCACCGTATCGGAGAGGTGCACGAAGGCACGGCCACCATGGACTGGATGGAGCAGGAGCAGGAGCGCGGCATCACGATTACGTCCGCGGCGACGACCTGCACCTGGCGCGACATTCGCATTAACATCATTGACACTCCCGGTCACGTCGACTTCACGGCGGAAGTTGAGCGTTCGCTGCGTGTGCTAGATGGCGCAGTCGCGGTGTTTGACGCGGTTCATGGCGTGCAGCCGCAGTCGGAAAAAGTGTGGCGCCAAGCCGATAAGTACGGCGTGCCGCGTATTTGCTTCATCAATAAGATTGACAAGATGGGTGCTGATTTCGAGCATGCCGTCGATACCCTCCGCAAGCGCCTTAACGCCAAGCCTATCGCGATTCAGATTCCCATCGGTCAGGAAGACAAGTTCCGAGGTGTGATTGATCTGGTCGAAATGAAGGCGATCGTGTGGAAAGACGAGACGATCGGCGCGGAATATCACACGGAAGAAATTCCGGAAGACCTGAAAAAGAAGGCTGAAGCGTTCCATACGCAGCTGGTGGAAACCGTCGCGGAGAACGATGATGAGTTGCTGCACAAGTTCCTCGAGGGCGAGAAGATCACCGCCCCGGAGCTGCGGGCATCGCTGCGCAAATCGACGATCGAGCTGAAAGTTTTCCCGGTTGTGGTGGGAACGGCGTTCAAGAACAAAGGCATTCAGCCGTTATTGGATGCTGTAGTGGATTACTTGCCTTCGCCGCTGGATGCGGGCGAAGTGACGGGCGTGAATCCGGACAAGCCGACTGAAGTCGTGGTTCGTCATCCGTCGGACAGTGATCCGTTCGCGGCGCTGGCATTCAAGATCATGGCTGATCCGTTTGTTGGACAGCTGACATTTATCCGCGTGTACTCGGGACAGCTGAAGTCGGGCGAATCGGTGATGAATGCCCGCACTCAACGGCACGAGCGCATTGGCCGCTTGTTGAAGATGCACGCCAACAAGCGCGAAGACATCCAGGAAATTCTGGCGGGTGATATCTGCGCCGTGGTGGGCCTGAAGAACGTCAGCACCGGCGACACGATTTGCGATGAGAAACACCCGGTCGCGCTGGAATCGATTGAATTCGCAGTTCCGGTGATTGACGTCGCAGTTGAGCCGAAGACCAAAGCGGATCAGGAAAAGATGGGCTTGGCGCTGGCCAAGTTGGCTCAGGAAGATCCTACCTTCAAGGTTCACACCGATCCGGATAGCGGGCAGACGATTATCAGCGGAATGGGCGAATTGCACCTTGAAATCATCGTCGACCGCATGATGCGCGAGTACAAGGTCGAAGCCAACGTCGGCAAGCCGCAGGTCGCGTATCGCGAGACGATTCGTAAGAAGTCCGAAGCCGAAGGCAAGTACATCCGGCAGACGGGCGGACGCGGCCAGTACGGTCACGCGAAGATCCGGCTGGAGCCGAACGAGCCCGGCAAGGGCTACGAATTTATCAACGACATCATTGGCGGATCGGTGCCGAAGGAATTCATCAAGCCGATCGATCAGGGCATTAAGGAAGCCATGGAAGGCGGCGTTCTCGCCGGATACGAGATGGTGGACGTGAAGGCCACACTCTACGACGGCAGCTATCACGACGTCGATTCGAACGAAATGGCGTTTAAGATTGCCGGCTCAATGGCGTTCAAAGAGGCGGCTCGCAGGGCTTCTCCGGTGTTGTTGGAGCCGGTGATGGCGGTCGAAGTGGTAACGCCGGAAGATTACGCCGGCGTGATCATGGGCGATTTGAGCTCGCGCCGTGGACGGATTGAAGGCATGGAGCATCGCGCGGGATCGCAGGTGATCAAGGCGATCGTTCCGCTGGCTGAGATGTTTGGCTACGCGACACACATGCGTTCGTCAACCCAGGGCCGCGCGGAATACTCGATGCACTTTGCGCGCTATGAGGAGGCTCCGCGGTCAGTCGCGGAAGAAATCATCGCGCGGGTGCAAGGCGCAACGAAATAGTTTAGTACAACAGCCGGTGGGACGCCGGCGCTACGAGGGTTACGAGGGAAGGTCAATGGCGAAGGAAAAATTTGAGCGTAATAAGCCGCACTGCAACGTAGGGACGATTGGTCACATTGATCATGGCAAGACGACGTTGACGGCGGCGATCACCAAGGTGTTGTCGAAGCACAATCCGAAGATCACGTTCCGGTCGTTTGATTCGATCGATAACGCTCCGGAAGAAAAGGCGCGCGGAATCACGATTGCGACGGCGCACGTGGAGTACGAGACGGCGAACCGGCATTATGCGCACGTCGATTGCCCGGGCCACGCCGACTACATCAAGAACATGATCACGGGCGCGGCGCAGATGGATGGCGCGATTCTGGTGGTGGCAGCGACCGACGGTCCGATGCCGCAGACGCGCGAACACGTGCTCCTGGCTCGCCAGGTGGGCGTGCCGTACATCGTGGTGGCTTTGAACAAGTGCGATGCGGTCGATGATCCGGAGTTGCTGGATCTGGTTGAACTGGAAGTGCGCGAGTTGTTGAAGACCTACCAGTTCCCGGGCGACGATGTGCCGGTGGTGCGTTTGTCGGCGCTGGGCGCGTTGAACGGGGAAGAGAAGTGGGAAAAGCAGATTGATGCGTTGATGGATGCGGTGGATAAGAGTGTTCCGCAGCCGGCGCGCGATCTGGATAAGCCGTTCCTGATGCCGATCGAAGATATTTTCTCGATCTCGGGCCGCGGCACGGTGGTGACGGGCCGAATTGAGCGTGGCAAGGTGAAGGTGGGCGAGGAAGTGGAGATCGTCGGCTTCCGCGACACCCGCAAGACGGTTGTGACGGGCGTCGAAATGTTCAAGAAGCAGTTGGACGAAGGCATGGCGGGCGACAACGCTGGTCTGTTGCTGCGCGGCATTGCGAAAGAAGATGTGGAGCGCGGCATGGTGCTGGCGAAGACGGGATCGATTACGCCGCACACCAAGTTCAAGGCTGAGGTCTACATCCTGACGAAAGAAGAAGGCGGACGACACACGCCATTCTTCAAGGGATACCGTCCGCAGTTTTACTTGCGCACGACGGACGTGACGGGAGTGGCGGAGTTGCCGGCGGGCACGGAGATGGTGATGCCGGGAGACAACGTCAGCCTGGTGATTGAGCTGATCACGCCGGTGGCGATGGAGAAGGGCTTGCGCTTCGCGATTCGCGAAGGCGGGCACACCGTCGGCGCAGGCACGATCGCGGAAATTGTTCAGTAGTTTTGGGATAGCCGGCGGGAAGCCGGCGCTACGCGGCTAGCAACTTGCCGCACGATCTTTCCTTCCGGACGAGCCGGAGGGGGTCAGAGAGAAGCGCAAAGTGATTGGAAAAGAGAGAATTCGCATCCGGTTGAAAGCGTACGACTACCGCGTACTGGACCAGTCGACGGGCGAGATCGTCGAAACAGCACGGCGTACAGGCGCGCAGATCGCGGGCCCGATTCCATTGCCCACGATGAAGAACAAGTACTGCGTGCTGCGTTCGCCGCACGTGGACAAGAAGTCCCGCGAGCAGTTTGAGATCCGCACCCATAAGCGTTTGCTCGATATTCTCGAGCCGACGCAGCAGACGGTGGACGCGCTGATGAAGCTCGATCTGCCGGCGGGCGTGGACGTGGAGATCAAAGCTTTCGGGAAAGAGCATAAGTAGCTCTCGGCTGTCAGCTATCAGCTTTCGGTAAGAGCAAAGCTCCCCAGCCAATAGCCAACGTGCCACGCTGGGATGGAGAAGGAAATGGCGAAAGTAACGGGAATTTTGGGAAAAAAAGTCGGGATGACACAGCTCTTCGACGATAAGGGCGATGTGCATCCGGCGACGGTTCTGCAGGCGGGTCCGTGTGTGATCACGCAGCACAAGAGCCAGACGCGCGATGGATACGATGCCGCGCAGATTGGCCTGGTGGAGTTCGTGAAAGCGACGCGGCTGACCAAGCCAGCGAAGGGCCATCTGGACAAGCACAACCTGCCTCCAGTGAAGTTCATGCGCGAAGTTCCGATTGAAGTCGAGCCGGGATCTGGCAACGGCGATGGCGCGGTGAAGACTGGTGACCGCGTGCTGGTAGATATTTTCGATGGCGAGAAGTTCGTCGATATCGTCGGCATCAGCAAGGGCCGCGGGTTCGCGGGCGTGGTGCGGCGGCATCACTTCGGCGGTGGTCCGAAGTCGCACGGCTCGATGTTCCAGGTGACCGGATCGATTGGATCCTCGGCGTTTCCTTCGCGCGTATTCAAGGGGATGCGCATGTCGGGTCACATGGGAACCGACCGGGTGACGGTGCGGAACCTGCGAGTACTGGGCGTTGACAAGGATGACAATCTTCTAGTGGTGGAAGGCAGCGTACCGGGTCCGAATGGCGGATATCTGGTGATCACCAAATCGAAGAAGCCGCCCAGAGAGCGTCGTGGATTTGCGGGTTCGGCCACGGTTGATCCGTTGAAGGCTGCGAAGCGGGCCGCGAAGAAGGGCTAACAGCGCGAAAGCACGGGCGACGACGCCCGCGCCTACATGAGAAGAATATGGCGACTATAGACATTGTGAATTTGAGCGGGGCTAAGGTAGGGACGCTCGAACTGGCCGATGAAATTTTCGGTGCGGTGAACGAGGACCTGCTCTGGGAGGCGGTAAAGCACTACCGCGCCAAGCAACGTGCGGGAACGCATGCCACCAAGAACAAGAAATTGGTCTCGGGCGCCGGCAAGAAACTCTGGAAGCAGAAGGGTACGGGGCGAGCTCGTGTGGGTTCGATCCGATCACCTCTGTGGCGTCACGGTGGCACGGTCCATGGTCCGCAACCGCGCTCATACGACTACACCTTCCCGCGCAAGAAGTTGCTGGGAGCGTTGCGATCGGCGCTGGCGGCGAAGTTCGCCGATGGCAAACTGATCATCGTAAACGCGTTCGACGTGAAGGAAGTGAAGACCAAAACCTTTCGCGCAGCGCTCGACAAGTTGAAGGTAGACGGAACTGCACTTTTGGTGGAGACCGCGAAGAGCGGGAACCGCAACCTGGAACTGAGTTCGCGGAATATCCATGGCGTGGAGTTGGTCAGCGGCAGCGATGTGCATCCTTATCACTTGCTGCGATATGACCGGGCGATTTTCTCGCAGCCAGCGATTGAGAAGCTGCAGATTTCGCTGAAGGGTTCGGTTTCGAAACGGCAGCACAAGGCGGAAGAGGGCGCTCCCGAAAAGAAAAAGGCGCGCGCTCCTAGGCGCCGAGTGCGGCATGATAAAGCGGCGGAGGTGGCGTAATGAAATCCGCATACCAGATTTTGAAGCGGCCGGTGATCACGGAAAAGGGCCTGGCCATCAAGGAAAACCAGAACACGCTGGTATTTCAGGTAGCGACGCAGGCGACGAAGACCGAGATCCGGCAGGCTGTGCAGTCGATATTTAAGGTCAAAGTGCATTCGATCCGCACGGCGACGTATCCGGGAAAAGAGCGGCGGCGGGGAAAGTTTGCCGGCTACCGTCCGGATTGGAAGAAAGCGTATGTGCGGTTGAAGACGGGCGAGAAGATGCCGGAGTACGCACAGAACCTCTAGCCGTTGGTCGTCAGCAAAGACGGGATGATCGAGCTGGTAACTAGGGCGGAGAGCCAAGAGCTGAGAGTTTTTTATGCCGATTAAAACATATAGACCGACAACGCAGACTTTGCGGTATCGCACGACGCTGGTCAATGACGACATCACGACCAAGCAGCCGTACAAGCTTTTGCTGGAGCCGAAGAAGCGCACCGGCGGACGCCGCAATTCCGGCGACACCACTATGCGGTTCATTGGTGGCGGACATAAGCGCAAGCTGCGCATCATCGATTTCAAGCGCGATAAGACGGGGATTCCGGCGACAGTGAGCACGATCGAGTACGATCCGAACCGTTCCGCTCGCATCGCGCTCTTGAGCTATGCCGATGGCGAGAAGCGGTACATTCTTCAGCCCGACGGACTGAAGGTTGGACAGAAGATCGTGAGCGGTCCGGATGCCGACATTCTGGTAGGAAACGCTCTGCCTCTGCGGAACATTCCTCCCGGCACGCAGATTCACAATATCGAACTGCGACCGGGCAAAGGCGCGCAGATGGTGCGGTCGGCCGGCGGTTCGGCGCAACTGGTTGCGAAAGAAGGCGATTACGCGCTGGTGAAGCTGCCTTCCGGCGAGACGCGCAAAGTCGCGCAGGATTGCATGGCGACGATCGGGCAGGTGGGCAACACCGATCACGAGAACGTAACGATCGGCAAAGCGGGACGGTCGCGGTGGCTGGGAAAGCGTCCACACAACCGCGGCGTTTCGATGAACCCGGTGGACCATCCACATGGCGGCGGTGAAGGCAAGACTTCGGGCGGACGGCATCCGGTGACACCGTGGGGCCAGCCGACGCGTGGGTATAAGACGCGGAACAACAAGCGCACGGATGCGTTCATTGTGAGCCGTAGATCGAAATAGAAGATTCCTCGCTCCGCTTGGAATAACAAACGGAGGGGGTAGAGGTTAAAAAATAAATTTATGGCACGGTCAACTAAAAAAGGCGCGTTCGTCGATGGCTTCCTGCAGACCCGGATTGAAGGCATGAATGCGCGTAACGAGAAGAAAGTGCTGCGCACCTGGTCGCGGCGTTCGACAGTGATTCCAGAGTTTGTGGGGCACACCATCGCCGTGCATAACGGCAGGAAATTCATTCCGGTGTACGTGACTGAGAACATGGTGGGACACAAGCTGGGCGAGTTCAGCTTTACCCGCCAGTTCAAGGGACACTCGATGAAGGCGGCGACGGAAACGGCGGCACGTCCGGCGGCAGCTCCGGGTGGAGCGGCGGGTGGTGCAGCATCTCCGGCGGCACCGAAGGCGTAATAGAGGTCGGCAGATTCTGATTTTGAAGTGAAGAGATAAACGCTATGGAATTTCGAGCTCAAGCCAGGTTTATGCGCGTGTCGCCGCAGAAGGCGCGGCTGGTGCTGGACCTGATCAAGGGACGCCGAGTTGAAGAGGCGCTGAACACGCTGGCTTTCACCAAGAAGCGGGTTGCGCCTGCCATCCACAAGCTGCTCCGTTCGGCCGTGGAGAATGCGAACTATCTGAACGCGGAAAAGGGCATCGACGTGGATCTGGACAGCCTTTACGTGAAGCACGCGATTGCCAATGATGGTCCGCGAATGAAGAGGATTCGTCCAGCGCCGATGGGACGCGCATTCCGCTATGTGCGGCGCATTTCGCACATCGAGATTGCGCTGGCCGAGCGTGGCAAGAATGGCCACGAGTCGCTGGCAACGGTAGTGGGCAGCGAAGATGCAGCGGGTGCGAAGGCTCCAGCAAAGAAGGCCGCAGCGCGAAGAGCACCGGCGAAGAAGAAATCGGTGGCAAAGAAGAAGGCAGTAGGAAAGAAGTAGGCAGAGATTAGGAGATACGATGGGACAAAAAGTCCATCCTTATGGTTTTCGCCTCGGCTACACGAAGCCGTGGAAGTCGCGTTGGTTTGTCGAGAAGGACTACGACAAGCTGTTGCTCGAAGACGTCAAGCTGAAGGCTGAGCTGAAGGACAAGCTCAAGTCGGCAGGCGTGAGCTCGATTGAAATCGAGCGGCCGGGCAACAAGCTGCGCGTGATCATCAAGACGGCGCGGCCCGGCATTATCATTGGCCGCAAAGGCGCCGAGATCGACAAGCTGAAGCAGGATGTGCAGAAGCGCACGTCGCGCGAGGTGTACATCGACATTCAGGAAGTGCACAAGCCGGAACTGGATGCGCAGCTGGTGTCGGAGTCGATTGCGTTGCAGTTAGAAAAGCGCGTTGGATTCCGCCGCGCCATGCGCAAGTCGGTGGATTCGGCGCTGCGTTTCGGCTGCAAAGGCATCAAGGTTCGCGTGAGTGGACGCTTGAATGGAAACGAAATCGCGCGCTCGGAGTGGTATCTGCAGGGACGTCTGCCACTGCACACGCTGCGTGCCGATATCGAGTACGGCTTTACGGAAGCGCGTACCACGTACGGCGTGATTGGTGTGAAGGTGTGGATTTACAAGGGCGAAATCCTGGCGCAGAAGCGGCGCGAGAATCAGCCAGCCCAGCAGCCAGTGGGAGCGTTCTAGTTTTTTGAACTTCAGAGCTGAAAGCTAAGAGCTACTTATGTTGATGCCAAAGAAAGTTAAGTACCGCAAGCAACAGCGCGGTCGCATGACGGGAAAAGCCTGGCGGGGAAGCCAGTTGGCGTTCGGAGATTTCGGACTCAAGGTGCTCGAGCCGGGATGGATCACCGACCGGCAGATTGAAGCCAGCCGTGTGGCGATGACGCGTTTCGTGAAGCGTGGCGGCAAGATCTGGATCCGGCTGTTTCCAGACAAGCCGGTCACCAAGAAACCGGCTGAAACCCGTATGGGCAAAGGCAAGGGCGCGCCGGACCATTGGGTCGCGGTGGTAAAACCGGGAAAGATCCTGTTCGAGATGGAAGGGGTCACGGTGCAGGACGCGACCGAGGCGATGCGTTTGGCGTCGCACAAGCTGCCGTTGCGCACGACGTTCGTCAAGCGCGAAACGGCGGCACACTAGAGAGTGGGAATTGACCTTATGAAATCGGATAAAGTCCGGAACTTGACTGACGAAGAGTTGCAGCACCAGGAACGCGATCTGAACGATCAGCTGTTCAAGCTGAAGTTCCAGCTGAACATGGGGCAGACGGAGAGCCTGAAGAAGATTCGCGGCTTGCGGAAGGACATCGCGCGGGTGAAGACGATCTCGCGGGAGCGTGTACTCGCCACCAGCGGCAAAACGGAGAAAAAGTAATGGCCGACACCAATACACAGGCAAGCGCCGCCACGCCGCACCATAAAGAGTTGGTTGGCAAAGTCGTTTCCAATCGCATGCAGAAGACCATCGTGGTGCAAGTGGTGCGGCAGAAGAGCCATGCGTTCTATGGACGCGTCATTTCTACAAAGAAAAAGTATTACGCGCACGATGAGAAGAACGAAGCGCATGTGGGCGATTTCGTGAAATTGGAAGAGACGCGGCCGCTGTCGAAGCTGAAGCGCTGGAAGCTGAAGGAAGTTCTGCAGCGTTCATCTCTGGCACCGGATGTCACCGCCGAAGCCGGTTCGTAGGCGGAGCGAAGAGGGGATAGATTATGGCCGTAATGATGAGAACGATGCTGGAGGTAGCGGACAACTCCGGCGCTCGCAAGCTGCAGATGATCCTGCCTCTGGGCGGTTCGACGGGTTTGCGCGCGGGTTTGGGAGATGTGATTACCGCAGCCGTGAAAGAAGCTTCGCCGGACGGACAGGTGAAAAAGGGCGCGGTGGTGAAGGCCGTGATTGTGCGCACTCGCAAGGAGTATGGCCGGCGCGATGGAACCTATATTCGCTTCGATCAGAATGCGGCAGTGCTGATCAACGAAGCGGGCGAACCGGTGGGAACACGCGTGTTCGGGCCGGTGGCTCGAGAGTTGCGCGAGAAGAAATTTTTGAAGATTGTTTCGCTGGCGCCGGAAGTGCTTTAAGCGCGAGCGGAGACGTTGCGGAGCAATGTCTTTCGGGAAGGATTTTTGAGATGAGAACAGTATCGACGGAACATAAGCGAGTGGACCTGAAGCGGAATGACAACGTGAAGGTCATTACCGGACGGGACAAGGGAAAAGAAGGTCGCGTGCTGCGCGTGTTTCCCAACGAAGGGAAAATTCTGGTCGAGCACGTCATGTTGATGAAGAAGCATGTGCGGCCGAATCCTCAGCGCAATATTAAGGGCGGCATCGCTGAGCAGGAAGCGCGGATCTCGATTTCGAACGTGCAGTTGGTTTGCGGGACTTGCGGGCCGGTGCGCATTGGACACGAAGTGCGTGGCGACCGGAAGGTGCGCATCTGCAAGAAATGCGGAACCACGCTCGATAAATAACGCGAATTTTGAAAGTTGCTTACGAACCGGGTGAGCCAGCAGTTAGAGCTTCCGAAACCGTGAGAGAAGGTAACGAAAAGCAATGGCAAAAGATAAGAAAGACAAAAAGGGCGGGACGCAGCAACAGGAGCAGAAGGCTCCAGCAGTAGCGCGGCACAGTGCCAAGGAAACTCCGCGACTCAAAGAGCGGTTCCGCAAAGAAATTGCTCCGGCCCTGATGAAGGAGTTCGACGCCAAGAATCCCATGGCGGTTCCGCATCTGCACAAGATTGTGGTGAACATGGGCGTGGGCGAAGCGACGCAAAACGCGAAGATCATCGATCCGGCAGTAAACGAGTTGGGGCAGATCACCGGACAGAAGCCGGTGGTGACGCGGGCCAAGAAATCGATCGCGGCCTTCAAAGTCCGCGAAGGCATGCCGATTGGGGCCATGGTTACGCTGCGTGGCGATCGCATGTACGAGTTCTTTGACCGGTTAGTGAGTGTGGTGCTGCCGCGCGTGCGCGACTTCCGCGGAGTTTCGACCAAGTCTTTCGACGGACGAGGCAACTACACGATCGGATTGCATGATCAGCTGATTTTTCCGGAGATCGATTACGCGAAGGTTGACAAGCAGAAGGGCATGAACGTCACGATTGTGACGACGGCCGCGAATGATGATCAGGCGAGATCGCTTTTGAAGCACATGGGAATGCCGTTCCGCCCGTAAGGTAAGAGAGAGTTTCAGGTTTCTAGTTTCGAGAGAGAAGATTAAGGATTTCATGGCCACTACAGCAAAAAGAGTAAAGGACGCAAGAAAGCCCAAGTTCAAGTCGCGCAAGCACAACCGCTGCCAGATCTGCGGACGCCCGCGCGCATTCCTTCGCAAGTTTGGTCTTTGCCGCCTGTGTTTCCGCGGGTTGGCATTGCGTGGGGAGATTCCTGGGGTTTCGAAGTCGTCTTGGTAATCGATGGTCGTTCGTTGTTAGCCGTTTGAAACCGCTAACGATGTAGCGAATTTGAGTCAGAAGCAAGTTGCCGCAGGTTCTCCGCTGGACGCGGAGCTAACGGGTGGCTGAGGAGAAGCAAAACGTATGAGGTTGACCGATCCGGTCGCAGATATGTTGACCCGCATTCGCAACGCAGCGAGTGCGCGGCATCAGAAGGTCGATATTCCCGCTTCCAAGCTGAAGACGGAGATTGCCCGCATTCTTAAAGAAGAAGGGTACATTTCCAATTTCAAGCCCACGGAAGAAGAGGGTCACAAGGTCCTGCGCGTTTACCTGAAGTATGGCAGCAACAACGAAGCGGCCATCTCCAATGTAGAGCGTGTTTCCCGGCCAGGTTGCCGTGTCTATGTTCGCCGCACAGATATTCCTCGCGTCCTCGGTGGTCTCGGGATCAATATCCTCACTACGCCTCGGGGTGTGATGACGGGGCGGCAGGCGCGCAAAGAAGGCGTCGGAGGCGAAGTCCTCTGTCAGATTTGGTAGAGACGTTGCGAAGCAATGTCTCTACAGCGAGTTAAAGGCTAAGAGCTTATGTCACGAATTGGAAAAAAGCCGATCCCGCTGCCCAAAGGGGTGACGGTCAAGATCGAAGGCAACACGGTCCTGGTACAGGGACCGAAGGGTAAGGTAGACACTCCGCTGCCGGCTGGAATCAAGATCCAGCAGCAGGACGGGCATCTGCTCGCGGTGCGCGAGAACGACTCGCAGGCCGCGGTGCACGGACTGGCGCGAGCGCTGGTGAACAACGCCGTTGAAGGCGTAACCAAGGGCTGGACGCGCGAGCTGGAGATTGTCGGTATCGGATACCGCGCGGAAATGAAGGGCAAGGGCACGGTGGTTTTTACCCTGGGCTATTCGCATCCGATTGAGTATCCATTGCCAACCGGCATTGAAGTGGCGGTCGATCCTAAGCAGACGAAGTTGAGCGTCACGGGAATTGACCGGCAGAAGGTCGGGCAGGTGGCGGCGGAAATGCGCAGCTTGCGTCCGCCTGATCCGTACAAGAACAAAGGCGTGCGCTATGTCGGTGAACGCTTGAAGAAGAAGGTCGGAAAGACCGGCGCGAAATAAGAATTGAGACTGGGTGCGTGGCACCTGCCCGGTATAGAACTCCGGGACGAAGGAAAAGAAGATGCTTACGACGACTTCAAAGAATACGAACCGGCGGCATGTGCACGACCGCATCCGCAAGAAGGTGATGGGCACGGACGAGCGTCCGCGGCTGAACGTGTACCGTTCGCTGAACCACATTTATGTGCAGGTCATTGACGATCTGAACGGCCAGACATTGGTGGCCGCGAATTCAGCGGAAGGCGCCAAAGGTGAGAAAAAGACCGGCGGGAACGTGGCGTCGGCGAAGTCCGTGGGCAAAGCCATTGCGGAGCGCGCCAAGGCCAAGGGAATAACCAAAGTGGTATTCGATCGCGGCGGCTACATCTACCATGGGCGAGTCAAGGCTCTGGCGGATGCGGCGCGCGAGGCGGGATTGCAATTCTAGAGATTGGTAATTTAGCAGTTTGCAATTGGTAATTTGAACGACTCGAAACTCGACAAATTACGAATTACTCATTTGCCAATTACAAATTGAGAAGAAGGTCTGATGCCAACGATTATTAAGAAACTCGACGCGGGTTCCTACCAGTTGAAGGACCAGGTGGTCGCGATCAACCGTGTGACCAAAGTGGTTAAGGGCGGCAAGAATCTTTCGTTCGCGGCCCTGGTGGTGGTGGGAGATCCCGGTGCTGGCGTGGTCGGATATGGATCCGGCAAGGCGAAGGAAGTGCCGCAGGCGATCCGCAAGGGGATCGAGTCGGCGAAGAAGAACCTGATGCGGATCAATCTGACGCACACGACGATTCCCCACACGGTGCTGGGACGCTACGGTTCGGGGATGGTGTTGCTCAAGCCGGCGCCTGAAGGAACGGGTGTGATTGCGGGTGGTGCGGTGCGCGCGGTGATGACGTCGGCGGGGATCCAGAATGTGTTGACCAAATCGATCGGCACGACGAACCCGCACAACGTTATCAAGGCGACATTTGACGCACTGAAGAAATTGAAGAACAAGGCTGATGTTGCGGCATTGCGGGGCAAGACCGTAGAAGAGTTATAGAATAGCAAGTCGCACGTGAGCGGCAGCCAGGATTGAGGAATTGTGATGACGGCAAAGAAAACAAGTGCGAGCAGCGGAAAGATCCAGCTGAAGTGGGTGCGGTCTTCCATTTGCGCGCCGGTAAAGCAGAAGCGGGTCGTTAAAGGTCTGGGATTTACGCGATTGAATCAGGTGATCGAGCGGCCCGACAATGCCGCGATTCGTGGCATGGTGGCAAAGGTGCCGCATCTGGTGGAGATACTGCAGTAAGAATGGTTTCGCGACGTGGCAAGCGACGTCCGACAAAGAAGAGCAATTATGAATTTATCTAATATTCGAGCACCGAAGAAGGCGGCGGAGAACAAGAAGCGCGTGGGCCGCGGCATGGGTTCGGGCATGGGTAAGACGTCCACCCGAGGCCACAAGGGCCAGCGTTCACGCAGCGGTTCGCGCATGATGCGAGGATTCGAAGGTGGTCAGATGCCTTTGCATCGCCGCATGCCGAAACGCGGGTTCACCAACATCTTCCGCAAGGAATTCAATATCGTGAATCTGGACCGTCTCGCCGAGTTGGGAGAGACGACAATCACTCCTGAACTCCTCAAGAAGGCGGGCGTGATCAGTACCAAACATCCGGTAAAGATTCTGGGCACGGGCGAGCTGAAGTCAGCACTGACGGTGCACGCTCACAAATTTTCGAAGTCGGCACAGGAAAAAATCACCAAGGCTGGCGGCAAGTTTGAGGTCTTGCAGTAATGTTGGAGAAACTGCTCAACGTATTTCGCATTCCGGACCTGCGTAAGCGAATTCTGTTTACTCTTGGCCTGCTGGCCGTGTACCGACTGGGCGGGCACATTCCAACTCCAGGTGTAAATGCGGACCGGTTGCAGCAGTTCTTTGAGCAGAACCGGGGCTCGTTCCTGGGATTTGTGGACCTGTTCTCGGGTGGACAGCTGCGGCGCCTGACGATTTTCGCGTTGGGCATCATGCCGTACATCACGGCTTCCATCATTCTGCAGTTGTTGACGGTGGTGTATGAGCCGCTCGCCAAGTTGCAGAAAGAAGGCGAACTGGGACGGAAGAAGATCACGCAGTGGACGCGGTATTTGACCGTGATTTTGAGCGCGGTGCAGTCGCTGGGCATTGCCCTAAGCCTGCAGAAGTCGGGCGACTTTGTGGTGAATCCGGGGATCGGATTCATTCTGATGACAATGCTTACGCTGACCACGGGAAGCGCGTTCATCATGTGGCTGGGTGAGCAGATCACCGAGCGTGGCGTCGGCAACGGGATGTCGCTTCTGATTTTTGCCGGCATCGTGGTTGGGCTGCCGCGAGGCGTTGCTGATCTGATCGATAAAGTTCGCACCGATGCGTGGGGAGCGTTTACCGCTCCGGCGATGATCCTGTTGGTTGGGGTCATGGTGCTGATTGTCGGATTCATCGTGTACGTGGAGCGAAGCGAGCGGCGAATTCCAGTGCAGTACGCGAAGCGGGTGGTGGGACGCAAGGTGATGGGTGGGCAGTCGACGCATTTGCCGTTGCGCGTAAACGCCGGCGGCGTGATGCCGGTCATCTTCGCTTCGTCGATTCTGACCATGCCACAGATGGTGCTGCAGGGATTGAAGAACAACCGGTATTTCGGCGACCTGATCCGCGCCTTGGGCTGGGGCGAACCGCTCTACACGCTGCTATATGCGGCGGGGATCATCTTCTTTGCTTATTTCTATGTGTCGATCGTGTTCAACCCTAACGAGGTTGCCGACAACATGCGGAAATACGGCGGTTTTATTCCAGGCATACGACCAGGGAAACGTACGGCGGATCACATCAACGAAATCCTGACTCGCATTACTTTGGTGGGCGCTTTGTACCTGATCATCATCTCCTTCATTCCGGAATGGATGATTACGGGTATCCACCTCAACCATTTGTGGGGCCCGGTGGGAGCGTTTTTTGAACGGCTGCCAACCTGGGTGACGAATGGTTTGGGAGTGACATTCTATTTTGGCGGAACCTCGCTGCTGATTGTGGTGGGCGTAGCCATGGATACGGTGACGCAGATTGAAGCGCAATTGATCATGCGCCACTATGACGGATTCACTCCACGAAGTGGAAGAATCCGAGGGCGCCGGACTTGGGCGTAACGAGAAGTATGAGGTTGCCGTAGCACAGGCAGGTTTAAGGCAGGAAATCTGGCCGCCTGAGACTGGAAATCGGGGGACCCGACGGAAACCAGTTTGATGGAAACCTCACTGAATATAGGTCCGATCGTTTTGCTGGGGGCACCCGGGGCGGGCAAGGGTACCCAGGCCAAGCGGATCAGCGAAACTTACGGCATTCCGCAGATCTCCACTGGAGATTTACTTCGGGAGCATGTGAAGTTGGCCACTGGGCTGGGCCTTCTCGCCAGGGATTACATGGCGCGGGGAGAACTGGTTCCGGACGAGTTGTTGTACGACATGGTGGCAGAGAGACTGCGCCGCCCGGATTGCGATCGAGGATTCATCCTGGACGGATTTCCGCGGACCGCGCCGCAGGCAGGATGGCTGGACGCCTTCCTGGAGCACGAGTTCTTTGATAACCCGCAGAACGGCAAGTGCTTGCCGATTGTGATCCAGATAGAGGTGGATTATAATGAGTTATTGCTCCGGCTCACCGGGCGTAGGACGTGTCCTACCTGTGGACGGATCTATAACGTCCATCTCCAGCCACCTCGCGTCGATGAATTGTGCGACGTGGATGGCACCAAGCTGGTAATCCGCAACGACGATCGCGAAGAAGTGATTCGAGAACGCCTGCAGGCTTATGAGCGGCAGACTCGTCCGGTAGCGGAATATTACAGGCACAAGGAACGAATGGTCTCGGTGGATGGGACGCTGCCGGTGGATCAAGTCACCGAGTTGGTACTCAGGGAAATCCGGAGCCATTGTCCGGCGAGAGTCGGCGGCACGTAGCACATGATTGTTTGCAAATCGGCAATAGAGATTGAGAAGATGCGGCACAGCGGGCACATCGTGCGCGAGGTGCTTGATCATGTGCGTGCTCTGGTTGCTCCAGGTGTGACGACAATGGATCTGGAGCGGGCGGCCGACAAGAAGATCCGGGAACTCGGCGCCAAGCCTGCATTCAAGGGCTATTACGATTATCCTTGTGTGCTTTGCACGTCGGTGAATGAAGAGATCGTCCACGGAATACCGTCGGAAAAACGAACTCTGAAGACCGGCGATATCGTGTCGATCGATTGCGGCGTCGTGCTGGACGGGTATTACGGTGATGCCGCGATTACGGTCCCGGTGGACGATTCGGTGAAGCCGGAAGTCCGCAAGCTGCTCGAGGTGACGGAAGCGTCGCTGTACAAAGGGATTGAGCAGGCAAGAGTTGGAAACGCGATTGGGGATGTTGGAGCCGCCGTCCAGGAGTACGTGGAGGCAAACGGGTTCAGCGTGGTGCGGGAGTTTGTGGGCCACGGCATTGGGACCAAGCTTCACGAAGAGCCGCAAGTGCCGAACTTCGGGGCGCGGGGACATGGGCCGAGATTGCGCGAGGGAATGGTCATCGCGATCGAACCGATGGTGAATTACGGCAAGCCGGGCACGCGGGTTCTGGACGACAAATGGACCGCCGTGACCGCCGATGGAAGTTGCAGCGCTCACTTTGAGCATTGCGTGGCGGTGACGAAGGACGGTCCTGTGATTTTGACGCAGTAGAGCGCGATTAGCTATTAGCCGTTGGCTTTAGCTTGAAGCGAGAAGAGTTTGGCCGAGCCAACAGCTAAAGGCTAATAGCTTATTTCAAGGAGTGCATGAGCAAAGAAGACGCGATTGAAGTGATGGCAGTGGTGTTGGAACCGCTGCCCAATGCCATGTTTCGGGTGGAATTGGAGAACAAGCACCAGGTGTTGGCTCATGTGTCGGGGAAGATGCGGAAGAATTTCATCCGAATTCTTCCTGGCGACAAGGTCGCGGTTGAGCTTTCGCCTTACGACTTGAATCGCGGACGAATTGTTTATAGATACAAATAGTTTCCGGATCAGTGCCGGAAAGTGGGAACTGAGAAATTTATGAAGGTCAGAGCATCGGTAAAGAAAATTTGCGATAAGTGCAAGGTCATTCACCGCAAAGGTGTGGTGCGGGTGATCTGCGAGAATTCGAAACACAAGCAACGCCAGGGATAACTGGCATCGCCGGCGATGCCGGCTGAAGAGGGAAACCATCTATGGCACGTATTGCAGGCGTCGATCTTCCGCGTAACAAGCACGTGAATATCGGGCTGACGTACATCTACGGAATCGGCAATTCGCGGGCAGCGCGCATTCTGGATCAGGCAAATGTCGATCCGATGAAGAAGATCCAGGATTTGGGCGAAGACGAGGTCAACCGCATCCGTCAGGTCATCGAGAATGAAGGCCTGGTGGAAGGCGATTTGCGCAAGGAAGTTTCGATGAACATCAAGCGACTCATCGAAATCGGCTCCTATCGCGGATACCGCCATCGCCGGAACCTGCCGGTCCGTGGACAGCGCACCCATACCAACGCCCGTACGCGCAAGGGTCCGCGCAAGGGCACCGTCGCGCAGAAGAAGAAAGCGACGTCAAAGACATAAGAACGGTCGTTGGTCATCGGTCTTTGGTCGTCGTTGGCCAAACCGGTACTGCAACTGACGTTGCAGCGAACGACTTACGAGAGCAGCCAAGGGTTTCGACGAACGACTGAGGACGATTTATGGCAAAACCAGCAGCGGCAGGTGGCGCAGCGGCGCCGGATAAAAAAGGCAAGAAGAAGACCTTCAAGAAGAAAGAGCGCAAACACGTCTCGCACGGCGTGGCTCATATTCAGGCTTCTTTCAACAACACCATCGTCACCATTTCGGATCCCGCCGGGAACACGCTGTCCTGGAAGAGTTCAGGGTCGTTGGGGTTCCGCGGGTCGCGAAAAGGGACACCGTTTGCCGCTCAGCAGGCCGCGATGAATGCCGCCAACATGGCGCGCGATCACGGTGTGCGTAGCGTGGAAGTGCGGGTGAGCGGACCGGGTTCAGGACGTGAATCGGCGATCCGGGCCTTGGCCGCCGCAGGCATTGAAGTTCGCACCATCAAGGACTCGACACCGATTCCGCATAATGGGTGTCGTCCGCCGAAGCGTCGAAGAGTCTGAAGTGCAGTTTCAAGTTTTGGGTTTCAAGTTTCGAGTGAAACCCGCTGGCTCGGCCTAAGCGCGTGAGCCAAATGCTTGAAACTGGGCCTGAAACTCGAAACTGGGTCAATCGTCCGGGACGAAGGGTGAAGCCAAACCTGTAAACCGGTCATCTAAAGGAGAAGAAACTTGGCACGTTACACTGATCCCGTTTGTCGTCTATGCCGCCGTGAGGGCATGAAGCTGTTCCTCAAAGGCACCAAATGCTTCACCGATAAATGCCCTATCGAGAAGCGTAACTTCGCTCCTGGTCAGCACGGAAAAGACCGAAAGGCCAAGATTGTGGGCTACGGTCTGCAACTGCGCGAGAAACAGAAGACCAAGCGCATGTATTTTGCCCAGGAAGGGCAATTCCGCAACTACTTTGAGAAGGCTGCGCGCTCCAAGGGTGTGACCGGCGAAGTCCTGTTGCAACAGCTCGAACGCAGGTTGGACAACGTTGTCTACCGTATGGGCTTCGGCATTTCCCGCCGTCAGGCCCGGCAGTTGGTACGGCACGGCCACATCCAGGTGGATGGCCGCAAGGTGAACATCCCTTCGTACCAGGTCAGCGCGGGTGAAGAGATCGCCGTTCGCGAGAACAGCAAGAAGCTGGCGATTCTCGAGCCGGCGAAGGAATTTGCCAGTCATCAGAATGCTCCGACCTGGCTGGAGATCAATCGCGATAATTACAGTGGTAAGGTTTTGTCGCTGCCGAAGCGCGAAGAGATCCAGATACCGGTGAATGAGCAGTTGATCGTCGAGTTGTACAGTAAATAGTCGACGGTCATTGGTTGTCCGGTCGTCGGCTTTGGCTAACGACTGGAGACTAGTAAGAAGTGACAAGGTTTTTCCTGGTCCATTATTCGTGCCAGATCAGCCTTTGTTGACATTCGACCCAGCTTGGACCAGCCGGGAACGTCAACATTGAGCCGCATGGCCGAAGGAGAAACAAATGCTTTGGAAGGGTTTTCAAAAACCGAAACGTCTTGCGGTCGATACCTCGACCTTAACCGATAAGTACGGCATCTTCTGGGCGCAGCCGTTTGAACGCGGCTTCGGTACCACCATCGGAAATGCTCTGCGGCGTGTGCTGCTTTCGTCGATCGAAGGCGCGGCAGTCACCGCAGTGAAGATCGATGGCGTGCTGCACGAGTTCCAGTCGATCCCGGGAGTCGTAGAAGACGCGACTGACATCATCCTGAACTTGAAGCAGATTCCGTTCAAGCTCAGCGGCGATGCACCGAAGGCGATCTATCTGCGGGCGGATCAGCCGGGGGTCGTGACCTCGGGCATGATCGAAGCAGACGCAGACGTCGAAGTGCTCGACAAGGATGTGTATATCGCGACGGTCAGCGAGGGCGGGAAACTGGACATGGAAATGCGCCTCAAGCGCGGCCGTGGATATGTTTCCGCCGACAAGAACTTTGACGAAGATCTGGGCATCGGGTTCATTCCGATCGATTCCGTCCATTCTCCCGTGCGCAAGTGCAACTACACGGTGGAAGCGGCGCGACTCGGGCAGATCACCGATTACGACAAACTGACGCTTGAAGTGTGGACCAACGGCTCGATCACGCCGGCTGATTCGATTGGCTTGGCGGCGAAGTTGCTGAAGGACCACATGAACATCTTCATCAACTTCGAGGAAGATATCGAGACCTCGTCGTCGAGCGAAGAGCGCAAACCCGAAATCAAGAACGAGAATCTGAACCGGTCAGTGGAGGAACTCGAGCTTTCGGTGCGCAGCTACAACTGTCTGAAGAACGCGAACATTCAGACGATTGGCGAACTGGTGCAGAAGACTGAAGCCGAAATGCTGAAGACCAAGAATTTCGGGCGCAAGTCGTTGAACGAAATCAAAGAAATTCTGGGGACGATGGGATTGAGCCTGGGAATGAAGATCGACGAGCATGGCAACGCCGTGCCCGGACCGACTTCGAACCAGATTCTTCCGGCGTCGGCCTACGGACCGGATACAGATTTCTAAGAAACAGATTCGAGTTTCTAGTTTCAAGTTTTCGGACTGGCTAACCATCGCAGACTCGGGACTTGGAACTGCAAAACTTCCAATTGCTGGAAACTCGAAACCTGAAACTCGAAACTTAGGCACTGAGGGATTCTTATGCGTCACAAAGTAGCTGGATGGAAACTGGGACGGAACACCTCGCACCGGCGTTCGTTGCTGCGTAATCTGGTGACCTCCCTCATTCTGGAAGAGCGGGTTGAGACCACGGTGCCGAAAGCCAAAGCGATGCGGCCACAAGTGGAGAAGATGATCACGCTGGGCAAGCGTGGCGATCTGTCCGCGCGCCGCCAGGCTTTGTCGTATCTGATGACGAGTGCCGCGGTGGACAAGCTGTTTGAGACCATCGGACCTCGTTTTGGCGATCGCCAAGGCGGTTACCTGCGGATCGTTCGCACTGCGCCGCGCAAAGGAGATGGAGCCGAGAAGGCGTTCATCGAATTGCTGGGCAGCGAAAAGGTGTTGGACGAGAAGCGCCAGAAACGTGCGGAAGCTCGTTCCAAGCGCGCCGAGGAAAACAAGCGTGCGATGGAAGAAGCGGAAGCGCAGGGCGGGGTTGAGCATCCGAACCCAGGCGTCGAAGGCGAAGACAAGAGCAAGTAGCCCACACCCCAAGTTGAATTCAAGATGCACCCCGAAATGGGGTGCATTTTTTTGTCGCAGCCGTACATGTCCTAGTGCGGGACACTACCGTAATCTGGCGGTGGCCTGCCGGGGGGCTACACTTTCCTGATAGATATGGAGTTCAACCGCACACAAATCGCCATCGCTGCGGGAGCAGGAGTTTTGCTTCTGGTGGTGTTTTTTGGCTACTTGTTCTGGCTCAATGGCCAGGGGCCGGTGCTGTCGCGGTCAGAAGAAAAAGATCCGCTGTCGGGGATACCGCTGGAGATTTCGCTGAATCCGCTGCGCGACCGGACTTCGGAAAAGATTGCGAACAAATATCTGGATGCGATGCGCGATGGGCATTGCAACGATGTGCTGGCGGACTGGGAAAAGGACTATCACAAGAAGTACGCGAAGTTTATTTGCGATTCCGAGGCGCAGCACCCGCTGCTGTCCTGGAAGATTTCGGAATGGGAAGATGCGCCGCCCTTGCGTATTCTGCACTACCGGGGAAAACGCAGCAACGGGCCCGGCCAAAAGGGAACCTACCACGAGCAATTCTCGGTGACGATGGAAGATAAAGATGGTCAGTGGGTGGTGACGAAGTACGACGCCATGTACTGAAAGATTTCGTAGCCTTAGCCTTTGGCCTTTGGCCGAGCTTCAATCCTTCAGTTTCCGGCACACAACAACTCGTTCGGCTCAGGTTCAAGCTGAGCGAATCGCCGCAGGTGGTTCTCGCCGGCGCAAGAACAGAAAAATAAGAATCTGTGCTGTAAACGCGGCGGAGCTGTCGAGGATTACATCCTGGAAGCGGCCGGTGCGGGAAGGGATGAAGGTTTGGTGCCATTCGTCAAGGCTGGCGATGAAGGCGGCCATGGCGAATGCGATGGCTGCCCAACGGAGGGTCCAGGCCCTGGGCAGATGGAGCGTGCTTTTCCAGGCGCGGAACAGCAGTGCGCTCAGCGCGAAATATCCGACGAAGTGTCCCAGTTTGCGCAGGTAGTGGTGGAAGTGTTCGAAGCGCTGCAGGGTCATGCCGAAAAGAAAATGAAACACCGGATAGAGAAGGTGTCCGGTGTGCTCGGCGGAGAGCCAGTCGGTGGATTCGACGGCGATGATGCCGATCCATAGAGCGGCCGCGATCCAAGCCTTGATGAGGTCCTTGCGTTCAGGAGTCAAGTGCGAACTCGCCTCGAAGGCTGATCGAGAGTGGCTATCACTGCCGACTATTCCACTGCATAGTTCGGGGCCTCGCGGGTGATCATAACGTCGTGAACGTGGCTTTCGCGGAGTCCGGCGCTGCTGATGCGCACGAAGCGAGCGGTGTGCACGAGGTCAGGAATGCTGGACGCCCCGCAGTATCCCATGCCGGACTTGAGGCCTCCGACCATTTGATGGACGATCATGGAAACCGATCCGCGATAGGGAACGCGGCCTTCGATGCCTTCAGGAACGAGTTTGCCAAGGCGGTTCGATTCATCGCCGGGGACGGGCATGGCGGCGTCGCCATCCACGTTCTGGAAGTAGCGTTCGGCTGAACCCGTGCCCGTGGCCATGGCTCCGATGGAGCCCATTCCGCGGTAGGACTTGAACGTTCGTCCTTGATACAGGATCAATTCGCCGGGGCTTTCGTCGGTGCCGGCGAAGAGCGATCCGATCATGACGGCTGCGGCTCCGGCGGCGATGGCTTTGGTGATGTCGCCGGAGTACTTGATGCCCCCGTCGGCCACGATAGGAATGTTGGCGTCTTTGGTAGCGCGAAAGGCTTCCGCGATGGCGGTGATTTGCGGCACGCCAGCTCCGGTGACCACGCGGGTGGTGCAGATTGATCCGGGACCGATGCCGACCTTGATGGCATCCGCTCCGGCGCGGGCCAGTTCGCAGGCGCCGTCGAAGGTGGCGACGTTGCCGGCTATGAGATCGACTTCCGGAAGCGCCGCTTTCAATTTCCGGATGGCTTCGATGACGCGGGTCGAATGGCCGTGGGCGCTGTCAATAGCAAGCAGGTCGACCTTGGCTTTGACCATTTCCTGGGCGCGTTCGAGAAAGTCGCCCGTGGCTCCGATAGCAGCGGCGGCGCGGAGGCGTCCGTGAGAATCCTTCGCGGCATTTGGGTATTTCAGCTTCTTCTGGATGTCTTTTACTGTGATTAGACCCTTGAGCATGTATTGATCGTCGACAACCAATAACTTCTCGACGCGATGCTCGTGGAGAATTTTTTCCGCTTCTTCCAGAGTAGTGCCGACCGGAACCGTGATCAGGTTCTCCTTGGTCATGACTTTCTGAATGGGAATGTCGAAGCGAGTTTCGAAGCGTAGATCGCGATTCGTAAGGATGCCGACGAGTTTGCCGCTTTTTGTGATGGGGACGCCGGAGATCTTGTAATGGCGCATAACTTCCAGAGCTTCGGAAACCTTGGCGTCTGGCGACATGGTGACCGGGTCGACGATCATGCCACTTTCGGAACGCTTCACTTTATCGACTTCGTTGGCTTGCTGGTCAATCGACAGGTTGCGGTGGATGATCCCGATGCCGCCCTGCTGGGCGATGGCGATGGCCATGTGGGATTCGGTGACGGTGTCCATGGCCGCGCTGATGATGGGGATATTCAGACGAATATTTCGAGTGAGCTGAGTTTGCGTGTTGGCCTGCGCGGGAATGACGTCGGAGTGGGCAGGGAGGAGCAACACGTCGTCGAAGGTAAGCGCCTCGGGTACTGGAAAATGAATCATAGATTTCTCAGCGGTAACTACATTTTAGAGAGCGAAGGCAGTGATGGCAAATGATCGTGGCGCGGGGTGGGCAAGGCCGGTCTGGCGAACGAGCGGTATTTGTGCACTTTACCACTGATGTTCGGGCCGTCGGGAAGTCGGCAGACGGCGGGGGTTTGCATGCTACATTCGCCGGGAGGGAGATCCCGGTGAAGGTCACTGTCATTGTTGCGGTGCATAACGGCGAATACCACATAGGGCGCTCGATCCGCAGCCTGCTTGAGCAGAGCATGGACAAGAAAGACTACGAAGTTCTGGTGGTCAACGATGGCAGCTCGGATAACACCCTTCGCGTTCTGAACTCGTTTGGCGAGTGGATTCGGGTGATCAACCTGGAAAAGCAGGTGGGGCTGCCGGCGGCCTGCAATATAGGGATCCGCGAGGCACATAGTCGTTTTGTAGTCCGGGTGGACGCGGACGATTATGTGCACGAAGATCTGCTGAAGGTGGAATATCTATTTCTGGCGATGAATCCGACCTTTGACGCCGTGGCTTGCGATTACCTCATGGTGGACGATCGCGAGGCGGTGAGCGGGCGGATCAATTCTGACGAACAGCCAATTGCTTGCGGGGTGATGTTCCGGCTGGATGCGCTGGTGAAGATTGGTTTGTATGACGAGGAATTCCTGCTTTACGAGGATCTTGATCTGCGGATCCGGTTTCTGCAACAGCATTCGCTGAAGCGGATCGAACTACCGCTTTATCGGTACCGCAAGCATTCGACGAACATGACGAACGATAAAGGCAAGATGCTCTACTACTCTTCTTTATTGGAACAGAAACACGGAGAACTGGCGAAATGCCTGAACGCAGCGTCGTAGGTAAGGTTGAAATCATCGCGGAGATTGGCCAGAATCACAACGGCGACATGGGTATTGCCAAGGAGTTGATCTATGCCGCCAAAGAGAGTGGCGCGGACGTCGCCAAGTTCCAACTCTACGATGTGGATTCGATCTTCCAACCGGATTTCGAATGGTACGCGGCAGCCAAAGAAGCGGAGTTGAATCAGGCACAGGCCGCCGAATTGGCCGAGACCTGCGCCGAGGCTGGCATCGAGTTCATGTCTTCCGTGTTCGATGTGCAACGGGTGCGGTGGTGCGAGGAAATCGGCATGCGGCGCTATAAGATCGCCAGCCGCAGCGTTCGGCATGAGGCGGTGCTGCGGGCCGTGGGAGAGACCGGCAAAGATGTGATCGTCGCTCTGGGAATGTGGGACGGCCCCGGATTTCCCATGGTGCCGACCTCGGCGCGAGTGGATTATTTGTACTGCGTGGCGAAGTATCCGACGAACCCGGAGGACCTGGATTTTGCGTCGATTGATTTTGGTAAGTACGCCGGCTTCAGCGATCACACCATCGGGATTGACGCCGCGCTGGTGGCCATCGCACGTGGGGCGAGGATCATTGAAAAGCACTTTACGTTGAGCAAGCAAATGCCAGGGCCCGACCATGCGGGTAGCATGGAGCCGCAGGAGTTGGCGATGCTGAAGAAAGTCTCTGGATCTTTTGCCCGGATTCTGCACGGCCAGAGGCCGCAAACGACCGGTGCCGATGTTGTTATTCTTCCTGAGTCCATGCCTATCCCGGATGTTTCTTTGGCGGGCTAGCTCCCTGATTTCAAGGGTTTCCCGTCGTTCAAAAACCGCTTGGCTCAGCCTTGTCTTCTGAGCTAAGATGACGACCTTCTCCCTCTGAAGACTTAATTCCATGATTGACAATCCGCAAAAAAGTTCTCGATGGACTCGATCGATTCGGCTATTCAAACGATTTAGTGCGATGTGCTTGCTTCTGAGTGGCTGCGGTCTTGCGGCTTGGGGCCAGCAGGTCACGGTTGACGTAACGCAAGGACATTCCACCAATTCCTTCAGTCCGCTGCGAGCGTTGGGCGCAGGGATCGATCGCGATCCGCTTAATACGGTGGACATTCTCTACGGCGCGGACGACGTTCAGCAGATGCTGACTGCGGGTTGGGGTCCCATCAGTTACCGGCTGAATACGGAACTCTCGATTCAGGCCTGGCACTGGAATCCGCATGGCACGTGGAGCAATTCTAAAGGCCAGGGGTACTTTGTCGGAGACAGCAAGAGTTCGGGAGATATTCGACGATCGTTTGGATACAACCTTCCGCATCGGGGAACGACCGCCAACTACGGCACGAGCGGTGGACACTCCAAACTCGACGATGGAAATGAGGCGACCTACTGGAAGAGCAATCCCTATCTGACGCAGGCGTATACGGGAGAGCGGGATTCGGCGCACCCGCAGTGGATCATCATCGATCTGGGTGCCAAAAAGCCGGTGGATGCGATCAAGATTGCATGGGCGAACCCGTATGCGACCGCATTTGAGGTTCAGTACTGGACCGGCGATGACGCGATCGGGAATCCGGCCGGCGGAATGTGGAAGGATTTTCCCAATGGGAGTTTTCGAAATGGTGGTGGCGGAACGACGACCATCCAACTCTCGAAGAAGACAATCAATGTGGAGTTTGTTCGCGTATGGATGACGGCGTCATCGGGAACGTGCGACACACATGGCTCAGCGGACCAACGAAACTGTGTGGGATATGCGATAGGCGAGGTCTATCTGGGGACACTGGCGAATGGCCAATTTCAGGACCTGATCAAGCACGCGCCGAATGGCGGGCAGAGTTTGACCTATTCGTCTTCTGTCGATCCGTGGCATGACTCGAAGGGAATCGCGACGGATGATGGCGAGCAGCCGGGATTCGATCTCGTCTTCCGTAGCGGATTGACACGCGGGCTGCCGATGACGATTCCAGTCGCGATGCTCTACGATAACCCAGATAATGCGGCCAACGAGATTGCTTATCTCGAGAGCCGTGGGTATGCGATCAACTACGTGGAGATGGGAGAGGAACCCGACGGTCAGTTCGTGCTGCCGGAGGACGACGCCGCGCTCTACATTCAGTGGGCGGACGCCATCCACAAGGTTGATCCGAAGATCAAGTTAGCGGGGCCAGTGTTTGAAGGCGCAAACAGCGACATACAGGTCTGGCCGGATTCGAAAGGGAATGTTTCTTGGTTTAACCGGTTTTTGAGCTATCTGAACACGCACAAACATCTCAAAGATCTGAACGTCATGACGTTTGAACATTACCCGTTCGATCCCTGCCATATCAGATGGGAAAATCTTTACCAGGAGCCGGGACTGGTGCGGGGCATTATGAAGACGTGGCGGCAAGACGGACTGCCAAAAAACGTGCGGATGCAAATCACGGAATCGAACCTGGCGTACGACACCGCGACGCAATATATGCAGCCTTTCGGATCGCTGTGGCTGGCGGATTATGCAGGGAGCTTTTTGACGGCGGGAGGGCAGGCA
The DNA here is from genome assembly GCA_963708575.1 of uncultured Acidobacteriaceae bacterium. Taxonomy (GTDB): domain Bacteria; phylum Acidobacteriota; class Terriglobia; order Terriglobales; family Acidobacteriaceae; genus DASVWZ01. The sequence continues at coordinate 107,197 of CAVPTB010000006.1, forward strand.
CTCTTCTACTACCAGTGGGAGCCGCTTCCTATGTATCGCGGCTGCGGAGGTTGGGGAACGTTTGGCATGTTCAACGTCGATTTGAACTACAACATCCTGCAGGTGAGTTCGCAGTATTTCTCGGCGCAGATGCTGACGCAGGAGTGGGCACAACCAGTCGATGAGACGCATCGCGTCTATCCCACGGGCAGCAATATCCGAGATTCCAAGGGGCATTTGCTGGTGACGGCGTATTCGGTGCTGCGTCCGGACGGCCAATGGGCGCTGTTGCTGATCAATAAGGACCGGGGTAATCCTCATTCGGTCCAAGTATTGTTTAAAGACTCTTCCAAACATGCTGATCACTATTTTTCAGGTACGGTGAAGCAGATCAGTTTTGGTGCGGACAACTACGTTTGGCACGCGAATGGACAGGAAGGGTATGCGGATCCGGACGGACCCGCGGTGAGCTCTGACAAGCAAGGCGGCAAGGGGGTGAAGTACTCATTGCCCGCCGCATCGGTGACGGTTCTACGAGGCGGCGTGCAATAGATTTGGGACTTTAATTCACCGTGAGCGGGGCGACATCACCCCTAACCTAGCCGTTACACGCGTGGAAGCCAAAAATTAGAGGGTCGCACTGGCGCAAGAAGAGGGAAGCCTTAAGGCAAAGAGACGCATCGAGCAACTCCGACAGGCGGGCTGAATTATACCCCTGATCAGGGTGGTGAGTGGTTTGTCTTTTGCCAATGACGGGCGTATAGTTGTTTCTGGAAACTGTTGTGTAAGTACCAGATTTTGGCGGAGCACACCAGTGGGCGAAAGCCCACATTTTAGTTTGTGCCGGGTTTTTAGCCTGCAGGGCTTCGCATAAGTTATTGGATCCATGGGCGTTGAGCTTGAACGCGTGCGCGAAATTGTGGAGCGGGTGGCTTCTTCCAGCAGTTTGGAAGTAGTGGAGACCGATCTCCGGGGAGTGGGTAAGTCCCGGATGCTGCGGATTTTCATCGATAAACCCGGTGGAGTAACGCACGAGGACTGCGCGAACTTGAGCCGTGAGGTCGGAACGATCCTGGATGTAGAGGACGCGATCCCCGGTGGGTCTTACGTCCTGGAAGTATCGTCTCCGGGGCTGGACCGGAAGTTGTCGCGTCCGGCAGATTACGAGCGGTTCATCGGTAGCCGGGTCAAATTGACGACACGGAATCCGCTGAACGGGACGCGCCATTTTGAAGGGCGCCTGGAGAGTTTTCAGAGCGGGCGATTGATGCTCGACCTGACTCCGCTGCGGAAGAAGTCGAAGCCAAAGGCGAAGCGCGAAGAGCAAATTGCGCCGCAGAAGTTGGAAATCGAATTCGCCAATGTTGAGAAGGCGAATCTGGTACCAGAGATCTAGTTTCAAGTTTCGGGTTTCAAAGTCCGAAACTCACGGAATCATTTATGGCAAGCGAGCTCTACAACACGATCGACGCGCTCAGCAGGGAGAAGGGGATCGATCCCCAGATTGTGGTCAGCGCGGTGGAAGACGCCATCGTTGTGGCGACACGCAAGTATTACAAGACCCAGGAAAACCTGCGCGCGGAGTTGGACCGGGAGACGGGCAAGATTCGTGCCTTTGCGGTGAGGACGGTGGTTGAGACTCCCGAGCAAGTCGAAGATCCGCTATTGCAGATCACGGTGGAAGACGCGAAGAAGGTCAATCCGGAGCTGGAAGTCGGCGGGGAGTTACAGATTCCAAAGCCAACTGAAGGGATTCTGGGACGCATTGCCGCGCAGCTCGCGAAACAGGTGATTTTCCAGAAGGTTCGCGAAGCCGAGCGGGACACGGTTTACAACGAGTACATCGGCCGGGTCAATGAGATTGTGAATGCGACGGTGAAGCGGATCGAAGGCCCGGAAGTGATCTTCGATATCGGGAAGGCCGAGTCCCGCATGCCTCGCAAGGAGCAGTCACGCCTCGAGTCTTTCGCCATCGGTGAGCGGGTTCGAGTGGTGATTGCCCGGGTGGAACGAGCTTCGAAGGGACCGGCGGTTGTGGTGTCGCGCGCGGCACCGGAATTGGTGCAGCACTTGTTCCAGACGGAAGTTCCGGAAATCTACGACGGGACGGTTGTCATTCGTGCGATTGCGCGCGAGGCTGGAGAGCGCACCAAGATCGCAGTGATGTCGAAGGACAAGGACGTTGATGCGGTCGGCGCGTGTGTGGGCATGAAGGGCATGCGAGTGCAGTCGATCATTCGCGAGTTGCGCGGAGAGAAGATCGACATCATCGAATACCACGAAGATGCCGTAACCTTTGCCGAGAAGGCACTGCAGCCGGCAAAAGTGAGCCGGGTAACGGTGGTTGATCCAGCGGACAAGCATTTGGAAGTGGTCGTCGACGACAGCCAGTTGTCGTTAGCAATCGGCAAGAAGGGGCAGAATGTGCGGCTCGCCGCAAAGTTGCTCGGCTGGAAGATCGACATCAAGAGCGAAGAAGAGAAGCGTCAGGAAGTGGAACAGGAGATGTCGCGCCTGGTGACCACGACGACACCATTGGAGAATGTGCCGGGCCTGGGTGAAGGTCTGGTGGAGAAGTTAGCTTCGGCAGGCGTGACCACGGTGGAAGCGCTGGCGGATATGACTCCTGAGCAATTGGAAGCCATTGAGGGCATCGGACCGAAGACGGTGGAAAAAATCAGTCTGGCGGTGAATAATTACTTCGCTAGCCTCGAGGGTGGCGAGCCCGTCGCCGAGGGTGAAGCGGGGGTAGAGGGCGAAGAAGTCGAGGCAGTTGCCGTCGAGAGCGAGGTAAGCGGGGAAGCTCCGGCTGAGCCTGTGGACGAAGCTCAGGAGACTGCGGGCGAAGAAACGATTCCGGCGGAAGGCGAGTCCGAGCAGATTGCAGAGCCGCAAAAGAAAGAACCGGACGAGGAACACAATTCCTCCGAAGGCAATTAGATGTCCAAGATTTTTTTAGGCTGTGTTTTGAGTGGGCCTGTGGATTTGAAAAGTGACACCGTGAGGTTGATATGAAGACTTAGCGGAGCAGTTCGGAGGAAATAAACGGCGGATGAGTAAGATTCGAATTAACGACCTGGCAAGGGAGCTGGAAGTCAAAAGCAAAGCGATTCTCGATGTGCTCACGGAAGTGGGAGTGACCGAGAAGAAGACGCATTCCAGCTCGCTTGAAGAGCACGAAGCGGAGAAGGTACGGGCGCATTTTCGGTCCGGCAGTGAAGCGCATACTGCCGCGAGGAGTTCCCGTCCCAGCCGCGTCGAAAGCGACGAAATCAAAACTAAGATTGACCTTTCCCATATTTCACGACCAGGCGACGTATTGAACGCAATTCGAAAGCAGCAAACTGCTCCTCCCTCCGCACCTCCGACAACTCCGCCAGCTCGTCCCGTAGCCGTGCCTCCGATGGAGGCCAAGCCGGCGGCGAGCGCTCCTGCTCCAGCCGCCAAGCCTCCGGTTCAGCCGCCAGCAGCGCCGCCTCCGGCGCCCCGCTTGGTAGTTCCGGTCACAACACCGCGACCAACCTTCACGGTTCCGGCTCCGCCACCACCGCAACCTCCGGCAGCCGTGGTTCCGCCAGCCGCTCCTCCACGACCGACCGTTCAACCGCCTGCAGCCGTCGCGCCGCAAGCGCCAGCAGCAGCAACACCTCCTGCTTCTGTGACGGCAGCGCCGCCTCCGGCAGCACAGACTAGTACGATTGCAGCTCGGCCTCCGGCAATGCCGCAAAGGCCGCAAGCACCTCCGCCTCGCATGATCGTTCCGCAGACGGGACCGCGTCCGGTGTACAAAGCGCCGCCGCCCCGGCCTGCGCCACCGGTCAGTCAGACGACGAGTGTGCCGGCACGTCCGCCAATGCAGGGACGTTCGGTTCCAGGGCGGCCCATACCAGGTCAACCAATATTTCAGCGTCCTCGTCCAGGGGCAGGTGGACCTCCGGGTTCGAGGCCACCATTGCGTCCGGGCGAGCGTCGCCCAATGCATCCGACTCGGCAGTCGCCAACCGGCACCCGTCCGATCGGTGTAGGGCCGGGACTACCGCCACCGGGGCCATCGCGTCCGGGAAGCCGTCCAGGAGGACCGTCCCGCCGGCCAGGCCAGCGTTATGTTCCGCGAGGTGTGAAGGAAGGCCCGATGAAGGGCTTTACTCCGCCGCCGCGCGTCTCGTTATCGAACGAGCCGCAGCCAATTACGCGGAGCATTACGATCACGGAAGGTATCAGCGTAAAAGATTTGGCTGAGAAGCTCGGTATTCGTGCGAAGGACCTCATTGCACGCCTTCTGGGGCGCGGCGTGTTTGCCACGATCAACCAGACACTGGATGCAGAACTTGCCAGCGAAATGGCGCGCTTCTTCGGCGCAGACACTAACGTTATTACGTTTGAAGAGCAGGCTGCGAAGGATGTGACGGAAGCGGGAACCAGCGAGGAGGGAGCCTCGGCGGAAGATATTCCGCGACCTCCGGTGGTCACCATCATGGGTCACGTCGACCATGGCAAGACCACGCTGCTGGATTCGATTCGTTCCACGGATGTGGCGGGCGGCGAAGCTGGCGGTATCACTCAGCATATCGGTGCTTACAAAGTCACGGTTCAGGACAAGGATTCACCGGCCTATGGACGGCAGATCGTGTTCTTGGATACGCCAGGTCACGAAGCCTTCACGCGTATGCGGTCTCGTGGCGCTAAGGCAACCGACATCGTTGTTCTGGTCGTAGCGGCCGACGATGGCGTGATGCCCCAGACGCTAGAGGCGATCGATCACGCGCACGCAGCGGAAGTGCCAATCATCGTGGCAGTCAACAAAATTGATAAGCCGGATGCTTTGCCGGATCGGGTGAAGAAGCAACTCGCCGATCGCGGACTGATGCCGGAGGATTGGGGCGGCACGACGGTGTTCGTCGACGTTTCCGCCAAGCAGAAAACGAACCTCAATTTGCTCATGGAAATGATTTGCCTGGTTGCGGATTTGCAGGAACTCAAGGCAAATCCAGCGCGTCCGGCAAACGGCGTTGTGCTGGAAGCGAAGCTGGATCGCGGGCGCGGTCCGGTGGCCACGCTGCTGGTACAGAACGGCACGCTTCACACCAGCGATAATTTTGTGGTCGGCAATGTATTCGGGAAAATCCGCGCCATGTTCGACGACCGCGGCAATCAACTGGACGAAGCGCCGCCCTCCACGCCAGTCGAAATTCTCGGAATGGAAGGCTTGCCGCAAGCTGGCGATCAGTTTGTGGTGGTTGCGGATCGCGACAAGGCTCGTGGCATCTCGGAATACCGCGAACAGAAATCCCGTGAAGCCACGCTGGCCAAGAGTTCACGTGTATCGCTGGAAGGCCTGGCGGAGCAGATCAAGACTGCCGGCACCAAGGAACTGAATATCATTCTCAAGGGCGACGTGGGTGGGTCGGTCGAAGTGTTGAGCGATCTGCTGGCAAAGCTTTCGAATGACAAGGTTCGTCTGAAAGTGCTGCGAACGGGCGTCGGCGCAATCACAGAGAGTGACGTGCTTCTCGCATCGGCATCGAATGCCATCATCATCGGCTTCAATGTGCGTCCCGAGCGGAAGGCTCAGGAAGTCGCGGAGCAGGAAAAAGTCGACATCCGTTTGCACTCGATCATTTACGAATTGCAGGACGAGATCAAGCGCGCCATGACTGGCCTGCTTGAGCCGACTATCAAGGAAACCTATCAGGGACGCGCCGAAGTGCTCGAGACCTTCCGCATTCCGAAGGTGGGCACGATCGCCGGATGCCGCGTGACCGATGGCCTCATCAAACGCGACTCCGAAGTGCGGTTGCTGCGTGACAACGTGGTGGTCTTCAAAGGCAAGGTCGGGTCGCTGCGTCGCTTCAAAGATGACGCCAGCCAGGTCACCAACGGCATGGAGTGCGGTATCTCCATCGCCAACTATGGGGACATCAAGACCGGCGATGTAATTGAGGCATTTGTGACCGAGAAGGTCGCTGCGGAAGCGATGGTGTAGGGCAGCCGGTTGCAGGCTGACGCCTTGGCAACGATCCCTGGGTGATAGCCGTTACCGCGCGTTGAGCATGATGGCGACTTTGCCCTTGAGTTCAATCGGGATGGCTACATCGGGGGCACCATCGTTATTGAAGTCGCCGGTGGCGATGGAGTAACCGCTCTCGTTGTTGATGGTGTCGTGGATGGCGATGGAAGTTCCGAATTTTCCTTTGCCGTTGCCGCGAAAGAAGTAGGAATCGCCGTAATCGCCGGCGCAGGCCACGTCGAGATTTCCGTCGAGGTTGAAGTCAGCGACGGTGCAAGCCTCCGGAGTTTGGCAGTTCTGGCACAAGGGCACATAAATCACTGGCTTTCCAAAGGTACCGTTACCGTTGCTCAGTAAGATCACCATGCCTTGGGTAAGGTTGGCGACCACCAAGTCTTGTTTGCCGTCGTTGCGCAGGTCGGCGATTTTGACATCCAGCACCTCGCCGCCGCCAGCATCGTAACTGACCGGCTTCTTGAAATGCCCGGTGCCGTCGTTCAATAACACGGAGACATATCCGCTGATGTTTGTTACGACAAGGTCCGGGATGCCATCGCCGTTCAGATCGCCCGCAGCGATGGCCCAAGGCGTGTTACCGATGGTGTAAGTTGTAGGTTTCTTAAACGTCCCTTTCCGAGTGCCGAAGAAAACTTTCACGTCTCCTCCGTTGTTGGCGACCGCGAGATCGAGGTTCCCGTCGCCGTTAAAGTCCGCGACCGAAACCGACGTAGTCTCCACTCCGGACTGATAGCTGGCAGACTTCTTGAATCCTCCCTTTCCGTTCCCGAGATAGATTGCTACCGATTCTTCGCCACTGCCGAAGTACTCGACAACCGCCAGGTCTTGATTCCCGTCATTATTAAAATCACCTACCGCAACGGCAACAGGAACGGGCACAGAAAATTGCGATTTTCTAAACGTACCATCCCCGTTTCCGAGAAGGATGACCATTTGGCTACTCAGGTAATTGGCCACAGCCAAATCCACATTGCCGCTGTTGGTGAAGTGAGCCGCGACAACCTGGTACGGCCTTTGGCCTGCCGCATAATAAGCAGCCCGCCGAAACTGTCTGCCGAAGGCATAAAGGGGAGCCAGAGAGAGAGTCATCACAGCTAGAAAAGCCTGTGTCGTATGCTTCATAAGATTCTGTAACCTGTCAGAGTGTGCCTCCTCCTTGAACCCTCGTCAAGGTGCAAGATTTTGCGTTCCCTTCACCGCTGGAGGCATCCGGGTAGCCACTCGCCCCATAGCTTGCGCGCGTGGTACGTTCATGCCGTTCGCGTAGCGGCTCACTGGGTTTGTCTTTGTGCGATGGAACCTGGCGCACGGTTTTCCGTGTAGAGGGGGGAGCCGCTGGGCGACGGTCAGATTGCTACAAAACCTAAGGAGAAAAACCAATGTCGCCTCTCTATAAGTGTCTGCGTCTGCAGACTGCTTATGCTTTGTCCCTTATTTGCTTGGTTGTCGGTGCAAGTCTCATGACCATGTTATTAGCAAGTCTTTGCGTTCCCTCTGTGGCCCAGACGTACACGCAAGGTCTGCCACTCGCTGGGAACGGAAGCACGACTGCGCAGTCCTCCCAAATGGTGATCGATGCCACACAATTCAGCGGCGGCGATATGTGCGCCAAGATTATCGCAGCTTGCGGTTTCCTGGGGTCCAGCGGCTATCCGCTTGGGGCACCACTCTGAATCTGGAAACTACAGACACCACCATCCGCAACCAGTTTGGGAGCGGAATTCAAACCAGCAATGTGAAGACCGGCGTCACGACAAATACCGATCTGGCGGGACAGTGCACGATTGCATTAGGAACCTGTAGCTACGCCTTCCTCAATACGACCTATACGACCGCTCCCATATGCACCTGTTCGGATACTTCGACCACTCCCGCTCTGTGCGGGCTCAGCGTAACCACAACTGGAATCACCTTCAGTGGAACCAACGGCCACAAGATGGACTACGTTTGCGTGGTTCGGCAGTAGGCCTACGAAGTAGGACAACTGGACAGTCCAGCGCCCGCGTCAGCTAAACTGACGGGAGAGCCGGCCTGATGATTGCCTTTCTTACTCTCGAACTCAGCATCGAAGCGGCACAATCGCTGAAAGACAAGCGGCAAGTGGTGCGCAGTTTGAAAGACCGGCTGCGCGGGCACTTCAACGTCTCCGTCGCGGAAATCGATCCCAGCGAACTGTGGAATCGCGCCACTATCGGAGTGGTGAGCATATCGAGTTCCCGCGATTATCTGGATGGTCTAATGAAGAACGTGGAGCGCCAGGCCACACGTATCGCCAACAACGGCGGCGCGGAAGTTGTAGATTCCTTTCTCGACTACCTGTAAGCGCGGATGTCAGCCTCCCGAATCGGGCAACGCCCTAAGCGGGCCTTGCTGGACAGACGCGGGTTTTAACTCCGCAAGAAACCCAAATTTCTGATATTCTCATTCGTTTTACCCGAGGTTGAAAAGTGGAGAAGCGCGGGCAAAAGTATCATCGAGAACGGATGGCCGAGGCTCTGCGCGAAGAGATCGAAACCATCCTGGAAGGCGAGTTGGCGGACCCGCGGATTGGGTTGGTGAACGTTAGTTCTGTCGAGATGGGGGACAGTTCGCGATCGGCGCGGGTGATGGTTGTGGTAGAGGGCGATGACGAAGAAGCCGAGAGGACCATGGAGGGCCTAACCGGTGCGGTGGGATTTATTCGCCACGAATTGGCCGAGCGCCTGCAATTGCGGCGTCCTCCGGAGTTGTACTTTCAGCTGGATCGTACCCAGAAATATGTTGCGCGAATCAACGAATTGCTGAGCCGCAACAAGAAGAGGAGCAAGTAGGGCCTATCGAGAGCGCAGGAAAGATGCTGAATGAAGTGCTCAAACAGATTGCTGGCCGCCAGCGTTTCTTGCTGACCTCGCACGCTCGTCCCGACGGAGACGCAGTTGGATCGGCGTTGGCCTGCTGCCAGATCCTGCGGAGCATGGGCAAGCAGGCAGACGTCGTATTGCGTGATGGTGTGCCGCGAATCTATGAGCCACTGCCCTTCGCAAATGAAGTGGTCCAGGCTGAGCGGGTGAATGGCAACTACGATGCCGCCATCATTCTGGAATGCGACAGCATCCGACGAACCGGGTTGGAAGGTTTGGAACAGCATTTTCTGATCAGTATCGATCATCATCTCAGCGGGCGTCCGTTTGCTCATGTGAACTGGATCGATCCCAAGGCTTCGGCAACCGCGGAGTTGGTTTATCGTTTGGGCCGCGAAGCTGGAATCAAAATCACCCCGGAAATTGCGACCTGCCTCTACACCGCCGTGATGACCGATACCGGTTCATTTATGTTTGAAGGGACGAACGAACACACCTTTAGTCTGGCCCGTGAGTTGGTGCTTGCTGGGGCCGATCCGGTGCACTGCGCGCGCAATATCTATTTCGCGCATTCTACCGCCAAGATGAAATTGCTGGGGGCGGCGCTGTCGCATCTGCATCGCGAAGGAAGTCTGGCCTGGATTTGGGTGACCCAATCGCAAATGGAACAGGCGGGCGCGAAGGAAGAGGATTGCGAGGGTTTGGTGAACTACGTTCTGTCAATTCAGGACGTCGAAGTTGCGGCATTCTTCCGGGAATTACCGGATGGCCGGTTTCGCGTCAGCCTGCGCAGCAAGGGACAACTCAACGTCGCCGCCATAGCCCAAAAGTTTGGAGGGGGCGGTCACGAATGCGCAAGCGGACTTTCCGTCGATGGACCGTTATCCGCAGCCGTGGCGCAGGTGATTGAACAACTGGGTGGCGACGCCTCCGTACAATAGGCCGTATGAACATTTCTCTCGCGCGGCAGTTGATTTCGTTCCTTGGCGCTTTCTTGATTCTGGTTGCGTATATCGGTCATCAGTTGAATTGGATGAACTCTCGCAAGGCCGCGTATAACATTTTGAATGCGATTGGATCGGGAATATTGGCGTATGTGGCGTTTCATCCATTCCAGGTGGGATTTGTCGTGCTGGAGGTAACGTGGGCGATCATTAGTCTTTACGTGCTGATCCGCCCGGTTCCACAGAAGTGAATTGTCTTCCCAAAGCAATGAAGTGCCTACCATGAAAGCCCTTTCTATCAGTTCGGTCGTTCGGGACAATGCGAATAGAGGCGCGGCTTGAAGCGGGCTGGCCTGCTCCGAACAGACTGGTTCTTGCTCATCTGTACCTGTGGCTTCTTTTTCTTTTTCGGTCTGGGATTTTTTGGTTTGATTGGCGCGGATGAGCCTCGCTATGCACAGGTGGCGCGCGAGATGCTGGCGCGGCATGACTGGATCACACCTACACTAGGCGGCAAGCCTTGGCTGGAGAAACCGGTTCTCTACTACTGGCAAGCAATGATCGCTTTCAGCTTATTTGGAGTGCGGGATTGGGCCGCGCGGCTGCCTGGAGCAATCGATGCGACGGGCATCGTGCTGGCAGTCTATCTCTTTCTTCGGCGGTTTAGAAAAGGCTCTGAGCTAGATGGTGCCTTAATGACTGCTTCGGCGGCAGGGATTGTCGGCTTTTCGCGAGCTGCTTCCACAGATATGCCGCTCGCGGCGATGTTTGCAGTTGCCATGTTGGCGTGGTACGGATGGTACGAGAGCGGTAGCAGAAAATATCTGCTAGTGTTTTACGTTTTTGTTGGTTTGGGAATGCTCGCGAAAGGTCCGGTAGCGCCGTTTTTGGCAGCAGCAGTGATTCTGGTCTTCGTGGTGGCTACGGGCGAATACCTGATTATTGCTCGATCGCTTTGGATCCCCGGCATTCTCCTGTTTTGCGTTGTTGCTATGCCGTGGTATGTGGCCGTGCAATTCAAGAATCCGCAGTTCTTCCGGGAATTCATTTTGCAGCATAATCTGGCGCGTTTTGGGACAAATCTCTACCACCATCGCCAGCCGGGCTGGTACTACCTGCCGGTGGTGTTGCTGGGAATGGTGCCGTGGACAGTCTTTGCAATCGCGGCGTCGGTTGAAGCCCTGAAAACCTGGTGGAGAAAGAGGACTACGCTAGATTCGGAAGTTGCTCTGCCACTGTTTCTGGTGATCTGGTTGATCGTGCCGGCCGCGTTCTTCTCTTTGTCGCAGTCCAAACTGCCGGGATATATCATTCCCGCGATTCCGGCGGGGACTCTGTTACTCGCCTTGTACATCCAGCGGCATCAATCCACGGACGAGAGGCCAGGGGTGCTTGCTTCGACGCTGCATGCGGTGGTGGCGGCCGCCTTGGTTGTTCCCGCCCTGATGATTCAATACCTCCTGCTGCAACACCGACTCCCGTGGAACAAAGCGACAATAGTGTCGACGATTGTGGCATTGCTGATCGCTTTAGCGATTCTGTTCAGCATCCGGCGACCAGCGGGTTTGGTCTGGCTGCGTTTTGTGACGCTGGTTCCGGCGGTCCTGGTGGTGGGCATCGTTCTTCGGCTCGGGGCTTCATCTCTCGATCAGAATCTCTCGGCTCGGCCGGTGGCAAACGAAATTGCGAAGCTCGACATCAATCACGCGCCGGTAGCGGTGTTTCACGTGAATCGCGAACTGGAGTATGGACTCGCTTTCTACCGCAACCAGGTTATCGAGCGGTATGAGCTTGGACAAATTCCAGCGGGCGAGCACCTTGTTATTGCTCCAGAGGGATCGCAGGTAGAAGTTGCCAGACAGGTGCCTAGCCGTCAGGTCAGTGATTTGGGGGGATTCGCTCCGCAGAACCTGGAATATTTCTGGGTAAGCGCCGAACCATAACGCAGGAATCGGCAGTGACACTGCCGGTGATGGATCGTGTTCGCGCGTTTGCTTCAACGGCAGCGGAGCGAATAGACTCCAGTTCTCAGCACCACGTTTGTAGTTGCTCGCAATCTGCAGGAGCCCCGTTTGGAGATTCTCGACCTCAGACATTTTTCCTCTCAGGATCTTCGTCCCTTATTGGACGATGAAATCGAAATCTGGGAAGGCTTGCTGTCGTGGGATTACAGCGGCTCGGCGGAGATGATTCTGCGGTACGTGGATGCCAAGATCCTGCCGGGTTATGCAGCTGTCGAGCGCGGACGAGTTTTCGGCTACGCCTTCTTTGTATACGAAGGCAACAAGGGTGTGATTGGGGACTTATTCGTCGCCAACGGGGGACGCCTGCAAGACCCGCATGCCGTCGAACAACGGTTGCTGACCCATGTGATCGAAACACTCCAGCAATCCCCCGGAATTCACCGCGTCGAATCGCAGTTGCTCATCCATGAGACCGGTGTTGTTTCGCGCCCTTTCGAAAGCCAGGGATTTCATCGACATTCTCGACTATTCATGGCGTTGCCGCTCGACGGCGTGACAAGGCCGACACATTCTCTTCATGAGGAGATCCTGATTCGGCCGTGGACAGAGCACGACTATCAACCGGCCGCCGCGGTGATTACGACGGCCTACCGGAACCACGTGGATTCGGAAATCAACGATCAGTACCGAACGCTAAGCGGCTCACTGCGTTTCTTGAACAATATTGTGCGGTTTCCGGGATGCGGAACGTTCGATTCGGAATCATCGTTTGTAGCGGTGCACCGGAAGTCCAAAAATACCGTTGGGCTCATTCTCTGCTCGCGAGTGCGGCAGGATGTGGGGCACGTGACCCAGGTTTGCGTTCTGCCGGAGTACCGTTCTCACGGAATTGGAGAGTCGTTGCTGGCTGCGACTGCGGAGAACCTGCGGCGGCGAAAATTTTCGGTTTTATCGCTGACCGTGACAGAAGCCAATGTCCGAGCGGTCGAGCTATACGCGCATATGGGATTCACGAAAAACCGGGTGTTTGACGCATTTGTGTGGGAAGGGTGAGCAAGCTGTCAGCTCTCAGCCGTCAGCTTTGAGTGAACTACAGTCGCGAAGCGTTCAGTATCAGATGTGAAGTATAAGATTAGCGCCTGAGGAACCACATTAGCCAGCCGGCGAGAAATACTCCTCCAACGAACATGACGAAGCAGTAAAGGCCGTAGCGGATTTGCTCTCGCGAGGTGCTACGTTGAGTGATGCCGAATACGACCGAGGCAAAGACAGCGAACAAGACGGCAGCTGAGAAATGGGAGAGTTGAAGGTTCATGGCTTCTTCCCGATCGCAATGTGATAGGCATCGGCCACGCTGATGAAGTTCAGCAATCCTGCAACGATAAGAAACTTTGTTCCGTAGTCGGCGGTGGCGTGGGCAATTGCACCTTCTCCCCAGTTCATGGCTTGGGAAATCACATATAGGCCGCCTGCACCCACGTCGCCAACGAAGCCGAGAATGTCGAGGATGTCTCCGCCGTTGGGATGGTAGACGTGCCCCTGCATAGCGAGGCCGAGAAGAAACATGGTGACGATGGAGGCCATGAGAAGGATGCCGCGAATCCAGCGGCGCTGAATCAAGTGTCCAGCGCCTGGAATGAGCCAGCCTATGGCTGGGGCGAGCACGGCCATGGTCGAAGATTCCGGCCGCGCTTCTTTTTTGTCAGTCGAAGTATTTGCCATTCAGATGAGTACGATCTCGCGTTGTATTTTACCTGTAACTTCCGCGCTTTTGGGGCGAACCAGCATATTCACTTCGCTGCGCACGCCGAATTCCGGCAGATAAACACCCGGTTCGATAGAGAAACATGAATTGGGAAGGAGGCGGCGCTCGTCGTGGATTTCGAGATCGTCCATGTTGGCGCCGTTGGCGTGCACTTCGGTGCTAATGGAGTGCCCGGTGCGATGGATGAAATAGTCGCCATAGCCGGCCGTCTTGATGTGATTGCGGACGGCGCGATCGACTTCCCATCCAGCAATGGCGCGGCCCTGAGAAATCGCGTCCTGGACGGTCTGGACGCCGGCGTCGCGGGCATCGCGCACGACGGTGAAAACTTCGCGCATGCGATCGGATGCAGCCTTGCCGATGAATCCGGTCCAAGTGATGTCATAATAAACAGCGCCCGGCGTGTTCTTTTTTCCCCAAACGTCGAGCAAAACGAAATCGCCTTCGCGAATCGGGGCGGAGCTTTCTGCGTGCGGCTCGTAATGTGGATTGCCGCTGTTCGCGTTGACGGCGACGATCGGGGGATCGTCGGTTAAGAGATTCTCCCGGGCGAACGCTTCCATAAACCATTGCTGAATTTGATATTCGGTGGTGCCGCCGTTGCGGACACGTCGACCAATTTCCTGAAATGCAGCGGTGGTGATGGAATCGACGGAGTCGCGGGCGGCGAAGTGCGAGGCGATCTGCTCGTCGGTCCACGTCGCTTCGAACTGTGCTACCAGATCAGCGGAACTGACGACGTTCTTGCCGAGGCCACGGATTAGTTCGATGGTGCCGGCGTCGACCAGGGAAATGGTGAAGACCAGGTTGTTCGGCGAATACTGCATGGCGACGTCGCGATGAGCGGCCAGCAGCCCCTTGATTTGTTCGAACAACTCTTGCCATCCGGCGTATTGGACCTTTTTGCCAGGCAGGGTATCGAGATGGCCGGCTTCGATCTTGTGTACCAGTTTGGTGGGCTCACCTTGGGCTGGAATGAGATAGAACCAGCGCCGTGTCACCATTAGGGAATTCGAAAGTCCCAGAACGCGGTAGGCAATCGGATCGCGGTGATGATGATCGTAAAAAAGCCAAGCGTCGATGTTGCGCTCGCGCAGAGCGGACTGAATGGAGCTGAGGTTCATGGCCAAACGTCTATTCTAAACAAGAGTGGGGATTTGAGCGAATCGGGCGAGGGCGATTTAACCACGGAGGCACTGAGAAACCTTCAGCGCGACAAAAGATCGAGATCCCGCCTATTTTTGATTTCTCGGACGGTCTGCGTCCCCGTGGCTATTACGACGTTATGTTATTTTACGGCTTCGAATGCGGTCCAGGGACCGGAATCCATGTCGCGCTGCAGCTCCTTTTGCCAGTTGAATTCGGGATGAGATTGCAGGTGGGAAGCGGCTTTGAAGTCGATGCCACAAGCGTGGCCCGCCGCCGCAACTAACTGCATCTTGGCGGCCATCGCGGCGGTGGTGGCTTTGTTCTGGACAGTTCCGGCGATCCCGTAGGGGGGTTGCCACGGCATCGAGCCTCGCGGAGAGAGGTCGATGTGCCCGCAGAGTGTACGCTCGCCGGGTTCGTCTTTCTTGTCGTAAGTGTCGTAATGATCGGACTCGAACTTCTCGGCTGCGGCAAGATCGATCTTTCCCTTGTTCTCAGCCATTAACTGATTCCAGCGGATGTGGCGAGCGTTCGCGCTTTTGCTGGGATCGCTGAGGTCAAAGTCGGTTTCCTCGCGAGCCAGCTTGTCGTTGATAGGGAAATTCGATCCCACGAAATAGCCATCTTTCTTGCGTTCGAGGGTCACGTTCTTCAATCCGAGTTCAAGGCTAGCGATTTCGTTGTTCTTGATGTCGGCGACGAGCCAGTCGTTGGCATAGCCTCCGTTATTGCCCTTTTTCATGAGATTTGCGAAGTCGTCGATGGACTTGGAATACTGCATGGCCTTGCGGGCGCGCACGAATTCGGGGATGCCGTTGGGATCGTAGCCGGAGAAGCCGCTAATGGTGGTTTCCGTAATGACGATGCCGGCGGTGTTGATGCCGAAATCGTCGGCACTATGGATGAGGCCTGGGAAACCGTCCATGATGAAGTGCTGGCCCTTGGCGGGCACGATGTCGAAGATGATAGTCCAGCGTTCGCCGTCGAGGTAGTTGGTCCAGTTGTTGTGGGCAATGACGATTTTGCCATCTTTGGTATAGCTGCCGGTGGCGACGAAAGCGCTGCAGTGCTCCGGGGCGACCATCGAGGCTGACGATTTGATGCCATGTTCCTTATCGTATTGCTTGACGTAATACTCCCACTCGAGCGAGGCATTGAGCGCTACCACATCCCAAAGGTCCAGCTTGACTCCGGCCGCATTAGCGCCGTCGGAGATGCCTTGCAATTCCTCCCGGTATTCGGCCTCGATGTGCGGCCACATCATGTTCTGCGCCGCTGTGCGAAAGAACTGCCAGTCTTTGTTGTTCTCGTGGGTTTGCTCGAGAGTCTCTACTTTCAGGGCGTCTTCAATCTCCGGAGCGAGCAGGTAGCCATGCTGAAAACCGATTTCGGATGGTGTGCCCGCGAGGTGGACGTAGGTCCATCCATGATCGGCCGGCCGGCGAAATGCGTTCTTCAAACGCGGATCGTTGGCGGCATTGGGCGCTGCCGCTTGCTTCGCCGTCGCGGCGAAGGAAAGCGCGGTGAGTCCGACAAAGAGAATTGTGGCGATGGATCGTGAGAGTCGGCACATAGCGGGCTCCGGGTGGTTAAAGTTGGAGGGTATGGTACCAGAAAGGCAGAGGACGGCGTGAGAGGAATTGCCAGACTTGCGGCGAGATAACCGCATTTCAGGTCCTCAGAATCGATTTACTGACACTGGGTGGGAGCGTTTCGCAGGCGGTACGCAGAACCAGACGTGGGGTTTTACCGCGGATGCTGAGCAGGTAAGGGACGGCTTGCTTCGGATTGGCTTTTGCAGTCTCTCGAAGCAGCCAGCCGAGACCCTTCTTTACTATGTCGTCTTGGTCAGAGAGGAGCGAGTTGGATAGGCGCTTAATCTCGGGGAGAAACATCTTCTGGCGCGTACCTTGGATCAAGGCTACACACGCGGCTCGGCGATGCCAGCGATTGTGCGACTTCGCCCAGCGAAAAACGTTCTTAACGCGAGCGGGCTTAGATGAGACCATGGGCGCGATAAGGCTGTGCACCAGGGCGTCGTGATCGGCCCAACTGCTGACACGATCAAGCCAGCTTTCGAACATGCGAAAATCGGCATCGCCGAGCTGCCCGGTTTCTTTTTCCAGCAAAAGGACCGCGAATACTTTTTCCTCTAAGATTCTTCCGGCGAAGAGTTTGTCCGATACCCGCAAAAGGAATGGAAGTCCGAGTTCACGCCGAATAGTTCGGCGAAAGCGTACCGCGACCTTGCGGAGTTCGGCCGTGTACCATCCGCGCGATTTGACTTCTTCTTTAAAGAACCATTGAACTTCGGCGGAGTGCGGAGCGGAGCCTCCATCTTTTAGAACACGTTTAATGTGGGCCGCGATGTAGGCGGGAGTTGCTTTTGTCGGCATAGGTGCAAATGCGCGAGATCAGGCGGCGCAAGAATACCGTATTTGCGAATTCTTTGCGGTGACGACGATGCGAAAACGTTGGCTAGACTATCAAGCGGGCTCCGCATCGTCGCTGCGGACGACCCTGTCGTAGATCCACAGCAGACCGGCGGTCGCCAGTCCGGTAGCCGTGACCACAAACCAGATTCGCGCCGGTTGGTGTTCCACCTCGCCGAAGTGATGCATGAGTGTGCCCCCGTACCAACCGCCGATAAGAGATCCGATACCGATGGGCAGAAACGCAAAGCCCATGTAAGTGCCTTGCTGCCCAGGCGGCGCGAGCCGGGAAATATATTCGTAGTAGCGTGGCGATTGGATGATTTCGCCCATGGCCAGGACGAATAACGAGAGAACGGCAGCCCAAATCGTGGGGCGGAAGGCCAGCACCAGCCAGGAGAGCGAGGTGATCACAGTGCCAAGAATGACCGCTCGAAATGCCGGAATTTTGCGAGTCAGAAGATTGATTGCGACAGTAAGGCAGATGACCGAGAGACCGTCAGTGACGAGGATGATTTCGACGTCAGCCTTCGAGTTGATGTAGCCATGGATGTAGCCGGGCAAGATGATGTATTGCTGCCAGAACACGATCCAGTATCCGGTGAAAAGCACCAGGAACCACATGAAGCGGCTGAGTCCGGCAAGCACGAGGGCAAGGAATGCGACCCAGACCCACCATGGCACGCTGAAGGTCGGATGAACCCAGAGAGCAATGCGCAGCAACAACGCGACCAGCAGGACCGGCAGAACCAGCCGGTAATTTCCGAGAACGACACAGAAGTTTCGAGCGACTTCCGCCAGTGATGGGGGAGGCGAGTCTCCAGGCTGGCGGGGCTCGCGGAAGAAAAGGATGACGATGAGGAAGGCAGCAAACACGCTGAATGCGGCAACCCGATAGACGTTCTCCACCCCTAAATGGCGATGAGCCCAGGAAGCGAACAATGGACCCAGGGCGCCGCCCACGTTCACCATGGTGTAGTAAATCGAATATCCGATGGAGCGAACGTTCTCTTTCGACGCGCGGGCCGTAGTACCGACTACGCACGGCTTCACCAGCGAAATACCGAGCGCAGGCAGAATCAGAATGAACCCAACGAATAATCCGAGCGGTACAGCATTGCGCACTGGAGCGAGCCAGGAAGCACCGATGGACCCGATCAGAAAATAAGCGACCGACAAAATCAGATACGCAATCGACAGGGCGCGACGGAAACCGAGACGGTCGGCGGCGGCGCCACCGAAAATGGCGAGAAACCAAACCATTCCGCCGAAGATGCCGGTGAGGGTTCCAGTCTGCTCGGTGGAGAAATTCAACCGCTCCTGCAGGTACAAGGCGAGCGAGGCAAAAGCTCCATAGTAGGAGAGACGCTCGAAAATCTCGGTAAGATTGGCAATCCAAAACGGAGTTTCGAACCCTGTGCGAATTTCCTGAAAGCGTTCAGAAAAGGTCAAGATTGCTCCTGATATTTGCTTGTGCCGCTGGCGCCTCGGCCGGCGTTGTCTAAACGCCCAGCCGCCTTCGTAACTCTTCCGCAGAAAGACCGGTTATCCGGATTACTTTACTTCTGCTTGTCTGGCCGGACGCTATGGTAACGGAGGATTTCGAAACCTTCAAAGTATTTGCAAAGAATTCAATACAGGCGTCGTTGGCGCGGCCGTCGATTGGTGGGGAGGTGAGCGAAACTTTGAGCGCATCCCCGACTTCTCCGGTAATGGCATTTGTTCTGGCGCGGGGATGTATCTTGACTGCAAAACTGACGCTGTCAGAAGTTACCTTGAGCGTGATCATGGGGTGGATTGAATCACTTTGGTTCGCCAAGCTTGCCGGCCGCTGCGCTCGCTTCGGCCAGCACACGCTTCAAGTGCTCCTTGTAAAGCTCCAGATTGCGGTCGCCGATGCTGGTGCCCACTTCGATTGCTTTCTGAACTCTCTCTGTAGCCAGATCAAACTTGCCGGCATTCTCATATCCCTCCCCGAGGCTGTCGTAGACGTTGGCAGACCCGGGATAGAGTTCAACGTTGCGCTGGAATACCGCAATGGCTTCGTCCAGTTTCTTCGCACCCATCAATTGATAGCCGAGAACGTTGAGCGCATTCTCCGGCAAAGGAACCTGGAAGCCGTAGCGGGCGGATAGTTCGCGGTAATGCTTTTCTAAACCGCTAAATCCACCCACCGGCATTCCGTCTTTAGGATCTCGCGGCATCTGCCAGTCGGCAAAGACGGTGCGTAGACCCGCATAGTGTGCACGCAGCACCGTGGATCCGTGGTCTTCATCGGGATAGAGCTCCGAGTTCCAGTGAAACCCCTTGGGCGTCTTGTTCTTGAGCGTCTTCTGCAACTCCTCGAAACTTCTGCGCATCGGGACTTGCGAGTTGTCCTCATTTCCCAGAGAAAGGAAGAGCGTCTTATTGAGTTCCGGATGGGAGGCAAAGAAATCCTGCGCCTGATGCAGGGTGCTCTGGTTATTCCACCACAGGCTCGGGCTGACGGCGATGTACGCCTGAAACAGGTCAGGGCGTGTGATGAGAATGTGGATCGCCAGCAGACCTCCCAGCGAGTGTCCCGCGAAAACGCGGTAGGGTGCGGTGCGGTAGCGCCTGTCGATCTCGGGCATGAGTTCGTTCTGGATGAAATCGATAAAGTGATCTCCGCCACCGCTGGTAGGGTTCGACACCTTTCCGTCAGGATCTTTCGCGTCAGAGTGGCTGGGAGTGAGGTCTCGGGTGCGATCGGTATTGGCAATGCCAACGACGATGAGCGGCGGCATTCGGTTGTTCCTGACCAGGAAATCGATGGTGCTTCCGATCTCATTGATGTGATCCGGCCCGTCCGTGAGGTAGAGCACGGGAAGGGGCCCCTTGTCCTGGTCGTAGCTGCGCGGAGTCCGAACCCAGACCACACGGTCTTCGTTCAGAATGCTCGAGTGCACGGTCAGCTTCTGCGGTGCTGGAGGCGCCAGGTCCTGGGCGACGGAGGCAGCAGACAAGACGTAGAGGGTGACGATCAAGATTGTCAGACGGTGAGAGTTACGGTTCATATAAGTACCGACGCATCTGCAGGATAGATGTTAGCGAGAGTTGCTTCTAAAGTTCGGATTTAACACCTGTCACAAAATCAACCCTTCGCGCTTCTTTCTCCAAAAATCGCTGTGCCTACGCGAACGCAGGTCGAGCCTTCTTCGATCGCCACTTCGAAATCGTGGGACATACCCATGGAAAGAATGTCCATACGAATGTTGGGGAGTAGGCGTTGCGCAATCTCGTCGCGAATCTGGCGAAGTTTGCGAAAGTACGGACGTGCCTGTTGGGGATCTTTCGTATAGGGAGGCACGGTCATCAAGCCACGGAATTCGAGGTTCAGGAGTTCTTTTGCGCCTTCAAGGAGTTCCTCGAGTTCGGGGGAAGCGGTCGCGAGGCCGCTCTTAGCGGATTCTCCGCCGACATTGATTTCGATCAAGGCTGGAAGCTTCTTGCCGCCCTGTGCAGCGGCGGCGTCCAGTTTTTGGGCGAGGCGCAACGAGTCGATTGAGTCGATCGCGCCGAAGAGTTCGACGGCCTTGGTGGCTTTGTTGGTTTGGAGGTGTCCGATCAGGTGCCATTCGGCGTCGGGCAAATCGTGGAGTGCTTCGATCTTTCCGGCGAACTCCTGGACACGGTTTTCTCCGAAGATATTGAGTCCGGCGGCGTAAGCCTCGCGAATTCGGTCTGGAGGGTGGGTTTTGGTGACAGCGATCAACTTGATTTCTTGGGGATCTCGGTTAACGCGTTTTGCGGCGGCGCGGATCCGGTTAGTTACGCCGGTTATGTTGGTGGCGATCGACATGCGGAAGAATCAAGGGCGAGAGCTTAACTATCAAGGACACTAAGGGAACACGAAGGAAGGTTGATCAAGTCTCCTTCGTGAGCCTTCGTGTTCCTTTGTGGTAAAGACAGTTCGTTACATAATGGCTGTCGGCGGAGCTGGCTCTTCTGGCCTGCCAGCGTTGGCGATCGGTACTCGAATCATCACGAGAATCAGGACACCGAGCGCGATCAATGCTGCGATAAACGGCGCGGTCCATTTGAATAATGTGACATCGTGTCCGGTGCCTACCAGCGCGGCAATCACGAGGCCACACAAAGCCTCTCCGGCGATTAAGCCCGACGCGGTCAAGACACCGGCGTTATCGACGCGGGCTTTCTGAGCGTCGTTGAATCCGCGACGATCGCGTAGTTTGTCGGTCAGCCAGCGGACCAGGCCGCCGATGAAGATTGCGAACGTCGTGCCCAGCGGCAGGTACATCCCGACCGAGAACAACATAGGGCTCTTTACTTCGACCATGATCAGCGCGAATCCCATGAGGATTCCGACGACCACCAGCGGCCATGCCATATCTCCGCCGACGATGCCTTTGGCGAGCATCGCCATCAGTCCGGCTTGAGGCGCGGGCAGCGCTGCACTGCCGAAGTGATACGCTTTATCGAGAATGGAGAGCGGGAAGAAAAGCACGAGCGACGCGACCACGATGCCGAACATGTCTCCCAGCTGCATCTTCGCGGGCGTGCCCCCCAGAATATGACCGACCTTTAAGTCCTGCAGCATTTCGCCGGCGACGGCGGAGGAAACGCAGACCACTGCCGCCACGCCCAGTACAGCGGCCACGCCGCCAGTTCCGGAAACGCCTAAAGCCACCATGAGCAGCGCGGCCACAACCAGCGTGCACAGGGTCAGGCCAGATACTGGATTGTTGGAGGAGCCGATCATGCCGACGAGGTTTCCGGAAACGGCGGCAAAGAAGAAACCAAGAACGATCATCACCAACGCGGCTACGATCGCGCCAGCCAAGACTTTCGAACTGCTCAAATTTCCGGCTCCGTTGATGAAGTAGTAGTAGAGACCGACCATCGCAATCAGTACGACTCCGACTCCAGCAAATACGGCTTTGGCGTTCAAGTCGCGCTCAGTGCGGTTGGTTGCGGTGTGCGCGGCAGCGGATTTCTTGAGATCGGAGACGGCGCGCGACATGCCTGCGCCGAGTTGCTTACGCATGCGGAAGAGCGTGTATGAGGCGCCGACTAACATTCCGCCTACAGCGATGGGACGCACGATCGAGAAGTAGATGGAAGATGCGAGTAGCGTCCAGGGGATGGTTTGTCCCGGGGGAGCGCTGGCTTGAAGATACGGGCCAAGCACAAAGGTTAAGAGTGGAACGAGCAGTCCCCATGCGAGAACGCCGCCGGCAAAGTTCAACGCGGCCAGGCGCGGACCGATGATGTAGCCCACGCCAAGATAGGCGGGGCTGACGTCTGGAGCGGTGAAGATTGATGCGCCTCCGGTGATGGTGGTGGCGACGCTGGGATTGGTGCTGGTCCGCAGCAGTAACTTTTTCCCCAGGGCGGCGATCTTTACTGGAAAGGTGTTGCTGGGATTGAAGACGTTGATGGCACCGAGGAGATAGAGAAATCCGCCAAAGCCCATGTTGGCGAATAAAATCTTCGCGGCTTTGGAACCTTGCTGTCCGGCTTTGTGAATCTCTGAGGCGGCTACCGACTCCGGGAACGGAAGCTCGGGATCCTCGACCATTACGCGGCGAAGTAGGGTAACGAAAAGAATCCCCAGCGTTCCCCCAATGATCATCAGCGCGACTGAGTTCCAATACTTTTCTTTGGTGAGGCCTGGCCAGAGGCCGGCAATTACGAAGGCGGGAATGGTGAAGACCGCTCCTGCTGCCACTGATTCGCCAATCGATCCGACGGTTCGGGCGATATTCTCTTCGAGCAGCGAGCCTTTCATGATACGCAACAGTGCCATGCCAATGACGGCAGCTGGGTAAGTCGCTGCGATGGTCATGCCGGCACGCAGGCCGAGGTAGGCGTTGGCGGCGCCGAGAATTCCTGTCATGACCAGCCCGATGACAACGGCGCGGAGGGTGAACTCGCGCATCTCCATGGTTTCGGGAACGTAAGGTTTGAACTTCTTGGGGGCTGCCGGATTGACTGGGGTCTGGGTGCTCATGAAAGGAGTCCTCGTGAGTTGGATGAGCTGTTCACTATGAATCAGTTACGACCGCGCAAGGTAGCATGCAGGTGACCTGCAACACAAGTGCCGAGTACACAGGACGGGACGAAGGACGAGTCTTGGTCGACCTCTGAACGGCAGACAATCGTCCTTCTCTGAACGTGATGCTCTTAACCGATTGCTAACTTTGCAGATTGGATTTTACGCCGATGTCAGCGAACCTGGTGTGTCGGGTTTGGGGAAACGGCCCGAGCGCCGGCATGACCAAACCGTCGCCGCTCCCACTAGGAAACAAGAAAGGCACAGTCTTTTCGGCTGTGCCTTCTAGTGCTGCTAAGGAAGTGCTTTGTTACGGCGTGATCCGATAAGCAATCCCCAGATTGGATTTCCCACCCGTCTCTGCCAGTCCATACAATTTGTCCGTCGAGTCTATATAGAGATTGCCAGTGGGCTGTTCTCCGTCAGTTCCTCCCACGAAGCTGTGCAGGACGGTTTCTTGCCATTTCTTCCCGCTTTTCGCCACCTTGTACACTGCCCCGAAATTATCGGTACCTCCATTCAACGTTGTACCGTACAAATTTCCTTTGCTGTCCATGACCAAGCCGCCGTAAGGATTGTTTCCATCTCCTCCGCCACTCGTGCCGAACTCATACAGGATTTTTTCCGAATAGGTTTTCTTGCTTTTCGAGTGCACAAGTTCCCAAACCGTGCCGGTCGTGTTGGTGCCGCCGAATGATGTAGCACCGTAAATGTTGCCGGCGCTGTCGCTGATGAGATCGATCCAGTACAGCCCGGATCCGTCGCCATTCTGGTTAGTGAAGTTGTAGATCACCGTCTCGACCCAGCCTTTCTTGGTCTGGCTCAAGCGGTACACCACGCCATAACCAGCGGTACCCCCGGAGGGCGCGACGCCGTACAAGTTGCCGGCAGCGTCCGCCATCAACCCGTCATACAGAAAGCCACCATCGGCGGGATAGTTGAAACTGTGAATTACCGTCTGTTTCCAGCCTTTGGAGGTTTTCTTCAAGCTGAAGGCTGCGCCCGCGCCGTATGCGCCTCCGTTCGCGGCGGTGCTGTACATGGTGCCATCGCTGGCGATCACCATTCCGGCCGAGGGATTGCTTCCATCCGTCTGGCCGCTGGCGCTGAAAGTGTAAAGCACTTTTTCCTTCCATCCGCTACTACCGTGCGTCAACTCATAGACAGTGCCGGTACCGTTGGTACCGCCACTCTGAGTGGTTCCATAGATGTTGCCCTTGGCATCGAAAGCCAGGCGTCCATGAGGATAGGCTCCGTCTCCGCTGGCTTGTCCTTTGAATTCGTAAAGAATCGTCTCCTTGCCCGTGGGGGTCAGCATAAATACGACGCCGTCGGAGTCGGTCCCACCCGAAGCCGTTGCTGCGTAGAGATTGCCCTTCGCGTCGGCAGTAAAATAATTGCTCCAGGGGTCGCTCCCATCCTTGCCGCCGGCAAAGTTCCATAACACTTTTTCTGTGCTCGCCCAGGCTGCCGAGGCCAGCAATAGTAGGGTCAGTAGTGCGACGAATCGTTTCACAAAAAATCCTCCTGAGGGGGTTTGTCGCGCTTCAGCAGTTCTGTTTGCGGATGCCGCTGAGGGCCCACAGTCTAGCACCAGAGGGCGATCCGGGCTGCCACAAAAAACGACCGCGCGAAATTCCTGAAACGGCGCAGGGGCCAGCCGGGTAAGCCTTTTAACAAACTTCCGCTCGCGCTGAGTCGTTGCGCCCATTCCGCAAGGCGACTATACTGAACTCGATCTCCCGGACGGAGCCCCTATAGCAGCGACCGGGCGAGGGAGGACCGTCTTCAGCAGTAGCGGCATCCCAACACGACTCGATGGATCCAACGAGATCGAGACAGAAGATTCGTTGGCCTCCACGTTGGTTTCAGGGTTGAGCAGCTTTGCTGCGTCCCTCTTCAGCACGTTTTTCCCTTCCGATTGTCGTTTCTGCGGCACCCCACTCACAAACATTTCGCGGCTTCCGGTATGCAAGGAGTGCTTGAGTCAGATCCGTCCGATTGCGGGTGGAGTCTGCTCGATTTGCGGTGAGCGAATGGTGAGTGGATTTGCGTTCTCGTCTGCGGAGGGCGAGCCGCGCTGCGGATTGTGCCAGCGAACCCTACCGCTATTCGTAAAAGCCGTAGCTTATGGGAGTTACGAAGGCGGCCTCCGTGAACTGATTCATCTCCTGAAATACGACGGAGTGCGGCCGGCCGCCAACGTTTTGGGACGCATGCTGGCTGAACCTATTTCGCGTCTGGATACGATGTTTGGGGACAGTCGAGTGGTGGTGATTCCGGTCCCACTGCACCGCAAGAAATTCAGGCAGCGCGAATTCAACCAGTCGGAGTTGATCACGCGGGTCGCGCTGAAGACGTTGCATTCTACGAGGAGTTTTGATTTGGCGCCTGGCGTTCTCCAGCGACGGCGGGAGACGGAGTCGCAAATTGGCCTCTCACGACACCAGCGGCGGGAGAACATGCGCGGCGCATTTGGGGTGGCCGACGCGGATGCGATCAAGGAACGGACCGTCCTGCTGATCGACGATGTTTTCACCACGGGGACAACGGTTTCCGAATGTGCTCGCGTGCTGCGGCGGGCGGGCGCATCTAAGGTGTATGTGGCGACGGTTGCCCGCACTTTGAAGTTCGAGGTACAGCGTGTTGTTTTGCAGGAACCGGCTGGGGACGAAACGATGGCGTTGGCCGCCCACGGATCTTGAGAACTATGTCAGGCAAATGGAACAATTCGAGCGGGCGAATGGCAACCGCCGTGATTCCGGGCGTCCACACGAATGGAGAAGGGCAGGTGCTGCACGCGCCAGTGCTGGTGCTCAATGCGTCGTATGAGCCGATCAATGTCTGCGCCGCGCGGCGCGCCATCATTCTCGTGCTGAAGGGCGTGGCTATGACCGAAGAAGAGAATGGCCACTTTCTCCACGCCGCCCGAGTTGCAATGCGTTTGCCTTCGGTGATTCGACTGCTGGAGTATCGCCGGATCCCGCACCAGACGCGGGCGCTGTCCCGCAAGAACATTCTGCTACGCGATCGAAACACCTGCCAGTACTGCGGCGAGATTCTGGCTTCGGGAGAGCTTACCCTTGATCACGTGATTCCGCGTTCCCGCGGTGGCGCTTCGACCTGGGAGAATCTGGTAGCGTGCTGTCACTACTGCAACCGGCGGAAGGGCAATCAAATGCCGGTCGAGGCAGGAATGAAACTGATGCGCGAACCACGAGCTTTCAATTTGCACACCAGCCGCCACATCATGCGCCTAATGGGGCGCTCGGACGACAAGTGGCGGAAGTATCTTTTCTATTAAGTGTCGGGTTTCAAGTTGGAGTTAGCGCCGCAGCGCTCAAACGTGAAATCCGAAAATTTCCTTACTTCTGCGGAGCCGGTGGTTTCGCCTGCGTTCCAGCATCAGGAGTCTTTTCGACATCCTTCCCGTCGTAGGTGATCTTCACCTTTGATCCGAACTTTTTATAATTCTCGTACTTCACAATCTCGCGGATGCGCACGCCACCGGTGGAAAAATTGAGGGTGTCGTCGGCGCGTGTGTAGGTGGGAAACCAGTATTTGCCATCGATCTGTTCGCGCCAGGTAGTGAACTTGGGAAATAGATTCTCGTTGTCCTTCTTTTTCTTGATGTCCGGAACCGTTTTTCCGTAGGTCTTCACGATCTGGAAGTCGTGGTCGTCGACCCAAATCCTGCCTTGAAAATAACGCTTCTTGCCCTCAATCTGCTTGGGAGCCACGTCGAATACAAAGCAATGCAATTCATCTTCCTGCTGCTGCCCGACATAGAGAATGCTGTACTCGTTAGCATCATCACTGGTGAGGACGAAAGGCAGGCGGTTCTCGATGTCGTCCATATCTTCCTGGGTCATCATGATGCGCTGCAAGGTGGCTTGCGGAGCGAAGACGACGCTCTTCAGTTTCTTGCCGTCGTTGTCGAAGGTGACGTCGAAAACTTCCTGGTATTCACCGTCAACGGTGTCGCCGTCCAGGGTTTGGACCTTCACCGTTTGCCGGTAGGTGTACTGGTCGCGAGCGTCTTTGAATTCTTTTTCTTTGGCGGCAAATTGCTGGATGATCTGCTCGGGAGTCACGCCCTTGGGCTGAGCGGTGTCGAGCGGGCCCTCGTCGGCGAAAGCCGTATATCCAGACAGTGCGGCCAATAGCGCAGTGGCGGCGAGCAGAGACGCGACACGCTTCATTTGCATAGCTCCAGTTTAGCGAAATCTTGGCGGAATTGTTGGGCCGACCGCAAGCAACGAGACTTAGCACGCTGCAATCCTAGGTATCCAAGCCCCCAAATTGGCAGTGACAATGACTTAGATCGTGTTCGTATGACGTAGGTTGCCGGGAATTCGACGCGCGAGCCTGACGAAACCCGGGAAAGGCGAAGCCGACGTTGTAAGATTACGGACTGAGATCATGCCTAATTCGCCCCGAGCCGACAGTTCGGTGATACGGTCCGCCCTGCAGCAGGAAACCACCCGGATTGCCGGCCTTCCCGAAGTTCGCGCGGCGCTGGCCTGGTGCCGGGCGCATGAAGCTGAGCTGGCGAACTGGCAGACGGAAATGGCCAAAATCGCGGCTCCTCCCTTTGGCGAGGGACCTCGCGGGGAATGGCTGAAGGAGCAGTTCGAGAAGCTGGGGCTGCAGGACGTCCATCATGACGAGGTAGGAAACGTCTTTGGAGTACGGAGCGCTCCGGGGGAACACTACGTGATGTTGAGCGCTCATATCGACACAGTATTTCCGGCTGGGACGCCATTGAATATCCGCCGTCAGGGTACCCGGATCTACGGTCCGGGAGTTTCGGACAATGGCGCCGGTGTAACCGCACTGCTGGCGATTGCGGCCGCCATGCGGTCGGCCAAGTTGTCGTTCGACCTGCCAATTCTGTTCGTGGGGAATGTGGGCGAGGAAGGTGAAGGCGATCTACGCGGCATGCGGTCGATATTCGCCAATCCGCGATGGCAGGACACCATTCGGTACAGCCTGGTTTTGGACGGCGCTGGCGCCGACACAATCGTGGCTGAAGCGTTGGGAAGCCGCCGTTTCGAGGTGATCGTGCGCGGGCCAGGGGGCCACTCCTGGAGCGATTTTGGCGCACCGAATCCGATTCTTGTGTTGGCGCGGGCCATTGAGTCCTTTACCAGGACGCCGGTGCCGACCGCCCCAAAGACTACTTTTAATGTGGGTGTGATTCGCGGGGGAACTTCGGTGAATTCCATCCCCGAGTCGGCTAGTATGCGGATCGACATTCGTTCAACTTCCATGACCGAGATGGAGCGCCTGGAGATCTCGCTGCGGAATGAACTCGAGCGCGCCGTAGAGCGGGAGGCTCAGTCCAGCGAACGCCGCACGGGAGCGAGTCGACGACCGGGAAGTCTCAGCTTTGAAGTGGTGGCGATTGGGAACCGTCCGGCGGGAGAACTGGACTCGAAGGCACGAATGTTGCAGGTCATCCGGGCGGTGGACGCGCACCTCGGCAACGCGGCCCAGATCCAGCGAGCGTCGACAGACGCCAACATCCCGTTGTCGTTGGGCAAGGAAGCGATCGCGATTGGCGGTGGCGGCGTAGGCGGAGGCGCTCATACCTTGCAGGAGTGGTTCGATAGCAGCGGGCGAGACGTGGGACTAAAACGAATACTGCTGGTTCTTGGGTTACTGGCAGGAACGCCGGAATAGGTTCAGAATCCGGACCGTTTCATTGGGCGGAAGGGAATCATCACCACAGCCTGCAGAGCAGTGGGTGCACCGTTCTTTAGCGCGGGACGAAATTTCCAGCGAGAGAGCGCATCACTAGCATACTGATCGAGTCGCTCATCTGCGGTGCTGAGAATGTGAACATCGCCGACGCTGCCATCAATGCGAATCTCGGCAGACAATGTCACAATGCCTTGGACATTTTGCCGCATCAGTTCCAAGGGATAGCCGGGGCTGACTTCCTGAGTAGCCACGGGCGCGATGAGTTCGCCTTTGTCCAACGGGTTCTCGTTCAATTCAGCGAAATGCATGACCCAGCTTCCTCCGGCGGAATTCAAGTTCGGCGTATTCAGGGTCATGGAATACAATCGGCGATCGCCGAAGACTTTGCGCTCGAGCTCGGTGGGTGCGTTAGCGAGGCCATTCGAAGGAGGCG
This sequence comes from uncultured Acidobacteriaceae bacterium, assembly GCA_963708575.1. Taxonomy (GTDB): domain Bacteria; phylum Acidobacteriota; class Terriglobia; order Terriglobales; family Acidobacteriaceae; genus DASVWZ01. The sequence continues at coordinate 136,471 of CAVPTB010000006.1, forward strand.
GGGTGGCACTGACGCGCGGAGACCTGGCGTCGGCGACGAGACGAGGGGTTTCGGAGAACTTCGATTTGCCGTTGCCGGCGACGTTGGTGGTGCTGGCTGGAGCGGCTCCGACGAGAAGACCCGGAGGAATATCTTTGCTGTTGGCGCCGGGTCCGACGGAGTTCCCGGCTGGGCCGGCACCGCGAATATCCGGCGTGCCCGAGGCTGCGGGCTTTCCTTGTGGTGTCGCTGCGAATGTGCCCCGGCGGTTGCCCGAAGCTGGGTCCACCGGTCCGGCAGGCTGAGCAGGATGAAGATTCAGTGCGATCATGCGCCCGCCCGAGGTCGCAGGCGCGCCAGCACTTGGCATGGATGGAGGAGGAGGCACGACGGCTTGCGCGGTCGTGAGGCGGCCACGCGAATGAGCAAGCTGTTCGTCCATAGGCAATGTTGGCGACGGCGCCACAACTTCGCTCGGTGCGATGTTTATATCGCTGAGGCGTTTGGTTTCGGAGGCCTTTAGCACAGGCGGTGGTGCTACCACAGCTTCGTGGACGGATAGGGCAGAGCGAAATTGTTTTTCCGCAACTTCAGGTGCAGGTGCGACGACCGGGACTGCGGTCTCCGGAAGTTTAGGAGTTCGCATGGAACTCGAGGTGGCCGTTAGAGGGATGCTTGGGGCCACACGACTCCATTCGACCATGTTCGGTAACGGCACATCGTGGTCGAGTTTCAACTGTGGAGGAGTCACGACGGTCTGCTGGCGGTTGTCAGCCTCAGGCGGCACGGAGATGACAGGTTGGGCGGCAAGCGCAGGTTCACCTTTCTGCGTGACCCGGGCTTGGGAGTGGCCGGTGTTGAGCGGCGGCAGGTATTCCGGCGCTTCGTAATAAACGACATCCGAACTATGAAAGACCGGCTGCTCCACGAGATGCGATCGTTCTGGCCAAAGGCGCGCCCCGCCCCACAAGGCCAGAATGGCTGCTGCGTGGAAGACTGCCGATTCCAGAAACCTGCCCCAGGGAAGTCGGGATTTGACGAAGACGTCGGGCCAGAACTGGCCGGGCACGATGGATGCTCCGAGCGCATCATGCGGAGTTCGGCGGAAAAGGGCGGTGGCATTTTCGAAAAAAGTGGCGGGACGGTTTTCGAGCGTCACCAGGAGCCGCGGCGGAGCCGGAGACTGGGGTAGAGCCGCGGAATCGATAACGCCAGAACCTTTCTTCATGAAGGTGTCACAGTGGGAAGTGACCTATTATAGCCGCCGGTTGCCGACTTTCCCCCATTCTGCAGTTCCTGCGTCACAGGTTCCATGCTCTAATATTGGGATGAAAGTGGTAGTGCTTTTGGCTGCTTTGCCGTTTTTTTGCTGTTCAATGTGGGCTCAAACCGCATCTCCCAATGCCGGATCCGCTAAGACGCCGGAAGACGTGTCGGGAATGTACAGCTTCTTGCGCGAAGGGGAGTTCCTCCAGTTGACCGTCGAAGACGGGGGTGTTGTCACGGGATTCATTTCCCGTTACGGCGATTCAGACAGCGACCGGGGTGCGTTCCTGAACCAGTTCTTCAAGAGTGGAACCTTGACCGGGGCAAAGCTCGCCTTCACCACTGAAGTAGTCCACGCAGTTTCATTCGAATTTAAGGGCACGGTCGAACGAAGCGATGGAAAGAATGCGGGAGACGAGGGATATCACGTCCTACGCGGCACATTGACCGAGAGCCGTACCGAAGCAGACAAGAAGACTTCTCAAAAGCAGCGCGACGTTCTTTTGAAATCGTTCCCTCACGATTTGGAAGGCACACCAACTCCCAGAGACTGACGGTGTCACGCAACCTGCCGCTGATCGGTTTCCATGGTCGCGGATTCAGGATTTCCAGCCAACAGTTGAAGCCGAAGCAGACGGGTACTTACGACGCCATTCTCCAAAACCATCTTGTAAACCTGAGAGCACCGATCGCAGAGCCAAAAGTTCTCGACCTTATGATGGCTATTCCCGGCACGATCAAGTGGCATTCGGACCTTATAGATTCGGCCCTGGTGGAGATAGCGAAACCGTGCGAAGCACGTCGGATTCGCACATTTGGAGAGCACAAGAAACCTCCAGCCACACTCGATCGTTAATCTTTACCTGCTGTGTTGGTGATTATAGAACCGCTGGGGAGGAAAGTCCGATTCAGGTTCCGAATCCTAAGCTGTTCTTAGACTCTGGCTTGCGTCTTTTCGGTCAAGGTACTATCTCGGTCGATTCTTTGGATGGTTTCACGCAACCACTCCCTGACAGCTTCCTCCAACTCTCCCTGAGTGTGCTGACGCTCCATGGTGTAAATGGTTTCACCATTCGCATTAAGAGGGATGTGATGACAAGGCACCTCTTCGCGCAAGGATTTGAGGGGCACGAAATCGGTGAGAATGCATTCGCTACAGGGCCGGGTCCGCGAGGGGTCGTCGCGGTTGATACAAGACGGTGAGTGCTGGAAGACTGAAGTCGGCTTCCAGGGCGTGCGAATCGAGCGGCCATAGCCGCCTTGCTCAAGAAAACTGAGTTCACTTCTCAGCACGTCCAGAATCTCGCGTTTGTCGTTTGACATGGAATACCTCCCAGCCGGGTCCGGAGCGGAGCCATCCCAGCCAGCATTCCAGTTAGTTTCCTTCGGCGATGCACCATGGTGCGGTGACTGTTCTCACTAAGGCGAGTGAGATCAGTCACAAGAGGTCCACCTGATCTTGCCATCACGGCAGGCTGTGACCGATTGCACAGCGCAGGTGGTTACGCCTTCGTAGCTTGAACTTAGGAGGCTTCTTATGGAGAGCCGATATACCTATCACGCCAGCGCACAGTGGCACTTGCACGACCGAAGTTTCGTTGAATTGGAGCACGGCGCCCCTCGGATCGTTCATTTCTCCGCGCCGCCAGAATTTGGTGGCGAGGCTGGAGTCTGGACGCCGGAGCACTTTCTGCTGGCGTCCGTGGCCAGTTGCTTTATTGCCTCCTTCCGTGCGCTTGCTGCAGGATCCGAATTGGAGTTCCAGGGAATCGAAGTCGCAGTGGAGGGAATCCTCGAGAGAGATGCAGGTGGCTATCGCTTCACAACTGTGACCCTTCGACCGGTTGTTATTGTTTTCACCGAAAACGAAACTGAGCGCGCCCTACGCCTTATCGAGAAGGCGGAGCGAATCTGTCTAATTACCCGCTCGCTGTCCAGCAAGATCGAGGTGGATCCCAAGGTGTTGAGCGAGAAGCCGGTAGGGGCCTAGGGTTCGGACGACCTTCAACTTGCATCCAATGTTGCTGGGCTTATGTCCCACCTGCGTTCACTGGGCAAGTCGTGTATAGGTATAATGACATCGTATTGAAACAATTGGAGGACGTGCAGATATGGATCCGCACACCAGCGGCCTTTTGAGACGTTTGAAAGCGAATCGGTTGGCCTACACACTGACGATCCTGGCCACCTTGACGGTCGGAATTCTAATTGGAACGGTAGTTTCAAATAGTGTCAAAGGGCAAGAGAGCAAAAAGGGTTCGGACGCGACTCCGCTGACCATCCCTTCGCCGCAACAGTTGTCGAGCCAGTTCGCACAGATCTCCAAGCAGTTGGAGCCGAGTGTCGTTAATATCAATACCGAATCGACTATCAAGAATCCACATCGCCGACGCGGCGCACCTGATCAGGGTGAAGGTGGTGGCGGCGGTGGCGGAGACGATCAGAGTCCGTTCGACGATTTCTTTGACCGCTTTTTCGGGGGCCAGCAAAATCAGGGACCAATTCGCGAACATTCGCTGGGATCTGGCGTGATTGTGGACGCGAAGGGTTACATTGTTACAAACCGGCACGTGGTAGAGAAAGCCGACCGAATCCGGGTCAAGCTCCAGGACGATCCGCCGGGTGTGTTGCACGAAGCCAAAGTGGTAGGAACGGACCAGGAAACTGACCTAGCGGTGATCAAGATTGAATCTGAAAAGTCGTTACCCGTAGCCAAACTCGGAAACTCGGACAGCATGCAAGTGGGAGATTGGGTGCTGGCGGTAGGCAGCCCGTTTGGTTTGCAGGAGACAGTGACCGCAGGAATTGTTTCGGCGAAGGGCCGCAACATCGTTCCCGGCCGGCAATTCCAGTCATTCATTCAGACCGACGCTGCAATCAATCCGGGAAACTCGGGCGGTCCGCTGGTGAATATGGCGGGCGAAGTGATTGGCATAAATACCGCTATTCTGACCGACACCAACGCGTATGCAGGTGTCGGTTTCGCGTTGCCCTCTAGCACTGTAGTCCAGGTGTACAACCAACTGATTGGGCCGGAACACCGGGTAGCGCGTGGCTCCATCGGCGTCGAATTTGCTGCGCAGGAAAATCCTGCGATCGCGCGAGTGTACGGCGCGGGCAATGGTGGTGTGACGATCTCAAACGTCGTCGCTGGCAGTCCGGCCGAACAGGCTGGATTGAAGATCGGCGACACGATTACCTCAGTCGACGGTAAGAGCATTAAGAACGGTGACGAACTGGTGGCTGACATCGCCAGCAGAAAACCCGGCAGCAAGGTTGAACTCGGGCTTATCCGCAATGGCAAAAAGCAGGATGCCAGCGTGACGGTTGCCGATCGCGCGAAGCTATTCGCCGCCCGCTTGGGCGAAGATGAAGAGGGCGGAGCTGAGGCGACTCCCAAAGAGAGCAAGCTGGGGCTCACTGTCCACCCCATCACCAACGACATCGCCGACAAACTGGAGATCACGGCGGGCAAGGGAGTGATCGTTCAGGAGGTGAAGCCGGGGTCGTTCGCCGACGACATCGGGGTGAGCCGCGGAGACGTGATCCTCGAGATCAACAAACAGCCGGTAAATTCGGAAGACGATTTTACGCGTATTTCCTCTTCGTTAAAGAGCGGCCAGGATGTGGTGTTCCTGGTTCGGCAAAGAGGCGCTGGCCGTCAGGATGGTACGATCTTCCTGGCCGGTACACTTCCGTAACCTTTCTATAAACCTTAGAGACTGGCACTGAGTCCCGCAATCGCGGATCATTACTCAGTGCCAGACTTAGTTGTTGAGGTGAAATTTTGTTCCGCTTTTGTGGATTGTTATCGGTGAGCGGTGCGGTACTGATCACAGGCAGCCTGTGGGCGGCGCAAACTACCGCGCCCGCGCAAAAGCCTGCGGCTAATCGTGCCTCAACTGCGCATCCGACTACCAAGACGAAATCGGCTTCCACTCGAAAAAGGACTTCGACCAAGGGGAAGCGGCCCCGAAAGAAAACCGCCAGCTACAAGTCACACGGCCAGCAGAAAATCGATCCCGCCCGGGCACAGCAAATCCAGGAAGCTTTGGTTCGCGAACATTATCTTAGCGGCGAGCTTTCCGGGGTTTGGGACAGTTCAACTGAAAAGGCGATGCAGAAGTTTCAGGCAGATAACGGGTGGCAGAGCAAGACTACGCCGGACGCGCGCGCACTCATCAAGTTGGGGTTGGGACCGGATCACGATCATCTTCTTAACCCGGATAGCGCGATGACGGGGCCGCCGCAGGCAAGAGCCGTTTCTCCTAGCACCGCATCTTCCAACGAAAGCTCGAACAAAGCCCAGCCGTAACTCTTCCCGGCGCGCAATGCTATTCCTTCATGATTGGGTCGGGAAAATAAGGGAGTGCTTTGCCTGAAACGATGGCGAGTGGATTGTCGTTCACCAGGGCTTGCGCGATTTTATCTCCCCGCAAATCGGCGACTGCATCGCGCGCGGCTGAGAGCACAGGCGGTCTGTTCTTAAGGTCATGAGCATCGGTGGCAAGCACATGCAGCGCATCGTGTTTCAGAAGCCATTCCGCCATGTGAAAGGATGGCTGACCCCATCGTCCGGTGAACGCAGAGGCGGTAACCTGCACCGCGCAGCCTAATTCAATCCATTGCAAGACCCGTTGGGGAGTTCGCAGGAGAATCGGATTTCGCTCGGGGTGGGTGATCACGGGGGTGATGCCCATCTGTAGGAGCCGGGTATAGCTCTCATCGATTTGGACAGGGATGCCGTAATTGCTGAGTTCGACCAGCAAGTATCGTCCGCCCTCGATCAGATACTTCTCGGGATGGATCATGACGTCTTGGAGATTCTCGTAGGACATGTGGAAATCACATCCCAGCCCAAGATGCGGCACCGGCCCTATCAGCCGTTGAAGTTCTTGTTTGAGCTCCTCGAGGTGCACCCGGTCGTATGCGTATCGATCGCTGGCGTGGGGCGTGGCGACCATGTGATCGATCCCGTCCGCGGCTGCCGTCCGGCACATCTCTTCGGCAATTTCCCAGGACTTCGCTCCGTCATCGACCTCGGGAAGGATATGGCAGTGGATGTCTATCATTGGCACTTACAGTTAAGAAGACCGACTTTGAATATAAGCAGAATCGGTCGCAAACGCCAAATCACGGGTGTAAACAGGGTGCTGATTGTCAAAGGTGGTGCTATCGGTCGGTGGACTCAGTCAGAACTGAGTTTTGAAGTTCGATAAGGCCATTCGGTTACCTCGCTGATCATTCGGCATCTCGCAACTAAGTCTTTGTCGTTCAATAAATTAGCAGTTCACCTCCGATTCACCCACAATTCAGCCGCAATTCACCCTCCGTCTATTGCTTGATTTCCCGTTTCGGACGAGAGTTGCCGGCGATGAGGGGATCTTTCCACAAGGCCCAGGTTCGCAACCGCAATAGCTGGCTTTCGTAAGGGGAGCCGGATCGGGTAAAGCGATTCTCCTTGCTAGGTGGACAGATTAGGCCAGGTTCCAAGACAACAACCCAAACACCCAGTATCAGGAGGATTTATGCAGTTGAAGTCAATCGCACCGGGTCGAGTCCAATCGTTCGGATCGACCGTACTCGCGGCCGTCGTATTTCTGCTCGTTGGTTTTACCACGGTCATGGCCGCAGACAATCAAAACTCAGCCGTCAAACCTGGCGGCCCTACGCCTTATCAAGTTTCGAATGGAAGCGCCCAAATGGTGGCGCCAGCGGATCCGAATCAAACACTCCGCGTAGTGTTCGGACTACAGCCGCCCCACCTGGACGCGGAGAAGAAATTCCTAGAAGAGCTCGGCGACAAGAACTCCAAGAACTTTCACCACTTCCTTACCGCGGAAGAATGGAACAAGCGCTTTGCTCCCGCGAAACAAGATGAGCAAGCTGTGGTTGATTGGGCCAAGAACCAGGGGCTGACGATCACCAAGCGTTACCCCAACCGATTGCTGGTCGACGTGCAAGGTCCGGTGTCGGTAATTGAAGCGGCGCTGGGCGTCAAGATCAACAGCTACCAGTTGAACACCACCAAGTTTTTCTCGAACGATCGCGATCCGGTCATCCCGGCGAGCCTGGCTAATATCGTTCACTCGGTGGGCGGACTGAATAATTTGCAGGTGTTGCGGCCAACCGCAAGCAAGCTCAAGGAGCCGAATTTCTCGACATACGTGGCTGGGCCGGCGACTGTGCTGGGTGACCATGGGGAACACAGCGGGCTTAAGAGTAAGCTGCCAAAAGAGCTGCAATCCAAGGAAAAACAGACTGCAAACGGCAAGCATGGAAAACCGCCAATTACTGGCGGAGCGTATGATCCGACCGACATTTATAGCTCGGAAGCTTACGATCTGAACGCTCTTTACGCGCAGGGACACTGCTGCAATCCTCTGGGTTACTCAAGTTCGCCAGCGGAATCCTCGATTGCGATCGCCACCGCGGGATCGCAGGCAGTGAGTGATATGCAGGGTTTCCAGGCCCAATATCCCTACCTCGCCTACAACTTTCAGGAAGTTTATATTGACGGAACGCCGAGCTGCTGCGATGGCGAAGGCACCATGGATCTGGAATGGTCTACTGCCTGGTCCAACAGCTTCGGTTCCTACCAAACGACGGCTAAGGTCTGGCTATATGACGGCGTGAACAATCAGTTCTCGACCTTCACGGATGTCTACAATCAGATCCTGAACGATGGCAACGCCCGGGTATTCAGCACGAGCTGGGGTTGCGAAGAAATCTACTGTACGCCGACATCGGTGATGGATACCGATGACGCCATTTTTAGTGCAATGGTCGGCCAAGGCTGGACGCTGGTAGCAGCCTCGGGTGATCAGGGCGCCACTGCGGGTTGCGGCGATGGGCTTGCGGTTCAGTATCCGGCTTCGGACCCCAATGTTGTGGGAGCTGGCGGGAACACGTTGTCGCTCGATTCCAACAGCAACTACATCAGCGAAGTCGGCTGGACGGGCGGCCCTTACGGTTGCGCGTATAACGATGGAGGTAGCACCGGCGGTGTCAGTTCGTACTATTCGGCTCCGTCTTACCAGCAACCACTGGGCTATTCGGCGCGCGTCGTCCCTGACATCGCACTGAATGCCGACTGGTACTACACGCCTCAGAACTTGTTTTTCAATGGATACCTTCAGGGGAACGGCGGGACGAGCATCGTTGCGCCGGAAATGGCCGGTTTCTTCGCACAGGAAAACTCATATCTCGACTACGTCGCGACCATCAACGGCGGGTGTTACGGTACGGGTCAATGCGCTCCGATAGGGAACGGCAACTGGTATCTCTATTGGTTCGGCGAAAACCAGTATTATGCGCCGCACTTCCCGTTTTATGACATCACGTCGGGGTGCAATAACAACGACATCACCTCGTACTACGGCTTGGGCTATTACTGTGCCGTAGGCGGATATGACGCGGTGACTGGTTGGGGTTCGATCAATGCCCTGCAACTGGCTTGGGCCATCAATACTTACCGTGCAGCAGATTTTGGTGCGCCCTACGCGACGTTCTACGGGGCTACCGCCAACGTCTGGTACAACACCGACCAGTACGTTGCCTGGTATCTAACGGATACCAGCGCCGACGGGAACAATCCCGTTGGCGTTGCGGGATTCAGCCAAGCTTGGGACTCCGATCCGGGCGACGTCTTCAGCGAAGCGACGCCGGGTTACGGAAACTCCTTCTACAGCGGCCCGCAGTTTCCGAATTCCACCAGTGGATGTCTCTCACTTGCAGGGGGATTCGGCTGCGCGGGTGGCGTCAGCCAGGGTTGCCATACGGTCAATGTTCGGGCTTGGGACAACACGGGCGTGGGATCTTCAGACATGACCTACGGGCCAGTCTGCTATGACACCATCGCCCCGAGCACCACCGCTACGCTCAGTGGAACGTTGGTGGGAGGAATATACGAGTCGGCTGTGACGGTGACGCTGACTTGTAGTGACGCCAGCAGCGGATGCTCCAAGACCTATTACCAGGTTGACGGTGGTTCGCAGTTGACCTACTCGGGACCGTTCAAAGTTACGAGCACCGGCAGCCACACGGTGACGTTCCACAGCGTGGACGTAGCCGGTAACGTGGAAGGCAACGAGCATTCCAACTTCCACATCGAGTCACCGACGAGCACCACGCTGAAGTCTTCGCTGAATCCATCGACGTTCTATCAGCCGGTGAAATTCACCGCTACCGTAACCGCGACGTTCGGCGGCACCCCTGGCGGCAGCGTCAACTTTAAGGATGGATCGACGGTAATTGGAAGTGGTTCGCTCAACAGCAGTGGAGTAGCAACTTACACCACGACTGGGTTGAGCGCTGGTACGCACACGATCACGGCGGTTTACCAGGGCAACTCGAACTTCGTGAAAAGCAGTTCGAGTGGCTTGCAGCAGAAGGTCAACCAGGCGAAGAGCATCACCACGCTGACATCGTCTCTGAATCCCTCTCACAAGGGAAACAAGGTCAGCTTTACCGCGCACGTAACCGGCCAATATGGCGGAGCGCCCGGCGGTACGGTGACCTTCAAAGACGGAAGCACCGTGATAGGAACCGCGACCATTAACCAAGCCACCAAGAACGCGAAGTTCTCAACTACGAAGTTGACGGTTGGGACACACTCGATCACCGCTACCTACGGAGGGGCCACGAACTTCCTGGGAAGCAAGTCGTCGGTGTTGAAGCAGGTGGTGAAACCGTAACCAACGGAGTTTGCCGGGTGAACTCTCTGGGGGGAGAAACTCACCCTGCGGAACAGGCGGACCGCTTTATGCGGTCCGCTTTTTTATTTGTGAGAAAGATGGATCGGACGGCGGCGTTACTTACTCCGCGCGTATTCACCCGCGCCCATGAAATGTAGAGAAACATAGGGTTCGTCGCCGACCACCCAACTGTCATGTCCGGGAGCGATGTAGAAGAGGTCGCCAGGTTTCATTTCGATGACCCGTCCATCGTCCATCGCGGCGGTGGCTCGGCCGGAAATCACCATACCGACATGTTCGACCATGCAACTTTTGGCTCCGATGGGCCGCCCGACGTGTTCCGACCATCTCCAGCCGGGCTCATAGCTGGCCCGCCCGATCGTCATATCCCCGACGCGCACCAGTTCAAATTTGCCTTTGTCAAAATTCCGCACTTCGTCGGGTTGATCAAAGCGTTTCAGAATAACCTCAAACATCTTCGCCTCCAATGGTGCTACTCACTTATGGGATGGCACGTGAGAAGTAGAAGGTTCTTAATTCGGCCGTTGGGTACTCGGCGGTGTTAGTGGTAGCGCTCGGTAAGCAACTCTGCAATTGAGGCGTAGGCCTTGGTGAGTGTCTTCTCATCGGGCAGGAAGACGATGCGGAAATGTTTTGTCCCTGGCTTTTGCCCGAAGCCAGAGCCGTGCACGACCATGACGTGTTTTTGCAGGATGAGTTCGCGGACGAAGACGTCGTCGCCTTCGGGGATATCGATGCTGGGATACGCATAAAAGGCGCCTCGCGGCGAAACGCAACTCACTCGCGGGGTTGAATTGCACCATCGAATCGTGAGATCGCGACGGCTGCGCAACTTGGCGATAACTTTCGGCAGATGGTCCTGTGTGCCTTCGAGGGCGGCTTTGATGGCGTACTGCTCCGGATGATTGGCGCACAGGCGAGAGCGTAGGAGTTTCTGGATTCCGTCGTTGTATTGCCGCACAGCAGTGCTATCCCCACTGACGATGCCCCAGCCGATGCGCCAGCCCGGGGCGAGATAATTCTTCGACAGCCCTCCGAACGTCACAACCGGAACGTCGGGGGCCACGGCTGCCAGAGAAACGCACTGATCGTTATCGAGAATCAGCTTGTCGTAAATTTCATCGGCGAAGACAACCAGGTTGTGCTCGACGGGCCAGTTCAGCGATGCCTTCGAGCATGGTTCGCGTGCAGACCGATCCGGTGGGATTATTCGGATTAATCAACACGATGCCACGAGTGCGGGGCGTGATTTTTCGTTTAATGTCGTCGAGATCGGGCTGCCAGCCATCATCTTCGTTCAGGTCGTAAGTGTTGAGTCCCACACCCAACTTGGCCAGCACCGCCGAATAGAGTGGATAGTCGGGGCTCGGGGTGAGCAAGTCTTCTCCGGGATTGAGCAGCGCAGTGAGGCAGAGATCGACGGTCTCGCTCACGCCGGTGGTGACGAAAACGTCTCGCAGGGACGAAATGCCCTTGCGAGCAGCCTCGCTGCGGATAGCGTCCAGAGCTTCTGGTACTCCGGACGATGGAGCGTATCCGTTCTTGCCGTCGCGCATGGCTTTATAGACGGCTTCGATGAGATGTGCGGGAGTCTCGAAATCGAAGGTGATAGGATCGCCGATGTTCAGCGGGAGAATCTTGTGGCCCTGCTTTGCAACTTCGTCGGCATAGCAAGCAAGATCACGAATGGCATAGCGAACATTTTCAAGACGGCTGGCGGCGGCGATTTCACGGGTTTGGGTCAGCGGCATGGGGTTTCCAGAACTCCAGCTAGATTCTACCCAAAGCGGAGTGGAATGTAATCGGACGAGATCACGAAGGAAGGTGAGGACAGGTGGATATGCCTAAGGACACCGCCGGCGACGGGCCGGCCCACGTCCAATATTGCCTTCCATTGGACTGAGCCGGCGACGACATCGGTGCTACGTTTTTTACTCGGGGCGATCGATCTGCGCTCTTTGCAAGCGATCGGAATAATCGACGTAGATGGCTTTCCACTCGCTGTAGAAGTCGATTGCGCCAATTCCGCCTTCGCGGTGGCCATTGCCAGTTGCTTTTACTCCGCCGAACGGTAGGTGCACTTCGGCCCCGATTGTCGGAGCATTGATGTAGGTAATGCCGGCGTCAAGATCCCGTATTGCAGAAAACGCTTTGTTCACATCTTTCGTATAAAGCGCGGAAGAAAGTCCATAGGCAATGCCATTAGCAATTCCTATGGCGTCTTCAAGGTTTTCGCAAGGGATAATCGAGACCACCGGCCCAAAGATTTCTTCCTGGGCGATGCGCATTTTGGGATCGACGTCGACGAACACTGTCGGCTCCAGGAAATAGCCGTACTGATAATCGCCGGAGGTAAGGCGGTTGCCGCCGCATTTCAGCTTCGCGCCTTCTTGCTTGCCAATCTCGATGTACTTCAAATCGGTATTGAGCTGGTTCTCGTTGACTGCAGGACCCATTTCGACGGTCTCATCCAATCCGTTGCCGACTTTTAGTTTCTTGGCGCGTTCGACATACCGTTCGATGAACTCGGCGTACACGCCCTTCTGCACGATGATTCTGCTGGTGGCCGTGCAACGCTGGCCGGTGGTACCGAAGCCTCCCCAGAGGCCGCCTTCAACGGCAAGTTCGAGGTTGGCGTCGTCGAGAACGATCATGGGATTCTTTCCACCAAGTTCAAGCGAACAATGCTTGAAACTCTTGGCCGCCGTTTGACCCACGATGCGGCCGACTTCACTCGATCCAGTCAGCGAAATGGCCCGAATATCGGGATGCTCGGTCAAAGGTCCGCCCACTGCCGGACCAAATCCCGAAACAATATTGATGACGCCTTTGGGAACTCCGGCGTCGGAGAGAACGCTTACCAGATTGTAAGTCGATAGCGGAGTGTCCTGGGCAGGCTTGATCACGCAAGTATTGCCGCAAACCAATGCGGGAAGCAGTTTCCACGAAGGGATCGCCATCGGGAAATTCCACGGAGTGATCATTCCGCAAACGCCGACGGGCTGGCGAACTGCCATTGCAAACTTATTTGGAAGCTCGGACGGCGTGGTCGGGCCAAACATACGGCGTCCTTCTCCGGCCATGTAGTAGGCGGTGTCGATGGCTTCTTGCACATCGCCGCGGGTCTCTTTCAGGACTTTGCCCATCTCGCGAGTCATGTCGCGCGAATAGTCTTCTTTGCGTTCCAACAACATTTCGGCGGCCGAGTAGATAATCTCAGCCCGGCGGGGAGCCGGAACCAGACGCCACTTGGCGAAAGCACGTTTTGCGGCATCGACGGCTGCATCGACATCAGGCTTGGCCGATTTCTGAAACATTCCGACGACATCGCGAGTGTCGGCAGGATTGCGATTTTCAAAGGTTTCTCCGGTCGAGGATTCGACCCATTCACCATCGATAAAATTCTTGTAAACCTTGGGACGGGTCGCGGTGCCTGCAATAGTAGGGGCGGTCAAAGTATCGCTAGCCATAAATTCCTCCTGGATGAGTGCTGGTTGGAAGTCCTGGCAAGGGACAACCTTCTATGCTACTGCCCCCACAGGAGCCCGGCAAGCGGACCGGCAGCCGGGCTGAAGATCGTTAGATTTTAGAGATGCGCGGCGTTCAGTCGAACGGGCGGATTGCCGCTGCGGTAAGCAGGGGAAAGCTAGCCCAGGATTCCCTTTCGTCAGCGAAGCATGAAGGCGGAATCTGCGGCGTTTCCCGCTTTGAAATAAGCATGGCTTGGGGAAATTTTTCGCGGTTCCCTTCGCTGCACGAACGTAATGTCCCTACTTGATTACCTGTTCCGCGCACATTTGCCTTGTGGTACTCTCGCATTTAACTCCATATTCTTAAAGGATTTGGCAGGTTTTTGGCGGCCTCCGTGTCTTCGAACCGCAAGCCCGGGATCCACGTAGCGTGGAAGACTGTCACGTACCGAAGCGTGTTGCTGGCGGCGCTGGCGGTGGTCGTGGTCTTGTGTGTGGGGATGAAGTTGGCGTTTCCGCAACTAACCGAGACCGGGATCAAGGCGGCAAACAGCCTAGGGACGCACTTGCTGGAAGCGGTGGCTGGTGCGGCAGGAAATCAGGCGAAAACCGGAAATGCCAACTCTCAGCAGGCGCATTTTACTGCCCTTGATGGTACGGTGCGGGTCAAAAAGGCCAATGGCAACAGCTGGGTTACTGCGGATTACAGCGTTCCTCTGGAGAAGGGCGACGTAGTACAGACAAGTTCCGAAGGAATGGCGAAGATTGTTTTTAATGATGGAACGAATTACACGGTGAAACAGGATTCCCTGATCGTAATTGAAGAAAGTTCCACGAACGACCAGGCGCAGACCAGTGTCGCGGTTGCGGTGAGTACTGGGACCGTGGATCTGGCGACCGCGACTTATGTCGAAGGGTCGAAGTCGCAGGTTATCGTGGCTGGTGCAACCGCTTCTCTGGCGCCTGATAGCGCGGCCATGGTGCACAACGATCCCAAGGGAGACCAGCACGAAATTCTGGTCAAAAAAGGTACTGGCGAGGTCACACGCAACGGCGAGACGGTCCGCCTGGCCGACTGGGAAAAGGTGAACTTTCAGGATCAAGGCAAGCACATGGACAAGTTGAAGGAAATCGGCCCGCCCACCCCGATTTCTCCAGCGAATATGATGCCCATTTTTGTGTCCCAAGATCCGAGGCCGATCGAGTTCTCCTGGACGCCCATGACCAACGCGGTGGGGTATCGATTGCGCATCTCGAAAAACCCATATTTTTCGTCAACCATCGTCGATCGACCGGTGAAGACCGCTGACGTGATGGTTTCCGGCTTGATGCAGGGAGCCTACTACTGGCTGGTGCAGTCGGAAGATGCGCAGGGCAAAGAGTCGGTGGAGAGCGAAAAGAACCGTTTCACTCTTATTCCACGGGGGAAAGACACCGATGCCATCAATCTGGACCTCGATCCGTTTATTCAGCACGGTCACGTCATTGAGTTGACAGGCAAGACGGAAGTGGGAGCCCGAGTGATGGTAAATGGCCGGGAAGTTCCGATGATCGGGAACGACGGCGGCTTCCACTATTTCACTCCTCCGCTTCCGGCGGGCGAGAGCACCATAACCGTGACCGCTCAGAATGCAAAGGGTGGAGTGAATACTTTGCAGAAGAAAGTTGTGATTCAGTAAGCAGGGCAAGGATTCGCGGGTCGGAACCCTTGATGCCAGAACTTTAGTGCGGGTCGCAGTCTGCATTTATCACATAGAATTAGAGATAAGGCTGCCTCGCTAAGGTTTTGAAGCACAACCTGGAACGACCTAGTTCACCAGAGAGAAAAGTGTAGTCATGTCAAATAATGGGTTTCATTCCAACGGTTCGCGCATGCACAACATGCGGTCGTTGTTTAGCGTATTTTCCAGCGACCTTGCCATCGACCTCGGTACAGCCAACACCCTGGTGTATGCGCGCGGCAAAGGCATCGTCGTAAACGAGCCATCCATCGTGGCCATCAACAAGAATACCGGCGAAGTCGAAGCGGTCGGCAAGGAAGCCAAAGAAATGCTGGGCCGAACGCCGGGCAACATTGTGGCCATCAAGCCAATGAAGGATGGAGTGATTGCCGACTTCAAGGTTACCGAAAAAATGTTGAACTACTTCATTCAGAAAGCGCACAACCGTAAGATGCTGGTGCACCCGCGCATCGTGATTGGCGTGCCTTCTGAAATCACCCAAGTGGAAAAGCGCGCGGTCATGGATTCGGCCTACCGCGCGAAAGCCAGCGAAGTGCATCTCGTCGAGCAGGCCATGGTGGCGGCTATCGGCGCGGGTCTTCCCATCACCGAGCCCAGCGGCAACATGGTGGTGGACATCGGCGGCGGCACGACTGATATCGCGGTCATTTCTTTGAGCGGCATCGTTTACTCACGTTCGGTGCGCATGGCCGGTAATCAGATGGACGAAGCCATCATGAATTACCTGAAGCGCAAATATAACCTGCTGATCGGCGAACGCACGGCGGAGCAGATCAAGATCGATATCGGATCAGCCTACCCGCTGGACAAGCCGCTCACCATGGAGATCAAAGGTCGGAACCTGATCGAAGGCGTTCCCAAGACCATTACCGTCGATGACAGCGAAGTTCGGGAAGCGCTGAGTGAATGTGTATCGACCATCATGAACGCGATTCGCGTGGCGCTCGAGCGTACGCCACCTGAGTTGTCCGCTGATATCAGTGATCGCGGTATTGTCCTTACCGGCGGCGGCGCGTTGTTGAAGAACCTCGACAAGCGTATTCGCGAAGAAACCGGCTTGCCGGTTTCGATTGCCGATGATCCCCTGTGCAGCGTGGTACTTGGCACCGGCAAGATGCTTAGCGATTTCAAACTGCTCAGAAAAATCTCGATCGAATAGAACCAGTTCCAAGTTTCAGGTTTCGAGTTGTGCGCTTGAAAGAGAGGGGCGAGAGCCTCTCGCAACTTGAAACTCTCGAAACTTGAAACTCGAAACTCTGAAACTGGTGTCATGGAATCCGTTCTCGGCCGTTATCGTAATCTGGTGATTCTCGTTGGAGTCCTGTTTCTGCAGGTTCTTGGCCTCGCCGTCCAGGTCAAGCGCTCCTCCGACAATGAACCCACACGCCTCATCCGCATATGGGCCGTGAGCGCGGTCACCCCGCTGGAAAAAGGTCTGGTTGGTATACAGCACGGTACCCGCAATCTGTGGGGAAACTACTTCTACCTGCGCGGCGTTCGCCAGGAGAACCGTGAGTTGCGGCAGCAGATCGAACAGCTTCGCATTGAGCAGGTTCGGCTGAGCGAAGACGCCATGCAAGCGCGAAGGTTGCAGGCGCTTCTGGGTTTCAAGGAGCAATTCATTTCGCGAACTCTGCCCGCGCAGGTCATCGGATCGAGCGGCAGCGAGCAATCACGATCTATCTATATCGACAAGGGCGCGCGGGATGGGCTTAAGCAAGACATGGCAGTCATTACCGCTGACGGTGTGGTTGGCAAGGTGCTTCGAGTCTTTAACGGTACTTCCCAGGTTTTGCTGATCAACGATCAGACCAGTGGAGTCGGCGCCATTCTGGAGAAGTCGCGACTGCAAGGTGTTTTGCGGGGAACGGCTGCAGGAGAAGTTGTTCTCGAAAATGTGATGTCCGACGAAACGGTGCAGCCGGGAGATACGGTGCAGACGAGCGGTGGCGATCAAATTTTTCCCAAGGGCCTGCCAATCGGAACAGTCGGCAAGGTGTCGCAAGGGCACGAACTTTTCTTGAACATCAGAGTGAAGCCAACTGCGGACTTAAGCCGCCTCGAAGAAGTTTTGGTCATCACTCAGCAGGAAGAAAAGCAGCCAGACGTTGCAGATAACGGACAGCGCATCCGGGCCGCTGATATTCTGGCGCAGCGACTGCCTTCAGTTCCAGATTCCGCCGAGGGACAAAACAATCCATTTGCGACGCCGCCTCCGACCAGTGGCTTGAAGTTCGCCGTGCCACCACCGACGTCCATGCTGCCGCCAAATGGAACAAGTCAGAAGTCTGCCGGATCTACTCCGACACAGAGCAATTCGGCTGGCCCAGGGGCTAAGCCGACAGTTCCCGGGAAAAATCCCAGTGGGGTCGGGCTGACAAATTCGACAACTTCGAAGCCGGTGACGCCCACCGGTAACTCTGTGCCGAAGGTCAACAAGCCGCCGGTGGTTAAATCCGCAACTCCAAGCGAAACTCAAACTGCGCCGACAACCACGCCGGAGAGCAACCCTCAATAGCGTGCCCATCACTTACACATCGAACGAGCAGATTGAGGTCTACCGCTTCAGTATTCCGGCGGCGATTGGTATTCCGCTGGCGGCAGTTGCGATTCAGGCCTTCCTGCCGCGATGGCTGCCTTTTTTCAATATCTTCGACCTGCCTTTTCTGGTAGTGATCTTCTTTTCGGTGGCGCGGCGTAGTCCGGTTACCGGACTGTTGACTGGCGCCGCAATTGGACTGCTCCAGGATTCGCTGACGATCCACCCGCTCGGTTTGTTTGGGATTGCGAAAACTGTCGTGGGCTACGCCGCTTCGTCGCTCGGGGTAAAGATCGACGTGGAGAACGCTGGTTCCCGGTTTTTGGTGACGCTGTTCTTCTATGTCGTCCACGAGATTGTTTACTTTGCAGTAGCGCGAGGGCTGGTTCGACTCAGCTTGCAGTGGAGTTGGCCGCACGAGCTGCTCGCGGCGTTGGCGAACGCCGTGGTAGCGGTGGGGCTTTTCGCTCTGCTCGATCGATTCAAGCAACGCACGTGAGTATGAAGATGCCGCGGCGGTTCGAAGCTCTCAATCCCGTAAGCCTTTCGCACTTTCGTCACCCTGAACCAACAATGGGTTGGGGTATACGGGACTACAATAAGGACAATCTCTTCCTGGGAAATGGTGGATGTAGGGACCTGATTGGTCGTGTCTCGCGACAATCGGACTGCTCGGAGTGTGAAACCTGATGTTTGGCCGCGACGAAAAAGTATCGGCGATCCGACTGACCTCGGTGCAGTACATCGTTCTCGCCATTTTCTTGATTCTGGTCTGGGGACTGTGGCGGTTGCAGGTGATGCAGAGCGATATGTACTCTTCGCTGGCGGAAAAGAACCGCGTGCGCAATGTTCCGATCTTGGCACCTCGCGGCAAAATTCTGGATCGTGAAGGCCGCATCATCGTCGATAACTATCCTTCTTTTTCCGCCTTGCTGTTGCGTGATTCTTCGCATGACCTGGTAGCGGATTCCGATCTGATCGCTCAGGGCTTGCACCTCGATCCGAAAGACATTCGCGATCGAGTAAGGCACTTCGCCGGCATGCCGCAGTACCAGCCGATCTATTTGAAAGACGACATCACACCCGATGAAGTTGCTTTTATCGAATCGCATCGTAACGAGTTGCCTGAACTCGACACCATCATGGCGCATCGACGCCTCTATCCGCGAAACGGGTTCATGGCGCACCTGGTTGGCTATGTTGGTGAAGTCAGCGAAGACATGCTCAACCAGGCACAGTTCGAGCTGTACAACCCGGGCGACGTGGTGGGGAAGTCGGGAGTTGAGCTGCAGTACAACCAGATTCTGATGGGCAAGAACGGCTCTCGCCAGGTACTGGTCAACAGTCGCGGGCGTGAGATGGGCCAACTGGAAGAAAAACCAGCAGAGCCCGGAAAACAGCTCAAGCTGACGGTAGATATCGACCTTCAGATCGCGGCCGAGCAGGCCTTGGCTGGCCGGAACGGCGCGATTGTAGCGATGGATCCGCGCAATGGAGAAATCCTGGCGATGGTGAGCCGGCCCACGTTCGATCCGAACGACTTTGCGGTGCGTGTGTCTCGCGATGAGTGGACTAAGCTGGTCACCGATGACGACCACCCGCTCCTGAATAAAGCAATTCAGGCGCAGTTGGCGCCGGGATCGACATTCAAGATCATCATGGCAACCGCTGGTTTACAAGAAGGTGTTGCCCAGGACATGCATGTGATTTGTAACGGAGGCGCGACCTTTTACGGCCGCTATTTCAAGTGCTGGGTCACAGCGGAGCACCGGTCGCATGGAGTAGTTGATATCAGCAAAGCGATTTATCAGTCGTGCGACGTTTTCTTTTATACGCTGGCGGAACGCCTCGGCATTGGGCGCATTGCGCAGTACGCGACCGCTTTCGGATTGGGGCAGAAGTCGGGAATCGATCTTCCACAGGAAGTTTCCGGAGTCATGCCCTCCGAGGAGTGGAAGATTCGGAACTTCAAACAGAAATGGTATGCGGGTGAGACGATTTCCGTCGGAATCGGACAAGGGGCTGTAGCTGCTACACCGATTCAATTGGCGCGCGCTATCGGCGCAATCGCGAGCGGAGGATTGCTGGTGCGGCCGCATGTCACCAACCCCAGCGATCTGCCGGCGAACATCGTGCCAGTAGGGAACCAGCAGGACAAGGTACAGATCCCGATTGATCCCAAGAATTGGGAGATCATTACCGACGCCATGGCGGACGTGCCCACGCCGTTGGGTACGGCGCCCAGCGCGCATCTTCAGGGAATTGATTTCGCCGGAAAAACAGGCAGTGCGCAGACCGTCAGCAATGCGCTGAAGGCGAAAACCGCGAACGGGAAATCGAAGTTCAAGGACAACGCCTGGTTTGTCGGAGTTACTCCGCGGCGAAGCCCTGAGATTGTCGTGGCCGTTCTATTCGAGGGCGGTGAGCACGGACAGTTTGCGGCTCGTATCGCGGCCCAGGTCATCAAGGCCTATGTGGAGAAGCAGCAACGTGAGCCTAACAAAGTGGCGAACTCCTCCGGCAAGGTGGAGATTGGGGCGGTCTGGAACTCAAGCGCTCCAGACGGGTCGGATGACGACGAGTTGAAAGCAGGGAAATTTTCGATTGAAGTGCCCAAGAAGCGGATGCCTTTGGCTACGGCTGCTCCGGGGATTGAATAACTGGAATCAGCAATCGGCATCCAGTAAAGACTTAAACGGCGAGCCCAGAGGTTCACAGGGATTAGGAAGTTGTTGAGCTAAGAGAATGTCACGTTACGTTTCATTTCGCGATTTTGACTGGCTGCTCTTCGTATTCATCCTCATGATCTGTGGACTGGGGGTGTTGGAAATTCGCAGCGCGACCATGCACACCAAGTTTGCGGGCGCTCATATCAGGCAGGTTTATTGGATTCTGGGTGGTGTGGGCGCCATGTTCCTGATGAGCATCGTGAACTATCAGGTGCTGCTAGAGCGGGTGCATTGGATGTACATCGTGTCCATTGCATCGCTGATGTCGGTCATGGTTTTCGGACAAAAGTACTTGGGAGCGCGGCGCTGGGTCAAAATGCCGGGTGGCGGGCACTTTCAGCCTTCGGAGTGGGTGAAGCTCATCCTGATTCTCTCTGTCGCCAAGTATTTCGCCGATCTGCATCAGCGGGAGCTTTCTTGGCCGGACTTTATGAAGGCCGGTGCGATTGTTGGTATACCCATGCTGATGGTTCTGGCGCAACCGGACTTAGGCACGGCGCTGACCTATCTCCCAATCGCTATCATGGGGCTGTTTCTCGGGGGACTGCGGTTAAAGCAAGCCGCAGCTGTGCTTCTCCTAGCGGGCCTGATGATGCCCGTCGCCTTCCATGTTCTCAAGCCCTACCAACGGGAGCGGCTGACCAGCTTCATGCAGCCCGACGCTGACAGCCAAGGCTCCGGGTACCAAGTGATACAGTCTCTGATCGCTGTGGGTTCAGGTGGAATCTGGGGTAGTTCGGCCGGGTCCCAGACCCACCTTTCTTTCCTCCCAGTTCCCCAAACGGACTTCATTTTTGCCGCGTTCGCCGAGGAACACGGATTTGTGGGCGCGCTAAGTGTAATGCTGCTATACTTTATCGTGCTGATGCGTTTGACGCAGAATGCGCAGACAGCGCCCGACCGCGCTGGCACATTCGTCGTCATGGGTGTGGTGGCTGTGCTTAGCTTCCATATTCTGGTCAACGTCGGCATGGTAGTCGGCTTTATGCCGGTCACCGGAATACCTTTGCCCTTAATGAGTTACGGCGGGTCTTCTGTCTTGTTCATGTTTCTGGCGCTGGGAATTGTCATGAATGTAAGAATGCGCCGATTCGTGAACTGAAGCGGACGGAAGAAGGCAAAGAGAGTTGCCGCGCTTGCCACCGGCGGCTAAATTCAAGATTACGAACGCCCTCGCGTAAAGAGGGCAATCACCGGCCAGCAGAGTGAGAGGCCGGACAGGATTGAAAGCTAGGCGTATCCGGGCAGGTAACGGCCCCCTCCCAGAGTGGAGAGAGCGGTCACAAACCCCGGGCGCAATTGCGATACGTGAACAAGAGTTTCCAGCTTGTCGAACGATTGTGGTATCGGGGGAATCCCCCTAGCCCAGGTTGTCTTCATCATCTGAAGACGATCATCGCAGAGCTCCACCCTGTCCCGCTGTTTCCCTCCACTGTTCCGGTGAATCCTGCAGACTGATTAACAGCGCAGGCCCGGAGTAAGTATGACAAGAGAATTATTTGTGTCCTCCACCCCCCACGAATCCAAGGTGGGCTTAGTGGAAGACGATCAACTCGCGGAGATCTATCTAGAACGCGAAAACGAATACACACTGGCTGGTTCTATCTACAAGGGGAGAGTGACCCGAGTTCTTCCCGGCATGCAGTCCGCTTTTGTGGACATCGGACTTGAACGCGATGCCTTCCTTTACGTTTCCGACTTCATGGAATTACAGGATGAAGAGGAAGTCGACGACATTCCCACCAATCGCAACGTAGGCCAACAGCCAGTCCCGTCCCGAAGCGAAGTTCAGCCAGTCCCAGAGCCTGCACCTCGGGAGCGCGTCGAAGCAGTTCCAGAATCTCACGTCGAAGCCGCCAGCGAAGAGACTGATAGCCAACCAAGGACCAATGGCGGTGAGCCGCGCGATGGGAAGAATGACTGGCGGAATCGCCGCCGTCGCCGCGGTCGTCGGGGCGAGCGCATGCCTGACTCGAAATTCGCCCGGCCAGCGAATGAAGTCGCTCCACGGACCGAGCGGCCGGAGCGAAGTGAGAGACCAGAGCGAGCAGAACGGGACGATTTTGGGCCGCCGCCGGGTTACCAGCCAATTCTCCTACCCGGCGAATCGATATCGAAGTACCAGCGTATTGCGCAGAGTCGTTCCGCGACTGCTGGGGTAGGTCAGCGCAGCACAACAGACACAACACCAAAGCCGATTGCGCAAGCCTTTCCCGAGGACGAGCCTTTATTCGCCGAGTCAGAAGTCCAGTCTCAACCCAAAGCCCGTGGCCGTGGTTCGCGCGAGGAACGGCCTGCTGTTCCTGAAGTGGGAACGCCCGAATGGGACCGTGAGCAGCGGCGTTTGCACGAGATGAATGTCGCCGCGATTTTTGGCGATACGGCAATCATCGAAAACACCGAAATTGCACCTAAGCCTGAGATCTTTCCGGAACATTCGGAACAGAGAATCGTTTCCGCCCCAGCCGCCGGCACAATGGAAGAAGAAGAGATCGAAGAGGAAGAAGCGGAGCTCGATTCCTACATTGAAGATCTTGAAGACGACGCGGCTTTCGAGGAGATGGAAGAAGAAACCCACGATGCCAACGGCTCCGATCAGCCGCACCTGCAGGAGATAGCCGCCTCGGGAGAACCGGTTTCCGAAACTTCTTTGCCGGTTTTGGCCGAGCCTGGTACCGACGGTACTTTCGAGATCGCAGAGGTGGGTTCCGAAGAAGCTGTTGATGAAGTTGCCGAAGAAGAAGCGGAAGAAGCCGAGATCGAAGAAGCGCAGGCTGAGGCTGAAGCGTTGCTGGATGCAGAAGCTCGTGGAAACGGCACGGTGGATGCGCGAGTCGAAGTTCGGGCTCCGGCTGGCACTGCTGGCTACACGCAGCGCGCCCCGCGTCCCGGTTTTGATCGCCGGGGTCCTCGCGGACGACGTGGCGGCCGCCGCTTTCGCAAGCAAGAACCGCAGCAACTGCCACAGATCACCGATCTCCTCAAAGAAGGTCAGGAAATTCTGGTGCAGATTGCCAAAGAGCCGATCGGCAAGAAGGGCGCGCGCATTACCAGTCACATTGCGCTGCCTGGACGTTTCCTGGTTTACATGCCGACGGTCAATCACACCGGTGTTTCCCGCAAGATTGCTTCCGAAGAAGAACGCCAGCGCCTGAAGCGGATCATCATCAGCGAGCGTGAAAACGGCCACGGCGGCTTCATTGTGCGGACTGCCGCGCAGGGAGCGAACGAAGAAGAGTTGCGAGCGGATATCCGCTTCCTCAAGAACCTGTGGAATGAAATCAAGAACCGCTCCGAGAATGGCAAATCGCCGGCGCTGATTTATCACGATCTTAATGTGGTCGAGCGAGTGTTGCGTGATCAGGTGACGTCGGAATTTTCGGCGATTTGGGTGGATACCGAACAGGAGTACGAGCGCATCCTGCGGTTCGCAAATCGTTTTCAGCCTTCGCTGGTGAAGCGAGTCAAGCTGTATACCAAGGAAACGCCTCTCTACGAGCAGTTCGGCCTGAACGAGGAAATCAATAAGGCGCTGAAGTCGAAAGTATGGCTGAAGAGCGGCGGCTACATCGTCATCAATCAGACGGAAGCGTTGGTCGCGATCGATATCAACACCGGCAAGTACGTCGGTAAGACGGCGCGGTTAGAAGACACGATCGTCAAAACCAACGTGGATGCGATCAAGGAGATTGTGCGGCAAATCCGACTGCGCGACCTTGGCGGCATCATCATCATCGATTTCATTGACATGGATGAGCGCCGCAATCGTCAGAAGGTCATGCAGGCGCTCGAAGAGGCGTTACGCAGTGACCGTGCGCCGTCAAAAGTACTTCAGTTTAATGACTTCGGACTGGTGGCGATCACGCGAAAGCGCGTGAAGCAATCTCTAGAGCGGACCATTGGTGCGCCGTGTCCCTATTGCCAATCGACCGGATTTATAAAGTCAGTGTCTACGGTGTGCGACGAGATTTACATCGAGATGCGAAAGCTCGCCAAGCATCTGGAACACTCGGATGTGATGCTGCGAGTGAACCCCGAAGTGGCGAAAGCTCTGAAGTCGGGAAACGGGAAGCTGCTTACTGAGATGGAAGAATTGACCAAGAAGACGGTCATCATCAAGAGCGATCCGGCACTGCATCAGGAGCAGTTCGACATCAACTAGGTCCCCTGAATTTCAGAAATTTGGCCCTTAAAGCTCAAAGCTTTTGGGGCCTTTTTCTCTTGAGCGAGGTACGCGATCGAGAATTTTCCTGTTGGCAAGACAAGAATTTTTACCGTGAAGATCGTAAAGGCGCAAAGAAAAGCTGGTAGAGAGTTCGCAAACGAGTGCGAAGAACCGGACTAGACCGACGCGCTCACCGCTTTGGCTTCGGCCTTGCCAGCCAGGGTTCGATGGGCCAGTTCGGAGCAGGCATGCAGCTTCTGGATTGAGGATTCAATAGCACGGATTTCGTTGTCGCTGCCGTGTTGACGAGCCAATCCCAGAACGCGCGAGGCGTTTTCGTGAGCGGAGCGGCTGACCGAAAGGAGAACGATCAAGGAGTCGGCATGCAGCTTCCATAGCGACTGGGAATTCTCCGAACGCTTGAGTTCCTCCAGTTCGGTATTGATGCGTGCTCCCACAGCTGTGAGTCGCAGCAAAACGCGCGCCACTCCGGCGCGCAAGCTCTTCTCTTCGAGATACTCCGCGCAGAAAGCTCCAGCCTCGGACTCGCTGAGCATCAGGTTGAAGTAGCGCATGGGCACGATTTGGCGGAACTTCGGATCCGCAACACGGACAAAGACCCGAATTGATTCCTCAATGCGAAGCAATTTGCCTTCTTCCGTGGAGATTTGTTGTGGGGTCACAGCGGCACGGAGGAAGTCCACATCCAGTCGCTCGACGGACCAGGGTTTCACTGCCGAGGGTGGCTTGGCCGGCGTCTTCACCAACTTGGGAGTGAGCCGAACCGGAGGGCGCAGTTGCAAGGTCTTTCGCAGTTTGGATACCCGCCGGAACTTATCGAGCGCGGTTCCGTAGTCGATCTTCAAAAGATCGCGTTCCTGCAACGACGCGACGTGCTCCACGGTGACGTCCACCCCGTCGACGTTGCCCAAGATGCTTCCGCCCTGTTCTTCAAGAGCCTCGGCAAATTTCTTGATTTCCGCGGTCGCTTTCAGGAAAAGTTCATCGAACTGCCTGCCAAACGCCGCATTGTAAGGAGCTAGCGTGGCCAAAACGCCTGGGTGGAAAAACGATGCTCCCAGAGATTCTTTGAGCCGCCGCACGCGGCCGATGATATCGGAATCGAGCAACCCGTTCAGATCCCGGAAGCCCTGAGCTTCCTCCTGGAGAGGATCGAACTCGCGCAGAATTTGCGATTGCTCGTCCAGCAGGGCTGGCACTTCGGCATCGGACAGGATTTCGATGAGCGCGATTTCGAAGGGCGATAGGGGCAACGATCCGTCAAGTCCATAGCCACGCTGTTCCCACTGACCGGGCACGCGAGGATGACGGTATAAGAAGGTCGCGACCAGATCCGTTTTGTCGCGGTTAGTATCTCCACCGGCATCGCGCTTGCGGGAGAAATAGCGCAGGATGGCTTCCGCGATCTCCGGATCGGTGTCCTGGGTAAGCGCGCGTCTTAACATGGCTGGGGTAATTGCCATGTCGAGCAGACGCAGCCAGCGATGCATGCGGCTGAGCGTCTCGACAACGTTGTCTTCACTTTCTTGCAACGAGACGGTTTCGAGGCCAGCCGGAACCGGAACCTCTCCCCCAACGTGCTCTTGCAATAGCTTCTCGTAGAAGCCCTGAACTGTCGCTAAAATCGCCAGTTCCCACTTCGGATCTTCGACCAACCTTACCCCCACTAAGCTTCTGAAAAAGAAAAACTTGTGATCATTAGTAGAAACCACCGGCAGCATCTAGACAATAGTGACGGAGGGACAGGCACCAAGGGAATCAGTACGCGTTTGCAATTCGGGTCGGGTCTCGGAGTAGGAGGGCCAGAGAGTGGCTTCGCGGCACCCGCGATGCCCGCGGCGGGCAAAGGTCTTGAAAGTCGGTTGATTCGAAGCCGGGAAGCGAACATTCCCCAACATGTCTTCCATTTGTCCCCCAGTTGTAAAAACCTTGTTAACAATCTGATTTGACAGCGGTTCCCAGCCTTTCGAGGTAGTAAGCTGTTGCAGATTGAGCTTGGCTGAGGAGCTTCTATGTTGCGCACCGAGAATCTACGAGAAGTGGCAGGGCAGCGTAGTCCGACAGTTTTTGCCAAAGAAAACACCTACAATGTCGCGAGGGTCAACACCATGGAGCGGATACTGGTCGTGGAGGATGATCATGCCGTGCAGAAAGCCCTCCGGCGCCTGTTCGAGACCGAGGGTTTTCAGACGGAGATCGCTGCGGACGGGAGGTCCGCGGTCGAATCATTCCGCAAAGCTGCTCCTTCGGTTATCGTCCTCGACTTACGTTTGCCAGAGATGTCGGGACGTGACGTTTGCCGCGAAATCAAACAGCTTTCTCCCAGTATTCCAATTATCGTGCTGAGTGCTGCCAGTGACGTTTCGGACAAAGTTCTGTTGCTCGAACTGGGCGCCGACGATTACGTGACTAAGCCGTTCAGTCCCCGTGAGCTTCTAGCTCGGGTCCGTGCGGCGCTTCGGCGTACGGTCAAGCAGCCAAGTCCCGATGTGGTCTCGTTCGACGGAATTGCGGTAGATTTTGTGAAAATGGAAGTGATTCGCGAAGGCGAGGCGGTGGTCCTGACGGCGCAGGAATTCAAGACCTTGAAATTTCTGGTACAGAACGCCGACCGGGTGATTTCACGGGATGAATTACTGAACGAAGTTTGGGGATATCACAATTACCCCACGACTCGCACCGTGGACAATCACATATTGAAGCTTCGCCAGAAGCTGGAACGCGATCCGGCCAACCCCACCCACTTCCGTACGGTGCACGGCATGGGGTATAAGTTTGTCCGTTGATGGTTATTACCGGTCGGTACCGATTCCCAGTGACGGGGAGAAGGGAACATGGTGAAGCTTCGTATCCGCACCAAGTTTCTGCTCTCCATGTTACTGATCTCTGCTGGTCTGACCTGCAGTAGCCTGCTGCTGGTCCGGCGCAGCGTGCAGGCACAGGTGCGCAAAAGTATATTCGCGGATTTGCACAACTCAGTAACTACCTTTCAAAACTTTCAACGGGAGCGGGAGCTGACTCTTTCCCACCTGGTCGAGTTGCTGGCCGATCTGCCTAATCTGCGAGCGTTGATGACTACGGAGCACGAGGCTACGATTCAGGACGCTTCGACATCCATGTGGCAACTGGCCGGCAGTGACTTGTTTGTGCTGGCCGACCGGACCGGTAAGGTCGTCGCTCTGCATACTTCAAGCCCGGGATTTAGCCGTGAAATGGCCCAACTATCGCTTGGCAATTCTTTCAACCAGAGAGGTCCGGGGCAATGGTGGTTTGGGGCGCAGCACCTTTATCAGGTATTCGAGAAGCCAATCTACTTTGGCCCGGCGGCCGAAGATCACTTGTTGGGCTATCTCGTCGTCGGATACGAAATTGACGATACAGTTGCTTCTCAGTTGAGCCGAATTGCCGCGAGCCAGGTGGCTTTCTCCTACGGCTCAAACATCGTTCGGAGCACACTCGACCCGTCCCGAGAGGTGGAACTCTCGCGCCATCCGGTGATTTACGCAGCCTCGGGAATGACCGAACCGGAAGAAATTCAGCTGGGGGAAGAACGGTTTCTGAGCACGTCGCTGGAATTGGCACCGGGTAAGAGTCCGTCGGTTGGATTGATTGTTCTGAAGTCGTTCGACCAATCGACGGCCTTTTTGAACAGCCTCAACAATCTGCTTCTTGGGGTTGGCTTGACGGCCGTGCTTGGCGGAAGCGCGCTGGTATTTTTCCTCTCGCACACGTTCACGCGCCCACTGGGGAATCTAGTGGCCGGTGTGCGCGCGCTGGAGAAGGGAGACTTCTACTACGCATTGGAGGCCCGGGGCGGAGACGAGGCGGCCGAGGTGACACGCGCTTTCAATCGCATGCGCGCCAACCTGCTCAAGACACAGCAGGAATTGCTTGAGTCCGAAAGGCTGGCCACCATTGGCCGGATGGCAAGTTCGATATCTCATGATCTTCGTCATTCCCTGGCGGCGATCGTGGCGAACGCCGAATTTCTGTGTGAGGCGCGGCTCTCCGGGGACCAAAGAGAGGAGCTTTATCAGGAAGTTCGAAGCGCAGTGAATCAGATGACCGAACTGATTGACTCCTTGCTGGAGTTCTCGCGCACCCGCGAAAATCTGCGTCCCACCTACGGAAGCGTCAAGGACACTATTGAGCGAGTTGTCACGGCGGTGCGCTCTCATCCTCACTATCACCCGGTCAAAATTACGGTGTCGCAAGAGGGCAACTGCAGAGGATGGTTTGACTCTCGCAAACTCGAGCGGGTTTTCTACAATCTGTTGTTGAACTCTTGTGAGGCAATCTCCGGTGATGGGGGCGAGATCGTTATCGAGTTGCGGGAGATCGCGGATGGCGTCCTTGTTCGTTTCGCCGACAACGGACGGGGAGTACCTGAGTCGATTCGCGCCAAACTCTTTGATCCTTTTGTGAGCTATGGTAAGGAAAATGGAACGGGTTTGGGCCTCACGGTAGTGCAGAAGATCATTCAGGACCATGGTGGAGATGTAATGGTAGAGAGCACATCGACGAGTGGAACGATTTTTCGCATTACTTTACCCCTCAGTTCGTCATCCAGCACGAACACGGGAGGGGAAGGGCGAATCGAAGTGCCACCTGTAACGCCCGCCAAACGCGTTCAATCAGACTAGAAGCCCGGAAGTAACGCAGAGCCGCTCTTGCCGGGATGGTTTGGAATTCAAAACACTTCGGGATGCTGGATGTTCTTAGGGAGGGGCCTTGTGAAACGAGGGAAGAGTTTATCGGGTAGCATTCGATGCTTTGCACTCACCTTGTTTATCACTTCGATGAGCGTGTACGGTTGGTCGCAAAATCCCGTCCCCGAGGCTCAACAGGCTTCTGACGGATCGGTCGCCGCCATCCAGGAGCTTCGCCAGGAAGTCCAAGGATTGCGGGAAGCCATGAGCGCCATGCGGACTGAGACCGAGCAATATCGCGCGGAGAACCGAGAACTGTCGCGCCAGGTGAAGGCCTTGCAGGCCAAAGAAAGCTCGGCCCATTCAGGAGTTGCCGATACTTACGGCGCTACGGCTACTGGCGGCGCGGCGTCGGCCGTCGCAAACTCTACGGAAACGACGGCTTCATCTTCGACTTCCACAGAACCCCTTACAAACCGTCTCGCTACGCTGGAAGACAACTTCCAGTTACTGAATAGCAAGGTGGATGACCAATATCAGACTAAAGTCGAGAGCGGGTCGAAATACCGGGTCCGACTATCTGGGTTGGTATTGCTCAATCTTTTCAGCAACCGCGGCACAACCGACAATCAGGACGTTCCCGTAATCGCTATTGGTCCAAACCAAGGCAACGGCGACTTCGGCGCAACCGTGCGGCAATCCGAGGTTGGTCTTGAAGTTTTCGGTCCCACGCTGGCGGGAGCTAGAACCTCGGCCAGTCTACAGGCCGACTTTGCCGGCGGATTTTCTTCCACCTGGAATGGCGTCGATTCCGGTGTCTTCCGCCTGCGTACAGCCAGTGCGCGCCTCGACTGGGAGCACACCTCGATTGTTGCCGGCCAGGATGAACTCTTTCTGTCGCCGTTGTCCCCGACCTCCTACGCATCGCTGGCGGTGCCAGCCTTCAGCTATTCCGGCAATCTGTGGACCTGGACACCCCAGGTCCGCGTCGAACATCGCTTTGATTTGACTGACGATCAGACGGTCACTGTGCAGGGCGGAATCTTCGATAGCCTCACGGGCGAATTTCCTAGCGATTCCTATTTCCGTTCGGCAGGACCCGGTGAAGCTTCTGGACAGCCCGCATACGGTTCAAGACTGGCCTGGAGCCAGAAGCGCGCTGCTGTTCCCATCAGTATCGGCGTCGCTGGATACTACGGGCATCAGGATTGGGGATATGGGCACAAGGCCGATGGTTGGGCCGGAATGATGGACTGGCAGATACCGTTGGTCTCAAGGCTGTCTC
The DNA here is from genome assembly GCA_963708575.1 of uncultured Acidobacteriaceae bacterium. Classification (GTDB taxonomy): domain Bacteria; phylum Acidobacteriota; class Terriglobia; order Terriglobales; family Acidobacteriaceae; genus DASVWZ01. Next base: position 167,033 of record CAVPTB010000006.1, read on the forward strand.
TGACCGGAGAACTGTATCGCGGACGCGCGATTGCGGGATTGAATGGTGGAATCGGCCGCAGCGTGGTGTACGAGGGAAACCCGAACGATCCGGAGACTCCGATCCGCGGACTTGATTCAGCAGGAGGATGGTCGCAACTGAAATTCCGCGCTACTCCAAAACTGGAGTTCAACGCAGCCTTTGGCTTGGATAATCCTTTTGCTTCTGAGGCCCGCGGCGCATCCAGCAGTGAACCCTACGCCGGGCCTTTGTGGGTTCAGAACCGCAGCATTTTAGGGAACTTTATCTATCGGCCGAGGTCCAATCTGCTGTTTTCGGCCGAATACCGGCATCTGCAATCATACGAGTTGGACTGGGCCCACAATAACGCGCAACAGATCAACGTCATGATGGGAGTCTTCTTCTGAGATGAAAAAGCTCCATCATTACGGACTGGCGATGACTATGGTTGCGTGCCTTGGGTTGGCACACGCGCAGGTGAACGTCACGGCTACGGTTGCGTCAAAGGATACGGGCAAGAAGGGTAAGTCAAGCAACCCGCAGGTCGTGTTGTGGCTTACGCCTTTGGATGCTGCCGCAGTTGGGGCACGGGTGCAGCCAGCGCAGCACCCAGCCCTAGTCCAGACTAATAAGAGTTTCCAGCCGCACATTCTTGTAATTCCGGTCGGCACTCAGGTTCAGTTTCCGAACCGCGACCCTTTCTTTCACAATGTGTTTTCACTTTTTGAAGGAAAGCGCTTTGATCTGGGTTTGTATGAGGCCGGGAGTTCGCGCGACGTTCTCTTTGACAAGCCGGGGATCTCCTACATCTTTTGCAATATTCATGCAGAGATGAGTGCCGTCGTGATTGCTCTAAGCACGCCTTATTATGGCATCTCCGACCGTAAGGGCCAGATCATGATCCCGCGGGTGCCTGCGGGACGCTACACGCTTCACGAATGGTACGAGACTGCAACCCCTGAAGCCTTAACCGCCATGACTCGGGAGGTCAACGTCGGCGAAGCCACGGCAAATCTTGGCGAGCTGCATATTTCTGCACCGGGAATAGTCCCAGCGCACAAGAATATGTACGGCAAGGATTATCCGCCGCCGAAACCAGGTGATCCGCCATACTCGAAGCCATAAAAAACGGCCAGCTCGAAGCTGGCCGCTTTTATGGGGAGAGCTGTTTACTTTTTGGCATTCACGATCATTTGGTCGTGTCCGTAATACTCGTAAGCCGACATCGGCTTCTCGCCACCTTTTTTCCACACCCTACTGTCTTCGGAGAGTTTTCCCAGCGCTCGGGCCATCTCTCGCGTATGGATCGCTACTGCCCCGCAACACGCCCCGATGTAGTTGATACCGATTTCTTTCGCGCGTGATGCGTAATCGCCCATCTCCTTGCGCGTAAGCTGAAGCGGATCAAGACCCAAAGGAAATTCGGGCAAGCTGGTGAAATCCGGCCTGTCCTTGGGAGTGCGGTAGGCGACCGGCTGGCAGGCGAGGTATCCGTCGACCGCCTTTCGCATCTCCTCCATAGGACCGAGGATATGCGCGGGTGGACGCAGACAGTTCATGCCAACGATGTCGGCGCCGGCATCCAGCAAAGTCTTGGCGGCTTCAGCGGCACTCTTTCCCTCGGCAGTTTCGTCCTTATTCTCGAAGCAGATCGTGACCATCACAGGAAGACCGCTCTTCTTGCCGCGTTCGACGGCAATCAGCGCCTCGCCAAGCCAGGAAAAGGTTTCGCCAATGATGAAGTCGACGCCTTCCTCCACTTGCACGGTGAGCTGCTCGTCGAACGTTTTGCGGACGCGATCAGCGGCGGAGGCACTGTTGGGCTCGTACATCCAGGTGAGACTAAGGTTGCCGGCGACAAGACACTGGTCGCCCGCAACATCCTTGGCGATGCGCACCGCGGCCCGGTTCAGATCTTCAAGCCGGTCTTGCAGCCCAACAGTGGCCAATTTGTCGCGACTGGCATAAAAGGTCAGGGCCTGCAGAACCTCGGCGCCCGCTTGCCGGAATTCGATATGCAACTCTCGCAAGGCGTCGGGCCTTGTCAGGGCAACTTCGGGTGTGAACGGGCCCGCGCGAACCCAGCCGCGCTTTTCCAGTTCAAGTAAATACCCTCCGTCTCCGAGGACGGGGCCTTCTTTCAGGCGCTCTAGTATCCCTTTTTTCTTCATGTTCTCTCCTTGATAGTCGGCGCCGTTCTCCCATGAATGTCCGGGGGACGGTTATTCTGTTCAGTACAACAACTCTTGATCTGCACCACGTCCTGTCGCATCAGTCGTCCTGATACTCGAAATCCGCTTTGATCGGCTGATTTTCCGCAAAGCGGCTGGGGCGGAAAGAAGTCAGATCGACCGACCTGCCTTCGCCGTCGAGCAATAGTTCCGACATCCCCAGCCCAATTGCAGGTGAAATTTTGAAACCCATACCAGAAAAACCAGCGCATAAATAGAGCCCACCGATGTTCGGAACCTGGCCCAACAACGCCCTTGAGTCGGGAGTCATGTCGTACACGCCTGTCACAGCGCGCATGACTTCGGCATTCTGGAGTTTGGGAATACGGCGACAGGCGCGCTCAATGATTTCTTCCAGCGTGGCTTCGCCGGGATGCTGGGGAAAGTTGTCGGGATCGACCCCACGATGTCCGTAGAAATCGCCAACAAGAAACTTATCGTGGGCGTCTGACCGGAAGTAAGTGGCTGTCACGGAATCGATGCAGGCGCACCCACCTCCACGCATGCCGGGCGCATTCTTCAGGATGGCGACCTGGTGGTATTCGGTTTCGATTGGCAAATCGTAGCCGATCTGTTGAAACAATGGTCGAGTCCACGGACCGGTTGCGGCTACAACGATCGGGGAGCAATAAACCCTTGATTGGTTTCCACGCCCACAACACGCCCCGATTCCACCCGAAAGGCAGTGGCCTCAGTTTTTGGTAAGTAGGTGACGCCTAAATTGCGGGCCTGAGTCAGGAAATCGTTGGCGACGCCAGCGCCGTCGCCATAGCCGGAGTCCGGTTCGTAGGCGGCAATCTCAACGTCGTCGAGTGCCCAGTCTGGCTCCAGTTCCTTTAATTGGGCCCGATCAATCAGCCGTACATTGACTCCCAAATGCAGCTGCATTTCCACATTCTGTTTCAAGCGTTCGTTCTCGGAAGGGTGCACGATGCGAACGAAGCCAGTCTTTCGAAAGTCGCCAGGCTCGCCGACAATTTCCTGCCAGTTCTGAAACATGTGAAAGCTGATCAGCGCCATCTGGACTTCGGGCGGATAGCTGTAGTGCATACGGATCAGTGCAGAGGATCGGCCACTGCCGCCGCGGCCTACATGATCCTTGTCGACAATGACGATTTTTCCAGCTTTGCGCTTTGCCAGCTGAAAAGCGATCGAGGTGCCCATGACGCCAGCGCCAAGGATCAGGAAGTCGGCGGTACGAAGTTCACGGCTGATGTCGTTCATGCGGCCGCTCCTTTGAATCGTCCTTTCTTCCAATCGCGCAAGACCTGGTGAGCAGCATTGTGACCGGGGGCTCCGGTCACGCCACCGCCGGGATGCGCTCCCGCGCCGCATAAATACAGACCGTCAATTGGCGTCCGATACTGCGACCATCCGGAAACTGGGCGCATAAAGAAGAGCTGTTCGAGGCGCAGGTCTCCGTGAAAAATGTTGCCTTCGGTTAGGCCGTAGGTGCGCTCAAGATCCAAGTGGGGTCAATACCTGACGCGCGAGAATTGTGCTTGATATGTTCGGAGCATACTCGGCGATTTTCTTGACGACGCGATCGCCGAGCAGTTCACGGTTCTCGTCCCAGTTGCTTTCGCGTAAATGGTAGGGCACGTACTGAACAAAGCAGGTCATGATGTACTTGCCTGCGGGAGCCAGGGAATCGTCGGCATTGGAGGAGATCACGCAGTCCACCCAAAGCTCTTCGGGGATCTCGCCAAATTTGGCGATGTCATAACAACGCTCGGCGAATTCAAGCGAAGGGACCAAAGTATAGAAGGTGCGCTCGAGTCTCGTGGCATTGGCGGGAGTACCGGTGAATCGGGGTTCTTCCGCGAGAACGAAATTAACTTTGGCACAGGGGCCATCCATCTTGATGCCGCGAATCGAATGGAGAAATTCTTCGGGCAACTCCCTGTTTGGAACCAGGCCTAAAAACGTGCGCTTGGGGTCGGCGTTCGAGAGTACCAGACGAGACCGGATTTCGGTGCCGTCTTCAAGGACAACCCCGACTGCTTTGCCGTTGCGAACGTCAATTTGGGCGACGGGCGCGGAAGTACGAATCTCCACCCCCAGTTTTCTTCCCGCCGCAGCCAGCGCTTGCGTTATCGAGCCCATGCCTCCCATGACATGTCCGTAGAATCCTTGCAGTTCGTGTTCGCCGCCGCTGAGCAAATGAAAGAGCAGACCAATCGCCGTGCCTGGCTGGTAGGGGCCTCCATGCTTGCCGTAAACGTTGTTGGCAAGAAACATGGTCTTCATCTTTTCCGATTCATAGTTGCGATCGAGAAACTCGCCGAGACTGCCGGTAAGGAATGCGATCAACTGCGCGATCTCATCGCTGGAAATGTTTTTGAACCGCTTGCCGACGCGAAACAGATCTGACCATCCGCCAAGACTCGCAGTATCGATCTCCGGTGGAGGTTCCAAAAAAAACGGTTGCAGGTAGCGAGCAAGCTTCTTGAGTTGATCGTCAACGCGAACGAAAGTGTCGGCATCCTTCGCGGAAATTTTGGCAAACTCGGCTTTCGCTCGCCCGCGCTCGGCCCACCACGGCACAACATGCCCATCGGGGAAGGGAACCTGGATCGCTGGATCGCAGGGAACCATTCGCAATCCGTGCTCCGCGAGTTTCAAGTCTTGAATCACTTCGGGGCGGAGCATGCTGGCTACGTATGACGTTGTAGACACTCGGCAGCCAGGAAGAATCTCTTCAGTGACACAGCAACCGCCGACAATCTCGCGCCGCTCAAGCACGAGCGTGGACAGTCCGGCGCGCGACAAGTATGCTGCCGCAGTCAGGCCGTTGTGGCCGCCGCCCACGACGATGGCGTCGTAGGTCTTATGAAGATTAGAGTTCACCGTGTGATGACCAATGGTCAGAAAGGACGACCGTTGGAAACTTACATTAACGCATCAGCCTGAAAAATTGAATTGAAAATATGTCCGGATTTGGGATAGAGTGCCTGACTTGAGGTCAGATATGAGCGGAATTGGAAGCAGTGTCGTTTCCCCACCACGTTACCGTCACATGCCGGCCCGACCGCGCTCTGAGAATAAGCGGTCCATGATTGTCGAGGCGGCTATGCGGCATTTTGCCGAGCAGGGTTATCACGCCTCCCGAGTGGGCGATATTGCCGCCGCCCTCGGCATCGCCAAGGGATCCATCTTTCAGCATTTCGGCAGCAAAGATGGACTATTTTTCGAGGCATACAAAAAGGCGGTGCGGTCTTTCCCTCGCTATCTGGATGCTCCAACGGAAGTGCGCGATCGCGGCTTCTTCGAAGTTTTACGTTATTGGCTGGCCAGCACGGACCACCTGATTCGCGAAGACTGGATTCCGTATCGCGTGTCGCTGCTGGGAAATTATGGAACCGACCTGGCCCTCAAACGAGAGATCAACCGTTTTCTGCAAGCGGAGGATCCGTATGGCACGGTGGCATTTGTTCGTTTCGGCCAGCAGCGTGGGGAACTGCGCAAAGACATGGATCAGGACATGATCGTTTCTGTTTTGGACTGGACAATGGAACGGTTTCAGGATGCGCTGCTTACCGAAGAACTCGATCCCGGGCTGTTCCGTAAGCAAGGCGATCCCGCCGCGAAGAAGGAAGCGCGTATCGGGCAATTTCTCGATGTGCTGAAGCGTGCCATCGGAACCTAGTCGCCTACGGAAAGACCCACGAAGGGTGACTGCTTCGGAAAACCATCATGAATAACTCACTTCATCAGATACTTGGCAGTTATAACGATCAGGCGCCTCTCGCGGAGGCGTCGACGATTCCCGGCCCCTGGTACGTCGATCCGCGTATTGCGGATCTTGAATCCGAGGCGGTGTTCGCCAAGACCTGGCAACTGATTGCGCGCGTGGAGCAACTGGAGAAGCCGGGCCAGTTCGTGACCACCCGCGTGGCCGGAGAGCCGATTGTTGCCGTACGCGGAACGGATGGGGTGCTGCGCGCTTTCTACAATGTTTGCCGTCATCATGCCGCGGCGGTGGTAACCGAGGCGTGTGGTAACGCGTCGTTATTACATTGCCCTTATCACGGCTGGAATTACGGACTGGATGGGTCTCTGAAAGGCATGCCGGAGTTTGACGGCGTAAAGAACTTCGACCGCCATCAAAATGGGCTGGTTCCGGTAAAGGCTGAGACCTGGGAAAAATTTGTGTTCGTCAATCTCGATCCGCTGTCCGCTCCCCTGACGAATTTTCTTGGTGGCCTGGTGAAACGCGTGGCTCCGCTGGGCGTCAGTAAGCTTCATTATTTTGATTCCCGGACCTATGACATCGCCTGCAATTGGAAGGTGTTCGTGGATAACTACTTGGATGGCGGCTATCACGTGCCCCACCTGCACAAGGGCTTGAACTCGGTACTCGATTACAAGGAGTACACGATTGAGAACGAGGACCGATATTGTTTGCAGTCGAGCCCGATGGTTTCCTCCGAAGAGGACGTGGCCACCGGCGCGACCCGCAGGGGAGATCGTGCGTGGTACTTCTGGCAGTATCCCAACCTGATGATCAACTGCTACGCAGGATATATGGACACGAACCTTACGTTGCCCATCGACGCCGATCATTGCCGGGTGATCTTCGATTTCTATTTTGCAGACGTCAGCGAGGCAGCGCGTGAATATAACGAACAGAGTGTTGCGGTGGGAGCGCGAGTACAGGAAGAAGATTTGGGAATTTGCGAAGCGGTGCAGCGCGGCTTGAAGTCTCGCGCTTACGGCGCAGGTCGCCTTTCGGTGCGGCGTGAAGCGGGGGAGCATCTTTTTCATCGTTTGCTTGCGTCGGATCTGAAAGCTGGACTTAAGGCCAGCGCTGCCGCGGGCGACTGAACCCCGGGGAGAAACTTTGAATCGAACGTTTGCTGTGCTGCTGGGCCTCTGCGTCTTCTGTATTTGTTCTTTTGCGCAACGCACCGCCATCAAAGCCGGAAAGCTCGTCGATCCCGATTCCGGTTCGGCTCTTGCCGATCAGGTCATTCTCATTCGTGACAACAAAATTGAAGCTGTCGGAAAATCTTTGGCGATCCCTCCTGATGCCAAGGTGATCGACCTCTCCCGGATGACTGTGCTGCCGGGTTTAATCGACTGCCACACCCATCTGGCGGACGGAAAAGAAGATGACAACGATCCTCTGTCGGTGCTGAAGAAAACGGCATCCCAGGTTGTGCTGGAATCCGTTCCGAACGCTCGCGCGGTGCTGGAATCGGGCTTCACCACTGTGCGAGATGTGGGTACTTATCGTGCGCTTAATGATGTCGCGCTGCGCGATGCGATTGCCAATGGATACATCATCGGACCGCGAATGTATGTGGCGGGCGCATATGTGACCATCACCGGAGGCGCGGGAGCTATGACCGGCTATGCTCCTGATATTCAGCTGCCATGGGACCTGCATTACGGCGAGGCAAATGGTCCATGGGAGGTGCGTCAAGTCGTCCGCAAGTTGGCTCACGATGGAGCGGACCATATCAAGATTCTCTCCAGCGGAGCGGTGCTCACCCATGGCAGCAATCCCAACTCGCAGGAATTTACTCCAGAGGAGCTACAAGCTGCCGTGGACGAAGCCAGCCACTTCGGACTGCGCGTCGCGGCACACGCGCATTCTCCGGAAGGAATCAAGAATGCGATTCGAGCGGGAGTGGCGTCGGTCGAGCACGCCACCATGATCGATGATGAAGGCCTGGCGCTGGCCAACCAGCATGGGACTTACCTGGATATGGACATTTACGATGAAGAATGCATCGAGGAGCAGGGACGGCAAGGAACAATTCCAAAAGATTTTCTGAAGCACGACGCTGAACTTGGTCAGATGCAACGCGACAACTTTCGCAAAGCGGTGAAGGCGGGAATCAAAATGTCGTTCGGCACGGATACCGGTATCTGTCCCTATGGCACCAGCGCTAAACAGTTCGCGTTCATGGTGAAGTACGGCATGACGCCGATGCAGGCGATTCAGTCCGCCACAAGTTCGGCTGCGGATTTGATGGGGCACTCGGCGGAGTTCGGCTCGATCAAACCGGGAAAGTTTGCGGATGTGATTGCGGTCTCGGGAGATCCACTGCAGGATATTCGGGTACTGGAGAATGTTCAGTTCGTGATGAAGGATGGGAGAGTGTATAAGCAGTGACGGACAATTGGTTAACAGATCCTCGGCATAGAAGCGAAGCGCCGCTCGATAAAGGGATTACTGATATTCCCGAGGAATGGTCTCCTGCCAAGTCTTGGCCTTAATGACAGTCCCATCTCTCAGCAACTCACGCGTGTACTTGTAGTAGAAATTGCGCTGGTCCGTAGTGACCGCCAGGTGTCCTTGCCACGTCAGCGTCCGGCTCTTCAGTTCGAAGACGGTCTTGGCTTCTCCGCATACCTCGCTGGTCTCAGGATGTTCGTCGTTCGCGCCGTAGTCCAGACTCTCGAAATCGGTTTCTTTCCCCCAAGGATATTCTTCTATTGTCTTTCCTTGCCAGCGCACCGTGGTTTTGTGATTCACATGGTCGCGTGTCGTGGTCCATTCGCCGGGCCAGAGTTCTCCCGAGCTACGAATGTCTTTCCGCTCTTCGGAAGGCCCCGCCGCTGCAAAGACGGGAGCCGGCGCGCCATGCACGGGAACGATCGGTAGAACGATTCGCGATCCATTAGCGCCGCCAACTTCGAGCGACGTCGTCATGGTGTATGGCGTTGGCAGGACCATCGGCCAGAGCGCGTTGGAAATCGCCACACGAATCCGATGACCTTTGGGGAAGACCCACGAGGTCAGATGCATGGCAAAGTTGAGTGAATAGACTTTGCCCGGCTCAAGGGACTGCGGATTGCTCAGGGAATCACGTTGCGCCCCGTTCAACCCGGCTCCTGTCACCTGCGTGACACTTCCATCCGGCGCAACATCAGAGAGTCGGGCGAACCAGTCAGCCAGCGGAGCGCTCGCCGAGGCGCGAAGCGCAACCTGCGGCCGGCCGAGAATCGCCACGTCGTCTTTGAGCGGGACGGAATCGTAGATGAGGCTGAAGGCGTCGACGGGACGAACATCGTTCAGCACTTCTCCCCACCAGAAGCCGGCCTCCACTCCGATGGAGGGAACGTATTTGAGCCGATGGGTGGCCGGTCGTGCCTGCGATTCCGCTAAGCCATGGTCGTCTCCTAGAAAGAATGTAGTGTCCTTCGCCTCGATCGGGGGCCAGCTCTTCTCGACTCGCCATTCGCCCGGAACAATCTCCAGAGTTGGGTCGGGAGGATACCAATGACGCATATAAATGATGAGCTTCGGATCCTGCAACACTCCGGTGTCGCGGCCTTTCAGCCAATAATCCCACCAGCGCACCGCCTGATCACGCCACTCGATTTGCGGGCCGGGTGATGCATCATGCGGAAGGGTGTGATTCCATGGGCCAACGATAGCCCGAATCGGCGCCTTCGTGTGCTCCAACATGGCGGGGATGCTGTCTCGATATCCGTCAAGCATGCCTCCGATCAAGAAGCTCGGGACCTTAATTTCGTTCAGCGGACGCACTGGGCTGCGCCAGAACGAGTCGTCATGTTGGTGTTTTAAGTAAAGCAGCGACCACGGCGGCGCGTCGAAGCGCGGCCCGAGAACCTTTTCATCGAGTGTGTAATCCGGCGCGCCGGTCATTCCTGGCGCCAAGTCCATATTCAATTCGAATTCGTCGACATGGGCCATGCCGTCGATGTAGTGAATATCGTCGTGAAACAGTTCATCGGTGGCATCAACCGCGATGATGGCCTTCAGTTCCGGCGGATTCTGCATCGCCATCTGAAGGGAGTTGAATCCGCTCCAGGAGATGCCCATCATGCCAACGTTGCCGTTCGACCAGGATTGCGTTGCCAGCCAGTGAATGATCTTCAATCCATCTTTTTGTTCCTGTTCCGAATATTCACGGTCGGTCGGAGTGCCTTCACTGTTGCCAAAGCCCCTAATATCGACGCGCGCGCAGACATATCCGCGGCGAGCGAAATAGTTGTAGAGCGCATAATCACGCGACGCCATGGCGTCATCTTTGCGATAGGGATGGTATTCGAGGATGGCAGGGAACTTCTCACCTGAACTGGTCCCGTCAGGCATATAGAGCGTCACCCCGAGCCGGATGCCGTCGCTCATGGGAATCCAGCCGTTTTGCATGCGCACGCCATAGGACGGAGCCGACGGCGGTTCGCTTGCCTTGGCCAGCAAACTGGCGCTGGAAAACAGCAGAAGTAGGACGACGGAACATCGCATGACTGCTTACCCCTAAGAACGCGAGAGAGAAGTCTGAGTATACGAAATCGCAATGGCTACGCCAGTCATTCCCGAGCCCTCGCTGTCGTCACAGTCTTCACGTGATCGCAATCACCCGTAAGTAGCTGGTAAGTCACTGCCCGGGCTGTGTGCCCCTTCTAGAGTGATCTGTGGTGTCGGAGGAGTAACGATGTCGACGACATGGAAGTCTCGTTATGCGCAGCGCACGAAGACTATCAAAAGCTCGACGATCCGCGAACTGCTAAAGATTACTCAAAAGCCGGAGATCATCTCTTTCGCTGGTGGACTGCCGGCGCCCGACGTGTTCCCCCTGGACCGCTTCCAGGAGGCCTGTCGGCGGGTGCTCGAACTGAACGGTCACCAGGCGCTGCAATACGGCGCGAGCGAAGGCTATGAACCGCTCCGCGAAATGATCGCTCACAATATCTCCCGCTACGGCATCCGCGCCAAGGCCGAAAATGTGTTGATCACGTCCGGGTCTCAGCAAGCCTTGGATCTGATCGGTAAGCTTCTGATCAATGCTGGTGACTGGGTACTGGTCGAGGCGCCCACTTACCTGGGTGCGCTTCAGGCCTTCAACGTCTATGGAGCCGAGTACATCAGCGTGCAGAGCGATGAAGATGGTTTGCGGACCGACCTGCTAGAGCAACCGCTGCGAGCCGGACCAAAATTCATGTATGTGCTACCCAATTTTCAGAATCCCGGAGGCACTACGCTCTCCGAAGGCCGGCGTCATGAACTGGTTTTGCTGGCGGATAAGTATGGGATCCCCATCGTGGAAGACGATCCCTATGGCCAGCTGCGGTATGAAGGCGAGCACCTGCCCCCATTGGTTGTCATCGACCGCGAGAACCTTCGGCGGGATGAAGGCTATTCGATCGGAAATGTGCTCTATCTCAGCACTTTCTCCAAGACGCTCGCTCCGGGCCTACGGTTAGGGTGGATTGTGGCGCCCGCCGACGTGGTTGCGAAGCTGGTTCAACTCAAACAGGGCGCCGATCTACATACCTCGACTTTCACGCAAGTGGTCGCCTATGAAGTGGCCAAAGACGGTTTCCTCGACGATCACGTCAAGCTGATCCGCAAGGTGTATCGCGAGCGGCGCGACGTGATGCTGGATGCACTGAAACGGAATTTCCCATCCGAAGTGAAATGGACTCATCCCAAGGGCGGCCTGTTCCTATGGGTAACGCTGCCGGCTGGGATGGATTGCAACAGCCTGTTTCAGGCTGCGCTTAAAGAGAATGTCGCCTTTGTCCCGGGGGATTGCTTCTATGCCAGCAACGGAAACAATGGCAGCGGTTCGCGACACCTGCGGCTGAACTTCTCATACGGTCAGCCTGAGCAGATTCGTGAGGGAATTCGGAGGCTCTCGGTGGCGGTGAAGCACCAACTGCATGAAGTGCACGCGGTTCACGCGGATTGAGCGTTGTTTTGAGCTGGCAAGACGCCGGCGCCAAGTCCCGTTCTAAGTCCGGCCGAACGGATTCTCGAGAGTAGCGCTTTGCGGAGTAAACAGTTCTGCTCCATTCTCTGTGATGTGCATATCGTCTTCCAGGCGGATCCCAAACTCGCCGCGAATGTAAATGCCAGGTTCATCACTAAAAGTCATGTTCGGGGCGAGCAGAGTGGGGTTGCCGCGCACCAGATAGGGCCACTCGTGTCCGTCCATGCCCATGCCGTGCCCGACGCGGTGCGTGAAGAATTTGTAGCCGGGACCGAAGCCCGCATCGCTGATAACCCTTCGTGCGGCGGCATCGACAGTCTGGCATTGGATTCCTGGCTGTGCAGCGCTTAATGCGGCGCTTTGTGCGCGATGGACGATGTCGAACACAGACTTCATCTTGTCTGAGGCTTTTCCAAGAACGAAGGTCCGCGAAATATCGGAAGTGTAACCTTCCACCTTGCAACCTCCATCCATGAGGACGATCGTGCCTTCGCGAATCGTTTGTGGAGCGATAGAACCGTGCGGGAATGCAGAGTACTCGCCGACTTGGACATCGGCGTCGCCAGAAAATCCCAGGCGCTCATGAGCGGTGTGCACGAGAGATTCGAAGTCCTCCTGGGTCATGCCCGGCTGTAGTGCATGATAAGCGGCTTCGTAGGCGGTCAGTGTGACTTTGGCGGCCAACCGCATCAGGGCGATCTCGTGGTTACTCTTAATCATGCGGCACCCTGCAGTCACGGGAGTGGCGCTGGTTAACTTCGCTTGAGGCGCAGCCTTGGCGATTCCTTCGCGAAATACGAAGCGAACGGTCTCCTCGATCCCGAGACTTCCGGCGGAGACGCCTCGATCTTTCAATCCGGCGGCCACGAGTTCATAGGGACTCTCATCTTCTTGCCAGGTACGCACGTCGACGTTGCTGCCGTCTGGCGAGTTAGCGATTTGTTCCCGGGCCCGGTCTTCTTCGAATGCAGGACAAACATAGAACGCACTGCCTTTGGCGGGCAGAACCATAGCAAACATACGCTCGCCGCCCCACCACTGAATTCCACTGAAATATGTTAGCGAAATTCCTTCCATCAGAAGGATGCCGTCGAGTTGATTTGTCGCCATCAGTTGCCGGGCTTTTTCCTGGCGGGCGGCTCGTTCTTCTTTAGCAATGGGTACAGCCTGACCGCGCATCGATTTCAAGGCGGCGATCGAAGCTGGAACCGAGGCTCGCTCGTCTTTCGCGTGGGCTTGGGCGATATTGCTAATACCCAAGGTTGCTCCAGCGATCGTTCCCATCTTCAGCAATCGGCGTCTTGAAATCATTCGTTCTCCCTTAATTGCAGCAGCGGGATTATAGCGTAGGAGGTGATCGCAGAGAATTACGGGGAAGATTTACGAGCAACGCATGAGACATAAAAAAGCGGGGAGCATTTGACTCCCCGCGATAGTGCCGAAAACAACTAGTACGTGGGCCGGTCTAGAAAGTAAGCCCGGGCAGGACTTGTGTGTGTTCGTACTGAACAGCCTGCAACTGGCTGGGATCAAGGCCCAGAGCTTTCACGACGGTTGGCGCAATCTGTCGAGTTTCGACCTGGTCCAGGAACGTTCCACCGCGAAGTGCGGGGTTCGAAACCAGCAGAATCACGTTGCGATCGTCGTTGGCAAAGCCACCGTGCTCGGAGACTTTTCCCATTCCCCCCGTGTACACCGTGCCCACGTTCGGGGCGACGATGATGTCAGGAGTACGCGGGTCGCTAAGCGGATCGTTGAAAGCCAGCTTCAGTGACTCTCCGCCAAATATCTCGCCACCTCCATCAATGTTTGAGTTTGCGGTTTGGCTCAGGGTTAGGACGTCAGGGGTAGTCTGCGTCTGGTCCGCCAGCCAGATGAGGGAGATGTCGTCTTCGAGCGCCTGCACGACTGGGAATCCAGGCCCAATTCCGCCGGGGGACAGAATCTGGGAAGGTGGTTCATCGGAAGGGTTATCTGCAGGAATGCGCAGCAGCCGGTTGGGATCGATTGGCGACTGCCCGTGTTTCGCCGAAATGATGATCAGAGTCGAGTTGTAGAGGTTCTGCACCTTCAACTGATTGATCATTTCGCCGATCGAGTTGTCGACGAACTGGATTTCGTTATAAAGAGCCTGCGTCGGTGTTCCCAGCGCATCCTGATATCCACCGGTCACGTTGATCGTGCTCTCCACCAATTTCTGACCGACGCTGACCGCCTGGAAGTTCATGCCGAACACGTTGGGCACGGGTGCGTCCTGGCTGCCGTCGTGGGTTTTGCCGTCGATCCAGTTGAGTACGGCTTGAACCTTCAATTTGTCGTAGCACTGAATGTTCTGGAAGCTCGAGGTCCAGGCGTCGGTCGCGGTCTTGTCAATGATCTTGCGGCAACCCGGAACATCGTATCCGGGAAAGTTGAGAGGAACCACGCGGGAGTTAATTTCAGGCGAGAAGAAGTCGTCGACACCATCGCCCGTCGGACCCTTGGTCAGTTCGTAGGACTGGTGTTTGTCAGACCATGCGGTGTAGCCGCCCGCGTTCTTGACCACGTTGAAGATGGTGTTCACGCGGATAAAGGTGTGCGGGTAGACCGGAGCGCAGCCGTTGTTGGGATCGCGCGGCAGGTAGTCGGGATTGATGCCTCCACCGGCGTCAATTCGCTTGTAGTTGATATCGATTTCCTCGTCGTTGCCGACCTGGGTGCCGATGACTTTAGGGCAAAGTCCCGGACCGCCTTTGATTCCGTAAGGCGTAGTTTTGGCCGGAGGAGAAAGCGACCGGTCGTAGCTGACGTCGTAGTAGGCACCGGTTGAGCGTGGAGTTGCGCCGGTAACCAGGGCAGTCAGGCCAGGAAACGAATCCGAAGGCTTAGACGTGAGTGTTTGCAGGTACTCCACCCCGTTCGAAGCCAGAGAGGCGATATTGGGGCAGTAAGGCTGATTCCCGAAGGCTGCTACACCTTTGCTGCAGTTTGCGAAATCGAGCGCGTGAAAGCCGTCAATGCTGATCAATAGCACATGTTGGTATTTCGTGGGGGAACTGAACTTGGTGCGAGGTTCCGCGTGCAAGAGTTGCGTGGCAGTGGCCAATAACAAACCTGCCATTAGCGTCGTTCTAGGGATGTTGATCCTTTTCATCATGTATTTCGCTTCCTCACTTTCTCCTTCAAGACTTAACAGTGAAGCAATTGAGGTTAGCGATATCGGTAATGCGGGAAGGTTAAGGATGAGTGAATACTTTGTGAAAAACCGGTTACAAAATGAACTGTAGATGACTTTTCCTGTGCCATACAGGTTTGCGGCGGGTTTGCTCGAGACCCCTTAGACTCATGAAAGGATGAATTCTGGCTTTCAGTGCGCAGGTTGCGGGGAATGGAACATCACGAGCGTCGACGAGTCGGCGGGACGGAGACAATCGTACATAGAGGATTGCCAGGTTTGCTGCAAGCCGAATGTTCTGTTCCTTGAGTACGACCTTGCGGCTCAGGAATTTGTGATCCGGGCGGAATTGGAATAGCGTTATAGCGAGATCGTTGTCTGTTCTTCGCGGAGGAGACGCAACAATGGGCGTTAGCTACACTGCACCAGGGCGGATGGTCGCCCACAACATGGTCACCACTCAGTTCGAATTGGACGGTTTCCGCGTGGTTCGTACCCTGGGAGTGGTTCGCGGGATCGTGGTTCGGTCACGATCGATACTAGGAACCATCGGCGCTGGATTGCAAACCATCGTCGGCGGCAATATCACGTTACTGACTAACCTGTGCGAAAGGACTCGGGCAGAGGCGTTCGACATCATGCTGCAACACGCGGCAGAGCTTGGCGGAAATGCCGTGGTCGGCGCGCGCTATGACGCAACTGAAGTCATGCAAGGCGTGACCGAGGTTCTGGCGTACGGAACTGCCGTCTACGTGGAACCGAATAAATAGGGTTTGCTGAAGCATCGGGAAGTTCAGGACGGCACTAGCTCTCTGCTTTGAGTAGTTTCTCCAGCGTCCGCTGGCGATGGACGAAAGTCCGTTGGAAACTTGGACCAATCACTAGTTTCTGCGCGATTTGGCCAAGAAATGCGAAACCGACTTCGTAATCGATTGCATCTTTAATTGTTGTGCCTTGAACACCTTGTCGGATTTGCTCAGCAAATTCATGCCGGTGATGGAATTTTTTGAACGGTCCTTTTTTCTGAATGTCAGCGAAGTGATGATTCCATTCAAATTCGGTGATAAGTGCAATCCATTTTGCCCGGAGAGGAAGCAGAGGCAACAATCGTACAGACGTGACGATTTCGGAACCAGCGCCTGCAAGACCATCGGACATGGTTGTTTTGCCATTCGAAGGCGGCGCTACAACATGACTTGCGATCAGCTTCGTTCCTAACTGTGGAGGCATAATGCGCGGCAGATTCTGGGGATCGCAAAAGAAGAGGAAGACTTTCTCCAGCGGCAGCGCAATCCATTGCTCGAATTCAACGTGGTGAGTCACTCTGCGGAACTTGCTCGGCTTGGTATATAGTAACCCCCTCATGATTCACAGACATATTTCTATTCTCTTCTATTCTGTAGTCCTCATCTCATCGATCTCTCAGGCGCAATCCTATAAATACATTCGCATCGGACAGAAGAGTGATGCGCACACCACTCCTTCGGCAGGCATTGCCATGATGGGGGGTGGAACCGATCTAGATGAGGCCTTCCGTTGGCTGTGCCAGAAGGCAAATGGTGGAGACTTCCTCATTTTGCGGGCCGCTGGCAGCGACGATTACAACTCCTACGTGAACGGTTTGTGCAAAGTGAATTCAGTTGCGACCTTAATCATTCCGGATCGAATGGCGGCTGTCGATCCTGCGGTTGCAGCCATCATTCGCAATGCGGAAGCGATATTCGTGGCCGGGGGCGATCAGGCACGCTACATCAATTTCTGGAAGACCACTCCGGTGCAAGACGCTATCAACGAAGGCATTGCCGCCGGCAAACCGATTGGGGGCACGAGCGCGGGCCTGGCGATTCAAGGTGAATTTTCCTATGATGCTTTGAACGATCCGCCGGACGACAGCGAACTCACCTCGAAAGACGCCCTCGCAGATCCATTCTTTTTTCGCGTAACTGTCGTCCGCGATTTTTTGAAGATTCCGGTCTTGCAAAATACCATTACTGACAGCCATTTCGCGAAGCGCGACCGTATGGGACGCACTCTAGTGTTCCTGGCGAGAATCATTCAGAACGGCTGGTCTGACCATCCGCGCGAAGTCGCCATCGACGAAAAGTCGGCAGTGCTGGTTGAACCCGACGGCAAGGGGACTGTAGTCGGTTCCGGGAAGGGAGCGTATTTCTTGCATCCGGCGCATGGCCCTGAAACCTGCCAAAAAAATGTTCCTCTCACATTCCGGGACGTTGCCGTCTACAAAGCTCCCACCGGAGCTCATTTCGATTTATCCGCATGGGCCGGCACGGGAGGGACTGATTATTCCCTCTCGGTGGAGAACGGCGTCATCCAATCGACACAAGCAGACCGCTCGGTGTACTAGGCGGCTCGTGGAACTCTGGATTTTTGCCGGAGTACCGAATTCCTGATTGACTTCGTACGGTTTCTTTGACACACTTCGCCGAGCCTTTGCTGGGGCGCAACAGGCGATGCCAAACTATCTTTCTTCCACTATCGCTATGCGAGACAATCTTGAACAGATTGTCTGTCTGGTTGATTCCGGCAAACGCCAGTCCGGGCTGTGATTCCTTAGCCGCCTTTTGAATCCGCAAAATCCAGCTCAATTTTAGGGTGATACTTCGTCGGTCCATTCCCAAGGAGCCTCTGTGAAATCGTCCCGTGCACTTATCGCGATCAGCATTCTGGTTGTCTGTTGTTTGACCCTGTCTTCAGCCCAGACTTATCAAGGAAGAATTCTCGGGACCGTGACCGATCCGACAGGTGCTGTGGTCCCGAAAACGAAGGTCACGATTACGAACGTTGCGACCAACACGGGCCGCACACTTATCACGAACAGTGCCGGCGAATATGTGGCGCCTGACTTGGAGCCGGGTAGCTACACCGTTTCGGCCGAGAGTGCGGGATTCAAGAAGACCCAGAGCAACTCGATTATTGTAGAAGTCGGACGCGACGTGCGAGTCGATCTGAAACTGGAAACAGGAGCGGCCAACGAGACTGTCGAGGTCACGGCCCAGGAAACTTTGGTCGACACAACCGACAGTACGTTGAACGGCGTTCTTTCGAACAAGGCCATCAACGAGTTGCCGCTGCAAGGACGCGATTTCCAAAATTTGCTGCCGTTGCATCCGGGCGTGCAGCGTACGCCCGGCGGCGGCTTCCAGTCGATTACGTCCAATGGCAACCGGCCGGATGAAAACAATTTCTACATCGATGGCGCCAGCGACAATGACGTTTATTACGGCGAATCGGTCGTCAATGAGGCCGGCATCGCAGGAACCCCAGCCAGTTTTCTTCCCTTAGATGCGATCCAGGAGTTCAACACGGAAGAAAGCCCTTCAGCGGAATACGGGGACAAGCCGGGCGTAGTGATGAATCTTGGTCTGAAGTCCGGCACTAATGCAGTTCACGGGACGGCGTACTACTTTCATCGCAATAGCGCAGTCGATGCGCGGAACTACTTCGATCCCTCGCCGGAACCAGTTTCTTCCTTACTCATGCATCAGTTCGGGGCTTCTGTGGGAGGCCCAATCAAGAAAGATAAGTGGTTCTACTTCGTGAATTATGAAGGCATTCGCGACAAAGTCGGAAATCCCGGAGTTTACGATAGTCCGGTCACGGTTTCACTGGCCCAGCAAATGGGGGGAATCGCGAATTCAGACGGCAGCCCCAACTCCGCTACCTATAGCTTCCCGGATGCGGTGGCCTACTGTGTGCAGGGCTATTACACCGCTTACAATGGCGTTCCATGCACTCCCAACCCCTTGAGCCTGAAGGTTGCCCAACTTTTCGAGCCGAATTCCGGATTCACTCTCAAACAGTCAGACCCCGCTGCCATCAACTTCGACTGGAACAACACCAACCGTGGCGATAACTTGGTCGCGAAAACCGACTATCACCTGAATGATCACAACGTCCTGAGCGCACGGTTCTTCTACAGCAACAGCGACCTGGTGGAAGCCGATATCGCTGCCATTCGCCCAGAGTGGCTTTCCACCACCAGTCCAATTACGCAGATCTTTGGCGCCGATTGGATGTGGACACCAAACTCGCGCTGGGTGAATGAGGCTCGCTTTAGCTATAACAAATTCAACGAAGGAATTTTTCCGCTCGACCACAACGTCAACCCGACAACCTACGGTTTAGATACCGGTGTTACGAACCCCTTGCTCTTCGGATTTCCCCGTATTAATCCGGGAACCGACGCGTTCCACTATATGGGTGGCAACTCCGGCTGGCCGCTGAAGACAACGCCGAGCCAGACCTACAATTGGTCCGACACGGTTTCCTACACAGCCGGACGACATACTCTTCGGTTCGGCGGCCAATTCATGTATGGCGACGTGCAATACTTCCGTGCTACCGAAGGCCGCGGGCGAGTCGATTTCAGCGACCTTACAGACTTCGTTGCCGGCGATGTTCATCGCTGGGAATACTTATACGGCGACCCAGGACGCGACGTCAGTATGAAATCATTCGGATTGTTTGCCCAGGATGGATTCCGTGCCACCAACCGGCTGACACTTAATTTCGGGCTGCGTTACGATGTCACGTTTCCGATCAAAGACTCCCGCAACCTTCTTGCAAACTACATCCCATCGCTTCCCAACGGTCAACCTGGCGGCATAGTGCAGGTGGGTGATGGCATCAGTGCACCCTATGACACCCAATACAACAACGTTTCTCCGCGTGCCGGATTCGCTTACGACATCTTCGGAACCGGCAAAACAATATTGCGCGGCGGCGGTGGGATCATTTTCACGCAGCCAGCGATCCGCACTTTCATGTTCAGTGGTGGAGGCCTGAATCTGAACCCGAGTGGAATTCCTTACGTCGACCAAAACGGAAACACTGTTCAGCCGAAGGGCACGATCAACGCCTTTCTGGTAAACACCCGCGACACCACCAATCTGAATTGGGGAACGGGTACGGGTCCGATCTTTCCTGCGTCCGCTGGCCAGCAGTGCAGCCTGGACGGACAGTGCGACGTGTTCGGAGTCAATCCTCACCTGGCAACTCCGTACGTTGAGAACTGGAATTTGAACTTGCAGCAAGCGCTTTCACCGAACGCGTTGTTGCAGATCGCCTATGTTGGCAATCACGGCGTCAATCTGTATAGCGTGACCGATATTAATCAGGTGAATCCGCTTTCGCCGCTCGAAGATCTCAATTTAGGCTGCGACCACTGCGAAAGCTCGGGCCGGCCACTCAATGCGAACTGTACGGTGACAGGACTGGGTCTCGGTGGGCCTTGTTTTCCATATATCGGTTTTCTGAGTTACTTGAGCAATCAGTCAAACTCGATCTACCACTCTCTGCAGGTTACGTTCACCAAGCGTTACTCACACGGTCTGTATTTGCTGGCGGGGTACACATACGCCCATGCGATTGACACATCGAGCAGCAACACCGCGGGTGTCCCGCAGAACAGTCTGGACTACGCGGCAGAGCGAGGTAACAGCGACTTTGACATTCGCAATCGATTTACCTTGTCGCTAGCCTATGACCTGCCTTCCAGAAAGGCTCCGCTGCAATTGCTCGAAGGCTGGCAGGTGACGACGATCGCCACGTTAGAGGGAAGCGAACCTTACAGCTTGGGCGACTTCGGAAACGATGTGAGTTTGACAGGCGAGTATGCAGATCGTTGGAATATTTCCGGCAATCCTGGAGATGTGCACTGGTCGGCCAGCAACTCCATCCCTTACATTGATTCGTCGCAGTTCACGGCCGATGCCAACGGAAACGTCACTGGCGGAATTGGTCCCGCGGCTCAAAGGTGCTACAGCGCGGCGATGGCTGCGGGTGGACAGGCCGCCGCCAATCAACTCAACGGCAACATCCCTTTTCAAAATGCTGAAGGTTTCAACAGCACGCAAGGCGGATGTTACGTGTCCGGAAGTGCCGTTATCACCGCACCGGCGCCGGGACACTTCGGGAATATGGGCCGCAATATCTTCCGTGGTCCAACCTACAAAGACTGGGATTTCTCTGTCTCGAAGATTTTCAAATTCAACGAGCGCGTAAAGATGCAGTTGCGCGGGGAAGTATTCAACATCCTCAACCATCCCAACTTTGACGTGTTCTCGATGAACAACGACCTTTCTGCGCAAAGCACGGTCGGCACGGTCATTTACACCCCTGACCTGGGGAGTGCTTCGAATCCCGTGCTCGGTTCCGGTGGTTCACGGCACATTCAGATCGGCGCGAAGGTCATTTGGTAGGACGACGTGACCTTCACAAGAAACCCCGGCAAGAGCCGGGGTTTCTGCATTGCGGTGAGCTGCCAGCTATTTCTAATCATTGTCAGGCGGTTCCATCGGACGCTTGTCATTCAGGAAAAAGTCCAACCCCAAAGGAGCTCTAATGTGTTGGAAGCGGCGGGGAGCCTGCCCGAGACTGAAGAATCCCGTGAGATCGGTCTGCGAACGTTGGTCGGCGAACCCCAGCGATCCCTCTTGAATGCCGAAATTCTGTTCCATGAACCGAAGGATGCTGCCGAAGTCGTACTGATTAGTGTTGTCGATCATTGGATTGGTATAAGCAGAGACGACCACCAGCGGAACACGGAAACCGAGTTGATAGTCACCCTGTCCTTGGTTCGGTATTGACAACAGGGTTGGCGGCCGGTGGTCATAGAAGCCACCCCAGTCATCCCATGTGATGATGATGGCGGTGTCCTGCCAGTAAGGCACTTGCTTGCCGTTGACATTGTCGGTGCATTGACTCTCCCCGATAGCATTGACAATTGAGGCCACCCAGGACGGGCCCCCCGTATTTGTGCCGGCCGCCGAAGGATGGTCCGAATTCTGACCGGCGGGAATGACCCAGCTCATCGCGGGTAGCTTGCAGTTAGGCAGGTCATTCTTCAACAGGTCCTGGGGATTGAGGTCGACGTTGCTGTTCCATTCGCTGCCCAGGCATTGCGTATAGTCGGCGTTGGGCCCGCAAATCTCCCTGATCCAGTTCGGAGCCGTCCAAATGGTGTTCGCGCCGGGAGTGTAGTATTTCCAGCTGACTCCCTGATTGTCGAAGAGCGTCGCCATGGTGGGACGCGAGAAGCACACCGTGCCGACAGGATTGTTGACCAAATTGAATTCCTGCGGCGCGGTCGCCGGAGAAATCAACTTGAAAACTGCGTTGAGCGGCGCCAGGCATCCCTTGCCGTTGGGGTTTTCAGCAACGAATGTAGCGTTGGAATCATCCTGGGCGCTGGTTGCGGAGGTGCCGCCGAAAAGGAACTGATGGGCGGGAGCACTGGGGCCTTGATTGGTCTGAAACATGGAGTTCGCCCAGCCGTATTGTTGAGCCAGAGTGATGTAGGGATGCACGTCCCTAGGCAGGACATATTCGAACGAGCAATTATTCGGGCAATTGACGCTTCCCAAGCCGTCCATTCGGCATTGATTTGTACTTGGGTCGAGGTGACACATTGTCTCGAACGCCGCGTGGGCGTGACTGGGGTCGAAGCCATTTCCGAGTGGTACGCGGTTCAGAGCAACGTTGTTCCCGTTGCGGTCGAATCCAAAATTCTGAATGTCATATTGATTCGCACCCGTGCCACAGTCCCGTCCGCGCCCGTAAGGCGGCATGCACAATCCTTGGAAGAGATTGTCGGGCGTGCGATTTTCCTGAATGACCACGACGACGTGAGCGAAGCTTGAGATTTGCGCTAGAGCGAGGACTGACCCGATCAAGACCATGAGCAACAGAGTAGCTTTGGCAAAGAACTTCATGTGGTTCTCCTTGTTCAGTCTTTTTCTTACCGAACGAAGTGAGGCGTCTTTCCCAACTCAAAAGGGAGACGATTGCGGTGGGTGGAGGAACTATGCTTCCAAAATGCCCGGCTGTCAAGGCCGAAAAAGGCCTGTTTTCGTTTGTTCGGCGCAAAACAAAGCCGCCGGCAGGGAAGTGCCGGCGGCTCCGCAGTACAGCGTACTCTTACTTCTCCGGTCGAGGAATCAGCCTGGCGCGCGGGATTTCGCGCTTGCCTTCATCGTCGTAGTAGAACTTCATCACATGGTCCGACTTGGCGTCCTTCACCGGCTTCTCCAGTGCTGAACTAAAGGTTGGTTCGCCCGATGGAGCCAGCAGAGGTTCTTTCGTGGTGTACATCGCTTCGTTCAGTGTCGATCCACTGGGTGCCTTGGCTACGGCGAAAATCCCGAATGGATTGCCGTTGCTATAGGTCACTCCAATGTAGTCGGCAACCATGTAGCCCGCATCGGAGACTGGCAGCCAAGTCAACTTCATCGGTCCAGCGAGTTGTGCACCCTTGGTCCAAGTTTTGCCGCCATCCTGCGACGTCGTGAATCCTACATCCAACTGGCAGCTATTACCGCAACTTGAGACTGGGTAGTAGTAATAAACGATCGTGAGATGACCGGTCTCGCCCGATGTCGTCGGGTCCACGCCGATTCCCGGCAAGAAGTGGTCGACAGTACTTTTCAACGAGTCAATGGGAATTCGTGTGACACTGCCCCACTTTTTTCCGTCCGTGGATGTGCTCACCACGATATCGTTAGAAGTGCAACTGGTGCGGAATCGGCAATCTGACCACACGACGAAAGTTTTGCCGGAACCGTCGATTCCAGCAGACGGCATATCAAAGCCGGTGCGAATGCCGCCGTCTTCGCCATGTTGATCGACATTGCTTATGACCACCGTGCTGCTCCACGTCTTTCCTCCGTCGGTGGAACGGAAGGCATCGATGCCACCTCCACTGAAAGGAACGATCACGGTTCCATTCGGCTGAACCAGTGGTTCGCCACCCAGCCCGCCGGCGTGGTCGGCGGAGGGCTTGCCCGGCCCCCACGTCTTTCCGCCATCCTTGGAGACACTCATCAACACATCACCGCTGCCGTACGCCTGATCCCACTCGGTATAGCAATTCCCGTAATAAGGACTGGTGGAAGTGTTGTCGCAGGTTGTCCAGTTCTTGTCGTCCAGATGGGTGTTGTCGATGACGATGGGCTTGCCCCAGTGGAGGCCATCGGTGGAACGGCTCACAGCCACATCGCCTATTTTGCCGGAGCTTTCCTGCCCGGCGAGTGGAAGAGTCGAGATCAGCCACTCTCCGTGTTTGGCGTCGTAGGCTACGGAAGGATCCGCCGCCCACCCGTAGGGTCCGTTCTTGTAGTTCTTCGTCAACGCCGGAAGAACGCCGTAGGTCCAGGTTTTGCCGCCGTCAGTGGAGGTGGACCATCCCACGTCGCCGCTACCCCATCCGATGGATCCGGGAACGCGAGCTACGTGGAAGGCGCCAACGATTGTGTTGCCCCAAGCGAAGAAATCGGGCTCGACTTCCGTCCGGTGCACGCTATCTGTATTGGTAAGCTTATCGACGCTGATCTTGGTAAGGGTGAATTGGGCGGACGACGGTATTGCCAGCGATAAGGTCAAAGTGAGCAGAGCTGTGAGCCTCAAGACTTGGCTGTTCTGCATCTGGCGGAACATAGACATCATGGGATTCTTCCTTGTATCGAGATTCGAAACAAAGCGTTGGAGACGTGACGGGGAGAGCATCGCGGGGGCCAGCGCCTACTACGTCCGGTAGCAGGAACTATAGCGTGCGAGAGGGAATGTGTCGATGTGAATGACTTTGCATAGAGCCGGCCTTTTCGCTGACGGCAATCGCCACTGCTAGGTTGGCCGTCCGTCGCTTCCGATGTCTTTCAGGACTTGGCACACTTACTACTTGAGAGCAGCTTGCCGAAGGAGATTTCCACAGGATTTTATCTACTAATTCTGGAAGGCAACAAAAAAATAGCGAAAGTCCGCCGAGTCGAACCCAAGCCGTAAACGCTATGCGTAGTGGTCACCACAACAGTTAGCCGCAACTAATCGCGGTTTTCAGAATTGGATTTCGCTCCCTACCCCAACCAGCAACTTTAATGTTGACAACAAACGATTTAGGCGTAGGATGTGGACAAAAGTGGTACAGAGTGGTCCAAAAGATAGAGGTCGTGGGCGGAAGTAAAGCCAGTGAGAGGCGCCAGTGGATTTTGTAGCTGACACCCCAATAAAGAGCCCGAACGAACCCGAAATGGCCACGTTTTCGACTGTCTTTACCTCCCTCGTAATGGCAGTGGTAGCTGCCAGGA
Source organism: uncultured Acidobacteriaceae bacterium (assembly GCA_963708575.1). GTDB lineage: Bacteria > Acidobacteriota > Terriglobia > Terriglobales > Acidobacteriaceae > DASVWZ01. Next base: position 192,213 of record CAVPTB010000006.1, read on the forward strand.
ATTTTTCCGGCCCGATAAAGGCCAAAACACATGTTTCGCGGCAATCACCCAACTCGCGTCGACGAAAAAGGACGGTTCAAAGTCCCCGCGGAATTCAAGCGCGTCATCGACGAGAAGTACGGGACGCAATTCTATATCACGAGCTTAGATGGGAAGGTTGCCCAAGTGTATCCCTTCGAGGAATGGGAGCGGATCGAGCAGAAACTAGCGGGGCTCTCCACTTTCAATCCTACGAAGAAAAAATTTTTGGACCGCGTGAACTACTGGGGGCAGATGGTCGAGATGGACGGTCAGGGCAGGCTATTGATGCCACAGCTGCTGCGGGACTCAGCGCAGACCAAAGGCGAAGTGGCGGTGACCGGAAATCTCACGCACCTGCTGGTTCGCAATCTGGAAGCGTACCGCAAAGAGATCGAGGAACAGGCGTTCACGACTGAGGATGAGAAGACGCTCGACGAATTGGGCATCTAGTCAGCCCCAGCGAACCGAAAGGCGCGGTTCGACGGGAGCCCAAAAACATGGACGAGGGTTTAACAGACACCCCTCAGGGGGTTGGACGTGGTGGGAATCACGTTCCGGTTCTTTTAAAAGAAGCGATCGACTTTTTAGCCATCCGGCGCGGTGGGACGTATATCGACGCGACGGTGGGTCTGGGCGGACACAGTTACGAAATCGCAAGACGCCTCGGCGCACCGGGTCGTTTGATTGGCTTCGATAAAGATCCCGCAGCGCTCGAAATCGCGCGAGAAAAGCTAGTCATCGGTCATCAGTCGTCGGTCGTCGGCGAAGACTTAAGCGAACGACCAACGACGAACGACCAACGGCAAGATTGGCCGACCATCGAGTTGCTGCATGGATCGTTTGCGGACCTTGCGAACGACCAACGACCGACGACCGTCGACGGTCTGCTCGCAGACTTGGGTGTCAGCAGCCTGCAGTTCGACACAGCCGCGCGAGGCTTTAGCTTTCAGGCGGACGGAAATTTGGACATGAGGATGAATCCTCAATCCGAGCCGACCGCCGAACAAGTGGTAAACCAGTTCGACGAGCGAGAGCTTGCCGATCTGATTTACGAATTCGGTGAGGAAAGGAGGTCGCGGAGAATCGCCAGAGCCATTGTCCGGTCGCGGCCGATACAGACCACGAGGCAACTCGCGGACGTGATATCAGCCGCGGCCCGGCCAATGAATCAAGCGGAAAGGCGAATTCATCCGGCGACCAGAACTTTTCAAGCTCTCCGAATCGTCGTAAACCGAGAACTCGAGGACCTGCAAGCGCTGCTCAAGGCGGCGCCAAGGATTCTCAAGCCGGGCGGAAGACTGGTGATCATCAGCTTCCACTCTTTAGAGGACCGCATCGTGAAAGACGCGACGCGGGATGGGGCAAAACAAGGCCTCTATAGGCTGCTGGTGAAAAAGCCAGTGACGCCCGGGGAAGAAGAGATTGATCGCAATCCGCGCTCACGCAGCGCCAAGCTGCGGGCAGTGGAAAAGACTTAAAAAAAAGCAAAGCAGTTCTGATGGATAGGTAGAAATGAGGAGAGATGTACACGGGAACACTGATTGATCAGCTGATCGCCTCTGTCGAACGGGCCGAAGAGCGCGCGGTAAAAGCGCAGTCCTCGGAGACGATTGAATTTGAAGCCTGGTTGGCAGCTACAGACTGGGAATCACCGCAGATCGAAACCAAACTACTTGGGGTAGCCTAATGGCCGCAGCCGCCACTGCAATGCAGCGAGTCGTCATGCCCGGCGCCGTTCGTCAAAGCCGCCGCGTCAAACCGTGCTGGAACGGCACACCGGAAATTTACTTTGCCAAGGCGATCGATAACTCGCGGCTGGTCAAAGTCGAAGATCCCAAGCGCAGCCGTGAGATGAAGCAATTCGGTCTCGCACTATGCTGCCTGTTTATGTTGGTCATGACTTACGCTTGGCAGCACTTCAAAGCCATCGAGTACGGATACAAAATCGAATCCATGAGAATTCAGCGCGACGGTTTGCTGGAGATGAACCGGGCGTATCGCCTGGAAGAGGCATCGCTCCGTTCGCCGGACCGCATCGACCGTCTCGCCCGGCAGTATGGGATGCAGCCTCCACAGGCAGGGCAAGTGATTCGCATGGAATCGGCTTCGCCAGAAGGCAGCACTCCAGTGATGGCCAGCGTGGCGCCGATTTCAGTGGTCTCAATTCCGTAGTGGGATGGCGGAAACGGTCTGGCTTGCCTGCTACCTAGCCAACAGAAGGGCAGGATTCTCTCAGAAGATCCGGCCTAATCCGATTTCTTTTTGGCGGCTTCCGAACTGTCGGAGAGCCGCCGGTCCGTCTAAGGAGTAAGCCTCGTGTCGGCCACATCAGCGCGCAACACCAACGGGCTTCGCCTCTATGTTCTAGCTGGAATTCTTGCCCTTTGGTGCTGCGGAATCTGCATGCGGTTGGTATACTTGCAGATTTTCCGTTATGGGAGCTTCGAGCAGCGCGCCGCGCACCAGCAGAACCGCACGGAAGAAGTCTCGGCAAAGCGAGGAGTCATTTACGACCGCAACGGCCGAGAGTTGGCGATGTCCATTTCGGTGGATTCGATTTTTGCGGTGCCATCTGACGTTCCCGACCTTGCCGGAAGCATCTCTCTTATATCTCGCATTACGAAATCTGATCCGCATGAAACTTTGGCGAAGTGTAAAGCTTCGAAGACGTTTTGCTGGGTAGCTCGTAAAGCGGATGCAGAAACTGCCGAACGCATCCGTTCGTTAAACCTGCGTGGCATTTATTTCCAGAAGGAATCCAAACGTTTTTATCCCAAGCGTGAACTTGCTGCTCAAGTCATTGGATACGTTGGAACGGATGACGAAGGCCTGAGCGGCATCGAGCGCGAGTACGACGAAAAACTTCGCGGTAAACCCGGTCAAATGTTGATTTCGGTAGATGCCCACAAGACGTATTACGGCAGCGTGGAGAAGCAACCTGAGCCCGGGGAAAATGTAGTTCTTACAATCGATCAACAGATCCAGTACATCGCCGAGAGAGAACTTGCCACCGCAATGGAGCAGACGCATGCGGAATCCGGCACGGTGATTGTGGAGAACACACGGACTGGGGAAATTTTGGCCCTGGCAAACCAGCCGACGTTCAACCCCAATATTTCGAAGGAAATCACGCCGCCAAAGCTGAAGAACCACGCAGTAAGCGATGTGTACGAGCCGGGATCGACGTTCAAACTCGTCACCCTTTCGGCCGCTCTCGAAGAGAAGTTGACGCGACCTGATGAAGTGATCGATTGCCAGATGGGATCGATCGTTTTCAATGGAATGCGCATTCGAGATAGCAAGCCACACGGGCTTCTGTCAGTAGCGGATGTCCTCGCGGAGTCGAGCGACGTTGGATCCATCAAAGTGGGGCTACGCTTGGGGGATGACCGTTTCTATAAGTACATTCGTGCCTACGGATTCGGGCAGCAGACTGGCATCGAACTTCCAGGTGAAACGCGGGGTATGACCAAGCCACCGAACCGTTGGTCGAAGGTTTCGATCGCAGCGATCTCGATGGGTCAGGAAATTGGTATCACCCCACTGCAGCTTGTGGGGCTGATCTCGACCATGGCGAACGACGGGATGTATGTTGCGCCGCGAATCGTCGCAGCAACGACGAGTCCGCAGTCTGTTCCGCAAACCATCGCTTATCAGCCCACCGGTCAACGTCGAGTGATCTCCGCGTTTACTGCTGCCGAGATGCGGCAGATGATGCAAGGCGTGGTGCTACACGGAACCGGCAAGAAAGCAGTGCTTGAGGGCTACAGCTCCGCGGGCAAAACGGGAACCGCGCAAAAAGTCGATCCGTTGACTCACGCGTATTCGCACACTAAGTATGTCGGTTCGTTCGCAGGCTTCGCACCGGTGAATAATCCGGTTATAACTGTTGCAGTCATTCTCGATTCGGCCGTCGGGCTGCACCAAGGTGGACAGGTTTCCGCGCCTGTGTTTCAGCGCGTTACGCAGCAGGTTCTGGAGTATCTCCACACTCCACATGACGTTGAGCTCCCGGCGAGCCGTCAGTTGATCTTGGCTTCCAAGCGCGTGAAAGAAGATGAACTCGCGGAAGGCTCGCCCGATCATCCCGGAGATACGGTGGAGGTGGCCGACGCAGCGAGTCCCAACACTTTGCAGGCGAGCGACAATGCCCGTCCTCAGCCTTCAGCTCCAACCGCCGCGGCAACAGTGGTCCCAGCGGGCATGCGGCAACGCGAGGCTGCGCCCGTAATGATGCCTGAACCCAGTCAAGGCCCGGCGCCTGCGCCTGTGCAGCCTGCTACACCAATCCCCGCTCACGGAACCGTCGTTCTGGATGTGGAGCAAGGAGGGGTCGTGGTGCCGTCATTCGCGGGAAAGAGCGTAAGGGCAGCGGTTGAATTGGCGGAGGAGAATGGTTTGGACCTCGATGCCGTCGGAAGTGGGATGGGACGGGATCAATCTCCGCCCCCGGGAGCCCACGTGCCCGGCGGGTCAATAGTCACAGTGCGCTTCGGGCGATAAGCGCATGTTCGCCCGTGTTGCATGAAGTCGTGTCCTATAATTCACTTCAATGACCTTCGAACAGCTTCTGGATGGAGCCGAGATCCTCTCGCGGAGCGGGAATCCGTCCGTCGGCGGCCTGGAGTATGACTCCCGCCGCGTGAAGCAGGGCGACGTCTTCGTCGCCATGAAGGGGGAATCGAACGACGGCAATAACTTTATCGACAAAGCGATTGCGGCAGGCGCGGCTGCCATTGTCAGTGATTCGCCCGCTGAGAAGCCTAGAGACGGAGTCGCGTGGGCGCAAGTCCCGCACGGACGACGTGCGTTGGCTCGCCTGAGCGCGAATTTCTACAACCGTCCCGCAGAACGGATTCGAGTTACCGGCATTACGGGCACCAACGGCAAGACCACGACATCTTTCCTTATCGAAGCTATTCTGACGGCTGATGGCCGAAAGAGCGCGTTGTTGGGGACAATCGAATATCACGTCGCCGGGAGGGTCTTGCCTGCGCCGCACACCACCCCGGAATCACTTGATCTGAACCGCGTTCTAAGCGAGGCGCTCGCGGACGGGGCTACGGAAGCCGTGATGGAAGTGTCATCGCATGCTCTTTCCCAACAACGGGTGTTCGGCGTGCCGTTTGACGTCGCGGTGTTCTCCAATCTAACGCGCGACCATCTCGACTATCACCACACAATGGAAGAATATTTTGCCTCGAAGCGGATTCTCTTCGAAGGGTGCGGGACCGATGCCCCACGAATCGCGGTTGTGAATACTGACGATGAATACGGGCAAAGACTGGCGAAGGTAAGTCAGAAGAACGGTTCGACCGTTTTGACCTACGGCCTCAGCCGCGGAGATCTTCACGCGGTCAAAACTGAGGTCACATCTCGCGGAACTCGATTCGATCTCGTCATGCCGGGCGCGACCGTCCCGCTGTTTTCTCCCTTGATCGGCAAAGTCAACGTTTACAACATTCTTGCAGCGTGCGGTGCGGCACATGCCCGAGGCTGCGCTTCCGAATCAATTGCAAATGGTGTTCAGAGCCTGACTCACGTCCCAGGCCGCTTTGAACGCGTTGACTGCAAGCAGCCATTTACGGTGGTGGTCGATTACGCCCACACTGACGACGCCCTGCGCAATTTGACCATGCTGGCACGCGAATTCGTACAGCAGGCGGGAAGTAAAGGCCGCGTGATTACCGTCTTCGGCTGTGGTGGTGACCGGGATCGTTCCAAGCGTCCTCTGATGGGTGAAGCAACGGGACGGGGAAGCGACTTCGTTGTCTTGACCTCCGATAATCCGCGCAGTGAGGATCCTCTTGCCATCATGAATGACGCGATGGTCGGCCTGCAGCGAACCGGCACTCGCAACAAGACTGAACCCGATCGCAAGATCGCCATCGCACTCGCAATCTCAGAAGCCCGGCCTGGCGATATTGTTTTGATTGCGGGGAAAGGTCACGAAAAGGTGCAAGTCACCCGGGAAGGTCCGATTCCCTTCGACGATGTGGCAATAGCGAGGGACGTGCTCCGAAAATCAGGCTACAACTGCGAAGCCGTTAATGCGACCAGCGGGAACAAGGTATGAAGCTGGCACTTTCTAAAATTGCCGAGTTCCTGTCCGCGACCGGCGAGTTTGAATGGAACGCCGTGGCACACGGGTATTCAATCGACTCTCGCAGCATTCAGCCGGGAGAATTATTCTTCGCGGTTAAGGGCGAGCGCATGGACGGTCATGACTTCGTCCAACAAGCGCTCCAGCAGGGCGCGGTGGCCGCCGTGATCCGCAAGGACCAACTCACACGCTTTCCCGTAAAGAGTCATCTGATCCCGGTAGACGACCCTTTGGGGGCGCTACAAACGCTGGCGACTGCCGTGCGGCGCTTGTGGGGAAAAAAAATCGTTGCGATCACCGGGTCCGTCGGAAAAACAACAACCAAAGAAGCAGTCGCGCATCTACTCGCGATCAAGTATCGTGTGCACCGTTCCAAAGGGAATTTCAACAATCACTTTGGATTGCCGCTGGGTCTTTTGAAATTGGAGCCAGAGCATGAGATTGCGGTCGTGGAACTCGGGATGTCGCATGCCGGGGAAATCGCCACGCTTGCGAAAATTGCCCTTCCTGATGAAGGTGTCGTGACCGCTGTCGCTCCCGTGCATCTTGAGAATTTCGATTCAGTTGCCGGAATAGCCCGAGCCAAATACGAATTGATTGCGTCGCTGCCGTCGGGTGCTACCGCGTTCCTGAACTCCGACGATGAATACGTGTCGCAGTTTGGGCGTGATTTCCACGGCAAAGTTGTGATGTTCGGGTTGAAGGCCACGGCCGATGTCCGGGCCGAAAACATTGAGTTACTCGGTGCCGAAGGCTCGCGTTTTGATCTGGTTGCCGGAGGCTGTCGCCAGCAGCTTTCTAGTCCGTTGCTCGGGGCTCACAATGTGTATAACGTCCTGGCGGCGGCCGCAGTGGCTCTCCAGAACGGAATTTCGCCATCGCAGATCGCCGCTGTCCTGCCCTCTCTCGAGCCTGCCGACAAGCGCGGGCAGGTTCTCCAGTTGGGTAACATTACCGTGCTCAACGATTGCTACAATTCCAGTCCGAAGGCGTTGCTTGCCGGTCTGGAGACTTTGGCAGGCATCCCGGGGAAGCGGCACGTGGTAGTTGCCGGCGAGATGCTGGAGCTGGGAACATCGGCCGAAGCCTTACATCGTGAGTGCGGACGCAAAATAGCGGACGCAGGGATTGATTTTCTGTTGGGAGTTCGTGGCTTGGCGCAACCAATGGTCGATGAGGCTCGGCAGGGCGGAGTGCGAGGGGAATTCGTCCAAACCCCCGAAGAAGCCGGAGAATGGTTGTCGCGTAATACTCGCGATGGCGACGTAGTGTTGTTAAAGGCGTCGCGCGGAGTAAAGCTCGAAAAAGCCCTGGAGATATGGAATAAGGCTCGCTCTTGAACTGAGAACGGCGAACTAAGAACTATTTTTGCACGGAGGCGGATTGCTTTACTGGCTGCTGTACCTCAAGCTTTTTCACTATTTCCCGCCATTCCGCATCTTTCGCTACCTGACTTTCCGTACCGCATTTGCCAGCCTTACCGCTCTTTTCACGGGGCTGATCGTCGGTCCTTTGGTAATCAATCGTCTACGTGAATTTCAGATCGGTCAATACATTCGCGAAGAAGGACCTAAAGCCCATCAGAAGAAGGCGGGCACGCCGACGATGGGCGGTCTTTTGATCGCCATTTCCATCGTGATCCCGACGCTGCTCTGGGCCGATTTGAGCAACCGTTTTGTTTGGCTCGCGATTCTGTCAACTACAGCTTTCGCCGCAATCGGTTTTACCGACGATTACATCAAGGTGGTGCATCGTAGGAATCTGGGGCTGACCAGTCGCGCCAAATTAGGGTTGCAGGTTCTCACCAGCGTTCTGATCGCCGTCGCCCTGATCGTCATGCAGTCCGAGGGTCTGTATTCGACGCGGTTGTTGGTACCTTTCCTCAAACAATTTCGGCCCGACTTGGTAATCGGCTCTCTTCTGCACAGTCCTCACTTATGGCCGTTGGCGTTCTTACCGTTCATCGGTTTTGTGGCCCTGGTGATCGTGGGTTCGAGCAATGCGGTCAACTTGACGGACGGACTGGACGGCCTGGCAATTGGCTGCACAGTGATTGCGGCAGGCGCTCTTGCCGTTCTGACTTACGTGAGTGGCCACGCCACTTTTTCCACTTACCTTGAATTGCAGCGCATGCCCCAGGTCGGTGAACTGACAATCTTCTGCGGGGCAATGGTCGGGGCGTCCATCGGTTTTCTCTGGTACAACGCCCATCCTGCAGAAGTCTTCATGGGTGACGTTGGTTCGCTGGCATTAGGCGGCGCGATCGGAACGGTTGCCGTCATGATCAAACAAGAACTGCTGCTCCCGTTCATTGGCGGCGTATTCGTGATTGAAGCGATATCGGTGATTTTGCAGGTTGCTTCGTACAAGCTCCGTAAAAAGCGCATCTTTAAGATGGCGCCGCTACACCATCATTTTGAACTGCTAGGCTGGTCAGAGTCTAAAATCATCGTCCGTTTCTGGATCGCATCGCTGGTCTTTGCATTGTTTGCTTTGACCACGCTTAAGTTAAGATAATCCTTGTCATCGTCCATGGATTTCGCTAACAAACGCGTCCTCGTGGTTGGACTGGGAAAGTCGGGTGTAGCCTCCGCGCTCTTTTTGAAATCCCAAGGAGCGCGCGTCACCGTTTCTGACACCAAGCCACAAGATCAGCTGAAAGAAGAAATCCCCGTTCTCCTCGACAGCGGTATCGCCGTCGAGACCGGTGGTCATGGCGAACGGACATTTCAAGGGCAGGACCTTATTGTCGTGAGTCCGGGAGTTCCAGTGGATGCTCCTCCGCTAGTGCAGGCCCGTGCTCTTGGCGAAAACGTGATCGGCGAGATTGAACTGGCAGCTCAGGTTTTTCCGGGAACGATCATTGCCATCACGGGATCGAATGGCAAAACGACCACCACCACGCTCGCGGGCGAAATCGTCGCAGCTGGCGGTTTTTCCACTGTGGTTGGCGGAAATATCGGCACCCCGGCTATTTCCCTCGTGGAAGGTGCAGATCAGAATACGGTCGCTGTGCTCGAAGTTTCGAGTTTTCAACTGGAAACCATCCAGACATTCCGTCCCCACATTGCCGTTGTGTTGAACGTTACCCCCGACCACCTCGACCGGCATCGCACCTTCGCGGTTTACGCCGACGCCAAAGCCCGTATCTTCGAAAATCAGCAGGGGGATGATTTCGCGGTGCTGAATGCCGACGACCGTACCTGCGTGGAAATGGCGTCCCGCACTCGATCTCAAGTTTACTGGTTCAGCCGCAAGAAAGAAGTGAAGCTGGGCGCATATGTTCACGACGGACGAATCCTATTCCGTGGTCCGAAAGGCCAGAGCGAAGTCATGCTGGTGAGCGAGATCCCTTTGAAGGGAGCTCACAATATCGAAAACGTTCTTGCGGCTGTCTGCATTGGTGTTTTGCAGGGATGCAGGTCCGAACAGATTCGGAAGGCTGTGAGCGAGTTTACTGCGGTGGAGCATCGACTGGAGCACGTCGCTACCGTCCGAGGGGTGGAATACTACAACGACTCCAAAGCGACGAACGTTGACGCCACCATCAAGGCTCTCGAGTCTTTTCCGGCAAACATTCACATCATTCTGGGGGGCAAAGACAAAGGCAGTGACTATACAGTTCTGAATGCCCTGCTTCGCCAGCGAGTGAAGCGGGTCTATACGATCGGAGCTGCAGCCGCCAAGATCGAGTCCCAGATCAAGGGATCAACGGAGGTCCTCCACGCGGAGACTCTGGAAAACGCGATCCACCGAGCAAGCGACTCAGCGCAACCCGGGGACGTGATTCTCCTCGCTCCAGCCTGCGCCAGCTTCGACCAGTTCCGAAGTTATGAACATCGTGGGAGAGTGTTCAAAGAAGTAGTGGCTGAACTCTCCGAACAAGCAAAAATGGAAGTCCGCTAGCCGTACTGTTGGCCCGTTTGATAAAAGAACCAAGACAGTAACATTTCTTCACCAAATCCACAGAAGTTTGTCTGTGCCCCGCGATGACTCCGTGATGCAATTGGTCTGTCTATGGCGAAGCGCGTCAACGTCGATCGTTGGATGTTCACCGTCACATTGTTGCTGATCTTTGTCGGGTTGGTGATGGTCTTCAGTGCCTCGGCCGTAATGGCCAAGGAACGCTACGGATCCGGTTATTTTTTCCTTTTTCGTCAGTTGGGTTGGGCGGTCACAGGCATCATTGCGATGGTGATCGCGATGCAGGTGGACTACCGCCGCTATAAACATCCTGCAGTAGTGTTTTCCCTTCTCGGTATTACGACGCTGTTTCTGATCTCGGTTTTCTTTCTCGATCGAACGCACCACACCCACCGCTGGATTCACTTAGGCCCAGCATCGTTCCAGCCTTCGGAACTTGCTAAACCGGCGCTCATCCTGTTTCTCGCGTTTTTTCTGGAGAGCCGCGTTGCTGCCATCAAGGACTGGCGTAACACAATCTTGCCGGCTGTGGTTCCGACATGCGTTTTCATCGGGCTGATCGTTTTCCAGCCGGACCTGGGTACAGCCATTGCCTGCGCGGCGATAACGACCTGCATCCTGTTTGTGGCGGGAATGGAAATGCGCTATCTGGGTTATGGACTACTAGCCTCCCTCCTGCCACTCTACTTCCTGATTTTCCACGTGGCTTATCGCCGCGCTCGGATCCTCGCATTTCTCAATCCGTACTCGGATCCGCAAGGCAGTGGATTTCATATCATCCAGTCGTTAATAGCGGTGAGCACTGGCGGAGTCACCGGAGTTGGGTTGATGGAAGGGAAGCAGAAACTGTTTTACCTTCCTGAGCCACATACGGACTTCATCTTCGCCGTCACCGCCGAGGAACTGGGGTTGGTGGGATCACTGATTCTTATTTCGTTGTTCGCGGTGTTTCTGTGGCGCGGCATTCGGACTGCCTTGAGGACTGACGACCAGTTCGGGAGGTTCCTCGCGGTGGGTATCACCAGCATGATCGTGGTTCAAGCTTTCATTAACATCAGCGTGGTCCTAGGGCTCATGCCCACCAAAGGTATTCCGCTGCCCTTCGTATCCTACGGCGGAACCTCGCTTCTTTGTGCCCTTGGTTGCGTCGGGGTCCTACTGAATATCTCCAAACAAGCCGAATAAATATCCCTTTCCTACGTCTTTGCACCTCTGCCGTGTCAGCTTGGCGAGCTGCCCGATCAAGAGAACGACTCACCACATGAGGAAGATGCGTACTGGGTTGGCCGCGAATCTGGACTACCTGATTCGCGCCACCCGGTTTTGTTTCAATTTTCGTCATCCAATCGGCCGGTTGTGACATCCATGTGTCTTGCGGGGGTATTCGTATGCGCTATGACTTCCTCATTGAGACGTATGCAACCGAACGTCTAAAAGTAGTCAGCGTCTGGAGCGAATTTCGCGACGAGGAACTCGTCGTGCGCCCCAGTGCCGGCGATCCGCGTGGACGCAGCGTACTTGAACAAATGGTTCACCAGTGCGTGAGCGAAGATCTGTGGTTTCGCACCATGCTTTCGATTGAAGTCGGACCAACGCCATTGCCCGTTCCTGAGACTCGAACTGAATTCATCCGGAAGTATGCGGACTACAGCGGCAAGCGTCTCGCGCTCCTGCAGGAGAAGGACGAAGGCTGGTTTGAAGGCGAGACCAACTTCTTCGACGTGAAGCGATCCCGAGCATGGGTTGTTACCCGAAGACTGAATCACACCTCACATCATCGCGGACAGCAGATGGCCATGCTGCGGATGCTTCGCCACGCTCTGCATAGCAACTATGGACCCACAGCCGACACCGGCGGTCTGATGCAGAACCACGCACCGACCATTTACTCATATCCGAATCTGGACGCCCTTTTGAAGGCAGAGTCGGCAGGGGGCGCAAAATCAGCGCTGCCCGGGTTCACTGATCAGCCGGTGACGGAGCGGCCAGACAAGAAGTAAGCTCGCATTTAGGACCCGAGCGAGTCGACGGCCAGGGCATCCATTCCGTGGGAAGTGAGGGTATGCCCTCGCACGACGATTCCCGGAATTCCGATACGATTCAGGGCATCGCTCAAAACCGTAAAACCGGCGTTCGCCGGGATCACCAAATAGACCTTGCCGTCTCGATCCGAAATGAAGATCAAGGGGCTGCCCTTCGCACGCAGTATCTGGCGCAGAATGCGTGATCGTACGCATGTTAAACCTGCCCCAGAAAGCAGTTCGCATCAGTCAATTCGCCAGTCAGCGTGACGGATTTGCCTGGCACGGCCGTTCCCGCGCAGAAGTCGATATTGCCCCCGCTTAGCCGTGGAACGCGCCGCATCCGAGGTCAGTGCCTGAACTTTCGCATACGGCATATCGTTCATGTTGTTCCGGTCTCCGTACTGGAAGAACCAGAACCCCATAACGATAACGTAGGCCATCCACGGATTGGAGCGCTGAAACTGCGCCATCACTGTCCTGTGTGCACGACTCGCCAAATGGTGTTTGATCCGTCATCGCTTATCAACAGTGAACCGTCTTTGGCGACAGTAATTCCCACTGGTCGTCCCCAAACGTGGCCGTTGTCGACAACGAATCCGGTAACGAAGTCTTCGTACTCACCGCTGGCACGTCCGGTCTGATGCAGCGGGACACGAATCACTTCGTATCCCGCGCGCACCGAGCGGTTCCACGAACCATGTTCCGCGGCAAAGATGTCTCCTTGATACTCAGCGGGAAACTGCTTGCCATCGTAGAAAAGGAATTGCAGAGATGCATTGTGCGCCTGTAGCAGTACATCGGGAACGATCGCCCTGTTCTTCAACTCGGGATGCTTCCCCTGATGACGAGGATCTTGATGGTTGCCCATGTACCACCAGGGCCAGCCATAAAATCCGCCATCTTGCACGTGTGTGATGTAGTCGGGGACGAGATTATTACCGAGTCCGTCGCGCTCATTTACTGAGCACCACAACTCCCCGGTCTTAGGGCTGACGGCGAGTCCACCACCAGCGTTGCGAATTCCGTACGCATAAACCCGCATCTCTGATCCGTCGGGATTCATTTCCAAAATGTCGGCGCGATTCTTTTCGTCGGGCGAAGTATCGGGGTCGTCAACGTTCGACGCTGATCCGACCGAAACGAACATCTTCTTGCCATCAGGAGCGAATTGAATGTCACGAGTCCAGTGGCCACCTCCATGGGGAAGGTCGGCTAGGTGTTCGGGCGAACCACTTGCTTTCAAGTCCCCTACCTTGTATGGGAAACGCACAACGGAATCGGTGTTGCCAACGTAAATCCATTGCGGGTTCGGGCCTGGGGGATAAAAAGCTATCCCATACGGCTGATTCAGCCCGGTTGCGAAGACCTCTGTCTGTTCCGCCCTACCATCGGCGGAAATTCCCCGGAACACCTTTATGTTGCCAGCGCTACTTTCAGCGAGGAAGATGTCGCCATTCGGAGCAGTCCGCAACAGGCGAGGATTCTCCAATCCGGTTGCGAATTGCTCGACCTTAAATCCCGGCAGAGTCTTCGGCCAGGCATTCTTCGGACGCTGCACCAGGTCCGGGCCATTTTCCGCCGACTTGGTGACATAAGGCGCCGGCAAATCCTTGACCGTGATCTTTCGGACTTTGCCCGGTTCTTCGTATCTGAAGTCGGTGAATGGCGGTTGGGGAGGCGGAGCGTTGGTCTTGGTGGGAACTGCGGCCTCAGGCGCTGCGCTGGCTTGAGTTGAGGCGTGCCTATCTATTCAACGACTCCACATAGGAAACCAGCTGCCAACGTTGTTGCTCTGGCAAACTCGCCCACGACGGCATACCATTCGCGACGCTTCCCTGGGTGATGAACCAGAATACTTCGCCGTCCGGAGCCGATTGAACCGGGCCGCGTGCCAACGACGGTACATTGCCCTGGCCGGCTCCGTTCGGGCCGTGGCAAGACGCGCATTTGCTGACGTAAAGGTCAGCGCCGGCGGCAACGGCCTTACTCTGCCCGGCGATAGGATTTCTCAGTTGATCGGCTGAAGCTGGCGCGTAGTGGAAACGCACTTTCTGCGCGACAAGAATTCCCGTGAATAAAACGAACGAAACTAAAAAAACTGGAATAAGAAGACGTAAGTGTTTATCGAAATTCAATGCCTTCCTCCGGTCGAGATCGTGCCGAGTCCGGATCGGCCCCGAGATCAAGAGAGACCGTGACCGTCTGGATTCGCTATCTTCCTGTAGATGACGGCACCGGGCATGTGGATCGAAGCAAACGTGAAAATTGCAAGTTGCGGCTCATTCTGAGACCTTAGGTCGGCGAAAATTGGCAGGACGTGGATGCAAATGAAACCGCGCCCCGTTGCAATATGGGCGCGGTTAGCAAAGCTGAAGGGATGCCTTTTTAGTCGACGGTGATGGTGACCGCCTTCGACGGGATTCCGTTGGCTACGACCACCAGCGAGCTTGCGCCAGTCTCGATCCCCGCCGGGACATCGAAGGTGGTGGAAACTGTTGCTTTGCCCGTGGCTACTCCCATGGTGCTGTGGTCGTGTGTCTTGGCATAGACAACGTGACCAGTGTTCTTGTTGGTGATTCGTACCAAGGGGTAGTTTGTTGCCGTCTGGTCTTCGTCACCGAATGCGGCAGCCTGAGACAATCCATTGAACTGAGTTCCAGAAATTTTGTAGCTTGAGCCGTGAGTCACCGACTTCGGATAAGAGCTTATCGTCGGGGCCCACGACTTCTGATAGGTGCCCTTGGGAATGTAAACCTCCACAGTGTTACCGAGAACGATCACCTGTCCAGTGGGCAGCACCAGCATCGGCACCACGTCGGAGACTGGATCGGTTGTCAGCTTCTTCCCGTCAAAGTCGTAGAGTCTTCCGGAACTGCCGAGTACCATCGCGTTTCCGTTGGGAAGCAATACGGCGAAAGAGTCTCCGGCGCTGTCGCCGTTGGGAAAATCCGGACCTACGACCCACTTGCCGGGATCGGTCGGTTTCTTGCCTGGATGATAAATCGCCGTGTGTCCCGCACCGCCGTTTGCGTCTGAGCCGGTTGCAAAAACAGTTCCGTTGGGGAGCAGAATCCCCGGGCCAACCTCTCCCGGAGGCGCGTAGCATCCGCCACCGTAGGGAATGCAACCTCCCTGGTAAGGTGAGTGCAAATCGACAATCGTGCTGCCGCCTGTTACCCACTCCTGCTGCGACTGGATGTACTTTTCGGAGTGAGGTGCAGCCTTCACGTCAAAAGTCAGGACTGAGCCATCGGGCATCAGCGTCCAGCCCTCTTCCGCGTTGAAATCCTTTTTTCCGGTGGAGGCAACTTCGGTCCACTGCAGGGTCTTTGGATCCAAGGTTGCCATTTTCTTATCGAGCTTCCGTCCAACGAGGAATTTTCCGTCGGGCAGCACGACTGCGGGAGAGTCGCCGATGTAGCCCCAGCCTTTCGGATGCCCAAGTGCCTTCCATTTTTCGGTTTTCGGATCGTAGATCGCCGCCAGGTTAGTGAGCGCGAAGTTACCGTTGTTATATTCGCCGCCGACCATCACGAGGCGCCCGTCCGCCAAAACCGCCGAGGCGTAGGCGTCTGGGACGTAGCCGGACGGCAGGCTTCCCACCTGCTACCATGTTCCATTGACATAGCTGCCTTTATTGTCGGGCGTGAGCTTCCACCAGTCGGATTCGTTGTTCCCTTGGAACACTACCGTGCCATCGGTCATGAGGAAGCCCATGCCGGCACCGTCGGGGGGCTGGTTAACCAACTGTTGCAGCTTTTGTGCGAACGCTGCTGAGGAAACAACAAGCAAAAGCAGAGCTATAGCTATCGAGAATCTGTATCTCAAGAAGATCACCTTTTTCTTTGGGGTTTGATCCGATCTCAACCGTGTGGCGCCACCGAAGTCCCCACAACCACTCCGGTTTAGCCGCCACGACTATAAAGACGCCGCGAGCGTCCAGAATCCTAACAAAGGTCGGTCAGAATACCAACGGAGACGAAAGTATGGAGGGTGATGGCGATCACGGATTCCCGGCTTGCTTCGACCGATAATCCGTGGCATGAGTCGCACTAGCGGAGGTGAAATCCATGCAGCCCCATTGGGTAAACCAATGCGAGCGGCTTCCAGATTATGGCAAGAGTGTCTACGTGCTCGTCATCCAGAGGCATGCCAATAGCTACGACGTTGGGTATGCGAAAGCCACACTGTCCACAACCGGATGGTATTTCACAACGAAACCGCTATATCCGGAAATTGTGGCATGGCTCGAACCCAGCGATCAGAGAATGTCAGAACACGAACTGGCTCATATTCCAAAAGACAGAATCAGATTTTGAGTGGAAGAAGAACTACGATGGTCCCGAACTGCCTTCGGAGTGAATCTGGAGCCGACGAGCGGACTTGAACCGCTGACCTGCCGATTACGAATCGGCTGCTCTACCAACTGAGCTACGTCGGCCTGTTCAGATTCTAAACGGGTGCGACGGACGCGTAAAGAGACGCCGCTCCTAACGTAAGTTGGAGGCCCGACTCGCACGCCTACCGAAACATCGCCGGCAGGGCTACGAAGAGGAGAACTCCGAGGATTGCCGCACCGACAACGATTGCGATGAAGAGTAAAATCGCGGTGCGGCGTTCAGTTTCCGGACTAGGAGGCGTGATCCCCGCAAAATAGACAAAGCCTCTCAGCAAATAGATGAGCAATCGCATCTCGAGCCTCTCCCATGATCCTTGCTTAAAAAAGCTGCGGGATCAAGGCCGCGAGGTTTAAGCACGGGAGTCGATGGCTACTTAGATAAAGACTAGATCAAAACGCGGCACATCCTGTCCGTCGTAGCATTTGTGAAATCCGGATCTCACGCCGCCGCTCCCTGCGTGTGTTCCCGATAGTCTGCTTCGGCGTCCGACGGCAACAAGACCCAAAGGGTGTAGATTCCCAGCGCAGTGCCAAACGGAACGTTGAACAGTGCCAAAAATGCCATCACAATAGTGATGACACGTGCCCACGGCTCGCGCTGCAAGAGTCCCCATCCGACCGCCACGCCTGCTGCGGCCTTCACCAACACTACCCAACCGATCAGCAAAAAGAAGGGATGCAGCCATCCGCTCGAAAAATGTTGTCCGCTATTTGCGGGCAAATGCAGAAACAGAGTGTTCGCCAGAATGAACAGCACCACGGCTCCCACGGCATTGAATGCCGCGAACGCCAGCCATAAAATTCCCAGCAGACGTATATGTTCCTTTACCCGGCTACGTCGCGGATATCCGATCGTGGCTGCGCTTCCGAACTCTTTTCCACACCGCGAACAAAATCGCTGATCCGCCTGAATCGTCGTTCCACATCGATCACAGAACATAACGCCTCCCTACATATATACGCCCCAAGCCTACTTTTCGTTCCAGATCGGCCGGCGAAATCTAAGGCAAAACGAAAAGGCCACCCGGCAACGTGGGTGGCCTTTTCTTTCAAGGGAGAATAGTTCCAACGGAGGTGAAACCGTCAAAACTTTCTGGCGAAATCTTATGAGCCGCCGAGGGGGGTGTCAAGAATTTTTTGGGAAATAAATACCTTTATTTTCAATGAGTTGTGAAGATAGTGAATACACCTGTGCACCGCTCCGTTTTGAGACAAAACCGCCTGTGCGTCCTCTTAAACCGTTTTAATTGATGAATTTACATCCTGCTCGGCAGCAAGAGGAGCGTTTTCCATGAGGTGGAGGGAGATGAAACTCACCTCTTCGGTCTTGCCATACATCATCTCGGGCAAAACCTTGGAAACCAGGAAACGAAGGCCTCCGAATGCAACTCCTGCCACCAGTCGCTAGCCCTATGATAATTCCGCACAGGTAAAAAGCATTGATGATCAGAACACCGATGTTATCGCGCTTGGTGAAGTGAGTATTCTCATTCCAGGTGACATTGGCGTCGTAGTTGACCGACGCAAGCAGCGATTTACCTTCGTCTTGCGAGAGCGGGCCACTCGCGATCACTACCATAGGACCGGTGCGCTTCGCGAAACTTGCTCCCTGGTTCGACAATGCCGAGCTACCCTGGATCTTGCGCAGATGATCAGCGGCTATTTGTGGCGTGGGGTAGGAAATCAATGTCAACGCCGCCTCGCCGCCGGAACTGTTGTAATTTCCAACAACGACTTCGGCGCCTGATCCGAAGTCCACCAAATCCGCCGGCAAAGGCGAACTCACTTTCCTAAGCGTCTCTGGACCCAGCACGTACTTTGCTGAATTCTTCACGTAGGACTGCTTCGGCAAATAGGCCGGCAATCCGGGCAGATTCTGTGTGGTCCCAGTGCCTAGCGGAAGGTCACTTACCAGCTCACGCAACTCCGCGGCAGACATCGCCGAAAGGTTCTGGAAGTTCGCATCGACCAGGAAATTTCCCCGGTAGAACAAGCACCCGCTCGTTGAGCGAAGCTCCTTGATCGCCGATTTGCTCACTCAGCATCTGCGGCATCTTATAGAACGTGAATGATCCGTAGGCACCGCTTGCGTCGGTGAACCGCGCAGCCTTTATCTTGAGCTTACGGCCGTCGTCGCGGGTGTAGGTAGCGCTTTCAAAATTATTGAAACCGTATTCTTTAAGAACACTGGCGTTGACGGGATCGGCGACTTGCGGATCGCTACTCTTCTGGATTACCCCTGAAAGCTGCCAGCCGCCAAACTCCTTGGGAAGGATTTTGGCTGTGGCGTTGGAATCTTGTGACGCAGGCTTATCCGCCGCCATAACAACGGAGGCGAACAGCAGCAATGCGGCGAAAACCGGCAAAAATCTTGAACGCTTCATGGAAGGCAAAAGAAACAGGGCGATAATGCCATCCCTATTTCTTTAGACTACCGGGGAGCGCAGAAAGTTTCCAGCGGGCGGCTGTGCGGAGAGTTCCACGTGAGCCGCCGCTGGATTCCAGCTACTCTCCGAAGTCCGCGCTGGCGCCCCACATCACGCTGTTGGCCCAGTTTCCGCTGGCGCCCCACATGACGCTGTTGCTCCAGATGGTCGAGAACCCGCTGTCAGAACTCGCGCCCCACATCACCGAGGAGCCCCACATTCCGGTTGCTCCCCACATGACGGAAGAACCATTGGTTCCAGATGCGCCCCACATGACGGAGTTGGTGCAAACGAACTGGGAACTGCCCCATACCGTAGGTCCGGACCATGACGATGAGGTTCCCCACACGGCAGAGGGATCGCTCGATAGGGTAACGTTGCCGGTCTTGGGATCGTAAACCGCAGTGGGCGACATCGCCGATCCGCTGGCCACATCCTTGCTGGCCAGAGCGGCCCCTAGATCAAGATATCCGGCGCCGACGGTAAACACATCATACTGGCTGGTGTAGGTGTTTCCGCTCGTCGGGTCGTAAACGCTGCTGTATTGCGGGAAAATTTTGTAAGCCGTCTTCATCAATCGCGCTTTGACTTGATCAGGAGTCAGGCGCGGTTGTGCTTGCAACAGATCGGCAACGGCTCCGCTAACGACACCTGTCGCCATGCTGGTTCCACTCAGAGTGAAGTAGAACGCCGAGGGTGACGAATTGCCTCCACGTATGTAGTCGCTATAAGGAACCTGATTATCGGTCTCCGTGTTGTAGAGAGTCGTGCCCGGAGTCTCCGTCGAAACGAGCATGTTCCCCGGAGCGACGATATCTGGCTTCACTACGTGGTCGATGACCGTCGGTCCCTTCGAACTGTAGCTGGCGATCAGATCATCGTTGCGGTTTGGGGTTCCCATAGGGCGCATTGCGCCGACCGTGATTACATACGGATCGTTGCCGGGAGCGGTAATCGTTCCGTACCCCGAAGTTGCCTGGTAGCGTCCGTTGTTTCCCGCAGCCACAACTACGACTATGCCGCTCTTCCACGCCTGCTCCACTGCCTGGCACAGGGGATCTTGCTTATAGCTTTCGTAGACTGCGCGTCCCAGCGATAGATTCATCACCCGGATGTTGTAAGTCGACTTCAAGGTTATCGCCTGATTGATCGCCGCGATAACTTCGCTATCAGTGGCAGAGCCGTTGGCATCCAGAACTCGCAGGTTGACAAGCTTTGCGCCCGGCGCAGCTCCCTGGAATGTTTGCGTGAAGAGAAATCCGGTGGAGGCCAGCCCATCACCCGCGATCAGCCCTGCAATGTGAGTTCCGTGGCCATACTGGTCGCTCGAACTCGAGTTCCCGGTGATGAAGGATTTGTTGTACGCGACGCGTGATAGCGGTACCAGTCCACTGTAGAAGTCGGGATGAGCATTTACTCCGCTATCGATCAGCGCCACGCCAATTCCCGCGCCAGTGTACCCCGATTGCCAAGCCGTTTGCGCATTAATGGCGCCGATTGCATTAGCATCCATGGGCGCCAAGGGACGATCCGCGCTGATGTAAACGACGTTTTTCTGATTCGACAAGCTGACAATTCCCGAGTCATCAAGCAGCGCCACAACTCCGTTGACAAGCGGCAGCTGGCCAAGGATCGTGCCGCCAAGATTGGTAATGTCGTTAAGCAGGCAATCCACAAGGCCCAGAAGGCCACTGCAACTCACTTGCGTGCCTGGGGCGTATTGGACGATCACCTGTGCTTGTCCGCCGGATCGTTTGTTGCGAAGATCCGGAGAGATCTTGGAGTTGTCGGCGACGGCAACCAAAGGTATTGCCACCAGCAGAACCAGCGTTACTAAAATTTTTCTAGTCATCGTTCCTTCCAGACAAAGTAGAAAGCCGAAGCAACCTCTGCTAGGGCACGTTGCATTCCACAACAGCTTCAGTTAAGTGCCCTAGAATCAGTAGATACAGTTGCACTCCGCGGCTTGTTGTGTTCGTTCGAGGACAATATGGCTGGTCGAGACAATTTGTCACGTCCCATGTAGGCACAGGGACGCTGCCAATTCAGCAAAGAGTGGATTACCAAAGTTCTCTTTCGCGAATCGCCGGCCCAAAGAACAATAGCGACAGAGATATGAGGGGGAGCCTGCGGAAGCGGGCTGAGATGGCGCAAGTATCCTGAAAAAGCTAGGCCCTTTGTGGCCCTCGTGTGTGCCGTAGGCTGGCATGCCTGTTCCTTGGCATGTATCACTGGCACGCTAGCGACACCCTCCAATTTGCCTGTTATCTGATTCTGACGGCGGTCGCTTCTGGCCTGAAAGTTGTGCTGCCTGGCTTTGAAGGAACGGTCTCAGTAAATTTTGTCTTCTTTCTATTGGGCCTCTGCAACCTGACGTTGCCCGAAACTCTTGCGCTCGGAATTACCGCCGCGGTCGTGCAATGCTATTGGAACGCGACTCGGCGGATGCACCTTGTCCATTTTCTGTTTAACTTGTCACAGGTCGCCATCGCCATTACAGCCTCTTACTGGGCATACCGTTCGTGGTTTCTTCTCGTGCATGGCGGTTACGCAATCGCAATTCTGCTGGCAACCATCGTTTTCTTCTTTCTGAATACTTTTCCAGTGGCAACGGTAGTCGCTCTGGCCGAGCAAAAACCCATTCTGAAGAAGTGGCGTGACGCTTATTCATGGCCATTTCCTCTCTACTTGATTGGGGCAGCGATCGCCGGAATTGTTCAGTTCGTCAGTCGCTTTGCTGGTTGGGAGATGTCGATCCTCCTGTTACCTGCGCTTTATGCGATTTACTGGTCATATCGCTTATATCTGGGACGATTCGAGGATGAAAAGCGGCACCTGCACGACATCGCCGATGTGCACATGCGTACGATTGAAACGCTCGCACTAGCTATTGAAGCAAAGGATCACACAACGGGCGATCACTTGCAACGCGTTCGAATTTATGCTCTTGAGCTAGGGAAGGATCTCGGGTTGTCCGAGGACGAAATGGAAGCCCTAAAGGCGGCTTCCGTGCTGCACGATATCGGGAAACTGGCTGTGCCGGAGAGCATCATCTCCAAGCCCGGAAAACTCACGCCTGAAGAGTTCGAGAAGATGAAGGTGCATCCCATCGTGGGATCAGAAATTCTGCAGCAAGTTCGATTCCCGTATCCGGTTGCGCCGATTGTCCGTTCCCATCACGAAAGATGGGACGGTAGTGGTTATCCGGACGGCCTTATCGGAGAAGCGATTCCGGTTGGTGCCCGGATTCTTTCTGCCGTCGATTGTCTCGACGCTTTGGCCTCGGACCGTCAGTATCGTCGTGCGCTGCCACTCGATGAAGCCATGCTGCGAGTCGATCAGGAAGCTGGAAAGAGCTTCGATCCCCGAATCGTCGGTCTTCTCAAGGCGCGCTACAGGGAGTTAGAGAGAATGGCCACGGCCCATCCGCCGGAAGAAAGGCCCAAGACTGTCGACCGATGTGAAGGTGGAACGCGGAGCCGCGCCGGCAGCCGGATTTGCAGGTACACAAGCCCAGCCGGTAAGGTCCCTAGCAGCGCAGGCAGTGGCATCGGCGGGCGCAGGTCAAGGATCTCCCACTGGTATCGGCCTTTTCAAATGTTGCTGAGAGTTCAACCAACCTGCAGGAATTGTTGTCTGCGCTGGCCGTCCGAATTCGGTATTCCGTGCCCTATGACGCTTTTGCGGTGTATGCGGCAGCCGGCGGAACGCTCTTACCCTGCTTTGTTTTGGGAGAAAACTTTCGGCAGCTTTCGTCGTTCCGTATCAATTCGGGTGATGGGTTAGTGGGGTGGGTCGCGGAGACGGGCAAATCCATCGTGAACGGAAATCCGGCAGTGGAGATTGGTTACATCGCGGAAGCGTCTGCTCTGCATTCCGCCGTGGCTGTTCCGCTGCCTGGCGCCCACGGAACCGTTGCAGTGTTGGCCTTGTACCATCGTCAGACAGACTTCTTCTCGACCGAACACTTGAGAGTGATCGAAGAACAGGCTCCTGAAATTGGCAAGATGCTTGACCGGTGTTTAACTGCTCACTCGAGATCCTCTGCCTCTTCAGGTGACGCGACCCCTGCGGTAGCAAGTCCTGACGATACGCAAGCGCGCGCGGCCAGAGCGCGAGCTGGAACATCCTGATTTTAATTTTTGGGAATGCAATCGAGCAGAAGCTCGATGAGCTACTGACCTTCGCCTTTATCGAGCTTGCTGGCGACTTTCACGCTACTCAATCCGTTCACGTATTTGGAAATCCCGTGGTATAGGGATTCGGCAATCTTCTGACGATATTCCGAAGTCTTCAATTTCCGTTCGTCGCCCGGATTGCTGACAAACGAAATCTCAGCCAGGATCGATGGCATATTCGCACCAATCAATACAATGAATGGCGCCTTCTTCACGCCACGGTTTCGCAACCCCGGACTTTTGGCGGAAAGCCCTCCGTACAGGGCGGATTGTACGTCGGAGGCGAACTCGTGCGACTCTTCAATTTTTTCTTTAAGCGCAATCTTCTTCAGAATGTCCTGTAACTCGTGTATGGATTTTTCGGAGACTGCGTTCTCTCTTGCCGCCACATCAAGAGCCTCAGGCGACGACGTGAAATTCAGGTAGTAGGTTTCAACCCCGCGGGCATCGGGGTCGTGGCTGGAATTGGCGTGCACCGAAACAAAGAGGTCGGCGCCCTCTTCGTTGGCGATCGCGGTGCGGTCTTCAAGAGGAATGAATGTGTCGTCCTTACGCGTGTAAACCACCTGCGCACCGAGGCGCGATGCCAGCAATTTTCCCAGACGAACGCTGACGTCCAGCACTAGATCTTTCTCTTCCAACCCGTTCGGGCCGATGGTGCCAGTGTCGTGACCGCCGTGGCCCGGATCGATGACGATCTTTCCAATCTTCAACCCCAAGGCTCGAATTAGAGAGCGGTCGCCGTTTGCAGTTGGCTGCGCCTCACGGATGTCCAAGTCTTCGGTAGGGACCTTGCGTTTCGTCCGCTTGGAACTCGCTTTTGCTGGTGCTGTGGCTGCATCGCTATCCGGAGAACTTAATTTAGTCGACGGAATCGCATCCGGAGGGTCTAGTTTCGCGAGGGTCGCGTCATCGTCATCCGGATCGACGATGGTTTTTTTCACGCCGTCTTTGCCAACTACTACTCGCTTGGCGGGCTTCTTAGGCGCAGTCGTAGCTACAAGCGGATCGGGCCGGACATCGTCAGCGACGGCATCCGATGATCCATCGCAACTCGCAGACGGGTTGGACTCGTCATTGCCCGTTGAGCAGTCATGCTTTGCGGACATCTTCTTGTCGTCTGCACGGTTGGAATTCGATTTGTCTGTAGACTCGTCCGCAGACTTCGCGGTTGCTTGTTTCAAGTCCGACCCGTTTCCCAGGCGCTTGTTGTGGATGTCAACGATCAGGCGCGAAGGATTGGATTGCAGGGTAGCTCGATAATCGGTTAGTTCGTCCAGATCGAGCACCACCCGTGTACGCCCCGCGGCAAACTGCGCTACGCGGATTTTCCTGAGAAATCCGTCGTCCACATCAAAATTCTTGCCGTAGAGCCCGCGGTCCAGCTTGGTCCCGTACAAATCGAAAAAGATCCGATCCGGATGTTCGATCTTCTGCGCACGATATTTCACGTCCTGATCCAGGTCGATTGCCACCCGAGTGTAGTCTGGCGTCGACCAATGACGGATTCCCAATACTCTTGCTGTTTTGGATGACTCCGGCTTACTGTTGTCGTCCACGCCGACTGAATCGTCGCCGGACTGATCGGAAGCGTCTGCGTCCTTGCTTTGAGCGGCCTTATCTTCGGCCCGCTTGGTTGAACCCTTTGTCTTCGGCGAAGTGGTCGTTCTCAGGCTGGCGTGCTCGGCCGGTGTGGCCAGATTTTTCTTGGCTTCTTCCGCCAGTGCATTCCGCGGATATCGCTGCAGAAATTCCTGGAAGATATCGTCCGCTTTTGCATGGTCATTCAGGTCTTGTTGGTAAATCTCGCCCATGCGGAACAGGGCGTCGAACCGTGCCTTGCTTCCCGGATACTCCGTGCGCAGAAATTCATACTGCGCGATCGCGGCTTTCAGGACGTCGTCATCCTTGAACTGACGGCCCATCTCTTCCATGAGTTCCGCGCTAGCCATCACGCTGGGATCGGCCTTACTGGAAGTCGGAGATTCCGAATAGACACGCTGGTAAGCGGCAATTACTCGTTGGTATTCGTGTCGAGTGCGCTCCGCAACCGGCCGGCTTTCCAGGCTTTCCTGAAGGTGAGAAGCCGATGCGAACTGGGTGTTCGCCCACGCCGAAGACTTGTGAACGCGGGCGTGTGCCTGAGCCGCGATCATGAGCATGATCGCCGCCGCGCCAACGCGCAGCACGTACTGCCCTCGGTGCAGATTGTTCAAACTAGTGGTCCGTAATCGCCTGGTTAAGACTGCCTGTTGTAAAAGATGCTCTTAGTCGGTATTGCTGATATACAGTACGCCGTGAGCATCTCGTTGTACGTGGATGGGTGCGCTGGCTGGAACGTAATCCAGCATGCGAGCTCCTAGATCCCCGTTTCCGTAATACAGCTGCGTGATCCGTTTCACGTAGTTGCGGGTTTCGGCAAAGTGCGGAATCCCTGCGCTCCGGGCCACCGCTCCCTGGCCGGCGTTGTAGGCCGCCAAGGTCAGCTTTACGTCCCCCCCGTAGTTCTCCATCAACTGCTTAAGATGACGAACCCCGGCGTCTACGTTTTGTTCCGGATCAAACGGATTTGACACATTCAGCTGGCGCGCTGTTTGCGGCATGAGCTGCATCAATCCCATCGCACCCTTGCGGGAAACCGCGTTGGGATTGAAGTTTGACTCCACTTTGACCACCGCCCGCACCAGGTTCGGATCGACATGATTCCGCGCTGCCGCTTGCTCGATGGCCGCGTCGATATCCTGTTGAGAGAAAATCCGTCCTCGTTCCGGCTTTAAGACCGGGGTTGAGCCTTCGCTCGATCCGAGCAACCGTCCGACTTCCGCCGCTGCTGAGCGTGCCGCCCGCACGTTGGCGGAGGGCACAGGCTTCCAACGGTGCTCGGTGGTGCTCCAGAACATCAGTCCGTTTCGTTGTACCGGAACCTCGGAGCGCCCTCGCGCAACTGGAACGGATTCATTCACATAGATGGTCCGTCCGCCGTCGGTTGTGGGTGTGATCACAGGAGTATCAGAATCGGTTTCTGCCTGCACAAATGGCGTGAGTGAAAGGAAGGTCGCGATTACGGATGCTGCCATCAAGGCGAGTTGCAGGTGTCTTCGCATAAACCGATTTTGCTGCCCGGCGCGGACCTGGATACACTTCCGCGCCCACCTGCCTCGAACCTGACGGAGAATCCTACTACCAGAGTAGGTCGATTATAGGTGCCGGGGAAGGCCGGGGCAATCTGCCAAAGGGGAATAGAACCATCGAAGGTAATCTATGTAACACACTGAAAATAAGTTTATTACGCCGGAGGTAACCTGCTCATGTGAGATTCGTCGGCGATTTCCAGAGCATGGTCTTGACGTTATCGACTTTGTATTATAAAGTACTTGTCACTGGAGCTGCCATGACCAAACGTATCGCTGCTATTTCGTTCATTTTCGTGTGTACCACCATCGCCTGGATGATCCTCGGGGGAACGATTTTCTCCCGCACCTACGATGTGGGAGATCGCTTGGGAAACAAGGTTGCAGCCAGTTGGGGAACCTCTCAAACCCAGATACCGCCTACCGCCGCCTACTGGGTCAGCCAGCCGAAGACCGAAGAGGTCGAAGAACACGGACAGAAAATCACGCGCGAAGTTCAGCACTCGGAGCGATTCGCTCTGGCCCCCGAAAGCAGTCGTATCAAAGTAAACGTAGATCTCAATCCGCGGCAGAAGGGACTGCTGTGGTACAGCACCTACGCCGTGGATTTTTCCGGACAGTATGTCTTTCGCAACAGCACCTCGCAGGATCGGGATGTGACGTTTCAGTTGAAGCTGCCATCGGCGCAGGCTGTCTATGACGATCTGGTAGTTCTGGTTGACGGAGAACCTGTTCCTGTCTCGACCAATGCCAGCGGAGCTAACGCATCGGCCAGGCTGCCGGCAGGCAGTCTGGTGCCAGTAACGTTCAGCTACCATTCGCAGGGAATGGACCGCTGGGTCTATAAGTTTGGTGACGATGTGTCTCAGGTTCGCGACTTCTCCCTCGATCTGAAAACCAATGTTAAGGACGTTGATTTCCCTGCGGACTCGCTTTCTCCCACCGAAAAGCACGAAACATCCGACGGCTGGGTGCTGGCGTGGAAATATCAAAACCTGCTATCGGGATTGCAACTCGGCGCGGTGATGCCAGAGCAACTCCAGCCCGGCCCCCTGGCGGGCCAAATCAGCTTCTTTGCACCGGTCTCGCTGTTTTTCTTTTTCTTCGTCATCTTCATCATTACCTCGCTAAGGCAAATCGATCTGCACCCCATGAATTACTTCTTCCTTGCAGCGGCATTTTTCGCCTTTCACCTGCTTATGGCCTACCTGGTCGACCATGTTTCGATCCATGTAGCCTTCGTGGTCTGCTCGCTGGTCTCTGTGTTCTTGGTAGTGAGTTATCTACGTCTGGTCGTAGGCCTTCGTTTTGCCGCGCTGGAAGCGGGGATGGCACAGTTCGTGTATTTGATCTTGTTTTCCTACGCATTTTTCTTCAAGGGATTCACTGGGCTCGCCGTCACTATCGGAGCCATCGTCACGCTATTCGTAGCCATGCAATTGACGGGTCGAGTCTCATGGTCGGATAAATTTGCACGCCGCTCCATTGGCGCTCCGAGCGTGGTGTAGTAGGCTGCCTATGATCAACCATGGCAGACGACATCCAGCGGCAGACACCAGATTCCCTGATGCTGTTCGGGTTCTGGTATCGCGCCACGCCTAGCGGCGAGTTAACGCGAAACCGCCTGCACAAGGCGACCCTTCTGGAAGTCCCATTAGTGCTCGGGCGCGACCGGCAGGGAACCGCTTTTGCGCTTCGCGATGCATGTCCGCATCGGGGCATGCCTCTTTCGTGCGGTAACTTTGACGGCCAACAGGTCGAGTGTAGCTACCACGGCTGGAAGTTTGACGCCCATTTCGGACAGTGCCAGTTAATTCCGTCTCTCACCTCGGACCAGAATCTGAAAGTGGATCGTATCTACGCAGGAAGCTATACCTGCGAAGAACGTGACGACTACATCTGGGTCTTCATTCCTGATCCTCCGCCGCCTGGGGCTGGATTCTCGAAGCCCTTCGTCCCAACTGTCGCCGCTCCGCGAGTTCCGATCTTTGAAGGCAAATACAAGATCGCGCACCTGACCGCGGAGATGCCTGTGACCGTCGATCATGGCATTATCGGACTCATGGATCCCGCGCACGGACCATTCGTCCACCAAGCATGGTGGTGGCGAAGCCGCCAGAGTATCCACGAGAAGCGAAAGAATTTCGAGCCCATTCCCAACGGTTTCCGTATGAGCGCGCATACTCCCAGTTCGAACAGTGCGCCCTACAAGTTGCTGCGCATGTATGCCGACGCCGAAGCCATCACCACAACGATCGATTTCGTTCTGCCCAACCTTCGTTATGAAACCATTCGGGCAGGGAAGTACTGGTTCGCCAGCCTGACTACAGTGACTCCGATCACTCGCACTCATTGCCGGATTGACGTTGTTGCCTGCTGGAACATTTTTCGGTGGATACCGTTCGGACCGGAGTTGCTGAAATTTGTGTTCGCCAAGTTCGTCGAGCAGGATCGAAAGACCATGGAGGATCAAGCTGAAGGTCTGAAGCACAATCCGCACCTCATGCTGATTGACGACGCTGACCGGCCCGCGAAATGGTACTTCCAGCTGAAAGAGAACTATCTCGAAGCCAAGCGTATGGGATCTGAGATGAGGCATCCGCTGCCCGGCCCAGTGACCCTGAAGTGGCGAAGCTAGAATCTTCAGTGAGTTTCCTTACACCTTAGTGAATAGCGAGCTCCAAAATACTTCCAGGCGTGAATCCCTTCACGAATTTCCCGAATCCAAAGTCCAACATGCCAAGACCGGTCACCGAAAATTCTCTGGAAATTCCTACTCCCGATGGCAATGCTGATGGGTTTCTCTACTATCCCGAAGGTGAGGGCCGGTCGCCAGGGTTGATCTTTTTCACCGATATCGGTGGAGTCCGTCCGGCGCAGCAACAGATGGCGAAGCGGATCGCGGCAGAAGGCTATGCTGTGCTGATGCCGAACATTTTTTATCGCACCTCTCGCACGCCAGTGTTCGACTTCGCGGAGGAGCGCACCAAAAAGCGGCTGGCCGAATTATCTGAGCCGTTGACGCCGGAAGCGATAGACCGGGACGCCTCGGCGTACGTTGATTTTCTCTCGAAGCAGGAAGTGGTGAAGTCGGGTGGAATGGGGGTGGTCGGCCACTGTTTCTCTGGCGCGATGGCACTGCGCATTGCTGCGTTGCGGCCGGACAAGATCGCAGCAGTTGCGCTGTTCCACGCAGGACGCTTGTTCACCGATTCCCCGACCAGCCCGCATCTGCTGTTACCGAAAATCAAGGCCCAGCTCTATTTTGGACACGCCGTGGAGGATCGCGGCATGCCGGCGGAGTCGATTAAGAAACTTGAACACGCGCTCCAAATTTGGGGAGGCAAGTACAAAAGCGAAACCTACGAGGGCGCATATCACAGCTGGACCACTCCCGATAGTCCGGTCTACAACCTCGACCAAGCAGAGCGCGCCTTTCAGCAACTGAAGAATCTCTTAGCGAATAGCTTACGTAGTCCAGGATGACCACGGCCGCATAGGGTTTGTGAGGTTGACACGATGAAGTGGATCCCAGTGAATTCGACGACCATCGCCGCGAGTGGCTATGACGCGCTGACACGTGAACTCCGCATTAAGTTCCGGCTGAGCGGGGTGGTCTACGTGTACTTCGATGTGCCTCCGGAGGAGTATGAAGAGTTTGTAGCCGCTGAGTCAAAAGGCCAGTACCTGAATGAGGTATTCAAAGCAAGGGGTCATCGATACATATCTGTTCACGAGGGAGGCAAGCGGACAGCATAGAGGTAGCCGGCTTAAATCATTTCTACAGGAAGGATGCTGCGGAAAAGTTAGTCCTTGATGAGCCAGTCCAGCGCTTCTTCTCGAGTCTTAAACGTTGGCAGGTCGCGTTGCGAAAAAGTTTTGAAGTTCTCGTAAAAAACTTTGGGTAAATGCTCGGTCCCGATCCACGCCGCGCGCTTCACGAAAGGGCGGTCGAAAACCAGAACTTCCTTGACGCGAGTCGCAATGGCTTTATCCATGAGCGCGCCATGATAATCGGCCAGAATCAGTACCGATCCCCGCGGCTGTTCTCCGACGGTGTCTTGAATATCGTTCAGCAGGGCCAGTACCTCATCGTGAGTGCAGTGGCTGAAGTCCGCCACGAGGATCTGCTTGCCGGAATGTTCCACGAACTGGAGCCGGTCGCTCATAGAAACCAGATTTGTCGGAGTATAGCAGCGAATTCAGAAGAGGGACATCCGGATAGAAATTACGGGAAGTCCGGGAATCCTGGATGAGCGACCCAACCGAGACTCTGAGGTCTCGCAACCTGGACGTCCCTCGCCCTCTTACCCCAGAAGTCCGTCCACCACTGCGTAAGCCTCGCCCAAAGCCGAGTCCAGCGCTCCCGGATCTTTCCCCCCGGCTTCGGCCAGGTCGGGACGGCCACCGCCCTTGCCTCCGACCTTTTCCGCCACTTTGCCGATTACCTTGCCCGCCTGTATCCGGCTGGTGAGATCTTTGGTGACCCCAACAATTAGCGAAACGTTTCCGTCATTGGCTGAGCCAAGCACGACGACTCCTGATCCGATCTTGTCGCGCAGTTGATCGACCAAAGTGCGCATCTGCGCGCGCTCGAGATTGTCGACCCGGTGTGCCAGTACTTTCACGCCGCGTACTTCTTTGATCTTCTCGCCGATATTCGCAGTGCTGGAGGAAGCCGACTTCATTCGTACCTGATCGAGTTCGCGCGCCAACCGCTTAATCTCCGCATCTTTCTTTTCGAGTTCCGCCCGCAACGCGTCTGCGGGAGAAAACGGAACTTCTTCAGCTGTTCCATACTGAGATGAGGGTGCCCCATCCTTTCGCGTTCTTTGCGAAAGGGTGGGAGCTGCGAACCCTGCCACAACCGTCTCAAGCTCATGATCTTTTCTGAAATGCTGTAACGAGCCTTCGCCGGTCACGGCCTCAACCCGTCGGACTCCGGAAGATACGCTGCCTTCTTTCAAAATTTTGATCAGACCGATTTCGCCGGTTTGCAGCGTGTGCGTGCCGCCGCAGAGCTCGGTCGAAAAGTCGCCGATTTTGATCACCCGTACCCGGTCGCCGTACTTCTCGCCGAACAGTGCCATTGCGTGATATTGGTTGATCGCGACATCAATCGGGACGTTTTCGATCACTTCGACTTTTTCGTTGCGCAAGACTTCTTTGTTGATGATGTCTTCCACATCCTGCAACTCTTCTTCGGCCACGCCGGTGAAATGTGAAAAGTCAAAGCGCAGATGATTCGGCGCCACCAAAGACCCCGCCTGTTTCACGTGCTTGCCTAGAACTTCGCGAAGTCCGGCTTGAAGCAAGTGCGTTGCGGTATGGTTGCGCATGGTGGACTGCCGGACGTTGGTGTCCACGCCGGCGTCGACTCTATCGCCGACGCGAATCGGGCTCTTGGCAACAACCTGGTGAGCTCGTACCCCTTGAATCGGGTAGTAACAACTCCTTACTTCGGCGACGACGGTATTGTGATCGTCACTGTAAAACCAGCCACGGTCTCCAACCTGCCCGCCGGCTTCCGCATAAAACGGCGTGTGGTCGAGAATAATCTCACCCTCATCGCCCGGCTTGAGTTCCTGTGTGCCTTGGCCGTTCTTGATGATGGTCAGCACTTCGCAATTGTTCGAGCGAGTCTGCCGGTAACCTTCGAACTCAGACTTCGGCAGTTGCTGGTAAGCGGGATTTGCGGTTTGTTTAGCCGCACCCTTCCACGAGGCACGAGCGCGCTCACGTTGTTCAGACAGTGCCCGATCGAACCCAGACTGATCGAATGCGATTGCTCGATCACGCGCCGCATCTTGCATGAAATCCAGCGGCATGCCGAATGTGTCGTACAGCTTGAATGCTTCTTCGCCGGGAAGGCTTCCCGTTGCGTCGTCGAGAATCTGTTCCAGCCTCTGCAGGCCAACGTCAAGCGTATGCGCAAAACGGGTTTCTTCGGCGTGAATGTTCTTGGAGACACGCTCCGCCGTTTCTTTGAGCTCGGGATATGCATCCTGCATCAAGTCGCGGACCGCAAACACCATCTCGTAAAGAAACGGCTTCTTCTGGCCGAGCAGTCGCCCATGCGTGATCGCGCGACGGATAATTTTCTTCAAGACATATCCGCGGCCTTCGTTCGAAGGCAGCACGCCATCGGAAATCAGGAAGGTTGCAGCCCGTGAGTGGTCTGCAATGACTCGCAACGACGCCGCCGATTTTGTGCTCGCTTCCTTCGCCAGTTCCTTTGTCAGCGATGTTCCGGTTAACTCGGCGGCCCGCTTGATCAGCGGCGTGAACAAATCGGTGTCGTAGTTCGAAATCACGCCTTGGAGCACAGCCGCGAGCCGCTCCAGCCCCATGCCCGTATCAATCGATGGTTTCGGCAGTGGATTCAGCTTTCCGCTAGAATCGCGGTCGAACTGCATGAATACCAAGTTCCAAATCTCGACGTAACGCCCGCAATCGCACGGGAATCGACAATCCAAGTGCCCTTTTTCGGACGCAGCTGGTCCCATATCGTAGTGAATCTCGCTGCAGGGACCGCAGGGGCCGGTATCGCCCATCTGCCAGAAATTGTCCTTGGCGTTGCCCTCAAAGATTCGTTCTTTGGGAACGCCTTGTCCGAGCCATGCTTCCTCAGCTTCACTATCGCGGGGAACCATTCCAAGTTCCGGGCCAGCTCCCTCAAAAATCGTGACATACAGCTTGTCCTTCGCAATCCCGAACCATTCAGGCGAGGTAATCAGCTCCCAGGCGTACGCAATCGCGTCCTTCTTGAAGTAATCGCCGAAGGAAAAATTCCCCAGCATCTCGAAAAATGTGTGATGCCGGTTGGTGAACCCTACATTTTCGAGGTCATTGTGCTTTCCTCCAGCCCGCACACACTTTTGTGATGTCGTGGCCCGAGAGTAATCGCGCTTTTCCAATCCAAGGAACACGTCCTTAAACTGGTTCATCCCAGCATTGGTGAACAGTAATGTCGGATCGTTCGCCGGAACCAGTGACGACGAGTGCACCTCGCGGTGCCCCTTTTGGACGAAGAAATCCAGAAACCTACGCCGAATCTGTGACCCTGTAAGCATGAAACATCAATTCTAAATGAAAACTAAACAGGGCACAGACATCACAGAATTCGCGTGTCCACCGCTCTTCTGTGATCCGTGCCCTTTATGAATAGCTTTTGTCTCTATCTACTTCACGGCGTCGGCTGTCTTGTCCGCCCCTTCTTTCACTCCGTGGCCGACATCCTTCGCGCCCTTCTTGATACCGTGACCAGTTTTTGTGGCAGCCGTCTTAGTCGCATCACCGGTCTTGTCGGCAGCTTTTTCTGTTGCATGCCCGGTCTTCTTGGCCGCAACTTTGGTGTCGTGCCCCGTATCCTTGGCAGCTACTTTAGTGTCATGACCGGCGTCTTTTGCTCCGACCTTGGTGTCGTGGCCGGCATCCTTCGCGGCAACTTTGGTGTCGTGTCCCGCGTCTTTAGCGCCCTTCTCGACGTCGGTTCCGACTTGCGAATACATCAGCGTGGTGCAACCCAGAACAATAAGCCCAATAGACTTCGCTAACCTAGATTTCATGGTGCCTCCAAATTGTGAGCTGAACATTCGGAGTATCTCGTGTCTTTTCCGACAACGCAAGTCGTGTGTCGTCGATGAGAGATCCCATGAAGTCATTTGTCAGAATAAATAGATCAAATTCACTGCCGTGGTGAACTGCTGCTTGCGAAAAGAATTAGAGGTCCGGAAAACGTTCTCGTCCGATTGATCGATGCGTAGATCTCCCCGCACCACAAATTTGCCGTCGAATTTCTTAAGCGTCCCGCTCAGTTTCGACATCTTTGCAGGTAGGGCATACTCGGGCGTCAGTGTGTACCCGGTCAGGGTTTGGGAAACTCCGCTACGTGTTCCGCCCCCATCGCCAAAAATCTCACCGCGAAATGCGAGAGAGAAATCGCTGGTTACGTTGTATTTCGAATAGGCAGCAAGCCCCTTCCAGATCGCATCTTGGCCAAGTGAAACACCGTTCTCTTCATGCCCATACAAGCCATCAAGACCAATTGCTAGCCGCGTCGCCGCTTTCCACGTAGCCACAGCTTCCCCTACGCTGCGTTGGTCGCTGTTGTCTCTTGGCCGTTCCGGCCCATGGATGAAATTGAAAGACACACTCGTCGTCTTGGTCGGACTTATAGCGAGCTGAACTCCTTCCGAGTAGCCGTGGTTCAGTCTCTGAAAATCGTCCCAGCCGTTGGTAAGAGAAAATATTCCGGTGACCTTGCTGCTGAACGCGTAAGTTGCGCGCACCCCGGTGTGAGTAAAAGGAATGCCGTATCCGAAGATAAAGCTACGACTGAAATTGTCGTTATAGCCGTTGTAGCCCCCGATAACTTCGTAACCCATATGCGTTACAAATTTTCCAGCATCGACCCGTAGCCCTTTCCCCACGGGCAAGACATAGCTGAGAAAGCACTGCGGGATGTCAACGTGATGGGCAACACCGGTTTTGGTGTCGCGAAATAAGCCATAGGCCGCCGTGACCTCAGGCACTCCCGATCCTGCAATGACCTCGAAATCAAATCCGAACTGGTTTGGTTCGGAAACAGCGTGTTGAATCGCCAATTGAGCCACGTCCAGTTGCGGATCGTTGTCGTTGAAGTCAAAGACGCGAAACTGGTTCAAGCGGGGTTCAGGCTGATTTGTATTGTAGGTATAGGACAGAGAGACGAGGCCGTCAGTGGTAATGCCTCGCCACCACGATTCTTTATTCGGTTGGCCCGTCTGAACTGAGTCGGATAAGTTATCGTTCTGCTGCGCACAAACCAACAGGGGTGATGTCATTATCACCCCTGTTAGGAAGGTTGCCGCGAGCCGTGCACCGGGTAATCTCAAGGTCCACCGTAATCCAGTACTGGCCTAACGGGTGTGAACCAGTTCGTCCTCGCTGAGAGCTTCGTACGCGTGCTCGCCGTGCAGCGATTCGTCCAGCCCCATCTCTTCGCTCATTTCATCGACTTTGACGGTGGTGAAAGCATCGATGATGCGGAGCATGGCGTAGGTAAACACAAACGCCCACACCGAAGAGAAAGTCACGGCTACGACCTGCTTTAGCAGGAACGTCGGATCGCCGTGCAGCAGTCCATTCGCACCCGCAGGATTGAAGTGCTTATCCGCGAAAACGCCCAGCATTATGATCCCGAGGAACCCGCCAACACCGTGTACGCCCCAAACATCGAGCGCATCGTCCCAGTGCAGCCTGTTCTTCATTTCCACCGCGTAGTAGCAAACAATGCCCGACACGATGCCGATGATGACGGCCGTTGTTGGGGAAACATATCCAGCAGCTGGGGTGACGGTCGCCAGCCCGGCGACTGCTCCTGTCAGCAAGCCCAGGAATTTCGGCTTCTTCTCGTTCAGCCATGCCACCAGCAGCCAGGAGACGGCGGCAAAAGAAGCAGCCACGTCGGTGTTCAGGAACGCCGTGGCAGTGACGGAATCCACGCGCATCTCGCTACCAGCGTTGAAGCCATACCATCCAAACCACAGTAGGCCCGTTCCTAGCGCGACTAGAGGAATGCTATGCGGCCCGCGATCGATCACCCGGCGCTTACCGACATATAGCACTGACGCCAATGCTGCGATACCCGCAATGTTGTGAACCACGATGCCGCCGGCGAAGTCCAGCACTCCCCACTGCTGCAACATGCCGCCGCCCCATACCATGTGTACGAAGGGGAAGTACACAAACGTCAGCCAGCCCGTAAGAAACAGCATGTAGGCCTTGAATGTGACGCGATTGGTGAATGCCCCCGAAATAAGTGCGGGGGTGATAATTGCGAACATCATCTGGTAGGCGATAAACACGAATGCCGGAATACTGTCGTTCGGTGAAGGAGTGCTGAGATCGACTCCGCGCAAGAACGCGTTGTGAAAATTGCCGATCACCCCGTGCCAGTCGCCACTGAAGCACAACGAGTACCCGTAGAGGTACCAGATCACGGTGGTCCAGCCCATGGAGACAAAGCTCTGGATCATGATGGCAAGAACATTCTTTCTTCCTACCAGGCCGCCATAAAAGAAGGCCAAGCCGGGTGTCATCAGCATGACCAGACTGGTGCACAAAATCATGAAACCGGTGTTGCCGGTATCGAGGTGGAGCATAAGCTCTCCTGAAATCGAAAGATTGAACCGACCGTCTCGCTGCTGCGAGCTGAGGGTGGGCTCTGAATCTGCCTCTGCCATCGACCCCTGGCAGCACAGAAGGAGATCCGCTATCACAGGCTGAATGCTTTGCTAGAAAAAAGCTGTGAGAGATGTCACTGCGAGGAGTGATGGGTGTCTGCGAATATGGTGCTACTCGACGTTCTCTTCGAACGCCGACAGCGTTTCTTCGTCGACGTCCCACTTCTTCAAAATCTTGAAAATCGTTTTCGATCCGAATCCAGCCCGGCTGAGTTGGCGGAAAATTCTGGCCGCCTGTTTCTGATCTTTCGGTTTTTCCAGACGCTTGCGGTGCAGAAACGCTCGCGCAAGCTGCTCTTCATTCACGTCTTCGTAAACCTCCGCAATTGCTTTCTCGATGATTTCCCCGTGAATGCCTTTTGCTTTCAAATCCGTGACCACACGCATGCGCCCGAATTTCTCGTTTTCTTTGCGAAAGGATGAATAGGCCGCGGCATACTTCGAATCGTTGAGGTATCCCTGGTCCTTTAGCCGACGAATTACTAATTCAACCAGCGTTTGTCCGTATTCGGTTTCTGCATCTACTCGCGGCCGTAATAGGCGTTTCAATTCGGCCACGGAGCGCGCGCGGCGACCTAGCGCGCCGACAGCATATTGATAGAGTTCATCCTCGGAGTCGGTCTTTTTGGGACGCGGGAAAGACATCGTAACCTTACTGTAATACGACATTTACACCATGTTCATCAAATTACAGTTTTTACGTCTTTTTACACCGATTCGGGTGACTCCGGGAACTTTTGAGCGTCTATCAACGTATTGAATGAAAGAACGAGGTAAGCGGTCATGCTGACAATCGATGTCGAAAAAACTGGCGACGTAGCGGTGGTGAGATGCGTGGGACGTTTGGTGCGCGGTGAAGAAGTATGCACTTTGCGTGAAGCGGTGGTTTCGGAGAAGGATACACGCATCGTCGTGCTGGATCTATCCGACCTCGAAACGCTCGATGCGGGCGGCTTGGCTGCTTTGCTTTCTTTACGGCAGTGGGCGGCAGAACACGGCGTTCAGTTGAAGTTGGTGAATCCCTCGCATTTCGTGCGCGAGATTCTGGTCCGTACTGGACTGGATGGTGTCTTCGAGATTTCTACTCTCGATCATGCGATCTTTGTGCTGGCCGGCGTAGATTGTCAGCATGCGCATTATGCCGCTCGCGCCTGAATCTTCATCTTCACAGGGCCGGAGCTACAACTCCTATACCCCAGGAAAGTTCCGGCCTCCTCCAAGGATCTTCGTGCAAAAAAGTGGGCGCGCTAAGCGGGCGCGCCCTTAGTCTCAGGAGGACAAAACTTTTTATCGGCCGCCGTAGCCCGCCGACTGCATGGAGTTCTTCGATATGTCGCTGCTCGACGAAATCCCTTGCATACGCAACTTGAAGTCGTCCGCGTTGGAAGCGTTTTCCAATGCCGTCTCGTAATTGATAAGGCCAGCCTGGAACAGGTCCCACAAGCTCTGATCGAAGGTCTGCATGCCGTATTGCGACGTGCCGGCAGAAATCGCATCGCGAATCGCCCGCGTCTTCTCCGGCACCAGAATGCACTCGCGGATGTATGCCGTGTTGATCATGACCTCGACTGCCGGTACTCGGCCGTCGCCATCGCAGCGTTTCACCAGCCGTTGACTGATGACCGCTCGCAGGACAGCGGCAAGTTGCAACCGGATTTGTTTCTGTTCTGGTGGCGGGAATACCGCGATGATGCGGTTGATGGTTTCAACCGCATCCAAAGTGTGCAAGGTTGAGAACACCATGTGACCGGTTTCAGCTGCGTGCAACGCAGTCCCAATGGTCTCCACATCTCGCATTTCGCCGACGAGAATGACGTCTGGATCTTGACGGAGAGAAGCCCTCAGGGCCGCCGAGAAATTCGGCGTGTCGACTTCCACTTCGCGCTGATTGACGTAGCCTTTTTTATCGCGATGCAGGAATTCGATCGGGTCTTCGATGGTGATGATGTGTTCCGCCCGGGTGGAATTGATGCGATCCACCATGGCGGCCAGCGTGGTTGACTTACCGGATCCGGTAACGCCCGTGACCAGGATCAGTCCGCGAGGCATGTCGCAGACCTGTTCCACAATCTTTGGCAAATACAGTTCGTCCAGTGCCCGGATCTTTGTCGGGATGACGCGGAGCACCAGTCCGACGTTGCCGCGCTGCTGAAATACGTTCACACGGAATCGTCCCAAACCGGCGACACCGTATGCCATATCGATTTCCGTACTTTCTTTAAATTTTTGCTTTTGGCGCGCCGACATCATGCTGAAAGCCATCGTCAGCATGTCTTCCGCGCTAATGCGCGGCTGGTCGGTGAGCGGGGTTAATTCGCCGTCAATTCGCAGGTGGGGGTAGTTACCAACCTTCAAATGCAAGTCCGAGGCCCGCCGCTCCATCGCGATCCGCAGTAAATCATCAATATTCATTCGGGAATTCCTTGGGAACCAACTCGTATGATGAACCGAAATCACCGGCATCCCAAGATGACCTAAGTAATAGACCAATTGGGCATTCGATGGAGAGATTGGCCGAAAATGGCCGCAAAAAAGCCGCCTGGGAGGCGGCTTCCCTTACATTCGTGCTGATCCGGGCTAAGCCGCGCTGTTTTCCTGTTCTGCGACCATAAAAGGCTCGTCGTGACTGCCCCCATAGATCGATGGGACCTTTGCCCCCATGGGACGGAGATAGGTGGCCAACGCCCCGCGATGATGAATGCAGTGATTGTTAAGGAATCCCAGATAGAAGGCCGCCGGCAGATTGAATACGCCGTAGAAGTCAATCGACGTCCCCAATTGCGCGGAAGTCATCCCTTGGACTCTCTCGACACCC
Organism: uncultured Acidobacteriaceae bacterium; assembly: GCA_963708575.1. Classification (GTDB taxonomy): domain Bacteria; phylum Acidobacteriota; class Terriglobia; order Terriglobales; family Acidobacteriaceae; genus DASVWZ01. The sequence continues at coordinate 231,460 of CAVPTB010000006.1, forward strand.
CGCTTGAAGTTCTTGTCATACCATTCGACTATCTCCGGGATGGTCTTAGGTTTGTCGTCACCCTCAGGAGTGTCCATCTTGAAGGTTAGATTTGCGATGCCGTCAAGAAACTGAATGTCGGTGTTCGCCAAGTGCCAAGCCAATTCCTTTGCCGTACGTGCGCGGGGATCGGGCTTGTAATCTGACTTTTTGTCAGGGATTGCGGACAAGACTTTCTTCGTGGTTTCCAATTCGCGAAGCAGACCTTGCAGCATGACATCCCGGTAGGTGCTCATAAATTCCAAACTGGGTCCTTGGTGCGGTGTTGCCATAACATTACCTCCCTGTTGAAGAGTCGGACAAAGACGAACGGGCCGCCTCGGAGGCAGCCCGTGGGTCAATTCTGATTTATCGGCTAAACGCCGACCGGTTGCTTGTTGTTCACTCCTACTGGGGTCAACCAGCGGAACTTATCTTCCTTCTCGCCATGGACAATCCCGAAAAACTCCTTCTGGATCGCTTTGGTGATGGGACCGCATGTGCCCTTGCCAACGCTAATCTTGTCGATCGAGCGGACCGGCGTAATCTCTGCCGCCGTCCCGGTAAAGAAAACTTCCTCTGAAATGTAAAGCAGTTCACGCGGAATCCCCTGTTCGGCAACGGGGATTCCTAGAGAATGTGCGATCTGCAGTACCGAATCGCGCGTGATTCCAGGCAGTACCGAGTTCCCGAGGGGAGCAGTTTGCAGCACGCCGTTGCGCACAATGAAGACATTCTCGCCTGACCCTTCGCTCACGTACCCATTGGCGTCCAGCGCAATTCCTTCCACGTATCCGTTGATGATCGCTTCCATCTTGATCAGCTGCGAGTTCATATAGTTGGCGCCCGACTTCGCCATTGCCGGCAGCGTGTTCGGCGCGATACGAGTCCAGGAAGATACGCAAACATCCACGCCTTGCTCGGCGTCCGCCCCGAGATATTTTCCCCAAGGATAGTTGCAGACGTAAACTTCCGTTGGGGAATTGAACGGATTTACGCCGGCCTCGCCGTAGCCCCGCAGAATAATGGGCCGCATGTAGCAGGGCCACACTCCGTTGGTCTTGATCAGTTCGGTCATGGCGAAGACGAGTTCTTCGCGCGTGAATTCCACGTCGATCCGGTAAATCTTGGCTGAATCCAGCAAGCGTTGAACATGTTCCTGGGCCCGGAAAATGGCGGGACCGCTAGGTAGCGCATAACAACGAACTCCCTCGAATACCGAAGACCCATAGTTCACCACATGCGACATAACGTGGATTTGCGCGTCGTCCCACGCTATGAGCTTGCCGTTGTGCCAGATTTTTTCCGTCTTCTGAATCGCCATGAACACTCCCTAAAAATTAAAGATTCAACGATACGACCGAAGGTTCTGTTTCTTTGATGCCAATTGCTGCGCCGCGGGCGGGCCTACCTGCTGGCATTGGGGCAGGCAGCACGGCGTGGGATAGGGCTAAGAACTACAAATTATACCCGAGGTCACACTGGGTGCGAGATAGTTTTAGGGAGGTCCAGCCTATCTGACGAGAACGGTGGATTGATCGTCCCTCGAGTCGAGCCGCTTCGAGTAGTTCGGGGAAGTCCCGCTATGCCCAGGGACTGTTATGTAGCCCCTTGCTCCGGCACACTCCTGGCTAGTGACCAGCCAGAACTTCAGGCTGTCCTTTAGCCGGAACAAATGCTGCTGCCTGAGTCGTGCCTGGACGTTCGTCCCCCCGGAAGTATTGTCCCTTGGTCGAACTCATCTCCGGCATCGCTGTGTAAGCCTTGCTGTAATCGTTATTGGCATTCCAGAACAGGAAGCCGACTCCACCTTTGCTCTTGGCGGTGAGGACTTGGGCCTCGATGTATTTCGGAGAGTAGGTCTTGGTTCGCCAAGCGAAGGCCTGCAGCCACGGCCGGATCACAACCCCGCTACCCTGGGTTATCTTTTCGAACCGTTCCATCGATTCACCGATAAAGTGTTCCGGAGCGTCTCCCGGGTGGTCATACCCATCCATGCCAAAAAAGTGGGACGGGTAAATCATAGGAGACAGAACATCGCAGTGCTTGGCCATCCGAACAATGTCTTGACCCGTATGGGAGAGATCCACTGGACGTTGCCATGCCATGATGCCGAAGACATCCAACGAAAGCAGTACCCCAGTTGGATGGATCTCGGCATAGGCGTGGGTCAGGAAATCCGCGATTACATCCGCTCTTTGCCAGCTGGGATGCTCGGACTGGAATACAAACGTGGCATCCTTTTGATCGCCTTCGGCAGGGAAGCGCACATAGTCAAACTGCACTTCGTCGACTCCGGCTTCAGCGGCCGTTTTTGCTAACGCAATGTCATATTCCTGGACCTTTTGTTGTGAAGGATCAGTCCACACCAATTTGCCGTTCTCTTTCCACGGCTGCCCGCTGCGGTGCGACTTCACGGCCAACTCCGGATGCGCGACCACCAACCGCTCATCCCGGAAAATCGCCACGCGCGCGATCGCGTGCATGTTCTGGGAGTGTAGGAATCTGACGTATTTCGGGAGGTCCCGGATCGGAGTATGGTGCTGGCCGATCAAAGCGTTTTCGAATGGGATGTTGACGGTTCCGTCGCTGTCTTTGATGTCGAACACTACCGCGTTTCCGCCAACTTCACGCCAGTGCCGCACGATCTGCACGCCATGATCGCTCCCCGCCATTAATCCGGTCAGGTAAATCGCTCGAACCTCAAAGTCTTTCTGGACGGTCACGGTTTTCTCGATGATTGGAGCGGCCAGCATTCCTGGAATCAGGATCTGTTGTCCGGGCTTCAAGAATGTCCCTTGTAGATTTCCATTCGCCGAACGGATAGCTTTCACCAATTCCGAAGACGTAAGGTAGGAGGTCTTTCCAATGTATTGGTGAGCCACCGCGGAAAACGTGTCACCACGCTTCGCGACGTACAAGGCCGATCCTTGAGGAACCGCGAACGCAGGAGCCGCAGCGGATACGCCCGGCTTAGGGGCGGTTTCAGCTGTTCCCGATGTGCGAATCAGCTCCGCCGCTTTTCCTGTTTGCGCGGCGGCCAGGGCAACGTTTGCTGTGAAATGCCAGAAAATGAAGGCGGAAGACAGAACAACCGCCGATCCGATCCCGATCCACCCAAAACGACGCAAGGTTTTCTCCCCCAAAGCGCTTTCAAGGCCATGCTATTCGGCGTGCCTCCAATCAGCTAGTTACGTCTGTCCAATCCCGAGCGGCGGTGGCCGTCCGCTCCGGAAAAGTCCAAAGGACTTCCCCAGTGCGCAAAGTATTTCCCTTTACATGATCTCCGCCGCCGATGTAAGTGTCTCTCTGGGCTCGACCAAAGCATCTAAGTCCAACAGTGAATCACAGATGGGCGGTTCACAAGAGATGGTTAGTCATTTGCTCTAAGCAGGATGCGCGGTAAGCGTGGGGCCTATCGACAAAGAACCTGGGGAATGGCAAAATTTGTCACCCTCGGGGGTAGCAAAGTGACGTACTCTCCCAAGAACGACAGAAAGGCCCAGGAAAGGAAAATAAGGGCCCAGACCCTATGAAAAGCGTGCTGAGCACAGTGCTCGATCCGACTCGTCGCAGCAACGACGCCAAAGACTTCGAAGGTACGATCCGCCGCAAGATTGTCGGGCAGGACGCGGCCGTCGAAAAAGTCGTCGAAATTTATCAGATGTTTCTCGCCGGGTTGAATCCTCCGGGCCGTCCAGTTGGCAATCTTCTGTTCCTTGGGCCAACGGGTTCGGGAAAAACCCGCGTCGTTGAAGCGATGTCCGAGGCGTTGTTCGGGGACTCACGCGCGTGCATCAAGATCGATTGCGCCGAGTTCCAGCACTCCCACGAAATCGCAAAGTTGATCGGCTCGCCTCCGGGATATCTCGGACATCGCGAGACCCATCCTCTTCTGACCCAAGAGGCGCTCAACCAGTGGCACACCGACAAGCTCAAGCTCTCGATCCTGCTCTTCGACGAGATCGAGAAGGCTTCCGATTCGCTTTGGCAACTCCTGCTTGGCATTCTCGATAAAGCCACGCTCACCTTGGGCGACAACCGCCGTGTCGATCTGTCACAGTGCATCATCATCATGACCTCGAACCTGGGCGCCAGTGAGATGGGCAACCTGGTCGACGGCGGACTTGGCTTTGCGCAAAAACCAAAGCAGGTCGATTCCAGCCTCGACGACAAGATCGATCGCACCGCCGTCGAAGCTGCCCGGCGCAAATTCACGCCCGAGTTCATGAACCGTATCGACAAGGTAGTCGTCTTCAAGACGCTGCGTTCCGAGCATCTTGAGGAAATCCTGGAAATTGAACTCGGCATGGTCCAGCAGCGCATCTTGATGGCTGCCGCCGCCAACCAGTTCGTCTTCAATTGCACCTCTAACGTGAAGAACTTCCTGCTTCACGAAGGCACGGACCCGAAGTATGGAGCCCGGCATCTGAAGCGGGCGATCGAGCGACATCTGGTATTTCCGCTGGCCAACCTTGTTGCTACCGGTCAGGTGAAACTCGGCGATTTTATCCGCGTCGATATCAGTCCAGACGGCACCATGATGTTCGTCAAGGAAGCTGAGAATGCCATGGTCCCGATGTTGATGGAGCGTTACGGTGCTGCCGCCGGAGTTCCTCCTGCTGCCGTCCGTACGGCTAGAACCGTGGCTCGTCGAGAATTCGGCGCCAGTCCGCTCGGCGAAGTGAAATAGATTTTTCAGTGGTAAGGTACAAGAAGGGCGTCGCGAACCTGCGACGCCTTTTTTGTCTTCGGGCCACAACGCACCTTTTACTTCTCCTGCGTCTAAGCATGTGGCGCCTAGAAGCCAAGTCCTTTAATCTTCATCTAGGTGCAAAACATCTATGATCTCTGATCCATCTGACAGCAGAGCCGTCACCTATCAAGGTGTGGTGTACCCGTGGCAATGCGACCACCTCGGCCACATGAACGTGATGTGGTATACCGGCAAGTTTGATGAAGCCACCTGGAACCTCCTTGCTTCCATCGGTATCTCTGCCACCTATATCCGCCAACGGAACCGCGGCATGGCGGCGGTCCAACAAAACACGACATACAAGAAGGAACTGGTTGCCGGAGATGTAGTTAGTATTCGCTCGCGGATATTAGAGATCCGAGAGCGAGTGATTCGGTTCCAGCATCACATGACCAACCACGAAACTCACGAGGTTGTGGCGGCGACGGAGTTGACTGCGGTCCACCTCGATCTTGCCAGCCGCAAAGCGGTCGCGTTTGCTTCCGAGATTGTGACACGGGTGCGAGCGCTTATGAGCGCCGCGGAAGTATGATTTCTCTCAGACATTGTGCCCGAACTTCCTGACATCACCGTCTATATTGAAGCCTTGGAGAAACGAATCCTTGAGCAAACACTAGAGCGCGTCCAAATTACCGGCCCGTTCCTTTTGCGGACGGCTGCGCCACCGATAGCCGCGGTCGAAGGGAAGACAGTCACACGGATCCGCCGAGTGGGGAAGCGGATTGCAATTGGCTTTGAAGCCGATCTTTGGTTGGTCCTCCATCTAATGATCGCAGGCCGTCTCCACTGGTACGAAAATAAAGCCAAAGCCGCGAAAGGACGCGCCCTGGTCGTCTTCGAGTTCAGCAACGGGGCGCTGACCCTTACCGAGGCCGGTTCTCAAAGGAGAGCTTCACTTCACGTGGTCGATGGAGATGACGGCTTACAGGGGCTCGATCCCGGGGGCAGTGAGATATCAGAACTGACGCCGGAGCGTTTCGCGACCATTCTCCGGTCAGCTAACCACACTCTGAAACGCGTCCTTACCGACCCCCGAATGTTCAGCGGCATCGGAAACGCCTATTCAGACGAGATCCTTTTCGAAGCAGGCCTCTCGCCTCTCGCTTTGACACAAAAGTTAACGCCGGAAGAAATCAGTAGGCTCTACGCCGCTACCCGCGCGGCGTTGACGAAGTGGACAGAAATCCTCCGCGCCGACGCCGGCAACAAATTCCCGGAAAAGGTGACAGCCTTCCGTCCCGGAATGGCGGTTCACGGACGCTACAAAGAGCCCTGCCTGCGCTGCGGGACAAAAATCCAGCGTATCCGTTATGCAGCCAATGAAACCAACTACTGCCCCAACTGCCAAACCGGAGGCAAGCTTCTGGCTGACCGGTCTCTTTCCAGATTGCTCAAGAAAGATTGGCCCCGAACGCTTGAGGAACTCGAAGGACTAAGGTCTAATCCCACTCGCCCGCAGAAATAGCCGGAAACGCGGGCGGCTCAGTTCCCAAGGACTCTTCGCCTCGACCAACATATCGTTCGATCCCCGTTATTTGTCCTATCCGTTAATTCCTTCCTTGTTTCTTTTCGGAACAGACATATAATGTGCCGAACGTACGGTGTACGTTCCGTCAGTTTTTGACCTCTTCGTTCATTCCGAGCAAGCTTCCTTAGGAGAAATATATGAAGCACCCCTTCCGGCTAGCGATCCCGGTTCTGTTGATATCGAGTTTCTTGGCGGTCGGCGCTCAGGCCCAAGTAAACGTAAATGAAATTCGCGATTTCCCGCCTGACTTCCGGCAATACAATCGCCCAAGCCTCCCCGACGATTATTTTCCCGGCGGCGATTTTGCTTTGGATCCCGCAATCCTAGGTTCTGGAGGTTTCGCTCAGGGAATTCTGATCAAGGATGTTGTGGTAAGCAACACTGACAAGAACCTCAAGAAAACAAATCGGTCGAGCAATAGTGAGCCGAGCATCGCCATAAATCCAGCCAATCCCAAGGAAATTGACCTCCTGGCTTTCACCTCCGGTTGGGGTGCCGACGCTCCTATCTGGCACTCGACAAATGGCGGAAACCTTTGGTCGCTTGACCTGACAATTCCGAATCCTCAAGGACTTTCGGAGCAGGGCTGCCCCTGCGACCAGACGCCCGATTACGGCCGAAAGAATCGCTTGTCCGCCACGTTTCTGGATGTCGATAATTCCGGTATCGATGCCTACAGCGGAACTACTACGGACCCCACGAAAGCGGGTTCGTGGAAATGGCTTGTCGAAAACGGTGTCGCCCAGCCCACCGATCAGGTTGGACAGGGAGCGACCGATCAGCCATGGTTGTTGGTTGGCAAGAATCCAGGAAAATCCAGCGAAGATGACGTCTACGTTGCCTATGACAATTTCAATGGGGCTCCGGATATGCGTGTAGCCGTCGCGCCCGGCAGTGACCCCCCGGATTTCACTATCGACAACCTCGCGGGATTTTCTCAGGGCGCAATCAACCCCGGACAGCGTCTAGCGGTGGATCCCAACAACGGCGCAGTGTACACACTCTTCCAGCAGTGCCCGACCACAGTGCAGAATTGCAACAACTTGGCTGCTGACCCCAAGACCATCAAGTGGTTTCTCAATCGTTCCACGGACGGAGGCAAAACCTGGAGCCTGAACGGCAGTTCCACAGGCATCGTCGTGGCAAACGCGCAGAGCACGCAGCCGCAGCCAAAGTTCGGAACCGTGAATGCACTTCTCGGCGGCGTCGACCACGTCACTGTCGATCCGAATAACAGCGACGTATATGTGGTGTTCGGAAACCGCGACAAGAAAACCCTGAACAATCGCCTCAGCGTCGTTCGTCTGACATCGAACGCAAAAGGCCAACTCAAAATCGGCAAACCTCACTTCGTCACCGGTCAGGTTCAAGCGGCTTTGCCATCGATCGCAATCGCCAAGAACAGCAACGGTACGGTTGGGATTCTCTACGTCGTTTTTAACGGCATCGACAAGAAAACCAATCTGCCTTCTTTTACCGCTAACCTAGGGACCAGCGATGATCATGGTGTTACCTTTAAAACTCAGAAACTCGAAAAATTCCTGTCACCCTCTCGGGATTCTGGCGATCAAAGACAGCGCATTTTAGGCGACTATGAGCAGTTGAAGGCGGTCGGAAGTACTTTCTATGGCGTGTTCCCGGGGAACGGCGTTCCCTTCGGACGCCCTTTCGCTAACATTGATCCGATCTTTTTCTCCACAACAGTTCAATAAATGAAGAAAGGAGCTGTCTGCCAATCTTCGACAGACAGCTCCTTAACGAAAACATCCTTTCCCTAATGACCCTTACCAGACGTCACACTTCTTATCTCCTTGTCGAACCATCACCGCGTCCGATTTGCAGCTAAAGGCCTGCTGAAACTCCGTCAGATTTGAAAACGGTCCATTCACCCGAAACTTCGCCACCGGATGTGGGTCCGACTGCATCATCACTCGCTGTGTTTCGATGCGAATCTCATCTCCTCGCCATTGCCCCCACGCCAGGAAGAACTGTTGCTCCGGCGTGAAGCCGTCGAGATCTGCCGGCCTCGGCTTACCCTGCAGTGACTTTTGATAGGCGAGATAGGCGATCTTTGCTCCGCCCAGATCGCCAATGCTCTCGCCCAGCACCAGTTTGCCGTTGTGATGAACGCCTTCTTCGATGAAGTAATGATCGAACTGATCTGCTACACAGGCACCGCGTTGCTGGAACTGCTTCAAATCAGCGTCGGTCCACCAATTCCTTAACCGTCCGAGGTAGTCGTATTGCGCGCCTTGATCGTCGAAGCCATGCGAAATCTCGTGACCGATCACTACGCCGATTGCCCCATAATTGACAGCGTCCACTGCGGAATTGTCGAACGCCGGAGGTTGTAGAATTCCGGCGGGAAATACGATCTCGTTCAGTTGGGGATTGTAGTAAGCGTTTGAGGTCGGGGGAGTCATTCCCCAGCGTCCGCGGTCCACGGGCTTTCCGATCGTCGAACGATCGTCCTCAACCAGAAAGCGCCGTCCGGCCTGATCGTCTTCGAAAAAGGTATCCCGGCGTATTTGGACTTTGCTGTAATCCTTCCACTTATCGGGATAGCCGATCTTCGGATTGAACGTCGCGATCTTCGCCATTGCCTTTTCTTTGGTCTCGTCGCTCATCCAGGGCCGGCTCAGGATGTCGTCACGCATTGCCGCCAGAATGTTGCGCACCATCTCCTGCATCCGCACTTTGGCTTCCGGAGGGAAATATTTTTCCGCATACTTCTTTCCTAACGCCTCTCCGAACGATTGATCCGTGTATTCCACACACCGCTTCCAGCGCGGTTTCAGCTCGCTGGTGCCGCTCAGATACTTCCCGAAAAAGTTGAAATCTTCATCCACTAGCGGCTGCGAAAGCACAGTCGCCTCCGAATTCACCAGGTTCCACTTCAAGTAAACTTTCCAATCGCTCAGCGGGGTCTGTTGCAGTTGGCGGTCAAATTCCGCTATGTATTTCGGCTGATCCACATTCATATCGACGTCTTGTGGTAACTGCTTGTGCTTGAAATATTCAGCCCAGTCAAAATGCGGCGCCATCGCCTGCAATTGCGCGAATGTGGTGTTGTGGTCAGTAGCGGCTGGATCGCGCAGGGCTACGTTGTCCAGAGTGGCCTCGGCAAACTTCGTTTCCATGGTGATTACAGTCTGCGCGCCCGCTGCCGCAGTCTTGTCGTCCCAGCCGATCAACTGGAACATCTTCCCTACGTGGACCTGGTACTTTTCGCGGGCTTCTTTGAATCGCGCGTCGGGCTTGAGGTAGTAGTCGCGGTCCGGCATCGCGAACCCGCTTGCACCGATGTCCGCCAGAATCATCGTTGGTTTGTGCGGATCCTGGCTGCCTCCGAGTCCAAACGGCACAGTTACCGACATGTCGTGCAGTTCTGCCATCACCATTTGCAGTTGCGCCATGTCTTTCGCATTATCGATTTTTGCGAGCCAAGGTTTCAGTGGTTCGATCCCGCGGGCATTTACACGTGACTCATCTGTGCAAGCCGCGTAGTAGTCGCCGATAATCTGCTCGGTGCTACCTTTTGCAGCGGTCGTGTCCTTAGCTGCAGCCTCTTCAATCTCCCGTAGTTGGTCTTTTGTCGCCTCCCCTGACGCCCATCGCTTGCTCCATCGGGTCATCGACGCGGGTATCGGATTCTTTGCACGCCAGGTCCCATTGGCAAACTCATAAAAATCCGTGCAAGGATCCGCCTTGCGATCCAGGTCTGTGACGTCAATTCCGTGGAGGGAAGAAGTCTGCGAGAAGGCGTTTTGCGAGAATAATGCGGGCGCGAGCAGGGCTGCGCCCAATACGGCGGTCATAAAGCGCATGAATGCACTCTTTTCTCCGATGATGTCGGTTGTCGGGTTAAACGAATGTCCGGCTGAATTGTAGACGAAGAGACCAGGTGTTTTGTTAGCGTCTTTAACGGGTAAGCATTTCTGATAATTTCGGCTGGCTGGCGGACTCCGGTTCCAGGCCGAGATCTGTCGCCAATTTGACGATCCGTAGTTTCCTTACCTGATAGTTGTTTCGTTCCTGCTCTGAGAGCTTGTCTGCGCGGCTCAGCGCTTCAATCTGCTCTTCGTACAGCCGTCCCAGCAGTCGGATCTTGAAGTTCTGCACATAGGGAACAGACGGCTCGGGAATCAGAACTCCTGGGTTATTCATGGTTGACGCATTCTTTCTGAACTAGGGAAGGTCGTCAATTGAGTAGCTCACCAACCGACGTGATTCACATCACCCGAGGCTGTTTGCGTTGCTTCTACCACTCGCCGGTAGTCAGATATTGGTCGATCGATTTGGCCGCTCGTCGTCCCGCTCCCATCGCCAAAATCACCGTGGCGCTTCCTGTCACAATGTCGCCTCCGGCAAATACTCCTTTACGCGAAGTCTTCTGCGTCATGGCGTCAGCTTCGATGTAGTTTTTCCGATTCGTCTTCAGCCCTGGCGTGGTGCTTTGAATCAGCGGATTTGCGCTGGTCCCAATCGCAATCACCGCAACTGAAAGGGGTAACTCATACTCCGAACCCTCGATTGGTACCGGACGTCTGCGCCCCGACGCATCAGGCTCGCCTAATTCCATCTTTATGCAGCGTGCCGCCCTCAGCCAGCCCTGCCCGTCGGACAGAAACTCAGTAGGCGCCGTCAGAATGTGGAACTGAATGCCTTCCTGTTTCGCGTGCTTCACTTCCTCAGCCCGTGCGGGCATCTCCGCCTCGCTTCTTCGATAAATTACATGTGCGTTCCCCGCTCCCAGACGCAGCGCCGAACGGATCGCGTCGAGCGCCGTATTTCCACCGCCAATCACCGCTACGTCCTTGCCTCGGAAGTCGACGATCGGCTCATCATACTTTGGAAATTCGTAGGCGTGCATCAGGTTGATTCGGGTCAGAAACTCGTTTGCCGAGTAAACTCCATTCCAATGTTCCCCGGGGATGCCCATAAACTGCGGCAGGCCAGCGCCCGTGCCGATAAATACCGCGTCATAGCCTTCTTCTTCCATCAACTCGCTGATCGTCACCGTTCGTCCGACAACCACGTCCGTCTCGAACTCCACCCCCATGGCACGCATGTAATCGATCTGCTCGCGGATGATCTGCTTCGGGAGTCGGAATTCCGGGATGCCGTAAACGAGAACGCCGCCCAGTTCGTGCAGCGCTTCGAACACCCGAACTTTGTGACCCTTCTGGATTAAGTCTCCTGCCGCGGTTAGCCCCGAAGGCCCACTGCCAACGATCGCCACCTTCTTACCGGTCGGCCGAACCTCCGGAATCGTCCGGATCCCCATCTTCTGCTCGTAGTCCGCAACAAAGCGCTCCAGGTAGCCGATCCCTAACGGTTCCACCTTTTTGCCCATCAGACATCCGCCTTCGCAGTGATCCTCTTGCGGACACACGCGCCCTGTCACCGCCGGAAGCACGTTATCTTCGCGGATTTTCGCGGCCGCCGCCGTGTAATCACCTGCCACGATCAGCCGGACAAATTCCTTAACCTTCACTCCGACCGGACACCGATCCACACATGTTGGCTTTGCGCATTCCAGGCATCGCACAGCTTCCCGCCGTGCCAGATCCTCGGAGTAGCCCAAATTTACTTCCTTAAAGTTCGTAGCCCGCAGCAGAGGAGGCTGTTCCACCATGTGTTGGCGTGGAACTTTCATTCGCTCTTTCAAGGTCAACGGATTGGCAGATTTTTCTAATGGCTGCGTCACTGTTTGCCTCCCGTCACCGCGCACTCCTCTTCCTTGTGGTCAACTTGCTTTTCCGTCTGGCACTCGTGTAGATAGTCCTCCATGGAACGCTTCTCGGCTGCGCGATACATCGAGTTCCGCTGCACCAGCACGGCAAAATCAACCCGGTGCGCGTCAAATTCCGGGCCATCCACACATGCGAATTCGCTCTTGCCCTCCACCAACACTCGACAACCACCACACATGCCGGTTCCATCGATCATGATCGGGTTCAGGCTGACAATGGTGCGAATCTTTTCCTTCCGCGTCATCTCCGCCACTGCACGCATCATGGGAATCGGTCCCACAGCGAGCACCAAATCGATTCGCATTCCGTTATCGATCAACTGCTTCAACTTGTCGGTCACGAATCCCTTGTCGGCGTAGCTTCCGTCGTCGGTAGTTATCATCACCGAGTCGCTGACCTCGCGCATCTCCCTTTCCAGGATGACCAATTCCTTATTGCGCGCGCCGACAATCGAGATCACTCGATTTCCCGCGGCTTTCAACGCAGCCGCTGTCGGATATGCCATCGCCGTGCCGACGCCGCCTCCCATCACCACCACGTTTCCAAAGTTTTCAATCTTGGATGGCTTTCCCAACGGACCCACAATATCGAGGATGCTGTCGCCAGTCTCCAGCGAATTGAGGAGGTTGGTCGTTTTACCGAGAGACTGGACGACAAGATTCACCGTGCCGTGCTCCGGGTCGGACCTCTCAATCGTTAGCGGGATCCGCTCTCCGTGTTCATTCACGCGCAAGATGATGAACTGGCCGGGTTTTTGTTTGCGTGCAATGCGAGGTGCTTCAATTATGAAGCGCTTGATTCCCGGCGCAAGGAATTCAGCATGCAGAATTTTAAACATGGTTTCCCCAGAAAATGCGTTACATCCTATTTTCCGGGGAGGAGCTTAGGTGGGCTGTGATACTAGTCACGCTAGGAACGGCAGGGCATCACTTTAAAAACGCGATTGTTCTTTCACTCGCTACATCTCCTCTGGCTTGAAGACCATACCGCGGCTGTTTCTTCCATTCATTATCACCACCAGAGGTTTTTCAAAATGCAGGTGACGCACGCAACCTCGTTCTTCGACCGGCCGCTGTGCTCCTAGCCACTCCCAGTCCACAAATCCCTCACCCGCATCAGGATTGACTGTGAAATATCCCACCTGAAATGCCGTGAGGTTTTGAAAGAAGTGGCTACCCTGCGAGGGAGTCACGCGAAAATCGCGGAATCCCGCTTCCACAATCACTCGCGCTCCTGAAATCTCATCCCATTCCACCGGAATCCCCAGCCACGGATCATTGGACCCCCAACGCCCTACGCCGATCAGCAGGTATGGAGTGCCATTTTCTCCCAACTTCGCATTCAACTGCGCCACACCTTCCGCCACTTCCTGGCTTTGGGAGCGTTCGAAGCGATGAAAATCTACTACCACGACATCCCGCAGGTCTGCGATTCTTCCGTTCCCCATGACCTTTGTACTTTGGCAAACCAGACGGTCCGGGTTTACGTCTTCCATTCGCAACTCTTCACCCTCGCGTGAGAGCACCAGCGGACGCACCTGCAAGAATCCGAACTCCGCTTCTTCCTCGTCATCCTGAGGTAACGTGACGGCAAACTCAATTTCCACGGGACGGCCAAACGCATCGTCACCGATCCGCATCAGCCGCTCCAGGAGGGAAGCCAGGGGAAAAACACCGTGTTTCAGGATCGGCGCAAAGCTCACCACTCGGGTTCCGGCGCGACCCAACCCGTCGTACACCATATGGTTGTCCGCCGAATACGTTGATCCCATGTTTCGTAGCGTTCCGTCTGCCTCAGCCACGCTGAGGGGGAATCGCGCTTCGCGCAGATTTGCGAGCGGATCCGAATGCTCTCCGTGATCCACTGCCAAGGCCCAAAACTCCGATTGCGAATTCGCCAAAATGTCTTCCACCGAGGAAAACTGCACCAGGTTGCGTGAATACTTGGGACAAAACGTCAAACATTTTCCTCCGTCAACTACGGCTCTTCCCAAACCTAAGGCTACTGCCGCAATCCCGTCGCCATAGGTCATCGGTGCCACCGGGTAGAAATTGTGAGATCGCACCACCCCCGAGAAATCCGGATAGAACCTCTGCCCGTGCTTCTCCCCTACTACCCGCTGGATGATCACCGCCATCTTTTCTTCTTCCAGTCGGTACGGAGTAGCTCTCACATAGGCCTTGGCATGTTGGCTGAAGGTTGATGCGTACACTCGCTTGATCGCCTCCATCAGTTGCTCCAGGCGCGTCAAAAGGTCAGCATGCCGGTTCGCCAGCATGAAAGTCTCGTAGACGCCGGTGAAGGGCTGGTATTGGGAGTCCTCTAACAGGCTCGACGAGCGGACGGCGAGTGGGTATTCCACCTCAGAGAGAAACGCCAAAAGGTCTTCGCGCACCGAACCTGGCAGCGACGCCTGCAAAAAGTTTCTCAGGATTTCGTCGTCATCCGTGCAATGCATGGCGAAATCGAGCAGGCTGCTTTCACTGAGAAACCTGTCAAAAACGTCGGTCGCTAAAACTACGCTTGGTGGCACCACAATTCGCACTCCCGGAAATCGCCGTCCCACCCGATTGTTGTGCAGCAAATGTCGCACAAACGCCAGTCCGCGCGCCTTACCGCCCAGAGAGCCTCCGCCAATTCGCAGAAAGAACGCGTCCGACGCTTTGAATGTCGCCGGATTGAAATCGCCAATCAGAACATCGCTTTGCTCATTGCGGTATTCGGCAATCGACTCAATCAAGTCGCGCCGCAGATCTTCCAGCGTCGCAAAATCGGAGACCTTACGAGGCCTCAGCTTTTGGGCCAACGCAAATTCCGTTCGCGCGCGCAACCAGCGCGAAAAATGATTCCGCTGGCTGTGGTAAGCCAGACTTTCCAGCGGGATGTCCTGCAACCGTTCTTCCAGATCGTTCAGGTCTTTCGCTCTCGATACTTCAGTGCCGTCCGGCGAGCGAAACACAAAGTCACCGAATCCAAATTGATCGGTGAGCAATCGCCGCAAGTCGCGCAACAGTGTTGGCGACCTCTTCCTCAGAAATGAGTAGCCCTCGGCGTTGGCCCGGTTCTTGAACTCGGTCCGGCTGGATTGCAGCACGATAGGGGCGTCCGGTACTTCTTTTCTAACCATTGCCGCCAGGCTAAATCCGGAATTGATATCCAGCGCGCCATCGCGCGGGAATTCGATGTCCGATACCACACCCAGTAGATACTCCCGATACTTTGCCACCTGCGCCGAGGCATCCTCGTAGTTCGAACTGAGCAGGATCTTTGGGCGCGCCCGCATCCGCACCAGTTTGTGCGCCACGTTGAAGCCTTCGCTGATGATCCGTCGCGACTGCGTGATGAGTTCCGTATAGATTGCCGGCAGAAACGACGAGTAGTATCGGATGTTGTCTTCCACGACCAGAATCACCGGAACGCCAATTGCCTGAGTGTCGTGGAAGACGTTTCGCTTGTCCTCGACATACTTGACCATGGAGATGAGGATGCGGGCATTGCCTTGCCACAGGAAGATGCGGTCAATGTCGGTGACGGGATTGCGCTGGATAAAGTTCTTGATCTCGCGATAATCGTAGGCCAACACCAGCACCGGCACGTCGAGGCCTGCGTCTTGGACCCGGCGGGCCAGTTCTGCGGCATTCATATCTTCCACTTGCAGATTGGTGACGATCAGATTGAATCGTGGTTGGGCCTTGGCCAGTCGCAGTGCTTCTGCCCCACTTGACACATGCGTAAGCCCCGGAATTCCCGGTAGACTTAGCTCCAGCGACTCCCCGATCAGCAACTCGTTAAGCCGCCCGTCTTCTCGCAGAATGAAAGAATCGTACAGGCTGGAGACTAAGAGGATCTCGTGCACTCGGAACGGCATGAGGTCTTCGAATTTTTCGAAGAGCCGTTCCGCGTCGACGGGCGGATCGGGTTGGTGGATTAACGGCATATTCCGCAAATCGGCCCACTAAAAACAACGGGGTGGAATCTTCTCCACCCCGCATCATAATCCTCTCTAGAGACGTTGCTAGGAACGTCTCTAGAGGTACGCGGGCGAGGGCGCCCGCGCCACAATCACTCCACTACACCAGACCCTGATCCAGCATCGCATTGGCGACTTTGAGGAATCCGCCAATGTTCGCGCCGTTTACCAGATTGCCCGGGGTGCCGTATTTGTCGGCAGTCTCGAAGCAGTTCTTGTGAATCGCGATCATGATTTTGTGCAGACGATCGTCCACTTCCTCGCGCGTCCAGGTCAGCCGTGCGCTGTTCTGGGCCATTTCGAGGCCAGAGGTCGCCACTCCGCCTGCATTCGCGGCCTTCGCCGGTCCATAGAGAATATGGTTCTCCAGGAACAGTCTGGTTGCTTCTAGCGTGCTGGGCATATTGGCGCCTTCTGCCACCAACTTGCAGCCATTTTTGATCAGGTTCTCGGCATCGCGCTTCTTGATTTCATTCTGCGTGGCGCTCGGGAACGCGCAATCCGCTTTAATGTTCCACAGCGGGTTGTGATCCAGCTTTATGTCCGTCGGCATGAAGACAGCCTTCTTGAAGTGATCGGCGTACTCGCGTATGCGTCCACGTCGCGTGTTCTTCAGTTCCAGGATCCAAGCCAGCTTCTCGCGATTGATGCCATCCGGATCGAAGATCACGCCGTCCGAGTCGGAGCAGGTGATCGGCTTCGCGCCGAAATCAAGAAGCTTCTCAATCGTGTATTGCGAGACGTTGCCGCTACCTGAAACCAGACACAGCTTGCCTTCCAGCTTGTCCTTTTTCGTCTTCAGCATTTCGTCGGCAAAATACACGCAGCCGTAGCCGGTGGCTTCCGGACGAATCAGCGATCCGCCCCAGCCCAGGCCCTTTCCAGTCAAGACCCCGGTGAATTCATTCCGTAGCCGCTTGTATTGGCCAAACAGGAAACCGATTTCACGGCCGCCTACGCCGATGTCGCCGGCGGGAACGTCTGTGTCGGGGCCGATATGCCGTTGCAGCTCGGTCATGAAGCTTTGGCAGAAACGCATGACTTCGTTGTCGCTCTTTCCTTTGGGATCGAAATCCGACCCACCCTTGCCGCCGCCCATTGGCAGTGTGGTCAAGGAATTCTTGAATACCTGCTCGAAGGCCAGGAATTTCAGAATGCCGAGATTCACCGATGGATGGAACCGCAATCCGCCTTTATAAGGACCGATCGCGCTATTCATCTCGATGCGGAATCCCCGGTTGACCTGGATTTCCCCCTGATCGTCAAACCACGGTACTCGAAACATGATGACGCGCTCGGGTTCCGTGATCCGCTCAAGAATTTTGGCCGAGCGATACTCCGGATGCTTCTGCAACACCAGCTTCAACGAGTCGAATACTTCCTGCACCGCTTGGTGGAACTCCGGCTCCGCCGGGTTTTTGGCCTTCACTATGGTTAAAACGTCTTCAATGTAGTCGCCCTTCGTATGTTTGACGGGCGGATTCATAACGCTCATGGTATTAGCCTCCAATAAAGAGCTTTTCCGATGGGACCCTCACTGGAATCTCTGCGCGGAATGCACATGGATGGTGTTCGCCGCAACGCTTCATTTAAGGCGCAACCCCTCACTTCTGCCGTGATTAGGGTCACCCGAAATCGTGACAATAGTACCGCCAGATTGTGCAAATGTCTCTAGCTTACGTTTTCCTCGCGGGCTGCTCCAGCCTGCCAGTTCTCAATCCGAGAACGCAGAGGGGTACTCGAGACATCGTCAACTCCATTGTGTGCGGTGCTTTTTCATAGATTGCGAGCACGAGCAAGTGAAGAAGTAATGGCGCCCACCCGATTCAGCAGATTTGCCACTTCTTTTTCACTGTGATCAGTTCCGTTCTGCTCCGTCTAAGGTTAGGGTGAAGATGTCGAATTATCCCCGATCTCGATTCGAGATGCCGGAGACAGAAGCTGATGACCAAGCCTTTCGTTCTTGCCCTATTTATTGCTTCGCTCTTGACAATTCTTCCCAAGCGATCCTTCGCTGATTCTCTTGAACAGCAACTGGTTCGCAACACTCAAGAATTAATGGATGCGGTTGCTCCGGGTAATCAGGAGCCGTGGAAAAAAATACTATGCCGATGACTGCATGTACTTCGATGAGAAGGGCCGGAGCATGGATAAAACTGCGCTGCTCAATGACCTCACCCCGATGCCCAATGGTTATTCAGGGACCATCAAGATTCAGAATCCCAAAATTCGCGTCGCCGGAGACACTGCGATTTTGAGCTATGACATGGACGAAGCGGAAACTGTCTTGGGCCAGACTCTCAGTGCCCGTTACCACGCCACCGACACCTGGTTGCGTCGCAACGGAACCTGGCAGATCGTCGCCGGGCAAGTGCTCCGTTACTACGAAGATCCAGCGGTGGGCGTTTCAGACAACAAGCGATTCGCCGAATACGTCGGCGACTACGAACTCTCTCCCCAGAACACAATCGTGGTTTCGACAGATGGTACCCACCTGTACTCGCAGCGTGGGAGTCGTCCAAAGACCGAACTCCTCCCCGAAGCCTCGGATATTTTCTTCAGGAAGGGTGTGGAAGGCCGATACCTGTTCCGTTACGCGGGAAATGGTAAAGTCGATGCCCTCATCGACCGGCGCAACAACGAAGATCTGGTGTGGAAGAAGACCCAGTAGTGGCTACAGAATCGAAGCGCCGTGGCGGCGCTTCATGATGAGGCTCAATTTTCAGAAGATAGAAAATAGCCGTTACATTAGGCGTTACACGGGTTCCTTGGTGAGCGGCCCGGGTGCGCGCCTTTAGGCACGGTTCGGCAACCGCTAGGCGTTGACCTGTACGGGCACCAACTCCGGGCTACGGCGGGAATTCTGGATCGATTTGACCGCGTCTTCAGCCGTGAATCGTCCCATCACCAGTGCCAGTTTACGGTTGGGTGTCATTTGAATGGGAGTTCGGTCAATCCGCTGCACGTATTCAGCGGCGTTCGTACCTGCGCGGTTCACTTTCACAAGAAACTTGGTGTTCTTCATGCGTTTTCCTCGCTCGGGATGAGAAGCATTCTGAGGCGCACGTGCCGCCCCCTGGGCTCAGTTCGGAGAACTTGAAAGAATTAGGAAGAATGAACCGGACATCCTTAGACTAGGCTTCTACCGCAGCATTGTCAACTTATACACGGAACGACCTCTGAATTTGAGCGTTCTGATCGTAATCGTCGTCGTTCACGGGATAAACCCCTATCTAGCGACACCTATTGCTCAGAGACGACAATTGAGCTTTGTCCTCCGTTGCAATTCCTTGCCGGATCATAAGTTGCAGATCCTTGCCGCGTGCCTTGAGATGCCACGAAGATCAATGTTCCTCCTTTGACCTTCTCCGGCAATCCTTTGAATTGAGTCTTGCCATCAACATTGGTGGCAGCCTCAAGATCGAGTCGCCGCACCCCGGCGAAACCGTAGGCGATGTGCACCCGGATGCGTGCATCGTAAACCGGAGCGCTTTTGCCATCGGTGACGGTGAACGCGATCGAACAGGGGCCGGCTTCCCCATCCATGACAGGGACCTGATGTGGGTCGGGAGCCTGGCCGTTTGCCGCGGTCAAGCCGCTGGCCAGCAGAAGAAGTACACCGCCAAGGAACGCACATTTTCCGAGATCGAGCAGTGCAGTCATAGGAATCCCTCTTGCTGATTAGACCATAGTAGGCGCAAGCGGCGCTCCACGGATGCGACCTCCGGTTCCACCGGACGAAGGCGCAAGCGTTAAACTAATCGACGCAAGCTTCGATCGGTAAGGGCGACATTATGTTCAGGACAAGATTCAAGAAAGAAATCGTGGCCGAGTTTCTTCCGCCCACTCGCCCGGGCAACAGGCAAAAGGTGATCGTCTTATGCGATGGGATGCCTTCGATCCCCCGCAAACAAAACCTGATGACATTTCTCTCCCGCAAGGGTTATTGGGTCTTCTATCCCCGATACCGCGGAGCCTGGGAGAGTGACGGCCAATTTCTCGAGCGGTCCCCTCACCAAGATGTTCGAGATGTGATTGATGCGCTGCCAAAAGGAGTCAAAGATATTGCCTTCGGCCAGCGGTTCTCGCTGAACCCCGATGAGATTTTTGTGATCGGCGGTAGCTTTGGAGGGGCCGCATCGATCCTCTCATCGCTGGACCCGCGCGTGAAAAAAGTGATTGCCAATTGCCCGGTGGTCGACTGGCGCATCCTTCGCGAGGCGGAAAAGGAGGAAACTTCCAACCCACGTTACGCTGCCTACATTCGCGAAGCTTTCGGGAATGCGTATCGTTTGTCCGACAAGAATTGGAAGAAGCTGTACAGCGGCACGTTCTATAATCCGGCCCATCACATTGCCGAGATCGCACCATCGAAAATCATGATGTTCCATGCCAAGGATGATCCCAACATTCCATATCGCGTGGTTAAACATTTCGCCGATGCCACCGGAGTGCGGTTGAACACATTGCAACGCGGCGGCCACATAAGCACCGAGTACGTTGTGCAAAAATACTGGCAAAAGATAAAGAGGTTCTTCGACTCTTGACATGGACGATCGACCCTAATGGCTCATAGAAACTGCCATTCCGAGCAACTGAAGGACCCTGCTCTTTGACCGAGCCACCAGTGGCCTTCTGCTACCTGTTGCCTTTGTGAACGAAACGGGCCTCGTGTAATCTAGCTGTCTGCCAAGGTGCAAATTCTTGAGTAAGGAAACGCGAATGTTCAAGCGTCTGCCGATTCTGTTCATCCTCTCTGCAATCCTCAGCGCGCAAAATTCCCCCAGGCCTGCATCAACCAATCTAAGTTTCGACGGCAAGAGCTGGTGGGAATACGTCAAGGTGCTGGCCGCCGACGATATGGAAGGCCGTGAAACTGGCAGCGAGGGGCTGCGCAAAGCAGCCGCATACATTGTCGAGCAGCTCAAGAAAGATGGTTTGCAATCTGCCGGCATAAATGGCTTCTACCAACCGGTGAAACTCGTCAGCCGTCAGATCGACGAGTCTGGATCAAGCCTGGCACTGGTGCGCAAGGATGCGACTGAGCCGCTCGTGTTGGGAGAGGACGCGTATTTGAGCACGCGAGTGAAACTCGCGCCCGCGGTCGATGCCCCGCTGGTATTTGTAGGGTACGGTCTCCGTGTCCCCGAGAAGAGTTATGACGACTTCTCTGGACTGGACTTAAAGGGCAAGGTCGTGGTTCTGATTGCCGGCTCGCCCTCGGAAATCCCATCGGCGCTGGCTTCGCACTACCAATCCACCGCCGAAAGATACAAAACTCTACACGAGGCCGGTGTGGTTGGCATCGTGGCAATTCCCAATCCAGCGTCGATGGACATTCCATGGAGCCGGATGACGCTGGCTCGCACCCGCCCCAGCATGACTTTAGCTGATCCTAAACTGGATGAAACCAGCGGAATCGGATTCGTTACGATTTTCAACCCCGCGAGCGCAGAGAAGCTGTTTCAGGGATCCGGCCATACCTTTGAAGAACTTACCGCCTTGGCAAAAGACCGCAAGCCGCTGCCACGATTCCCATTGACCGCCAGCATCAAGGCACGAGCCAAGATGATCGAGAAAGATGTCGAATCCGCGAACGTTGTAGCCAAGTTGCCGGGCAGCGATCCGAAACTGAAGAACGAGTACGTCGTACTGTCGTCGCACATGGACCATCTCGGAATCGGCCAGCCCATTAACGGTGACAACCTCTACAACGGCGCCATGGACAACGCTTCCGGGTGCGCGCTGAACATGGACATCGCTGACTCGCTGCACCGCATCCATACCCAACTGAAGCGCTCTGTGCTGTTCGTGTTTGTGACCGGTGAAGAGAAGGGCCTACTGGGTTCGAAGTACTTTGCCGCTAATCCCACCGTCCCCAAATCTTCCATAGTCGCTGATATCAATAGCGACATGTTCCTACCCATTTTCCCGCTCAAGTTGCTCACGGTTTATGGATTGGCTGAATCGAATCTAGGCGACATGGTTCAGCAGGTGGCGCAGGCCCAAGGCATCGAAGTGCAGCCCGATCCGGAGCCGCTACGCAATCTTTTCATTCGCAGCGATCAGTACAGCTTCATTCGCCAGGGGATTCCGTCGATTGCCATGGGAATCGGATTTAAGCCAGGAACCCCAGAAGCCGATCTCAATAAAAAATGGCTGACTGAGCGATACCACGCCCCGTCTGACGATTTAAATCAGCCTGTGGATCTGGGTGCCGCCGGCAAGTTCGAAGACATCGTGCAGGGCTTGACGGTGCAAGTCGCTAACGATCCGTCCCGGCCGGAGTGGAAGAGCGACAGCTTCTTTCGCAGGTTTGTGGGCCAGAACACAAAATAGAACGGAGCCTCCGAACAAAAGTCACTGCTTCGAAAGGGCATGGCTTTAGCCATGCCGCCGGTATACCTCAGCTGAACTCTGTCATTTCGAGCAGAGCGGAACGCCGCGATCTAAGCGCCATTCTGCGAAGTCGAGAAACCTGCTTTGCTCGCCCGAGAAATTAATTAGCAGTTCCAGTGTGCTCCCCAAAAATCAAAAGCCGCCAGCTAATATGGCGGCTATTCTTTGGAACTCCAAGCTTGGCAGAGCGCTTCTACATCTTTCCTTCGTCGGCCGAAGGGCCGTAGATTGCGGGAACTGGCTGGTTGTTAAGCCGAAGATACACCGTCAGCTGTCCGCGATGGTGCGCCAGATGATTGAAGGTGTCACTAATCATGACATACCGTGGCGATTGCTGCATCAAGTGGCCGCCCGCCAGCAGTTTCCAATCTTTCATCAGATGATCTTCGCTGGTGTTCTTGAGAGCCTTGCGACCCTTAGCTATCGCGTCGTCCAGCGCCGCCGCCAGTTCTTTGCGGGTTTGTGGTTGCGGCGGGCGTTGCCGTCCACCCGGCGGATTGATATCGAGTTCTTCGGTGTTGATGATGATGTCGATCCACGACGGCATGGTGGCGCATAGGCTCGCCAGGTAGCCGAGTTCCATCGACTTCTCATGCGGTTTCCAGTCGTTATGTCCTTCCGGCACACGTTCCAATGCGTGGCGCGTGCCGGGCGTTTCACGTTCAAGTTCTGCCAGGAACAGCTCCGTTAGCTTCATCGATTTCTCCTAAAAGGGCGGCTTGCCCTGCTTCGAGAGACAGCATACGGATTCATATATGACAGATCTATGTCATAATTGCCAGGCAGAAAATTTGGACGGTGGCCGTGAAAGCGGATCGACTCTTATCGGCGTTATTGCTGCTCCAGGCTCACGGACGGCTGTCCGGCCGGGAGTTGGCCGAGCGCCTGGAGGTATCGGCACGCACCGTGCATCGCGACATGGAAGCGCTCAGCGCGTCTGGCGTGCCGGTGTTTGCTCTGCGCGGAGCGCAGGGCGGCTGGCAACTCGACGAAGGCTGGCGCACCCAGGTCCCGGGGCTCGACGAGGTGGAATTGCGCGCTCTGCTGATGGCGCAGCCGCGGGTCATTGGCGACTCGCGTCTGGCGGCCGCCGCCGAACGCGCGTTGGGCAAGCTGATGGCGGCGATGCCGGGAACCATGCGCGATCAAGCGGTCTCCATCCGCCAAAGGCTGTACGTGGATACGGCCGCGTGGCGCGGAACCACCGAGAATCTCGCCCTGCTGCCGGTGGTGCAGGAGGCGGTTTCACGTGACCGCAAGCTGCGCATACAGTACCGCAAGCCGGGTGCCGAGCGATCGGTGCGCGTCGTCGATCCGCTCGGCTTGGTCGCCAAGGGAAGCACCTGGTATCTGGTGGCGCAAACAGCCAGCGGCTTGCGCACCTTTCGCGTTTCTCGGATTGAGGCCGCCAAAGTTCTGGACAAAGCGTGTCAGCGTCCCGCGCATTTTGATCTTGGCGAGCACTGGCGAGAGTCTACGCAGAAATTTCGCGAGGGCTGGCAGAAAATCGAAGTCACGCTTCGTCTGGACGACAAGACTGCCGCTAGCATGAGGCGCTGGATGACCATCGAAGAAATCGAGAAGCAGCGACGGCTGGATCACCGCCCAAATGACCTTCGATCATCCCAGCGAAGCGGCCTTCGTGGTCCTGGGAATGGGCCGAGGCGCCGAGGTCTTGCAGCCAGAAAGCCTACGCGACCGTATCGCCGAGGAGATCCGTGCCATGGCGGAAAGAGTGAAGCTGTAGCTGACTCTGTTGTTGACCGGCAAGTTGGTATATACTATGATATATATCATGCCAAAAATTGCCAAACTCTTTCAGAACGGACGCAGCCAAGCTGTTCGCTTGCCCGCCGAATACCGCTTTGAGGGGACGGAAGTTTTTGTTCGTCGCGATCCCACGACCGGCGATGTTGTGTTGTCGCGTAAGCCGGACTCGTGGCGCGGCTTTTTCGATCTGATGAAGTCGGTCGAAGTGCCCATCGATTTCATGGCGGACCGCAAAGATCGCCCGCCACAGAAGCGGGACTTGTTCTAGATGGCTGTCCGCTATCTGCTCGATACCAACACTTGCAGCTACATCATCAAAGGGGATCGCGCCGGAGTGCGCGAGCACCTGATCGAGCTGCCGATGGAGGAAGTCGGAATTTCCGTCATCACCGAAGCCGAGTTGCGCTTCGGAGTCGCACGCCTGCCACAAGCCAAAAACTTGAATCTTGCCGTCGAAGAATTTCTGCTGAGACTAGAAGTCTTGCCCTGGGATTCAGAATCCGCCAAGCACTACGCAAACTTGCGAGCCACGCTGGAGCGCGAAGGCGAACCGATGGGCAATCTGGACATGATGATCGCCGCGCAAGCGTTAGCGAGCAAGGCAACGCTCGTGACTGGCGATCGGGTGTTCCGGCGGATCAAGAGTTTGAAGATTGAGGATTGGGACAAGGCATAAATCCGGGAACGCCATCGGTGGACTCAAAGGGACGTGCTCCGCAAGTAACAAGAAAGTTAGCCGTGCAATCGAGTTCAGGAATAAGGCGGCTCGGATCACTTACTGTAGGTCGTGGTATGTATAGGACCATATTCTGGCGCGCGCGAGTCAGTAAAACACGGTAAGCATTCAATTGATAGCTCCTTTTCCGCGCTGCATGCGCTGGCAAGACCCGCCACTTCTTGTGATTGAAGCGACGGCATTCCCATTCTTTTCCATCCCACAACAGGTCCTCGCCCCAGCAGACACCCACCCAGTCGAGTTCTAAGCCCTGTATCTCGAATTGAGTCGCGACAACCTCTAATTTGGAACTGGCTCGAACGTCGCGGCAATATTTGTGGTCACAATTCTCAGATTCGCACTCAGCGGAATCTAGAAACCAATGATCCCAGTCGAACCCCCTGTGAAATTCAAAATCAGGCTCCAATCCGTCCGCCCTCAGTCTCGCCGCATAGGCACTTGCCGTTAACCCAGACCGAGTGCTGCCCCGTCGATTGTTCACCAACCAGGCTCTCGCAGCAGATAGACTCCGCGTCAGTGCCGGCCTAACAGGCAGGGCCTCGGCAATCATTCCAGCGTCCGCTTCTCGACCAGACAGAACGGCATCGACCCAGTCAGAAATCCTCTGAGCCCGAATAGATCTGGTAGATATTCGCAGATGTAACTGTTCCTTTAATTCAACCCTGACGCCCTCGGGAGTTTTCTCGAAGAGTTGAAACTCGGGTCGGCTGTTCCCAGACATCACGTAAGGCGAAGCCAGTACCTGCCAATGCGGATATTTCAAAACAGCCCGTCCCCATTCCGACAATCCAGCTTCACCTCGATTAATTTCCTGACCACCTCCGACGAGTGCCACGATCATCGACCAATCTTCGTGGCGGTCCATCACTTCGAGCATCATTTCAGGTTCTGAGACTTGGGGTCGTTTCGCTCGGCCGTTTTGCTCCGCGTCCCAAGCACGCTGTGCTTCATCGAAGAAAATGACCCTCTGGGCCGGCCGTTTTTGATTTTCTCGATAGTACTCATCGGCAAACCGGTGGACATTGTGGATGAATGCTCTAACACTTAGTACTGCTTCCCTACGATTGACGCGAGTGCCTTGGGCTTTGCGCCGCGTAACATCCCTAATTAGAGCTTCTTGGATGACCGTCACCAGAGGTCCATTGCCTGACAGGAAGGATCCTGATTGTCTCATCTCGGGTCTGTGCACAGCATTCAGTCCAACCAATGTCTTACCTGCACCAGGTACGCCCGTAATAAAACAAATCACCTTCTCGCTTTTCGCCTGCGCCTCCTCCGCCGCCCGGACAATAATCTCAGTGGTTATGTCGAGGTCTTCACGGGCACTGCAGGAATGGCCAATTTCAAAGACATTCATATCGGAATAGAGCGCGACGGCAGCCTCGATAATGGGAGGCACGGGACTGAAGCGAGCTTTGTCCCAAGCAATCGAATCAATGGGCTCACGCTTCAAATTGACGTGCTCTTTGCAAGTTGTGAGCAGTCCAGAGGCCGCGTCGATCACGTTGTAGACTCGGCTCGGCTCGATCAAGTGATCGAATGCCGTAACCTCCCGTTGCGAGGAGGCTAATCCACTGGTGATCACAACTGGAACAATAGTCTTACCGGTGCTGCCTTCATGGAAACAGGCTAAGTTCAGGGCATAGTCTTCGACCTGTCGCACTGCTGATGTACGGCTGTCGCCGGTCTTTGTCTCGACGACAATAATCACATTGTGAGCCAGCAGAACTGCGTCAATTCGCTTGCCCACCATTGGGATGGGGTATTCCAACAGCAAGCGCCAATCTCCCGCCGACGGATATCTCTCGGTCAGCGCACGAAGGGCCGAACTTAGTGACGGGATTTGATCGTGCCATGCGTCGATGGCTTCCGGAGACAAAGGAAATCGAGCCTCGCTGTTGGCCTGAGCAAGTTCGCCAATGATTGATGATGTGCTATCGGCTAAGAACCCGTGTAGAGATCGGGAGTAGTAGGCAGGCATTTTCGATATCTACCGTACGCCGGCTGTCGCCAAAATGTCCAAACCCCGCAAAACTAAAAGCCGCCAGCTTGAGGCTGACGGCTGATAGCTGAAGGCTGAGAGCTGCTCCTAGTTCTCGTACAGCAACACGCCCTCCGTTGTCTTCTCCGAATCCACCGGACGGTAGTACAGCTTGTTGCCCTCGAGGAAGACCTCGATGAACGCCGGACGTGTGGTGATCGTGCCCTGAATCAAGGCCTCTGAGAGAGGATCTTCGATGTACTTCTGCAACGCTCTGCGCAGTGGACGTGCTCCGTAGCTGCGGTCGGTGAGCGTTTGGCTCAGGATCCACTTCTTGGCCTCGTCCGTCACGGTTACGGTAATCGACTTCTGCGCCAGGTTCGCGTTCAGCTGGCTGACCATCAGCTCCAGAATTTGGATCAGGTCGGCTTCGCTCAGAGCCAGGAACAGAATGATCTCGTCGAGACGGTTAAGGAACTCGGGGTTGAACGTGCGTTTTACTTCGTTCTTCACCAAGTCTTCAACTTTCGCCGCAATCATGTCTTCCTGTCCCGATTGGAAGCCCAAGCCCTCGCGGCGCTGCAAATGCCGTGCGCCAATGTTCGAGGTCATGATGATCACAGTGTTCTTGAAGTCGACAGTATTGCCGAGTCCATCGGTCAAGTGGCCGTCTTCAAATACCTGCAACAGGATGTTGAAAACGTCCGGGTGCGCCTTCTCGATTTCGTCCAATAGGACGACCGAGTAAGGAGCACGTTTGACACGCTCAGTCAGCTGTCCGCCTTCTTCGTAGCCCACGTATCCCGGAGGCGATCCGATCAGCTTCGAGACCGAATGCTTCTCCATGAACTCGGACATATCGAAGCGGATCAGCGACTTTTCGGATCCGAACATGAACTGCGCCAGGGTCCGCGCGACTTCGGTTTTGCCGACGCCCGTGGGTCCGAGGAACAGGAACGAGCCGATGGGCCGGTTCGGGTTCTTCAGGCCAGCGCGGCTGCGGCGAATGGCGCGAGCCAACGCGCTGATCGATTTATCTTGCGAGATGATGCGCTTGTGCAGTTCTTCTTCGATGCGCAGCAGTTTCTGCGTCTCTTCTTCCTTAATCGAAGTGATCGGCACACCAGTCCAGCGCGATACCACATCCTCGATGTCCTCCCGACCGACAACGCCGGTGGAGGATTCATCGAGGTGGTATTTTTCGCGAAGGGCGCGCAGGTTCTCGCGCTCCTTGCGTTCTTCGTCCGAGTAGAAGCGCGCCTTCTCGAACTCATGGTTCGCGATGGCGTTCTCCATACGGTGAACGATGAACTTGATGCGTTTCTGGACTTCCGTCAGCTCTTCCGGCAGGGAAGTCTGGCGCAGCTTTACGCGCGCCCCTGCCTCGTCGACCAAGTCAATGGCCTTATCCGGCAGGAAGCGGTCCGGAATATAGCGGTTCGAATGCGATACCGCAAAGTTGATCGCGTCGTCAGTATAGGTGACGGCGTGGAACTTTTCGTACCGGTCTTTAATCCCGAACAAGATCTTGGTGGCGTCGGCCTCGTTCGGAGGCGGAACCTTCACTGCCTGGAATCGCCGTTCAAGTGAGCGATCTTTTTCGATCGACTTGCGATATTCGCCCGGCGTGGTTGCGCCAATGCACTGAATCTCGCCGCGCGATAGCGCCGGTTTCAGGATGTTGGCGGCATCGAGCGAACCTTCCGCCGAGCCAGCCCCGACCAAAGTGTGCAATTCGTCGATGAAGATGATGGAATTCTGCGACTCCATCAACTCTTTCATGATGGTCTTCAAACGCTCTTCGAACTGGCCACGATACTTGGTGCCGGCCACGATCAAAGACAGATCCAAGGCCAAGATTCGTTTATCAGCCAGGAATGATGGAACCTCGCCGTCCGCGATGCGCTGTGCCAGCCCTTCAACGATGGCAGTTTTCCCCACGCCAGGCTCGCCGATCAAAACCGGATTGTTCTTGGTGCGGCGGCACAAAATCTGAACCACTCGTTCGAGTTCGCCTTCGCGTCCGACCAGCGGATCAAGCTGCGTGTCCATCGCGGCCTGGGTCAGGTCGCGAGAAAATTCACTCAACAGCGAAGACTCACGCTGACGTTGCGGTTGCGCCTTCTCCTGCGATGTCCGAGCCAGTTCCTCCCGGATCGTCGATAGACGAAGCCCGCGCTCATGCAGAATTTCGGCGGCAAAGCATTTTTCTTCCCGCAACAGTCCTAACAGAAGATGCTCAGTGCCGATGTGCTTGTGCGAAAGACGCTCCGCCTCTTCCGCCGCATACGCCAGAACCCGCTTGCATTCGTTGCTCAATGGGAGATCCACCGAAGTGGAGACTTTCTCCCGAATTGTGGTGTGACCTTCGATCTGTTTCCGTATGGATTCGACCGAAGCATGAGATCGCAGGAAACGGTTGGTCAGGGCTTTGTCTTCGCGCAAAAGTCCAAGCAACAGATGTTCGGTCTCAATATAAGGAGAGCCGAACTGGCTGGCTTCGTAGCGCGCAAAAAAGATGACGCGTCTTGCTTTCTCTGTATAACGTTCAAACATATAGCCCTACCCCCCTTGAGTTAGCGCCTGGAAACTCGGGTTCTTGTGCAGCCCTTCCTGGCGGAACTCCTGGCCCTGGTTCGCAGTGCAATCAGGATGCCATGATTCAGACCCTCGTTCTTAGCTTTGAGGCTATGAAATCAAAGTCCCCGAACACCTGGTTTTTCTTTTATCCGCAATGAGTTGCAACTTTTCTTGCTTCCCATTGCGGGGCGCTTCATCTGGTACCATTCCGGCACGTCGTCTCATAAAAGTCAATTCCCACGACGTGCTATGCAGGAAGCGACTGTGGTTCCACCTCTTCGATTCTCCCACCTTGCAGGCGAAGCACGCGATGGCACCGCCGGGCGAATGCGAAATTGTGGGTGGCGATTAGAGAGGTTAACTGGTAGTCGCGATGTAACTTGGCAATCAATTCAAAGACTGAGTCAGCGGTGCGACTATCAAGGTCTCCGGTCGGCTCGTCCGCCAACAGAACCTTGGGATGCGTTATGAGGGCCCGTGCCAAGGCCACCCGCTGCTGCTCTCCGCCGGAAAGCTCTCCCGAGCGGTGATGCGAGCGCTGATCCAACCCGACCTCGCGGAGCCAGCGTCCCGCTTCGGCTTCCGCAAGCTCGGGTTTTTGACCCCGAAGCAGAAGCGGCATAGCTACGTTTTCCGCAGCCGTGAACTCGGGCAGCAGGTAATGAAACTGCCACACAAAGCCAATCTCGCGGTTGCGAAATTCCGCAGCGGCATCTTCCGATAGCGAACTTAACTTCAAGTGCGCGCAGTATACGTCACCTTCGGAAGCGCTATCAAGAGCGCCGAGGATGTGCAACAGGGTACTCTTTCCCGCCCCCGACTCTCCTACGATAGCGAGCATTTCCCCTCTCGCCACCTGAAACGACAAGTTTTCAAAGAGCACTAATTCCGACTTGCCAGACCGAAATGCCTTCTTAAGGCGCTCAGTCCTTAGTATCTCCTCGGTTATTAGATGCAACCGCTACGCTCCTCGGCTCAGGTCGCCGGCCAAGCCCTGGTTGATCGCGTCGCCAGCCTCGCCTTCCTACAATTAAAACACGAGAAAGGCATCGGAGTTCCTGCATCCTTTGGAAGGTCTCTAGGAAGAGACTGTACTGCAATCCGAAAGAAACCTGATGTGACAAAGGTCACCCAGGTAAACCAAAGGCAGGCAAATTTGAATAGCAGTGAAGTGACCCGAGCGCCCGCGGTGGGCTATTCGTACCGCAACGCTTCCGCAGGAAGGATTCGTGCGGCCGACCAGGATGGGTAAATGGTCGCGATCAGCGAGACGCCAACCGCTACCAACGCCACCAGAACGCCATCCATTGCTCGCGGTGCGAAGGGAACGTAGTCGATCGAATAAACCTCGGGGGCCAAGGAGAGAAGATGGTAGTGTCCGCCGATCCACGAAAGAGAATAGCCGAGCAGGAGCCCGATCGCTGTTCCGATCACGCCGATCAACAGGCCCTGCGCGATGAAGATACGCCGGACCTGCCCTTTCTTTGTTCCCATCGACATCAGAACGGCAATGTCGCGGGTCTTCTCCATCACCATCATAGTGAGCGAAATCAGAATGTTCAGGGCGGCGACGAAGACGATCAGCCCGATGGTTATGAACGTGACCAAACGCTCCAGACGCAAGGCCCGGAAGATGGCTTTGTTCTGCTCCATCCAGTTGGTGGCCATGAAGCCTACCCCGGAGGCTTGCTGAAGTTGTTGTCCCACTTCCTCGGCTCGATAGATGTCGTCGATCTTGAATTCGAGCACCGAGATAACGTCGCCGAGACCGAAGAGTTGTTGAGCGTCACTGAGGCGTGTGAAAGCCCAGGCGCTGTCGTAATCAAAGAATCCGGAATTGAAGATCCCAGCGACGCGAAATCGAATGTACTTTGGCACCATCCCGAAGGGAGTCAGTTCGCCCTGTGGACTGGTCACCAGAACGACCGAGCCAACATCCGCCCCGAGATTGTCTGCCATTTCTTTGCCGAGAATGATGGGAGGCATTTCGGAAACACGCTGCTGCACCGAAGCGAGATCGTCAGGAGATTGTGTGGAGTGGACACTCTTGTCCGCTTTGCTGGCGTCGTTTGGCTCTGCTTGGTTGGCAGGAGGGTTAGTCTCGTTCAAAGCGTCCGCCGAGCCTCTCTTGATCGTCTTCAGTAGATCACTAACCCGGCCCTCGTCCGCGGGAATCACGCCTTTTAAAACCGCACCGCGCGCTCGCGCCCCTCGCGAGACCAGTACCTGTTCATAGATGGCAGGCGCGGCCGCTACCACATGCGGCTGCCGCGAAAGCCGTTCCATCAAAGGACGCCAGTTCTGGATGCCGTCACTCTCAATCCGCAAGAGGTTCACATGAGAGGTTGAGCGCAGCAGGCTTTCCTGAAGGTCTTCCCGGAACCCATTGTTAATAGCCAATGCAATCACCAGCGAAGCTACGCCCGCAGCCACCCCAAGAATCGAAATCCCGGTGATGATCCCAATAACAGCCTGCCTCCGCTTAGCGCGGAGATAGCGAGAGGCGATAAAGAGTTCGAAGTTCATGAGGACGGTCGTCAGTCGTTAGTCGTCAGGCTACGGAAATGAATTATACGGGGCACAGGAGTGCGGAGATAGATTCGGCCGGTTGAAGCCTTGTAACGCGACTTCACTCATCAGTCGGGTCAATGAGTGCTATTGCCAGACGTGACCGCTGGCCCCTCCAAATGCGAAGGATCGCCGTAAACTCATTAAGTTCGCTCAGAACCAGCTAGCCCCGCCTCCGACCCGCGGCCAAAGCGCCGGAACCCGCTCTCGATACGCCGCATACTCCTTCCCAAATCTTTTCTCCAACTCCCGATCCTCCATCCGAATCATGACCGAACCCGTAACGATCGCAAACGCTGTCAATCCCCAGCATGCCGCCAACCCCGTTCCCAAACTCCATGCCACCATCTCGCACAGATGCCCCAAATACACGGGATGCCGCACCCGTGCCCGAATCCCCGTTGTCATCAACTGCTGCCGATATTCCTTCGGTCGCATTTGCGCGAGTCCGCCGAGTTGTGCCGCACTGAAGTTTGCCCCAGACTTCGCGTAAAGCCAGAAACCGATCCCGAACAAGACAACCGCCGGAGCCCATGTCCATTCCGTACTGTACAACTCAGCCCGCCGCCAATGGAAAGTCAGCAGTCCGAGAACAAGCCAGATTCCCATCCAGGCAGGCAGCAAGATCCGGTAAGGTGAGCGTCTACGGGAGCGCCAGTAGTTCGCGTGGGGATGAATCATCAGCCAGAATGTTGGGATGGATGAATAAACCACGCATGCTAGCCATCCCGCGAGTTTCAGAAACTGCATCATCGGGTGCGGAAACCGTGGAACCATTCTACTTTTGTGGCAAAGTAATGAGGGATGGCCACATCCGTTGATCCCAGGCTCGCGGGTCGGATAGCGTTCACGTATCCGGATTTTACCGTTTATGAGCTGGCTCGTTTCCTGGTCGTGATTGCCCTCGAGATGCAGTCGGTCGCCGTCGGCTGGCAAGTCTACGAGATCACCCATCGCGCCCTTGACCTCGGGTTGGTCGGCTTGGCGCAGTTTCTTCCCGGAATCCTCTTCTTTCTACCGGCTGGACACGCGGCTGACCGCTTCGACCGCCGCACCGTCTTAATGGGGTGTTATGTGGGCTTCGCGGTTTGCTCGGCGCTGCTGCTCGAGATCGCGTGGCGCGGGCCGCGAACGGTCCATCCGATCTACGTTGTGCTCGTGCTGCTCGGAGCCGTCCGTTCCTTCAACGGAACGGCGAGCCGCGCCCTCCTGCCGCAACTGGTGCCGATAGAGCATTTCCCCAATGCAGTGGCATGGCACGCCAGCGTGTTCCAGGGAGCCACGATTCTTGGCCCGTCGGTCGGGGGTCTCCTTTACGCTTTCTTTCACGGCCCGACGGCTGTTTACCTATTAACGGTCGTGATCGGGATTCTGGCAGTTTTCTCCACATTTTGGATCAAACCGCACGCCCGGGCACCTTCGAACGAACCAGCCAGCCTGAGAACCGTTCTCACCGGTTTTCGTTACATCTGGCGCAAGAAGCTCATCCTCGGCTCGATCACCCTCGATATGTTTGCAGTGCTGCTGGGCGGCGCGGTGGCGCTCCTGCCCGTTTACGCGCGCGAGATCCTGCATACTGGTCCGTGGGGATTAGGGCTGCTTCGCAGCGCCCCCGGCGTGGGCGCTGCCGCGATGGCAATCGCCATGGCCCACCGTCCGCTCAAAGGTAGAGCTGGCCCAACTATGCTTTGGTGCGTTGCCGGCTTTGGTGTTTTTACCATCGTGTTCGGAATCTCGCACAACCTGATCGTGTCGTTGATCTCGCTCTTCTTTGTCGGCGCAACGGACATGGTCAGCGTCATTATTCGCGGCACCCTGGTGCAACTCGCTACGCCTGACGAAATGCGTGGCCGTGTGAACGCCGTGGACATGCTGTTTATTGGAGCCTCAAATCAGCTGGGAGAATTCGAGTCGGGCGTGACGGCCCATTGGTTCGGGACCGTGCCGGCCGTGATTCTGGGTGGGATCGGAACGCTGGCAGTGATTGGAATTTGGGCCTGGAGATTCCCGGAATTGCGCAATGCCGATAAATTGACGGAGTTCGAAATCGAACCGGTCAGAGATTAGTTCTAGCGACTCCGTCCGGCGGCCTAGGGTGAAGAATGGTTCTGCAACGGCCGGGGGAACGCCCGGCCATGTCTGTCGCGGAGCATCCAGCAGGTTATCGGCGCTACACTCCAAACATGTGCAACGTTTTGCACTTTTGCTGCCGAAACCCATCCACAACACGTAGATTCCATTGCTTTTGTTTGGAATGGCTATTGCACGATCCCAAGTAGCGGAACCGAATCTGGTGCCGCACAAATTCTGAATCCCCCGCTGTGGAGAAAAGTGCTATGAAAACGACCATTCTTTCGTTGATGTTCCTGTTCTGTGCCACCGCGGCTTTTGGACAATACGGTTCCGCTGTTACGCCACCCACTCTTGGCGAAGCGTATTCTTCTCCGAATCACCCGGAGCATGCCCAGAGGGAGTCAATGGGTGAGGAAATGAGCCTCTTTGAGGCGAACTCTGTGGTCATCGGGCACGGCGAAATGCCGCTGTGGGAAGTGCCCCTGAAGTCACATGAAGTTCCTCTCGGCGACTCTGCCCGCGCCCTTCGGCAGGAACATGCCAGGGACAAGAAAGCTCAGATCGTTTGGGCTAATAACTAGAAATCGGGCGCGGCCCGGCCGTCGCGGCGCCGCGCTCTCCTATTTCCCGTGTGCTACAACCTTGGCCGTCACCATATTGTCGTAGCGATCGTATGCCCGCACGATCACCACGTGATCCTGCCGATCGGAACCTGCCTGCGACGCTCCTAACTGCGATGGAATTACCGGTACGTCGAGATCATAGGTCTCAGTTTTTGAATCGGAAATCTCACCAACCGGCGCAATAAACTGCCAGCTTCCGGCGTCGACCGAGTACTCCGCACGTTTAATTGGCGAGAACCCATCCACAGCCTTGAAGCTGATATGGATTCGCATGCCACTAATGACGGCGGCCAAGCCTTCAATCTCAGGTGAAGTGGTGTCAACCTCAAAGCGCGAGCTTTCCTTTTCGGCACTTAGAGCTTCTCCCGGAGAATGCGAAGGCGAGTCGGAAGCGATAACCTTCATCGTGTAACCGCCATCTGGCAGGAGCGAGGCATCGAGCGAGTAGAACTTGTCGCTAAGGTTGTCTTTGAGAAGTAGCCAGCGCTGTTCGCCATCTCCACGGTAGTAGAGCGAATAGACCATCTGATCATCGTTGTCGTCGTGTACGGACCAACGGACGCCAATTGAGTCGGGGTCACGGGTCGAAGGCGGTGGCGTATCGAAGTGCACGCCCGCACCCAACGTGATGGAGGGTTCGCTTCCCGGAGCCTTGGGAATAGATAAGTAACGAATCCCAGCCTGCACCGTCACGTCATCGAACTCAGGTGCGACATTCTTCGGCAAGTAGTTGAGCAGAACACTGCTGACACGCGGGGCCGGGTTGCCGGCGTGCAGAATTGCCTTCCACTGCAGGAATCTTGCCGGCGGAATGTCGAGATGGGTGTCTTTCCCCAACTCAACTTTCTTCCATGAACTCCAGTTGCGGTCTGGGTTGTCCACGTTGCCGCTGCGGGCAAAAAGTTCAACGTTCCCGGCGCCGCGAAACTCGGTACGGCCCCAGCGCGAAAAGATGTGAGCATCGAAGACGTCGCTCTCATAGGAGCCTTCCAGGGCGGGAGCTGCGCCGATCAGAAAGACTTTGCCCAGATTGCTGGTGGCTGCGTAAAGGCCGCCGTTGGGCGCGGGCGCGAACGCGGTGACCTGGGTGGCGCTGGCTTTCAAGAGATCGGTAAAGCGATCCTCCCCGCTGATCGCGTAGACGTGTCCGCGATTCCCTGTGCCTGCGAGTAATCCGCCATATGGATCGAAGGCCAGTGCATAAACCAGATCGTCTCGAGAGGTCCAGACACGCGTCGGAGAGCCATCCGGAGCGATCTTGTAAATCTCTGATCCGCCGTTGCCCGCGGCTGCCAGGCCGGGAAGATTGATCGCCGGAGTTGATGGGTTCGACGGAACCGGGGAAGCTCCTGGAATCGTAATCGACATTTGTGGGGTAGCACTCGCTGCCGGCTGCGCAGAAAAGCTGGAAGGCGGCGAGCCCCGCTTTTCGCCCGCTCCCGCAGCGTAGATATTTCCTGCCTTGTCAACGGCAAGTGCGGTGATTTCCTTCTTGGGCGCGCTGTACAGAACGAAGGCCTCGCCGGATGGCGAAATACGGTAGATAAGGCCGCTACCATCGGAACCGGCGATCAGATTGCCCTTGAGATCGACAGCCAATACGCGAATATGCGCTTCATCGCTCTGGAAGAAGGTGGAGTGTTCACCCTTCGGAGTAACCCGGAAAATTTGCCCATGATCTCCGGTCGCGGCGTAAAGATTTCCGGAATCGTCGAGTTTGAGGTCCCAAATGTACTTGGTGTCAGGCGCGAAATAAATCGATGAAGTCCACGCCGGATCGACCGCGGTTTTCGGCTCGGATTCTTTTTTGTTCGACTCTTTTCCAGACGCCCGTTCGATTTTGTAAATCTTGCCATCGGGATTGGTGGCAGCGAACACTGAGCCGGCTTTGTCGACGGCGAGCGCTTGTACCTGCAATTCCTGCGGTTCGAAGATGACGGTCGACTTGCCATCGGGAGTAATCCGGTAAACCCGCGCAGGAGATCCAGCGGCAACGTATAGGACTCCATCGCGATCGGCCGCTGCAGCCCAGATGTAGGTCGAGGGAGTCGTGGTCAGGGCCCTGAATGCTGGCGCCAATTCGAGGCCACCAGTGCTGGAGATCGCAACTCCTTGAGTGGTGCCTTTGCTTAAGTCCTCGAATTTCGATTGTTCCCAGGTGCGGGTCTCGCCGGCGAGTGCGACAGTGGGAAAAATCAGCGCAAGCGTAGCGATGCAAAATGGCCTGACTAAGCCGTGAACCAAGGCACACCTCAGAAATTTGTAGGAGAACGCATCAGGTTAACACAGGGATGATCGTGCCTTCGCGATGTGAGGTTTGTACCCGGAAAGTCATTCCCGGATTCGGCAGAAGAATAGATGATAGGTCGAAGTCCAGTTGGTGGTCAACCGTTCTCTCATGCAGGAGGCATGATGACAAGAAGCATCTGGACGTTAATCGGAATCGCTCTCATTTCCGGCGCGGCCTTGGGGCAACAGACGCATCCCGTATACCAGGATCCCAACGTTGGCAAGGATCAGAAGATAGTTCAGACAGCTAATACGATCTTCAGCTCAAACAACATTGACGGTATTGCCTACTTGGATGTTTGCGCAAACAGCAGCTGCGTGAACAGCACTCCCAGCAGCTACAACTGGTCGCAAAAGCCATCCGGTTCTATCAGCGTGGGTCTGAATACGGTCACACTCAATCCGTGTCCCGCAGGAATTATCGCCCCACCCACTGGAGGTGTGTTTCAACCCAGCACAGAAGTTTGGCTTCATGGTGCCCCAGGAGCAGACGAGGCAGTATTGGTCACGTCTACCAACAACTGTCCGCTACAGGGCAGTGCGAGTTCAGGTACCGTTACGTTTATGGCTGCCAATCGGCACAATGCCGGGTACACAATCAGTTCAGCTTCGTCTGGCATTCAGGAAGCGATCAACGCAGCAAACTTCAATACCAATAATAACCCCCTCGGCTCTACCTATGCGCCACAAAACGGTGCCGTTGTGATTCCGCCTGGGGAGTACCTCGTCAATGCGCGCATCACAGTCCTCGGAAGCCGGCAGAATATCGAAGGCAGCGGCGCTATCCTTACTTGTAACATGGCCGACGCCTGCCTCTTCATCGGCGACTACAATAATGCGACCTACACCAGCGACGTGGTTGTGAACGGCATCAGTTTCCGGCCAGGGGAGCCCGGAGATCATTTCGCCATGATCGAGGATAGCGCGCAGCATACGACGATCCGTAACATCCGGGGCCAGAATCCTATTGCCACTGGCCGGTTCGACACCATGCTGCAGATCGACAATGACCAATCCACTGTCATTGAAGGGCTGGACGCCAACAGCTACGGTTCGACGGCCGGGGGAAAGAGTTGGGCTGCTTGCACCACCTCGTCGGGAAGCTACACATTTTGCTCAAACATTGTGCAAGGTGCCAACAACAACGTGAATGGTGGCGCAAACGCCTCCGTTATCTCGATCAAAAACTCGGTGCTGGATGCCCAGTGCTATGCCAATGGTGTCGACCTGGGTACCGCAGGGGGCGGATCGGGTGCGGCAGCTACCGTGACATTCTCCAATGGCGGAGTGAGCATCATTAGCTTACAGTCGGGCGGTTTGGGATACATGTCTGCCTTCCCCGTAACGTTCCCGGCGCCCCCTCAGGGTGGCGTTACGGCCAGCGGTTTCGCCACTGTTTCGAATGGAGCTGTGACCGGAGTGGTCGTCACTCGCCCAGGCAGTGGATACCCCGCCCAAACGGCAAGTTTGATCTTCGGCGGAGGTTTTGCGAATACGCTGAAGATTACGGACAGCGTTGTGCAGGCGTATCCTCAGTTTGGGCTTCGCTATAAGGCAACGTATCCCAATCTCGGGCTGATTCTGGATAACGTCTACCAGGAGGTTGGCAACTGCGTGAATCCCGTTTACCCGAGCACGCTGCAATCCCAGGCTGGGGTAATCGCATTGGGGCCGATCATAAGGAACACCGGCGGCGCGGCAGGAGCCGGAAACGTTCCTGCATTCGTAGGAGTTCCCTCCGACAAGAACAACAAAAACTATGTCTACTGGATTGTGGGACACAATACCGCGTTTAGCGCTAAAGTGACGCCGCCGCTGCTCGCGGGTTTGGTTTCTCTCGATACTTCCGGGAGCGCACATACAACCGTATATTGGCCGCAGATGTGCCAACTGTCGTCAGGCAGTTGCGGTACAGTCACTTATGACGTCATTCGGGTGCTGGCGCAGTCGAATGGCCAGATCATTGTTCCCACCCACATCTCAGGTATTGGAACTGACAACGGCCTGGTTGCGACCGTCAATTCACAAAACTGCAACACAAGCGGGGTCTGCTCCTACACCGACAATTTTGGCAATCTCTCCAAGTTCGATATTGCCTCCCCGCCCTTCTGGAACGACGCCCTAGCGTA
Source organism: uncultured Acidobacteriaceae bacterium (assembly GCA_963708575.1). Lineage (GTDB taxonomy): Bacteria > Acidobacteriota > Terriglobia > Terriglobales > Acidobacteriaceae > DASVWZ01. The sequence goes on from CAVPTB010000006.1 coordinate 270,636, forward strand.
CTGGCCCGGGGGCTTCATTTTAACTGGCAACACGGAGAACGAGGGTTGGCAATACGGCGCCCGCCTCTACACCGACGTGCTGGCTTACGGTGGGAGCCCGATGGTGTCCAGCGTGGCGGGAATCGGCGGCGTGCCGACGGTATACGCCCAGGATTGCAGTGGCGGCCCGGTGATCGGTAGCCCACTATGGATGTCCTGTTTAGCTACAGATTCGGCTGGCGGGAACAACCAAAACGACGGACCGACGATCCTGCAAAATGGAGGAGATACCACCATATTTCAGACGCCGTCGCCTAAGGGACGGATCATCTTGGAGGGATATGGGCTCAACATGGGGCAGCAGGATCTGATTACCCTGGGCGATTCGGATTACGGCAACAAGCTGTTTGCCTCGCCGGGCCTTCGCCCTGCGGCTGACCCGGGCGACTGCGCCATCTCCGCCGACAACGGAAACACTACAAATTGGGGTTTAGCCTTTCGCTGCCCCTTTTCCATTTCCAATTACATCAACAGCATGCCGGACGGCACGAGTTGGAAAGAGCAGCTTAGCACGAGTGGCAAAACCTTTAATACACCCATTACCGCCAATCAGCCGATCACCGCGTTGTCGCAGATTATATCCACAGTGAAAACCGGTACTGCTCCATTTGCTGTTCAGAGTAGCACGCCTGTGCAGAACCTCACTTCGCAGGCTGCCCAAGGACTTTCCCTGACGGGGACCACGACCAACCCCATCGGCGGTAACCAACTGGGGGCGGGGGTATGTGCAAGCGGGACCGCCACGGTCACCGGCGCAGCCTCCACCATGACAGCAGTGGCGAGCCCGGTTAACAATCCGCTCGCTGGCTCAACTCAGGGCCTGGCGATTTGGGGCGTACGTATCAGCAACGGATCAAGTCACTGTGGAAGTATGTGCCATTGTGCAAACAACGCCCGCATCGACCTACTACAACGTCCGAGTCAGCAAATAATTTAAGAGGAGCGTTCTGATGCGCATACTTAGGGCCGTTCTCGGAGCGTACATGCTGGCCGGCGGGTTCGTGCCGGGCTACTCAGCGACCCAATACGTTCTCGTTAATAACAACAAATTGAGCGCCAACTCCCTTATTCTCTACGAGCTCAAATCTAAGACGGGTCGCCTGCGCAAAGTCTCGGTTCTGCACACCGGCGGCCAGGGCTGGGGAGGTGAGGAAGACCTTTCTGCCATGCAACAGGCCGTCCGGAAGGATGCGGGTTGTATTCTTGCTCTCGACCTGGGATCCAGCGATATAGCAGCTTTTTCGAAGGCCACCGGATATCAGCGCGTCGGAAATTACTTCGACCAACATCTAATTTCCAACGCACTTGGCGATAGTCTTGCGCTAAGTCCCGATGGCCGGTTCTTGTACGCTAGCTACAGTTACACCGGCAACCTTGGCAGCTGGAAGGTGAATTCCGACTGTTCCCTTTCCTTGATCGGAGTATCAGCATCGTTTTCTCAAGTGGGGCCCCTCCAAGTAACACCCGACGGGAAGTATCTGGTAGCAAGGGGACTAGGTGCGGTGATCCCCTTTAGGATCGATCAGCACACCGGAAGCCTCACCGCACTGAACGGCGTACAGTTTACGGACGGCGCCTGCGCTCGACAGGGTGCCTGTCTTCCTTGCGGGATTCAGATCTCAAGCGACAGCAAATTGGCTATGTTCGCGAGCTATGCCCCTGATGCGCGGAGGGAGCATATGATCCCATTGATGCTGACAGCCCAGATCACTTCCGAGGGGCTCGCCAACCCGAAGGTCACAAACCTGACACTCGAAAACGATCTGCGACTGAACATCTTTCCATTCCTCAGCGCCACCGCATACAAAGGAGACGGGCCCATCTATCTCGGAGTAACCAGCGGCGGGCAATCCACCCCTGGCGTTCTCACAGCAGGTTTCACCGAGAAGCCCGTGAAGTTCTCCGTCACCAGCTCAACCGTCGCTAATTCCGAGGTTGGCAACATCGCGGTCACTGGAAATACGCTGGTGATGGCCCAATACCCGAACCAGATTTCCGTATTCCGCATCAAGAAAGACGGCTCACTGAAATTACTGTCCACCACCACCATCAACGAGCAAGGCGAGGGCATGTTCTCGCTGTCGATCTTTCCCAACACGAGATGAAGAACCAAACCATGTCCAACAGACTGCCCTCAGCCAATCCGAAGGATTAGCGTCCACACAACAGACGCGAACCTGGCCACCGGATTTCCACATCCCGCCAATCGTAACGGTTCATCCCTCACAGACATTCTCCCGTCTCTCCGTCGAAAATGTGGAGAAAAAGAACGAGGCTGAAGTGTGCACGATTCTCGCCGGACCGGATCGTTGAGTGACAAGACCTCTCTGAAAAGCACGCAACCGCTCTGCGGCTTGAAGACTTCAAACAGGGCACCGCGATTTCCCGATCGCTGAACCCCTGATGGCTTAAGTTCTTTGTGTGGAATATTTTAGCTGGAAACGGCTTATTTTCTGGCCTAAGTGCTTTGTTTCTAATATTTTACAGATAAGCCCTTTAAACCCAAAGATTTGGCCGGTCAGACCACGCCAAGTGATTCCAAGATATCGACCAAAAAACAGGGGGAGGGGGTGTGGGGCGGACATTCTTGTCCGCCAGTAGCTTCCTTCAAAACTTAGCTTCCTTCGAAAATTCTGGTCAGACGTCGGTCTCGCACCGACCCTTACCTGATCGTAATCGTTAGCACCTGCGCTCCGGCGACCACGTAATCCAGCGGATTCGTCGCGGCCTCGTTCACCGACGATTCGTTGGAGACGATCATGTCCTGCGTGCCGCGCATTCCATCCATCACGTTCATTACCGAAAGCGGCAACGCCGGCATCACTTTGTCGGCAATCATGGCTTCGGGATCGGCTTCGAGCAGGGAGACGTAAACGCGGTTATTGCCGTGTTCGTTATTCAAGTAGGCGATCGTGGCCGCGAGGTCGAGTTTGCGGCCCAAGGATGTTCCGTGGCGCAGACGGTCCAACGTATCACCGTCGCTGACCAGAATGCGCAGCTGGCCTTTGGACGTCGAAGTCGGAATGCGGATGGGAATGCGCTGCACCACCCCTTCTCCGCGATATGGACGCAGCATCGCTTCAATGTTGATGTCGTCGCCCGGCCGGGCTTCGGTAATGTCCGTGCGCGCGCTTTCAATCCGCGCCCAGCGGCGGTCATGAACCACGTCGAAATCCAGGCTCACTGCGTGGATCGCCGGAATGCTGTAGGGATTGTCGTAAATCCTGCCAAAGCGCTCGCCCAGAGCGGCCGCCGCGAGCATAGCCCCAGGTTGGCTCCCGTCGGTCGAAGCAAACATGTTCTGGATGGTGACGTCAGGGTATCCGTCCACGCTGATGCGGCCGTTGAGATGGTAGGTAGTATCTTCTCCGTACTGGTTCACGCCGTGGAGTGCATTGAAGACCGTGGCCATCATCGCCACCGGGCTGAGATGAGCGTTGTTCAACACTTCGTAGTGAAACTGTTTATCGGCAGTCTCGCTGTGAATCGTCAGCGTGACCGGAATCATCTCCGGCTTCTTGCCAAACTCGCCGAGAATTCCGTTGTGACGGTCCTGCACGAAAGCTCCTACCGCTTCCGTCGCGTTTACGATCTTGAATGCGTTGAGCGGGGAAGGCAGCGTTGCCAGGACCTGAGCCTTGGTCATCGGCATATCGACCATTCCAAACTGCATCAGCGGATGGCCGCAAGCCAGTAGATGGTTGGCATCCATGTAGGTCACAGTGCAGGTTGCCGCAATGTCCATGTCTCCGCGAACCAGAATTGCACTCACGGCTGAGCCCGGTTCCATCGGTTCTGGTTGCTTCGCATCGCTGGCCGAACCAATGCCCATCACCGGAACGATGCCCGCGGCGGCGAATTGCGGAGCGAACTGCTGGACGACGTCGGACGAGAATCCACTGAATACCAGCGGCGTATCGATAGGTTTCAGGTAGTTGGCAAAATCAGTGACCGGAACGTCGACCATCCCTCCTGTCGACGTCTTGCTGGGTTGCTCGACATGGGACCGGGCCTCTAGCGGCGTTGGAGCGGGAGAACGGTCGAGGGCACTGATCTCGAGCATCTCCGCGATCGGCGTCACCCCGGCAATAGGCTCTTTGGAAAATTCGCCGATGCGGAATGCCACCGCGCCCGCCAGCTTGCCGTTGAGATAGACCGGACTGCCACTCATCCCCGCGACAACGCCTGTGTAATCAGCCTTGACACCGCCCAGGCGCACCAAAATCACATCGCCCTTCGGGCCGTTGGCATTCCTCAGAACGCCAAGAACCTCCACATCCATGGACTCAGGCTTGGTGCCTTGAAAAACGGTCAGCGCATAGCCCTTCATGCCGGCATGAATCTGGTTCACGGGTATGTTTTCCACTGCTTTTGGAGTTTGCGCAACGCCGGGCGAGGAGAGCAGGAGGCAGAGTACACCGAGGGCGAGAACAGCTCGTCTCATTCCAAATGTCCCTAATCGAACCCCTTCAGAGGCTCGCTACAAAAATTTACACTTCGCGTACCGTGTTCAGTTACAAGGTAGGAGAGGAGAAGCTGAAGCCCTGCAAAACATCCCAATCGCGAAGCACTGCGTCTATACTAGCAAGGACTTTTGAGGAATCAAATGTTTTCTTCGACTCCCCTGCACTCCGAAGGCACTGTCCGTAGGCGTTTTTCACGTGACTTTTTAATCGCTGCCTGTCTGGCCGCCGTGATCTTAGGAACGCAGCCTTTGCCGGCGCAGAATCAATCGCAAACTCCTTCTGGACAGCAGGCTCCGCCGGCTGATTCAGGCGGTCCGCAGACGGATGTAGGCCCTTACGCCATCCCCAAGAAGAAGGACGAACCGCCACCGCCACCTCCGCCGGAGAAGCCCAAGAAGGTCGAAGGCATGCCGGATTACTCCATCCATGTGGATGTGCCGGTTGTAACGATTCCAACCATGGTCGTCACCAAGGACGGGCAATTCATCTCGACCTTGCAAAAAGAGAATTTCAAGATCTATGAGGACGGGACGCAACAGACGATCAGTAACTTCACCATTCAAGATGCGCCGATCACTGCGGTCCTGCTCATTGAATTTGCCTCAACAAATTATGCGTTCCTGATTGATGCCCTGAACGCGTCGTACTATTTCACTCAGTCTCTAAAAAAAGATGACTGGGTCGCCGTTGAGTACTACGACATGAAGCCGCAGATTCTCGTCGACTTCACCCAAGACAAAGGCGCAATCTACGGTGCGATCAACCAGTTGCGGATTCCCGGCTTTTCCGAGACCAATTTGTTTGACGCTCTTTACGACACTCTGGATCGAGTCGAGCGTATCGACGGGCATAAGTACGTCATTCTGATCAGTACGGGCTTCGACAGTTTCAGCAAACTCAACCTCGACCAGATCACCAAGAAGATCAAAGCCACCAAAGATGTCACCATTTTCCCCATCAGTATCGGCTGGATCATGCGGGAGTATTTTGAAGCCAGAGGGGGGGCTGCCCCCCACGGCGCCGGTATCCCTATCACTGAGATGGATTACTTGCAGGCCGACAACCAGATGCGCACCTTCGCCAAGTTGACAGGCGGGCGCTTCTACCAGCCTCGGTTTCAGGCGGAATACCCGGAAGTTTTTCGCGATATCAGCGGCGATATCCGCCACCAGTACGAGATTAGCTATCACCCGACCAATGCCAAACTCGACGGCAGCTACCGCAAACTCAAAGTTGAGGTCGTGGCCCCTGAGGGTGGTCCGCTAAAGGTGAAAGACCAGAAGGGCAAAGATGTGAAATACGAGATTATTGCCCGCGAAGGCTACACCGCCAAGCACACTGTGGAATAAGCACGCAGCGAGAGCACTCTGGTATTCTGCTCCCTCGCATGAATCCCATTGTTACCAGTCTGCTGCTTGGCCTGACCGCCGCAGCCGCCAATATCTTCGGCGGCGCCATCATCGTCCAAAGGCACTGGGAACGCGCCTATCTGAGATATTTTGTCGCACTGGGTGCGGGGTTCATGCTCGCCACCGCGCTGGTAGAGATGGTGCCAGAAAGTCTGGAACTCCGGGGCCGCAACGCCGCCTTTCTCATTCTCCTTGGCTATCTCATCATTCACTTCTTCGAGCACACGGTCTCGCCACATTTTCACTTTGGCGAAGAAACTCATAAAGACGAATTCGTTCACTCGCACAAGAGTTATTCCATCCTGCTCGCTCTGGTAATTCACACCTTTTTTGACGGGATCGCAATTGCTTCTGGATTTATCGTTTCAAACTGGCTCGGTTGGATCATCTTCACGGCGATCTTTCTGCACAAGATTCCCGAGGGTTTCACCATCGCCTCCGTAATGTTGGCTAGCGGGCGAAGCCGGGCCATGGCTTGGTCGGCCTCGGCGGTACTAGGGCTTACGACCATGGCCGGAGTCATGACGATGGCGCTCTTTCAGCACCAAGTGGCCTTTGGATTACCGCTCTCGGCTGGAGTGACTATTTATGTCGCCGCGTCCGATTTGATCCCGGAAGTCAATAAAGAGCCGGGAGTCAAGATGGCGCTGGTGGTGTTCGTGGGCGTAGCCCTGATGTTCGGACTGGACCACCTATTCCGGGTGCATTAAACGAAGAAATCGTTGAGACGTAGCTGAGCTACCTCTCAGCCGCTGTGCCGGATGTGCATGACGTCTCCATCTTGCACGATGTAGTCTTTTCCTTCGAGCCGGAGAGTGCCCTTCGCTCGGGCATTGGCCTCCGATCCCGCTTCAAGCAATGCATCCCAGCGAATCGTCTCGGCACGGATGAAGTGTTTTTGCAGGTCGGAGTGAATCGCTCCGGCGCCTTCCTGGGCACGAGTGTTCACGGGGATGGTCCAGGCGCGGCATTCGTCTTCGCCTGCGGTAAAGAACGAGATCAATCCCAGTAAGGTGTAGGTGGTCCGAATGACCCGCGACAGCCCACTTTCAGTAAGACCGTAACTAGAAAGAAATTCGGCTGCTTCCGCATCGTCCATTTCCGCGAGTTCAGCTTCGACTTTGCCACAGATCGCGGCAGCACTGGAATTTGGCCGCGAGGCTACTTCCGTCAGCTTGTACTTGATAACCGCCTCCGCCAGGTCTTTTCCCAATTCCGTACTTTCACTCACATTCAGCACATACAGAATTGGCTTCTCACTGAGGAACATGAATCCACGCAGCCGTTTCTTGTCTTCAGGAGTCATCTCAAGTTCGCGCAGCGGACGCTCGGTTTCGAGGTGTGCCTTCGCGCGCTTTAGCAGATCGAACTCTTTTTCCAATTCGGGCGTCCGCATCTTCTTCAAGTCTTTTTCCAGACGCTCCATGCGTTTCTCAATCTGTCCCAGATCGCTGACCATCAGATCAAAGTCGACGTTCTTGATGTCGCGCAGCGGATCGATAGATCCAACGTGTGGAATAGATGGGTCGTCGAAAGCCCGCACCACGTGGGCCAAGGCATCGACGTTCCGCAGATGGCCGATATAAGAGCTCTCCTTCAGCGCTTCCTGGCCGATGGCCCCCACGTCCACGTACTCGACCGAAGCGTGCGTAAGTTTTTTAGGGTTATAGAGCGCGGCCAAGCGGTCAAGGCGGTCGTCAGGAACTTTGGCCACCCCGATGTGCGCTTCGCGAGGGTTTGCGCTTTGCGTCAGCGCGGCCTTGGTCAGAATTCGGAACAGAGATGTTTTGCCTACCTGCGGTAGGCCAATAATGCCAGTTTTCATAATAAGGAAGCTTTCAGCCGTCGGCCTTCAGCTCTCAGCTAGTGCGACGAGCGCCGAAGCATGGGAGTCGTTGCGCGCGGAAATTACGCTGCTCTAGAAGAATAAATGATGAGTGGGAAATCGCCCAAATGTCGATGACACACAGCACCATGATATTCTCAACTCGGAATCGTTGATTTTCGTGAATTTCCGGCGCCATCGCCCCACCTACACTCTCCTTGCTGGCCTCATTCTCTGTGTTAGCGCCTTAGGACAAGTGGAGTTTCGGCAAGTGGATCGCTCAGTGATTGAAGCTCGAATGAATGACGTCATCGATAAGAATGACGCGCGCGAAGTTGAGATCAAGAAGCTTTTTTCAGAGTCGGGCTGCAAGGATGAGTCACTCTCGGAACAAGCCGTGAAGTCCAAGCTTCCACCGAATGTGATCTGTGTTCTTCCCGGCAGAACGGAGCAAATCATCGTCGTCGGGGCGCATACCGATAAAGTTGCCGAGGGGCATGGAGTCGTGGATAACTGGTCTGGAGCGTCGCTCCTACCCAGCCTCTACTACAGTCTGAGCGCGCAATCGCGCCATTTCACGTTTGTTTTCATCGGATTCACGGGCGAGGAAAAGGGCCTGGTCGGATCGGACTATTACATGCACCACCTGACGCCAGAGCAGCGCACCAAAATTGTCGCTATGGTCAACCTGGACACGTTGGCTCTTGGTCCGACAAAAGTATGGGCCAGTCACGCGGACCAGATCTTATTGCGAGCACTCGCAAGCACGGCCGCCGCTATGAAACTGCCAGAAGGCGTGATGAATGTGGATCAGGCTGGAAGCACGGACTCGGAATCGTTCGCCTCTTTCAAGATTCCCCGGATCACGATCCACTCTGTTACCCAGGAAACCTGGCCCATCCTGCATTCGGACAAAGACAAACTTTCAGCAGTAAAAATGGACGATTACTACGCCAGCTATCGTCTGATCGCGGGGTATCTGGCTTATCTTGACACGCACCTCGGCCAACCACCCTCAGCTAAGAGGTGAAGAATGATCCATCGTTGCGAGCGCCCTGCGGATGGGCTCATGGCCCAAACGGCGAGGAACATGTTGTTCGCTAGCCGTCTAGAAACGTTGTTCTCCACTCACCTCGTAGCCAACTGCTGCGCTGTTACGTAGGTCAGGGCTAACCCAAACAAGAGGACCGTTCCTTCTATGCGCGTTGACCAAAAATGCAATCCGTCGAATTGCATGCGAAGAGAATCGTTCGGGGGAACCGAGTCGATTTCTCCAATCGAAGTTCGAATCGAATCCATGCGGGGAATGATGGCGAACTGCGAAACCATTGTCAGAGCCAGCATCAAGATGACGAGCACGTTACGTGCAGCAAATGGATGAAAAGTGCCGGTGGAGAGCCGGCTGTAGAGCAGGGAAGTAATCAGGTAGACCAATCCAGAGATGATCGCCATCCAGTGCAGCCCGTCGAGCGATCTGCCTACGACGTTTCCTGCCAGATGGCGAGTCGGCAATACGGTGAAGGCGGTCGGCGCCAGAACGAAGGCGAAAAAGATAAGCCCGCCCAGCCATACAATCAGAGAGAGAAGCATGAGATAGCGCAGGAATGACATCCGGAGATTATCGCCCCGCAACCGGAGGAATTGCTACTGAGGAACTGACGATTAGACCGGCACAGCAGTGCTCTCGACGATGTCGTGGATCACTTGCTCCGCTTGTTCGGATTTCTTCAAGGTCGAAGCGTAGTGGCCATTCACCACCACCCGATGAGCGAAAACAGGCACGATGAGCGGTTTGAAATCCTCTGGAACACAGAAGGTGCGATTATCGACGAAGGCCATGGCCTGCGCAGCGCGGTAAAGCATTTGCGATCCACGCGGAGAAACTCCCAAAGAAAGCTGGTCGGTTTCGCGAGTCTTCCTGACGATGGTCAGCGCATATTGAACGAGCGAATCGTCCACCCGAACCTTGGTCACGGCTTGCTGCATTTCGAGAACGTCGGCGGCGGTCAGCACCGGCTGCAACACTTCTAACTTCGTTACGCCAGCCTCGGAACGAAGAATTTCGCGCTCGGCGCTGGCGTCGGGATAGCCCATCCGCACCCGCATCAGAAACCGGTCCAGCTGCGATTCCGGCAGCGGGTAAGTTCCATGGTGTTCCACCGGATTCTGCGTAGCAATCACCAGAAACGGTTGTGGCAAAGGGTAGGAATGAGCATCGACCGTCACTTGGTTCTCATTCATAGCCTCGAGTAGTGCAGATTGTGTCTTGGGGGTAGTGCGGTTGATTTCGTCGGCCAAGAGAACGTTGGTGAAGACCGGTCCGCGCTTGAATTCGAATTCCTGCTCGGCGGCGGAGTAGATTGAGATGCCCAGCACGTCCGAAGGCAGCATGTCGCTGGTGAACTGCACCCGCTGGAAGCTACATTCCAGGGCTCGAGCAATGGCCTGGCCCAAAGTGGTCTTGCCAACGCCCGGAACCCCTTCGATAAGCAGGTGTCCCCGAGCCAGCAACGAAACGATCGAAAGCCGGACGATATCGTCCTTACCACGAATTACCTTGCGTAGCGCATTTTCAAGCTGGGCCGCACGGGATGAAACGGCGCTGGCAGTTTCAGGGGACATGAGAAGTCGATTCTACAATGTAGAACGCCGCGGAGCCTGTTACTTGCGTCACAAGACCTTATAGAGCCGAAGCTTTGCTGCGTTTCACTCTCATTGCTGAAACTCTGCTGGCCTTCCCGTAAGCCGCTCAATGCGCTTGGCAATCGGCGGATGGGTCGAGAACAGGTTCCCGAAACTCATCCCTCCGAGCAGGGGCTGGATGATGAATAGGTGAGCGGTCGACGGCGTGGCCTGCATCGGAACACGACGCGAATAGGCGTCGAGCTTCTGCAGCGCGCTCGCTAAAGCGTATGGGTTGCCGGTGAAATGTGCCCCGGTCGCGTCGGCTTGATATTCCCGTGAACGAGACACGGCCAACTGAATCAGCGACGCTGCTATGGGCGCCACGATCAGCATCAACAAAGCGCCGAAGCCACCGCCGCGATCACGGTCGTCGCGCCCGCCCATACCGCCGAAAATCATAGCCCATCGTCCCATGCTGGCTACCATAGTGATCGCTCCCGCGATAGTTGCGGCAACTGAGCTGATCAAGATGTCGCGATTGTTCACGTGTCCGAGTTCGTGCGCCAGCACACCTTCCAGTTCTTCGTCGGTCAAGAGATCGAGGATGCCCTGAGTCACAGCCACCGAAGCGTGGCTTGGATTGCGGCCAGTCGCGAAGGCATTCGGAGAATCCGAAGGGATTACGTAAATCTTCGGCATTGGGATGCCGATCTTTTGCGTGAGCCGTTCCACAGCCTGATATGCCCGCGGTAGTTGCTCACGAGTTACTGGCTGCGCCCGATACATCGCCAGTGCGATTTTGTCGGAATAGAAGTACGAGACGAAGTTCATGACCGCGGCAAACGCCAGCGCCAGAATCATGCCATTCTGCCCGCCAAAAGCCCGCCCGATGAACATCAAGAGAAGCGTGAGCAGCGTCAGCAGGAACGCGGTCTTAAATGTGTTTCCCATGAGGTTTCCCTATCTACTTAGATGGTACACACAGTTGCTGGATTCATGCGGCACTTCTGGCAGCGGGATTGGCCTTGGTTTGGTTCGTAAGTGCTGTGGATACAGGCATTCACGGTTGGTAAACGGTCATGAAGGTGAAATTCTATGCCCGGTCTCCCATCTCACTGAGTGGGGTTGATCCCTATTTCTTCTAGTGCACTGTCGTAGTTATCGCCGCCCGAGCCGCCGCTGTTCTCATGCTTATGGATATACCCGGCGATTCTGTCGCGAACCGCTGGGGCGTCTGGGAAATCCCTGTCCGTCCAAAAGCGCTTTGACTTGTCAAAGTAGCCAATGCGCCCGAGGAAGGCTGCTCCGTAATCCATCCCTTCCTCAATCGAACCGTCGGCGATATTAGGTTTGAACGAACCATCGGCTTGCAACGATTCCGTAAGGCACCAGTGCAACATCTTCTCGATTTCGACGGACATCGCTTTCTTCTGAGCATCGCTAGCGCCAGGCCAGCCGAACTTGAACAACGTGACTACGTCCATGTTGTTGTGGTTCCAATATTCGCCCTTGAGGAGCCATCCTGAGGGATAGCCCATATTCTTTGTTGCCAGGAGTGTGTCGATCACCTTTGGCATGTCCGGTACATTGCCTTTCAAGTAAGAAACGATGTGAAAGGTTGTGCTGATGTTATCGACGTAGTCGGTGTGATCTTCGCGAACATAACTTTCGCCCCACCATCCGGTTTGCGAATTACGGAACCGGTGCAACACCAGCTCGATCAAGCTGTCTTTCAGCCTCGGATCGAAGGCGTACCCCGGAGCACGCCCGTTCACAATGAATTGGAGCAGGAATCAGGAGGGATAGCACAAGGACGGCACGGAGCATATCGACGTTCTCTCCGAAACTATGAATTGGGCGAGACACAGCCCCGGACGGAATCGGATTTGGATTCTCTACACCTGCTTAGCCGATTCACGCTTCACTGCGCGCTCCAATGTCTGGTCCAGAGCTGCCTTCGCCTTCTGATATTCCGCTTGTGAAATTCGTCCTTGCTTATGCTCGAGCTCCAGCTCAAAGATTTCTTCCTTGAGCGCGTCCAGGATCATCGAACCGGAAGGTCGACCAGGACGTGGAGCGGGAACGGCTTTTGCCGCCGGGAATCTCGATTTCGGGCGAGAGGTCTGCGACCGCAGCGGATTTGGACCGTCCTGAAATGTAGATTGCGCCACCGGCCAGCACCACAGCGAAACCACCGAGAATGAACCAACGATACTTTTCCAGGGGATCGGGAGCGTCAATCGGCGGGCCTAAGCCGCCACCGGGCCGCGAGGTTACGGCTCCAGTCTGGGCGCCGGCAGCCGGCCTTGGAGGCCCTTGCGTGTCGTCGCCAGCTTCACCCAAAGTTCCCGTTCCGGACATGCTGAACCCCAGCACCTGCCCGGCGTTGGCGTTAGACGCCACTTCGACCACCGCATCCGATTGCCGAGGATCATCCATCAGCTGGTAGGAGGTCCCGGGAACGGCCGTGAATTTCATGGTCTTTGGCAGCATCACGACAAAATGTTGCGCATCATACAACAGCTTCGGAGTTACGTTTGCCGAACCGGTGTAAGGCAAGTGATACACCACCTGAAACTGGGTCTCCCCGGGACGGAGCGGGTAAACAAAAGCGTATCGATTCTTTTCCTTCTGAGGAATCGGATCTGAATTGATCGGCTGGCCTCCAGCCGTCATTGCCATAGATTGATCAACCTGAGCGCCGTCTGGCAGAAAGAACTCAAAATTCTGGTCGTTCATCTGGGTACGCGGCGGGTTCGACGTGTTGTTGACAGCGAACAGACGAATGCCTTCGAGCTGTCCGTTTTGAGCCTGGAATCGCATCACATCCGCAGTCACGCTGATGCCGTCGACTTTCTTGCCTACGTCGTACACCTGCATATCGACCGAAGTCGTTCCCGGGGGCGCCATCTTGTGATAGGTCACGCCTTGGTGAATCACCCGAACCAGGTGCGGAGCGTTGTTATCGTCGAGTTTGATCGAGAACTCGCCCTTGGAATCCGTTTTCGTTTTGCCGGATTCTTGCATACCTTGCGACAAGCTGATGAGAATCACATCATCGTTGGTGTCCGGTTTGCCGGAGGTACCATTTTTCACGGTGCCAGTAAGATTCTCCGCGAATGCCGATGCGCCCAGCAGAATGACCACTGAGAAAACGAGAAAGGCGAAGGTTGCGCGCCCATTGCAAGGCATCGCACGAATCAATCTGCTCTGTTTCGGTGCCACATTTTCAGTGTTGCGAAGTCTCAAACTCGAGCTCCTTTGTTCGGCCGGAGCGGGGCCTCTTCGTCCGCTTCCTCCAGATGTGAAATTTCGGAGAGAACGGCGGCAGCTTCTTCTTCCAGAGATCCTTTGATCGTCTGGTAGTCGGCATCAGGGAATTTGCCGGCTTTGAATTCGAAATTCACATCGCGCAGGTTCTCGTAGATGACTTCCTTGCGCTCACGAAGATAGACGAGACGCGTCTTTTTCGGACCCAGATAAAGCTTTCCCGGGAGATAGAAGACATAAATCAGCGAACCCAACGTCATCAATGCACAGACCAGAATCGCCGCCGTCATAAATCTGTTTCCTTCCTTGCAACGTCGCGAAAATGTTCCAACTCGGCGCCTCGGACAGGAACAGGCAGCTCTGCCGGTTTAAGAAGTGGGCGAGACTTCCATATCCGGACCACATAACTGACGCCTAGCAGCCCCACCACGAGTACCAGATAAGGCATGATCCAAGCCACGCGATTGAATCCCGTCTTGGTGGGTGCGGCAAGGACTGTCGGTCCGTATTTTTGTACAAAAGACTGCAGGGCCAGGTCGTCATTGTCGCCGCGGTCGACTGCCGCGATGAGTTCCCCCCGCATCCGGTCCGAATAGGAGCATCCAACGTGATTGCACTCCAGCAGAATCTGATTACAGCCGCAGGCGCACATCAGCCGATGGCCGAGGTCGTTCACTCTGGAAGCTTCGTCTCCAGCTCCCAAAAGCAATAACGAAAAGAGAAAGAGAAAAGCCAGCTGAAACGCGCGCTTTACTCTTAGGGACTTCGTCACCGACATCAGTCTCCCGCCCCGACGGGAACTGCCTCAACCCGCGCCGCTACCGGAACCCGCACGGGAACCGCATTGGGAATCAGGGCAATCACGGTGCCGGCGATCATGATCCACACTCCGACCCAAATCCACATAACCAGCGGATTGATGTGGGCCCGTAAGATGGGACGCCCAGTATCCTGGTTCTGTCCTTCGTAGACGAGATACAGGTCTTCCTGAGCCGTGGATCGCACTCGCGGCATGGTCGACGTCTGCTGGCTGGCGTGATAGAAGCGACGTTCCGGATAGAGTGTGTCCACCTGTTTGCCGCCTTTGAAGACGTCAATCACTGCCCACTCGCTCTCGTAGTTCGGATTGTCGTCCTGTGTGTATGACCGGCAAACTAGTGTGTAAGCGCCGATGGTAGTTTTGTCGCCGAACCCCATCTCCTGTTCTTTTTCCTGATTGAAGGCGGAGCCGGCGAAACCGATCATGATGACAATCACGCCAAAATGAACAATGTATCCGCCGTAGCGGCGAGTATTGCGATGAGCGAGATGCATCATCGAGCCAAACAGTCCCTGGCCGGTGTGGCGAGAAATCACGCGACCACCGCGAATGAACTCCGATGCGACGGTGAATGCCACCAGAGCCGAAAGCATGATCGTCATCAGCGAATAGAATTGGCTAGCTTCCTTCCAAGGGCGCAAACCGAATGGTCCACCCCAGTTCGGTGGTGTAACAACCAGCATCAGGCCAACGGCAACGGCGCCGACGGCTGGCCATTTGAAGTTGCGATGAATGCTCTCCACTGAGGTTCGACGCCACGCTAACAATGGCCCGAGGGCGGTCAGCAGCAACAACAGCATGGCTACGGGAATATTTACGCGGTTGAAGAACGGTGGCCCGACCGTGACTTTGTTCCCCTGCACCCATTCCGACAGAACCGGAAACAGAGTTCCCCACAGGACGGTGAAACAGGCCACCAGCAAGAGAATGTTATTGAAAAGAAAGCTCGATTCTCGCGAAACCAGCGACTCCAGCTTGTGTTCACTGCGCAGGTGCGAGCGGTTCTTGACGTAGAAATAAACGCAAACCGCCGCAATCAGAGCCAAAAAACCGACGAACCAATCGCCGATCGAAGACTGCGCAAACGCGTGGACCGAACTCACCACGCCGCTGCGGGTGAGGAATGTACCAAAAATCGAAAGTCCGAAGGTGGAGAAGATCAGCCAGACATTCCACGTCTTCAGCATCCCTCGTTTTTCCTGCATCATTACCGAATGTAGAAACGCAGTACCTGTGAGCCATGGCATGAGGGAGGCATTTTCCACCGGATCCCATCCCCAATATCCGCCCCAGCCAAGAACCGAATAGGCCCAGTGAGCGCCAAGAAAAACGCCACAGGTCAAAAAGCCCCAGGTGACCATGGTCCAGCGCCGCGTGATGTGAATCCATTTTTCGCCGGGATATCGCATGATCAGCGCTCCCAAAGCAAAGGCGAAAGGCACGGTGAAGCCGACGTAGCCGAGATACAGCATCGGAGGATGGATGACCATCTCGGGATACTGCAGCAAGGGATTCAACCCGGACCCCTCAGTCGGCAACGTTCCCGTCATCTCCGCGAAGGGATGCGCCGCGAAATTTACCAGCAGCAGGAAGAAGACCTGCACAGCCGCGATAATGACAGAGGCGTAAGCAAAAAGACGCGGATCGGTCTTATAACGAAGTCGAAGAATCAATCCGTAAGCGGCCAGCAGCAACGTCCAGAACAGCAGCGAGCCTTCTTGTCCGGACCAGAGAGCCGCAATCTTGTAGGGGATGGGCAGATCGCGATTGGTATGGTGAAAAATATAGGCGATGGAAAAGTCGTTTTGGAGGGCCGCGACCACGAGGACGACCGCTGCCAGGAACACTACCGCAAATGTTGCGATTCCGGCCCGCCGTGCTGTCTCGCTTATGCGGCTGGCGCTAGTGTCCTTGCCCACCAAGCCCCATATTCCGGCGATGAACGAATACGCACTCAGCACCAGCGCAAGCAGGAGGGCATAACTGCCTATCAATGACATGGGGATCCCATCAGCATTTTTTCAGAAACCATCCTACGAGGCAACCTTAGAAAGAAGAATGCAATAACGCTGCCATTTATACAACTAGGGTAATCGCTAGGGGAAGGGTAGAAGGCGCGCCGGGATCGCAAAAGCTGCGATTGGCTGGTTAGAGAGGGGGGTGCTCACGTCCGTCGTCCACGGCCATCTCAGCTCGAACTCGCCGAATCAGGTCCGACGGTTGGCAGGGTTTGTTCAGAAAACTGACACCCAGTGTCGAATATTCGTCTTCTGCCTCGGCGAGCCCGCTGACCACGAGCACGGGGACTTGGGGGCTAAGCTTGCGCAGTTCCCGCACAAAGACTGAGCCGCCCGCGCCTGGCATGATGTGGTCAGTGATAATCAGGCCAAAAGAGCCGGCAAAATGCGGATCACGCAATGACAGGAACGCCTGTTCAGGAGTGCTGGCGGTTCGGACCGCGAATCCGGCCTCACGGAGCACTGTCTCCCGCAGACGCAACTGCGTCTCATCATCGTCGATCAATAGGATTGTTGGCATGTAAATTACTGCGCGCCCACACTACAGGGTGCGGCGCGCTTGTTGGTTTACGCGCTTTGTTGGCGAGTCAGCCGGCTGCGGACTTCGTGCTCAGCTTGTAGCCAGTCTTCGTTCTCATACCCGTCGATGCACCCGCGCTCTTCGTACAGTTCGTAAGCGCGTTGCCGGATCTGCGCTTCAAGATCGATGGGGGTTGGGTTGATGCTGGGGGAAGAGTTTGGAGAAGCAGCCTTTACGATCTTCTTCGCTGGAGTCGCAGCGGTGCTATCCGGCATTGTGATCACCTGTTTGCTCTCGGTAGGTAGGTTTGTGGAGGGGGTACGCGGGGTCTTTGCTTTTGCCATTCGAGATACTCCTTAAGAGGTACAGTCCATGAAGGAACTGAAGTTATGATCACCCGCAAACACTTCGACTGCTTCTAAGAAGGGCCTAACTGTGTTTGACGGGTGTAGATCCATAATAAACCGCGTCGAGGGGAATTTGGCGGTTTTGAGGAAAATTAATGAGAGTGAAACATCGGGAACAGAATGTTTTATAGCGAACAGAATGCCGTGAGTTAGTGAAAGTCGTGTGAACTGGTTGGTGCGTGTGTAATGTCCAGGGTCGAGACACGGTCCGCTTTCACCGAAATCACATTGTCCTGATTTTGCAGAATCCCTTCCACCAGCAAGAACTGCTCTGAACTCACCATCAAGCGATGCCTCTGAAAGAGATCCGGATGAATAATGGCGTTGGCAACGCCGGTTTCATCTTCCAGGCTGAGAAATACAAAGCCTTTGGCGGTTCCCGGACGTTGGCGGGCAATCACGCATCCCCCAACCCGGATGTGCTGGCCGTTGGGAACATGAAAAAGATCGACAGCTCTGCGCACGCCTAAGGAGTTCATGCGGCTCCGGTGATAAGCCATAGGATGCGGTCCGACGGTCATTCCAGTCCCCCGGAAATCAGCGACGAGCCGCTCCTCTGAATTCATAGGACGAAGAGGAGATTGTTTGTCAGGTTCGGGCAGAGAATCAAGCAGTGGCCCAGAGTTGCGCACCGCTCGCTCCACCTGCCAGAGTGCATCCCGCCGATGAAAGTTTGTAGAAACGTAGCTGGCTACGTCTTCACTGTTGATTTCGTTCAATGCTCCAATTTCCCCCAGAGTATTGAGTTCGTCCTTACGCAATTCCGGAACCCGGTGAACCAGATCACGAATCGAAATGAAAGGGGCGAGCGCCCGCTGCCGAAGCAGGGCTTGCGCCGCTTCTTCGCGCACTCCGCGGGCATAACGAAGGCCCAGTCGCAAAGCGAGCTTCGAGCTTCGAGTTTCAAGTTTCACGTCACGATTGCCTTCACTCTTGTCATTTCGAGCGGGACGCGGACGCTGATTTTCTCTGAAGCCGCGACCGATTTCATCCCAGGACACAAGCATGGAGTCGCAACCTTTTTCTCCATTCTCGCTCTCCTTGTTTTTCCAATTTCCCCTGTCATTCTTCGCGAAGCGAGGAATCTGTTCTCTACCCGAAACTCGGAGCCCGACACTCGCAACTGGCTCTCTGGAAACTTTTTCCAACGTGCAGCTCCACTCTGACTTCACCACATCAATCGGGAGAACTTTCAATCCGTGCCGCTGCGCGTCTTTCACCAGTGTTGCCGGACGGTAAAAACCCATCGGCTGGTTGTTCAGCAGCGCCGCTGTAAATGCCGCTAAATAGTGACACTTCAAATAAGCGCTGGCGTAGGCCAGCAAGGCGAAGCTGGCAGCATGTGATTCAGGGAATCCATAAAGCGCAAACGAAGTAATGGAAAGAATGATTTCTTCCTGCGCTGCTTGCGCGATACCATTCTGTGTCATCCCCGCTCGCAGCCTGGCTTCAATATCGCGCATGCGTTTTTCCGAGCGTTTGAATCCCATGGCCCGCCGCAAATCCTCAGCCTCGCCCCCGGTAAAATTGGCGACCACCATGGCAATGCGCAATAATTGCTCCTGAAATAAAGGCACTCCTAAAGTGCGCCGCAACACCGGTTCAAGCGAAGGATGCGCGTATGTAATCTCTTGCCGCCCCTGTCGCCGCAATATAAAAGGATTGACCATCTGCCCCACGATCGGCCCCGGCCGGATGATCGCCACCTGCACCACCAGGTCGTAGAAGCTTTTCGGAAGAAGCCGAGGCAGCGACGACATCTGTGCCCGGCTCTCGATCTGAAACATGCCGATGGTGTCTGCCTTCTGCACCGCGGAATATACGGTGGGATCATTGGCCGGCAAATGTGCTAGATCCATCTTCTCTTTATAGTGGTCATGAATAAGCTCGATGGAATCTTCCAGCACGGCCATCATTCCCAACCCAAGCAGGTCGACCTTGATAATGCCGAGATCCGCGCAATCCTCTTTATCCCACTGCACCACCACGCGCCCCGGCATGGAAGCCGGCTCCAAAGGGACCACCGAATCGAGTTGTCCCTGACAAATCACCATGCCTCCCGAATGTTGTCCAAGGTGGCGTGGCAGATCCTGCACCGCCACGCATAGCTCGAAATATTTGCGCAGGCGAGGGTGATTGATGTCGAGACCGGCATCGCGAAAGCGATGATCAAAGGTGTCGTGTTCATCCCGGTACTCCCAGGCATAAACCGCGGCCGAAACCTTGTTGAGCGTTTCCGGATCGAAATCCAGCGCCTTTCCTATTTCACGCGCTGCCATGCGGCTGCGATAGGTAATCACATTGGCGGTCATGGCCGCCCCGCGCGCGCCATATTGCTGGTAAAGATATTGAATGACCCGCTCGCGCTGATCTCCGCTGGGCAAATCCAGATCGATGTCGGGCATTTCTCCGCGCTCTTCGGATAAAAAACGTTCGAAAAGAAGTTCCATGCCTACAGCATCGACGGCTGTGATGCCCAGCGCATAGCACACCGCGCTGTTGGCAGCCGACCCACGTCCCTGCATCAGGATGTTTTCATTCCGGCAAAAGCGGACCAAGTCCCACACGATCAGAAAATATCCGGCAAGATCAAGCTTTTGAATCAGCGCCAGCTCACGATCGATCTGAACCCGCGCGCGAGCTTGTAACTCGACCGAAGCACGTCCATAGCGTTCCCGGAATCCATCGCGAGTGCGTTCACGAAGGAACGACATCATGGTTTCGCCTTCCGGCACGGGATATTTCGGGAATTCATACCCCAGATCTTTCAGAGTGAATTCCAGCCGCATGGAAAGTTCGGCAGTATTGGCAATCGCTTCCGGAAGATCGGCAAACAAAGCCTGCATCTCTTCAGAGGATTTCAGATGGCGCTCTGAATTACGAGAGAGCAGCTTCCCGGCAGTCGTCAGGGTACGATGATGGCGTAGCGCCGTGAAGACATCGCACAACTCCCGCTCTTTTGACGTTGCATAGCAGACGCCATTCGTCGCCAGTAGCGGAAGTTGCATGGAGCGAGCGAGGTCGATGGCAGCGTGGTTACGGTTCTCCTGCTCGCGGTGGAAATGGCGTTGCAGTTCCACGTAAACATTGTTTCTACCAAAGATATGCGTCAGATTTTCTACGGCGGCCCGGGCTTCTTCCATACCGCCGCGAGCGAGAGTGTGAGCCAGTGGCCCGTCATCGCCACCAGTCAGACAGACGAGTCCTGCGCTATGTTCCTGCAGTTCGACTTCACGAACCGCGCCTTCACCTTTGCCAGAGCGCATCTTCATTTTGGTGATCATGCGGCACAGGTTTTGGTAGCCGAGGCGGGAAGTAACAAGAAGAGGAAGCCTGAATTCGGCATGAAGGCGCGCTGGCACAGCAAGATTTCCCGATTTTTGAACAGTTCTATCCGGGATGACGTGGCTCCGTGGTGAAAAGGGTTCGCAAGTAACTTCAGCGCCGATGTGAGCCTTAAGCATTGCCTTCCTGGCCGCCATGTAAAACCGTGGAGATCCATAGACCCCATCACGGTCGAGAAGGGCCATGGCCGGCATATTGAAATTGGCGCAGGTCTCGATCAGCGTTTCCGGGGAAGAAGCCCCCTCGAGAAAGCTGAAAGCAGAACGAGAATGAAACTCAACATACATATTCTGATTTGAGGGGATATCAGCTTCGAAGGAGCGAGACTGCCCCACCCTTCGCGATTTAGAAAGGGGTGGATGTTTTGGGTGGCGCAACACTTCCAGCGCTGCGATCACGCCATCTCTAGAGACCACAGTTCAGCCGTTGGAGCACTCCTGTCCGCGCCCTGCCCTACTCAGTCATACGTCCCTTCGATCACCCATCTCCCTTCCAGTAAGTCATGCACTAACCGGTAAAGTGTGATCTCTCCATCGTTCTGCACCGCAACATCCCATTCATCCCGAGACCATCCCTCGCGCTCCCACCAATCCCCCGAACAGCGCCAAGGTCCCGCCTTCCACACAATTTCGCCGCCCACATCATTCCTTTTAGGGCAACCAACCTGCACCGGCTGACCATCTTGCATGGTGATCGTCACCGGCAGCGCAGGACGAAAAATCCGAAGCGCAGTCACCAGATCTTCAGATTGTTTCTGAGTTACGGGAACATCGAGTGGTTCGCTGGGAGCGAACCTTTGCATGCGAAATCCATCATGGCGATAGGTGTCCAGTAACTCCAGCGATCCCACTTTGTCTTCGCCCACAATTCCCGCGATCCTGCTCAAGGTGAGTTCCAGCATCTCCGGCTCCGGAGTAGGCGGGAGAAATAATCCACTCTGCACAGCCCGAGGGTGTGCCGGTTCCGCGGCAAGATGAATCTTCAAAATCGGCGCGCCGGGAGGATGCGCTTTTAAATCGAGTTGCAACAGCTTCAGAAAAGTGCGCGCGTCCAGCAGCGGAATAGGAAGACGAAGCGTGCGCGAAAAGCACTGCCGTGCGCCTGCCTGAGTGGAACGATTAAACCCTGTTTCCTCATCAGTCACTTCATCACAATATCCATTGGCTAACTCCAAAACCAGACGAAGTTCTTGCGTTGCCAGAGCTCTTGCACCAAGCCGTGCACACAACTGTTCGAGCATCCGGCTCAGGAGAAATGCCAGCGGTTCCAGCAACAGCAGAGGATGCTCCAACTCTGCTGCTTCCTCAAAAATCAACGGAGGCTCGACTGGCACCAGTGTGCGGGAAGTTTTTCCCCTGGCCAGTTTCTGCAAATAAACTCCCTGCTCGCCCAGTCGCTCGCTCACGCCTACATCCGGCAGCGTGGCAAGATCACGCAAGCTGCGTATGCCCCATCTGCGAAACGTCTCAAAGATTTTTTCCGGCGGTTCGTCCTCCTCTGTTTGGAAATTTTCTTTGAGCAAAACATCCACTGAGAGACCGCCGATTTTGTCGGATTCCTGGCCCTCAGCGATTACCGTCACTCCAGAAAATCCCAAAGCAGCGATGATCGCGGTATCCACATTCGCCGCCACAGCAACGTTGCTCTCCATGCCCATTTCGCATGCCCGCTGAGCGAGATTGCGAGCGATTTTCGGAAGCGGTCCGAAAAGAGTATCCATCCCACAAAGGTCCAGGACGATCGTGTCCGGGGCAATCACTTCTACACGCGGAGAAAAAGATTGCGCGCAATCGAGCAATGCCGCGTGTGCTGTGGATTCCTGCAACAAAGACCGGGAGCGCAGGCATAACTCGGCGCAGTCTTCCAATTGCAGTTTGGTCATTCCAGGTTTCACACCGTTACGGCGTGCCTCGGCATTCGTGACAAATACTTTTTGTAGAGGAACTTTACCTTCCAGAATTACTACTGGCTGCCCGCGCAAATCTGGCTCGGCGCGAAGGATCGCCTCCGCCGGGAAATCGGGAACGAAAATGCAGGCATAAGGCATAGGTAAAAGAATGTCGCTCTTGAAGTTTCAGTGTTCGCCTCATCCTGCTTTCGTTATGAATTGCATTACTGCTGATTGCACAGGCCTGCGTTCCAAACGTGATCGCAAAAGCTCTCCCGTTACAAAAATCCCATCAAGAAGCTGCACGTGTGCTGGAGAGTATTTGGGAGCTAGGGAATATCTTGGAGAGGACACGGCTTGAGCCATGCCGATAGATGTGCTTTTGATTTCCCTCGAGCGGGCGCTAGACTGCGAGCGCCGCCGCCACTTTCTCCCCTTGTACTTTCAGCAGCAGAGTGGCGCAAGTCTGCGCACATGCAGCTGGAGTTACCAAAAAAAGAATAGTGACTGTCCGTTCCACCGCCCGCTGGAAGCGGAACCATGAAGCCAGCGGAACCCGTCGCGCAATCTTCAGCGGTACACTCCCCAGATCGAGAACTACCAGGCCAAATCCTCCGCTTTGTAAGAGTAAGTCGGTCACCCGAAGCGCCTGCTCGACCGAAGCTGAAGAAGCGGTTCTTTTTGAAAGAATGGCACTCGGATCGGGAAACTTCTTTTTTGTTTCTCCCGCGTTCGACGCCCGCCCGTCGCATCGCACCCACAACAGGCGTTCGAAATCGACTTCGGCCATAGCCGCCGATTTGGGATCGAACGTGTCCCCTGCATCCACCAACGCACAGGTTTCCTGCCGCTTCGTAGCCGCCGCCAGGGTAGCGAGCAACACACTGGTTCGTCCTGAAGAAGCTGCTCCGCAGATTTCTGTCAGGCATCCCCGGGGAATCCCCCCTGCCAGTACATCCAGCGCCGCCACTCCACTCGAAGCCATCTCCGGCATAGGCCGAACCGACAATCGCGACGCTGGGGTGACCTCGGACAGCTTGGCCACCCGCGAAAGCCCCTCCAGCACCGCCTCGGGACGTTTCTTGCCCTCGACTGAAAAATCAAGTCCTGCCCGGGAAGCCAACGGAAAAGACGCCATAGAGCACCTTGAATAGCCTAGGAAACCCTCAAGACTCACTCATACTGAGTAGTTTCGCTTTTTATTCGCTATTAGATTGTGCTACCGGAAGAGGAGGTTGTCAAGCTATCAAAAGTTCATAGATTCGATGTGGAAATACCGAATCTGCGACACCAATCATCTTTCAACCAAAGCACGGACGCAAGCTTCTTACCAAGTTCGAGCGGGCTATCAAGATCTCAGCGCGCCAATTCGATTTGTTATAATCAACGCCTGCCCAGTGGCGCTATCGTCTAGGGGTTAGGACGGAAGATTCTCAATCTTCAAACACGGGTTCGATTCCCGTTAGCGCTACCAACTATCTTCCGCTAAGACCCGCTAAATGAGCGGGTTCTGTTTTTGCTCAAAAATCGTGGTGACACTCGCTAACGGCAATTCGCGGTCACGGTGGTACACAAAATGGTACACACGCCTTTCGGTTCCATCCCATCGAAGGGTGGCAAATGTAAGTGGAACGATTGGGAGTCGATGAGTCCGGGCAAACAGCGCGGCGAAGGTCAGAAGGCATCAACTTGGCCACTTGTCGCCACCGCGACTGCCACTCCGAACGGTCCCAGCTTCGAGGCGCACCAGTTCATCTTCGGCGGCACTTCCGCGCCGGCGTGGGTTCAACGGAACCACCGGTTGCAAAGTTCAGGACGCCGGAGTTTCGCCAAACGGAATCTTCAGTCCGTTGTCTATTACTAACGCAGCAAGTGATCGCTGTACTGCGATCTCAAACGTATGGACTACTTCGTCCGGCGTGAACGCCACAGCAGAGGGAACTGGCACCATAGCATGCGCAAGCGGAGGAAACATCTTTGCTGGGGCAGCTAACGGGACCGTGTGGCTTCCTTCCGGCACCCTACAGGTAACAATTACGGACGTTCAAATCGGTGATTAGGAACAGAACGCCACATATCGCCAGTTCGTGGAAAAGCTGCGTTACATTCATCGGAACCCAGTGAGACACCAATTGCGTGCACGGCCCGGAAGACTGGGAGTAGAGCAGCTTTCGCCACTACGCAACTGGTTGCGAAGGACGGATGTAGATTGAATCTGAGTGGGCTGGAAGGAAGTGTGCACAGATGGAAAACTTCGCGAACTGCCCCCACTTGCCTACTCTTCTTGGTTTATGGCGTGATCTCGAAAACGGTACCCCAACCTTTGGACCCGCCCAGGCGGGTTGTGCCGTACAGGTTCCCCGCCCCGTCCAAGATCAGACTGGCTTCAGGGGATGTTCCGTTGTTATTGCTGCCCTTGCTGAAGCCGCGCAGCACATTTTCAGTCCATTTGCCGTTATTGGGCATTAACTCGAAGACGGTGCCACCATTGTGAAGACCGCCCTGACTTGTCGTACCGTACAGATTGCCACTACTGTCCAGAATGAGGCCGGCTTGGGGATTCATTCCGAACTTGCCGTTGAAATTGTGCAACACCTTCTCCGTCCATTTGCCGTTGTTGGAGATCAACTCAAAAACGACGCCGTCCCTGTAAGCCCCTCCGTTGGAGGTTGTCCCGTATATGTTCCCTGCCGCGTCGAGTATCACCCCCGCGAGAGGGTAGGCCCCATACCTGATATTGAAGCTGTGCAACACGTTCAGCGTCCACTTGCCGCCGTTAGGAATCAACTCGAAGACAGTGCCATAGCCGTAAACGCCACCCACAAAGGTTGTGCCATACAGGTTCCCGGCCCCATCCATGGTCAACCCGGCCATAAGCTCGAATCCATACTTGGTGTCGAAGCTGTGCAGGACTTTTTCCGTCCAAACGCCGCCGTTGAGTATTAATTCGAACACGGTGCCGGCACCGGCAACGCCGCCAGTTTCAGTTGTGCCATACAGATTGCCAACGGAGTCAAGAATCACGCCGGCCTGGGGAGTAGCTCCGTCCTTCGCATGCCCAAAGCTGTGCAGCACGCTTTCTGCCCAGGTGCCATTGTTTGGTATTAACTCAAAAACAGTGCCGGAGTTGTTGACTCCGCCTTGAACGGTCGTACCATATAGGTTCCCGGCAGCGTCGAAAGCCACAGCAGCGGCCGGGTTAGTTCCATCCTGACCGTCCAGATTGAAGCTATGCAAGACCTTTTCCGTCCACGTTCCATTGCTGGGTATCAGCTCGAAGACGGCGCCGTAACCGTTGTGGCCGCCTGAGAAGGTGGTGCCGTACAAGTTCCCGGCGGTGTCAGAAATCAGAGCGGCAACTGGGAGTTTCCCGTCGGGACAGTCGCCACCAGTGCCATTGGGGCAGAAGTTGTACAACACCTGCTCGGAGCCGATCGCACGCAACGGGGTCACTATGGCAAATACTACGATGACACTGAACGCAGCAAGCAATCTGGCGACAAGCTTACTTCCTGTCATTGACGCACCCTCTCGGTCAACCTATATCTTAACTATCATACACCTCAAAAACCGCTTCCGCTCGCATTCTAGCTGCTATCTAATTGAAAAAGAGCATGCTATGTTTTAATGATCACGAGGGGTTGTTGCAAATTTGACTCCTAATGCGAAAATCGAGACGTGATCAAAACGAGCGCTAGACCTGGAGTTGCAAACTCGATCATGCGATTTTGTCTTTAAGGTACCCTGTCCTAAGACTTCTCGGTTCGGCGTTTCACAAATAGGGGATTCGACAATGAGGTTTGTCCTTAGGGTTTTACTGTCGCTGATTTCGCTTGCTTCGGCGTCCGGGTATGCACAAAGCTGCGGCAGCGTGCAGGGGCCTACGTCTTCGAGTAACGGTGATGTCGCTACGACATTGCCTTCACACACGCCAGCTGCTCTGGCGATTTCCTTCCTCACATTGGCTTCGGTCAACTTTGACGAACCCTTTAAATGGCCACCGGCTTGCTGATTGGCTAGCGCCCGTTATTTGCCAAGGAGTTCCTGCAATACGCCAAGACACACACAAAGCCAGGGACCCATACCTTTTACGAAGGAAGCCTTGGCAGACTGTTGAATTTCGCCGCTCTCGCAGAAGCCCCGCTGAACGCCATCACAGGCGACTTGGTGGGCCGGTACGCCCGTCACCGACAGGAGGTCGCGGAAAACTCAGTCGTGACCGTAAACGGCGATTTACGCACATTGCGTCGGATTCTCCGTGTCGCCGTTGAGTGGGGCAGGTTAGAGCACGCGCCGCCCGTCCACGAATTGCCCCAATCTAGGGGCCGCACCCGCGTCCTGAGCTTCAAGGAGGAGGCGCAGTACTTGGCGAAAGCTTCAGACAATCTACGGGATGCCACGGTCCTTGCGGTAGATACGGGAATGCGACCCAACAGCGAGCTCTTTCCTTTAAGGTGGTCCGACGTAGACCTGACGGCCCGCCTCGAATCGCCACATGGCGTGGTGCACGTTCGTCAGGGCAAGACGGATAGCGCACAGCGCAGCGTGCCCCTCACTCCCCGCGCGGCTGGGGTTCTACAGCGGCGTAAGAGAGAGGCAGAGGCTAAGGCGACGCATCCCGTATTCGTGTTCTCAGGGGCGGGAAATTCGGGGTTCGTCACGTCTCTTCAGCATCCTCACGCCAAGGCCATTGAACATGCCAAGCTGGACACCTTCGAGTTCTATTGCTGGCGTCACACGTTCGGGACGCGGGCCGCACAGTCGGGTATGGATCGCTTCACACTTGCTCGGCTCATGGGACATAGTTCGCCCGCCGTGGCTGCCCGTTATTATGTCCACGTCACAGAAACGCACGTAGCTGCCGGGTTCGGCAAGTTTGTCGAATATCAAGCCCGCAATGTTGCCGAGGGGATCGCCGCGGCGTTTCCAGAGGCCAGCAAAGCCGTCCAATAGGATGCTTCTATGGTTCTGTGGTATACACGGCGGTATACGGAGCTGCTCGAACAGTCTGTAACCCATTGAAACCGTTATGCAGGTAGGAAGATTCTCAATCTTCAAACCCGGGTTCGATTCCCGGTAGCGCTACCAAAACACTCATTATTCTATCGGTCTAGACGCAGTTGCCGCATCGTGAAAGCAATCTCCTGGACGTGGAGTTCTAGGGCGAAAATGCCCCGTACCCCTAAATTGAACCGCAGCTTTGGGTGGCTCCGGATACGACAAGGACTAGCTCAAGATTATCCCTCCGACTGCCGATAAGAAGCCGTGTGGCAATTTCTAGTTGCGGATCGTTGGGCGGTGCCTTTCAGCGCCTGTTTGATGGCGTTGCTGCTTGGCCAGCAAATATGGATCTACCTGGTGCGGCGCCACTCGCGCGGCCGCGAAGAGTTGTTTCGCATCATCACAGAAAATGCGGCGGACATGATCGCGCTCGTCGATATGAAGCGCAAGCGGCTGTATAACAGCCCCTCGTACAAAAGGGTTCTCGGTTACTCGCCTGCTGAACTTTCCGAGACGACATCTTTCGAACAGATTCATCCCGACGATCGCTTAAACGTTTTGGAAGCGGCACGCAAAACTCAGGAAACCGGCATCGGTAAGACAATGCAATACCGCATGCGCCACAAGAACGGCACATGGCGCATTCTGGAGTCGACGGCCAGTGCGATTCGCGACAGCAAGGGCGAAGTCGACAAATTGGTCATCGTTAACCGCGACATCACCGAGCGAAAACAGGCCGAGGAGCAGCTCGAACACAACGCCTGGCACGACGCCCTGACCGGATTGCCAAACCGTCGCCGCTTCGTCGATCGGTTGCAACATTCGTTCCTGCAAGCGCAGCGCAATCCTGAGCACAAGTATGCCGTTCTGGTGGCGAGTATTGATGATTTCCAGACCTTCAGCGACGCCATGGGATCCGGCGTCGCGAATCAATTGATGGTGGCCGTGGGAGCTCGCTTGGCCGAGTGTTTACGGGACAACGACATCGTTGGAAGACCGGAAGGGGAGTTGCCGTTTGGTAGCGCGGTTCTGTCACGGTTGGAAGGAGAGGATTTCCCGATCCTGGTGGAGGGAATCAGCGAAACCAGCGATGCCATGCGGGTTGCGAACCGGATACAAGCGGCCGTGGCTGTCCCTTTCACCATCGAAAATCGACAATTGACAGCCTCAGTCAGCATCGGAATCGCACCCAGCAGCACGTTGCATGGTCAGGCAGAGGACTTGCTTCGCGACGCCGAAACAGCGGTTCGCCGCGCTAAGGCAATGGGCCGGTCGCGCTGCGAAATGTTCGATGTCTCCATGCACACCCGCGCAGTGGCGCGCCTGAATCTCGAGGCGGGATTGCGCCGGGCCATCGATCACAATCAATTTACGGTTCACTATCAGCCGATGCTGCATCTTGAAGATAAGCGAATCGTCGGTGTTGAGGCGCTGTTGCGCTGGCGCAGAACCGATGGGCTCGTCTCTCCGCACGAATTTATGGAGGTTGCTGAACAGACTGGGCTCATCGTTCCCATCGGACAGTTGGTAATTCGGCAGGCATGCCAGCAACTCCGAGCCTGGCAGGAAAAGTATCCTCAACCCTTGCGTCTGAGCATAAAGGTCTCAGCCAAACAGTTTTCACATCCCAACTTCGTGCGCGAGCTGAAGACAGCTATCCGGGAATCGCAGGTCGATCCCGGAACGGTGGCTCTGGAATTGACCGAGGGCGTAGCCATGCTTGATCCCAGACAGACTGCGGATGTGCTGGGGCAACTAAAGGGCATCGGAGTGCGCATTATCATTGATCATTTCGGAACCGGTCACTTGCCGCTGGCGTCGCTGCTACGGTTCCCGATCGACTGCCTGAAGATCGATCGCACTCTAACCAGTGCAATGATGAGCGATCGCGTCGCGATTGAGATTCTGTCCCTGATTGTTACGGTTGCCAAGAAACTTGATCTGGAATTAATTGCGGAAGGCATTGAAAGCGTAGTTCAACTGGAACATTTGAAGACTTTAGGTTGCAAATTTGGACAGGGGTACTTTTTCGCCAAACCGGCGGAGGCGAAATCAGTGGAGCAGCTATTATCGCGTCGGAG
This sequence comes from uncultured Acidobacteriaceae bacterium, assembly GCA_963708575.1. GTDB lineage: Bacteria > Acidobacteriota > Terriglobia > Terriglobales > Acidobacteriaceae > DASVWZ01. The sequence continues at coordinate 300,350 of CAVPTB010000006.1, forward strand.
TTAGAAAGCTCGCAGAGGGTCTAGGGCAGATTGACAAAACGTTTCGAAGTTATAGAGCTCGTGACTAAGTCGAAAAATCGTCCATCCTCTTCAAATCTGGGCTGACGATCAGCGGGGCTGCTGTCGCTTTTTGCACGTCCTCAACGGTCAACCCCGGTGCAACTTCTTCGAGCACCAGACCAGCCGAAGTCACCTGGATGACAGCCAGATCAGTCACGATAGTGTCGACCACCCTCACTCCAGTGAGAGGCAGCGTACATTTCTTGAGGATCTTGGAATGGCCTTCACGAGTAGTGTGTTCCATGGCGATGATGACACGCCGAGCGCCGGCAACCAGATCCATGGCGCCGCCCATGCCTTTCACGGATTTTCCCGGGATCATCCAATTTGCCAGGTTGCCCTCTTCATCTACTTCCATGGCGCCGAGAACGCTTAGGTCGATGTGGCCGCCGCGAATCATGGCGAAAGAGTCGGCGCTCGAGAAATAGGCGGTCCCTGCTATTTCGCTGACGGTCTCTTTGCCAGCGTTGATCAGGTCAGGATCCTCTGCTCCTTCGGCTGGATAGGGTCCGATTCCGAGCATGCCGTTTTCGCTTTGAAGGATCACGTCCATGCCCGCCGGAACGTAATTCGCGACCATGGTGGGCAAACCGATCCCGAGGTTCACATAAAATCCGTCGCGCAACTCCTGAGCAATGCGCTTCACAATGCGCTCGCGCTTGTCGATGTCTTTGGCCGGTTTGTTCATGGATTCCGTTCTTCGATCGTTGATTTTTGGCAAGCGAACGACTAGGGACAGTTATGACGCTTTGCTTACCGTTCTCTTCTCGATGCGCTTCTCGTAGACTTCGCCCTGGAAGATGCGCTTCACATAAACGCTCGGAGTATGCACCAGGTCGGGTTCGAGCTGTCCCACTTCGACTAACTGCTCGACTTCAGCAATCGTCACTTTCGCTGCAGTGGCCATCATCGGGTTGAAGTTTCGAGCCGTCTTTCGATAAACAAGGTTGCCCCACTTGTCGCCCTTCCAGGCTTTCACAAGGGCAAAGTCCGCTTTCAACGCGTGCTCCATCACGTACATTCTCCCGTCGAATTCGCGCGTCTCTTTATTCTCGCTCACGACCGTGCCGACGCCGGTCGGAGTGAAGAATGCGGGAATGCCCGCGCCCGCGGCGCGCATGCGCTCAGAAAAAGTCCCCTGCGGGACCAGATCGAGTTCGATTTTGCCCTGCAGCACCATTTGCTCGAGCATCTTGTTCTCGCCGACGTAGGTTCCGATGTGCTTGCGGATTTGTCCAGCTGAAAGCAGCAGACCCATTCCGAATCCGTCCACGCCAACGTTGTTGCTTACGGTGGTTAAGTTTTTCACGCCCTTGCGGACGAGCGCGCGGATCAGATTTTCTGGAATGCCGCAGAGCCCGAAGCCGCCGACCATGATAGTCGCACCGTCAAACACATCACGTACGGCTTCATCTGCGTTGGCTACAACCTTGTTCATAAGGAAAGAATTCTAACTGAAATTGTGGGAGTGCGGACCACGCAGAGTTTATTGAACGGCAGACATTTGTGCGATTACCGCAACTTCTGTGTGCTTCCCCGGGTCTTTGGAGGGCTCTTCTTCAGATGGTGAGCTTGCTCGAACTCGAGCGCCAGTTCTTTCGTATCCAGATTCTCGCGGATGTGGGCCAGGTGCTGCTCCAGTCGTAGTAGTGCGTCCTGAATGTTTTGCTTGTTAGTCAGCGCGATATCTCGCCACATCGAGTACGGACTGCCGGAAATGCGAGTCATCTCCCGCAATGCTCTACCTCCAGCTTCAAGCACCGGCGCACCTTCGCCGAATTCCTCGACGAGCGCGGCAGCGAGCGCGGTCGAAATCATTTGGGGGACATGGCTGATCCAGGCACAAATCTGATCGTGGGCCTCCGCCTCCATGCTGGCGATCTTAGCGCCAATCTTACCGACGCACTGCAAAAATTCTCCACTCATGCCGGCATAGATATCTTGTCCGGCGACTGGAGTGAGAAACCATGCTGCTCCCAGGAACAGATCTGCATCGGCAAAATCGACGCCAGCTTGTTCTTTCCCAGCCATGGGATGTCCAGCCAGAAATCTCCGTCCGACGGAAGGACCGAAGACTTTTTGTGCCGCGGCCACGACTTGGGCTTTTGTGCTCCCCACGTCGGTGAAGAGCGTTGTTACAGGAACGGCTGGTCCAAGACGGCCAAGGTTTTCGATGATGCCGCCGATCGGTGTTGCAAGCACAATAACCTGGCTACCTCGAGCGGCGTCGGCTGGTTGGGTGCGGCCTTCATCGATTGCGCCTTTTGCCTGTGCGCGTTCGAGGACGGGAGCGCGATCGCAACCGACGATTCGTCCGGCGAGTCGATGTTTCTTGAACGCAAGCCCCAGCGATCCACCAATCAGACCGCAACCGATGATCGTGATTTGCCGAATGGGCATGGAATCGAGTGTAGCGAAGATCGAATCGCAAATTGTAACTGCTCGCTTTGGGTCCCAAACCGAAGGTTTCGCGCCAGCCGGATTGACGATAAGATGCCACCGTGCCGTGTTGCCGGGGGTTCCTATGAAACCGAAGGCCGTCTATCTGTTTCTCTGCGTGGTCGGAACGATCCTCCCTTACAGCCAGTTTGTCCCTTGGCTAGCGGAAAACGGATTCCACCTCAGATTTTTTGTCCAACAACTCTTTGCCAACCGGATCGGTGCATTTTTTGGACTCGACGTGATCCTCTCAGCAGTCGTGCTTTTACGCTTCATCCGACTCGAACGGAAGAGGTTGCCCGTTCCACACCCGTGGCTCCCCGTGGTTGCGGTACTCACTGTCGGAGTTTCCTTCGGGCTGCCTTTGTTCCTCTATTTGCGCGAGGTCGCCTTGGAACAACAGGTGTCGAGCCACGACAAGTCGTCTGATTGGCACGAATGCCATCGATCCTGATGATTCTTAAGGGCTTGTAATGCCATTACGCACGTAATCGTGGGCCGCCGATTTGTGGGGATTCCCCCCGCCAGCATTAGAAAATCCCATTAGCCTAATCCCAACTATCGCGAGGTCGAATGAGAATCGTCTTTGCCTAAGAATTTGTTTATTTGCGGGCGCCCTGTGTGGTAGCCCGGCATTCGCGCAGGACGACGCCATCCCCTCCAGTTTGGCCCATGATATCGATACTCCTTCCTCGCAGCCTCAGAGTCTCGCGGAGGCGGCGCGAAAGATGCGCAAAGACGTCACGACGGAAGTGAAGATGTCTCCGGAAGATACCAAGAAACTTTTTGCCGCGGTGGACAAGATATTCTCCTTCGCTTCCGAGGATGCCGGGATGCCAAAGCATTCCAGTGTAAAGAGGCAACTGGTGGGCCGGGAGGAAGTTGAAAAATATACTCGCGAGCAGTTTCAGAAGGCGCAGTTCATGCAGCGTTTTGAGCGCTCCGAGTTGACCATGAAGAAGTTCGGATTCTTGCCCCGCGATTTCGATCTGCGCGGATTTCTGGTCAAAGCCAACGGTTCGCAGATCGCCGGCTATTATGACGACCAGACCAAGATCATCTCTATGTTGAACTGGGTTCCGGCTGACCGTCAGGAGCCAATTCTGGCGCACGAATTGACCCATGCTCTGCAGGACCAGAACTATAGCTTGAGGAACTGGATGATGGCAGGAAGCGGAAAGACGAGTGCTGCTAACGGCCAGACGGAAGATATCAACGACGAAGGCATGTCCGCGCGCAAGGCCGTGGTCGAAGGACAAGCCATGGTGGTCTATGTGGACTACCTGCTGGCACCCTATGGGCGAAGCCTGAAGAACACTCCTGGCCTGATCTATCAAATGGAAGATCCGGCAGTCAAAGCCACGATCGACTCTCAAATGATCCACGACGCGCCCATGATTCTCCGAGAGTCAGGAACGTTTCCGTACAAAGAAGGACTGATCTTTGAGGGCGAGCTTTTGCAGGAAGGGGGGAAAGAGATGGCATTCGCGGGGGTTTTCGCGCGTCCGCCTCGAAACAGCCATGAAGTGCTCCAGCCGCGGGCCTATCTGGATCACGAAGCTCTCAACGCAACTCATATCCCCGATGTTCACGATGTGTTGGGGAACGACTTCGACACATTTGATTCAGGCAGCATCGGCGAATTGGATGTGCGGGCCCTCCTGCGCCAATACGGAACCGGGAGAGTAGCCGACGACCTCTCGGCGGCCTGGAGAGGCGGGGCGTATGCGGCCTTTCGCAAGAAGGCTGATCCGGCGACTGCAAATACTACGACAGCTGACCTCGCTTTGCTTTACGTTTCGCGCTGGAAGTCGCCCGAATCTGCCGCGCACTTTGCTCGTTTCTATGCCGCCACGGTGGCGAAGCGATACACGAACTCGACGCCTCAAGCGGTCAAGTCCTGCGTGGGAAAGCAATGCCCAGTCAGCGCAGTGCAAATTGCGACTGAAGAGGGTCCTGTGGTGATCGAGCAATGGTCCGACAATCGGGTAGTCGTTTCAGAGAGCTTTGATCAGGCTTTGGCGGACAAGCTGCAGGATGTGCTGGGTCAGGGTATATCCGAAACCCACGCGGAGAAGGTGCCAGAGGACGAACTGGGGCTTAGGCTCTACTCGTTGCCCGCATTCCGGACGTTCAGTGAAAATATCCGGCAGAAGATGACCGAGGTCATGGCCTCGCAGGCTTCAGCCTTCTAGTTCCCTTATTTTTGTTGTCAGCCACTGCCGGAGAGCGGCTTCCAATTCCTCTGGCGTACCCGTTTTGTAGAAGCTATCCACCGTTTCGCCTTTATCGTTCAGCGAAATGTACCGGCATGGAGTCTGCCGGTGCCTGAGTTCGGGAGACAGAACTCGCAACAAGGGACACGCAGTCCCTTCGCAACTGGCGTTCTCGGTTCGCAGGCAGATCGGTGAATCTTCAAAGATCATCGGCGGCCGCCAAGTACTGCTTGCCCGATATCCTCCGCTTTCCAGGAATTCCAGCTCGCGCCGCAACGTGGATAAGAGCGTCTCGTGTTCAGAGAGCGGCATGGCAGCCTACCCCCATCAAGGTTTGACGGCATCATTCCAACCGCGTTCGAAAGCTGCAAGGAGATGCATCACAGCGGAGTGTTCGGTCACTGGAACCGGTTTAGGGTTGCAAAGAGTACGTCCCATGAATCCCGTTCTCCTCTGATGGCATCTTTAGATCGTTTAAAGTTGCCGACACGAACTTGAGGAAACATGGCTGAAGCGGGCGTGAAAAATCCGTGGGCGATTGCTATCTCCGTCATGTTGGCGACGTTCATGGAGGTGCTCGACACCTCAATTGCCGCCGTCGCCTTGCCCTACATTGCCGGCAGTCTGTCTGCTACCAACGACGAGGCCACGTGGGTTCTGACCAGCTACCTGGTCGCTAATGCGATCGTTTTGCCGGCGAGCAGTTGGTTTTCCTTGCGCTTCGGACGTAAACGTTTCCTGATCACCTGCATTGTAATTTTCACTGTTTCCTCATTCATGTGTGGCGCCGCGGGTAGCCTGGCTGTCATCCTGCTCGCCCGTGCAGTGCAGGGCGCAGGAGGGGGCGCGCTACAACCGCTGTCGCAGTCGATTCTGCTGGAGAGCTTCCCGCCGGATAAGCGTGGTATTGCGATGGCGGTGTTTGCCCTGGGAGTTGTCGTGGCCCCAGTCCTGGGTCCGACTCTAGGCGGATGGCTCACTGACACTTATTCCTGGAGATGGGCCTTTTATATCAACATTCCCATCGGGATCTTCGCGATCTTCATGATTATGCGGTTTGTCGAGGATCCGCCGTACATCAAGAATGCCAAACCTGGCAAGATCGATGCCATTGGCTTGGGCTTGCTGGCGATCTGGCTCGGCGCCTTGCAGATCATCCTCGACAAGGGGCAGGAAGACGACTGGTTCGGAGCCACCTGGATTCGTTGGGCGGCAGCAATTCTTGCGACTTCATTGGTCTCATTTCTAATTCGGGAATTTCGTGCCGAGAAGCCTTTGGTGAACCTGAGAGTCTTTCGCAATCGCAACTTCGCCATCGGCTGCGTGCTGATCGGAATCTTTGGTGCCCTGATTTACGGTCTGGTCACACTTCTTCCCTTGTTTTACCAGGAGTTGATGGGATACACGGCCCTGGCGGCAGGATGGGCGGTCAGTCCGCGTGGCGTGGGGGCAATCCTTGCCATGCCGATTATTGGAGCTCTTACCACGAAGATCGACAACCGGTGGCTGATTGCTCTCGGATTTACGCTTTTCGGCATCAGCGGGCTGTGGTTCGGCGAAGTTTACCTTGGCATTTCCCAGTGGACGTTCGTTTGGGCAATCATCATCAGCGGATTCGGTTCGGGCTGCATTTTCGTTCCGCTTTCCACGACCACCATGGCAGGGCTTCGCAATGAGGAAATTGGCAATGCCAGTGGACTCTACAATTTGCTTCGGAATATCGGGGGTAGCGTTGGCATCTCTGTGGTGAACACCATTGTTGCGCGCCACGAGCAAACCCATCGGAACGAACTGGTGCATCATCTGAGTTCCGGCCGGGTCAGTTTCGAGGGCGAACTGCACAGCATGCAGCAGTTTCTGCAATCGCAGGGATCGTCCGCCTTTGATGCCCTCAATCGCGCCTACGGGCTGGTAAATCTGACTCTAGGGAGCCAGGCACGCCTTTGGGCCTACGTTGACGATTTCCGCTATATGGCGCTCGCTTCTTTCATCTGTATACCGCTAGTCTTTGCATTGAAGAAGGCTGTAGGCAGGGGCGGAGTGAGTGCCGGGCACTAAAGTTGGATCAGGATTCGTTAAGCAATGCTGCGATTAGGAAGCGTGCTTTTTTACTTCCGCCTGCAAAGAATCCCCTGAAGCTCCGCAACAGGGACAAGTGACTTTACTGTTGTGATCCGACATCTGTTTCAGGAAGACAGAAAAAGCCTGACCGCAACTCTTGCACAGCATTTCCACTTGATCGTCCGTCATGTTCGCCCCCCAGGCGCCACGATCCAATCTTATCGCAGTCCAGCAAAATGCGAGGCTGTTGCCGGGAGAGTACACGGCACGAGGCGTCGAATTTGCCGGGCAAAACGAAAACGTCCCGGACTCAATGAGTCCAAGGACGTTCGTCGAACAGCCCTCCCCCGAAGTCTGCTCAAGAACAGCCTATCGGGTTCGGCAATGGCTGGGAATGGCCCGGATGGGCTACTGTGGAATTCTACAAAGGCCCAAAGAAAACGCTACAGGCCCGTGAGTTTTGGCATAGCCTCATCGGTCGCCGCCGGCTCGAGGCGGCCATCCATTCCTCCACAAGCAGCACCTGATTCCGGAAAATCATTATGCTTTTACGAACTGGACATCCAGAGTGAGTGTTACATCGTCCCCTACCAGAATGCCGCCGGTTTCGAGGGTCGCATTCCAGGTCAAACCAAAGTCTTTGCGATTGATACGGGTAGTGGTGGAAAGACCGATCCGCGTGTTGCCCCAGGGATCCTTCATGGGAGCGCTCAGACCTTCGACCTCGAACTCGACATTTCGAGTAACCCCGTGAATCGAGAGATCGCCCGAAACCGAGAGCTCTCCGTCTCCCCGCTTGGAGATACGAGTTGACTTGAAGGTAAGCGTAGGAAACTTCTCGACATCGAAAAAGTCGGCGCTCTTCAGGTGCGCGTCGCGTTGGGCGTCTCGAGTATTGATGGTGGTGGCGTCAACGGAGGCCTCGATCCGCGATTTGGTTATGTCGGCGTCGTTTAATTCCAGCTTGCCGGTTACAGCGGTGAACTCGCCTTTCACATTCGAGATCATCATGTGCTTAACCTTGAATTGGGCGTGAGAGTGAATAGGATCAATATTCCAGGTGCTGGTCGCGGTAACTTCTGGTGTAGCCACTGCGCTCATGGGTGAATCCTCCTGGCATACAGATGCTCGTTATAACGACTAATGATGCAAAAAATGTCGAGCCGCCAGAATTAATGAGATTGACGCTTAAGATCATTGAACTCAGGGGTTGGTGAACTGCTCCTTGGCGCAGTAGGCGTCGGACTTCGCCAGCGATCCAAGTTATCGGGCGAGGTCGCCCGCTCCGCCGGAAAGTACATTACTCGGTGCCGCTGGCACTCTTCCTGGCCGCTTCGAACTCATCACCCTTTTGCCATTCGATTAGCTTGGACTGGTTGGCTGCTTGCCATCCCAGGGCAAAGCCAAAGCGAGCCATGGCGGCGTCGCCGGTGAAGTCCATGTCGGTGTGGTATTCGTCGCTGGGTTGATGGTAGTGCTTGGCGGTATATTCGTCGGCTTTGGCCAATCCCCAAGACTCGTCGTGTCCTTTGTATTTCATTCCCTCGGCGATCGAAAAGGAAGGAATACCGACGCGCGCCAGGCTGAAATGATCGGAGCGATAGTAGTGTCCGGCTTCGGGGTGCGAATCGGGACGAATGGCGAGACGGAAAGTCTCGGCGAGCGACTTCACCTCGGGATAGAACGTGGTGCGTTCGGCGCCCGAGACTTCGACTTCCTGCGGGGCGCCAAGCGGCGGAAGGTCGTCGTAGTTCAGATCTACGCTGATGTTGGCGGCGGGAATTGGCGGATGCTTTCCCAAATACTCCGAGCCGAGGAGTCCTTGCTCTTCTCCAGTAACCGCTGCAAACAGGATCGAACGTCGGGGCCGCTGGGGCGATTGCGCGTAGGCGCGTGCGAGTTCGAGCAGAATGCCGCAGCCGGTGGCGTTGTCGTCGGCACCGTTGTAGATGTTGTCGCCAGGCATGTCGGGACGAATGCCAAGATGATCGTAGTGGGCGGTATAGAGAACCCCCTCGTCTTTCACTTTGGAGTCGGATCCGGGCAGGACCGCCACCACATTGTTGGAAGAGAATGGCCGGATTTTGCTCACCATGTGTGCCTTCAACTGCACTGGCAGCGAGATGGGGTGGAAGTCGCGGGAGCGGGCGTCCGCCATTAGTTTATCGAGGTTCTGGCCGGCGGAAGTCGCGATCTGTTGGGCGATGTCGCTAGTAATCCAGGCAGCGGCTTTCAGTTTGGGCATGCCATCGAGTTTGAGATAAGACTTTTCGCCTGAGTTGGAATTGCGCACAACTTCCCAGGGATAGCTGGCCATCTCGGTTTTGTGAACCAGAATGACGCCCACGGCTCCCTTTCGAGCGGCTTCTTCGTACTTGTAGGTCCATCGACCATAGTAGGTGAGGGCTTTGCCTTTAAAGAAATTGGGATCATCAGAGGAGGGCTCGTTCACCAACATCAGCAGGACTTTGCCGCGGACGTCGACATCCTTGTAGTCATCCCACTTGTATTCGGGAGCTTCAATTCCATAGCCGACGAAGACAATGTCGGCGTTAATGTCAGACTCGGGCTGTTGGGTCTGATCGTAGGCGACATATTGGTCGAGCGGCTTGAGTTCGGTGGCAGATCCATTGGCGGGAACGAGCGCGAAGGTAGTGCGGCCGTCGGGGGTGATTCCGACCATAGGCACTTTTTGCATGTAGGTGCCGTTGTCGCCCGCCGGCTTCAGAGCATCCAGGGCAAATTGGGTTCCGATGTATTCCGCGGCGATGTCGCCCCCGCGCTGTCCGGTGCCTCTGCCTTCTAGAAGATCATGCGAGAGAAAGCGCACATGCGCGCGGATCCTCTCAGGATCAATCTTCTGCATGGCCGCGATGGCCGTCCCAGGCAAGTGCACAGTGTTCGGGGTAGGCCGAGACTGCTGGGCGCCGGCGATCGCCAAAACGAACGGCACAACGCAGAGTAGCAGCGCGAACTTTCGCATCCTTAAGGCTCCTGACTGGGGTGAAACGAATGTTCATTTTACGGGAAGACGCTTGAAAAGGGGCTTCCGCCCTCAACACGCAGGTGGTAGGACTGGTCCGCCAAACGAACCTGGGGGGCTCGGTCGGCAGTGCCGATTATTCAGACACTTTCGTGCTCTGGCCGGGAAACCGCGTGTCTTTGTTGGTTTGCCCGCGAACTGCGGGCTAATTTTTGGAGCCTCAACCTGCGCGGTATTCGGGAATCTTCTCATGAGGCCGAAAGACCGGCGATGGAGCCGTGCCTCCCGCTTCCGCGGTTTTCTGACTAATTTCTTCAACGTCCTTGCGCGCCCAGCCGACGCTCGAGATTTCGATGGTGCCATCCTGTGCGATCCAGAAGATCGTGGGAACGTTCGTGAGCCCGTAGGCGTTCGAAGCAGGATAGCTCTTGGTGTCATCAAGGAGAACAGGAAAGCTGATTCCGAATTCTTTGATGAAGGAGGTAGTATCCTTGCGGTCATTCTGCGAGACCGCCACGATGGTGACGTTGCGATTGCCATGAGCTTTGTAGATCCGCTCCAGATATGGCAAGGCAAACTGGCAGACCGGGCAGGAAATCTTGAAAAAGATCAGTACGACCGGTCCGCGAACCAGAGCGTCTTTCAAAGCTAACTCCTCACCTGTCATTGCGGGTAAGGCGAAATCGGGCGCAGATGCGCCTGCGTTTAAGGCTGACATCTTGTTTCCCCCTAACAGATTCCTCAAGAAATTCATGTGTCAGCTATTCTAGCGGTTTCTCCGATGAGAATCTGTTTTACGGGCCTTGCTGAATCTGCAAAAGTTCTTTGGGAACGAGGCGGGCGCGATAGATAGAATTGGTCGCTGCCACCTCCGCGACCACGTCGGCGTTGAGCTGGTAAGAGCCGTACGGCAAATTTTCGCCGAACGGAATTTCCATGTCGGTCGTACCAGTTTTCAGTGGAAAGCGTTGATAGCCGATTGCGGTCGCACGTCCGTTGTCGGCAACCGCCATGACGATTTCGGTAAGGTCGAAATCCTGCTCGGTTTGATTAGAAACAAAGATCGATCCTTCGATACGTTGGCCGTTCACTACAGGGTATCTCCCCCACCGTGCTAAGAGCGGGGCTACGACCACCAGGACCAGTGGCTGCTTGATCTCCACCGCAGGTCTTCCGCTGTCACGAACGTTGACGGTGAAGTGGAATTCTCCGGTCTCCTCGGGAGTCCCGATAAGAAGTCCCTCGGGGTGAAGTTCGATGCCCTTGGGGAGTGCTCCTTCGGCGAGTTCCCAGGTTAAGGGAGTGATGCCGCCCTTGGCTTCAAGCTTCGCGTGATATTGCTGGTGGGTGTAGCCACGAGGAAGTGTCGTGGTGAGCACAACGAGCGGTTGACCAGTTGCTGCGCCTTGTTGGGCGTAGATCGTATGCGCGGCCACTACCAGGAACGACAGCAAGAAGAGCGCGATGGTTCGCCGGAGAACAGAGTGCATGTGATTTGGATGCGGCGCGATGAGACGCAGCAAGCCACGTCCCTACCGAGACATCCCCAATCCAGATTATCAGCCTACCCCGAATCCTGCGGAAGCATCAGAAAGATGTCATCGGAGGGCAGAATGGGCTGGATCGAGAACCAAGTAAAGAACGTAGCGAACTCGGAGACGGATGCGGGTAAAAGCCGCGGCGAGGGGTCGCAGGAGACGCGTATGGAAGCCAAATGGCGCGATCTCGTTCAGGGATTTCGAAACGATATCGATGAGTTCAAACAATCCCATGGCTATGCCGATTTGACCCAAAACTCTGATGCGGAAATCCGCGTTTCAAATCCTTCGGCCAAGATGGCGGTTGTGGTGACGGCAGATCTTGCAGGGCAGGCGATTCGGTACGTCTATCAGCCCGAAGACGATCAAACCGCGGTCCCGGAGATGGGGATCCTGACGCTGCGGTCGTCGGATAACCGCATCGACTTGTATTCGGCGGATGAGCGGCAAACACCGGAGCAAGCTCGCAGGCTGATACTCCAACCACTACTATTTCCGGATCGGCCAGAAGAGCTGCGGCCGGCAGTTTAGATCCAAGTTCGTAAGTAATTTTCCCTGCCTCTGGCGTGGGTCTATCTAAGGCCTGGTTCGATATCTGTAGGGCACACGACAGATACCCCGTCGCTTCTATGTCCTGCGCCTCATTATTGAGGCGAACTTGCCATTCCTACCCAACCCATAGCTGCTACTCAGCTTCTAAGACTTGGATTCTTGTTTTTCATAACTGGCAGTTGCAGTTGGAAGGTTGCAATCTTAGAGATGGCCACGCAGCGTGCTGTTCCCGTGGAACGACGAAAGCACGATCCCGAGCTAGAAGAACGGTTTCGTACTGGAGCGAACAAACCTGCTCCGCAGGGCGTCTTCCGGTCGCTGGGGCTTGGGCTGATTACCGGTGCGGCGGATGACGATCCGTCGGCGATCGGGACCTATGCGGCGGCGGGAGCCCAACTCGGGCCATCGTTTTTATGGACTGCGCCGTTTACGTTTCCGATGATGTTCGCGGTGGTGTACCTGTGCTCGAAGCTAGGGCAAGTCGCAGGGCAGGGCTTGTTCGCGGTCATCAAGCTGCATTATCCACGCTGGCTGCTGTTTTCCATGCTGATTGGAGTGTTGATCGGGAACATTATTGAAGCGGGGGCAGACATCGGAGGAATGGCGGCGGCGCTGAACGTGATTGTGCCGGTTCCGATCAGCGCGATTGTGGTGGGAGTTACGGTAATTGTATTGGCTCTCCAGATTTGGGGATCGTACCGGCTGATCCGCAATATCTTTCGATGGCTGGCTCTGGCGCTGCTTGCGTATGTTGGCGCGGCAATTCTGGCGAAACCGGAACTGATTCCGGTTCTCAAAGGTACATTCATTCCGAGAATTCACTTCAACAAAGATTTTCTTGCCATGCTGGTGGCAGTTGTGGGGACGACACTGTCTGCGTATCTGTACAGTTGGCAGTCGAATCAAGACGTAGAAGAAGATATTTCGATGGGACGGCGGCGGTTGGACGATCGCCTCGGAACCAGCAAAGAAGAACTGGATCATTCGGCGCGCGATGTGGGCTTCGGGATGTTTTTCTCCAACATCGTGATGTACTTCATTATTCTTTCGACCGCGGCAACGCTATTCAAAGTCGGCAAGACTGACATCAGCACTGCGGCAGATGCAGCGCAAGCTTTGCGACCGCTCGCAGGGAATCTCGCTGGATGGTTGTTTGCGGCGGGAGTCATTGGAGTGGGGTTCTTGGCGGTGCCGATTATGACGACCGGGGCGGCCTTCGACGTCTGCCAGACCTTTGGCTGGAAGCACGGACTGCACTACAGGCCGAGTGAAGCCAAGAAATTCAACATCGCGATCGGCGTTTTTACGGTGCTGGCCATGTGCCTCAATTTTTTCGGGATCAATCCGATGAAGGCGCTGGTTTGGGCGGGAATTGTGCAGGGATTCTCGACGCCGTTCCTCATGTTGCTGGTCATGCTCATCACGACTAATCGGAAAATTATGGGCCGTTGGGTCAATACGACCCGGATGAATGTGTTGGGATGGGGAACAACGCTAGCGATGTTTGCGGCGACGATAGGATTGGTGTGGACCTGGCTGAAGTAGACCTCGCGTTCCCACCCCACCAAAGTCGGAGTTAATACAACCTACCGATCGCGCAGTTGATAGGGTTGCGCCGCATAAAATCAGGCACACGCGTTATTTTCTTGTAGCCTGCCAAAACCCGGAGCTTGGCATACGTCTTACCCACGAACTCCAAGAACGGTTGCGAGCGTGACCGAAAGTCTGGGAGGTTCGCAAGGCAACACCTCACATGTGCTTGTGCGCCTTTCCCTCGACCTTCTCTATCCTGGCAAGGTAAGCTAGTTCGTTTCCCGGAGGTCGCACGCGATGCGTGAGGCAGTTGCCAAACTGTGGCCCGAGATCCAATGGATCGAGCGCTCCAAGCTTCGCGAGCAGGTCACCCAGACCTGGATCAAGGCGTTGGAACGCAGTCCGCTCAAGCCCGAGGATCTGACCAAGATCCCGTTCACCCTGCTCGTCCCGAATTGCCCCATCACGTTTATGGAACATAAGCGCTGTGTGGTGCACATTGCGCGGCAAGGCGCTGGGGCTATGCAGGAATTTATGGGGCGGGCGCTGCCGGTGGACATCGACACTGTGATTGCGGGCGCAATTCTTGCGGATGTGGGCAAGTTGCTGGAGTACGAGATTGGTCCCGATGGGAAGAGCCGGCAGAGCGAACGGGGCGAGGCCTTGCGCCACCCATTTACCGGAGTGGCATTGGCCCTGGAATGTGGCGTGCCCGACGAAGTTTGCCACATCATTGCGGCTCATGCAGCGGAAGGCGATTTGGTGAAACGCAGCACTGAGGCCTACATTGTCCATCATGCCGACTTCATGGCGTTTCTTCCCTTCAAGAACCCCAAGAATGTGAAGGTGAAATGAGAATCGCCTACACGATGTGCAGCACGGTGAGTGCGCCGTCGCTGTTTGGAATGTCAATGCTTATGAAAGTTGCGGGAGATTCCGTGTCCACAAAAAATCCGGTCGCACTAAAGGAAACTGTCACCGCCAAGATGGCCCGCTGGGCTGCGGCACTCAATTATCGCGAACTCTCGGAAGAAGCCGTGTATCAGGCCAAGCGCTTCCTGCTTGATTCGGTCGGATGTGCACTCGGTGGATACCAGCAGCATGACGTGAAGATCGCTCTCCAGGTGCTCGACGAGATCGCGGGGCGAGGGTCCGCTACGGTGATCGGCACGGGCAAGCGGATCGATCCAGTTTCAGCCTCCCTGGCGAATGCGTTGATGATCCGCTGCATGGATTACAACGACATTTACTGGAAGCAGGACCCTTCGCATCCGTCGGACATTTTTCCGGCGGCGCTCGCTTGCTGCGAACGCGCCAGGAGTGATGGGAAAGAGTTAATTGTCGGGTTGGTGCTGGGACACGAGTTCGAAATGCGGCTTTGCGAAGCGGCATTCCCCGGCATTCGCGAGCGGGGATGGCATCACGCGACGCTGACGGCGTTTGTTTCTCCGATTGTGGCTGGACGGATGATGCGTCTGCCATGGGAGCAAATCCAGCACGCGATCGGCATCTCTGCCAGCCGCCATTGCACGCTTGGGGCGGTAACTGCGGGCAAACTTACAATGATGAAGAACACGGTCGATCCCATGGCTACGCAGAGCGGGGTGCTGGCTGCTTTGTTGGCCGAGAAGGGGTATACCGGGCCCGAGCACGTCATTGATGGCAAGGAGGGGCTGACCCATTGCTTTGGGCCAGAGTGGAGGTTGAATCTGCTCACCGACGGCCTGAGCGACTCGTGGCGCATCACCCAATGCGGGATGAAAGCGTTTCCCACGGAGGCTTTGACGCATACTCCAATTTCCGCGGTACTCGATCTGGTGAAGAGCAACGATCTGAAGCCGGACGATGTGCAGAAAATCCAAATCCGCTCACTGGCGAGGGCCGCGGACATTCTGTCCGATCCGAGCAAGTACGATCCGCACACCAAGGAGACTGCAGACCACTCGCTGCCTTACGTGATTGCAGCGGCGTTGGCCGAGCGGCAGGTGACTCCCGTGCAATTCACCATGGAAAAGATTATGGATCCGCAGATCCGTGCCCAGTTGAGAAAGGTTGAGGTGGTGGCGGACCCGGAGATCGAAAAAGTATTTCCTGCTTTACAGAGGGTAATTGTGAACATCACTACGAATGACGGCAGCGTCTTCAGCAAGCAGTTGGATTATCCCAAGGGCGATCCGCGGAACCCGTTGAGCGATGCCGAAATTGAAGAAAAATTCGGAGCTTTAGCAGAGGGCGTGCTGTCTACGAAAGCACAGAAGAAACTCAGAGATACGATCTGGAACCTGGAGAAAGTCGGATCGGTGTCGAAACTGATGGCGTTGATGGAATCAGATGTGAAAGCGAAGCGAGTCCCGCACCGCAGCGCCAAACCGTCGACGAAGAAGAAAAGCAAACGCCGCTAGCAAAGTGTTAGATCTTAGAGTGGTTGCTCGGCAGCATCTCTGCCGGCAGCAGATTTGCCGTACGCGAGTAGGAGCCGCCATGTCCCAGACTATCGTCGAGAAAATCGCGCAATCTCATCTGGCTGAAGGACCTAAGCGACCACTGCGCACGGGAGACTTCGTCTCCATCCGCCCGGACCATGTGATGACGCACGACAACACCTCTGCCGTGATGAGCAAGTTCAAGGGCATCGGGGCGAAGAAGATTCATGATCCGCAGCAGTTGGTGTTTGCACTTGACCATGACATTCAGAATAAGGACGAGGCTAATCAGAAAAAGTACCGATCGATTGAGGCGTTTGCTAAAGAGCACGGAGTCGACTTTTACCCGGCGGGCTCCGGAATCGGCCACCAAATCATGATCGAGCGCGGATACGTCTTGCCGGGCTCGTTCGTCGTCGCCTCTGACTCGCACTCTAATATGTACGGTGCACTCGGAGCCGTCGGAACGCCCATCGTTCGAACTGATGCGGCGGCGGCCTGGGCCACCGGCGAATTCTGGTGGCAGATTCCCCGCAGCGTTCAGGTTGTGCTGGAAGGGGAACTGCCTGAAGGATCAACGGGCAAAGACGTCATTATCGCTCTTTGCGGTTTGTACAACCATGATGAGGTTCTGAACTCTGCCGTAGAGTTCGCCGGTCCGGGTGTTGCCAGCCTCTCAATGGATGCCCGCTTCTCTATTTCAAACATGAGTACTGAGTGGGGGCCCCTGGTCGGGTGGTTCCCGGTCGATGAAGTGACGATCGCCTATCTGAAAGGGGTTCGTCAGCAACTCAAAGCGATCGGGGTCGAGCGTTTTTCGGAAAAAGATATCGACGATTGGGCGAAGAACCCGCCGCGTCCGGATAACGACGCAGGGTATGCGGCACGGATTGTGCTGGATCTGGCGCAGGTGACCCCGCATGTTTCTGGGCCTGACACAGTGCAAGCGATGGCTTCTCTGGGGCAGTTGGAGCAAAAGAAGGTTGCGATCCAGAAAGCCTATCTGCTTTCCTGCGTGAATTCGCGGGTGGAAGACCTGGATGCGGCGGCTAAGGTCTTAAGAGGCAAGAAAGTCGCTTCCGGCGTGAAGTTCTATCTGGGGGCGGCCAGCAAGTGGGTACAGGAAGAAGCCGAGCGGCGGGGGATCTGGCAGATTCTGCTCGATGCCGGCGCCTACCCGTTGCCTCCCGGTTGTGGTCCCTGTATCGGACTCGGGGTGGGGTTGCTGGAAGCGGGAGAGGTCGGAATCTCGGCTACTAATCGGAATTTCAAAGGCCGGATGGGATCTCGCGACGCGAAATGCTATTTGGCTAGCCCAGAGGTGGTCGCAGCATCTGCTGTCGCCGGCTACATTCGCGGTCCTTATGCGACCGGCGAAGAGGTGCCGGAACGCAAATATACGGAGTTTCCCGTTACATCGGCTGCGGAAAAGGTTGAAATCCTTCCCGGCTTCCCGGATCGGGTACGAGGGCGTTTGGTTTTCCTGCCTCAAGATAACGTCAATACTGACGCGATTTACGGCAAAGATTACACCTACCGTGACGATATGACGCCCGAGATGATGGCCTCCGTGGTCATGGAAAATTACGATCCGCAGTTTGCGGGGCGTACGCAAGTGGGCGATGTTATCGTAAGCGGTTTCAACTTCGGCACCGGATCGAGCCGCGAACAAGCTGTCACCTGCCTTAAGGCAAAAGGAATCCCCATGGTGATTGCGGCTAGCTTTTCGCAGACTTATCTGCGAAACGCTTATAACAACGGATTTTTGTGTGTCGAAGTTCCGGAGTTGGTGGCAAAGTTGCGAGAGCAGTTCGGGGCGGAGATCGCGAAGGAGAAGACGATGATCCCGGGCGAAGAAGTTGATATCGATTTCACTTCTGGGATGGTTCACTGGCGGGACGATAGTTTTGCTTTCCCGGCTCTGGGGAGCGTGCCTCAGTCTTTGGTGATTGCTCAGGGCGTGGAGAATTTGGTGGCTAAGCGGCTGGGGTTGAATTCACGAGCCTAACCACAAGGGCCTTAACCACAGAGGCGTAGGGGAGCACAGGAGAATCGGTTTAGGAGCATTCATGGCGAAACATACTGTAGTCACTATGCCCGGCGATGGCATTGGCAATCAGGTTCTTCCGGAGGCATTGCGGGTCCTGAATGCGGCTGGATTTGATGCGGAATATGTTCCTGCTGATATCGGATGGGAATGCTGGCGCAACGAAGGCAATGCCTTGCCCGATCGCACCATTGATCTTCTGACCAAACACAAACTCGGATTGTTCGGAGCCATCACTTCGAAGCCCAATAAGGAGGCGCAGGCCGAGCTGAAGCCGGAACTGCGTGGAAAGGGCTATGTCTATTACAGTCCGATCGTGACCATGCGGCAGAGGTTTAATCTGGATATTTGCACGCGTCCTTGTGTCGGCTTCTCCGGAAATCCGCTGAACTATATTCGTAAGCGGACCGACGGTGGTTTCGATGAGCCGCAGATCGATACCACGGTGTTTCGGCAGAATACCGAAGGCATGTACGCGGGCATCGAGTGGACGAATCCTCCGGAGATCGTACGCGCGGCATTGGGCAGTCATCCGAAGTTTAAACATTTCGCAAGTGTGCCGGGCACGGATCTGGCTGTCAGTGTGCGTATCATTACTCGAGCAGCTGCACGGCGCATCGTAACGGCGGCCTTCGAGTATGCCAAGAAACGTGGATTCAAAGGCGTAACGATTTGCGAGAAGCCGAACGTGGTGCGCGAGACTTCGGGAATGATGGAAGAGACGGCGAAGGAAGTTGCGAAGGGTTATCCGGGGATCGCACTGTGGTCCACCAACATCGATGCGCAGCTGATGTGGCTGAATAAAAATCCCGAAGACTACAACGTGATCGTGGCCTCGAATTTGTTCGGCGATATTCTTTCGGACGCTTTCGCGGGATTGGTAGGCGGGCTTGGGTTCGCGGCATCGGGAAACATCGGCGACACCGTGGCCGTATTCGAACCCACCCATGGATCGGCTCCGAAATACGCCGAGTTGGATCCGCCCATCGTGAATCCGATTGCAATGATCTTGTCGGCCGCGATGATGCTGGACCACATAAAAGAAGAAGCGAAAGCGGAACGGATCCGTAGGGCAATTGCCGAAGTGGTGAAAGAAGGCAAGACCCGCACGTACGATATGATGCGCTTTTCCGGCGGGCCTAAAGCCATCGGCCTGGGTGCGGCTTCGACGGTTCGAATGACAGATGCTATTTTGGAAAAGCTGCGATAACCACCGAGAACACGAAGGAAGGCGAATATTTACGGCTCGATTCCTGTGGTGGGTTTCCTTGTGAGACTGCGTGTCTTTTGTGGTTGAAAATATCTGATGAGTAATGCGAACACTTCCGTGACGCCACACCTAGCGGAAGCCGGGCATTGGGGTAAGGATGTACGTTCCGATCTTCACGTTTCAGTAGAGCCGCGGGTCCGGGACGGGATCGAAATCGCATTGGAATCGCGAGTAGGCCTATACTACGGCGATTCGATTCTCTCTCAGGCGCGACAGGATCTTGATTCTTTGGGCGTAAAACACGCTCGGGTTGCGATTCACGATGAAGGCGCATTGCCGTTCGTGATTTCGGCGCGCATCGAGACCGCAGTGAAACGTGCTGGACTGAGCGCGGAAAAGAAGTCACTGCCAGAAAAGGTGGGCCTGCCTGGCCCTTCCGTTCGCGACCGGCTGCGCCGTTCTAGGCTCTACCTTCCTGGGTCAGAACCGAAGTATTTCATCAATGCGGGATTGCACGAGCCGGACGCCATCATTCTGGACTTGGAAGATTCTGTTCATCCCGGGGAGAAAGATGCGGCGCGTGTTCTGGTTCGCAACGCGCTGCGGGCGGTAGATTTTGGGGCATGCGAGCGTATGGTTCGGATTAATCAGTTGCCGCTCGGGTTAATGGACCTCGCCGAAATCGTTCCTGAGGCACCCGATTTGATTCTCATCCCAAAAGTGGAGAGGCCGGAACAGGTTTCGGAAGTAGATCGCATGATCGGAGAATTGAAAGTCCGCAACGGAATCAACCGCCCAGTATGGATCATGCCGATTCTTGAATCCGCTTTGGGCATTGAGAATGCGTTTCTGATCGCTGTTTCAAGCCAGAACGTTTGTGCGCTGACAATCGGGCTGGAGGACTACACCGCTGATCTTGGTGTGGCGAAGACCATAGACGGCGGGGAGTCACAGTACGCGCGCAGCCGGATCGTGAATGCTGCCAAAGCTGCTGGGATCCAGGCTATTGATTCTGTTTTCGGTGATGTCGGCGACATGGATGGGCTACGGCGCTGGGGAGGGAACTCGCGGGCTCTTGGCTTTGAAGGCATGGGGTGTATTCATCCAGGGCAGATTCGGGTAATTCACGATGCGTTTGCTCCGTCTCTAACGGAAATCGACAAGGCTCTGAAAATTGTGGCTGCTTTTGAAGAGGCCGAGAAAAAGGGTCTTGGAGTGGTGAGTCTGGGATCAAAGATGATTGACCCTCCGGTAGTGGAGCGAGCGAAACGGTTGGTGGCTAAAGCTCGAGTGATGGGTCTTGCTTAGGTAAGCCGGCATCGTTGAAACTTTTGACGCAAGGGGTTGACACATTAGACGGCACCGACGCCCACGGAGCAAGACTTTAACTGCCAAGGACGAAGGTCCACGAAGGTCTGAGTTGTTGAATGGCTGATCGAGTCGAACTCGCACAGAACGCTGCCCGCCGATTGGTTCCCGCCATGGTGAACGGTAAGCCGCAGACTCCGTATCTCGGAGTGGGGCAGTATCAGCCGCGTGGCCGCAAAGCCGCGCCTCCCGTAACCTCCGCCAAAGATTATCCAGAGGATGGCGATAAGCGCGTTCCCAACCTGGAGACTGCCTTGCGAAAGTGTGGACTGCGCAATGGCATGGTGATCTCTAATCACCATCATCTTCGGGATGGAGACGCGGTTGCGCTGATGGCGCTGCAAGCGGCCGCGCGAATGGAGGTTAAAGACCTGCTGTGGTTTCCTAGTGCGTCTTTCCCCTCACAAAAAGGCGCCATTGAACTAATGGAGAAGGGCGTCATTCATCACATCGAAGGTAGTATGAATGGCCCGCTTGGCGACTATTGCACCCAAGGAAAGATGCGTGGCATGGGCGTCTTACGCTCCCATGGCGGCCGATGGCAGGCAATTCAAGATGGAGACGTTCACATTGACATAGCCGTGGTCGCGGCGCCCACGGCTGACGCCTTCGGCAACGCCGACGGTTCACATGGCAGGTCGGCATGCGGTTCGTTGGGATTTGCGTTAGCGGATTCAATGTACGCCGACCGCGTCATTGTCGTGACCGACAATCTTGCGCCGTTCCCGTGCATTCCTTGGCAGATTCAGGGAAACAATGTCGACTGTGTCGTTGAAGTCGATTCGATCGGCGATCCGACAAAAATCGTTTCTGGCACTACACAGATTACGCGTTCTCCTGATCGGCTTCGTATCGCCGAATTCGTGGCCCGCTTTCTGCGCGAGACGGGAATCATGCGGAACGGTTTCTCTTTCCAAGCGGGGGCCGGAGGGATCGCCCTGGCATTCGTTGATTACTTGCGGCGAATGATGAAGGAGGATGGGGTGAAAGCCCGTTTTGTTCGCGGGGGATCGACTAAGTTTCTGGTTGAACTCCTGCAGGAAGGGTTGACGGACTACATCCTGGACGGACAGACATTCGATCTCGACGGCGTGAAGTCCATGGCGAACGATCCGCGCCATGTCGCCACTTCACCATTCACTTCCTACAACTATCACGGTAAGGGAAACTTCGCTTCCATGGTCGATGCGGTCGTGCTGGGCGCGACGGAAGTGGATGTGAATTTTAATGCGAACGTCGTGACTCACTCTGACGGACGGCTGCTGCACGGAATCGGCGGATGGCAGAACTGTCTCGCGTCGGGATGCACCATTCTTGCCTTGCCCTCGTTTCGGGATCGCATTCCCGTGATCGTCGACCAGGTCACCACGCTTACCGGCCCGGGGGAACTGATAGACGTCGTCGCAACCGAGCGCGGGATTGCCATCAATCCCCGGCGCCAGGATTTGCTGGACGCGGTGAAAGGTTCGAAGTTGCCGATCCGGCCGATTGAAGACATCAAGTCCGAGGTCGAGAAGATCTGCGGTGGCAGGCCAGCCAAGCCGAAACTTGGAGATCGCCCAGTTGCCGTGGTGAAGTGGGTGGACGGAACCTTGCTGGATTCGGTTTGGCAGGTTGAGTGATTAAGTAGTGTCTCCAGGTGGGCCTCGGTTTCCCAGGGAACGTTTGACCGAAGGACCGCCGAATACCTCCACTTTGAGTGACTTTCTTCTACCCCCACCTTTGTGCAATTACCTGAGTAACTTTCGAGTAATATCCTCGACGTCTAACATCCTAATTTGGCTGTAGTTGGTGCATTTGGGAGGGGGAATGCATGGGTGACAAGATCACCCGAACGCCGGGGTCCGCCGAAGTCGCGCGCGCGAGTGCGTTGCGCGAGGCGCTTCATCGTGGAACGCAGATCCTCTCCGTAGGTTCGAATGGATCGGCGGTCGTACCTTTGCCAAGCGAGATTTCCTCCACTAGTCCGGAAGTTCAGCGAGCCTATCTCGAGCAGTTGGTTGAATGCACTCCGGAAGCACTCAGCATTCTTGATCCGCAGCTTTGCATCACTCGCGTCAATAGCGAGTTTAGTCGCATCTTCGGTTTCACTCCGGAGCAAGCTCTAGGACGTCGTCTTGATTCCCTCATCATTCCGCCCGACCGCCATGCTGAGACTCGCTGGCTTGCGGAGATGCTGGGCAAAGGACAAAAAGTGGTGCTCGAAACCAAGCGACAGCATCGCGATGGAAGCCTGATAGATGTTTTGTTTTCCGCTGCTCCCGTTATGGTGGAAGGAAAAGCCGTCGCGGTATACGTTCTGTATCGTGATATCACCGAACAGAAGCGCACCGAGGCACTGAACTCCGCTCTGTACCGCATTGCCGAAAAGACCAGCTCCGCGGAAGACCTTCAACAGTTTTACTCGGCAATTCACGCGATTCTTGGCGAACTGATGTATGCGCGGAACTTTTACATCGCCGTTTTCGATTCGCAGAGCCAAACGCTCAGCTTCCCTTATTTTGTCGACGAAGTGGACACAGCGCCTGCGCGAAAGAAATTTTCCCGTGGGCTCACTGAATACGTGATACGCACCGGTGAATCTCTGCTTTGCACACCGGAGGTATTCGAAGAGTTGAAAAGGAACGGCGAAGTTGAACTGATTGGGGCGTCTTCTTTGGATTGGTTGGGCGTTCCCTTGAAAGTTGCCAACAATACTTTCGGTGTTCTGGTGGTTCAAAGCTATAGCGAAAATGTGCGCTTCGGAGGCAAGGACAAAGAAATTTTGACTTTTGTCTCGCGGCAACTCGCCAGCGCTATCGAGCATAAGCGCCACGAGGAAGCGTTACGCCGTTCTGAGGCCCGCCATCGTTCCTTGGTGCAGAGTGCTGTGTATGGTATTTATCGCTCCGACTTGGGCGGCAGGTTTCTTGATGTAAATCCTGCGCTCATTCGCATGCTTGGCTACTTTTCTGTCGAGGAGGTCCTGGCACTCGACCCCAGGCGCGACGTGTTTGCGGACCACGAAGAATATGCACGATTCACACAGGAGGTTGAGCGTGCGGCACGGATCGACAACGTTGAGATCCGCTGGAAGCGCAAGGATGGAGAACTGATCACAGTTCGTTTAAGCGGACGTTCGGTGCTGAGCCCCGGCGAGACGGAAAGTGCTATGGAAATGTTTGCCGAGGACGTAACCGAACGGAGGCTCCTCGAGAATCAATTTCGCCAAGCTCAAAAGATGGAAGCTGTGGGACGGTTAGCCGGCGGGGTTGCTCATGACTTCAACAACTTGTTAATGGTGATTAGCGGCTATACCGAAGTTCTGCTGGAACGCACGCCATCCGGCACTGTGCTTTATCCGAAAATTGAAGCGATTCACCAGGCTACGGAACGCGCCGCCGTGCTGACGCGGCAGTTGCTGGCCTTCAGCCGCAAACAACTTCTGGAGCTGAAAGTCGTCGATGTGAACGTCATCGTTGCCGACATGCAGCGATTGCTGCAGCCCCTGATCGGCGAGAACATTGAGTTGCAAACGCGTCTGGCCACTGATCTTGGACGGACCCGCGCTGACGCCGGCCAAATCGAGCAAGTACTGATGAACCTGGTGGTGAATTCGAAGGACGCCATGCCCCAAGGCGGGCGAATTACGATTCAGACAGCGAACGTTGAACTCGTCCACGAAGAACTTCGTCATGAATACAACTACATTCGTCCCGGATCTTATGTGTTGCTCTCGGTGAGCGATACCGGTCAAGGCATGGACAAAGAGACTCAGGCGCGTATTTTTGAACCGTTTTTCACCACAAAAGAAAAAGGGAAGGGCACAGGGCTCGGCCTGTCCACGGTATATGGAATCATCAAACAGAGTGGCGGGTACGTCCTGGTCCAGAGCGAAAGCGGCAAGGGCTCGACGTTCCGGATATATCTGCCGCGTGTCGAAGATGCCGCGGAACCCATCAGTCAAGTCAAGCCTCAGCAGTTTCAGACCTGCGGATCGGAAACCATTTTGCTGGTCGAAGATGAAGAATCCGTCCGGTTGCTGGTTCGCGAGACGCTCGAAGGTAAAGGCTACAAGGTGCTGGAGGCGGAGAACGGGGATGTTGCCTTAGAAATCGTCGGGCGGCAGACCGAACCAATTCATATGCTAATCACCGATGTCGTTATGCCCGGAATGAGCGGCCGTGAATTGTCGGCCCGCATGTGTGCCTCCCACCCCACAACCAAGGTGTTGTATCTCTCCGGATACACCGAGGACGCTATCGTCCACGAAGGGGTGCTCGAACCTGGGACCTCATTCCTGCAAAAACCCTTTACTCTTCAGACGCTTTCCCGCAAGGTTCGCGAAGTGTTGAGCAGCGAACCGAACTAGTTTTCCCGCCAGCGAGCACAATTCCACGTAAGATATGCAACTTTTTGTGGTAGGGGGAGTCCTATCACTGAGGGATGATGCTGCGCTTTCGCGCGAATCCAGTTGTTCTTAGCTCACGTACTATTGAATGGGGATCTCATGCTGATCAAGAAACCAGCCGATATAGCTTCTTCCGAAATCACTCCAAAAAGTTTGTACCTGAATCGGCGCAAGTTTCTTGCCGGCGCTGCGGTTGCCGGAGCCGCCGCCGCGGCGGGTCTGGCGTTTGATAAGCCCTCGGTTCCTTCTTCCACTCCGACGCCACAATCTGGTAAGTTCCCCGGCCTGCAGAAAAGTTCTTTTTCGACGAACGAAACCGTCACGCCCTTTAAAGACGTCAGCAATTACAACAATTACTACGAATTTTCTACGGACAAGTACGAGCCGGCCGGACTGGCCAAGAACTTCAAGACTCGTCCGTGGACGGTCACGATTGATGGCCTGGTCAGCAAGAAGCAAACTCGGGATGTCGATTCGATCATTAAGTTGGCATCCCCGGAAGAGCGCATTTATCGCCATCGTTGTGTCGAGGGCTGGTCGATTGTGGTTCCCTGGATTGGTTTCTCGCTGAGCAAGCTGATTGACGCGGCGCAGCCGCTCTCCAAGGCGAAATTTGTTGAGTTCACCACGCTCTACGATCTCAAGCAAATGCCCGGGCAACGAGATCGCGTCCTGGATTGGCCTTATGTAGAAGGCCTGCGTATGGACGAAGCTATGCATCCGCTTGCGCTGCTGTGCTTCGGGATGTACGGCGATGTCCTTGCCAATCAGGACGGTGCGCCCCTACGTATCACGATTCCCTGGAAGTATGGTTTCAAGAGCGCGAAGGCCATTGTGCGGATTCGCTTTACCGACTCCCAGCCGGTCAACACTTGGAATCAAATGGCTCCCAACGAGTACGGTTTCTATGCGAATGTGAATCCGAACGTAGACCATCCGCGCTGGAGTCAGGCCAAGGAGCGCCGTTTGGGAGAGTTTCTCAAGCGTCCGACTTTGATGTTCAACGGATATGACCAGGTCGCGAGCCTCTACAACGGGATGGACCTTAAGAAAAACTTTTGATCGCGATTTTAACTTCCGACTGAGAGCTGAAATCCCAAGAGCACGTAGCAGAGAAACATCTTCGCGATGAATGTGCGTTGTTCCAAACCGTTCGTGTTTTTGGCGTGTCTATTGCCTTTGGCGAGACTTGGCTGGAAGGCTTACACCAGCGCTCTCGGCGCAAACCCTGTTGAAGTCATAACTCACTCGACTGGCGACTGGACTCTCATCTTTCTTTTAGTCACGTTGTCCATCACTCCTCTTCGGAAGCTTACGCAGCAGCCATGGCTCATCCGATATCGAAGGATGTTTGGCCTCTTCGCCTTCTTTTACGTGTTCTTGCATTTTCTTACTTACATCTGGCTGGATAAGTTTTTTGACTTTCATGAAATGCTGGTGGACATCGCTAAGCGGAAGTTCATCACCGTGGGATTTACCGGGTTTGTGTTGTTGATTCCGCTGGCGATCACGTCTACGGCGGGATGGATTCGCCGTCTTGGCGGCAAGCGATGGCAGGCCCTGCATCGTCTGATTTATGCGGCTGCGTTGGCCGGAGTGATCCACTACTATTGGCTGGTAAAAGCCGATAAACGCAAGCCCTTGGAATACGCCGCTGTGCTCACGGTCCTGCTCGGCTTCCGGATCACAGTCTGGATTATTCCGAAGCTGCACCGCTCTCGCCCGGTGTTCCATCCAGGCGTTGGCGTGCCGGAACCGTAGCCTCAATGCGACGTGATGTTGGTTCTCTCTCCGGAAACTTTCCTATTGCTTTCGTGTTAAAAAAGGAAGAACTCCGTAAGCACCAAACCGCGTGTTATACGGACATTGAGAGGCCATCGTAGCCGCCTAACCGCCATGAAAAAACTGATTCTTTTGCCCGTTATCGCTATTCTGATGTTGCTTTCTGCCTGTGGTTCCAGCAGCAGTTCTACGCCCAGCGGCACGGGGCAAGGAAACTTCTCCAATGCCAGTCTGAAGGGACCCTACGCATATCAGATTTCCGGAACCGACCTAAGTAATTCCGTACCGTACCGGGAGGCTGGTGTTTTCACCGCCGACGGCAACGGTAACGTGACCACTGGAACCGACGATTTTGCGGAGAGCTCAAGCCAATTGTCAACAAATTCGACAACCGGCTCATATTCAATTGCGAACGATGGCACCGGCACTTTGACTCTTGCCCTCCCGGGAGGCTCCCTAAATTTCTCCATCACTCTCATCACCGCCAGCCAGTTCTATATGGCCGAAGCGGATAGCGGCGCGATCGCAACCGGGCAAGGCGACCTGCAAAATTCGTCAGTTTTGGCTTCAACGCCCAGCCGGGACGTTCGTTTTTCGCGTGCACACTAACTCCACAACTCAGGGATCCTCCAGCCTGGTTGGTGCTCTAACGGTCTCGGGCGGGGCGATCACGGGAAACGACGACGCACTGCGTGGGTCCGTTTTAGATAACAATACGGGCGCAGCTTTGTCGGTTACGGGAAATTTGGGCACACCGAGCGCTAGCGGGCGTGGGGTGGGTTCCATTACTGATAGCTCGGGGGCAACCAACAATTTTATTTACTACGTCGTCGATGGCAGCAATCTCCGATTGATGATGAGCGACACCGGCATCATCGGAATTGGAACCGCCCAGACACAATCCGGAGCACCTTTCTCGAACGCTTCGCTAAAGGGTAGCTATGCCTTTGGCAGTCATGCTGACGACGCTAGCACGTTCAATGCCGTTAGGACGGTCGGTGTGCTAACCACTGACGGCAGTGGAGGCCTGCCCGCCGGAATGTTTGACTCGGTGGTGGATGGGACGAACTATGCGTCCATAGCTCTGTCGGGAGCGGGAAATTACTCCATGGCTTCCAGTGGCCGGGCGGTTGTCAATTTCACTTCGCAGACAAGTGGCGCCGTGCAACAGATTTTCTGGATGGTAAGTCCGTCGCGCGTGTTTTTCCTCACCAGCAGCAACACCAAAGTTGAAGACGGTACGGCAGACTTACAAACTGCGAGTTCATTCGGCAATTCCAACTTGAACGGACAGTACGCCTTTTATATGGAGGGGTTCAACTATAGTCCGCTATACCTGACGCGGGTTGGGTGGATCAGTTGGAATGGTTCCGGAACGCTCAACTGGAACGAAGCCGTGAATGACTCGCAAGTCGGATATCACGTGCCGGGATTTCTTCCGGGGACCTATTCAGTTGCCAGCAACGGACGCGCGACGGCCACGATTAACAGCTTGTCGGTCAACACAAACGATCTGGTCGTTTATCTAGTCTCTGGCAGCGCAGGCTATATGCTGCAAAACGATTCGGGATACGAAATCAGTGGCGCGATGTCACTGCAGCCGTGACGCTGGAAAGATGACGCTATCGTAGAGACGTTTCTGGCAACGTCTCTACGGATCACGCAGGTTTGAGATTGCGGCAGTAATTGCGGATTTGTTCCCGCTGGTCGGGAAGTATGCCGACGAATTCAAAGCCGTGGAGAAATCCCATCCGGTGCCGAACCACCGCTCGAATTCCGAGAGTCTCACTCTGCTCAGGAAGAACGAACTCCAACGAAGTCATCTCTCCGGGGTTCAATTCGCTAGTAATGACCGCGCCCAGGCCCGCCTCTGCCAGTTCGAAACATCGGCCATGAATGCGAACATATCCTTCGGGCGCCAGCACCTTGACGATGACCGCCATCTCGGTGCGGTAACGGGCAAATCGTCGAGTGGAGGACTTAGCCATTCTTCCAAGCAGTGTTTGATTCATCTTGGGTAACGATAGCGGAGTCGAGCCTGTGGAACGCGTGATCCAAGTCACAAATATACGTCCCGTAGATTGAACGACTTCTGTGGCGGATTCAGATTACTAAAGGCGGAACTAGCGCGGGAAGTGATAATAGACATCCTGCTTGGACGCGATGGGAACGGAGTTCTTGGTGGCGGGGCGAAAGCGCCACCGGGCGATGGCGCCAAGGACCTCTTGGTCGATGGACGGGCTAAAACCTTGCAGGATTTTCTCCTGAGTAACATTTCCCTGATCGTCGATAACTACTTCCACGATCACGTCGCCAACTGTCTCGGGTAGTTCTGAGCCATCGACGACTGGATCCGGAAAGAAAACTGGCAGCGCAGGCCGGACATCCGGGCCGGATAACGTGCCGTAAGAAAGCGAACCATAGAGCGACCCGGCGGGGCGTTCGTTGGGTAAGAGCATCGCTTCGTCGCGAGGCGAATCGGAAGTGATGGTTCGATCCACCGGAGCTTTCGGCGGGGACTTGCGAATTGGAGCGCTCAGGGTCAGGCGATTCTTGGACGGCAGATGCGCGCGCGACACTTCCGGCGAACCTTGGAAATAGAGATACGAGAGAGAGCTTCCTTGCTTTCCCTCGCGAAGAAAAGTCGGTGCTACAAAGTCCGCCGCCGGACTGTGAACCAACCACGCCAGCAGGCATAGGTGAGCAGCGATTGAAACCGCCAAGACGATGCGACGGTCATCGCGGGAAAGACGCGGGCTACCTGATGGTTCTAAAAGGCCCACTTCACTGACCTGTCTATGCCAATTGTACTCAAACCATTAGACTCGAACTGCTACGATAAGTTACCCGCGGCCGGCGAGACGCATACCCCCGACGCGCATACCGCTGCGACACGGGTTAAATCACAGCGCAAAGGCTATCGCTTGTGAAAGAATACTGAGTTTCCGTATGGGATTGAATCCGAACCAGATGGAAGTGAAAACTCCATTCTGACCAGGAACCCTGAAGAGAATCGTTTGCATCTCAGGGACGGCAAGACGAATCAAGATTAAATTGCTGGGTTGCCTTATCCCCCCTTACTTATGAACGAGTTGAGAGCGAAGCAATTGCAGCAAAAAAGGAGATCCTCTTCACCCGCCATTCCGCTGGCGATCATTCTTGTCCTCACCCTGGTTCGCCATGCCCAAGGACAGGTTCCGGCCAGTCCCGCACCCGCGATGAGTGGTGGCTCAAGCGATTCTTATAGCTTTTCTACTCCCGCGCAGAGCAACGGGAGCGCCGCAAGCGCTGGGGCGGCGTTAGCGCAAAGCCCTTTTGGGGGTAGTGTTCCCGAAGGCAAGGCAACCGGCACTGTATTACCCCTTTCTTTTCACGACGCCCTGGATCGTGGGTTGCGCAACAATTTGGGCCTCTTATTGCAGGGCGATACCAGCCTCAATGTGCGCGGAGAGAAGTGGAAGGAACTCAGCAAACTCCTGCCAAGTCTCAGTGCCCAGGCGACTCAGAGTGCAACTCAGCTCGACCTCCCATCCGAAGGCTTCCGATTTAATATTCCCGGTATTCCCAAGGTGGTCGGACCCATCGGGATTTTCCAAAGTGGTGTCTACCTGCAGCAGTCAGTCTTTGACTGGAACGCTATCCAGCGTTATCGCGCGGCCAAGGAAAACGAGAAATCAGCGCAATTTTCTTTCAAGAATGCCCGCGAACTCGTGGTTCTGGCTGTCGGAAATGCTTACCTGCAAACCATCGCGGGTGCCTCGCGCGTGGATACCACCCAGGCCCAGGTAACCACCGCGCAGGCCCTCTTCGATAAAACGCAGGATCAACAGACTGCTGGAGTAAGTCCATTCATCGACACCTTACGCGCCAAAGTCGAGTTGCAAAATCGGCAGCAGCAATTCATCGCAGCTAAGAACGACTATGCCAAGCTAAAGCTCGCGCTAGCGAGGGCCATCGGACTTCCACCGGGTCAGGAATTTACTCTGACCACGGCCGCGCCCTATGAACCGCTAGCCACTTCGGGTCTGGATGAAGATTTACGTCGGGCATACTTATCTCGCCAGGACTATCTGGCAGCCGTGGCTCAGGTTCGAGCCGCCGAACAGATGCGTCGGGCGGCCACGGCCGAACACTATCCGAGCCTCGGAATTGCCGGAGATTATGGAGATGCCGGCGTCAACATCGGTGACTCGCACGGAGTTTTTCAGGTGGGAGCGACCCTAACGATACCCATCACTGCCGGCGGTCACACCCATGGCGACGTTTTGCAGGCCGAGGCTTCGCTTCGGCAAAGCCGGCAGCAACTTGAAAACCTGCGCGGACAAATCGATTACGAGGTACGCAGTGCCTTGCTCGACTTGCAGTCCGCCGCGGATCAGGTGGAAGTGGCGCGCAGTTCCGTCGATCTGGCGAATCAGACGTTGTCCCAGGCGCGGGACCGGTTTGCCGCGGGCGTGACCGACAATCTGGAAGTCGTTCAGGCCCAGGAAGCGGTGGCTTCTGCGAACGACAGTTATATTTCCAGCTTGTACTCCCACAATCTTGCGAAAATCGAATTAGCTAAAGCGATCGGGTTCGCGGAAGAAGGGGTGAAGCAATACCTTCAAGGTAAGTAAAAAAATGGCAGACAATACTGAAACGGTAGAGCGCGATCATCAGACGCAAAATTCGCAGGAACCAGCGCCGTTGCCTGCTTCCGAACGGGACATGAAATGGAAGCGGTTCAGCAAACGCAATCCCCGGTTCCGCATGTTCCTGATTATTGGCATTGTGGTGCTGGTCGTTGTCGGATTTTTTCTATGGCGTTATTTCTCAAGCTACGAGAGCACCGATGACGCACAGATTGATGGCCACCTCAATTCCGTGAGCGCCCGCGTCTCTGGGCATGTCGCCAAGTTGCTGGTAGACGACAACCAGCTTGTGCAGGCGGGACAACCACTGGTGCAAATCGACCCCAAGGACTACCAAGTTGCCCTGGATCGCGCTAAGGCCGACTACGCCGACGCCGTTGCCTTGGCTCAGGCCGCATCAGTAAACGTACCGATTACCTCGGTCAGCACCAGCAGTCAGATTTCCGGCGCTCAAGCTGACGCGGAGAATGCCCGGGCGGGAATCGCCGCAGCGAAACAGCAGTATCAGGCCGCCAACGCCCAACTCGCTCAGGCCGAAGCCAACAACGTGAAAGCTCAGAACGATCTGGTCCGTTACAAGCAGTTGGTGGACAAGCAGGAGATTTCGCAGCAGCAGTATGACCAGGCAGTAGCGGCAGCGCAATCCAGCGCGGCCGCGGTGGATGCCGCAAAGGCCTCGGCTTTGGCCGCCGAGCAGCAGGTTCACCAGGCCCAAGCTAAGTTGTTGACGGCTGAAGCCAATGTCCGCTCTGCTGCGACGGCGCCCCAGCAGGTAGAGGCTATCCGAGCCCGTGCGCAGTCCGCGCAGGCTGAGGCTCAGCAGCGCGCGGCCGCGCTGGAGAGCGCTCAACTGAATTTGTCCTACACTTTGATCGTTTCCCCTGTGAATGGCGTTGTGACGAATCGCACCGTTGAGGTCGGTCAGAACGTGCAGATCGGACAGGAAATGATGCGCGTTATTAACCTGGATGACATCTGGGTCACCGCGAACTTCAAGGAGACACAGCTCAAAGAGATGCGAGTAGGTCAGCCAGTCACGATCCGGTTCGACGTAAACGGCAAGGACTACAAGGGACACGTGCAGAGTATTGCCGGAGCCAGCGGAGCGATCACCAGCTTACTCCCACCGGAGAATGCCACGGGAAACTATGTAAAAGTGGTACAGCGCATCCCGGTAAAGATCACATTTGATCCGGGTGAGACCAGCGAGCATGTGCTTCGTCCTGGAATGTCGGTGGAACCCAAGGTCTGGCTGCATTAGGCTGACCGCCCGTTCAGTCGACCTCTAGAACAATTCTGGAGCTGGCGGGCCGTTTGTGCCCTGACACAACGGTGTCAGGCTTGTCGGAATCTTATGAGATAGCGGCTGGTCGGCTCCAAAACCCTGTTTCCACTAGCCAGCGAGTACGGTATAGTGTCCAGGCGCCGGCGGTTGTGACATGGTTTCGGCGGCTTTCGGTGGTAGTTGTTGAGGAGCCCCTATGTACCG
This sequence comes from uncultured Acidobacteriaceae bacterium, assembly GCA_963708575.1. GTDB lineage: Bacteria > Acidobacteriota > Terriglobia > Terriglobales > Acidobacteriaceae > DASVWZ01. The sequence goes on from CAVPTB010000006.1 coordinate 333,072, forward strand.
GATCATTACTATTGAGCGCGAATACGGCAGCGGGGGTGGCGAGATTGCCAAACAAATCTCGGAGCGCCTGGGATGGAAGCTATGGGATCATGCCCTGGCCGAAGAAATTGCCAAAGTCGCGAACGTGGACCTAGCTGCGGTAGAGCGCTGCTCGGAGCGGGCCGACGCGGGTTTTTCCCGCCTCTTGAAGACGTTTTGGCGGGGCAGCTATGAACGCAGCATGGCGCTTCATGGGAGTGAATTCGGTCCGGACAAGTTCGTGGCAGTGGGCGGCGAGGTCATGACCAATGTCGCCAAAGCTGGGAAGTGCGTGATCGTTGGTCGTGGCGCGCCTTACTTTCTGCGGGAGCGCGGAGACGCGTTCCGGGTGTTTCTCTACGCGCCTTATTCAGAAAAGATGCGGCGTTTAAGAGAACTGGGAAACAGCGAAAAGAACGCCGAAGAACTGCTGGACACCATAGACCGCGAACGGATTGAATTTGTTAGACGCTACTTCGATGCCGATTGGCCGACACGCTGCCTGTATCACATGATGATCAATACGGCGATCGGTAACGAGAACGTCATCGAAACCATCCTGAACACCATGCACACTTTGGAGAATGCGCAAGCGAATGCTCAACCCCCGCTGCCGACCTGCGTGACGATAGGGAAGAACTAGGTCTTCGTGAAACCTTTACAGCAGTCCGCCGTCTCTTGCAAGTTTTAGCGCCTCGATCGCGGCACCGCGAGCTCCAGCCGTATCCCCGTTCGGCATCACGTGAAGAGGAATACCGGCTTGCTCTTCCCGCTGGTTGGGCATAGCTGCGCGGACCTCTGCCATGAACCAGCGCTGAAATTCCGGGCTGGTCTCCAATGCCCCTCCCCCCACGATAAAAGCATCGGGATCGAAGGTGTTCACCATCTCGTCGAAGAACAGACCCAGGGCATGTGCCTGAACGCGGAAGACTTCTTTGGACAGCGGATCGCCCCGGTCCGCCATGCCCCGCACAAGCTTAGCCGCCTCGTGAAGATCGATTTTACCGAGTTCGTGCCCGGGAAACCGCGGCAAGAAATAAGGCAGGATATTTCTTTCGATGGCGGTGAGTGAGCAGAGAGACTCCAAGTCGCCGATACGTCCGCAATTGCATTGTGGACTGATTCCGATGGTTCCAGCGATGCTCTGGTAGGGAATCAAGACGTGGCCGAGCTCTCCACCGAACCCGTTCTTGCCTTTGACGACATTGCCGTCGAGAATAATGCCGCCGCCGTTGCCCGTACCGATTACGATTGAAATGGACGTTTCGCGGCTGGTCGAACCAAAAAGGGCGTAGTGCCCCCAAAGCGCTGCCGCATTGGCATCGTTTAGGTAGGAAACTGGTTTGCCGAGCTTGTGGGCGAGGCCTTCGCGAATATCAAATCCGGCCCACTTGGGATGAACAAAGTTGGTGGAACCGCGGGCGCTGAGTTGCCCTCCAGCGCTGGCCGGGCCGGGAGTATCGAGCCCAACCGCTACAATGTCCTCAAGCGAAATTCCAGCTTTGCCCGCGGCGATTTCCAGACCGTCCGCGATCTGCTGCAGACAGATTTCGGGCCCCTGTTTGGCGAGAGCCGGATGCTCACAGAGGACTTCAATGAGGAATTTCTCGTCTTGGTTGAGTAAGGTATAGTTAACGGCGGTTCCGCCCAGATCCACTCCAGCCACTGCGTGCACGATCGGCTCCCTTAATGTTTCTATTAACTCCGCACAGCTTAGCAGAATTGCGTTTACACGGCTTCCGGTCTGAGACGACTCGTTCCGAACGTTGAAACCTCAGTTAAGTCGGGATTTTCCGCCCTTTGGTAACTTCCGAGCTGCACCTTTTTCGCTGCAATTTAACATTCCTGCAATATTCTGCAAATAGCATGAGGAAAGCAGTATTGTCGTCGGAGGAGTTGCAGTTGGGATCGCCTCGGGTGTTACGTTTTGCTTTGCCTTTGCAGGTGGCGGCGGTGTGCTACCGGCGGAGGGGGCAGTCCGTGGAATTTCTGTTGGTGAACACCAACGGCGGCGGCAAGTGGACCTTTCCTAAAGGCGCGCCCGAGCCTGCGATGTCGCATAGCCAGGCCGCCGAGCAGGAAGCGTGGGAAGAAGCCGGGGTTCGCGGGCACATCGAGCCGCGACATTTTCATCTGTACTTACACTCCAAAGGTGTGTTCTGGAAGCCCCCCGGAGTTCGGGAGTTCGTGATCAAAGCCTTTCTGATGGAAGTGACGGAGATGTTGCCGGGACACGAGGAAGACCGGAACCCGACCTGGTTCACCCCTGAAGATGCGCGCAAAATCCTCGCCAAGGGGCGCGAGGTAAAGTACGCCCGGGAGATGCAGGCGGTCGTGGATCGCGCGGTTGCGTACCTGGGTGTGGCCAAAGCCATGGCCGCAAAGTAGGACCGCCATCATCGCAGTAAAATGAGATGCATGATTGGACGTCCGCGAGAAGGCGAGGCCGCCTCTTATTATTTCAACTACATCAACCTGGTCACGGGCGATGATCCACTTTCCGTGATTGAGCGTCAACTGGAAGAATCGACGGAATTCTTTGCTGGAATTTCCGAAGAAAAGTCATTGCACCGTTACGCTCCGGGTAAGTGGAGCATCCGCCAGTTGCTGAACCATGTGAATGACACCGAGCGGGCGTTTGCGTTTCGCGCACTGTGGTTTGCTCGTGGATTCGATAGCGCGTTGCCCGGCTACGATCAGGATATTGCGGCGGCGGGAGCCGAAGCTGACAGGATCTCGTGGGCCGCGCAAGTTAAGGAGTTCAGCGCGGTCCGCCTCTCTACCATCTCACTTTTCAGGAACATGCCCTCGGAGGCTTGGATGAGACGTGGCATCGCGAGTGGTAATCCGTTCACCGTCCGGGCGTTGTCTTACATTATTCCGGGACATGTGGCTCATCATATTGGGGTGCTCCGGGAGAGATATTTGTGAGATTCACGTTGCCGGTAAGCAGTACTCGCTCGGTGGCCAAACGTGAAGTCTGATCGCTGCATTAAAAGCACTGGCCCACTCAGGAGCAGTGCATTTGCAGACTGTTAATGCGCTGGATCGTGATCCAGTTGTCTTATTTTTGCCTCGGCGCTTTCCCGAATGGCCTTCCGGCGCGCTTCGTCGTCGACCTTGTCGTTCGCCAGAGCTACCAGCGTTTTCTTCGCATTTGCCAGCGCCAGATCCTTCTCGCCGTTTGCCAGGCACGCATCCGACAAACTGTCATAGACATTCGGTGAGTCGGGGTAGGACGTCGCATTCAGTTGCATGATCTCCACAGCACCCTTCGTGTCACCCATCTGCAGATGCTCATATCCGAGGAGGTTCACAATGAATTCCGGCGAGACCGTGGCTTTCGGATCGCGTTGACGGGCCTCGTTTAGCGTTTGTGCTGCCTTACTGGCTCCGCCCGGCTGATCGATTATCGCTAATGTTTGGATCTGTGCTGATGGCAGCGGAGTGCCGTCGGTGGAAGGCAGAGTGCCCATGTCGGTAAGCGTGGCCTGGAACCAGCGGGCGATCATGGCCGGGAATTCCGGATGAGGTGCGAACATCTCGGCGCCGTGACCTCCGGTGCGATAGTCCTGAAAGCGGCTGGCAGGGTTGGGGGATACGCTAAACAGCCACTGCATAGTTACGGTGGAGTCGGCGAAGACGTCGTCATCGGCAGATCCGGCAAAAATCGGAAGCGCATTGGGCTTTTGCAGGAACAGGCGACCGTTGCGATCGGTCGGGCCGGACAGCAGCATCAGCGATTTCACCTCGGGATGCCTACGTGCCAACTGGATGGAGTTGTTAACCCCGCAGCTCGCACCTCCGGCGCCAATTTTGTCGTGTTGTACGCCCGGTTGCGAAAACAGGTATTGATAAGCCACATCGATGTCGCCGGGCCAGGTTTCGGTGACGACCTTCCTCGTCTCCTCGGGCGTCAGCTTGTCATAGCGCGGCCCGCCGCTTTCTCCGAAGCCTCGGTAGTCGATGGTAAGGACATTGATCCCAACGGAGTTCAACGCCGCGGCCAGGGGATCCCACAACTTGCGTTGCTGATTACATTGGTGGAGCAGAAGGACGCCCGGTCCCGCCTTTCCTGCAGCGAAATATGTGGCTTTCAGAAGCGTGCCGTCCCCGGCTTTCAAATCCACTACCTGTGGCTGTGTTGTCTGGGCGGAACTGATCGCGACGAGAACTGAAATGAGTATCCACGGAAAGAGCTTCGAGGCTGGCATAGAGAGTACCTCCGCAACCTTGGACGAAAACAAGGGTAGCGCGTTAGCAGGGACTCGGGGAAGCAGTTCGCTCGGCGGCTCCTAAATGTTTCCTTCCGCACTGGTTTTCCCCAAATCCCCTCCCTGTGAGACGATTGAAGTATTCATGATTCAGCTTTCTTCTGCCGGAAAACGCTATGGCCACAAGCTCCTATTTGAGGGAACTGACTGGCTGATCACGCCCCGCGACCGAATTGGCCTGGTGGGAGCGAACGGCACCGGCAAATCTACGTTGATGAAGGTTCTGGCAGGGATTGAGACTCTTGATTACGGCTCGATCACCATTGCCAAGGGCATCAGTGCGGGCTATCTGCCCCAGGACGGATTGACGCTTTCCGGGCGCACCGTCTTTGCCGAGTGCATGTCGGTGTTCGACGATCTGCGCGACATGGAGCGGGAGATGGAGCAACTCACCGTGCGCATGTCGGAGTTGGACCACGACTCTCCGGAGTACGCGCAAGTGGCGGACCGGTACCAGCGGCTGGAGCACAATTTTGGAGCGCAGGATGGGTATGCTGTCGAGTCAAAAGTAGGCACGATCCTGATGGGGCTCGGCTTTAGTAAAGAAGACTGGGCGCGCCGAACCGAGGAATTCTCGGGCGGCTGGCAGATGCGCATTGCGTTAGCCAAGTTGCTGCTGCAACAGCCGAACCTGCTGCTGCTCGACGAACCGACAAACCATCTGGATCTCGAGGCGCGCAACTGGCTCGAAGAATATCTGACGAGCTATCCGAACGCGTTTGTGCTGATCTCACACGACCGCTATTTCCTCGATATCACGGTCAACAAGATTGCCGAGATATGGAATAAGAAGATTGGTCTTTACCCTGGTAACTACGAAAAGTTTCTGGCCTCGAAGACACAGCGCATGGAGCAGTTGGAAGCGGCGTATCGCAATCAGAAGGACAGAATCGAGCAGCTGGAAGTGTTCATTAACCGTTTTCGTTATCAGGCGACTAAGGCCAAGCAGGTCCAGAGCCGGATCAAAGAGCTGGAAAAGATCGAGCGCATTGAATTGCCTGAGGAAGAGAAGACGATTCACTTCACCTTTCCTCAGCCCAAACCGAGCGGGCGGATCGTAGCGGAATTTAATGGTGTGGCGAAATCGTACGGAGAGAAAGAAGTTTTTCGTGGTGTGAATTTCATGATCGAGCGGGGCGACCGGATCGCGCTAGTGGGCGTGAACGGGGCTGGCAAGTCAACTTTGATCAAGCTGCTGGCTGAACGGGAGGCATTGACGGAAGGCGAATACAAGCTCGGCCACAATGCCCAAGTCGACTACTTTGCGCAGGACCAGTACAAGGAATTGGATACCGAGGCGCGGATTCTCGATGACTTGGGCAAAGTGGCTCCCAGGTCGACCGAAACCGAACTGCGGAGCCTGCTCGGCTGTTTTCTGTTTTCTGGCGACGACGTCTTCAAGCGAATTGGCGTGCTCTCTGGTGGTGAGCGCAATCGGTACGCGTTGCTGTGCATGCTGCTATATCCGGCGAATTTCCTGTTGCTTGACGAGCCGACCAACCACCTCGACATGCGGGCCAAGGACGTGTTGCTGGAGGCGCTGGCGAAGTATATGGGAACGGTTGTGTTCGTTTCGCATGATCGTTACTTCATCGACAAGCTGGCCACCCGCATTTTCGAAGTCGGAGACGGGCGAGTGGAGATCTATCCAGGAAATTACGAGGATTACCGCTGGCGCAAAGAAGGGGGTGCGGAAAAGTTGCAGGAAACAGTCGCATCGTCGCGGCACGTGATGTCGCAGCCGGCCAACGGCAACGGTTCAGCTTCGGCGGCAGTGCCGGACGAATCTAAAACGGCGAAACGGCTGAATCCAATCAAGCGTAAGCAGATGGAAGAGCGGGTGCAGGAATTGGAAGGCGAGATCGAGAGCACGGAAGCTGCGATTGCCACCTGCGAAAATGCACTTCAGAGCTTTGTCAGTGCGGAGGAAACCGCACGGCAGACGCGGGAACTCGATGGGCATCGCGAGGAGTTAAAGAACCTGCTGGCGGAATGGGAGACTTTGGGTCAAGAGCTGGAAGCTTAGCTATTTTGCCGCAACCACATCAAAGGGTCGCATCATTTCATTGTCCTCGTGCTCCAAGATGTGGCAATGCCACACGTAACGTCCAGCAAATCCTTCAAACGGGATAATAATCCGCGTGATCATTCCCGGGTCGGCTCGAACCGTATCCTTCCAGCCCGTCTCCGTCGGATCGGGGGGCACTGCCGCGCCTCGATACCTCAGTACATTCTGATTCTGGTAGGCGAAAGCGTCGAAACGTTGCCGGTCGAGAATCTGGAAACGCACCAGATGTAGATGAATAGGGTGCGCATCTTCGGTCACGTTCATCAGGTTCCAAATCTCCACGGAGTTCAATGCCGGATTCTCGGTTACCGGCATGTTCCAGTGGGCGTTGTTTAGCAACATGCTAACCGGATCTCCGCGGAGATCGTCTATTTCGCCGAGCATGAGATTGCGGGTCTTCACCGCTTGGGATTCCAGAATTTTGGGAACCGGACGCAACGCCGCCGGAAGGGAACTAGGGTCTGCCGATTTCGTTTTGCCGACTCGCAGCTGCATCACAGGCTGCAACGCGTCATTCATCAAGACAATTTGCTCTCCGGCCCGATCACTGAAATCTACAACTGCGTCGACGCGCTCACCAGGTGCGAGCGCGAGTTGCTTAATTGCTAGAGGCGCCGGCAGCAATCCTTGGTCGGTGCCGATTTGCTGGAAAGTTTGTCCGTCCGGTAACGATAGATGAAAAAACCTGCCATTCGCCGCATTGAGAACCCGGAACCGGTATTTGCGCGGTTCGACTTCCAAGTAAGGGAGTATCTTCCCGTTTACCAGGATCACGTTGCCAAAAAACTCCGGTATCCACGGATGGTCGGGAGTCGGTGAAACCGGGTAGTAGAGCTGACCGTCCGCATCGAACATTCGGTCGAACAGAACAAGCGGAATCTCATACTTGCCACTCGGTAGATTCAGGGAGTCTTCTACGCGGTCCCGAACGATGTAGAGACCCAGCAATCCAGCAAAGACGTTGAGGCGATTCAAGCCGAGAGTATGGTCGTGGTACCAGAGCGACGACGCATCCTGGTTGTTCGGATAGTGGTAGATCGCGGACTTACCCGGCACGTACCAGTTTTCCGGATATCCGTCACTGTCGGGAGGAGCCTTTGCACCGTGCAGATGAATCACGCTGCGAACGTCAGGTTTGTCGGATTCGGCGCCGTGCAAATGGCGATCAATCGGAAGAAAGTGTGCGGTCGGCAGTTCATTTGCCCATTCCACCAGAATTCCGCCTCCACTTTGAGCTTCAAGAGTGGGCCCAGGCGATGAGGAGCCGATTCCCCAGACGCGCGTGGGTTTCACATCGCGGTGCACTTTGCTTTGAATCTGCCGCAGCGGCAACCGGTAATAAGGGATCTTTACGGTCGGATCGGTTGGGCTCGGGCGGTACTCTGTAGAACGCGCAAGTTCTGGGATCGGAAGTGGATCGACGAAAGGCGCGAGAGAGTTCGGATCGATCGTAGGTCGGACAACTGCCGGCTGGCGCGCTCCTCGCGGAACCATCAAAGCTGCAGCCGTTATGCCACTCTGCCGCAGAAACGTCCGTCGCGTGATGGACACTGCCAATGCCTCCTGCTGCGCGGTGCTGAATCAGAATTGTACCCGGTCGCAACGGCAGGCATGCGGTACCAGTCCCGCATGCCTGTCGTCGCTTCTATCAGTTGCCAGACTCCAGCGGCAGGGAACGGCCCAGCCGGTGTTCTATGTCGAGCCGGCCTACCGAACCGGTTCGCCGGTGTTAGGGTTCAGGATGAGAATCCCGTCGCGTCGTCTGCGACTGAAGTCAAACATCTGGCTGATTGAGCTAGCGATCGAATCGAACGAGCCTTGACCAATGCGCTGTCCGCCCAACCAGTTGTCTTCGACAAAACGAATGATGGAACTCTGGTCGGTAACAGTGTGATCAACTGCATTTTCCAAAGCCCAAGGAGAGATTGCCAATAACGGCTGACGCGGCCCATAGCCGCAACGGCCGAGTGCATGAGCGTTGCCGGGGTCAGCACCGGGAAGAGAAGTGGCGCCAGTGCCGCAGGCGCCAGGTCCGGTAAGAGCGTCGGCGGGGCCGGTGGACTGATTCACGATCGGGCCCATCTGGTGGTCGTACCATCCATCGGAGTCATCGTAAAGGATGATGACAGCGGTGTTGTTCCATGAACCTTGCTGCTGCAGGAAGTTGATGGTGTTGACCACGAATTCCTGTTCATCAAGGGGATCGGAATAACCAGCGTGCCCGTCCTGGTAGCCGGCAGCCTTGAGAAAACTAACTGCGGGGAAATTGCCGGCTTTGACGGCGGCAAAGAAGTCGTTGATGTCGTAATTGTGGTTCGCCGGACCGGCGTGGCCGATCTCGGAGATCGACTTGGGACGCGTGTGGTTCGGATTTGCGGTCGAGGCCCAATAATTGAAAAACGCGTGATGGGGAATGTAATCGCCAGTGGTTCCGGCGAGTCCGGTCGAACTGCGCTGGCAGCCGATGGTCCCATTCTTATTTTTCTTGGTTAGATCAAAGCCGCCCATGAAGGAGCCCCAACTGACACCAGCAGCGGTCAACAGATCGCCGATGTTCTTGCTCTCCATTTGCACCTGATTGCCGGTGGGATTCGAGCAGACGTCATTCAGAGGGTCAGGATCGCCGATCATGGTCAAGGAACCGTTGCCGCCATCGACTTCGCCGCCCGTTCCGTTAATCGAATTTGCGATGCCGTTGGTCTGGCCGGAAATCAGATTCACCACGCCCGGCGTGGATGGGCCAAAGGTGGTGCTATAGGAATTGTCGCTCATAGCGTAGTGCTGGGCGTAGTTCCAAATCGCTGTGACCGTGTTGCCGTCGAAGTATCCCAGGTTCAGACCATTGGTGTTCACCACTCCACCACCAGCAGGGGGAGGCCCGGCCGTACCTGCATAGAACGGATAAAGGTCGAGCAATCCCATATCGTAGGCTTGTTGCTCGGCCGTGTAATCGTGATTCTGGTCAGCGGTTACGGCTTGGCTTCGATCCAAACGAAACGGGTTGGTTGCGCCGGTGCCGTTCGCGGGGTTCAAGTTCGGATTGTTGTTGAGCAGGGCGTTGGTATAGCCGTTCACTGTCGGGGTACCGGGTCTCGCCACGAAGCGGGGCTCGCCCTTGGGATTTTGAGCGACGGGATAGGTCCCGAAGTAGTGATCAAAAGAGACGTTTTCCTGGAAGATCACCACCAGATGCTGGATGGGGGTGGCGGTGCGACCCTTCGCTTGGAAATTAGAGTCCGCGAACGCCGGGGCGGCAATCGGTCCCAGGGCAGTGGCCATAGCTAATAACGAAGCCAGGGCTTTCCTGGGGGCGGCTGATTCTCTGATTCTATGCAACATCCTCTTAGTCCTCCGTCCGCGGCCGCAGAGCATCCGAATTTGAGAGCTGGCCGAGGAAACAGGAGAGTAGATGGTCTCGGTTGCGGGCCAATGAATGATCGATTAAAGGAACATGAATATTGTGTAAAGAAATTCATGGTTTGCGGCTGCTTGGTTCCAATTGGTTTGAAAAGTAGATTCCTACCTAAGTGATCTAGGCGGGTCCAATTCAACATGGGAGAGTAGTCCTGAACCAGAAATGGTCAAGTGTCCCCTTCTTGGGATCCCGAAGCGGGTCGACGGAACGGGACGGGAGGGCAATTCAATGCTGGAATCATCCCAGAGTCCTGCCAGTTCGTCCGTGGTACCGTCGACGTCTTTTGCGGAGAACAACGCCAGCGCACCGGTAGAACAGGCATTGTTGGGACGGTCGCTTGTCATAAAAGGGGAATTGAGCGGGGCCGAGTCTTTGTATATCGAGGGATCGGTGGAAGGAGCGATTTTTGTCGACGGGCAGCGCTTAACCATTGGCCGCGCCGGCAAGGTCAACGCCGACATTACGGCCAAAGAAGTTGTCATTATGGGAAACGTCGAGGGCAGTGTGGACTGCGAGGATCGGCTTGATATCCGTCGCGAGGGTTCGCTGACCGGCGATGCGACCATGCGCAGCCTTAGTGTGGAAGACGGTGCAGTGTTAAAGGGAAAATTCGAAATCCGCAATGTGAACCGTGTCGACGAGGAACAGCAAACTATCCAGATCGAGGTGAAACCAGCAATTCAGAGTGCGCCAGAGCCCGCCCCAACGGATATTCCCCCTGTTCCGCAACCCAAAGCTGTGGAATCGCGGGTGAGCGCGATTACCCGAGCGGCGCGCATTCGTGGCAGCAGGATTCTATATCAGGAAGTCCCGAAATCCTGAGCCTGGAGCCGCAGGCTTCCTGCATCATTTGCCCCGTTTCGCGGAGGTCCTCTCACTTCCGTAACTACCGCTATCACAGGCTTCTCGTGCGATAGTCTGCTAGGCCCAAAACGGGCCGGAACTTCAGACCCAGAGCCCGCGGCGCCTCCCAACCGGAGCCCCGAGCAAACAAGGAAGGTCAATTCGATGTTGCAGTCACCCCAAAGCTCACCCAACTCACAAAAATTTTCCAGTACGCCCACGCCTTACACTCCGGGGAAAACCGCGGCTGCCCCCATGGAGCAAGCCACGATTGGTAGAACGCTGGTGATCAAAGGCGAAATCAGCGGCTCCGAGTCTCTCTACATCGACGGCAAGATCGAGGGTACGGTTAACTTTGCCGACAACCGCATCACCATCGGACGCAATGGGCAAGTGACTGCCAACATTAATGCCAAGGAAGTCGTCATCATGGGCACGGTGAAGGGCAATGTGGAATGCTCAGACCGGCTTGATATCCGCAGCGAAGGATCGTTGACGGGCGATGTCATCACTCAGCGCATCAGCGTGGAAGATGGCGCACTGATGAAGGGAAGTATCGAAGTGCGCACGGGTGGTCAACAAAAACGCGATAAGCATGAAGCCAACGAAGAACCGAAGGCTATGGCAGCGACTGTCGGAATGAACTAACAAACAAGAAATCGGTTGTCAGGTGAAGAAGGCGCGGGTTTAAACCGCGCCTTCTTCGTTTTCTGGACTACTTCTTGTCTGTTTCCGGAGTCAGGTTAAGCGATGCCGAGTTCATGCAGTAACGCAGGCCGGTGGGACGCGGGCCGTCCGGGAACACGTGGCCAAGATGCGCGTCGCAACGGGCGCATCGAGCTTCCGTACGGACCATGCCATAAGATTGGTCGGTATGCTCCGCCACGGCTCCTGGATCGACCGGCTTATAGAAACTAGGCCAACCAGTTCCGGAGTCAAACTTGGTCTCAGACTCGAACAGGGGCGCACCACAGCAGACGCAGTTGTAGGTGCCCTTATCTTTGGAGTTCCAGTATTTTCCCGTGAATGCCGGTTCCGTCCCCGCTTTGCGGGCAACCTGGTACTGCTCTGGGGAAAGCTTCTCCTGCCATTCCCGATCAGACTTCACGATTTTCTCAGCCATAGATTCCTCATTGAATGTGATTTCTGTCGATTAGATTGTGCCAGAGCCGCAAAAGTTACGTAGGCGTTCCCACCAGTTCCATCTGTCTTCGGTCTGTCATACACCTGGGACCCTCACCATCTTCGAGACGGGGAGGAAAAATCACATTCGGCCAAATGAAGGCCAAATCAGAAGGGCGATCCCGGAATTCCGCTTGACTTCGCTTTATATTCGCCTAAAATTCGAATATGGCTATCACCAAACGGCAGCGGCAGGTTTACGACTTTATTTCAGACTTTGTGCAGAAGAACAGTTATTCGCCTTCCTTTGAGGAGATTGGCGAGGGTTTGGGATTGAGTTCGCTGGCCACCGTGCACAAACACATTTCGAACCTGGAGAAAAAGGGCCTGCTGACGCGGGACTACAATCGCAGCCGCTCTATCGACTTGTTGCCCCCTAAGGGCCGTCTAAAGCAGGCAATGAGCGTGAATTCCACGCTGACCTTGCCGCTCCTGGGCAGGATTGCGGCTGGCCATCCCATCGAGGCAGTCCAGAACCCGGAGACGATTTCGCTGGCGGACTTTGTCCGGAATAAGGAAGTGTTTGTACTCGAAGTGCGCGGAGAATCGATGCAGGACGAGCATATTTTGAGCGGCGATTATGTGCTGGTGGAGAAAGCCAAGACCGCTCATAACGGAGATATCGTGGTGGCTCTGGTAGGGGGCTCGGATGCGACACTGAAGCGTTTTTACCGCGAGGGCGACAACATTCGCTTGCAGCCTTCGAATGCGAAAATGCAGCCGATCATCGTCCCGGCCGCGGACGTGGAACTCCAGGGACGCGTGATCGGAGTGCTGCGGAAATACTGAGCTATCAAAAAACGCCCCGGCTCTCGCCGAGGCGTTTGATTCGGTAAGTCAAACCTAATTAACCGATGTGTTTGTCCAGAGCCTTCTGGATCTGCTCTTTGGGAACATAGCCGACAATCTGCTCTTTTACCTGTCCGCCCTTGAAAACCAGCAGAGTGGGAATACCGCGAACACCGTAACGCATAGGCGTGGCGCTATTGCGGTCAACGTCCATTTTGCCGATTTTTACTTTGCCCTGATACTCGTGGGCCAGTTCCTCGACGATAGGGGCGATGGCGCGACAGGGTCCGCACCAGGTAGCCCAGAAGTCCACCAGCACCGGTGTCTCGGACTTCAGGACGTCCTGGTCGAAATTTGAGTCATTCACTTCAATTATGCCATTGCCTGCCATGAAATCTCCTTGTTGGGGCCGCTGCTTGCGGCGGCGATAGGCCGAGCGCCAGTCATCCGGCGAACCCTCTATCCTAACACTTAGATTAGATGTCACGGTGTGGAGAAAGTCGCAGGCTGGTAACCCAGCCTTCTGACGGCGCCCAAATAAAAAGCGTCCTAAACTTTTCAGCTTAGGACGCCTCGGCAGCCCTCCCCCAGAACTGCCAAACCACGAGTGGATAGTATTCTGGGGTCCATTTCCTGTAAACGTCACTTTAGTAATTCAACGCAACAGTGCCGGTAATAGGTTTCCTGATATCGCCCGTAACCAGGAGGCTTCATTGGCGACTTGCTAATCCCTTTCGCTCCAAGGGCTTATGATGCTGGCCTGGGCGGATGCAATGGTTACGGTACGGACGTGAAGATTTGCACCGGGAAGGTCACACAGTAGGGAAGAAGCTAACGCTGCGACCAAGATAAACCTGCGTCGTCAGTCGTCCAAATCTCACCGGAAGTGGTGCTGAGGCGGCCGTGCTGAAGGTCGGTGAACTCTACTCCGATAATGTCCGCCGACAGGGCGTGACCGTTGACCGAAGGTTGTACTTGCATCCAGTGTTGGCCAGCATCTGCCGAATGATACAGCGAGCCAGAGGCTCCGCCTACCCAGATATTCAAGCCATTGGCAGCCAAGGCTCGGAAAGTGGCATTCGGCGAAACACTGATCGCCTGCCATGTCCGGCCGGAATCCAGAGAACGCTGGAGGACGCCGTCTGAGGTGAGGGTCCATCGCGGCACGAGGTTCATCGGGCTCGTTCGGGCAAAAGGCTGTACGGCCCCATCGGTCGCCGGATCCGGCTCCATTGAGGTCGCACCCTCCTGCAGCGCATCCTTGGCCTTGCCTGGGATCGATTGATCCATCAATGGCGGAGCGCTGGCCACTTTGGCTGCGGAAACTAAGTCCTCGCTCGATTTGGCCAGAGCTGACGGTGCCGCTGGTGACCCAGCCAGGGCCAGGTTCCTTGCCATCTGGTTTTTAGTTTTGGGCTCTTCAACCCTCCCCGCCAACTGGTCGCGCCGCGACGGCGTTTGCTTCAATGCCATCTTTTCCGGGGTTTCGGCACCGGCCATGCCTGCGCTAGCTTGGCTCTTTTTCAAATCAGTCGCACCAACAGCGTCGCTATCTTGTGCCTTGTAGAACTGCGTTGACCCTCCGGTATCGCCGGCAAATTCTTTTGTGGATCTTCGTAGCGCCATTGTCGCGGTTGATTTGGTTACCTCGTTGTAGTGCAGAGATACAGCTGTGCCGACTACAACCAAGCAGGCGATTCCCGCGCTCCATCGAAGCGCTGGCCAAGTCAGCCATCCCGATCGCAAGCCGCTGCCAGCAGGCAGTCCGGCGGCTTCAAATTCAGGAGCAGCAAGGATTACGACGTCGCGGCAATCGGCACATAGGCTGAGATGATCAAGGACTCTCGTCCGCTCATTCTTCGGGAGTGACCGCTCTGCAAACGCGCTCAGTAGATTGAGGTCAGGATGGTCAGCGCTACCCTTAGTCTGCAACCGAGCCTGCACGATTTTGGGTATTTCAGCCATTGGCGATTGCTGCTAACTGCCTCCCTCAGCGGGGGCTTTTTCCTTCTTTACGGAGAACGCCGCAGTTCCGTTTTCTTGCGTCAACCGGCTGCGGATATTGACACGAAGGTCTCGGATATCCACTTCCATCGCCTCCTGGGCTTGGCGCCGGCTCATGCCACAGCGCACTAAGCTCGCTAAGATCTGTTTTCGCAGCAACTTAGCCAATTTTTCCAGCTTGCGGCTAATGGTCGATTCGTGGACTCCTAACGTCCGGGCCACTTCCGCTAAAGTGCGGTCATCCAGGAAGTAAGAGGCCAATATGAACCTTTCCTCCGCCTCGAGGCTGGCGAGGGCTTCGTCTGTAGCTGCCTCCAGTCTGGGATCAACCGTGCCTTCCGGTTCGGATTCAGTAGCGGCGAACTGGACGCCTTCTTCGCTTTCTTCGTCAAGGCTGACCAAGCGGCGCTGGCGACGATACCGGTTGACATGCTCCTGGGCCATGACGGTTCGCAGCCATCCCTCCAGCGATCCCCGTCCGGTGTACGAAGCCAGCTTGGATACGCGCTGGCCGTCTCGGGTTGAAGTGCCATACAGATCGGCGTAAAGGGAGTCAGCAAGTTCGCGGCCCGCGGAAGATTCTTTAGTGATGTAAGTAGCAATGTCGAACAGTTTCTCGCGGTAGCGAGTGAGGAAGACTTCCCACGCTTTGTTGTGCCCTGCGGCGCAGGCCCTTGCCAGGGCCAACTCCTCGATGCGTAACGCACAACAGAATTCGTGGAGGTCCTGACGGCTGGCGTGAGCAGGGACATATTTGCCGACAATTTCAGCCAGAATCGACGTCAGGTTTTGACGGCTCAGCCCAAATGCTTCCGCTCCGCTTTTCCCGTAAACATCTGCCGCGATCTGCTCCATATGGGCGGAACGCACTCCGGCATTGGCCGTTTCAGGGTTGGGCGTGGCTGGCATGACCTGTCTGGATGCTATCAATTTTTCAGCGCACGCACCGAATAATTAGTCACTCGTTGCGTACAAACGCGGGAAAAAACTACTAGTTCTGGTAGTGAGGAAAGTGCCTGAACACCGGTCTTAACTCTTCCCAGATGCGCCAAACCAATTTCTCCAGGCGCTCGGATTATCGGGAAGATTCTGCGCTGTAATGTCGCGCAACGCGTGATAAACCCAGGCGTGCGTCTGGGGATCGAGGGAGATATCTTCTGCGAATTCGATGAGCTTTGGCACAACCGTCCGGCGTTGTTCCTGGTTCAACATACCTGATTGCGCGAGGCCACATGCTGCCCGCTCTCGCACCATGGAAGAAGGATCGTCGTGCAGAGTTTGCAACAGTGGAGCGATCGTTTGATCGGTTCCCAAGTAAGACAAGCCTTCGACGGCCCAGTGACGGACATCCGGATTCGGATCACGAAGTTCGGCAATTAGCACCTCTGCAATACGCTCCTGTTCGATGCCTCGATTGCCGAGGAGGCCCAAGGTCCATAGAGCCCAGACTCGCTCTTGTTCTGATCCAAACTGTGCCTGGCTGATGAGATGCTCGGCAGCGTCCGAATTCTTATCGATTTTGACCGCGACCAGATCAACCTCAATGCCTGCGACCCGAACCCGAAGATCGTCAGAATTGAGGGCCGTCGTGATTAAAGCATTCAGCGGCTGGCTGAGTTCGAGCTTGCCATGCCAGCCATCCAATCGAGTAGCGATCTGGTCATTGGCTCCTTCGTAGTGGTTGACGGCCCGTTCCAATAGCACTTGCGCCTGTCTCTGGGGGCTCTCCCGGTCAAGATCACTGATGTCATGCTCGGATAGGATCGCAGGGGACGCCGGCACCCGCTTGCCTTGAAGACCGAGAATCTGCGAAATTTGCGTCCATTCGGCGTGGACAGTGCGGTTTGCGACAAACAGCAAGGCCAGTAAAACTCCTGCTGCGATGGAAATAAGAGCCTTCAAATCAGAAGATGGCGGGCTCACGGGCCGATTGTCGTTTGGTATGTCGGATTTGGGCGCCAAAGCTCCGTAATTGGTGACTTCTGGCGACGTTTGGAGGTTGCCCGGCTCTGACATACGGGTAGTCTAAGCAGCGCGAGGCGGGGCGAAAAGGTTACCCTAATCCCATCCAGCAGTTACGATAGGGAATGACTGGTAGGGCGAGTTCATCCTTTACTGGGACGTCAGAGCTGCCGGACGCATCCAAGTTGCTCGTGCTGGTCCAGCTAGAAACCATGAAAACTCTTATATACCGGGTCACTGTAGTCATGGCAATCGTTGTCTTTGGATCGTTGCTCGCCAGTGGGTATTCCGTCCTGACCCACGAAGAGATTGTTGACCTGCTGTGGAAGGATCAAATCCGCCCCTTGCTGTTGAAACGCTTTCCCAATGCCACGCCCGACGAAATCAAAGCAGCCCACGCCTTCGCTTATGGCGGCAGCCTGGTTCAGGACATGGGCTATTACCCGTTTGGAAACAAGTACTTCAGCGATCTGGTGCATTATGTGCGCACCGGGGATTTCGTCGATGCCCTGATCGACCAGTCCACCGACATCAATGAATATGCGTTTGCCTTGGGAGCATTGGCGCATTACGCATCAGATGTGTGCGGGCACCCCGTGATCAATCAGGTAGTGGCGATCGAGTTTCCTAAACTCGGGCAAAAGTTCGGCAAGGAAGTCACCTACGCCGACGATCCCAAAGCTCACATTCGTACCGAGTTCGGTTTCGACATGGTGCAGGTTGCCAAGAATCGCTATACGTCGGATGCTTTTCACGACTTCATCGGATTCGATGTTTCCAAGCCATTGCTGGAACGTGCTTTTCTGCAAACCTATAACATGCCGCTAACCGACGTTATCCGCAACGAAGACTTGGCCGTGGGAACATTTCGGCGTGCGATCAGCACAGTGATTCCGGAGATGACGCGGGTTGCGCTTCTGAACCGCAAATCCGAGATTGTGAAGGATACGCCGAACTTCAACGAAAAGAAGTTTCTGTATCACTTGTCCCGGGCCAGCTACGAGAAACAATGGGGTAGAGGATACCGAAAGCCGGGATTTGGCACGAGAGTGCTAGCTGTAGTTTTGAAAATAGTTCCCAAGGTTGGTCCTTTCAAAGCGCTTGCGTTCAAAATCCCAACCACTCAAACAGAGGACCTCTACATCAAGAGCATCAACAAGACTGTAGACAACTACGCAGCTTTGCTGCGAGACCAGAAGGCGGACAAGATTGAATTAGTAGACTTGGATTTTGACACGGGCCGCCCAACCAAGGTCGGCGAATACGAACTGGCCGACGCCACTTATGTTCGACTGCTGAACGATGTAAACAAGAAAGATCCGGCACAAGTTTCGCCCGAACTAAAACACAACGTTCTTGGGTTCTTTTCAGACCCTAAGGGGCTTGAGGCACTGAAGCGGAACAGGAAAAACTGGAAGAAAACGGCAGCGCAGTTGGAACTGCTGAAATCTCGAACTGCGGATTTCGACTTGAAGATCGGGTCCGGCGACGTGCCGTAAACTTGCTGAATTTTAGTCTCTCGCTAAACTGTCTCTGCCGGAGCGAAAAAGACCAGCACAGTCAAGTCTTCCTTGATGTCGTAGAAGTGATGTTTCACCTGGGCTGCCACAAAAATCACGCTGCCAGGCCCCACCTCTTGGTTTTCGGTACCAATTTCCATCCGGGCACGACCCCTGGTCACGTAGTAGAGTTCGTCTTCCTGGTGTGGAGACTGGGGATCGACTCCACCTGCGGGCAGCACATAGATGCCAGCACTCATCGCTGGTGAACGCAGGAATTCGAAGTAGCGTTTGTCTGCATTGCTCCGTTGCGCTTCGAGTTCAGAGATTCGATAGAAGTTCTTCACTAGAAAGCCCCTGAAAAGAGTATGTCCGTGTATTGCTGAGCCAGAGTTTCTGCATTCAAAATCCCCTCGGGCCGGTACCATTGATAAATCCAGTTGATCATTCCGAGTAGCGCAAACGTTGCCGCTCGCGGCGAGATAGCATTCTTCGTCTGACGCATCCGCTGGACTTCCGCCACAAGATTCTCGACAAAATGTACGTAATCTTTCTTACGGCGATTGATCTTCTTGCGCAGCGATGGTGGCAGAGGGTGATTCTCATGCAGCATGACTGTGATTTCACGGTCGCGCGGGCTCAGAACCAGGTCCACGTGACGACGGATCAGGCTGCGCAAACGCTCTTCCGGGTCGCTGATTCCAAGTACCGGATGGATGACCCGCTCTTGCGTGATCTCCATGGCCTGCTCCATCAAATGGTAAAGAATCTCGTCTTTGCTCTGGAAGTGATGGTACAGGCCGCCTTTACTGAACTTCAACGCTGCCGCCACGTCGTTCATGGAAGTTGCGTCATATCCCTTCTGGTGAAAAAGCCGAGCAGCGGTTCGCAAGATGTCCTGACGGGAATCGACCGTAGCCTCACGAGTCATCGGCGCAAGAATATACAGATTGGGAAGTTTATTCCAGCGAGCTCGGAACAGTACCTCCAGCAGCCACACAGGCCTGCAACTCAGGTCCAACGTAATTTGTTGATCCTGTTCTGAAAGAGGCATCTTGTTGGCGAAGCATCCCATCCTAAAGCCACATTGATTTCATAAAGGAAGTGAGAAATGAAAGCTGTCAGCTATCAAGGCAAACACAAGATGTCGGTTTCCGAACACGATAATCCGGAGTTGAAGTCGCCAACCGACGCGATTTTACGGGTTACAACGTCAGGAATCTGCGGGAGCGATCTGCACATGTATGACGGACGCACTCCGCTTGAGAAGGGCACAGTGGTTGGTCACGAGATCATGGGTGTGATTGAAGAGGTAGGGGAAGCCGTCGAGAGCATAAAGAAGGGAGACCGAGTTGTTCTGCCTTTCAATATTGCCTGCGGGTACTGCGTCAATTGTGTGAGACAACATACTGAATCATGTCTCACGATGAACCCCGAAGCTCCGCATGCCGCATACGGCTACGCCGGTATGGGGCCGTATCAGGGCGGGCAGGCGGAGTTTGTGCTTGTTCCTCACGCGGACTTCAACTGCCTGAAGCTTCCTGGAAAGCCTGGCGATCAGTGGGAAGACGATTTCCTGCTTCTGTCAGATGTGTTTCCTACCGCTTATCATGCAACTGAACTCGCCTGCGTCACCCCGGGCAAAACTGTTGCTGTCTTCGGAGCGGGGCCGGTAGGTCTGTTGTCAGCCTACTGTGCAATTCTGAAGGGCGCGTCGGAGGTCTATATCGTCGATAGCGTACCCGAGCGATTGGAAAAGGCGCGAGAGTTCGGAGCGATTCCCGTCGACTTCAGTAAAGGTGATCCGGTGGAACAGATCTTTGAGCTCCGAAAGAAGAACCGCGGCATTCAACAAAGTCTTCGTCCCGGAGAAGAGAAGATGAAAGGCGTGGATTGTGCCATCGATGCTGTCGGGTATCAGGCGCGCAACGACGAAAATTACGATCAGGAAAAACCGACACAGGTTCTTGAAAACTGCCTGAAGGTCGTTAACGCCACTGGAGCGATCGGGATGATCGGTGTTTACATCTCGCCGGATCCGGGAGCAAAAGGTGACGCGAAGAATGGCATTTATCCCTTCCCCTTAGCGGATTTCTTCGACAAGGGCATCACCATGGGATCCGGTCAGGCGCCAGTCAAGAAGTATAACGAATATCTTCGCGACTTGATTGTGAATGGCAAGGCGAAGCCAGGTCAGATCGTCAGCCACCACATTCACATCGAGGAAGCTCCCGAAGCTTACGAGAAGTTCGATAAACGCGAGGACGGATACACCAAAATCCTGATTCGCTTTGACGATAAAGTCGCGGCGTAAGCTTGCTCGTTTAACCCCCGGGCACGCCCTCCCAGTGTGCTCGGGTTATTTTTTTTCCACCTTGATCACGTTGTCGTCAGGATTGCGATCGATCAGTTTGTCGATGGGGTCGATTCCCGCTTGGGCAGGAAGTCTATCGACTACGATTCTGTACTCACTCTCTTCCTGCTCGATCTCTTGCCGCTGCAGATATAGAAACTTGCCTGACGAGTCCTGGACCCCGATGTCAATATAGTCATGCAACGGAACTTGATGTTCCTGACCCTTGCCGTCGGCCTGTACCTTCTTTGCTTCCACCACCAGGTCGACTAAATACTTGCCATCCGGCTGCTGGATGTACGAAGCTGTTTTCGCGTGATTGTCATAGAGCGTGATGTTCTTCCAAAGATCGTCGTACAGGTACTGAAAATCCGGCGGTGTGTACTTCTGAAGATAAGAAATCAGATCGAGCGACGTTGAGTAGGGAGGCCCTTTGAACGCGAATGCTTTGGTGAAGTCGGCGAGCGCTTTGTTGACGTTGTCTTCTCCGATATAATCCTGCATCTCGTACATCACAACCGCGCCCTTGCCGTAGTGGATATAGCCTTGGTTGACGTCGGCTCGGTAGAGCGGTGTCTCTTCATTCCGCTCCTGAGAGCGTCCGCGAAGATAGTTCTCCAACTCCAGGCGGAGAAACTTCTTCATCGATTCCGGCCCATAGCGACGTTTCATCACCATCAAAGCGCTATATTGCGCCAGGGTTTCCACGATCGAAGTCTCGCCTTCAACGTTGGCCGACATTACTTGATGGGCCCACCACTGGTGCGCGGTTTCATGCGCGGTCACATAGAAAGGAATGTCCACTTCGTCGGCCTTTGTCGGGTCAACATAAGCAATGAAGCCAATCGATTCGGAGAAGGGAATCGTGTTCGCGAAAGACTCTGCGAAATTCCCATAGCGAGGAAACTCGATGATGCGCAACTGGTGGAACTGGAAAGGGCTAAATGCCGTGCTGCAATACTCCAGGCTGGCTTTCAGGCTGTCCATCATTCGATCGAGATCGAATTCGTGGCCAGGTTGGTAGTAGATTTCCAGGTTTACGTCGTGCCATCTGTCTCGCCGGACTGCGTAGCGGGCCGATTGCATCGAATAGAGATTCAAAATCGGTGCGTCCATCTTGTAGTGGAAGTAGCGGCGTCCGTTTTCAACCCACTCTTTCTGCAGGTAACCCGGCATGATCGCAATCTGGTCGGGGCTGGTACTCACGGTCGCTTCAAGATTGATCCAATCGGCTTCGCTGGAAATCCCGTTTTCATTGCGTGCCGCCACGTCTTCGAGCTTTGGCATGCGTTTAGCCTTATCCAAACCATGCTTGCGACGGGTGCTGTCATCGGTGAGTTCGATGTCCGGCGCATAGCCGATGAAAGGAGCGTAGCGGTCGTTCAGGAATGTGCCGTTGTAGGTGATGTCGAGGTTTGGCGTGGAGTTTACGAAGCCCACGTTCTTGTAGTCCACGATGTAATCGAACTCAACGCGGCCGTGAGGTACTAGTGGCGTGGCAAGCCGATAGAGGTAGAAGCCTAGAGCTTTGTCTTCAATCACCGACGCCTGCCCTCCGACGAAGTTCAGTTTCTTGATTTCCGGGTGGGGCGGCGGGACCGGTGCAAGATCGATCGGCAAAACGGTAAGAGCAACTTGATCGATGTTGGAAGAAGTCTTGTTTTCCAGCATCATCGTACCTCGCATCTCCACGGTTCGACCAGCGGGGTCGAGGTCGATTTGTGTGTTGATGTCGGTGATCTTTGGCTGCGGGAGTTCTTTGTACTGGCGGTACTTCTTTTCGTACTGCGCGCGGCCTTCATCGATGGCGTAAGTCGTGAGGTACGGGTTAAGAATGTGAGTGTTATAGAAAATGTAACTGCCCGCAGCTAACGCCAGCACTGCGCAGGCGGCTAAGCCAGCCGTGCTAGACCCAGACAGGCGCTTTGTAGCAATGCCAAGCCGTACTCGCAAACTGCTTTCCGTTCCCCTTACCCAGAACAGATTCGTCACGATAGCCACGCCGATAGCGACGATAGCCCAATACAAGTGAAACCAGAATAGCGGCGCAGTGAACGGGCCGTATCCGTTTATGTCGGAATAGGTGTAGGGCGGCGCTTGGCCGAAGCGGTAGAGATAGTCCTGCAGACCCAAGCCCGGCAGCGCAATGGTAGCGATGAAATAGAGCACCATCACAAAATGCCCGACGTACTTCTGGTTGACCAGGGTATGAATGAAGAAAGCCAAAACGCACAGAATCCAGAACTGGATCAACCGTACGCCAAACAGATCGGTAAGATAGAGGCCAATTTGAAAGCGGTAGTAGCCGTGAGCGACCTGAACCAAGATTCCGGCTGCCATGATGATCACAAGGAGAATGATCTGTACCAACATCAAGGAAGCGAGCTTTGAAGTGAATAAAACCCAGCGCTCAACCGGCAGAGCGTCCACGATCTGGGACAAGCCTGCATCGCGCTCTCGCCACACCAACTCTCCCGCATAAAACGTGATGATGGCTATCGCGAAGACGAAGAAGCCGCCCGTGGCTGAGGCCAGCATCTGGTAAGTTACCGGGTAGGTATGGGTGGAGAATGGATTGTTTATGCCGTTGGCGGTGAAGATTGCAAACAATCCGCCAGCCAGCGCAAGCACGATAAAGAAAACGTTCTTCACGGTCTCCGTGAAGTGAATGCGGGTTAGCGAGAAAAAATGCCGGAGCGAGGCATTGGAAGAGAAGACGGGGTGTGAAAATGGCAGCGTGGCAGCAGTAGGGGGCGGCAAAAACTCATCTGTCCCATTCTCCTTCGGCTTCTTGCCGCGCTGCGAAACATAGCTGAGCGAAAACTTGAAGTAAGTGAATGCGAGAACAATCCCGGCCGCGGCGAGCCAGAGCAGGCGGTTCCAAAGCACAATCCCGGCGAGCGGTATCAATTGCGTGTTGCGCTGGAACGGGCTCCAATATTGGGTGAGGCGGTCGACGGCGTTTGCGCCAAAGGGATCCGCAAGAGCCGCCGTAACATTCACTGTCAGGTTGGCGGAGAGTTGCTGCGCCACGAAATAGCCGATTAGAAGAATGACACTACCCGCGTATACCGGCAGCATCTTTCGGCCAAGCGCTGCGAGACCAAAGAAAATCGCACTCGTGATTAAGAGATTCGGCAGGACTGAAATCAGGTAAGGCTGAAGATAAGCGAGGACATGTTGCGGTCCAAGCCGCGTGCGGTCAATCCAAGGGAATAGAGTGGCGACCCATGCTCCCAGGCCCACGCTCGTGAAAATCAGTAACTGTGTGAGCAAAGAACCGAGGAATCGACCGGCGAGATAATCGAATTTCGTGATCGGTGCGGTATAGAAAAGATCAGCCATACGGCTGTCGATGTCCTGATACGTTGCTTGTCCGGCGAGGGCGGCTGTGATCACGATGCCAAAGAATGTGATGTAGGTGATGATCACATTGAGGGCGTAAGGCGAATTGACCAACACCTTGCCGCCGGTGCCGAACTCCACCGTGGCTTGAGGAATGGCTCCTCCCGCCATGTTTGCAAATAGGAAGCTCAGTCCGAAAAAAACCAAAAAGTAAATGTAGGTCGAAATGCGGTGCAGACGCTGGCGGAATTCGAAGCTGGCTATCGTCAGGACCATGAATTAGTTCCCCTGGCCCGGCGCGTCGGCGTAGCCGCGGATGGTGGCGAAGTAAAGATCCTCGAGATCTGGAGAAGCTACGTCGAAGCCGCTGTCGGGTATGGCAGGACTCCAGACGTGGATGAGCGTCCGGCCAGCAAACAGCCGCACCAGAACTACCTTGTAGCGTTGCCGGTAATCCTCGAGTTCAGAAGGATGGATCGTTTTCTTCCACACTTTGCCTTGAAGACCAGCGACCAACGCCGCCGGTTCTCCAGTGACCATCACTCGTCCCTGATGAATAATTGCCATACGGCCGCATAGGTCACTCACATCAGAAACGATGTGGGTGGAAAGAATCACAATAATGTTTTCGCCGATGGCACTTAAAAGATTGTGAAAGCGTACCCGCTCTTCTGGATCAAGGCCGGCGGTGGGTTCGTCTACGATGATGAGCCTCGGATTACCCAGCAGAGCCTGAGCGATGCCGAATCTCTGCTTCATGCCGCCCGAGAAACTTCCTAGCGGCTTGTTGCGATGGTTGTATAGGTTGGTTTGTTGCAAGAGAGCGCGCACAACGTCCCGACGTTCCTTGTGGTTTTCTATGCCTTTTAAGGCGGCAAAATGAGCTAGCAAAGCCTCTGCGGAGACTTTCGGGTAAAGTCCGAACTCTTGGGGAAGATAGCCGAGCAGCTTGCGCACGTCGTCTTTCTGCTTGAGCACGTCTATTCCGTCGAGCGATGCGTGGCCGCTGTCAGCTTCCTGCAGCGTAGCCAGAGTACGCATGAGTGTGGATTTTCCCGCACCGTTCGGGCCTAGTAAGCCGAACATCCCTTGCGGAATGCTGAGGGAGACGTCTTGGAGTGCCTGGACGCCATTAGGATATCGTTTGGACAGGTTCTGAATTTGCAGTTCCATGAGGCCTCTTCGAACAGCGGTAGTTCATCATACGCAACCTTCTGTTACAGAGTTCCGGAATTCCGCGGGAACGAACGGAAGGGCGTTCGCGTACTGATTTAAGTGTGACCTTTGCCGCAGGGGTTACAGACCTCGAAGACCGCGAAAGGCTTAACGGGAATTGTTGCCCAATCAGAAATGTTGCCATGTCAAGGCAAGTACAGATATTCTCACGAGTTCATCTTCGAAAGGTAAAGCCGAAAGCAATGATCAGAAAATGGCTGGTGCCAGTCTTCATTCTTGTCCTGTTCTTCACGTTGATTCATCAAAATCTCCAGGCTCAGACCACTCCTTCCAAGCCTGAAGTTATCGAGCACGGACATTTTCAGCTTCACAAGTTTGAACAGCCTATCGGAGATGAAACTTATGACATTTCCCGCGACGGGACGTCGCTCTCGGTCAAAGTAGATTTCAAATTCACCGATCGTGGCAGCGCGGTGCCTCTTGCGGCCACGTTCCGCGGCACGCAAGACTTCACGCCACAAGCTTTCGAGATCAAGGGCCAAACGGCGCGTCCCGTGGAAATTGACGAAGCCGTGGAAGTTCAGTCCGACAAAGTTCGGCTGCGCGATCGAGATCGCTGGACCGAAGTAGCACCTCCCGCACAATTCTTTACGATCACCGGATATGCCCCTGCGACTATGCAAATGCTCATGGTCCGTTATTGGGCGGCGCACGGATCGCCCGTTGAATTGGCCACGCTGCCGAGCGGGAAGGTGAGGATTGAGCCGCGCGGAGATGACAGTGTGACGGTTGACGGCAAACCAGAGAAACTTTCTCGCTACACCGTGGAAGGGCTGATTTGGGGACGTGAAACCTTATGGTTCGATGGCGACCGCAAACTGGTTGCAGCGATCACCACCGATGCAGAGTTCGACCACTTCGAGGCAATCCGCGATGGATACGAGAGCTTGCTCGGCGAATTTGTTACGCGCGCTGGAGCCGACAACATGGCGGCGCTGGCGGATTTGTCCAAAGGAATTTCGGGAAGCCATGCGGAAACCCTAGCGCTTGTCGGCGAAAATCTAATCGATGGCACAGGAAACCCAACTGTTCAAGATGCCGCGATTGTGATCAAAAAAGGGCGCATCATCGCCGTCGGTCCGAAGACCAAAGTCAAAATCCCTAAACATGCAACTGTGATCGATGAGACTGGAAAGACAATTCTGCCGGGCCTCTGGGATATGCACGCCCACTTCGAGCAGGTGGAGTGGGGGCCGATCTACTTGGCGGCTGGAGTAACCACGGTTCGCGACTGTGGGAACGAATTTGAGTTTATTAAGGCGGCCCGAGATGCGGTCGCTCAGGGCCGGGGATTGGGCCCACGCCTCTTGCTGGCCGGAATTGTCGATGGTTCGAGCAAGATGGCGGTTGGCGTACAACGCGTCGATACGGTTGAACAAGCCAAGATGTGGACTGACAAATACCACGACGCTGATTTCCAACAGATGAAAATTTACAGCTCAGTCAAGCTGGAAGAAGTGAAAGCGGTTGCGGATGAAGCGCACCGTCTTGGAATGACTGTCACTGGCCATGTGCCAGAAGGTTTGACGACCTATCAGGTGGTGGAGGCGGGGCAAGACCAAATCAACCACATCCAATACATTGCCAACATGATGCATGATCCCTTACCACCGGATGCGAAGCGCGCGGATCGTGCGGCGGCGATTGCCAACATCGATCTGAATTCTCCGCAGGCACAAAAGGCGATTGCCTTTCTCAAGGCTCACCATACGGTCGTGGATCCGACAATTGCGCTGATGGAGTTTTTCACTGCTTCTACCGCTAAGCTTCCTTCTAGCTTCGAGCCCGGAGTGGCCAAACTGCCCATCGAACTTGCTGCCCAGCTCACCGACGTCGGTCCGCCAGGACCGAATGCGGCCGTGGGCGAGAAATCGTTCCAGAAGTTTGTTGAGATCGTGGGGGCATTGCACAAGGCCGGTATCCCGATCGTTGCGGGGACAGACCAAACCGTCCCAGGTTACAGCCTGCACCGCGAGATTGAACTTTACGTGCAAGCGGGATTTACGCCCATGGAGGCGATCCAGGCAGCTACGATCGTTCCGGCTCGCGTAATGGGAGTTGACAAAGAAGTTGGAACCGTCGAGGCAGGAAAGCGCGCTGACTTAGTCGTGATCCATGGCGATCCGCTGCAGGACATTCACAACACACGAAACGTGGAATACGTGATTACCAACGGGACCATGTACAACTCGGCAGAGCTTTGGAAGAGCGTAGGGTTCAAACCCTAATATTTCGGCTCAATCCACGGCAGACGAGATGCTTGAGCCGCCCGCAACTGCCGCTGTTGCGAAAGGTTGGGTCGAAGCTCGAGCTCAAATCACCTCAGCCACATCCAAATTGGCCATCTCTCCGTACTTGATATGAAGGCGATGAAAAGCCTCAGAGGAGAGAATTCATGAAGAACAAAATCGCAGTATTTCTGCTGACCCTAGTCGCTTTGATGGCCACCATGGCTGTCGCGAGCCAGAAGAATCCGATGGTCGGCGGTAAAGAGATGTATCCCACCAAAGACATCATTGATAATGCGGTAAATTCCGCTGACCATACCACTCTTGTAGCAGCGGTGAAGGCTGCCGGCCTGGTTGACACACTCAAGGGCCCTGGGCCGTTCACCGTTTTCGCGCCCACGAACGAAGCGTTCGCCAAATTACCTCAGGGCACCGTCGACAATCTACTGAAGCCGGAAAATAAAGAAACGCTAACCAAGGTGCTTGAGTATCACGTTGTCGCCGGACGACTCAGTGCTTCGGACCTGAAGAAGCAAATTAAGGAAGGCCATGGCCAAGCCATGTTGAAGACTGTGAGCGGCGGAACCTTGACTGCCATGATGCAGGGAAACAATGTTGTGCTGAAAGACGAGAAAGGTGGCGTCTCCGTGGTCACTATCCCGAACGTCTTCCAGTCCAACGGCGTGATTCACGTGGTTGACACCGTCCTGATGCCCAACTAGTGAAAGATGGATCTCGCCAAAGGCGCTCCTTCGAGAGCGCCTTTTTCATTTGCCCGCTTAATGAAGCCGATAAGTAAGTGTGCTTCTGAGGAAGCCAACCCGTCATGTACACTAACGCTGGCTTTTCCAAGTTTGTTCTAGCGGGCGAGGTTAGGATTTCCGTGAAGATGTGGTGAAGTCTAACGACCAGGATCTTGACATGAAACAAATAGCAAAGCTGGCAAGCGTGACGCTTGGCCTCACTCTACTTCTCTTACCACCAACTTCCGCGGCAAGCAGCCAGCCCGCGAATTCAGCCGGGACAGCCGTTTTCAAGGCAAACTGTGTGTCATGTCACGGCGAAGATGGACGCGGCACGATGGTAGGGAAGAGTTTGCAAGCGCCCGATTTGCATTCGTCCGATGTACAGAAGCTGGCTGACGCCCAGTTGGTGCAAGCAATCACCCAGGGCAAGGGCAATATGCCTGCCTTCGGGACCCGCCTGAAGCCGGATGAGATCGACGCGGTAGTCAAATACGTCCGTGCGCTAGGCAAGGCGAAATAGTTTTTCGAGCATGTTGATTCGATACGTCGCTGGGTCGAACAGGGTAGGAGCAACAAAATTATTGGTGCCGGGAGGGGGGTCGAACCCCCATGACCCGAAGGTCGACGGATTTTGAGTCCGTTGCGTCTGCCCGTTCCGCCATCCCAGCTTGAGTTGCAAGTGCCTGATTTTACGACCATTTTATAGCTCTGTTCCCTTTTCATCCAAAATGACGAATGTGCAACTGTGTAAGAAAGTGTGTCACTTTTCTCAGATTTCTACCGTGTCTTGTACCGGGGATAGCGCAGAGGTAGCATCGAATTGCCGCACGCTTGGCATTATGCCGATCAGCGATTGGCCTGCCGTGGCAGACTGATTTCGCCCGTCACTTGTAGTCGGAGTCCATCTCAAGCCGAACTGCATTATCGCAACTGCGTTTCTGCAACCACGCGCGCGGCAGTACGGCTTCGTTCAACGAATTTATGACTTCATGTTCGGTACGTGGTCGAAGCGTTCGCGGGCCTGGTCGCGCAACCTTACATTCGCCTTGGCCCATCGGCATAGTTCCTGGAGCGGGGGAATCAGGCTGGTTCCCATGGGAGTCAGGCGGTACTCGACGTGGCGTTTTCCGCTGGCGCGAACCTCACGCACCAAAAGACCATCACGCTCCATGCCACGCAGGGTCTGGGTCATCACCTTTGGGGAGACCTCGGGGATGGCTGTTTGGATTTCGCGGGTACGCAGAGCGCCGTTCCTCAGAATGTGCAGAATGGTAATCCGCCATTTGTTGGCGAGCAACTCAATTGCGTCCTTGGATTGCAACGCGCGCTCGCGAAGACTCTTGACTTCGGACATTTCTACCTCGCCGCCATTGGACCGCACCAACACTTACCTGAAGGTGCGTAGAAAACAGGTCCGCCTTCCTGATAGATTACGTTTAGTGAGTGTTCGACGAAACGGTTGGAACAAATAGTTATCGTACGCGAATGGTCGAGCATTTTGTCATCGTACAAGAATGGACTTGAGATCGGCCCCTAGCGTGGACACGCGAGATTCAGGCCATCCGACCGCATATGACGGTTTTTCGAATTTGCGTGGAACGGATCAAGGCCACTTTACGTAAGGTCTAGATATGCCATTCTTTAAGACATGCGCAATAACGGCACTCTTTCTCACCGGATTTGTCTTGCCTGGGTGGGCTAAAGACTCGGGAATTCAGAAGGAGACTCAGGCGTTTCTGGAGGCCTATTTACACGGGGATTGCCAGGTGATCCTCACTCTGATCGACCAAGAGAACATCATGATGTACGGAAGCGACGCGACTGAAATCGCCATGGATCGGACGCTCTGCTCAAACTCGTTGCCGCTGATCAGCAATTGTGGGGAGGGTCGGCCCACTTCGGAGCAATGGAGCATGTGAGTCTTGTACAGAATCACTCCCTCGCGTCAATTTTCTTTGACATCCTATTTTCGGTCGTTGCGGCGATCTGGAAACGAGAAGAACGTTGGCTTCTTGTACAGAGTTCAATACGGTCGTTACCGAGCATCAGAACGCAACGGAACTGCTTCAGCATCCGTGATAAGCGCCGACATGCTCTCGCCGCGATTACAGATCACGTCGAAGTGCAAAAACGACTGCGATTCTTTATGCCTCCGCCGCGAGGAGCGCGTCATCCACGAAGTACGATTCAAGCGGAAAAACCCAAAGCAACCGTAAGGAGAACTGATAGTGAGCGCAGAAATCGATATTCTTAGCCCACAGAAGCGAGTTGCCATCGTCGCTTCCAATCCAACTGTTTCGAAACAAACCGGATGGCCGATCGGTTTCTGGTGGAGCGAATTGGCCCATCCCTATTGGGAGTTTGCCGAGCATGGATACGCGGTCGACATCTACAGTCCCGATGGAGGCCCTCTCCGAGCCGACAACTGGAGCGATCCCCGAGATGAGAGCAAATATTCCTCGCACGATCTGATATCGCTAGGATTTCTGAGTTCACCGGAACATTCCAAGCTGGTGGAGCGCACCAAGCCGATCAGTGAACTCGAAGTTGCGAATTACGGGGCCGTTCTGTTTGTGGGTGGGCAGGCCCCCATGTACACGTTTTATAACGATTCGAGGGTGCATTCGCTGGCGGGGCGATGCTACGCGGCTGGTAAGATCACGGCCGTCCTGTGCCACGCCACATGCATTCTGCTCAAGGCTACTGTCGACGGGAAACTTATCGTGAATGGAAAGACTTGGACCGGATTTGCCAACTCGGAAGAAAAATTCGCGGACGAATTTGTGGGCAAGCGTATCCAGCCATTTTGGATCGAAGACGAGGCCAAGAAACTGGAGAACAGTAATTTCATCGTATTGAGCCGCTTCAAAGCCCACGCCGTGCGTGACGGAAATCTTATTACCGGACAACAGCAATATTCCGGCGCTGCAGTTGCGCGGCTTGTGATCGAAGCGCTGGGAGTTTAGCCCATTGCCCTATGAACAAAGCGACGCTTGCGGCACGCTTCGCAAGCTGTACGTCAAACTGAGTGCCGGTTCCGGCGAGTTAAGCGACGTGTAAGAGTTTAAGTCGCGCGGAAGCCATCGGCATCACGACTGCGTCGTAAGTGCGTCGGGAAGCATGAAGTCTATTCAGACTGAGGTGAGTAGCTGAGGTGAGTCATGGAAGATTTAGAGTCTGGGCAATCTGGTTCTGAGCCCGCAATACAGGTCTCGCTTGACGGTCCATATTCGGTCACGAATGTCTCTGAGTTCAGAAATTGGCTCGGAGAGGAACTTGCCGTTAAGACCGAGATGGCATTGTGCCGCTGCGGGCAGTCGTCAACGAAACCCTATTGCGACGGCTCCCACGTGAAGGCGAATTTCTCTGGCGCAAAAGACCCGAACCGCGTTCCTGACAAGCGCGCTGCTTACAAGGGACAGCAAGCTGAAATATTCGACAATCGAGGCATCTGCGCCCACTCGGGATTCTGCACCGACCGACTGGCTTCAGTCTTTCATGCCGGGAAAGAGCCTTTCATCACTCCGAGCGGAGGAAGACTTGACGAGATCATGCAGGCAGTGCGCGCCTGTCCGTCGGGTGCACTGAGTTATGGCCTTGACGGTATGGAATCTCGCGCCCATGTCGATCAACCGAGAACCGCCGCGATCGAGGTGTCGAAAGATGGGCCGTACCGGATTACCGGAGGTATTCGGTTGGTCGACGAGGCTGGTAACGATGTACCGAGAGCGGAAGGCTCATCGCGGGAACATTACAGTCTATGCCGCTGTGGGCATTCTCAAAACAAGCCGTTCTGTAGTGGTATGCACTGGTATGTGAAGTTCGCGGATCCGGTGCCTTCTCCAGAGCACGAACCCACGCTGTTTGAATGGGCAGGCGGCTTTCCCGCGTTGCTGCGCATGACGCGCATCTTTTATTCGAAGTACGTGCCAGAAGACTCTCTCGTCGGTCCGCTGTTTGCGAGGATGTCGCCAGATCATCCTGAGCGTGTCGCCGCATGGCTCAGCGAAGTCTTCGGCGGGTCGGATTTCTATTCTCGACAATACGGCGGCTACTCCCGCATGATCTCACAGCACGTTGGCAAGTGCATCACCGAGGAACAGCGCGCCCGTTGGGTGAAAATGCTTTGTCAGAGCGCAGAGGATGCGATGCTTCCGAGCGATCCAGAATTTCGCGCAGCGTTCGTAGCGTATCTTGAATGGGGATCGCGGATCGGCAAGGAAAACTCCCAACAAGGGGCGATGCCTCCCCCGCACATGCCGGTTCCACGCTGGTGGTGGGTCTGCGAGGCGAAACCGGGGGCAAGAATTTCAGCGTTGGCTCCTCGTGAGGAGATTCAACAAGCCGCCGAAATTCCAGGCCCGGACGAACCAGTCTCTTTCGCCCGGCACATTAAGCCGTTGTTTCGGAAAATGGATCGGGAGTCGATGAGTTTCGTCTTCGATCTCTGGTCCAGCAGCGACGTGCGCACGCATGCGCATGAGATTCTGAGGCGGCTGGAAAGCGGGACAATGCCCTGCGATGGCGCTTGGCCTGCAGAGCGAGTCGGTGTTTTTCGTCGATGGGTTGACGCTGGAATGACGGATTGAATCTCATCGCGAAAGCGTCACCCTAACAGTGCAATATCCGCGGATAAATTTGAGGGTCAGAAGTCGAGCGACGAGTCCGATCCAGAACGATCTATCTCATCAGGTCGCAGAGAAAAGCTACTCATACTTTAGCGCTTTCGTAGGTGCTAAAAGGGCAGCTTGTCGGGAAGGCAATAGTGCAAATGCAATGTTCAGGCATGCCGCGATCGCAACTGAGGCGACTGCACTGCGTTGTACAAAGATAAAACTCCGGCTGTTCCAATAGCTAAGAGCTTTGGCGAGGGGCCTGATTTGCATTCGCCCGATGTACAGAAGCTGGCTGACGCCCAGTTGGTGCAAGCAATCACCCAGGGCAAGGGCAATATGCCTGCCTTCGGGACCCGCCTGAAGCCGGATGAGATCGACGCGGTAGTCAAATACGTCCGTGCGCTAGGCAAGGCGAAATAGTTTTTCGAGCATGTTGATTCGATACGTCGCTGGGTCGGACAGGGTAGGAGCAACAAAATTATTGGTGCCGGGAGGGGGGGTCGAACCCCCATGACCCGAAGGTCGACGGATTTTGAGTCCGTTGCGTCTGCCAGTTCCGCCATCCCGGCTTGGTGCTCGATCGAGGAAACATCAGCTTAATTGACTACCTAGAGGCTTTGCAACAGACGGTCACGGGGGCGATGTCATCCTTGCCCTCATCACTAGGGCTTAACCGTGAATTCTGAAAAAGCGGCGGACTTTGAAAATTATCGTCGCCCGTCAGACTTCGACCGGCTTTTCGGTTACGACGGGGAGTTTGGCTTGCTCCCAGGCATCGAAGCCGCCGATCACATTGATCACGTGACGAAATCCCGCGCGTTGCAACAGACTGCAAGCGATCATGCTGCGGTATCCACCTTTGCAGTGCACTGCCGTAGTCCGTTCTCGGTCGATTTCCGGCGGTGAAACTCGGAAATTGTCGAGAGGCCACCACGTCGCCCCTTCAAGGTGCCCCGCCTGCCATTCCGGAGCGCGGCGAACGTCAAGAATTTCCATTCCGCTCTCGTCCATACGATCTCTCAACTCTTGCACCGTGACCTGGGTAATGCGTGCGATGGGAAGCCCTGCTCGCTTCCAGCCTTCGACCCCATCTTTCAAATATCCACGTATGTCGTCAATTCCAACTCGCGCGAGACGAATACGAGCCTCGGCAAGCCTTTCCGCCGAGTCCGCAATCAACACCGGCCGTGACTTTACTCCAAGAATCGAACCGGACCATGAGGCGAACTGACCGGAAAGCGGAATATTGATTGAGCCGGGAACATGGGCCGTGGCGAAGTCCTCCGATAGACGAACATCCAAAACGAAAATACCATCGTCGATAAAGGACTTCACTTGCTCAGCAAGAAGAACAGGCAATTCTGGTAGTTCAGCAAGCATGCCGGCGCCTGTTCGGTTGATCTCCGCATCTTGGGAGAAATATTCGGGTCTTGCAGGTAGGTTGCTCGTAAGCTGGCGCACGAACTCTTCTTTGCTTTTGATTTGCAGCGCGTAATTCGTGAGCCGCTCCGTGCCGATAGTGGAAGAGCGTTCGGCGCGCATATTTCGTCCACAGAGTGATCCGGCTCCATGCGCCGGATAAACCAGGACATGATCGGGTAGTTTCAATAGTTTTTGGTGCAAACTGTCGTAGAGCATGTCTGCGAGTTGGGCCGGCGTGTAATCCGGCGAGAGATCTGGACGGCCCACATCACCAATAAATAGGGTGTCCCCAGTTAACACCGCCCAAGGATCGGCGGATTTTTCGCTGTCGGTGACGACGAGACAGATACTTTCGGGCGTGTGACCGGGAGTGGATAACACTCGTACGCTGAGCTTTCCGGCATGAATCGTCGAGTCGTCGCCTACCGCGACGTGGGGAAACTTCGCCTCTGCTTGGCGGCCTATGTAGATCGTCGCCCCCGTGCGGGCGGCAAGTTCCTGATGTCCCGAGACAAAATCGGCATGTAAATGTGTTTCGACAATATGGCGGATTTTCAGGTGCTGCTCGTCGGCAGCTCTCAGATAGAGGTCGACGTCCCTTTGTGGATCGACAACTATCGCTTCGCCTTCAGATCCGAGCAGGTAAGAAGCGTGCGCCAGACAGCCCAAGTAAAACTGTTCGAAATACATATGATGAGTATCCCCCCGGGGTGAAACCGTCGCAACCCGGAGTTCCAATTGTCAGCCTGTCTTCAGCGCTGGTCAACCGCAACACAATTCCATCTTTTCGCAAAAAATTCATCTGGGACCCCTTAGTTTCAGAAATCCTCAAAGCCCTTTGCGTTAGAATGTGTTCAAAGGTTGTTGGCCGGGCGTTCTCTTCGTCGGGTCTTCAAGCCTGATGTACCCTCTAACCCCCACGGAGGCAGCAGGATGTACCGGCCATTGAGCAGCAAGCCCTCAAACGCCAGGCCGTCACTGGACGTCGAGAGCACGATTCGCGGATTGACCCAAGATTTCTGCACGTCTTTTAACACCGGCAACTACGATCAGGCCGCCGCCATTTTTTCAACCGACGCGGTGTTGATGGCGCCCAACCGTGAACCCGCTCACGGAACAAAGGCAGTCGAACGTCTCTTCCGTCAACTCGGCGACTCCGGATACGAAAATCTGCGTCAGGAAACCACCCGAGTGGACTATTCGGGGGATATGGCCGTGGAGATTGGACGATATACCCTGACGATCCATTCCCCGAAGGAAGGGTTGACCTCTGATCGTGGGAGCTTCATGCGCGCATGGCGCCGGATCGGGTCCTGGTTCATTGCGGCAGAAGCTTGGAACAGTCACTTGCCGCACCCAGAGCAGGTTCAGCCTCCCAGCGCCGCCAAGGTTGCGTAACCAGGGCTTGTAGCCTTAAAAGTCACGAACCCGGTCCTGCAATTGTGAGTTGCTGTTGTTGATGATATTTTTCCCCAGTGAATCAGCCGGCGGAACCGCGCGTCCTGTCAACTCGTAACGAATACAACGAAGCCAAAAACCCCGCGCGATTTTGTCCCAACTGTTCCGATCAACTGAAAGATGATCGCTGCAAGTTGAGCTGTGCGCGGTGCGGTTTTTATTTGAGTTGCTCGGACTATTACTGAACTAGTCTTAAGAAAGCACCAATCTTGCCTGCTCCGATTCCCCTGATCTCGTTCTTCCATCTACAATGGAAACGGATTCCGGAATTCATAATTGAGGAGCGATGCATGCAACGTAAAGCCAGTGCAGTATGGAAGGGTGGACTGAAGGATGGAAAGGGTGCAGTTTCAGGTAGCAGCGGAGTGCTCAACAACACTCCGTATTCTTTTGCGACGCGATTTGAGAATACGCCGGGCACGAATCCTGAAGAATTAATCGCAGCAGCTCACGCAGCCTGTTTTTCCATGGCGCTCTCAGCACAACTTGGTGCCGCAAATCTGACTCCTTCGAGCATTGAGACATCAGCGACGCTAAGCTTAGAAAAGCTCGATGCCGGTTGGACGATTACGGCTATCCACCTGGATACCGTTGGCCACGTGCCGGGAGCCGATGCGGCCACGTTCCAGAAAATTGCGGAAGGGGCCAAGGCCAACTGTCCAGTCTCGAAGGTTCTGAAGGCGGATATCACTTTGACCGCTAAGTTGGAAGGGTAGCGGCTGATCTTAGAGCTGCGATTTCAGGATCTCACGAATCTCGCGATTCAGCCGGGCGGCATCCTTGGACGCGCTGTCGATCATCTCGACCCACTTCCGATTGTGAGTATCGAGCCGGGTTTGGCCGAGGAGGTACGCAGCCTGCAGGATCGTTTCGAGTGAGTTACTCAAGTCGTGGGCAAGGGCCCGCAGTCTTATCCGGGTCTCTTTCGGTAGCTCGCGAGAACTGTCGGTCTTCGATTCGTGCACTGAGATCCTCTCAAAGTGTGGACCGCTGGTCGCGCAGTCGTGAACTTTGGATGCTGATGCGCGCACTCGCGCATCGGCGTCCGGAGTCGGTTCGTCTGGGGTGCTACGTTTGACAGCCAAGGACGCACCAGTAGAATATTGATTGTAGTTCTTCCTGACAGGTGAATGCCCGATCTGGCATAACCTAAAGTCACTTTGCCGAAGTGGCGGAATTGGCAGACGCGCATGGTTCAGGTCCATGTACCCGCAAGGGTGTGGGGGTTCGAGTCCCTTCTTCGGCACCAAAGGTTTTTCAGCCCATAGTTTCTGGGGTTTACGGAGCAA